>NZ_MUHD01000036.1 GCF_002217395.1 Flavobacterium plurextorum | reverse complement strand
TGTCTGTGCTCATGATCAAACTTTTTAATACGCTGATACAATTTTTGATATTCATCACTGCCAAGATATTTAGTAATTTCTGTATTAAAACAAACATCTTTAGGGTAATATGAATAAACTACGTTTCTTAAAATTTCACTAACCATATTCATGTAAATAGCATTTTTAATTCACTAATATATAATTGGTATATTCAAATAAAATTTTCAATATTATAAAATACAATACTGTACAAGCACTAAGAACTTATTAAATTTGCCATAAGCCGATATTTGATAAATAATCTGTTTTTTAATCATGATTATTATTCACTCTATTTCAATTATATGAAAGGTTTGTCATTACAAAAATTCTAGATTAGCTGACAATTTTTATTGTTCAATAAATTACCAATATTAGAATAAATAAAATAAGAAAGACGAAAAATATTTTTTTACTACTTTTTTTTCTTAATGCTTTTCTTCTAGTAAAATTTTCCCGAACTAATTTTTCCACTTTAATGAAGTTAACTTGATTTGATAACATTTTCCATCAATTTTTTTAATTCTTTTTTTTACTTCACCAGCCATCTACTACCCATAAGCTCTGCTTAAATACGGAACCAAGCATTTTAATCTTTCCAAGCATTCTCTTTAATGAGCTTTTGTGCTTCTTTCAAAGGATTTTTAAATGGGGACTGAGGATTCTTATCACCGTTTTGGATCCAGTTTTCCTCCCATTTTTTTTGATCAAAAACATAATGTTTAATTATTGCATCATTATTACTTTTTAACCTTTCTAAATAATAAGAATAGATTAGGCCTCCCCACATTTTTGCTGCATAATCACCAACGCCCGGTCCCCAGCTAGTAATAATGCGCCTCGCATCTTGAGCATAGTATTTTTTTTCAATACTATTATCTCCGTAAGCTTCAGCAAAGCCTACCCAGCGATCTAACTTATTATTTGGATGCGAAAGTAACAGTCTATCTGTTCTTTTCAGAATCGAGTAAACTTTATTCAACCGATTCTCCTGATCTTTCCCTTTGAGAAGCAAGGCTTCTTTAACTTGGGCATCTGCTACCAAACTTAAATACTGAGCGGTTAATTCTATAGCATCATTTTTATACAAAATAGAATTTTTACATTGATCGTAGCAGGCTAAAAACTGCTCTACTCCATTAAAAAATTCGGAGTTTTTATTCACTGTTGATTTCATTTGATAATCAAATCTTGGATGATCAGTAAATGTTCCATAACATGACTGTAAAAAATTTTGATACGCTGAATTCATCGTCTCTGAATACGAACCATATCTATTTATGCAATAATTTTTAATCCATTGGTTCAAGTTTATTTTTTCATCGCGCCATCCTATATCAGAAAGCAATTCATAAATTAACTCATTATTCTCAATACCCTCAGGAGCAAATCCAAATCCAATCAGATTACCTTTATTCTTATAGTGCAAAGCTTCAATAGGAGCTTCAGCATAAGTTTGTAATACACCATTCCATGGTGTTTTACCTCCCATATTTGGAATAAAAGAATAAATCCATTTCTTATTAGAAAAACCCTTGAAATATTTCCATCCCGGCTCTATGTGCCACCAGTTTAAATTGTAGTCGTTTGCCAAATCAAGAAACAGCACCTTCTCATCAGGTGTTTTCTTTACCAAAGCATTTAAACGGTCAGGAGTCCAATCTTCATGCTGGTAACCAAACGTCCAACCCTGCATTGTCCAGATAGCGTCTTCATCTCCTTGATTAAAAGACTGATACACTACTTCCCCGTAGTCAGAAAGCTGCTGCTGAAAGGTTTCCTCTGAATCTTCTTTTTTTCGAGGTACCTGCATCTCATTAAAACTATCGGCTAAAAAAAATATTTCTTTTCCAAATTCTTCTTCCCATTCTTTTACAAATAGGGAACCTATTTGTATAAACAACTCAGCATTTTTTTTACTAGGCAATAAAATATTACAGCGGTTTTTCTCTGGAAAATTACTCACCCAGACAATAGGCGTAATCTCTGCCTCGGGATATACTTGTATGATTTCTTCAGGCACAAAACCTGAAAAAGATTGTATAATGGGTGTCATTTGCAAATGGCGCATTTTATTTAATACTTGATGTGTAAGCATTATTTGTTTGTCATACCAAGATGCAGGCGGAGGTCCATCCCATCCAGAAATATTTCCCATTCTATTCCAAGGCTGAAAAGCTGGTCCGGGAAAGAAATCTCTAATTGCCTCTTCCTTTACACCGATTTTTTTAAATACCCTATACATAATTGCTTCATATGAAGAATTTATAAGTACCATATCTAAACCGTGTAAAGCTATCCAATCCAATTCATTATCCCAGCGCTTCCAATCCCAATAAGGAGTAGAATAACCATGAGTTACGACATTCATGTAGTAATGATATTGATAAGGAGACTGAACTTTTTTCTCTGTAACAGCTTTCCACCTCAAAGGTTGAATATTAATATTTTTTCCACCCCAGGCAATCATTCCTTGCTCTGTTGTTTTTAAATAATCATAAAAAGCATGGCAAAGAGATACTGCCGAGTTTCCTCTGATATACAGCTGTCCATCAACTACTTTATAGGAATAGCTGCCCCTCGGATCTTGAATTTCATCTACTGTAAAAATTATTTTCTCAGCTATATCCGCATTGATGTAGCGAGCAATTATTGCTTTAGCCTGATAAGCTACATTTTCAGAGTAATTATTTTGAGCTGTAGCAAATGCACATGGCATAACAGAAAAACAAAGCAAAAACAGCAATTCAAATAAACCCTTCATCTTTTTATATTTAATTACCCGAAAAATTCTTCTTGTGCATAAAATATTTATCATTTTAGCTAATATTGAAATTTTAAATTTCTTTTAAAAAATAGCCGTTAACTGCAAACTGTTCATTTTAAACATCTTCGAAGCGTGACATTAATTATTTCATCGGATACTTTCACTGTTTTATTTTTAAAACCAGCGAAAGAAAACTCTAAATTCTCTTTTGGGTACACTGAAATGATGTAATCGCCATTTGAATCAGTGACAACTTTTCTTGCCCTTTCAATAAGAAGAACTGTAACGCCCCTTAAAGCTTTTCCTTCTCCATCTGTAACATGTCCTTTAATAACAATTACATCTGTGGATTGCTCTGATGTAAAAATCTCATCATACAGCAAATTGTTACCAGCACTAACAGGCATCGAAAAGAAACAAAGGATCAGCAATTTATATATAAAGCATCTTTTTTTATTTCTAATAAATCTGCTAACAAAATATTTTCTCATGGTTCTCATATCTATTACAAGTTCATCTTTTAAATCCCGTTAAACGCTATTTGTCTTATTAAAGAAATTCAAACAAGACTCTATCTATAAGAGATACTGTCACTTGTAAGCATTGAATAATCACCATTTTCCAGCTCCTTTAAATTTGACTAAAAATGGGTTTAAAGGTGTTATCTTAAAAACAGGTTTGCTGTAACTTTTTCTTAAGTAAGCGCTTTTCGTATAACTTTTAAGAATATCAGGATCTAAAAAAGGGAGATCCTCTATATATATTAGGTACTTATATAGATTTACCAGCATCGTCTGCTGACCTCCTCCATCTCCGCTATTGACTAAATTACTGGTATGCTGATATCCGCTATGATGCCCATACTCATGCGACCATACTGACATTTCACCTATCCAATGTCCCGTTACATAATATGATTCCCATTGTGATGCCAACGGACCTCCACCCCATGCATTTTCTCCCCCTACCATTGCCATGTATAGTTTTCTGCCATCAATGTAGTTTGCATAAACTGCCTCCATTTGTTCTTTAGTCAAATAATCATACGCCCCATTATTATCAGCCGCATTTCCATGCCAATTGAGAGCTCCTTCCAAAGGAAGTCCTTCAATGGCCATCTGCTCTCTTTTGTATCTATCAAAATTCATAAATGCTTCATAGTACAATGGATGGCTTAGTACGTAAGAAAAATTGATGATCATTGTTATGGCCTCTTTTGCTAAGACAGGATTCATTGGCAGATATGTATTAGGATTCGGATCACTTAAATGATATCTGTCACTAAACTGAACGAGTCGTGAAGATTTAATTTTCTTGAATTTTTGAAATAACGGATCCTCTGACTCAACTGAAAATTGAATACCATCAGAAGTGAAGCCTTCAATTTTTTCAATTGTAACTTTTTCCCCCGATTCTAGCTGGTATTTATTTGTCTTATCAGTTAATGGAATTTTATGAAAAGAACGATGGAAAGCAGGAATTTTAGAAAAACTGTAAATCAGGAATCTTTTGTCGTAACTAGGAAGTTTGGCGTAAACTTTCACATTTGAAAGACCAACTGGAGAATAAAGAGATAACTGTACAGAATCTTTTCCTCTCTGTAAAATCTGCAGCGGCTCATTTACACGGAACCAGCGGTCATTGTTATTATACATTTTTGAAGAACTTTCATCATCTTCAAACATTGTCATGGGGACATTACCTTTTGGCAGGTCTGAAGCATCAATTTCAAGGAGGCTACTATCCTGTTCCTTTAAATCGCTGTCACTGCAGCCACAAAATAACGCTGTGAAAATTGTAACAAATAAAAAATAAAAAAAAAATCTTTTCATAGGGCTATCGCTATTTTAAATATGGTTTATACTCAATCTTAAAATACATGATTCAAGTTCTCTTTGTATCAATAACTTCCTCAATATATCCAGTCATTTTCAATTACTATTCAAATATGATAACTATTGGCACAGAATGCTAACCAAAAGTAGTTAACGATATTTATTTGCCGATTAACGATAAAATCTACCGATTAACGTATTTTTTATAATTCTATTCTCTTTTTTCTTTTATTTAAAAAACAATTGCCGATACATCATAAACGCCAAAAAAAACAGCAGATAGAAGGGATTTTTTCTGCCATAGTCCAAAATATTTATGTTGATTATGAAAATAAACTTAAAGCCCCAATTAAGATATTTTTTGACATGCATTCTTATCATTTTTTTTTTCTGTAAGATGCACAGCGCAATTAAACATTCTCATTATTACCATGCTTCGACTGGAAAAATAAACGAAAGATTTTTCATTAAAATGATATTGGAAAATAGTTTCATAAGAGGTTTAACTTATCCCAATTTATCAGATTCTAATTTTAGAGTTCCTACAAAAACAGATTTTTTTCACCAAATTATACCTGATTCGATAATTATTCATGGAAAAATTACCAGCGTACAAGGAATTCCATTAGCTGGGACAAAAATATCAATTTACGGAACAAACAAAAGTGTTATAACAAATTCTGATGGCCATTATCAAATTAAATTTTGGGATAGGAATAGCAAGCTTTTAATCGAGCATTCAGGTTATGAAAGCCGTATTATAGCTATTAAAAAGAAAATTGCCATTAATATCAGTCTCCAAGAAGAGATTTTGGATTTAAAAGAAGTATTAATAACAGGATATCAAAACATTAGACCGGAAAAATCCACTGGATCATTTTCAAAATTAAATGGATCTGATATAACAGAGCAGCGATTAAGCAGTTTGAATGCCATATTAAACGGAAGGGTTGCAGGATATCAGAACGGACAAATCAGAGGGTCTGGATCTATAATGGCAGACGCTCCTCCATTGTACGTAATTGATGGGTTTCCTCTAATAAATCAAAGGTATAACGAGACCCTGTATCTTGTAAATGATGTGCCGAATTTGAATCTTGAAGATATTGAAAATATTACTATTTTAAAAGACGCCGCCGCCTCTTCGATATATGGAGCAAAAGCAGCAAATGGTGTGGTGGTAATCACAACTAAAAAAGCCAAAAGCAGAAGCACACAAATTTCATATACAAGCAATTTGACAGTTACCCCATATAAAATTTACACAGGCAATTTAACCAATTCAGCCGAAATTATAGATTTGGAGCGTGAATGGGCGTTGAGAAATCCAAATCTAAAAGGCTCCGGCGCGGCTGCTTATGCAACTTCGCTTCTTGAAAATGCAGTTTTCACAAACAATGGCAGAGAAATTATACTAGAGGGTTTCGCTGGCCGAATTTCTGAAACAGAAGTAAATAAGCAATTAAACCAGCTGAGTTCCCAAAACTACAAATATTATGATGACATAAGCCGATATGCAAAACGTGATGAATATTTTATACAGCATAATTTAAGTTTGGGAACAGCAAATGAAACAAACAGTTTCAATGGTTCTTTAACCTACAAATCTAATATTTATGATAATATTTTCAGTGACGACCAATCAATTGGAATAAATTTAAAAAATTCAGTACAAATAAACAGATGGCTTTCGTTAGATCTGGGCACATACAACAGTTATTTCAGAAGCAGCTCCCAAACCTACAGTTTATTTAATCCTGGTTTTACTTACCAGCCATATGACCATTTAGTTAATGATGACGGCACTAAATATATATCATATGCCGAATCCCGCTACGATGCTGCTTGGATTGAAACCATAAAGGATTATGGTCTTCCACAATTGGATATAATACCTTTAGACGAACTTGGAATGAACTTAATTGAAGGCAAAAAATTTCTGACCAGAACTCATGCAAAATTCAATATTAAATTTAACAGTGCATTTAATTACAGCGTCATGTTTCAATATGAATATAGTCAGGATAACAGCAGGCAGTTGCTAGATAGTGATTCTTACGATGTGAGGGAGCTTCTAAATAGAAATACAATTATTTTTCCTTCTAATGAAATTCTTTACAATATTCCTAAAGGAGATATTTTAGCAAGTGACAACCAAGTATCTAATGCTTACAATTTCCGCCAGCAGATTAATTACAACAAAACATTTAATAAACTAAATGCATTAAGCTTTATTGCTGGAATGGAAATAAATCATAATAAACTGCAATATAACAGTAGTAAACTTTACGGGTGGGATAGTGAAACATTAACCTCTGCACCTGTTAACCAGACAGAATTAGGGAGCAGCACCCTGCCAAAAATACGCGAATTTTTAAACCGCATGGTTTCTTTATATAGTACTGGAAACTACTCCTTTAATGATAGATATTTATTAAGCGGAAGCTTACGATGGGACCGATCTAATCTTTGGGGAGAAGACGAAAGAAAAAAACACGCTCCCAGCTGGTCAGTAGGAGCAGGATGGAATATAGACAAAGAATCATTTTTTAATTTCTCTTTTATAAATGCGATGAAAATACGGGGCTCTTACGGCACGGCGGGGAATCCTGTAGAAGGCGCTTCATCTTATATGTCAGCATCATATTCTTCTAATCCAAATATTGGAGGACTTCAGGGAATGTTAACCAACAGACCAAATCCTGGTTTATCAGCGGAAATTACATCAACAATAAACTTAGGCCTTGATTTTTCAATTCTAAAAAACAGAATCAGAGGCACATTAGAAATGTATAATAAAATTGCAGAAAAATTATTAACCAATAGCACAGGAGTTCCTACCGAAGGCTGGGGAAATTCATATGTCTGGTTTAACAATGGCAAAATGACAAATAAAGGTATTGAACTAACCTTAGATGGTACAATTTTAAAAAATAATACTTTTAGCTGGGATGTAAAAATCCTATATGCATACAATAAAAACAAGGTAAAATATGTTAACAGTGAGTCACCATTGGCTTTTATTCAAATTCAAAATCCTCAATCCTTTCCACGTATTGGAAAAGATCTCAATTCAATTTACGCTTACAGATGGGCAGGTCTAAGCAATACAGGGATTCCTCAGGTGTATGACAGCTCTGGAAATGTAGTTACAAGTGCACCTGACGATCTGCTCTCTGTAGAAAATTACGGAACGACAGTACCACCTCACAGCGGTTCATTTCACATGCAGTTAAATTATAAAAACTTTTCACTTTCTAGCCTTTTCATTTTTGAATCAGGGCATAGAATAAAAAATTACATGATTCCTATGCTGACCTCCACAAATTCACCAAACATAGATTATACTATTACGAAAATATCTCCTATAAATAAAGACATTGTAAACAGATGGAAACAGCCTGGGGACGAATTTAAAACAAATGTGCCAAGAGTGATTTATGAGTACGAATCTGAAGACAGCTTTGCATCACGCAATCTCTACCAAAATTCCAACATTAATATATTTGATGCTTCAAATTTAAAATTAAGCAATGTCTCCCTGACATATCAGATTCCGAAAACACTGGCAAAAAAAGCTAAGTTAGAGAATATGAAGCTAAATTTAAACATAGAAAATGTTTTTACAGTAGCCAAAAACAGTCAGGTCAAATATCTTTTGAATGGTTTTCAATCTCCAAGTATAGTTTTAGGGATAAACTTAAATATATAATTTTTAAAAATGAAGTATATATCTATAATTTGTGTACTATTATCAGGATACCTTATTGTCTCTTGCGAAGAATATTTGAATGATGTGCCTAAAGGAACTAAAACTCCGACTACCTTAGCAGATTTTGAAGCTTTTATACGTGACGAAAACAGAAATCAGACTGTAAATATTCCACAGGCACTAAACTTATTGAATGATAAAAACAACAGCCTTATAACTTTGTCTTACAGTCCATTAGAAAAAGCAAACTATATGTGGGACGAAACTGCGGATCGCATTGGCTTAGAGAATTCAACTACAAATACTTATTACACCTCTTATGCTGGCATTTCAAGTTTTAATATAATTATTGAAAATGTACTTAATGCTACAGAATCAACAGAAGAACAGAGAAAAATGGTATGGGCACAAGCAAAAGTACTTCGCTCAATGTCATATTATTGTCTGGTAAACTATTATGCTGATACTTATCAAATTTATACTGCATCTTTGAAGTTAGCAGTACCGCTGATTACAAGTGCTAAGGTAAATGCCCCAAGCAGACAGGTATCAATCCAAGAAATGTATGATTTCATTTTAAACGACATTACTGAGGCTGTGCCTTATCTCCCTAAAGTTTCCCAGACTCCGCTGCATCCAAATCTTGGTACGGCCTATGCATTCTATTCTAGAATTTATCTGCAGATGAACAATTATCCGAAAGCTTTAAAATATGCCGATTTAGCATTAGAAGAAAATAATAAACTCTACGATTGGATCACATTCTATGAAAGCTATAAAGAAATCATTGATAAACCGAGTTCATATATAAAAAATCCTTCACCAATGGGATATTATTACAATGAAAATTATAATTTCCGACATGGCACTAATTCTGTTGACCTCACAGAATATGAAATACCTTGCGAACGAGCCAAAAAATTCGAAAATGGAGATGCCCGTTTTCTGGCCAGATGGAAACAAAGAACTGTCGCTGGAGAAACATATTACGCCAGTATACTGTCTGGAATGTTTAATTATGGAGGCATCACTACAACTGAAGTCTATTTAGTAAAAGCAGAATGTCTGGCCAGAACAAATCAGATCGACTCAGCTCTTGGTATTTTAAACAAAATCCGCAAAACACGCATTTTGCCGTCTTATTATAAAGATTTTGCCACATCTGATAGAACAGCCGCAGTTAAAGCTATAATAAAACTTAAAAATAACGAATTAATTTTGACACTTATTCCTTTTGCAGATGCCAGACGTCTTAATGCGGAGGGAATTTACAAAAACACTTTAACAAAAATTGTAGATGGGCAAACATATACACTCACTTCAAATTCTCATTTATGGACGATGCCTTTTCCTTTTACCGCAGTTCAAAATCCAGGAAATGGCACTTTAACGCAAAATGTAGAAAAATAAAATTATATCGAATCACTGGTACTATTGACAGTGTTGATACTATTAAAAATTATTTATGAAATAAAATCGATATTTCTTCATTCAATTATTCTATAACTCATAATTGCAAATAGATTTCCATAATGACCAAGCTCTCAATCAAATGGTCAATCATGAACCGGACCTTGTGTGCAGGGGCAATTGCTTATTGATTCTAAAAAGTCTAAACCAATCGTGATAGAGTGCGTGCCAGTATTATAACTCCCAAGCTGATTAAAAGATATCTGATACGCATATCCTAAATAGAATTTAGATTTCATGAAGCCCGCCATTGGTCCTATAGACAAAGGCCTAGCTGACTGGTCATTCAGCATTCTGTACGAAATTCCCACCCAGTAATATTCATCATAGCGATTGTAGCGTCTAAACTTTAAATTTAAATCAGTTGTCGAACGCTTATCTCCAGCAAAATACTGAAAATATACCGAAGGTTCATATTCAATGCGGCTATTGTATCTGTCTTTGATTACATAGCCTGAATAGAGCTGATAGTTTGATAATAATTCAGGTTCTGTTTTTCTATATTGATTGCTGTTTTTTTTCAGTATATTATTTACGCTGATACTAAGATAAAATTTATTGAAACGATAAAGCAGGCCCAAGTCAAAATTGTTGTTTGCCGTATAACGATCCGTTACAACAGCATCCAATACAGGCTGTTCATTTGTAAGATTGAATTTCCCACTTTCAATCCGAAAATTATTGTGGCTGTAAGAAAGCCCAAATGATAAATACTGTTTGGAATAGTAATCTAGTATTAAATGATGTGCGAAAGAAATTTTTGCCCCCGTCTGACGCGTAAACCCATTTCTATCATTGTACATGCTTACACCCACGCCAGATCTGTCTAATATTCTAAAATCAGCATAGAGTGATTGATTAGTTGGAGAATCCTTTAATCCTACCCATTGCGCAAGACCATTTGCCCTAATCCTCAGGTTATCTCCAATACCAGCATATGTGGGTGAAATAACAAACGAATTATCAGATAAATATTGCGTAAATACAGGCAGATTTAATTCTTGGCTGTTAACTGATGCCGCAGCCAAGAATAATAGTAAAAATAATTTCATTTTTTTTAAAATTTAACAGCCTAAAGTCTGCTTTATCTGCTACCTAAAAAGAGTAACATGACCACTAAACTTTCTCCTGTCTTTTTCATCATTCAGTTTAAGAACATACCAATAGTCACCCGAAGGCATTTCAGCTCCTTTATATTTGCCATCCCATTTCTGTCCGTAATGATAATTACCTATTAAGCGGCCATATCTGTCAAATATTGAAAATTCAAGTTTATTATAAATATCAGTGCATCCCGGTCCCCAGGTATCATAGACACCATCACCATTCGGAGTGAAATAATTAGAAATGCATACATCAACGTATACCCCATGAACAGTTATAGTCTTGGTACATCCATTCCTATCTCTAACGGTTACATCATAATTTCCAGACTCATAAATCTTGAAACTACTTGAAGAGGTAAAAGGCCTGCCATTGACACTGAATTCATATTCAGGAATTCCCCCATCAGCTCGCACAGAAATTACATTCATTTCATCCTGCTCAGACAGCGCAACTGTCAGAGGATTATAAGGCCTAATTTCAAAACCTTTACTTTTTGCAGTGCAGCCATTTGTATGTCTCGCAATCAAGTAATGACTTCCTGGAGCCAAATTGGTAAAAATATTATTTGACTGCCAAGGCCCTTGATCACTGTCAAGCGAATAGTCAACTTCAAGAGTATCTGTATTGCTACTGTCAACTGTAACTGTTACGATACTGTACTGCCTATTATCTACACATTCATACTGAATTTCAATGGCAGGATTAAGGACTGCCGGTTCTGGCATTATAACTTCTCTTTCACTGGTACACCCCTTATTGTCCTTTATGTAAACAGTATGTTTCCCTCCTGTCTGATTCAGGTAGTCTTTGACAAATCCATTTACAGGAAAATATGGCCCTTTTTCATTATCAAGACTTTCAAAATATGGAGCTGTTCCTCCATTTATTTCGATAAAAAATGCACCATTTTTATCACCTTTGCATATTTCAGGCAATTTTGAATTTGGAATCTCAGAAACAGTTAAAAATGCTGGTTCTTCTATTTTAATATCCCTGTATATGTTGCTGCATCCAACTATATCTACCGCAATCACGGTATAGGTTCCTTTAGGCAGCCTTTCAAATTTTCCGCTTTCAACAAACATATCTAAATTGGGAGAAATCGCATATTTAATGCGGCCGGTACCTCCTTGAGCCACAAGATCTATTATTCCGTCATTTCCTCCAAAACAGCTTACAGAAGATATAGAGTAAGCAGAGGTCAATGCTGCCTCAGGTTCCGTTATCTTTACTGCCACAGAATTTATCTGGCAGTCACCGCTTCTTACAAGAACCGTATAAGGGCTTTCTTCTCCGGATAGAGAATCAAACAGACCATTTGTCTGTGCCGTTCGTATTTCAGCTCCATTTCTGTCTAATAAAGAATACCTGTAATCACCCATCCCGCCTTTTGACTCAGCAATAATCATTGCGCCAGCTTCACCCTTGCAATTAACTTTTGCGTATTTTAAATCTAATTCAACTGATAATGGCACTAAAGGATCGATCAGGAGAGCTCCCGATTTTTCACTGATACATCCTAAGCTGTCTTTTACCCAGTATTGGTGCAGCCCTGGTTTTGCGCTAAATGTAATTGAGGAATTAAAACTTGTTCCATAATTCGTTCCATCTTCACTGTAAACATATGGCGACTTGCCTCCGCTGGCCGTTAATGTAAAGGTTGCATCAGACGCGCAGGTAATCTCAGTATTTTGGGATAATTCCACTTGAAGTTTTACAGGATTTGAAATTGTTATTATATCAGATACTTTTTCACAGCTAAATCCATCAGTCACTATCACGCTGTAATTTCCAGAGAAGAGACCTTTAAATTCATTAGAGGACTGCGGACCTATTGAAATTACATCTCCTGCCGGCAAAGTATAATTTAAGGTGTACGCGTAATGTGATCCAATTCCTCCACTTGTGTTGGAAATCAAAATAATTGCGCTGTCATCACCATAACAAGACAGCACTGGCGGGACTGCAGCTGCCGTAAATTTTATAGGTTCAGGAAATAATAAGTCAACTGCTGCTGTAGCAATGCATCCCTTGCTGTCTTTAATATTTACGATATAATGTCCCGGCGTTAAATTATCAAAATGATATACATCAGAATATATATGTGCTATCGGACCGATCAATTCATATTGATAGGCTCTATCTGTCCAGCCTCCTTTTGCTGTTGCCGTAATAGTGCCATCATTATAACCAGATTTACAGCTAACTGCCGTATACTGCAGCTCAATATCTAATTTAGATAGCGGCTGTACAATATGAAAACCAGTCCTAACTTCACATTTAGAACCACTTTTCAATTTTGCTGTAACTGTATATTCTCCTGCCATTAACCCGGTTATCTTAACAGGTCCTGAATTATCTGAACTTCCATATATAGCAGGCATTGGGCCAGTAATAATATAATCATAAATCCAAGAGTCATTGGTTGGAACAGGCTTTGTATCAGCTAAGATCAATTCGATGCTTCCGGCATTTTCTCCGTAACAAATTTCAGCGTTAGCCGATTGAACCTGAATCTCAAATGTATTGGGGGCGAATACATGGTAATATTCAGCAATTGAACATCCTGTGCCCGTATCTTCAGCTGTTATTAAATAATCACCTATTCCCAGCCCAGAGAACTCGCCAGTTGAATTAGTCTGCGGATCTGCAACTGTATTTTCTATACCTGTCAGATGATACTGTAAGCTGCTGGCTGTACCTTTGATGTTCACAACCGCTTTAACCGATTCTAAGTTTTCACAAGTGATAGGGAAAATTCTATTGATTTTCAGGCTCTCCATAATAGTAAACGGCTCAACTGCAACAGCTTCTGAAGTACCCATACAATTATTTTTATCGTATACATTTATTGTATAACTTCCCCCTTTATAATCGTATTCGGTGTGTGTATTTGAAGAACCATTTTGAACTTCAATACCATCTCTAAAAAACTGATAGGCCACATAGTTACCTGGACCCGCCCCGCCTTTCACATTATCTGCGGTTATCCTAGCATAAGTAAATCCATTATTATTCGCTTTGCAGCTATACTTAGTTATTGTGGGTTTTATCTCAATCTGATCAGGTTCGGCAATATCAATAATCTTTTTGACTTTACAGCCTCGTCCAGATTTTACCTCAATGGTATAGCTCCCAGCTGGCAGATCTGTAAACTCTGAAGATGACTGATCTGATACCGAAGCAATTAATCCACCTGAGATGCTGTAGGTATAAGGAGGATTATTATTATCATTAGAAAGCCTTACGCTGATACTTCCATCTTGTGCTCCTTTACAGGTGGCTTTAGCGCCTTGGGCCTCGAATTTAACCGGACTTGCTGGTGATAGGCTCACCTCTGCAATGGCAGTGCAATGATTTTGAATATCTGTCATTGTGATCGTATAATTATCTGCAATCAATCCTGTAATTTTATTACCCTTAACTATAATTCCAGGATGCATTGGACTAATAGAGTAATTATAGGAACTGCTGCCTCCTGAAGGTGCTAATAAAATCTCTCCATTATTAACTTCGCATCCAGGAAGAACACTTACAGAAGCAATCACTTTTATAGGAGAATCAATTTTAATAGATTTCGTATCTGTGCATTCATTAGCATCTTTAAGCGTAATTGTATGATTCCCTGAAGACAAACCTGTTATATTATAAGGCAGAGCCTTTATGGGAGTAAAAACTCCATTATCCATTTTCAGAGAATACGGCCCTTTTCCGGCTGATGTTTCTATTACTCGAATTGCAAATTCATTTTGACTGGCACACTTATCCACTATTGAAAGAGCTATAGCTGGGCTTGAATCTGTGGCTGTAGTGTGGCTTAAAGCAAATATGCATCCGTTTGCGTCTTTCACCAATATATTCCAATTTGTTTCTGGTTTTCCCAATTCTAATACATTGCTATTATCAAACAAAGAAGGAATTGCCGGACTAACAGCCGTCGCATAAAGATAAGGCCCGGTACCTCCGCTGGCTTTTAGAGTGATTAAAGCCCCCATATGGCAATTCGCATTATTTATGCTTGTTATTTGAGCACTAAGTGGCAACGTAGGCTGTGTGATTTTAAATATTTGAGAAATAGAGCACGATGTGCCATCCGTCTCTTTTATATATAAGGAATAATTTCCTGGTTTCAAACCTTTAATAGTTCCAGTGAAAGAATTTCCTGTTAACCCATATACTGAGCCACTTAAAGAGGGTGAGACTTCCTTATTGGTTAAATTATCCCTAATTTCATACTGAAGTTCTGAAGCACTGTACTGAGATACCGTAAAAGTAACCTCACCATTTGCTGCTCCGTAGCAAGTCACCTGTTTTGTTACAATTGAATCAATAATAAGATTTGAAATACTTGGCGTTTTAACCTCCAGATAAGAGGGGCATCCATTTGAATCTAATACCTCAAATACATAGGTCATATTTTGCTCTAGTTTATCAAAAGTATAAACAGCTGAAGTGATAGAGCCTGATGTCCTGCTAGTTCCCAATATATTATATGTGAAATCCGGTCCTGTACCTCCAGTTACTTTTAATGCAACTGAAATTCCTTCAACACAGGTATTCCCTATAATTGTGCCCGAAAGATCTAAATACGGTGGCGGTTCAATTCTTAATTTGCTGCTTTTAAATTCGCAGCCATTTATATCTACTGCTGTCATAAAATAATCACCAAATGAAAGATTTGGAAAATTGTGCATCACTGCTGCATCCCCAGCTGTAGTGGCAGTGTAGGAATCTATCACATTCATAGCATTGTCATACAGATAATAAATATAGGGAGCCTTTCCTCCGCCGCTGACCCTTACATCAAAACTTCCAGGTTTTAGAGGTCCGCATGCTATTCCATTAGTATGAATATCTAATGTGACCGCAGAAGGATTTGCCAAAACTGCATTCCCCTCTGCTATACAGCCATTAGAATCTTTTACCGCATAATTATATGTTCCAGCAGATAATCCTCCAAATTTATAGGAATCCTGAAACGTCTGTCCACTATCTATACTGTACCTAAAAGGCCCTGTTCCTGTAATTGCAGTAAATAAAATTGTACCATCTGAATTGCCGTTACATACCGGATCTGTCGATATGTAGGTAACTGTAACAATTTCAGGGTCTTTTACCGCTAATGCTTCCGTTTCTTCTGTACATCCTTTTGAATCGGTAATCTCAAATGTATAGCTCCCCGAAGCAGCCGGCGAATATTCAAAAGTTTTTCCTTCAAATAAAACTGGCGGCCCATTAAATGTCCCTCCATTACTTTTTACTCTGTAGCCGAATGGTTCAGTGCCTCCTTTTACTGATACTTCAATCCGTGCAGCATTCTGCGGAAAAGCACCGCATGTAATATCCTTTGTTAAAACTGATTTAGCGCTTATCTGATCATCAATTATAATATTAAAACTAGACTTACAGCCATTAGCATCCATAACAATGAAATCATATGTCCCTCCGGCAGGTGCCGTGAAAGTAAATTCCCGATCCGAAAAAGATGGTCTGAAAGCATCATACACAATGCCTCCATCCTGGCTTACGCTATACGTGAATGGCTCTTTTCCTCCTGAAATAGCTATTGTAATTGCGGTGCCATTGCTACCATCAAAACATATTTTTTTTGTTTCATCAATTGTAAGCTGAGCCACATCGCTCTGTGCAACAACTAAATTTAGTTGCTGGCTGTTATTGCTGCAAGAGTTTTTATCCATACCTATAACCACATAGTTTCCGGGAGGAATTTTCTTTAATATGCCTCCTGCATTGCCATCGCTAAGGAATGGAGTCTCCTTACCTGCAGAATCTTTTAATACAAATGAATAAGGAGCAGTCCCTCCAGTAGCTCTCGCTGTAACTGATGCACCATCTGAACAGGTAGCCACTGTTGCGGCGGCCTCGACCAAAAATGTCTCGACCGAAGTCACAACTGCTGGAATGTCAAAATCACAGTCAGGAGATTTATCATTGTATCTAACTTTAACACTGTAAGGATTAGCCTTAAGTCCGCTAACTAAAACAGGTGATACTGCCGAAGATATCCATGGCTGTCCATCAATAGAATATTGGAATGTATCTGAAAAGTTTTCTGCGTAAATACTCAATGCACCGCTACTCTCTCCTACGCATTTTACAGGACTGCTATTCTCAACCCTAGCATTAAATACCTTATTAGAATTTACTTTGATTTTAAATAAGGACTGTGCACCGCATGTTTTGGGGATCTGAAACACTTTAATATCATCTATGGCTACATCGTTCCCATTTGCTTTTCTGACATTGGAGCGAATAATTAATCGTAAAGAATTATTATTACCCGGATTCAGTGCTATAGGGGTTTCCGGAAAATGCTTCCAATCCGTATCAGAAACTGACCTGGCAATGGGACCGGTAGCGAACCATGAAATTTCTTCCCCATTTGCATCAACTAACGCTATTCTTAAATTCGGATCCTCATTACCAGCCCCCGGCATCATTAAATTCATAGCATAAAAATCAAAATTAATGGGCTGATTTGGAATCACATCATTAATCTGCTTTTCATAAAGAACTGTCGTTTCAGGTATCTGACTGCCAATATTTACAGCCAGAAACCTCCCTTTAGGGTCTGTCCCATTGCTGGTATGGTCTTTGGGATACCTCCAGCCCCACGTAGAAGTGATTGCCTTATTGATGGAACTGGTAACGGAATAATCCCCGTCGTTTATTGCATAGCTTCCATTACAGTAAGTCTCAGGCTGTCCTGGCAGCTGTCTTTCGAAACAGTAATAAAAACTGTTAATCCCGGGTGATGTTGTATTTTCTCCGCTTCCAAAACTTTCATCCAATAAATTACTGTAAGTGCTTACCGTTAAGACGCTATAATCTACCGTGATATAATGGTCCCCTGGAGAGACATTTAAAAACATATTAGGATCAGCTGTATTTGGATTTGGATTTCCATCCAGATACAATTTATAAGCATACTTCGGATTCCCTAAACCGTCATTAATTCTTACAGAGCTATTTGCTGTACCGTCACAGTTGTAAACGGGTTCATCCATGGTGATAACCGGGGGGGCTGGCTTTGGGTCTAATTTTAGTCCTGCCATTTCATAAACACATCCAGCCGCATCTTTTATAAATACAGAATAAGGCCCTCCTGGCTTAATGTAGCCTTCGTTCTTGGTAATCCAGCTCTTCTGGTTATCGAAACTGTAAAGGTACAAATTTGGAGCTGGAAATGGGGTTCCTCCCTGCGGATTGGTAATTCTTGCAATTCCCTGGCCAGCATCTGAATCAGGTCCGCATCCAGAAAGAGAACCTATACCAGCAGATGCAGTCAAAGGTGTCGTTGCTCCGATATTTATAATATGCGGATTATCAGAACAGCTGCTTCCGTTATTCACCCCAGTCTTTGTATATCTCACCACAATGGCATACTGTCCATTTGTTAAATTGCTGAAAATGACACCCCCACCATTTCCATTTATAAAATTAACACCATTATCTTTACTGTATTCTAGGTTAAAACCATTATCTTTAGTTAACTTTACTTCTATGCTGCTATTCTCTCCGCATTTTCCATTAATTGACGTTATAGTATATTCAGGTTTTGTTACAGCTGGAATTGAAATTTTCTTGTCAATGATACATCCGTTAACATCTTCAACCCTCATTATATAAGTCCCTCCGTTCTTAACGGTTACGATGCCATTAGATATAACCTGAAAACCGGCATCATCTGCATTAACAGAGTATCTGTAAGGCGCTGTGCCTCCGGTAGCGGCTCCCTTAATTAAACCATTAGCACATACAGTAAGCGCCTGGGTAATATACGAATTATTAACAATCTTAGCTAAAGAATTAATCTTGATGCTCTGCTCATCTGTGGCACATGTTCCATCCACAGAGGACACAACACGATAGGATCCCGCATCTAAACCTGTAAACTCAAACTCTGAAAGTGAAACTGGCCCTACAGTACTTAATGGAGCAGTGTTTTGACCTTTATAGATTGCATATTTGAGCTGTCTGTTAACTGCATTTGCGGTAACTTTAATAATACCCTTTTCACCAGAACATAAGGGTTGTGCAGCGGTTAATGCCGAGGTGAAATTAACTGACCTTACCACGATATTTTTAACGTTGAAAATACAGCCTCCGTCAACTCCTTTTAATCTTATAAAAATATTATAAGAACCAGGATTTATAATAGAAAACATATTACTGTCCTGCCATTCGTTTGGCACAGGATTCGTGGTACAGCTGTATTCATATCCGCTGCCTAATCCACCTGCAATTATTTGTCCGGGTATTGTACAGCTGTTAATGCCATTAATTATATCACTTTTAGTAATTCCATTTGGATCGAGTTCATTTTTATAAACATTAAAATAAAAAACAGATTCTGTATTGTTCTTATTTCTAATTTTTATTCTAAATTCACCGCTGCTGCTAGCTGCATAATCTGCACCTTCCCCAACATCTGCCCAAGTGCAGTTTGAGTCTTTATTTGGACAGTTTCCCCTGGTGAAAGATGCGCAGCCGCCAGTTCTTCTCTGCCAAGTTATAAAAACTGCATCTGTTATGCCTGTCTGTATTAACCTGCTGTCATTTAAACCGCAAAGAAATAATTTTGGAAGCATACTGCCATCATTCGGGCAGCGTGAAACCACCCCGACATAGGGGCTTTGTGCATATTTTATTACCGGATTTACAATTTCGGAAGCATCTTGCCTTACAGAAATATTTTTACTGTGGGCTCCAAACTGGCTTTTAAACTGATAGCTTGGCGTAAAAAAAACAGCATCGAATTCTTTCGCACCTTTCAAGCCATAAGCTACTAGATTTTGCGAGTATATCGTAAAATACTGAAATGAAATTAAGGACAGTAATAGTATTCTCAGAATAGAAGTTTTTTTCATAAATCGTTATTTCTTTATTTTAGAAAACTTTCCTTGGGAGGAAAACTGAATTTTTAAGCTTTAACCAGACAGCTAAAACTTCATCATTTAGCTGCAGCATCGTTTAGACCATGAAGCTGGCACCATTTAGAAAACACACCGCCTGAAGATCTATCATCCTTTTTTTTATTATAGCTTTTAGATGCTAGTCCTCTGTCTATTAAAGAATTTAGTGTACTATTTCCAGCAATACATAATCTATCACACCGTAAATATCAAAAAATGATAATCTACACGATAGCTATAAGTAGTTAACGGTCATAAAAGAAGAAAAACAAGTGCGTTTTACAGATTATCGTATATTCATGAATTTTTGAAAATCAGAATAAATTCATAGTTTATTTTTTAGACAGTATCAATATCCATACCTGCTGCAATTGGTAAATCTTCACCTATATACATTTAAATTCGCAAGTAGGCTAACGGCTAAATGCAGAACATAATGTGAATTTAGAAAGAACAGAAGCTTAATCTCACTTCGAGTAAAGATGCTGTAACACTGCTGATCATTTTCCCAAAGAATCAACGCAAAAAATTACGTCTCCAATACTGGGCAGATTATTTTAACATTCTGGCCTTATACCACATTAGACAGTCCCTCTCTGTCAATAGCCGCAATTCCATGCTGATAAAGACTCTGGCTGCCAGGCTGGGACTGTCTAACGACTTTATTCTGATTGATTGTTAGAATACTGCGATTTTCAATTCTAGAGGTATTTCCTTAGTTTATTCTAATCTCAAGTAAGTGTTTAAAAAAAAAGGGCATGCATTATTCGTAAATACCACTTTGAAGTCCAATAATATTTTTCTGCAGATTAAAAAGCGCCTCAATATTGTATATCAACAAGTGCGAAAGCGCTATATGCCTTATTCATTAAAAATTATTGTTTACTAATTCAAATATTCTCAAATGAACGATGAAAAATGTAAGGCGTTTAAATTCTATATGAAATTACATGCATGGACTTCGAATAAAATATTGAAAGTAAGATTTAGCAGCTGACTATATTATAAAATGCCTACGGATTAAACTCGGAAGTGTCAGTTAAACTAATTTTTTCGCCTAGATTACTAAAAATCCTTTCAGCCTCTGCAGAGGAACTAAGCCTTGCTTCACTTTCAAGCTGGTATACAGGATTAATTTCTAATACCCTTTTGTAATATATTTTAGCATCTTTCTTTTTATTAAGCCTTTCGCTGATAACCCCCAGATAAAAATACAGATCCGCATCATCCGGATTTTTTACCAAGCGTGCAAGCAAAATTTTATCAAATGTCTGGTAATCTTTTGTTTCGAGATAAAGCAGAAATTCAGCCAAATCAAACATCGGATTTTGAGGTTCACGAATTTTATATTCCATTATAGCTCTTTTAGCATTCTCGGCATTACCCAATAAAAGATTTAAGAGTATAATGTTATTTAATATATTCTCTTTCTTAGGCTCACTCATTTCAGCGTAAGATCTTTTGTGGGTTCCCGCTGTTAATGCCTTATCCCTTTCAGATCTGGAAAGAAATTCATCATCCTTTCCGCTAGTGTTATTAACCGCGTAATAAAAAAATATTTTTCCCGAATAATTCTTTTTTTTTAATTCTGTAAAATAATTCAGCGCGTTAGAATATTTTTTCATCAGCATATTACAGTATGCGGCATAGTACAGATAACACATCTGATTTTTATCGAATTGGTACAAATCCAAAAAAATATTACCGCTTTCTTGATATTTTTCTTCTTTAAAATTAACTGCAGCCTGATTGGCCAATTTGCGTTTTATTCCATATAAAGCTTCTTTAGCTACTTCAGAATATTTGAAGAGTTTCGTGGAATTTTCTGTGACTAGCAAGTCATTGAATGCCTGTACTGCAGTGCTAAGACCTTTTTTATCATTGCTTTTCTCGGTCTGCATTAGATTACAGATGCCTGTAATGTAATAATAGTCCGATTTTTCTTCATCGGTTGCATTTAAAATCTTATACTCCAATCCAGAAATTGAAGTCAGTGCACGCTGTGGATATCCTTCCTTTAATTCTCTTAAAGCTGACCTTATTTCTTGTTTTTGTGCATTAGCACCAGTAAATAGCAGCAATATTAAAAGCTGCTTTAAATTACGCCATCTCATACTTTATCTTTTTTTATTTTCAAAAAAAACATCAATTGTTTTTTTACATAGTGTTCCCATCCCGTAAGAAAAAATTTGAATCCCTTTACTATGGCCTCTTAAACTGATCTCACCATTTTTATAAACGGAGATTAAGCTTTATATTTAAAAATTTTACCATTACAGTTCTCTGATGATAAACTCACTTCTCCTGTTTTTCCCATGCTCTTCTTCTGTACATTTAACACCATCTGTACAATTATTCAATAATTCAGATTCACCAAAACCTCCTGCTGTTAAACGCTCTGGGGCTATACCATTCTTTATAAGCCATTCTAGGGTAGATTTCGCCCTGCGATCCGATAAGGCCTGATTATATTTTGCAGTATTTCTGCTGTCTGTATGTGAACGGATATCCAATTTTAAAGAAGGGTGCTTCACCATGACATCAAGAATTTTCTCCAGCTCAAAAACTTCATCTTTTTTTATTTCTGACTTATTTAAATCAAAGTAAATCATTTTTATGCCGAAACATTTTCCTAGATCATCACCTACGGCAATTCTGCATTTAGATTTATCAAGTTCTACGATGAACTCTTTTTTCTTGCTCTGTTTACCGGTCTTAAACTTCAGTTCCTTTGTGAAATAATCCTGTATTGAAGCCCTAAGGATATAGGAATCGCCCGCTTCAACAAAAAAACTGTAATTTGCAGTCGAATCAGCAATTACCTTACTTTTTAAAATCATATTGGCATCGTACAATTCCAGCGCTGCTCCGGGAAGCAATAAACCTGTTTCGGAATCAATAACATAGCCATTCAGCTCTTCTCTCTCAGGAATTATTTTTTTTGTCTCTAGAAAACTGTATATTTCGTCAGTGCCTGAATCATTTCTGTTGGATGAAAAATAACCTTTCCGAGATTTGGAATCGATAATATATGCAAAATCATCACCGGAAGTATTGATATCAGAGCCAATATTCTGTATAAAACCTACTGTATCATCATCTTGAAACTTTCCGACAAAAACATCCAGCCCTCCAAGTCCTGGATGTCCATCTGATGCAAAATAAATTTCACCTTCATCACTGATAAAAGGATAACTTTCCCTGCCTTCTGTATTAATGCCTGAACCAAGATTTTTAACTTCCCCAAATAATCCATCATTTATGCTTACCTTAAAAATATCAGACTGCCCTAACGTTCCAGGCCTATCAGACACAAAAAACAAGGTTTTTTCATCAGCACTTAAAGCAGGATGCGCACTACTGTAATCATCCGTGTTAAATGGCAGTTCTTTTACCTCCGTTATATTGTCCTTTTCAACCTTTCCGCTGTAGATCTTAAGCAAGCTTATACCTTTATGATTCTTTTTTAACTTTCCATTGCTGAAATTATTACCTGTAAAATAAGCCGTTTTGCCATCTTTTGTAAAAATCAGTGAGGATTCGTTAAATTTACTATTGGAACTGATAGTAACTTTTTCAGGCTTTCGTTTAGGATTTTGTCCTCTGGAACTATCAATATCTGCAACGTAAATGTGTGTGAAATACTGTCCCGTCCATCTATGTTTGCTTTTAACAAAATTACCTGTGTCCCTGGCTGATGTAAAATATATTTTACCAGATTTAACAAAAGCGCCATAATCAGAGTATGCCGAATTAAAAGTGCAGTCATTAATGGCGTATCTGCCTGAATTTAAATTTATTTTTTTTATATAATTTTTATCTTCTTTAATTAAAGCTGAACGGCTGTCGTTTTTATTTTTATCTCGAAATCTCTGCATTATTTCATTTGCTTTTTTTATCTGTCCTGCTGATTTTAAGCATTGTGCATAGCGATAATCATATTCAGAATCCTGCTGGTCATTAATAGCATACAATTCACCATACCATTTAGCAGCATCTTTATATTGAGAATTATAGTAATAAGAATCACCAAGCCTTTTGAACATGCTTTCAGATTTAAATCCTTTGGCAGCTATTCTTTCATATGTTTTAATAGCATCAATAAATGCATATCGTTCGAAATCCTTATCACCAGAACTCAAATCTTTCTGACAATAGATATTAGCTGAAAATGCGTTGAATATTATTAATGCGCCAATTGCAATGATTTTTTTCATAATAGATAGATTTTAAAAGAAACGTCCTGTAGTGATTCGATCATATTTTTTAAAAAACTCGAAGCGCAGAAAAATTTCGTGTGACCCGGAATTGTATTTTCTCAGCTTGGTAGTTTCACTGTCGTATCCATAACCAATATATAATCCGTCAGAAATCTGAAATCCAGCTATGGCACTTACTGCTGCATCCCATCTGTATGCTGCGCCAAGTGTAAGCTTTTCAAACAATAAAAAGTTTGCCGACACATCGGTCTGCAGAGGGGCGCCTTCAACAAGTTTAGTTAAAACGGCGGGTTTGAACTTTAAATCTTGAGAGAGATTAAAAACATAACCACCTATTAAATAATAATTTATCTGGTTTTTATAAATTGCCACATCATTATCATTATAATGCCTGGTCTGAATAAAATTAGGCACCGAGACCCCTATATATGCCTTATCTGAATGCCAGTAAACTCCAGCACCAATATTTGGAGAAAATTCGCTGATTGAATTTTGAAACTGCGTATCGCCTGATGTCTCTGGATTTAATTTAGCTATATCAAGACTGAATATAGCTGCCGTAGCTTTAATGCCAAATGACAGTTTCCAGAAATCTGATGTTTGAATAGAGTATGAAAAATCCGCAGAAATCTGATTTTCACTGGTAGGTCCAATTTTATCATTAATTAACGAAATTCCAAGTCCTAAATTGCTATTATTTATTGGAGTGTTAATTGAAACGGCATTGGTTTCCGGAGCACCATCCATACCGATCCACTGACTTCTATGCAGACCAAACACACTTAGCACTCCTCTAGATCCAGCATAAGCAGGATTTATATTAATAGTGTTGTACATATATTGTGTAAACTGCGAATCTTGCTGGGCATGACTAAAAAAGACGCTTAAGAGCGAAATACCCATTAAAAAATTTGTTCTCATATTATGATCAATAATTCGTAACCTAGCAGCTACCTTATTATTAGAATGTTTTTTTGCTTGTTTGATAATTGCTCCCGATTACCAGCTTAAATATAGGTATCCTGTCTTTTGTTTTATTTTTACCTTACTTTGATCCTTTAGATATAAAATGTAAAAGTATGTTCCAGCCGGCAGAAGCTCATTTTTACTAATTGTTGTCCTGCCTTCCGAGTAACCTTTAAAAAAATTATCATTGGAGCCGTAATTACTTGTTTCATATACCTTAACACCCCATCTGTTATAAATTTCAATTGTATTTTCACTAGCACATTCTGTTAAACCGCTAATTTTAAAATAGTCGTTTTTATTATCTCCATTGGGTGAAACCGCATTGAATACGGTTATTGTTCCGCAGAAATCTTCCGCAATACTGCTGAATCGTGCCAGCGTAAAAATGCCATAATCTGAAGCCTGCACAACTGTTGTGATTTCTTTTGTAGAGGAATCTGCAGCGCCTCCTTCATCTACCCATATTTTTTTTGAAGCATCCCAGCGGATAATATGCAGCTCGTCTAAGGGTGCTGCATAGATGGATGCCGGTGTTGTATCCTCATCCCATGTCAGGGTAATAAGCGCTCCGCTCTCTTGGTTTTCTTTCTCAACAATCCAGTACTCTTTATCATCAATCAAAGAAATCTCCTTCTGTTTATTTACATGAGGGTAGAGCAGGTTTGAATTCTCAAAAAAATATCTTGAGGCAAATACATTTTCAGAATTATTAAGAAATGAAATTGCAGAGTGGCGATACTGTCCCTGAGCACCGATAGGAAAATAAAAATCAGATCTTCCGTCTTTTTGAACAGATCCATTTACGAAAGAATCGTCACTGGCATTTACTGCTTGAGCACCTTCCATGAAAAAGAGTTTTCCCTTGTTCGAGATATTATCAATAATCCCTTTATCAAAATTAGAAACTCCAAATATTCTCAATTCATTTGACAGATAAAAGGCAGGTTGTACTATACTATTGCCAAATTCAGCATCATACCAGCTCATAGCGGTATTTCCAGAAATATTTTGAAAACCAAAGGTTCCGATCATATGTGTTGATCCAGATTTCAAACCAGCAGTAAATGTTACCGTACCATCATTATTATAATGATCATACAAATAGAAATCGCCATCATTTACCAATTTAGCTGTACTCTTGTTATCCATGGGTGCTACCGTCGACAGTATAGTTCCCGCACTAACATATAAATCTCCTAAATTGACCGTTTGTGCATAGTTGGCTTGCACAAATAATAAAAGCAGGAATAAAAATAAATGGCTTGAAATATTTTTCATTATTTTTTTATTTGTTGAACATTGATATCTTAATAGCTATAAAATAACTCCAGATACTTCTTACAATTATTCGTTTAATTATTTACTACAGTTTAGAGGGAAGGACAGGATTTGTAATTATTTTACATTTTAGCACTGTAATGGTAATCTCAGCAGGCGCCGACCGAAAAGCTTCATCCCCGTAAGGCTGGAATGTCCCATTCGGATAGGATTTCCCCTTTATAGAATATTTTATAGATGCCTTGCCGCTAAAAGAAGATAGCGGAAAAAATGTAACCGCACCTGTAACAGGGCTATATGAAAACGTTCCTTGGCTATCAGTTACTTGATAAGGATTTGCTGCCGCACTTCCGTCACTGTTTATAAACATGAATTGTGTCTTATCAATATTTTCCTGACTTCCTCCCGGAGTTCCAGTGGTTGGTCCGGCATACGCAATATCATTTGTCAGAGGACTAAGAGTAAAAGTCGTGCTTTTACAGGTTTCCCCTGTATCATCATTAGCTTTAGCGGCAAACGGCAGTGAAATATCTAAGTTCCAGATTTTATGTATATCGTTAAAGCTTCCCGTACTTGCAGCAAATCCAATTCTAAAATTTTCAGGAATTGAAGCATCGATGGTATGCTTGGTATCGGCTCCTCTAACATTCAAGTTATTAAAATCACTAGCATCAGGATTAGCATTTTCCTTGTAAGTAATAGAAGTGCGATACCAGTAGTTATCAATTACGGTGCTTACTATATTTTGATGCTGAATTTTAACTGTCACATTATATCCGCCTAAAGGATTGGGAGTCATGTCAATAAAAGCCTTTCGATAACCAGGACTTCGCACAAAGGGTGCATAGACTCCGGATCTTATATCGAATCGATCACCAGGATAAGTTACTGAAATATCATAAGCTCCAGTCGAACTATTCAGCACTGCACCTGACAAAAGACTATTAAATCTGGACCCTTCCAGAGTGCCTAAAGTAGTCAGAACAGGATATCCTGTATATCCTTCACCCTTCCCATTTGAATCAAAAGAATTGCCTCTAGCTCCTCGAAGAGTTACATGGCTTCTAGCAAAATCTTTCCAAAGAATTCCTGGCATATCAATACCATTGACTCTTTCGTCGGTATTGAAACGCATGTGTTTAAAGTTCCCGAAAACATCCAATGCTATGCCCAAATAAGCCCCCGAAAGGCCTTCCTTTCTATTTCCAGAATTAGAATTATTAGCTCTCCTAAAAGCATAACCTAATCCTGCGCCAGCGCTGCCACTGATTACGGGATTGACTGCCGCATCAAATAGAAAGACACTAATACCGTCTGCTCCCGTTCCGCCATAAATTGCGTAATTAAATGAAATTTTAATTCCGACAGAACTATTAAAAATCTTGTTATCGATAATTACAGCACCAAATTTAAAATTCTCAGCAGGCGTCAGCTCTAAACCTGTGGCAGTAAATTTTGCTGAATTCGCTCCTGATCCCGCAGGCAGCAAAACTTCTGATGGCTTTACTCCTGAAGTGAAACTTTGATGATATGGAAAATCTCCGTATAATTGAGCATATATCTTCTGATGCATTCCTAGAGAAATGAAAAGCATCATAACTGCATATTTTAATTTTCTCAAAAGACCATAATGCATTTTCATAATTTTATCTGTCATAGCAGTGGATATAAGAATTAATCTTTTACTTTAAATACGATATTCATATATGAATTTTCAGATATGACAGCCCCAGTCTTAATGGTATATGTAATTATTCCGGAAGCGGAAATTGAGACAGTCTCAAATATATCGGTATCGAAATACGTTATGAAATAATCTAAATCAGCAGAAGCCAGAACGGGTAGAACCGATGCATTGTTACTTCTCGCCTGGCCGCTTGCCTGCTGAAATCCAAATTGCTTTGTATATAAATTATAAACATCTATAGTTTGAGGTCCTTTTAAGAGTACCCCTGACTGATTGTGGGTTGGAATGGAGACTGATGGCGCGTAGAAAAATTTAGGCATGGCTGACCTAACCTGTTTAAGTAAACCAGATACAGGATCACCAACCAAAATTCTATCTGAAACTAAAGAATAGTTATTACCGTCATAAATGTAGCTGCTGCTGCCTGTCTGAAGACCTGATAAAGACAGGGTATTGTTAGCGCTGGCATTAATTACGGTCGGTTTTAATAATGTCCCTCCTAATTCAATTTTTAAGTCTTTAATTGATAAACCGTTGTCTGCCGACACCTTATTCAAAAGTGGAGTAAGATCTAAATTATTGCCTGACAATCCGTTTACGGTAGTAACAAGACTAGAACCGTTTAAACTGCTGGCCACAGAATTCACAACCTGCGTTACTGCACTATGTTCATTCACTACAGAAGTAATATTATTATCAGCATACGTTAATGAATTGCTTAAATCCTGCTTGGAAGCTGCTCCTACTCTAACCCATTTATCAGAATACCAGTAATAAAAACCAGGCTCTATATCGATCGTTGTTGCAGTATTGAATATCAACAGACCATTTACATTACCATTTGTAATTGTTTTGGAATCAGCAATTCCAGTCAATGAAACTCGAGGAATTAACACTCCTTTATTTGCAGAAACTACATCCAATAGTGATGAGGAGTTAGGAGCGGTCGTTCCAATTCCAACTTGTCCGTAACTTATATAACCTGCAGATAAAAATAGCAGCAGTAGGAAAAATTTTCTCATAATTTATTCTTTTAATCTTTAAACAGAAGTAATTTCAAATTGTTTTTTTGTTTTAAATAAGTTTTTTTTACTATTAAAAAGCATTGCGAGCACAATGCTGTGCATGCGGGTTTTAAATAAAAGAAAGCCATAACCTTTAAGCATCTTTTTCTCCCGAAGCCCACCCTTATCTTTTAGTATAATTTAAAGAATAATAAAACTGTGAAAGGATTTCAGTTCATATTATGATTTGTGCTCTTGTCAATTACACCAGCTCACAATGCTTAAATACATTATAAGTTATTCATTAATATTTTTTAAGTGTTAATAAAAGTTCTGGTCTTAATCTTTTTCAATCTTTAGTCTTAAAACCAGAAAAGAAATAATGAAAGCGAAGTAACATCATATTTAAAATTTATATGGATCATTTTAAAAATACAGTATCTCATTTTCATAAAACACTAATAAACAATCTTTTATAATTTATTTTTTTTTTTATGATCTATGGTTTTGATACATTAATAGCCGCAATAACCCGTATTTTAGTCTTTTAATACGCAAAGCAGCATCTATAAAAATGATTTTAGCAATAAAATGATTTTAAACTTTCAAGAACAAAAAAAGCATACCATATATCTTTGTCTGTTATACTGCTTTTATAACTGAAAAGAAATTATCAGAGATTATAATTTCTGGCTTTAGTTTATCTATAGGCAAGCCCTCGCATTGTTGCACTATTATCAAAGTAATAAAGGAGTAGATTTTTGAAGATCAATTCATCATCAGTTAGGAATGCTAATTGCTTGGGAAGTTAGTCCGCCACACCTGAATTTTTAAAGAAGGGCTTATTAGTAAAATTATACTTGCACAAATATCCATGCTTAGAAAATGGAGATAGCCAAAAACGAGAAATTAAGATACAAAAAAAGAGGCCGAAGCCTCTTTAAAATTAAAATGCAAAACAATAAAAATTATCTAATATCCATGATAATCTATTTTTTTTTGATAGAATCCAGAAAGAACTTTAATGATAATAGGAAACCTAAAATCTGCTTTAAGTATTCTGCTAATGAGACATCAAGAATCTCCATGCACCATTTACCAGTCCATAACCCTAACCTGCCCAATCCCATTTGTGTAAAGCGTTATTAAAGCGTTATGGGCGTAAAGCAGTTCGTCTAAGTTTGGAAAAAGCTGACTTAACTTAGCCCCTAAACCATTTGATCTCTTTCCCTCCCTTACTGCTTTACTTTTGACATAATTTTAGAATTAGAACTGAGAATGAATAAGTCCTAACTACCTACGCTCTAAATTATTATGCCAGCCCATAAAACTATAATTCCGTATATTTTTTTCTCGATAAATCTAATTACTTTTTAATACAAGCGTTTCTTAACTGATGTACAAAAAAGTATCTCAAGCAAAGGACTAATTATATCGTATTTAATATTCCTTCGTAAATTCATCTATTGGCTTTTAAACGACTGATACAGCTGCTGAATCACTAAAAAACACTACTCGATTTAAATAGTCTATTGTTCTTTATTCCATAATTGGATCCTTTAGCATATTAAACAAACATATTTTAAAAAAAATTGCGCGGCTAGACTCTCCCTTAAATACATATTCCATTATCTGTGCCTATTACCTAAAAAACTTTTCTGAACATCTAAAACAAGACAGAAATGCTATGCATGCGGATTAAAAGAACCTGCAATTCATATAACAAAAAATAAAACTTATTATTAAAATCACTTTTATAAGTTGCTGCACTAAAAAATATGCATCGCTACAAATTGCTGAGGAGTTTTTCTAAACTTACTTTTAAAATTTCTATTGAACGTCGCCCGACTGTTAAAACCTAAATTTAGATAGACTTCTTTTAGCAGGAAATCTTTGCTTTTGTGCGTTTTTATTTCCTCAACAAATGCATTTAGCCTATAATCATTCAGATAACTTTTAAAATTATTTTTTGTGCAGTAATTTATAGCATTAGAAATCTGAAAAACATTCAATCGCAGTTCTAAGGCCAATTGCTCCAAATTGTAATCTGCATTTCTCCACGGCTCTTCATTTTTCATATAAAGATCAATTTTTTCAAATATTAGCTGACAGGAAATATTTGCATTTTTTTCAAACTCCCTTTTCTGATCAGAGTTTTGGTTTGCCTGCAATTTTTTCTCTTTTTCGAAAAACAATATCGAATTGTACTTTTTAATCTCAGTGCCGTAGTATACAGTTATGAACAATACCATTAAATTGAATATCCACAAGAAGTGAAATGTATAGCTTTCATAACTATCGCTATGTTCCTGAAATCCTAAATAACTTCTTAAAAATAAATGTGCAGGGTATACTAACATTGTGCCACAGGTGAGAATAATTGTTTTTTTTAGCGAAAAAAACATATAAAATAACCAGGGAAACAAAAAAATATTCAAAAAAAAGCACAACAGAACTGTCTGATTTAAAAATCCATAGACAAGATCAAAAAGCAAAAATAAAACACAGTTAATATTTGTTAGCTTAACAAAATACTCCGGCGAAGAAAGATAAGATGCATAAGTTCCTAAAATAATGCCTACAAAAATTGCTCCTGCAAAAACTGCAACAAAATTTCCGAAATAGTAATTCAGGAAAATCCAAAAAAAATGCTTCAACAATAAAACCGGCAAGCAATATTTTACAAAATCACACTTTAATGCATTTATTTTTATTTCAACCTTATTCATTATAAATCACTTAAATAACTCATTTTTTACAAATAATACTGTTCAGTATTTAAAAACAATAAATATTGCGTTAAATATTACAATTTAACATCATTAAAATCTTGACTATATATTTACCGAATGGTTACAATAAATCTAATATTAAAGTAAATCACCTTATTATACAACTCCATAACTTTTAATTGATGCCTATTGGGAATCATCTCTATAAAAAAGTGGGCAGAATTTGAATTTACCACTTAAGCTTTTTAAAAATTTCCAATAAATACTGCTAATAAATTAATTGATTATCTGCTATAAATAAAATAGGAAAATCTTTTACTTAAGATACTGCGACGGCTTATAATAATTCTTAAATAAAAAACTTCTTAAATAAAAATGATTTCCCTATTTTTAACTAAATCAGAATGTATATTTAATATCTAAAGAACTGATGATCTTTTCAAGCTTTTACACAATCGTTTACATTTTATTAAAAGCCAATTAACAGTTATTCCCCCTAATTATCTTTAACAAAAATTGTAATATAAACCATAATATAAAAAATAGAAAAATTAACGTCCCATAACTATAAAATTTAATTTTCAGTTTATCATCATCATTCTTCACAAGCTTTTTTTTATTGTTAGTATTGACAGTTTATAAAATTTAAACCTATTTTTAATGCCTTGCTAGAGCTCGCAAAATATTTACGCGATTGAATTTATGCCGAAATCCATCTGTTTTATAATTTCAGACTTTAATGTAAAGCTATCTAGAAATCTGACCGTATCAGCACTAAATTTTAATTGATCAAATTCTTTCTTTGTTGAGACTATCAATAAAAATTTAACTTTAGATTCAATGAATTTTACATATATCAAATCATTGTAATCATGTACATTTATAAAACCAAATGAATATTCATTAAGCTTATCAGCACTAAATTCCTTTTCATTATTATTAGCATCGATATTAAACTTATCGCAGTAATGATTTTTTATAAATCTAAAAAAACCATTTGACGAATCATGAACCAAAATCTTTTCTTTTAGCATCTCTTTCATATTATTTTTTTTAAGTTAAGAATAATATAAACTGGCAGACCATTATACTATTCTTTAAATTCATAAATGTTCAACTCAAATAATCAATAAATGCAGCATTAAATATCCCTCCTGCGAAATTATTTATAAAAAACTCGTAACAACAGCAGCTGCAATAATTGCTTATATTTTCAGCAAAGATTACCCAAAAAGCCGGTGAATACTACCCAAAAGTAGTTAACGGTAGAATTTCCTGATTATCGGTAGAATCTTCAGATAATCGCAAATGCAGATAAAAGCCAGATCAATAATTTAAAACATAAAAGAGCCATGATCTGTTCAGATCTGAAAACAGATTATGGCTACATACTAGTTTAATAAGCTTTATTATTAACTAGTTATAAAAAGAAGCTAATCCAATAATGGAATTTTGCTAATTCATCTATATCCTTTTTTACCAGAAGTATTGAATCGAATTATAGCGAATTAATTTTTGATTTTTAAAAACCTGTTGAACAGCTCCTGTTTACGTTTGGAAATGGGAAGAAACATACCATTGAGCAACTCGCAGTAGCTGCCATCTCTTTTTATTATTCTCACTGTATACCTAATATTGATAATATAAGATTTATGAATACGAAAAAAAACAGCAGAATCAAGTACATCTTCATAGAAAATTAAATTTTTATTAGAAACATACTCTTTTCCGTTAACCAAATAAAATGTAGCATATTTACTGTCAGAGCCCACATAAAGTATATCTGAGGTTTTTATTAATTCAATTTTATCCATCGATGCCACTGCAATATAATCTCTGTTGTTTGAAATGTTTTTTTCAATTTTATCCATCTTCAGACTGCTGAAATCAAAATAGTTTTCCCTTTCTATTTTTGTAACTGCCTTATTAATTGACAAAATCAGCTCTTCAATTATAACTGGTTTCAAAATATAGTCTATGGCATTGTATTTAATCGCTTTTAAGGCGTATTCATCATGTGATGTAACAAATATTACCTGTGCCTTCGAAATTTTTATCTCGTCAAGCATTTCAAAAACTTCTCTTCCATTAAGACGAATATCTAAAAAAAGAATATCAGGCTCCATTTCATTTATTATACCGATTGCGCTGGTTATCGTTAACGCTTCACCAATTACTTCGATGTTTATACAGTATTTACCGATCAGATGCTTGAGAAGCAAAATATTATTCACCTCATCATCCACCAAAATTGCTTTGTATTTATTCATAATTCTTTTGTCATTGCAAGTTGAATTTTAGGCTGTATATTTCTACAGACACAAATTTTTCTTTTTTTAATATTTTAATAAATCAGTTCAATTTAAATCTAATAATCACGGTCGTTCCTATTGATTTAGCATTTAATTCATTGTCTATAATTCTAAAAGAAATATCCTGCTCGGAAGAAGATGCATTTAATATTTTTATGCGTTCTTCCACAATTGATGTTGACCAGGATTTATATTGGTGATTTCTTTTATTATTTAATTTTAATGCGGCAGCTCTTCCTATGCCATTATCTGTGATATTAATAATGAGATAATTGTTTTCCACGCAGCAATGGATTATTATTGTTTTATCATCTGACTCTTTTGGTGACAATCCATGAACAATTGAATTCTCAACAAAAGGCTGCACTAACATTCCAGGAATAAAAATATCCTGTGTTTTATCTATAGCATTGGCATTTATTGAGAAAATCAACTGATTATTAAGCTGCATATTATTAAGAATCAGATAGTCATTAATATATTTCAACTCTTCTTCCAATGATACAAGGTGCTGTTTTGAAATGTTTAATGTAAGACGGAGCAGTCTTGAAAATGCTCCAAAATATTTATTAGCTTCCTGCTCATCTTTGAGCAGGATAACACTCTGCATATTATTTAACATATTAAATATAAAATGCGGATTCATCTGTGCTTTAAGCGCATTGGTCTTCAAGGTTGTAATTTCCATCTTTCGTTCAAATATTTTCTTCTGTTTTCTTGCCTTTCTGATAAAAAACAATATCACAGATGATAATGAGAGCATAAAAATTAAAACGATAAAATAATTTGTCTTATAAAAAACCTGCCTCACATGAATCTTAATTTCGATTTGGTTTACTGTATCACTTCCTTGATAGTCTTTACCTTTAACATTCAGGATATAATCGCCTGCTGGAAGATTATATAACTTAATAATACCAGATGGGCCAGCATCAGCCCAGTTCTCTATATAACCCTTTATTTTATAATAATACGTGTTTTTTTCATTATTGAATAAATCATTAACAGCTACCTCAACTGAGAGATAATTTTTATCATATGGGATATTAATAATTTCAGAATTAGAACCGTATATAACAACATTTTTATTTTTACTTTCTGAAAAATATTCTGTTCTGGAAGAATAAATTCTGCTTTTAGTATCATTAAAATTAAAGCTTTCTGGATTAAATTCCGTTATGCCTTTTGTTCCTCCAAAGTAAAAAATCCCTGTTCTGCCTTTATGAAATGCATTAATATTAAACTGGTTTTGGGAAATCCCATCTTCATCATAATAATTATTAATTTTTAGAGATTTTTTATTTAATTCGGCCAAGCCGTAATAAGTTGAGAACCACATTTTTTTATCGCTTTCCAATATACCGCAAATATTGTTATTGCATAATCCTCTGCTCTGATCAAAAATTTCTATTTTTCCTGTTTTAAAATTTAAAAGAATTGCACCCGAATTATTTGTTCCCAGCCAGATATTTTTATTTTTATCCTCATGAATAACTAAAAAAACTTTATTTTTCAGCAGTGGATTTTTATCCAGAAAATTAATAGCTTTTTTTCCTTTTATTTTCAAAAACAAACCGTTAGAAGAAGATATCCATAAATTTCCAGAGCTCGTTTTCAAAGCATTGGTTAGATGGACTCCCTCAAAACCTTCAGATTCAATTTTTAACTTCTCCAGTATTTCTGTCTCTGGATCAAAAGTAAAAAGACCGCGGTTAGTGCCAATATAAAAGCAATCATGAGACATTTTTTTAATAAAGGTTACTTTAAGATTATTAGGAAGAAAAAAATTGGGCATAATTTTTCGGGTTCCCAAATTAAGTTTATCAATCCCCCCATGGTAGCTTGCCAGCCACAAGATGGAATCATTACTCATTGCCAATGAATTGTAGCCAATGGAGTCGCTTACTTTTGAAACTATTTTATCATATAGGCCGTACTTCAAAATTCCAGAACTAGAAAGTGCAAATAAGCTGCTATCTCTGTCAGATACAATTGCTTTTATGCTAGGATCGGAGTTATTATAATGAAAAGTATTTTTGAACAGCTGATGTTTTACTTTTAGCATATAAATATTATCAGGAGTAGAAAAATAAATTACATCATTTTTAGCCGTATTTAATTTATAACTTATTATTAAATTTTTTAAAACAATTGAATCAGAATATTTAATACTTTGTTTTTCTTTATCAAAGACCCCAATACATAACGTTTTGCCAGAAACAGAGAGCACCTTACCTTTCTGATATATAAAGCCAATATCCAATCCGGGAAACTCAAACATCTGCAGGTCAATTTCTTTTAAATACTCATAATTAATTTTTTTGTCCCGAACACTAAAAGTCCCGTTTTGATTTTTAGGAAACATGCGTCCATTTTCTATAAACACATAGTCTTTGATAATACTACTCATTGAGTTTTTCAATTTTCTATAAAAATGCATCCCTTTATCGTCTATAATAAATAGACTTGACCAAGATTTAACCAGCATCCTTCCATCCGCTAGCTCACGTATCACTTTTAGCCGCTCATTATTGCTTTCTAACATTTTATCGACAGAAGCAGGACATTCTACAATTTTACAATTATAAAATCTGTCAAACTTGATTATGTAATTTTCCGATATGCTCATCCAAATATTACCTTTCCGATCCAGAACTGCCGCTATATCAAAAGGGTTAACATATCCTGTTTCTTTAGATTTCCATTTTCTGTATCTTACTTTAAACGTTTTGGGGTTTATTATGCTGCATCCATACTGCCCGATGGCCCAGATATTACCATTAAAATCTTGCAGCCAGCTAAAAACCATAAGGTCTGTTGAAATAGCATTTTTTTTATCTTTATTATAAAACTTATATTCTATTTTGTTTCTTCCGTCATATTTATAGAATGAATTTTCTTTATTTGTACAATACCATATTGCACCGTCCTTATCCACAAAAGGCGGGCTGGTTACGAAATATGTATTCTGTTCCGTACGGACAGAAATATTTTTTAACGTATAATTCTGACTTAGTGCAGTGAAGGATATCAATAGAAAAATGCCTCTTATAATCATTTCAAAAACGGAGTGAAAATGCTCTTAAATATGGCTATAATTTAACAAAAAAAAAAATAATAGTTTAAGACATGCCCATAATAATCCAACTAGTTTCAATTGAAGAAAATAACAAGTAAATACCTAAAAAAAAAGAAGCTTTTTGATACCTCATTACAGAATAGTATTAATAAAAAACAAAAAAAACAATTAATTGTCGCTGTGTGAAGAGTGATTAATAAAAAGGAAAATCATTTGATAGCTAAATAAGGGAAGAAATCTTTTAAAATACAGTTTTTTTTCTAGCCAGAAGACGGTTTAATACGAAGCAATTTCGATATTTAAAGAAGAAACTACACTTTCTGATGGGGCTGAACTTCATAGCCTAACAAACATTAAATCCATCAGCAATGCTTTTTAATTTTTAATCATGAAGAACGATTATGAAGCCTAATTGCTATATGCAAAACGAAATAAAGCTGATTCTACTCAATAAGCATAAAAAACTTCCGTACTATTTTTACATCAGACTCAAAGGCTTTTATTTTTTTTGCGCCTAATCTGCAAGCCTTTATTAAAATCAAAATACTGTTTCTGTTCGATTTTTCTTACCGCCCTGTTTACTGAAATAATGAGATCCTCTATAATAACCGGTTTTAGAATATAATCGATATCAATATATTTCATTGCCTTCAATGCATATTCGTCATGCGAAGTGACAAATACAGCTTGAGCTTTATAAATTTTTATATGATCCAGCACTTCAAAAATATCTTTGCCATGGAGCCAGATATCCAATAAAAGTATATCAGGTTCAAGTTTATTTATTAATGAAACGGCGCTATCAGCTGTGAGTGCCTCCCCAATAATCTCAATATTTACACAGTGCCTTCTAATAAAATGTTTAAGCAGTAGAATGCTATTTATTTCATCATCTACAATAATTGCCTTGTATTTATTTATCATTTTTACAGCAATAATTTAAAGGTTAAGTTGCAAAGCACCAGCACTATTTGCTGAGATACTATATTGATTAAAAAATATCAAGATTATCGTATTTTAAAGCTGATTATAACTGTTGTGCCTAATGCTCTGCCATTAAACACATTATCTTCAATAGTAAAGGAAATATGCAGTGATTTAGAAGAGGCATTCATCACATTGATCCTCTCTCTAACAATTTCTGTCGACCATGATTTATGCGCGTATTCTCTTTTTTTAACTAATTCTGATGCCGCTTTTCTGCCAATGCCATTATCTTGTATAATCACAAAAAGGCAGTCATTTTCTATAAAACACTTAATTTTAATTATTTTATCACCTTCTTCTTTTGGGGACAATCCATGAATGATTGCATTTTCTACAAAGGGCTGTATTAGCATTCCTGGAATAAAAAGATTGCTTACATTTTTTATTGCATCGCATTCAATAAAAAATTCCAGCTTATTATTCAGCTGAAGATTATTGAGCATTAAATAATACTTTATATACTGAAGTTCATCTTCCAATGAAACCAATTCCCTTTTTGACATATCGAGAGTCAGACGCAGAAGTCTGGAAAACGCACCAAAATATTTATTTGCCTCTGACTCGCCTTTTAAAATCATTATGCTCTGCATATTATTTAAAATATTAAACACAAAATGCGGATTCATCTGTGCTTTCAACGCATTTGCCTTTAAAGCTATAATTTCTTTTTCTCTTTCGTACCTTCTTTTCTGTTTTTTGGTCTTCCTTCTAAACTCAAAGATTATAAAACAAGCTACCAAGATAGTCGCGAAACCTAAAAAAAAAGGATTTTTAAAAAAAATCTGTTCTACTTCTATTCGTATACCTATCTTATTCACTGTTTCAGAACCTTCAAAATCCTTTCCCTTGACTTCCATCAAATAATCACCAGCCGGCAAATTATATAATTTTATGAGACCAGAAGGGCCTGCGTTTAGCCATCCATCAGTTAAGCCATCAATTTTATAATAGTATGTGCTTTTTTCATGATCGTACATATCATTTATAGTGAACTCAGCCGAAAAGTAGTTTTTATCGTAAGGCAGTTTAATCTTTTCAAAATTATGAACGTAATCAGTAACATTTTTACTTTTTATTTCGGAATAATATTCCTTTTTTGAAATATAAACCCTGTACTGTTTCTTGTGGAATTTGAAATTTTTAGGGTTTAATTCCGTAATTCCATTTAGTCCTCCAAAGTAAAAAGTATAATTGTCTTTTTTATGAAAAGACCTCATGTTGAATTCATTATCAGAAAGCCCGTCCCGAACATAAAAATTATTAAATTTTTTTGTGTTCTTATTCAGAACAGATATACCGTAAAAAGTTGAAAACCAAATTTGCTCATAACTTTCTAATATTCCGCACACAGTATTATTTGACAATCCATTAGTCTGATCATAAACTTCCGTTTTACCGGTTTTAAAATTCAAAAGGGCAGCACCGGAATTATTGGTTCCGATCCAGATATTTTTATTTTTATCTTCATGAATAACTAAAATAATTTTATCTTTAAAAAAACCACTTTTAACAGAATAATTCAAAAATTGTTTTCCTCTCCTTCTGAAATAAAGACCTTTATCAGTCGCAATCCACAATATTCCATTACTGCCTTTTAAGACGTCATAGACAAAAAAATCTTTTCGAATCCCCTGTGTTTTATATCTCTCAAATTTACTGCTGCTTTTAATAAAAACAAATAGGCCTTTTTCAGAACCGACCCACAAAGAATCTGCTGATTTTTCCTTTATGAATATCGAACGTAATTTCTCTTTTCCTTCATGTCGAAAGGTTTTTATTTTGCCGCTATTCAGATTAATGGATTTTATAAAATTATCTTCAGCAACAGCCCATAAAATAGAATCATTTTGAATGAGTAGCGAATTATAGTAATTAAATGGATACTGGAGATCTATAATTTTTGACAGAGTATTTTTAAATGTATTCAATTTAAAAAGCCCATGATAAGAACCAATATAGAGATTCCCATATTTATCAGACACAATTCCGCGGGTACTGATTTTATAGTCTTCATTTTGAATATGCTTTTTAAATCTGCCATCATTAGCTTTTATCATAAAAATATTGTCATTAGTGGAAAACCATACGACATTATTTATTCCTGCCAATAAACGATTGTTAATAATGCTATTTTTAAAATCTACTGTATCGGTAATCTTAAAAGGAATTGCATTTTTAGTAACTGAACCAATAAATAGATTATTCTCATCAACTGTAAAAAATTTTGATTTTACATGCAAAAAATTATCATAGGGATATTCGAACATCTGCAAGCCAAACTCTTTCAAATATCTGTAAGTGTATTTTCTTCCATTGAAATGGTATGTACCACTTCTATTTGCTGGAAAAATTACACCATTTTCAGCAAAATGGATCTTACTACTATCATACTTCAGCTTATCTACATAGTGGATGCCACTGTTATTGAATATATACAGATTTAAGACTGATTTTATTAAGAACCTCTCGCCTTTTAAAACTTTTAGCAGTTTTAGCTTAATTTTTGCAGATGAACTATTAGGAGCAGCCTCTTTTTCTTTCAACTGTTCTGGGAAACTGAATATCTTCTGATGATATTTTCTATCAAATCGTATTATATAGTCTTCACCCAGGCTTACCCAAATATTTCCTTTATGATCTAAAATTGATGCCAGAAGTTGAAAATCTCTTAAATTAGACTTACTTGGTTTCCATTTTATATATTTTAACTCGAAAGTTTTTGGATTAATAATATATGCTCCTTCAATTGTAATAGCCCATATATTATCATTTTTATCCTGAATCCAATTATATACGCTTGCTGTAGAAATAGTAACTCTTTTTCTGTTTTTAATATAAATACTATATTTAATCTGATTTCTTCCATCGTATTTATAAAATATTCCCTCACTATTTACCGCATACCATATAAAACCGTCTTTATCTATGAAGGGTTCACTGGTTAACAGATCGGTATTAAGTTCATTGCGGACTGGAATACTTTTTAAAGTATAATTCTGCCCAAAAGTTTGATGAGCAAACAATAAAATAAATATTACTCGTAAAATCATTTAAGCGGATATTTAAACCAAGTATAATAAAAAGGTGAAACCAAAGTATGCAATAGCAGATTTTTGAACATTTTATTTTCATAAAGGAGCTACAAATAACTGGAGTTTATAATGCTATGTGCCTTTTTTCATTCTTAAAATCTCTTTAATATCCCATAAGGATTTTTATCCCTAATTTATCATTTTCATTTTCTAAATAAATCTTTCTGCACACCGTAAAAGTAGACTCAATATGATGCTGGGAAAACCGCAAAGTAGTAAACGGTCATTTTACTTGATTAAACGGAAGAATTCTCCGATTAACGTATTGCAAAATAAAGAGTCTAATAAGTAAAAAGCAAACTAAAAAAAACCTTTCATTCTTAAGAAAAAATGCTTCACTTAATATTTCTTTTACCCAAATTTTAAAAAAATACTATCTTCAGCTTAAACATTAGTAAAAAACCGCTTAAAGCCAATTAAAGCTGTCGAGATCTATGCACTGATCTTGAAATTAAATGAAGACGACCATCAGGGCATCAGGTATCTCCTGCTGGAAACATTGTTCGCTTCAAAAGATTACAAGCAGGCTGAACTGCTGCTGGATAAATATTCGGAAGATTATTCAATTGAATTTAGATTTGGGTCAGTCGCACTGAATATCCTTCAGAATAAATTGCAGCAGGCAGAGAAATGTATGCAGGATGCGGCGCTATTAAATGAATTCTTTATAGACGAAGTGATCAGAGGCAAACAAGTAAAGCCGCTTCCATACAGAATCCCGGGCGTACAAAATTTGGACGCAGGCGTTCCTATAGGCTCTTTTCAAGAGGCATATGATTATTGGGAGAGAAACAGGGGCTTATATTCCAATAAAAAAATCATAAGCTATTTCAAGTCATACAGATCTCCTATTGCCAAATAATTTCCGTATGTACGATGGCGCTTTAGCCAATAGTACCATTTAAAATAAACATTCACACGCATTAGCGGCACAGACTTATGAAAAAACAGCAGATTAGTCTTCTCAATGAATTATTTGAAAGAAAGAATAAAGTTTTTCTTGACGGAAATTATAATATACTGATTCATAGCGTACTTAATACAATCCAACTGCCCCAATTGATTGATTGCGAGCTGACGATGCCAAATAGCGAGCTGAAAGCTTCGGTAGAATCAAATCTTTTGAAAAGAATTGGAGACCTATAAAAATGGTTCAAAAGTTTATTCAAAGCTTTATATTGAATTAAAGGAAAGCGATTACTCAAAAAGGCAAAGAATTAGAATTTTATTGTATGCTCTTTTGCCTAACTTAAAGAAAATATATTACGAAGATTTTTTTAAAACGTTTTACCATTCAAAATATCAAAATGATATAAAATATGCATTGAAAATATATGATGCTGTAGCCAAGCCAACACTTGACTCGCTTCTTTTGAAAGATTATCAGCAAAACGGCAATGAATCTTATTTGGAGGCATTGGCGGAATTCGGAAATGAAAATCTATTGGCATTGAACATCAATGAAATATGGTTGCAGAATCCCAGCGGATATCTTAAGAACAAATTGATTAAAAGGCTGATGCAAAATCATATGAAACAGCTGGAGTTTATCGAACAGGCCAGCCCGGAACACTTTCTTTTTATATTATGCAGTTCGAAAGAAGCAAGCGATGAAGCCATAATCAAATGCTTCAACGAAATAGCTGACGAAGCCAAACATTTTGCAATTTATAATTTAAGCAGGACAAGACGATGGAAGCTGGTGGAAACTGAAATAAAAAAATATATTGCAGCTAATAACTAAAACTTAAAAAAATAAGCTCAAAGGTATCATTTACTAGTTAACACTTTGCGCAGCCTGATTTATATGAGTACTACAACATTTGATAATTTGACGAGAAGTGCCATCTGGGCGGCAAATAAGAATCTATGCTTCTACTGCCGCCAATCTTTGGAATGGGCAGATTTAGAGATTGGCCACATAATCCCCGAATCCCTAGAGGTTAAAGTGAAAGAATTTGAAATGGTAAAGAATGATTTGGGACTGGATAAAGATTTTGATCTTAACGGCCTTTACAATTTGGTTCCCACCCACAGCAAATGCAATTTGAGAAAAAGCAATGATCTTTTTCCTAAGAGCGCCAACCTATATTATCTTGCTCTTGCTGCGAAATCTGAAGCAAAAGTCAAAAAAGAAATCGAGAAGCTGACAAAAAAGAAAAATAGGGGAATAATCCTTTCCAAACTTCAGGCGGCTCTTTCAGTAAATATTGTAAATACCGAAGAATTAAAAAATATATTGCGGGAAGCCGAGACAAAAAATTGGGAAATCAGGGAAATTAAACTGCCTGCAGGGATAGAATTTATTGATGAAATTTATGATGTTTTCTATTTGAATACTGATTTCTCGATTCTTTTGGATAAAAAATTAATGATTTACAATGATAACGAATATTTGGAACTATCCAACGATGCAGACGATAAAATAAGAGTCTCTACTTTAAATGAATGGAAGGACGCCAGTGTAAAGGGGTTTTATCCGCTGACGACCTATGCAATTAAAATGTCACACAGCTTTACCTTTTTCGAAGAACTAATAGAAGCTGTTAAGAAGGCCAAAATGCCTAAAGTCTCCTTTATCAGCGATCCTTGGATAAATATCAATATGCTTGACTATTTATCTCCAAATATTCTTTTTGACATGGAAGGCAGGCTGAAAGAGTATGTCCTCGAAGGGGTCTCTATTGGTGAATTGGTAAGAAGAGGAATTGTAAAAGGGGACAGCTCTCCAGGCATTTTCGAATTCAGTTTGGAATTTGAAGGCTTTGAAACCTCATTATCGGAACAATTTAGAGCGGATTTCAATGATGATGGAATTGAAGACATTTTCGTAAGAGGCTGGACAAGATCCATTCAAGGAACAATGGGTTTTGGTTTTACTCAAATTTTGACAAGACCCTCCAAAAAGCATCTTATCGATATAGTACAAGCTATAGATGAGACTCCAGGAAAAGTTTAAAATTAATCTGGCATTAGGAAACTAAATACCGTGTTGGAAACTGCCATGAGCAACAATACACAAAGAAAAGCATGAAAGAAACCATACAAAACATCATTGGCGACCAAATTAATAAATTGAACGCATATCTTGAGGCTATCGAAAAAAATGGCCTGAAGATCCAATCGATCGATATAGACAGCACTTACCTTGCTGAAAACTACAGACAAACCCAGACGTTTTCAAAATGCACGGAATTTAAGAGCCTGAATGAAAGCCTTCCAAAAAACAAACCGATATTATATTGGTTCAGCTTCGATACGGAAAAACTGAATAATGAAAGCATGCTGCAGGCACTGGAAAGCATCAGGGGACTTGCCGGAAAAAGAAAAATAGCGGAACTGCCGAAAATCCAAAGGGAATCCAGCGGAACGCTTTATGTGGGCAAAGTGAAAGATAAATTCCATTACAGGTTTGTCAATCATTTGGGCCATTCCGTAAATGGCGAAACTGGAAGTCTGCAGCTCACCTACTGGTACGACACCTTGCTGTATGGCAATCTAAAATTAAACTACATCGTTCTGGAAGAAGAGATGAAGCCCCTGATTGGGATACTTGAAATTGAACTGGCCAAAAAATTAAAGCCCCTGCTGGGTTCCCACAAAAATTAGCGAAGTACTTATCCATAATATAAAATCAAGTATAAACCCCCTGTCCCAGCCTTAAAAAAGGTTTTATTTTTACGCGCAAACCTTCAGTAAAGACATGATCAGCCCAATGGCAGGCGGCATGCTTCGCAAGATGAAGAATTAAAGATTTATACTAAATGAAAAATTATGATTTACAATTACAGAGATAATTATTACGGAAGCATTCTTGACCCCTTGCACGGCGATATCAAACTGTCGGAAATTGAAAAATGGATCATACAGCATCCCATCTTCACCAGATTGCGAAGGGTGAAACAGAACACCTTCCTTTATTATGTGTTTCCCTCGGCAAACCATACGAGATTTGAGCACTCTATCGGAGTAATGCATCTGGCGGGAAAAATATTCGATTCCTGCAAGGAAAATTTCGCAACTGGGCAGAAGAAAAAAGAAAAGTATTTTATAAAGGGCAAGAGCAGTTTCTATAATCTAAACAATCTGGAGGAACGGGAAGAAGTTTACTATCAGGAGCTAAGATTGGCTGCCCTTCTGCATGATATAGGACATGGTCCGCTATCCCACCTTTTTGATAAATTCGCAATAAGCAAGGATGCTTTTCTGAAGATTGCCGAAGAATCAAAAGTGCTCAAAAATTATTATTCGGCTTTCGAAAAGCTGATCGCGGCCAATAAGAATAAAGTGGAGCATGAAATCATTTCATGCGCATTCATCTTTATCCTAATTGACGAATTAAAGATGAGGCACATAACCGATGAACATAAATTTTCGCCTTCAGCCAAGGTCATTATTGAAAGCCTATCCGCTGAGAGGATCGTTAAACTGATTGAGCCTGATTTTGAAAATCTGCAGGAGTTTACCGATTCAAAAGAGAATAACTACACCTCTTTCTTTTCGCGCATAATCACATCATTTCCAATTGACGCCGATAGGATGGACTATCTTTTAAGGGACAGCTATTTCTCAGGAGTAACCTACGGCATCTACGATATCAATAGGATCTTCGCATCATTTATGGCTACCAAAGATGCCGATAATAATGTGTATCTGGCCTATAAGGAAAGCGGGTTGGACTCCATGCTGCGATTTATCCAATCCAGATCCCATCTGTATAATCAGGTCTATTTCCATAAGACAAACAGATCGGCCAATTCTATGCTCGCTTATGCAAGCGCTTCAAGTAAAACATTAGGCACCAAGTTTTTGGAAAAGAGCAAAACGATACAGGAACTGATGGATTTTTACATTAAAAACAGCGATGAAGTCTTTTTGAATTACACTGCAAAAAAAGAGGTGGTAATGCAGGATTCGGAAAAAGAGGTTCTGGAAGAATTATTGAAAAGAAAATTATTCAAGAGAGTTTATCAGGTAAAAATCATATTAACCAGGGACAACTTCGATGACTTTGATAAAATAGAAAAAATAAAGGAAGCCATAAATGAAAGATTAAAACCTTTGGTAGCCGATGACATATTTGCAACAACGGATATTTACGAAAATAAGACCTTCAAGGATTCGGATATAAAATGCATCCAAATTGCTCAAAAAAGCAATGGAGGCTACGAGTTTAATGCGCAATGGGAAAGTGTAAATAAAGAATTCTCGCTGATGAATATGAATGTCGTGATGGTGAGGATCTACTTGAGAAGGACATTTACCAGTTCCAATGATTTTGAAAAGAAAAAAGAAATAATTAAGCAAATCGTTTCTGCAGAAATCTCTGAACTGGAAAAGTATGCAAATAGTTGATCTGATAAGAACCTTATGATTAATGAAAGACAATCATGAATCTGCTCATAGAATAAAGTTAAAATTAAGAAGAGATGAAAAAAAAAATTAAGCTGGAGGAAAATGATAAACTGGAGGAATTGGCAGATTATGTTGTCAAAGCCACACAGCATGTTGTCATGCTGGATCCCGACACTTTAATGCCTGGCGCCCCTGGCAGCGGTTGCGCAATAAAATACAGAGAAAGGCTTTTTTTTATTTCAGTCCGACATGTTACCGACAGAATCGGATTGCAGACCGCTATAGACAAAGGCACTGGCACCCAAAACGGCACAAATGTTTTTGTCATACCGGAATTAAATTACATAGATACCGTAGAATTATTGGAGGGAACTGAAGAAGAAGATTTGAACACTATAACCCCTCTGGACATTTGCTATGCCGAGATAAAGGAAGACTTTGAAATCTTCCAAAAGGAGATCGTATTTAATGAAAAAATACGCGTGGAGGCTGGCAATAAAATAATTCCATTTACAAATTTGGATTTTAAGCCGACTAAGGGGGAAAAATATAGTTTATACGGAAGAATTCGCGCTGCCACCTATAATGAAACTCATTCAAACCGACAGGCTAGTATTGGGCATTGAATATGATTCCAAAATCGGCCCTTTTGAACGTTTTGATTTAAAAAGCACAATAACCGATCACCTTGATTTTATTGGAACCAGCGGAGCACCGATAATTTCGGAAAGTGGTGAGATAGTGGCTTTCATGGCGCACGGTTACGACGATGACCATCATATCTATGGATTTTCCGCAAGAGAATTAAAAAAATATCTGGATATCCATATAGATATGAATCCAATACATCAAAGCGAGAAAAGCTGACAAGCAAATTATAAAAATCATCAGCGAACACAGCTTTCAATTAATAATTAAAAATAGCTAACCAACTTGGAAAAGAAAACATTGTCAAATATTTTTGACAGCAAAATTTTTCGCATACCGGACTACCAGAGAGGATATTCATGGGAAGAAAAACAGTGGCAGGAATTTGTTCAGGACATTGATGCGCTGGTCGATGACCAAATTGTAAGCCACTATACCGGAACAATTGTAATTTATCAGCCCAATCCCAAGCCACTGGAAAATTACGGAACTAAAAAATTAGAAATCGTGGATATAGTGGATGGGCAGCAGAGGTTATCGACCTGCAGCCTGTTTTTGTCAATAATATTCAAGGAGCTTATTGATTTGGGCCAGACAGACTTCGCTGCAGAGATTCCAATATACCTTTATTCAGGAAGTAAAAGCAAGCTCAGGCTAAACAACGACACTTCCGACTTCTACTTGGATCTGATAACAAAAGGTGTCAGCAATGTCTCAGCAAATTCAGTCCATCAATCCCGAATTTCAAACGCGTATTTTTTTTTAAAGAATCATATATCCGAGCAGCTCAAAATAAGAGAAGAAGGCGGTGTGGAATACCTGAAGGATTTGTTTGACGCCATCATTAGAAAACTAAATTTCTCATTCTATCCTATCGAAGTCGAAAGCGAAATAGGGATGACTTTTGAATTGATGAATTCAAGGGGCAAGGACCTGTCTTCGATGGAATTATTGAAAAACTACCTAATGTACTGGGTTTACCCCAATATAACAGATGAATCGGAAAAGGAGGATTTCACAAATACAATCAATAAGACTTGGAAGGAAGTTTATGTTAATATTTCAAAATGCAATGGAAGCGAAAGCCAATGCTTGCGTATAGCGTGGACTTTATTTGTAAGTTACACTCCTAAAAACTGGACTGGCTACAGCGGTTTCAAATCTGATGAGGTAATTCCTTTAAGGAACTTTACAAAAAAAAATAAAGATCAGGTAAAGGGATTTATTTTAAAATTTGTTGACGGACTGGCGGTAATATCCAAGCACTATGCCTCGGTCGTTAATCCGAGCAGTCCCGCTTCGGATAAGGATGAGCTAAAATTCTTTACAAAAATCAAAAATGCGGGAAATGTCGCAAATTTCCTACCTTTGTTAATTGCGGTAAGAATTAAGAGAGACAATAATGGCATAACTGACGACGATTATGCCGATTTTCTCAAATCGATTGAGCTCTTTTCCTATCGCGTATTTTTATGGGAAGGAAAACGAAGCAATGCCGGATTATCCAAATTCTATAGATGGGCGGATGATATATTTGCTGGAAAACATGATTTAAAAACGGTTACGGAATGGATCTATGGTACAATTAATTGGTATTCTCCAGAAAATAATTTCAGGAAATCCCTAAAGGAAGATTTTTTCGAATGGTATCACTGGCGAAAACTGTTGAAGTATACCTTGTACGAGTATGAAGTCTTTCTTCTGATGGATAAAAATACGCCAAAATTAAATTGGGAGGATTTAAGTGATGCAACGTTGGAACATATTCTTCCCCAAAATCCGGATGTTAATTCACAATGGCTGAAAAAATGGCCCGCGCGGGATAGAAACAAATATCTTCATGATATATCAAACATAGTTCTAACGAAAGACAATTCACGATACAGAAACTTTGAATTTGAGAGAAAAAAGGGAACTTCGGGCACCGGTTTTTCTTATGCAAATTCTGATATACGACAGGAGAGAAAAATTGCAGAGCATGACGATTGGACGCCTGCGGCCTGTAAAATCAGACGCGAAGAATTAACCGACTGGATAATTGACAGATGGGGAATGGATAAACACTATGAAATTTTAATAGATGAAAGTATGCCTGAAGATGAAAATGAGGATGAGAATGAAGATGAAGATGAGATTGGCCTTGATGTTAGCGAGTAAGCCACCTAATCTGAATTAATACAATTGAAAGTAAAAATTCCCCTGATGATTCCAATAAATTGGATTTTCTTTCTTGTGCCATAAAAAACAATATTATACATTTATCTTTTATTTAAAATTTACATAAATGCACGAAACCGCCGAAAGGATATTTGAGATTTTACAGGACTACCATTGCGATACCCCTGAGACCGACTACAGAATGTCGGTTGAACATATAATGGATTGGGCAGGCCAATTTGATGACAATGCGGAATTCATCCTTTCCGAGCTGCTGCATTTTCTGCCTGAAATATACATTTCCAAAAGCAAAGCGGCGGAACTGCTCTCCCCACTAAAAGGGGAAAAGAAGTAAAAAGGTCACTTTTTCAATCTTTTCAAAAACCCGAAAAAACAGTGGTAAAACCTGCAAATCCTAGGATTCGCAGGTTTTTTTCTTTTAAAACACTTTTCAATCTTTTCAAAACCTCTCAAAGTTAAAGGTGCAAAATCGTGGCACTTTCTTCCTATAATCTTCTGGACGCAACTCTTTTCTACAACCGTCCAAGGTACAGAATTGGTATTAAAGCAAATAATATTTTAAATGAGCAATATTGGGTAAGTGATGTTTTTTTTATGCTCGTCCGCAAAAACCTTTTAATTTCATGATCAATCTTACTTATAAATTTTAGATTAATCCATTTCTTCAAACATGATAAATTGGTAATAAGTATAAAGATATCCTCGAAAGAAAAAAACAACCTAAACATCATTATCTCAAGATTTCGCACTCTTTTTTCTTGAGAAATGCAATATTGCCAACAAACATGAATTTTAAAGTTTAGTTAGTAAAGATCAACTCCACTCATAGATATTTCTCCCTTGAAATACCTTGTCCATATTAACCAAATAAAGCCATTCCATCATTCATCCTTTGAAGTAAAGCAACACAAAGCGAACACGTAAAGAATGCTATAATAATCGCAGCAAATCCAAAAATTAACAATAATTTTCTAACAGCTGTCTGTACTGCCTTTTTCTTGTCTTCTTTCAAAATGTAAACATGACCTATTTTAATTATTTTTAAATTCTTATAAATAAAAATTACCGCAAGACCCATCACAAAAAAAATCATAGCTGCTATGATGGTCAAAACATAAAAACGCAACTGATTTGTATGGATAAAAACGTCACTAAAGGTAATTAAACTCAAAGCAAACAAGGCCGTTACTGCAAAATGAATGGAAATTTTAAAAAATGTAAACATATTAATTTAACTAATTTAGGTTATTACTTATGTACGATCAAACCATTTTACACTTATAAGCTTCTTGCTGTTCGTGCATTAAATTAATCCGCTTCAAACTATATTGAACTAAAAGGCTGAATAAATTAAACATTCAGCCTTTTATAAACTGGCAGTAATTTGTTTTTTAAGTCCGGTAAATTACTATTTAAAATTTATAGTTTAGTCCTGCACTAATAATTCCTCTGTGTCCGTATCCTAATTCAACAAATATACCAAGTTTTTTACCTGCGCGTATACCTGCAGGATTAACCTGGAAAGCAAAATCAGCAGTATCGTTTTTAACGAATGCTTTATTAGGTTCTGTTTGTGCAAATTTGTCCAAAATATTACCTGCAGCAAATGATTTAAAGCGGTTTTTTAGCTTAGTCGTGATCAAAACAAATCTAAGTATTCCTTTGAAACCCTATTTTTGAATTACTGCAAAAATTGTATTTTACAATTTTGAATACTAATCTCTAATGAACAATCGTTACAGAAATACAATTAACAATTTGTTTATTTTTTAATGTTTTACAAAACCCTCACGTAACTAATCCCATTCCCTCTGATGAAGTGATGATTTTGATAAAACGAAAAGGTAATTATGAGCATTTTCAGAGAGAAAGATGAAACGGATTTTCGTAGGAGCGTTTCTTGACGCGAAGCATAAAAAACTCTACTCTTCATATTGTTTTTTTAACGCTTGAACCTAACAGTTTTAGAGATCAGTTAAGTACTGATGCTTTTGAGCATGAATACATACTTTCCAGAAAAGGAAATAATACAATAGGAAATAAAAACTACACAATTAAGCAAATTGGATTTTTCTGAAGGAAGGATCGTACGCGTTCCTAATTTAACAAAGTAAAAAAAACAATTGAAATGCTCATTAATTACTTCTTTGGCAACTAATTCTCCACGATTTACCAATCCCTTTTTGCTGCAAACCTAACTCAACTAATCATTTTGAATTGTAAAGTTATTTTAAGACTTTTACAACTACATTGTTTATCACAAATTTTATGGAAGATTATCTTATTGGCTTAGGGAAAAGAATTAAAGAAATTCGCAAAAAAAACAACCTTACTATTAATACAGTTGCCACAAATGCAGATGTAAGTAACGGCCTTATTTCACGAATTGAAAACGGAAGAACTATACCATCGCTTCCAGTTCTTTTACACATTATACAAGCACTCGGAATTGAGGTATCGGATTTTTTTAACGGTCTTCCAAAATCAGATAAAAGCAATTTTATAATTTCAAGAAAAGAAGACAACGCTGTAATTGAAAAAGAAGATGAAGCCAAAGGGTTTTCCTACCTTTCTATTTTTGGAAAACAATTATCTTCTGTAGCTTTTGAAGCGGTTTTACTTGAAGTACAACCGGGTTCGCAACGCGGAAAAGTAGAAACCGATGCTTACGAATTTAAATATATTTTAAGCGGTGAATGCTGGTATATTATTGGCGAAGAAGAAGTTTTGCTTAAAGAAGGAGATTCTATATTTTTTGACGGAAGAATTCCACACGTTCCTGTAAACAAAGGAAATACACCTTCAAAAATGCTGGTGCTTTATTTCTTTCTGGCTAAAAATGAATAAACCCGCCCTTTACAGACGGGCTTACTGAGCCGTAACTTTTTATCGAAATAAAATGCCTTCAAGCTCTGTTACATCATTCAAAATATAATCGGGGTTAGCTACTTCTAGCTGTTCTTTATTCTGTGCTCCGCTAAGAACACCAACTGTTATTGCGCAACCGGAATTTTTTCCCTCCATAATATCAATTTCCGAATCACCTGCTTTTAAAACCTGAGCAGGATTCGTGATTCCAAACTTAGCCATTGCCATTTGAATCATATCAGGATTTGGCCTTCCGTTTACAACATCATCAGATGTAATCAAAGCATCTACCTGGTTACCCACTTTCCAATTTAATTTCTCCAATAATTTATTCGCCGTTTTAGAATCATATCCTGTATTCAGCGCAATTTTGATATCATGTTTTCTTAAAGAATCAAAAAAGGCTTCCATTCCGTTAAAAGTAGAAATATGAGCTTCATCATAAGCCGTTTCCAAAGCAACTTTAAAATTATTAAAAGCTTTATCAGCAATCGTTTTAATATCAACATTGGTAGTACAGGCAGTTAAAACATCTGTTATAGCCGTATGCTTTTCCTTACCGGCACCATAAAGCAATACTTCATCAAGTGAAACCGAAAATCCTTCCTGATTAATCACTTTTTGAACGGTTTTATATACAAGATTATTCTCGTTTACGGTAGTTCCTGCCATATCAAAAACTACTAGTTTAATATCTATCATCTATTTTAAATTAAATATGTTTTTAATGTTTTCTTTAGAAAATCCTGCACTTCCTGTCATGCCTTTTCCTCCAATTCCTGTTACGATATGAATGTTGTTTTCTATAGTATGTTCAAAAATATCATTCTCTTTGCATTGAGAATACATACCATACCAACGGTTTTGTATTTCAAAAGTTGGCAGATTGAATATTTTTTTAGCTTCAGCAATCATAAATTCGTCGACGTCCATTCGTAAATCAAATCCGAGATCGTCGATATTGGCTGCATCAGCATATTCATGCGAATCTCCAATAATAACAGATCCATCGACAGCTTGTTTAAACAAAATATGAACACCCCACTCTTTCTCAAAACTATCTGATGCTTCTTTTGCTTTAATTCCGTCAAAAGAAGGACACTCGTAAAAAGCCTCATAACGACGAATCGAAAGTCCAGTTAATACGGACCCTTTTAATTGATAATCCGCTTGCGGTTTTGTTTGAAGCATTTGTAATTTGGTTACTTCAAGATCACTTTTTGCAAATACATCAGGATATAATGTTTTGAACTCTGAACCGCAGCACAATATTACTTTTGACGTTTTATGAATTTCTCCGTTAGCGGTTAGAACAACGACTTCATTTAAAAGCGAATCGCAACGCACCACTTTTGTATTTCCAAAATAAGCTAAACCTTTGTTTTTTATCAGAAATTCCAATAAACGGTTTATCATTATTCTTGGCTCTACTGTAACCTCTTCAGGAAAGAAAAGTCCAGCTTTTATATAGTCATTTCGTAAGCCTGAATATTTTTCAAGACATTGTTCTTTGGTTAACAACAGCGATTCATATCCATTGTTTTTATTTATGATGCTTAATTCTTCAATAAGCTGCACTTCTTCGTCATTTGAAGCTAAATATACTGAGCCGTTTTTCCGAATCGAAATATCAAACTGACTTTGAATATCGCTGTAAATCTTAAGACTTTCTCGTCCGTAATTTTGCCACTTTGTATCCATTCCTGACGGCACTACCTGACCAAAATTGCGAACTGTAGCACTTACCGGCAGTTTGTCTTTTTCTATTATGGCAACTTTTAAGCCTTTTTGTAAGGCGTGGTAAGCATGAAAAGTTCCTAAAACTCCGCCACCAATAACAATTAAATCGTATTTAGTATTCATTTTTAATTAATTATAAAAATTAAGAACAAAGCATCGCTGCTGATTTTTGTTTTCTTTGTAAAAAACGTCGATTGAAATACCACATTGAAAAAAGTGTAATCATTCCGATCATTATCGCTGACGTAATATTCAACGACACAAAAAACTGAGTCCAACTCTTATCAAAACCTGTAATTTCTTTTAAAACAAGCACCATAACGCTTCCTAAATAACCAAAAGCATCGGCGATATAAAACAAGAAACCAACATTTCCTTTAAAACTTAACAAAGCCACAAGTCGCTCAAAAATCAGGCAATGAAATAAAATATAAGGCAAATAAACCCCAATTCCGCTAATAATCATCCAGTAAACCGGAGACATTAAATGATTATTAAACAAAACCGTCGAAATCAAAACCATTGCAGAACCCAATATCGTAAGACTCATCCCAATGTTATAAGCCAGCTTATTTTTACGTACTAATGTTCCTGCCGCAGCAATTAATAAAACGGTTATTGCAACAGGAATTTCTGTTAGTGTGATAATTTTTGGTGTGCCCGAATAGCCTTGATCTGCCCAAAACTCAACAATAAAATTATCTCTAAAATCTCTTACAATGGTTAGCAAAACATAAATTGCAACTAAACCAAAATAACCAATCCAATTTTTTCTTAAAAAATCTTTTCTTTCTTTTTTATACATTGGCTGTCTTTCGGAACGTTCTATTATATCGCTTTCGCTTGGCGCTTTCGAATAATTAAGAACGATAACAGAAAGCAGAAAAAGTGGAAAAAAAAGCAATCCTGTCAAAAAAGGCATATTATATTCGCTTACATTAAAATCACGCATCAAAAGCAAACCGGCAGTTTTTACAAGTCCGGTCGAAAATATAAAAGTGGCACTAAGTGCTGCTGCCAATAACTCGGTGTTTTTTCTGCCTTCAATGTAAGAGAATACAATTCCGAAAACCATTCCTAAAGGCAATCCATTAAAGAACAATGCCAGAACTTTTAACTTAGGCGGTACGATTGCAAATAATCCCAACATTGCCAAACTAAAAGTTATAAAACATACCAGCCAAATCGCTCTTTTTTCTTTCTTCATTTCAGAAATCACCTTAATACCGATGAATTTTGAAACCATATAACCTAAAACCTGACTGATCACTAAAGTTATCTTTGCATTTAGTCCAAAACCTAAGGAAAGATCTACGTATTGACCTGCTAAAAACGACTTTCGTATGGCATACATTCCTGTGTAACACAAAAAGACCGCTATAATAATTAACATCGTCGATGTTTTTTTACCATTTGTAAACTTATTTACCTTCTTAAGCATAATTAATCTGTTTTTACAAGTACAAAAGTAGCATTCAAAACAAAGACTAATATTAAGCAAAAGTAAACATATTATTAATTATTTTTACAAATAGTAAAATTTTACCCATAAACAAGAGGCAAAAAAAAAGAACAAACAAAAACATCAACACCAACAAAATCAAAACACTAAACATTTAAAAACCTATTTTTCTTTCAATTAACATTTGAATCAAAGATAAATTTTCTATGAAGTGTTCTTTTAAAGTTTATAAGTGTATATATTAAACAACTAAAAAATTACAAATAGTAAAATTTAATATTTCAAAATCGAATAAAAATTTCATTATGACAAAACAACTAATCTCCTAAAAAAAGGAAAAAGCCGGCATAAAACCGACTCTTCCAATAAAAAAACATCAAACAAAATTTTATTCTACAGGCTCCATTTAACTCCCATTTGCCCTCTGATTCCGTAAAGCTCTACTTGTTTTGGTCGGCTGTCATCTCCATAATAATATTCCAGTTTATCATTAAGAAGATTGTTTGCTTCGGCAAAAATTGTAAAATGCTTGGTTAATTTGAATGAAAATGTAGCGTCTAATGCAGAATAAGCTCCATAATAAACATCATCTCTATCCAAACCACTTGTACCATGCTCGGTAATATATTTTGATTTAAAGTTATACGCTGCCCTAACATTTATCCTTCCTTTTTCATAATACAACTGCGCATTTGCTAAATGATCCCCTTGTCTAGGCAAACTTGTTTTCCCTGCACGACCCGGTATCGTCATTTGCGACTTAGTAAAAGTATAGTTGGTTTGTACACCAAAACCATTCAAGAATCCTGGAAGAAAGTCAAATTTTTTATTTCCACTAATTTCAGCACCAAAAAGCCATGCATTCTCACCATTCATAGGTTGTGAAATCTCTACTCCCGTATGTCCGTTGATATCACCTTGCTTGGTATCCATAAAAATAGGATCAGTAATTGTTTTGTAAAACACTCCAGCCGAAACAACATCAAGTTTTCCAAAATAATGTTCTCCCATCAAATCAAAATTATAAGAATACGTAGGATTTACATCGGGATTACCTCCGTCATATTCATTATCAGCAGCCAAATAAGTACCACCTGGAGCCAGATAACCAAAATCAGGTCTTGTAAAAGTTCTCGTTGCTGCCATTCTAAGATTTGTATTTTCTTCAGGAGAGTATTTCAAGTGAAGCATTGGCAAAAGTGATAGATAGTTTTTTGTTTTTATAACTTTAGAAAGCAATCCATTCGGATTTTCAGGTGTCACATCATATTGATAACCGCTTACTTTTGTATTGGTGTTCGTTGCTCTCAAACCTCCCAAAAAAGTCAGTTTACTATTTATTTTATACGTTGCCATTCCGTATACAGAAGTATGCGTTTCGTCAACATTGAAGTTACGCCCTAATCCGCCGCCGTTGGCAAGAATTTCAGAATCGCTTTCAGACAATTTCAAATTACCGTTATTAAAATTATCATTGTAAAACTGATTCATACCGGTTGGAGAAAGTACTGGCCCAAAACTATTTCCGATATTAGTATGAAGCTCTTTCAGGTACTCTGTTCCTTTTGGCTGCATAATATTATACTGTCCATAACCTGCCAAAGTTGGCGCCGCCGCCGCTCCGCTCCAATTGTAAAACTCATCTGCAAAAGTGGCAATTCTATCTTTATCCCTAAATTTAGCACCAAATTTTAAGTTAAGATTTTCATTGGCATCAAATTCATAATTCGCCGATGCCACAATATTATCTCTCTCTTTTACAGCTACTTTATAAAGCTCCAGCGTGCTAAACTTCATCAAATTAGGACTGTCCTGAAAATTAGGATTTGACAAATAACCAAACATATTATCTGTATTCATATATCCTCCATCAGAATCCCAATACGCTCTTGGACCATTTCCTCTATCCTGAAGATAAACAGGATTTAATCCTACTCCGTCTTGCTTAAAAAATACAGAATAATAACTGTTGTTTTGAGCATCAGGAACATTTCCGTAATAAAACTCCGTGCTGTAATGGGCTGCACTCCAATCAAAAACACCTTTGTTTCCGATATGTTTTCCTCCAACTTCACCACCATAGAAATCAAAGTTTAATTCGTTGTAGATATTCTGAAGCTCTACTCTTCCTGTATTTGTTGCTGCATTGAATTTATCAAAACGTATACGACGTTTAAAGTGTGTTTCTTCATCAAGAAGTTTCCCATAATTCAGTTTTACGAAAAACTTATTTCTTTCGTTTGGATTAAATTCAAATCCGCCGTTAAAACCTGTTGTATGTCTTTCACCTGTATAATCTCTTAATTCTAAACGGTAAACACCTTCATCTCCAGATCTTCTTGCTTCAAAATTATCAGAAGCCCAGTTTCTGTTCCATTGTGAAAAATTCAGTATATAACCAAATTTTCCATTCTTAGATTTGTCTCCAACCAAAACAGACCCGCTGTAAATTCCTTTATCCGATTTTGCATTGTATCCCATACCAACACTAGCGTCTACAGTAAATTTAGAAGGCGCTGTTTTTGTTATAAAATTCACACTTCCACCTAATGCATCAGCATCTATGTCTGGTGTTAAAGCTTTTGAAACCTCAACATAACCAATCATTTCCGTCGGAAAAAAATCAAATGCCGTAGCTCTGCTTGCCCCTTCATCGGCTGCAGTTGGAATTCGGTTTCCATTCATAGTAGTAGAACTCCATTCAGCAGGTAATCCGCGCACGGCTACATAACGGCCTTCTCCCTGATCACGCTCAATAGATACACCCGGAACACGTTGTACTGCTTCGGCTGCATTACGATCCGGAAGTTTTCCGATTCCATCCGCAGCTATAACATTTACCAAATTGATTGCATTTTTTTGAATATTTAATGCTTTGGCTTCACTTAGTCTTTTTGAATTATCCTTCACCACTACCTCATCCAAATTGTTTGAGGAAGTTTTTAGTAAAATATTCGGAACAACCATTACCTTTCCAGCTCCGATTATAATTTTTTGGCTGATTTTTTCGTAGCCTAAATAAGTAACCACGATTTCATAATCTCCGGCTTCAATTCCGGTAATATTGTAACTTCCTTCAAAATCTGTTGAAGCATTTTTTTGAGTCCCATTCAACTGTACAATCGCACCCGGAAGCGGAAATGCACCATCAAACACTTTACCTTTTATAGCTCCTTTTTGCCCTGCTGCTGTAAGCGAAACCAATAAAAAAACTACATAAACCAAAAACTTATTTTTTTCCATTTCAGTTAAATTATTAATATTAGTAAATATTTCACTGCAAAAATGGATATAAATTTACTTATAGTAAATTTTTAGATTTTAAGAAATCCTTAACAGAGGATTATTGTTATGTAATTTTAATGTTAACAAGGACAGCTTATTGAAGACAAAATCAATAACAAACACAAAGCACAACGAATCAAAAAAATATTTACAAATAGTAATAATTACTATTTCCTGAAGCGACATAAGAAACTGCAGGAAGATAGACAGCCAACTTTAACGAACTATCAAATTTTAAATTTTGATAAAAAATAAATTACTAAAAATTTAGCAGCAGACTAAATAATTTCAAATTTAACGTTTCACTCGAACAAGGGAACACAATACACATACCATCAGTTTACCTCACTAAGAAGACACCAGTCCTATAAACCAAACCCAAGCGGAAGAGAAAACTGTTCTAACAACATTCTAGCGCACGAACATTTATCTCTAAGAGGCACTAACAAAACAAAGATCCAAAGAATTCAAGTTCACAAACTTTATTATAATCTTTTGAGTCTAAAACTTACAGTTTTCTTCTTCTGAATACTATAAATCATAATAAACAAAGAAATTAGCAACATCTAACGCAAACAACTAAATAATACTATTTACATTATTTTTCCTCTTTGAAAAAGAAACCAACAACACAATTACATACGTAAACAACTAACATACAATATTTTATTATTTAAAAAAGCAAAAACTAAAATTTTCTTTTTCTTTCTTTTATTTTGTTTTGTTTTTCTTTTATTTTGTTTTACATTTGTTTTATATTTGTTTTGCATCTACTTTAATTTGTTTTGCAATTGTTTATATTTGTTATTCACATATTAAAAACAAATAACATGTTAGCAAATCAAAGAAGAGAAAAAATATTAGACCTGTTAAAAGAAGATGGTTTTGCAAAAGTTAACGATTTAGCCCGCTTATTCAAAGTCACGGAAGTTACAGTGCGTCAAGATCTTGAAAAATTAGAAAGCGAAGGATTGATCCTTAAGGAACATGGAGGAGCAAGCATTAAAAATGTAGAAGATCAGGTTAGAAGTTTTTCTCTTCAGCGTCAGGAAAACTTGGAACAGAAATCGGCTATTGCGCAGAAATGTCTGGAATTCATAGAAAACGGAGATACCATTATTCTCGATTCAGGTTCAACAACAACAGAAATTGCAAAAAGATTAAAAGGTCATAAACGATTAACTGTAATCACAAATGCATTAAACATTGCTTTATTATTAGGTGCTGATCCAGATATAGAAGTGATTATGACGGGAGGCGAATTCAAGCCGCCAACATTATCACTTACAGGACAAAAAGCCGCAGACTTTTTTAAAGGATTGCATGTTCAGAAGTTATTTTTAGCCACGGCAGGAATCTCATTAAAAGCAGGACTCACCTACCCAAGTATTAGCGACCTGGTTGTAAAAAAGGCAATGATTGAGGCTGCAGAAGTAACGTACCTGGTAGCCGACAGCACAAAAATAGGAAAAAGCGCATTGGCCAGTTTAGGAGCACTATCCTTAATTGATTACATTATAACTGATGATAACATCGAGGAAAAACACAAACAAGTATTTAGCGACAACGAAATTGAAGTAATAATAGCATAAAGAAAACAAAACCAAAGAATAAAATGACAACATCAACATTAGGAGTAATTATTGGAAATAGAGATTTTTTTCCTGACAGTTTGGTAGAAAAGGCCAGATTTGAAATTATTGAAATTTTAGCAAAGTTAAATATCAAACCTATTTTACTGGACAGTACCGACACCAAATTAGGCGGAGTAGAAACGTATAAAGAAGCTCAAAAATGTGCAGAATTATTCAAAAGACACCAAGACGAAATTATGGGTGTGCTTGTTTTGCTGCCTAATTTTGGTGATGAAAAAGGTGTTGCTGATACTTTAAAACTAGCCAATCTTAATGTTCCTGTTCTTATTCAGGCGTACCCAGATGAATTAACCAAAATGAATGTGGTAAACAGACGTGATTCCTGGTGCGGTAAAATCTCAGTTTGCAATAATTTATATCAATATGGGATAAAATACTCTTTGACAAGCCAGCATGTAATGAGTCCTTCTGACCCTGTTTTCCAGAAAGACTTATTAGATTTTACTGCTGTCTGCAGAGTTGTAAAAGGAATGCGAAATGTAAGAATCGGCGCTATCGGAGCAAGACCAGGAGCCTTTAATACTGTTCGTTATTCTGAAAAAATATTACAAAGAAACGGCATTACCGTAACCACAGTAGATTTATCTGAAATTCTAGGAAAAGCAAATAAACTAACAGCTGAGGATGCATCGGTAAAAAAACATTTAGAATCGATTAATGCTTATGTTGCTCAAGGCAAAACACCAAATGAGGCTATGCTTCAAATTGCCAAATTAGATGTGGTACTAAAAGATTTCATGGAAGAACATGCTCTGGATGCAACTGCCATACAATGTTGGACTTCATTACAACAAAACTATGGCTGCAATGTATGTACAAGTATGAGTATTATGAGTGAAAATATGCTTCCAAGTGCTTGTGAGGTTGATGTCACAGGAACTTTGAGTATGTACGCCATGCAATTAGCATCAGGATCACCAAGTGCATTGGTAGACTGGAACAATAACTATGCTGATGATCCTGAAAAATGCGTTTTATTTCACTGTGGAAACTGGGCTAAATCATTCTTACCGGACATTCAATTAAGCACAGCTCCTATTCTTGGAACTACCGTTGGAGTCGAAAACACTTATGGCGCTTTAGACGGAAGAACACCAGCAATGCCTCTAACTTATGGAAGAATCAGTACTGACGATCCAAAAGGTATTATTAAAGTATATATTGGTGAAGGCGAACTTACAGACGACGCACTAAACACTTTTGGAAATAGAGCCGTCGCTCAAATACCTGACTTGCAAGGACTAATGCAATACATCTGTAAAAACGGTTTTGAACATCACGTCGTAATGAATGCTTCAAAAACAGCTGCCATCTTAGAAGAAGCTTTAGGCAACTACATGGGTTGGGAAATTTACAGACACTAAATTGAATTAATCACATGGATTTGCAAAGTTTTACAAACGATAAATTAATATAAGATGCACATTGACGAATTAAAACGAAAATCAATTGAGAGTAGAAAAAAAATACTCAAATACATCTATAATGCCAAAGCTGGTCATACAGGAGGAAGTCTATCTATTCTAGACATACTCAATGTATTATACAATAATGTAATGAACGTTTCTCCTGAGAATTTTAATTCTAAGACCAGAGACATATTTATTCAAAGTAAAGGGCACTGTGTCGAAGCTTTATATGTGGTTTTAGCAGACAAAGGTTTTTTTCCTGAAGAAGATTTATTGACACTTTGCCAATACAAATCACCTTATATAGGACATCCTACCAAAGCTATTCCTGGTATCGAGCAAAATACAGGAGGATTAGGTCATGGTTTACCTATTTGTGCAGGAGCTGCTTTGGCTGCAAAAAGAGACAATTCGGATGTAAAGGTTTTTACTATTTTAGGTGACGGTGAAATGGCAGAAGGCTCTAATTGGGAAGCCATGATGTTTGCTGCGCACTATAAATTAGATAATCTCTGTGCTATTTTAGATTACAATAAACTGCAAATTACTGCTCCAAACGCTGATGTTATGGGCCTTGAGCCTATAGATCAAAAAATGGAAGCTTTTGGCTGGGCTGTAATCCACGTAGATGGACATAATTTAGAAGAACTTTCACAAGTGCTCAATAATTTACCATTGAAAAACGGTAAACCAACCTTTATCATAGCACATACAACCAAAGGAAAAGGAATTAGCTATATGGAAAACGTATTGAAATGGCACCATGGAGTTCCTTCAAAAGAGCAATACGATTTGGCTGTAGAAGAGTTAGACAAACAATTACAAGAACTTGAAACTGTTTTAAAATAATGGTAGAAATAAAAACAAGTGATGCAGCTAACCTCGAAGTCTTTTCTGAAGTTCTTCAATCGTTAGCAGCAGCAGACAGAGATATTATGGTTGTGACGAGCGATTCTCGTGGCTCAGGAAAATTAGTGCCCTTTGGACAAAAATATCCTGAACAAATTGTTGAAGTAGGTATTGCCGAACAAAATCTTGTAGGTGTTGCCACCGGTTTGGCTAGTATGGGCAAAAAAGCTTTTGCCGTTTCTCCTGCCTGTTTTCTTACGGCTCGAGCACTGGAACAAATTAAAAACGATGTAGCGTATTCCGATAATGCCGTGAAATTAATCGGCATTAGTGCCGGCGTAAGTTATGGCGCTCTAGGAACTACACATCATAGTTTACATGATTTTGCAGCACTCAGAGCCATCAATAACATCACTATCGTGGCACCTGCAGACAATTTTGAAACCGCCGAAGCTATCAAACAAGCAGCCAAAATGCAAAGCCCTATTTACCTGCGTTTTGGTAAAAAGACAATGCCTGCTAACCTTAACTCAAATGTAACCGATTTCAAAATTGGAAAAGGGCGTATCATTCAGGAAGGAAGTGATCTCACTTTTATTGCTACTGGTGAAGCTGTACTTCCATGTCTTGAAGCTGCTAAACTATTGGAAAAAGAACATAATATTTCCTGCAAAATAATCAGTTTACATACTATTAAACCATTAGATACTGAATTATTATTGAGCACTGCCTCAAACAATCAACCCATTATTACTGTGGAGGAACATTCTATTAATGGCGGCTTAGGGGAAGCAGTAGCTTCTTTATTATTCCAAAATAGCTGCGTAAACAAATTCAAAATTATAGGATTGCCGGATGACCATACAGTTTCAGGTTCTCAAATAGAAATTTTCAATCATTATGGTTTATCGGCAGAAGGGTTAAAAAATACCGCTTTAAACCTAATAAAACCATGAAAACAAAACACCTCACCTTAGTCCTGTTAACATTGGTTTTAATCTTAGGATGCTCCTCAAAAGAGAAAGCCGAAAAACCAAAAATTGCAGTTGTGGTTTCCACATTAAACAATCCCTGGTTTGTAATGCTGGCAGAATCCGCGGCTGAAAATGCCAGAAAATTAGGTTATGAAGCGAAAATATTTGATTCGCAAAATAATCCTGCCATCGAATCCGATAATTTTGAGAACCTCATTTCTTCTGGTTATGATGCTATTCTATTAAATCCAACAGACTCTGACGGTTCAATTTCCAGTATCTTAAAAGCTAAAACTGCAGGAATCCCAGTTTTTTGTATGGATAGAGAAGTAAACGTGGATGATGCGGCAACAAGTCAAATTCTTTCAGATAACTACTCTGGTTGTGTTTCTATTGGAATTGAGTTTGTAAAAGAATTAAAAGAAAAAGGAAATTATGTAGAGATCATTGGGCTCGTAGGTGACAATAATACGTGGGCAAGATCAAAAGGATTCCATTCAGTTGTGGATAAGTTTCCTAATCTAAAAATGGTGGCACAACAAAGTGGTAATTTCGACCGAACTAAGGCTATGGAGGTTTTAGAAACTATTATGCAGGCAAATCCTGATATTGATGCTGTTTTTTGTGGCAATGATGCCATGGCAATGGGCGCTTTTCAAGCCTTGCAAGCAGCAGGAAAGGAATATAAAGTCAAAATTTTTGGATTTGATGGCGCCGGAGATGTAATTGAAAAAATCAGAGAAAAGAAAATTGTAGCCACCGGTATGCAATTTCCTAAAGTTATGGCCCAAACAGCTGCCCAATATGCAGATGAGTATTTTAAAGGGAGAAGAGTTTTTCCTCAAAGAGTTCCTGTAGAAGTCGAATTAATAAACGCAGCAAATATAAAAGACTATTAAAGATGAAAAAAAAGTATGTTTATATTTTAGCCTTCCTTATAATAGCCATTCTAGGATATAATTCAGTTTATTTTAAAAAACTGAGCGATGTTAAAAAAGCACAAAAAGAATCTTTTGACTTTAAAGCTTATGCCGATTCCATTTACTATAAAGGCATTTTGAAAAGTAAAAAAACTATAGATTTAACCACATTAATTGCTTCGGTAAAATCCGATCAGCAAGCTGCTTTTAAAAATTATGGAAACCGTCTTGGAATAGGAAATTCAGCTTATTTTATGATTAAAAGCACTGGCAAAATTCTCGATATAAAAGATGGTATTTACACCATTGCTGACGAAAAAAATGGTATCATTTTTATTGACACCAAATACATTTTCGGAAATGCTTTAAGAGATGCTTCCGGTTTAGTCAAACTAACTGATTTTAAAACCAATGCTCAATTTAACAAAGTTTCGGAAAGCTTAAATGATATTGTTCGCAATGAGGTTGTGCCAAAAGAAATTAAAAAGGTGAAAATTGGTGATAGCATTTCATTCTCGGGAGCCATTAAATTGAGTAAAAAACAAACTCTGTTTACTGACCTTTTAATTATTCCATCACAAATTAAACTTCAGTAAATTGTTAGAAGCAATAAACATATCAAAAGAATTCCCAGGCGTAAAAGCACTCAATCAGGTAAATTTCAAATTTTATCCTGGAAAAGTCAATGCCATATTGGGAGAAAATGGTGCAGGTAAATCTACCTTGTTAAAAATCCTGACAGGTGTTTACACGCAATACGACGGCGAAATTCAGTTAAATGGACAAACAGTTTCATTTTCGAGTATAAAAGAGGCACAAAATGCAGGCATAGCTATTATTCATCAGGAATTAAATCTGATTCCTGAGCTGAGCCTAACAGAAAATCTATTTCTTGGAAGAGAAATCTTAACTCCTCTTGGGCTTTTAGATTCTTCAAAAATGGAAACGGAAGCCAAACGCATTTTCGAAAAAATTCAATTGAATGCTTCTCCTAAAACATTGGTTCAACAACTTAAAGTAGGAGAACAACAACTAATCGAAATTGCAAAAGCACTGCTTTGTAATGCTGATGTTATTTTGATGGACGAACCTACTTCTGCCTTAAGCGATAAAGAAATAGACAACCTGCATCGCATTATTTATGAGTTAAAAAAAGAAGGCAAAACTATTGTCTATATTTCTCATAAAATGGATGAATTATTCAAAATTGCTGAAAACTATACAGTTTTACGAGATGGTAACAGCATTGATGAGGGAGAAATGAAAAATACAACCGAACAGGATTTAATTCGAAAAATGGTAGGTCGTGACGTGCTTATTGAAAGAAAAAATACCCAAACCCAATTTCAAAACACTATTTTAAAAGTTAACAACCTTAATCTTAATCATCCCAACAATAAGAAAAGAAAACTCCTTCACGATATTTCTTTCGAATTAAAAAAAGGTGAAATTCTAGGCATATTCGGTTTAATGGGAGCCGGCAGAACCGAACTATTGGAAACCCTATTTGGCATGCATCCTGCAAATAGCCAGTATAATTTAGAAATTGACAAAAAAAATACATTTCACAAAAAACCAAAAGAAGCCATTGAAAATGGATTAGCCTTTGTGACTGAAGATCGTAAAACAGAAGGATTAATTTTAGGAATGGATATCTCATCTAATATAAGTCTGACCAGCTTACCTACCTTCGGGATTTTGAACCCTTCAAGAGATAAAGAATCCTCAAAGGATTATATCGAAAAATTACGCATCAAAACACCATCTGAAATGCAGCTCTGCCAAAATTTAAGCGGCGGCAATCAACAAAAAGTAGTTCTGGCAAAATGGCTCGCGACCAATCCTCAAATTTTAATGATGGATGAGCCAACACGCGGAATAGATATAAATGCCAAAAATGAAATTTATAATCTAATAAAAGAACTTGCAACTAACCAAATGAGTATCATTTTAGTTTCTTCCGAAATTCCCGAAATACTAGCCCTTTCGGATCGAATTTTAGTAATGGCTGAAGGGAAAATTAAAGCCTCCTTTCCGGCCAATGAAGCTAATGAAGATAAATTATTAAAATCAGCTTTACCAGAATAACCACAACTATGACTATCTCTCTAAACCACCCTATTATTAAGAAATCGCAATCCCTGATTGCATTATTTTTACTGTGTCTCTTTATCAGCTTATTGTCTGATAAGTTTATGACGAGCGCTAACCTTTGGAATGTACTAAGACAAATCTCTGTCAATGTTTGTATTTCTGTCGGAATGACCTTAGTGGTTTTGATGGCTGGAATAGATCTTTCAGTAGGTTCTGTATTAGGTTTCACCGCAGCAGTATGCGCCGGATTATTAAAAAACGGAATTCCTTTTGAGTCTATGGATTTATTTGTGGGTTTTTCCGTCTTAGGAGCAATTTTAGTATCGATTCTTATCGGAATGGCTTTAGGACTTTTTAACGGCTGGGTCATTACTAAATTCTCCATTCCTCCTTTTGTAGCAACGTTGGCCATGCTTACTATTGCCCGTGGGTTTACAATGCTTTATACGGAAGGGATTCCTATTTCTAATTTAGGTTCTGAATTTGAATTCATAGGTTCGGGCTGGATTCTAGGAATTCCGGTACCGGTATGGATTTCACTGACGATGGTTCTCATTGTTATTTTTTTAACTAAAAAAACAACCTTCGGAAGATATATATATGCAATCGGTGGAAATGAAAAAGCAGCTTTCTTATCCGGAATTAACATCAATAAAATCAAATTGGCCGTTTATGGAATCGCAGGAATGATGGCTGCTGTAGGCGGTGTTTTAGTTACTTCAAGGCTAAACTCGGCACAACCCAATGCCGGTATGAGTTACGAATTAGATTCAATCGCAGCAGTAGTTATTGGAGGAACTTCACTTTCAGGAGGTATTGGTACTGTTGCCGGGACTGTAATTGGCGCAGTAATTATTGGGGTTTTAAACAATGGATTGGTTTTATTGGATGTATCACCTTTTTGGCAGCAGGTCGTAAAAGGATTTGTTATTTTGTTAGCGGTAATCATTGATAAAATGAATCAAAAAAACAGATAATACTCCTAATAGCTCTTGTTATTGCTGTTACTTTTCAAGATGGCATTTGTCATACATAAATTCTTAATTTAAAAAACATGAAGAAGCTGATTTTCACGATTCTATTTTGCACCGTTTTTACCGTACTTCTAGCACAACAGCCAGTACCTGTTAAGCCCAGAATTATAGTAAGTACCGATATTGGAGGTACAGACCCAGATGATAACCAATCAATGATTCATCTCTTAATGTATAATGAAAAATTTGATATTGAAGGTCTTATTTCTTCACCTTCATATGGTGAAGGCAGTAAAGAAGAAATTATAAGAACCATTGATCTATATGAAAAAGATCTTCCAAAACTACAAAAACACATTCAAGGATTAGCAGCCCCAGAATATTTACGTTCAGTAACTAAACAAGGAAAACGTGGTCGTTTTCCTTTTAAAGGCTTTGCAACTTCAACAGAAGGATCGGACTGGATTATCAAGTGTGCTTTAAAAAAAGACAAAAGACCTCTTTGGATACTAATTTGGGGTGGTCTTGAAGATTTGGCACAGGCATTACATGATAAACCCGAAATCCAGAAAAATATAAAAGTGTTTTGGATAGGCGGCCCTAATAAAAAATGGAGTGCAGATAGTTATGCTTACATAGCAGCTAATTTCCCAAATCTTTGGTTTATAGAATCTAATTCATCATACTATGGATTTTTCTCAGATAATGTCGCCGAGAATTTAAACGAAAAAAATTACTATAAGAACTATATTAACGAGGCGGGATTTTTAGGCAAAGACTATAAAAATAACCGTTATGAAGGCAGGCTTAAAATGGGTGATACGCCATCATTACTCTATATGATGGATGGAGATCCAAATAATCCAATGAAAGAAAGCTGGGGTGGCAGTTATGAAAAAATAGCGCATAGCCCTAGAATTGTATTTGATAGAAATACGACAGTGAAAGATACTGTACCCGTATTTTCTATAATGGAATTTCATTTTAAAGGACCTATTATTAATATCCCTAAAGATTCAGCTTGCATCACAATGACTGTACAGGCAGAAATTGGCGAACAAAAATGGGAAGGATATTATATAGGCAATGGGAATTATGTAGTTAGATATTGCCCAAAACGTACTGAAAAATTAAGCTATAAAGTTACTTCGAACATTCCTGGATTTGAAACCCAGAGCGGCACTTTTTTAGTAAGCAATCTCTGGCCAGGCAAACCTAATGCAACAGACTATAATTTAGGTCATAATTGGTACACGGATCGACCAAATCCTGAACTTTATGATGATATTTGGCAAGGCGGTAAAACAGTTTTAAAATGGAGAACCGACGTACTTTTAGATTGGGCTAAACGCTGGGATTGGCTTAGATAATATCTTTATTTCACTCCAAAAAGGCTTATCACTCTCAAATTGTCAAAAATCAATTTTTACTGCAAAACATAAATGAAAAAATATATTCTAGCTATTGACCAAGGTACGAGCAGTACCAAAACCATACTTTTTGACGAATTAGGAATAGCTGTTTCCAAAGGCAGTGTAGACCTAAAAACAACTTATTTTGACAATGGTTTTGTTGAACAAAATCCAGAAGATATTTACCAAAATGTGCTTGATTCTGTTCGCCTTTGCTTGAATAATTTTACTGATCAGGGACTTCAGTTAACAGATATAGTATCTTGCGGCATCAGCAATCAAAGAGAAACATTTGTTCTTTGGGATAAAAACGGAAAAGCATTGGCTCCGGCAGTAGTTTGGGCCTGTAAGCGTTCTATTGATATTTGTACTGATTTAATTGAAAAGGGACAAAATGATATAATCAAACAAAAAACTGGTCTTCTTTTAGACCCTTATTTTTCTGGCACTAAATTGCTTTGGCTGCTGCAAAATGATGCTGCATTAAAAGAAAAAGCAACACAAGGCGAAGTGTATTTTGGAACAGTAGATTGCTGGCTTATGTATAAACTGAGCAACGGAACTCATTTCAAAACCGATTATACAAATGCCTCCAGAACATTGCTTTTCAATATTCATACTCTAAAATGGGATGTCGAAATTCTTAAAAAATGGGGATTAAACAACTTAAACCTGCCTCAGGTCTGCCCTTCATCACATGATTTTGGAGAAATGGATTTAAGTCAGATTTTCGACAATAACACCAATATTTCTATTCCAATTACAGCTTTAATAGGCGATTCTCATGCTGCTGCTTTTGGAGAAGGCTGTTTCGAAAAAGGTACTGCAAAAGTCACAATGGGAACAGGAAGCTCCATCATGATGAATATTGGCGACGAAGCCGTTTTATCAAATTTTGGAATGCTCACAACCATTTGCTGGAGCACTAAAGACCGAATAGATTATGCTCTTGAAGGCGCTATTGTTTCCTGTGGATCCACCATAGAATGGCTGAAAAATGAATTACAATTATTTTCAAACCCTGCTGAAACAGCCTCTATGGCAATGGAAATTAGCGACAACTCTGGTGTTTATTTAATTCCCGCTTTTAGCGGATTAGGCGCGCCTCACTGGCAAATGAACCGAAAAGCATCCATTGAAGGAATGACTTTTGGAACGACTAAGAATCATATCGTAAGGGCGGCTTTAGAAAGCATTCCCTATCAAATCAAAGATGTAATTGAAGCCATGACAAAAGATATGAAAGCGCCATTAAAATCTATTTCTGTAAATGGAGGTATGACACAAAATAAATTTGTCGTGCATTATTTAGCTGATTTATTAGAAATTCCGCTGAACAAGCAGATAAACTCTGATGTTTCTGCTTTAGGAGCTGCTTATTTATCTGGTTTAAAAAGCGGTGTTTATAAAAATATTGAACAACTCGCTGCTCTTGTTAAAAACCAAACAGAACAGGTTTTAACTAATTCAAATAATGAACTGCCTGCAAATGGATATTTGGGCTGGAAGGAAAAAATAAAAAAGGAAATAGTTTAAAATTAAATTAAAATCTGCTATAACCTAAAAAAGCTTCAGTAAAATCTGAAGCTTTTTAATTTATCACTAAATCAATTATTAAAGACCTAAATTAGGCAGCACAAAAGATTTAGTATTTGGGTGTAATCTTATCCATAACCCTGGATTTGCATTTAATTGTTGTAATAATTGATCTGCATCTGAACTCAACTGTGTATTAATTACGTTTGCGTAAGTTTGAACTTTAGCAGGGGCAGAATCAGCATCTACTACAGACTGAACGACCTTCTTGGCTTGTAATATGGCTGCTGGACCTAAAGTGAGAATATATTTTGCAGAACGACATTCTTTTTCATCATCTTCATTTATAAGGCTTCCACCTGCTTTAAACTTACTAATGTGATGCTCCAAAATGCTATTAGATATTGGAATTATCCCTGCTATGTGCTCACTTTTTACTCCAGAAAAAGGTTTAATGTAAGCCAAATGTGATGCATGGTTTTCTTCAGGACCATGACCTATAAAAAATATATCCAAACCTCCTAATTCTTCCAATTTAGTCAAATACTGTACAAGTGCAGACTCTAAATCTTCTGTATCTGTTTGAATTGGTGTAAAACTTTTGATCTTTTTAAAAAAGGCATCACCTAAAATACGCTCAAAATCTCTAACAAAACTTAAACCATTATTCATACTCAATGAAGCAAGCGCATCCTGAGTAAACACATTCAGTCTTGCAAGTAAAAGGTCTTGCTCTGTCGATTTGGCTAAGTCTCCAAGCAAACGGTGCAACTCCTGAGCCCCTCTACCACCAAGAAGAGCAATATTGATATCACCCTCTTTTGAGGCTGCAGTATCGTAAAGTTCCTTTAACATTGCCTGACCTACCTCTGCTTCACTTCCCAGAACAGTAGGAACTATGCCATAATCATTAAAATTAAATTCCTCGCCGCTCTTTTGAGACAACCACACATTATTATTCTCTTCGTATCTTGTAAATTGTGAATTTGATATATTCATTATGATTATTTATTTTATTTTAATTAGTTAGCATTATCTCGTATCCTTTATAAGAACTTTTTTATCTGAGCAGTTTATTTAAAATCAGGTTACTTTTAAAATTTTAAAATTAAAAAAACATTCCATCTAAACAAAATGAGTCCTTTATATAGGACTCATTTCTATCAAACTAATTATAACCCTAATGCAACTTTTTGAACTCATGGCCTACCGGTGTCTTGAAATAGTCCATAATTTTACCAAACGAGCATTAATCTTAAACGATCATTTTATTTATAAGCCTCATTTTGAGTAATAACACCTGGATTTTGATTAATTACTAAAAACGGAATAGGCAATAATAATTTCGCTTCGGTAAGCGTGATATTTTTACTGCTGCCTTTAATTACCGGGATAGCTCTTCCTGTTCTTATTAAATCAAACCAACGATGGAATTCGCATGCAAATTCTACCTGAGCTTCATGTTCTAAAGCAAGAGCTACCGTATTGTACTTAGTTGGATAACCTGCCGTTCCATAAGCTGGCAGCCCGACACGGGTACGAACTTCGTTCATGTATTTTGGATCTGCAGTTGCTTCTGTTAACATAAGAAGAACATCTGCATAACGAAGAATGATAAAGTTATTATCCGAAGCTTCTCTCAAACCATTAACAGGAGCTTTTGCATCTTTCCACTTAATTGAAAATTTCACATTAACAGTTGAACCATTAGGAGTTTTATATCCATTTTGAATAGAAATATCTCTCCTTGGATCATTTGTTTCATAGGCATTCCATAAATCATTGGTTATTTGATTAAATCCTCCTCCCCAAGCGGTAATCACACGATTGTCAACCGGTGTAAACATTGCCCAATATGAACTGTATGGATTAGCTACGCCTCCTTTATATTGAATCTCAAAAATAGACGATGCGCCATTTTTCTTCGTTAAATCCCATAAATCGGCATAAGGCACCAGACTAAATTTACCATACACTTTCAATAAAGTTTCTGCTGCTTTTGCTTTATTTCCAATAGTTAGATAAACCTTACCTAACAAAGTATTGGCAGCTTCCTGACTAGCAGCTCCTACAAAACGTTGACTTGTTTTTACAGGTAATTTAGCCGCTGCAAAATCAAGATCTTTAATAATTTGATCATAAATTTGATCCTTTGGCGTGCGCGCTTGTGCATAAGCTTGATCAATACTAATTGGAGTTGTAACCAATGGCACATCGCCCCAAGCACGAACCATGTCAAAGTAATATAAGGAACGTAAAAACTTTGCTTCTCCAATTAAAGCATCTCGATTGGCAAAATCAAGTTTTTCGGCGCTGGTAATAATATTATTTACAATATAGATTGATTTATAATAGTTATTCCAGAAATTAAACACTAACTCATTATCGATTGTCATCGTGTGCAATTCAAAACTTTCATAGTCTTGTATTCTTCCAGCAGCATTATCACTATAGGCGTTATCAGACATTAACTCACCATAGAATGATGGCAGACTTTCAGGACCATTTAGGAGATAAAGCGAATTATAAGCAGACCATAACGCTGTTTCAATATCTTTCTGAGATTTATAAAAATTCTCTTCATTAGCATTTGAAACAGGGGTTTTATCTAAAAAATCTGAACTGCATCCTATTACAAATAAGCTGCAAAAAAGCATTGTTATTATTTTTTTCATTTTTCTTACGTTTTAAATGATTTTTATCGATTTTTAAAAACTAACATTTAGTCCCATAGTAGCAGTAAAAGGATTTGGATACGCTCCATAATCGAAACCAACCATTGCACCAGATTGATAAGTACTGCCTTCTGGATCATATCCTAAATAATCCGAAAACACATGAACGTTTTCCATATTTACATATAATTTTATATTACTTATCTTCAGTTTTTGAACTAAATCTTTTGGCAGATTATAGCCTAAACGTATATTTTGGATACGAACAAATGATCCGTCTTCAACCCAATAACTTGAACCAAAATCCTGAACCGTGTTTGGCGACATACGAGGTTTCGGAATCATTCCGTTTCCTGGATCAGCATCCGATTTCCAGTAATTGTTTACAACAGAGTACATGTTACGGTTACCTCCACCTACACCTGATTTCAAATATCGGGCAGTATGATTAAGGATTTCTCCTCCCTGTGAACCGCGAAGCAAAACAGAAAGCTCAAATCCTGCGTAAGAAAAATTATTAGTCATACCCCATTGAAAATTAGGCTGATAGTTACCCAAATAAGTTCGGTCGTCAGAATTGATTTTACCATCGTTGTTAACATCTCTTACTCTTGGATCACCCGCTTCACTACCCGGCCATATAGGATATGCTTTACTGTTCAACTCCGCTTGTGACATAATTACACCATCAATAATATAACCGTAATACATCCCTACTGGCTGCCCTACTGCTGTACGTGATGTCATACTGCTCACATTAATATCTATTGGAGCATCATTTGCACCTAGTTTTAGCACTTTATTTCGATTGGCAAAAATGTTAAAATCAGTGCTCCATTTGAATTTTCTATCAATATTAATGGTACTAAGACTTACTTCAAATCCTCTATTCTCCAGCTCTCCGATATTCGTCAAAGTAGAAGAAAACCCAGAAATAATTGGAATAGGCACATTAAGCAATAAGTCCTTAGTTTTTGAATAATAAATATCACCCGTAAATTTCACGCGTCCGTTAAAAACACTGAAATCAACCCCAAAGTTAGTTTGTCCCGTTTTTTCCCATTTCAAATTTTTATCAGCAAAATTTGATGTATAAATACCTTGGTTCACCGTTCCAGAACTTACATATGGACTATAACCTAATAACCCAATAGATCCGTAGTTTGGAATCGAATTGTTACCGGTTTCTCCATAACTTAACCTAACTTTCAAATTAGTCAACCAAGAAGATTCTTTTAGAAAAGATTCTTCAGAAATACGCCATGCCAGCGATCCTGACGGGAAATACCCCCACTTGTTATTGGCTCCAAAACGAGAAGAGCCATCAGCACGAATTGCAGCAGTTGCCAGATATTTACCTTTATACGAATAATTGGCACGAGCCAAATAAGAAAGTAATGACCACTCTTCTACAAAAGTGTTACCGGCATTCACTACACCAGCATTCAAAGTATGCACTAAATCATTTGGAAAACTACCGGCTGTCATACTGCTTAAATCTGTACGCTGTTCTTGAGCAGAAAACCCAGCCAATACATTCAGATTGTGATTTTCATTAAATTTCTTATTGTAATTCAGCGTACTTTCTGAAATCCAATTATTAGACTGCAGCGTTTTGAAATCAGCCTGCGCTGGCACCCATCCTGAATATCCCCAATTTTGGCCTGCATTCCAATAGAAATTATGAACTGTATTCTCAATATTAGAACTCACAGAAGTTTTAAAAGTCAAATCTTTAATAATATCCCATTCAAGGAAAGAAGTAAGTATGGATACATTTGTTCTTTTTTTGGCAATTGCCTCTCTCGTTAAAGAATAAGGATGCCAAAGCTGGAAACCATATTTAGAAAATGTATTCCAAATTGAGGTAGGATCCTTAAAACCAAGACTTCCTGTTTCAACATAAAGAGGAAAAAATGGATCACTTTGCAGAGCAAGACCCACTACATCACTTTTTCCACCTGTACCGTATGGTGCTTCGTTTACCTGACTAAGTCCAATATTTATACCCATACGAACTTTATCATTAAACTTATGCTTAAGGTTTGATCTTACATTAATTCTTTGATAAGTGTTACTGTCCACAACACCTTCTGAACTTATATACCCTAATGATGTCATAAATTGCGTCTTCTCGGTTCCACCAGAAGCCGATAACTGAAAATTCATATTAGTGGCAGTTCTCAATGCAACATCCTGCCAGTCAGTTCCATTTCCGATACGGGCAATCCAAGCTGGATCAGAGAATTCTACCGGAACAGTTACACCAATCCCTCTTGTCGCAGATGGATTTGCAGCAACAATTGTTGCCCATGAATTGTTCCTTGCCGCAGTGTTGTAGGCAATAAATTCTTGTGCATTCATCATGTCAACTTTACGGTTGACTTTAGAAACACCACTTTCAAAAATTGCATCAATTTTGGTTTTACCTGCTTTTCCTTGCTTGGTCGTAATGATAACAACACCATTTGCTCCTCTGGAACCATAAATAGCAGCAGACGATGCGTCTTTCAAAATATCAATCGACTCAATATCGTTAGGATTAATAGAATTTAATGGATTTCTATTAAAACTCAAATTACTTCCTCCGCTAATTCCTGAATCCGTAGAAGTAGTTGTATTATCTTCTAGTGGAATACCATCTATAACATAAAGAGGAGTCGTTCCTGCATTTATAGACGAAGCTCCACGTATTTTTACGGTAGGAGCAAGACCTGGGGCACCTTGAGACTGTATAATTTGAACACCAGATGCCTGTCCTCCAAGTGATTGAAGTGCATTAACATTTGACCTTCCTTCCAATTTATCTGCACCAACAGAAACTACTGCTCCTGTTAAGTCTTTTTTCTTGACAGAACCATACCCTACAACAACTACTTCATCTAGTTTATTAGAGTCTTCTTCTAATTTAATCGAAATATTAGTTTGGCCATTTAACAAAACTTCTTTTGTTTTAAAACCTACATAAGTAACTACTAATACTGCTTTATCACTTTTTACCTTTAATGAAAATTTTCCATCAAAATCACTTTGAACTCCATTTGTGGTTCCTTTTTCAACAATATTTACTCCTGGCACAGGTAATCCGAGACCATCAGCAATTTTTCCACTTATTTCTTTTTGTTGCTGCCCATAAATTGGCATACATAATAATAGTCCGAGAAAAAATATATAATATTTTAGTTTCATTATTTTATTGGTTATTTGGTTGTTAGAAAATTTTATATTTTCACATTTAGTGAAATTGAATTGCTTTTTTAATTTTTCAATAGTTTATTTTTAGATTAATAATTTTACATTACACAGCATAATACGGCAACAATTTCCTGAGCTTTTAAAACATTTAGCCCGTTTCGATGCAAATTTTCGTTCCCAAACAATGACTGTATAAAAGTCGTTTTCTTTCAATTTTGATCTAGCCAGATTTTTTTTACTTCAACATATCGGTTAGCTCCGTGTTTTAAAATTATATTCCAAAAGAAATCGGAGTAAAAAATCAGGGCAGTTTTAGACTATTTGCAATTTTAAATAGCCTCTACTTTTATCTTTTTTCCATGTTTATATTTTTTTGGTTAGTTAAAAAACTTCTTACAATTCAGCATTCATGATTTTAAATAATAATTAAAAAAAGTCAATAATAAAATATAAATAACTACAAAAAAAATGACAAAACGAAAAAAATAGAAAGAAAAAAAAATCAAAAGAATAAAAAAAAGAATAAAAATAGAAG
>NZ_MUHD01000035.1 GCF_002217395.1 Flavobacterium plurextorum | reverse complement strand
AGACAAATGAGAGGAACATAAAGGAGTTGATTTCATTTGTAGAAAACAATGTAATTCATGTTGTGAAAGTATAATTGCAACTTGATGAAAAAATAATAGATAATTTTAAGAAAGATGATTAGGAAAGAGAGAGTTTTAGTGCGTGATAATAAGAAAGTTTTTTTAAAAATGTTCAAAAGAAAGTTTAAAGATGAATTTGAATTTTCTGAGGATTCTTTTTTATTAAAAAATGAAGAGAAATCGAAAGATTTTGATCGTTCTATTTTTGTTGTTTATGAAAAATCAGAATTAATCGATTTTTTAAAATTAGATAAAAAAGGAAGAAACGTTATGATTTGCTTTTCAAATAAGAATCTTTTGAGCGGTTTATTTTTTCTTGAAGATATAAAAAACCTTTGCTTAGTTGATATTACAAAAAGCAGAACGGAAATATTTAGAGATTTAAAAGTATATTTTAAAAATAAATCAGATTTGATGCCTAAACTGCCAGAAATTGCATTTTCAAATCCAAGTTTTACCCAGATGCAGTTTAATAGTTTTCAAAAGGCTTTATTTCAAATGTCATAACCTGTAGATTGAAAAGTAAGTAAAGAAATGGGCATATTTTAATATGCCCATTTTTATTTTTATTATTTCAACTTATAGATTTCTGATCCAGCCAGTAAAAAACATCCTAAACCATAATCTTCAAAATCCGGAATTTTGTCATAGGATAATGGTTGTCCATCTTTAGGTTCTTTTCCTGTTGATTGTAAATAGCCTAAAAAACCGTTTGAGTGAAGACTTTCAGTTGTTATGGCTTTCCATGCTTTTTGAATTACAGGAAGATAAGTCTCTCTTTTTAAAATGCCATTGTTTATACCGTATGCCATTCCGTAGATGAATAATGCGGTTCCAGAGGCTTCTTTTTCTCCAAAATTAGTTGGATCGTACAGACTTACATTCCAAAATCCATCCGCTCTTTGAATAGGAACTAGTGCAGCCGCCATGACCTTCAAATCTTTTACATATTGATCTCTATGCGGAGCATTTTCAGGAATAATAGTTAAAACCTTTGCAAGAGCAGCAATTACCCATCCATTACCGCGGCTCCAATAACAGTTTTTTCCATTTGGTTCTTTATAAGGCGGGTCAAAATCAGCATCACGCCACCATAAACCTTCTTTCGGATTGAATAAACCGTTGTCTCCATGTTTGTTTCTAGAGAACATATACATTTCATACATTTTTTCAAAATAGCGATTGTCTTTTTCTAAAACTCCCATTTTTGCAAAAACCGGCATTCCCATTTGTATAGCATCAATCCATGACCAGTCATTTACTTGAGGCGTATTTAAAAGCATATTAATGTTTGCCTTTGTATTTTTTAGTTTTTTAGAATCGGGTTCTAAATTATACAAATCGATATAGGTTTGTGCGGCGCAATAATTGTCAGCGTTTCGGGTTACGTTACCGCCATTGAATCCCCATTTATGAAATTCGGCCCATGCATAAGCATAATCATAAAATGAATCCTTAGGATAAATTTCATGAAGAGCCATTAATCCTTCATAATATACGCCTCGAGTCCAAATATTACTGGGACGTTCTTTGTTTGTAATTATAGTTTTTCCAGTATCAGGCCATTTTTGCATAAAATAATCATTTGCAAGTATCATTTGCTGCAGTACCTGTTTTTTATCAAAAGGCTCTTGCGCATTTAAGCAGCCTGACGAGAAAACAAATAGGAGTGAAAGAAAGAGTAATTTTTTCATTTTTCAATAGATGGTTATATAGTTAGTTTAGTTCTTTTAAAGGTGTCAGTGTTACTGGTCCTAAAAGCCCGGAAGGCATTGGATTCCATTTTGTCGCATCAAATTTTTTATAATCTTTGTCTACCATATTTATTTCATGGAAGATTTTCCATTCCTGTCCTTTTAATTCCATGTCTCTTATTCTGTTTACAGGCAGATTAGTCACTTCAATTTTCAGAATATTTTTACCGGGTTTTAATTTTTGAATATTCAATTTGTATGGAACAGACCAAGCAGTACCAGCAAAATCATTATTTATCCACACCTTGGCGCTTTCTCGAACATCGCCGAGATTAAGACTCCAATGGCTGATTTTAGGGTTTGGATTTTCAAACTGCAGCACATAAGCAGCTGTGCCTGAAAAAGCTTCAGCTTCTGTGCTTAATTTTGTCCAAGATTCTAACTTATTGATGGTGGTGCTTTGAGGTAATTTCGGCCCGCCTTTTTCAAAAGTTAGTTTCCAAGTTCCTGTCAATGGGAATTGTGTAGAAGCTGTTTCATAGTATTTCCATTTTTTTTGAGAAACTGTATTTTCAGTCTTTAAAAAATAGGATTGCCCTGGTTCTATTTTTATTTTAACGTAAGTCATTCCGTTCTTTTTCTCAATCAGAGCATTGCCGTATGCTTTTGTTAAAGGATCGAAAATAATGACTTCTTTATTTTCAATTTGCAACGGAATATAGTCATCTATCGTTTTTATAGTATGATTTACTAAGTAATAAATTTTTTCGCCGTCAATATCTCTTCTAATGAATTTCAGACCTGTGTTCACAAGACTTTCAGGTTGAATTTTGAAATCTTCTAAAGTTTTTAAAACATCAGAAACAGGCTCAATTATACTTTTATTTGAGACTAAAAGATTTTGAAGATTTTGTTCTTGTTTTTTATAATCATTGAAACCTGGGACTGATTCCGGCAGACCTTCAAAGATGATTACCGCACCTGCTTTTTTTAGTTCAATTAGTTTTTGCATTGTTGCAAATGGCATTTTTTTGCAAGCGGGAATAATCAGTGATTTATAACGTACTCCAGACACAATTATATTTCCGTTTGCAACTGCTGCATCAGAGATAAAATTATCAGAGATAAAATCAACACTATATCCTTTTTTCATCAGGCTTTTTGTAGTGTCATAGAAGGAAGTTCCATACAGCCACTCTGATAAAGAATGTATTTTGAATTGAAAGAATAAATTTCCGTTTTGAAACTTATCCCACGTGTCAAATATTGGCCAATAGAGAAGAATTTCATTGTCAGATTTTCCTTGTTGAAGCATCGATTGACAGTTTGAAATATAGGAGAACAAAGCGGGAGCATCTTCCCAAATTGTATTATTGGGATTAAAATTAACCGATGCGTAAAATTCCCATCCCGGCCATGCAGCACGTGTTGGAGAATAAGTCGAGCCATGAAGAAAAATATGATTGACACCATTAAGCATCAAATCTTCCGCTTCGGGCTTACATTGTGACAGTGCCGTTTTAAAATGTTCTCGCAGCCATGTGAAAGTTTCAGAAGAGACTAAATTTTTACCAGAAATATGTGCTGCCGATGAGGCAAATTTTAACATTACAGGATCAGCATCGCCTTCGCGAATGTCTTCTTTCTCGCGTCGAAAACCAGGAATATCAAATGGCATAGAACCAAAAGTTTCGCATTCGGGAATATCTGCAGAAGCGTAAAGATCTATTAAATTCCCAGGTGAACCATGTGCTTGTAATTTAGTTTTAAATTTTTTTGAATGAGCCCAATTTGTCCATGACTTGTCGAATTTATTCAGTAATAAATCAGCAATAGTCTGACGATAATCGCTTCTAATTCGATTTCCAATTTCATTATCAGTTTCATTCAGTAAAATCGAGAGTTGTTTTTTTAAATCGTAGCCTCTTAATTTTTGAAACTCTTCAAAGAAATTGGGTGTAAAGTCAGTTCCATAAACCTCAAAACTATCATTAAAAACGGCTCTTATTTTTCCTTCTCTTCCTTTAAACGCATTGTTAAACGGAACTACATATGCATTTAAAGCTTCTGCTGAATAATGATCTAAAGTGTAGCCTTTTCCTCCAGGAGCAGCTCTTTTTACCTGTTGTCCTGTTTTACCGCTAAATACGGCATAAATAGTATAATCTGTTTGTTTGGCTTTCCAATTTAATCGGTTTGGTTCCAGTTTATTCGGAAGCTTAATTGCAGATCCCTCAATTCCTTTATCTTTTGAAGCTGCTTTGTTTTTTTCGAGATTGTCCGTTAAATTTATATAAGAACCATCGCTTCCGTAAGCCACAACATATAAAAGTTCAGCGGGTGTTTTTTCTTTACTGCTGTCAAGCGTTATATTTCGATCAAATGTTTCATTTTTTTTAAGCGGATATTTTTCAACAATAAGTTTAGTTGCCGCATAAGGCAAAGTAACATGTGATCCTCCATAAGGCCATCCTGTACCTAAAACCATATCAACCTGCATTTTTAGACTGTCAGCAGTTTGAATAGTATAATCCAGCATTTCCATCCATTTTGGAGAAAGGTAGTCTATGTAATTGCTTTCTTCTCCTTTTACTCCGTAGATAGGAGTGATTTCAACTCCGCCAATTCCTGCTTTATTAAAATCGATTAAAGTCTTTTTTAAATTTGGCTTATCAACAGCGCTGCCCATCCACCACCAGCGTGTCCATGGCTGATTTATGTTTGCAGATTTAGGCCATGGAGAAGTATTGCTGTCCTGTGCAGAAAGGTTGTAATTACAAATAAAAAATAAGGTAATAAAGCAGAATGTTTGAAGTTGTTTCATTATTGATCTAAAAGATTTAGCCGTTATTAAAATTTATTAATTTTTTGTAAAAACAGAATTCGTAAAAACATATTTAAAATTCACTGTACGAAAGTAAAAGTATAAGCAACCTATCAAAATGCTATCCTGTTGCGTCCTGTTTTAATTGAATATTGTAAAAATTAAATTATCATTAAATAAGTTATAACGTTTTTTAATTGATATTAATTTATGGGAATAAATAGGAATAGTGAAAAAATAATTTACTAAAATTTAGTATAATGTATTTGTGTATTTTGTATATAGCTATCGGTTGTAAATCAGGTAGTTGAGTTATTTTTTGTTAAAGTAAACTTAATATTATTTTGTAATATATTGAAAGTTAACAGGATACTACAGGATGCCGTGAAAGTCGCTTCTAAATAAATTTGGTTTGAACTAATTACCTAACCAAATTTAACTTTTTATGAAAAACAAGCTTAATCTTTTGCTGATTATAGCCTTATGTGTACTAGTGTATTCATCAGGTTATGCGCAAGGAAAAACGGTTACAGGAACCGTTACTGACCCAGCCAAATTATCGATACCCGGGGTAAATGTAATTGTCAAGGGAACGAATAGGTCTACAAGTACTGATTTTGATGGAAAATACAGTATTAATGCTGCTCCAGGGGAGACTTTAGTATTTTCGTTTGTGGGATTTGTCAAGCAGGAAATAAAAATTGGCGTCGCACAAAGTTATAATGTTTCGCTAGATGCAGAAAGCTCAAACCTAAATGAAGTCGTAGTTATTGGTTACGGCACACAAAAGAAAAAATTAACTACAGGAGCGATTTCAGGAATAAAAACGGAAAATTTTACAGAACGTCCAATTTCGAGAATCGATCAAGGTTTGATTGGTCAGGTTGCAGGAGTTCGTGTGAAACAAACTACGGGATTGCCAGGACAGCCTTTTAGTATTGAAATTAGAGGATCAGGTTCGATTACAGCAGGAAATGAGCCTTTGTACGTTGTTGATGGATTTCCAATTTATACGGAAGGAAGTAACAGCAACGGATCATTCTCAAACGGAAGTCCGCTGGACAACATGAATCCAAATGATGTGGCTTCTATCGAAGTATTAAAAGATGCCGCAGCTGCTGCAATTTATGGTTCGAGAGCTTCAAACGGAGTTGTAATTATCACCACTAAAAAAGGTAAAAAAGGTAAAACAAAATTTACTTTTAATATGTATGGCGGGGTTAATAAAGAAGCAAACCGAGTTGATATGTTATCATCTCAAGGATGGATCGACAGAGCAAAAACAATGATCGATGCACAATGGGTTGGTTCAGGAATAGCAGGAGCATCGGCAAGTCAATCAAATGCAGAACGTATTGCAGCTTACAATTTAAAAAACCCAACCGCACCGCTTACAACAGCAAATACCAGATATTATACTTATCTATACGATGACAGATGGGATATTCCAGGACATCCAGGATTAGATTATATCGATTGGCAGGATAAAGTTTTCCGTACCGGAGAATTCAATAACTATCAATTATCTGCTTCTGGAGCTACAGATGCTGTAAATTATTATGTGTCTGCCAATTATCAAAAAAATACGGGATACATTGTGGGTACAGATTATTCATTATTCTCAGCAAGAGCAAATGTTGACGTGAAATTGTCAGAAAGCTTTAAAATGGGAATTAATTTAGCGCCTTCTTATTCTATTAAGAATGATCCAGGTGTTGAAGGTAAAGACAATACGTTGTTTAAAGCACTTACTGCAACGCCAGTTTTTGAAAGCGCTTCTAATGCTGCGGGAGAAAAGTATACAACTAGATATGCGTGGGGAAGCAGTACAACAAATATGTTGAACGCTCTAGCAAGAACTGGTAGAAACTCTATGTATAGAAATTTAATCTCTGGATATGCAAGCTATCAATTTGCCAATAGTTTTACTCTAAAAAGTACTATTAACTTTGATAATTCAGATAATACTACTGAAAGCTATACACCAAATGATGTAATTGCAAGTATTAGAGGAGCATATAATACGTACAGAAGACAAAATATTGTTAATGAGAATACTTTAACGTATGACAAAACTTTCGGAAGCCATAGTTTTAATGTGCTTTTAGGACAGTCTTTCAACTCATACGAAATAACAAAATCAACACTTTCTTCAGGAGCACTTTATAATAGTTCAAGTATTGAAACGCTTCCAGCAGGATCAATTGGATCTACAAATGCAGAGAAAAGTACATTATTATCTTACTTCGCACGTTTACAATACAACTTTAAAGAACGTTATATTTTATCTGGAAGTATTAGACGTGACGGTTCATCTAAATTTGGTTCTGACAGAAAATGGGGAGATTTTTACTCTGTATCATTAGGATGGAGAATTAAGCAAGAATCATTTTTAAAAGAAGTGAATTGGCTTAGCGATTTGAAACTTAGAGCAAGTGCTGGTACAAACGGAAGTAATAATATTGGCAGCTACGGATCTTATGCTACACTTGGAACATTCAATTATTCAATAGGAGGAGCAGTGGCAATTGGTCAAGGCGCAGCTTCAATTCCAAATCCTACTTTACATTGGGAAGAATCAAAAAGTATAGATCTTGGAGTAGATTTTGGATTTATCAAAAACAGACTTTCTGGAACATTTGAAGTATACAGAAAAAACAACAGCGAATTACTTTTAAGAGTTCCTGTTCCTGGAGATTCAGGTTTCCCTACTTACCTTACAAACATTGGAGAAGTTCAAAATCAAGGATGGGAATTTGAGTTGAATTCATTAAACGTTAAAACACCAAGTTTTGAATGGAGAACATCGGCAAATATAAGTCATAACGAAAATAAAGTATTAGCATTAGGACCAGATCAATCTAAAATTGAAATCAGTAACTCATTTGACGGAGGTGTACCATTTATTAAACTAGAAGTTGGAAAACCAATGTATACCATTTTTGGATTAAAACAAAATGGAGTGCTTACACAAGCAGATATCGATAACGGAGGTACTACAATTGGAGGAAATAAATTAGTATTAGGAGATCCTAGATATGTGGATCAAAACGGAGACAAAAAAATCAATTCAGAAGATCGTGTAGATTTAGGAAACCCAACACCAAAATATACTTGGGGAATCACAAATAGTTTTAAATACAAAGATTTAGATTTAAATGTTTTGGTTCAAGGTCAAAATGGAGGTACAGTTTATGGTTTAACAGGTCGTGCAATTGATCGTACTGGAATGGGATCTGTAGAAAATTCATTAAATGTAGATCCAGCAGTTAGAGGAAATTGGAGAACTTCTTTTGGATATCAAGCAAATTCTGACTGGTTGTACAAATCAGATTATGTAAGTATCAGAAGTATTTCTATTGGATATAATCTGAGACAAGCCTTAAAAGGAATTACAAGAATTGATAATGCAAGATTATATGTAACAGGAGAAAACTGGTTCTACTGGAACAAATATAAAGTAGGTTTCAATCCAGAAGCAGTAAATACTTCAGCAAGTTCAAACAGTGATTTCTCTGTGCCGGTAGATTACGGTGGAGCGCCTTTGGCAAAATCATTAGTTATCGGACTAAACATTAATTTTAATTAAACGAAAATGAAAAAATATATCTTCATAGCAGCAGGTGCGTTAATGTTGTTCGCACAATCATCTTGTACAGATGAGCTGACTCAGCTGCCATTATCGCAAGGCACGATCGAAAATTTTTATGCAACACCAGGTGATTTTGTACAAGCAAGAAACGCAACTTATTCCGTTGCTTTCCACGGAGCAACCGTATATGGTTATGCAAACCGATTAATGAATTTAAGCGAAACCAGATCTGATAACTTGATGGCAACTACAACGGCATCAAGAGATTGGGAAGGAATCAATAGTTTTTACACTTCCATCAGTTCAAATACTTATGTGAAAGAAGCATATCTTACCAATTACAATGCGATCTATAAAGCAAATCAGTTATTAGAAAAAATTGCAGAAAAAGGGGATGTAATTTTTACAAATCCAGCCGATAAAACCGCAATGGCTGCTGAAGCACGTTTTCTTAGAGCATTCTGTTATTTTGATTTGTTAAGATGGTTTGGACGTGTGCCATTAATTGACAAAACAATGACTGCCGGCGAAGCTTCAAAAATAAAAAGAACTGCAGTTGCAGATGTTTACAAACTAATTATTTCAGATTTAGAATTGGCAATTCCAGATTTGCTTCCTTCTTACGATAATGCAAATTACGGACGTGTTACAAAATATGGCGCAAAAGCACTTTTAGGACTTGTTTATATGACTCGTTCAAGCCCAACTTACGGAATTGATGGTGCAATGTTAGGTTTAAATGAATGGGATAAAGCCTATCAGCAGTTAAACGATATTAAGTTGAGCGGTTTATATGCTTTTGGTACAGATTACGAACCAATTTTTAAAACCGAAGGAAATGCTAATAAAGAAAACGTATTGACTATTTCTTACACACAAAATATTTCAACTCCTGTTGGTGGAAACTTCATGGTAGAGTTAGGTTACGAACCTTATTTTGCATCTGTAAATCTATCAGCACAAGGAGCTTTAGAAGCAAGACCAATTTCAACTGGTTTCATGAAATTGTTTACAGCCGCTGATAAAAGACAACTTTATGGTATTGCTACAAGTTATACTGTAGCTTCTGGAACTTACAAAGGAAGTTACACTCTGCCAGTTTTCAAAAAATACATTGATCCTGCGAGATACGGGAACGGACGTGAAGATTGGGGAGTTGATTTTATGATCACTCGTTATACTGATGTTTTGATGCTTATGGCAGAATGCACGCTTCACGGCGGCGGCGGTACTCAAGCTGATGTTGATGCAATTGTTAATAGAGTAAGAACCAGAGCTGGTGTGCCTGCAAATGCTGTAAACATTACTTTAGATCAATTATTTGAAGAAAGAAGAAAAGAGTTTTTTGCAGAAGGAACAAGATGGTTTGATTTAATTAGGTCTGGAAAAGCAGTGGCAACTATGAACGCTTGGAGAATTGCTGAAGATACTGAGAATAAAATCAGAACAATCGATAACAATTCATTACTGTATCCAATTCCGTTGCAAGAACTTCTAGCAGTTCCAGGACTTTATGATCAAAATTTAGGTTACGATTAGTAATTAATAAGCTGGACGAAATTTATCTAACACATAGAAACATTCCCGATAGCTATCGGGATTGAAGATTTTAAAAAAGGCGTTTCATTTATTTTAAATACACATAAATAGCTATGTGAAGGAAATGTGTTTCTTTTAGTCTTCTTTATTAAGGATAAAATCTATGTTTCTATGTGCTTAATTTTTTTAACAAATTACACCCAACAGGAATATATTAGTAATTAGTATTTTTTTATATATTTTTTTGTTTTAAGAAAGCTGTCTTTTTTAGACAGCTTTTTTGGGTTTTATGTGTAAAAAACAGGAAAGCACAGGATGCAAAAAAAGAACAGCTAATTTAAATTTAAAGTGTTACTTAGATAAAAAAAACTAACAATGAAAAATCCAAATAAAATTCTTTTACTTTTATTGGTTTTGAGTGCAAAACTCTCACTTTCAGCTCAGGTAAAACTTCCAGCTTTGGTAAGCGATAATATGGTTTTACAGCAAAATGCAAAAGTTAATTTATGGGGTTGGGCTGCTCCAAATGAAAAAATAAACATTCATTTAGGATGGTCAAATCTTCCGGTAAATGTTACTGCCGATGCTGAAGGAAATTGGAAAACAACAGTCGAAACTCCGCAAGGAGGACAAGCGGCATACGATATTACAATCGAAGCCTCTAATAAAATTACGCTGAAAAATATTCTTATTGGTGAAGTTTGGCTTTGTTCCGGTCAGTCAAATATGTTTTTCCCTGTTGGAAGAGAAGAAGGAACTTGGAAAACGGGTGTTAAAAACTATGAAGAAGAAGTAAAAAATGCTGTTTTTCCAAACATTAGACTTTTTACTGTTGCCCTCAATGCATCGACAAAACCACTTGAAGATGTTACAGGAAGCTGGAGAATCTGTTCGCCTGAAAGTATTAAAACATTTTCGGCAGCAGCCTATTTCTTTGGAAGAGATTTGTATCAAAAACTAAACGTGCCAATCGGTTTAATATCTACTTCTTGGGGCGGAACCAAAGCCGAAGCTTGGACCGCGCAGAATGTATTAGAAGAAGATGTTGCTTTTTTACCCATTTTGCAAGAAGATGCAAAAAACGAAAAAGTGTATCAAGAAAAACTGGAAGCATATTATTTGGCACTTACAAACGAACGAATCGCTAGCGCAGCAAATGCTCCAAAATCACAATTAAAAAAGCCTAAAAAAGAACCCAATAAAACTTCGTATGTTTTGTACAACGCTATGCTTCATCCTTTAGTAAACTACACAATAAAAGGAGCAATTTGGTATCAAGGCGAGAGCAATTCAGGAAAAGCCTATTTGTATCGAAGTTTATTTCCAGTCATGGTAAAAAGCTGGAGAGAAGAATGGAAACAAGGAGAATTTCCATTTTATTATGTGCAGATTACACCGCATAAAGGGCAAAATGCAGAAATAAGAGAAGCTCAATTAATGTCCTTAAAAACAATACCTAACAGCGGAATGGTTGTTACGACTGATGTTGGAGATGCACAAAATATTCATCCAATAGACAAACAGACCGTTGGTTATAGATTAGCGCTCATAGCAAGAGCTAAAACGTATGGAGAAAATAAGCTGGTGTATTCAGGACCTATTTTTAATCATATGAAAATCAAGAAACAAAAAGTACAGCTGTTTTTTGATTATGCCGATTCTGGATTAAAGAAAACTGGTGATACCTTGAAAGAATTTGAAATCGCAGGAAATGACCAAGTTTTTTATCCTGCCGAAGCAAAAATTGATGGAAAAACAATAATAGTTACTTCACCTAAAGTAAAAGAACCTGCTGCAGTTCGATTTGCTTGGAAAGCCGTTCCAGAACCTAATTTATTCAACAATGAAAACTTACCCGCTTCTCCTTTTAGAACAGATGAATGGGTTTTAGCTGAAAAAAAATAGAAGAAATAAAATTAAACACATAGAAACATTCCCGATAGCTATTGGGATTAAAAACTTAATAAAGGCGTTTCATTTGCATAAATACACATAGCTGTGTGTAAAAACTAGTTTTTTAAAGGCTCTTTTACAGAAATTAAAAATCTATGTTTCTAGGTGTTTAAGATTAAAACCAAAGATCAAATGATTGATTAGTTTGTAAAATAAAATAGGCTCAATCTGTGTGAGAATATTTAAGACATAAATATAAATCTGAATAAAAGTTAAATGAATCGAAGACAATTTATAATTGGAAATTCTCTCGCCGCCATTGCGTTGTGTCTTCCGTTTTCAGCAGAAGCCAGTGCTTTTTTCGATGATCCAAAACTTTCAGATTTCGAGAAAAGACTTCGACCAGTCGGGCGTGCCTTAGAATTTGAAGATTATTACGTTTGGTGTAATAGTCCAATTGAAGGTCCGGATGGGAAGATTCATGTGTTCTTTTCTCGTTGGAAAAAATCAAAAAGCATGAGCGGCTGGATAAACGGTTCTGAAATTGCACATGCAGTTGCCGATAAACCAGAAGGACCTTATGAATATGTCAGCACTATTTTAGCACCAAGAGGTGAGGGTTTTTGGGATGCTACAACCTGTCATAATCCAAGTATTCATTTTGTAGATGGAAAGTATGCACTTTTTTTCATGGGAAATTCGAACGGAAAAATGGATACAAAGCGAATTGGTTTAGCAACTTCAGATTCACTTTACGGCCCTTGGGAACGATCAGATGAACCGTTATTACAGCCTGGCGAACAAGGTGCTTGGGATGATTTATTAACTACAAATCCTTCCTTCTTAAAACATCCAAACGGCGAATATTGGCTTTATTATAAATCATTAGATACGGAGAATTATGTGCATCCAAAATTCCCTATAAAAGGAAACAGAAAATACGGATTAGCAATTTCTAAATCGTTGACAGGTCCTTATATAAAATACAAAAACAATCCATTAATTGATTTTTCAAAATTAGGAGACAATAAGCAATGTGAAGACGCTTTCGTATGGTATGAAAATAAAAAATTCAAAATGCTGGCGAGAGATATGGGGGTTTTTGGAATGGATTACGGACTTTATATGGACTCCAAAGATGGGATTCATTGGAGCGATCCGCAAATTTCATATCAGCCATTAAGCAAATATGTAAAAGAACCAGAAGCTCCGAAACATTTAAATCGATACGGACGCGCAGAACGCCCGCAATTATTATTTCAAAACGGAAAAGCAACTTATTTATTTACGGCGTCGCAAGGCGGAAACTATGAAACTTCATCAGCGTTTATTTTTAAAATCGTTTAGATGAAATTTTAAATCAAACAGTTTAATAGAGAAAAAATGGAAAATCAAATTGTTAGAAATGCCTTTACAATGAAATTGAAAAAAGGTTTTGAAACCGAATATAAAATAAGACATGATGCTATTTGGACGGAGTTAATAACCTTATTGTCTGAAAATGGCATTCAGGATTATTCTATTTTTTTAGATGAAGAAAGCGGAGTACTTTTTGGTGTTCAAAAATTAAGTTTAGATTTTGATCGCTCACAGCTTTCAAGCCATCCTCTTATGAAAAAATGGTGGAATTACATGGCTGATATTATGGAAACAAATCCAGATAATTCACCAAAAACAAACGCACTAAAAGAGGTTTTTCATTTAGATTAAATGAGTAAATTGTTTTAAATTAAAAAGTTATAATAAGAATGAAAAATACAATAAAACTTTACGCACCAATTGCATTATCGATCTTGGTTTTTGCAAACTGCAATGCGCAGAAAAAAACAGCTGAAAATGCAATTGTTTTAAAAAATACTTTCAATTTAGAACTGACTCAAAAAGCCATTTCTATCAAAAGAAACCAACTTTCTGTAAATAAAGAATCTGGAACGTATCCTATTTTAATTTACAAAAAAGATACAATTCCGGCGCAGGTAAATGATTTAGATGGTGACGGAAAATGGGACGAATTGTTTTTGGTGACTGATTTTGCAGCAAACCAAGAAAAGAAAGCTGTTTTAAGCTGGTCAAATAAAGATCCAAAGTTCACGATTAGAACAAGTGCCAGATTTGGAAAAAGAGAAGGTAAAAATCTGCCCGTTCATCCAGATACGCAAGAAGTTTTATTAGCTAATCAAGTGCATAAAAAACTTGGTTACCAAAAATACCAAACTGATGGTCCAACTTGGGAAAATGATAAAGTAGGTTTTAGACATTATTTAGATGGAAGAAACTGCAAAGATGTTTTCGGAAAAAAAACGCCGGGAATTACACCAGAAGATGTTGGAATAAACAGCAAAGGTGCAGTTGAAGACAATTACCACGTAATGCACGATTGGGGAAGAGATATTTTTCCTGTTGGAAGCTCAGCAGGATTAGGTGGTTTTGCTCTCTTGACCAATGACAATAAAATAAACAGACTTGGAATTTTAGCCAATGATACTATAAATAATATCGAAAAAACAACATTTAAAATTGTAAGTGAAGGACCTGTAAATTCAGTTTTAAACTATAAATACCAAAATTGGGAAGCGTCGGGAAATAAATATCAAGCAGAAGAAACAGCTTCGATCTGGCCTGGAATGTACGGTTATAAAAATACAGTTTCGGTAAATGGTTTAAAAGGAAACGACACATTGTTGATTACACTTTCTAATTTGAACAATCAAAACCCTTTACAAGTAATCGAGGCAGGAGATTTTGTTTGTTTTATTCAGCATGATAAACTAACCTACGAACGTCAATGGATTTTAGGAACCGCTGTAATAGTTCCTAAAAATGTTTACAAAGGATATATAGAAGCGCCAAAAACAGGACAGCTAACAGATTCATATCTTATAAAAGTTTCTGTAAAAAATAATCAAGAAGTAAGTTATTACCCAATCGCCGGGTGGGAACTCAGCGCCGACAAAAACTTTAAAGATTCAGCATATTTTACCAATTACGTGACAACTTTGGCAAAGCAGTTATCGGCTAAAATTAAAGTTGAGGTAAAATAACAGTCATACATAACTACAAAACTAACAACTAACCAAATGAAAACTATTTTAAGAATCCTTTTTTGCGTTATTGGCTTTTCTCAAGTCACATTCTCGCAGAATTATACTAATGACACATTCCCAGATGGAAGTCCAATTTCAAATTGGTTTAAAGATTATTCTAAAATTCAATTAAAGAGTTTAGGCAAACAATACCTTATTACAGATTTTAATGTTGGGAAAGACAGCACTAAAATTCAGACCGCTGCAATACAAAAAGTTATTGATAAAGCTGCGGCAAATGGAGGAGGAGTAATTGTTATTCCAAAAGGAGTTTATTTAAGCGGTGCTTTATTTTTTAAACCAAAAACAGCATTATACGTTTCAGAAGGAGGAGTTTTAAAAGGCTCAGATAATATTGCTGATTATCCAATAATGCCATCACGAATGGAAGGGCAGAACCTAGATTACTTCCCTGCTTTAGTAAATGCTTACGGTGTTGACAATTTCTCGATTTCAGGAAAAGGAACCATTAACGGAAATGGTAAAAAATACTGGGAAGCCTTTTGGGAAAGACGAAAAATTAATTCAAAGTGCACCAATCTAGAAGTTTCGAGACCAAGACTTGTTTTTGTATGGAACTCAAACAATGTACAACTTCAGGATGTAAAATTGATTAACTCTGGTTTTTGGACGAATCATTTTTATAAATGCAATGATGTAAAACTGCTGGATTTGTATATTTTTTCACCTCATATCGAAATTAAAGCACCAAGCACAGACGCCATCGATATTGACATTTGCAGTAATGTGTTAATACGAGGTTGTTATATGTCAGTAAACGATGATGCAATTGCTTTAAAAGGCGGAAAAGGTCCTTATGCAGATCAAGATAAAAACAACGGTCCAAATTCTAATATAATTATTGAAAACACCAATTTCGGATTTTGTCATTCCGCATTAACAAACGGAAGTGAATCTATTCATAACAGAAATGTCATTATGAGAAATTGTAAAATAGATGGAGCTTCACGAATGTTATGGCTAAAAATGAGACCAGATACACCGCAGCGATATGAATACATAAGAGTGGAAGATATAAAAGGAGAAGCCAAAACTGGATTGGCGATATTTGCTTGGAAACAATTTTTTGATTTAAAAGGCCGTCCAGACGTTCCATTGTCTTATGGAGACAATGTAACCTTGAAAAATATTGATTTAAAATGTGAAACCTTTTATGGTGTAGAAAACGATCCAAACGTACGTTTATCTAATTTTGCATTCGAGAATTTGAACATTCAAGCGGCCAAAACAAGTATTGATAAAAGCCTAATAAAAGGTGTGAGTTTTAAGAATGTCTATGTAAATAAGCAGTTAATAGAGTAATTTTTACGCATATCCTCAATAAACAATCACCAGTTTTTAACTAAAACAGAACTAATTTTAGCTTTTTTTTAAAGTTTGTATGTTTTTTTAAACTAGCATCTCGAAGCACTTGTAAGAGCATTGTCTTTTTTATTTGTTAGTAAATACCTGATTAATAGTTTGTTGTAATGAGTAAGTTTTGATAGAAATAAAATGTGATTTTAACGCTAATTTAAAGCACAAAAAACAATGATAATTTTAACAGCAAATTTATTGTAACTATCAATCAAACCTCTATTTTTGCGCCTTAATTTAATAAGTACAAGCATGAAAGATCTATTAGTAAAAATCAACGCCGAAATTGACGCATTCAAAGCAGAAGCTGAATCTTTAACTGAAAAAGGTATCAAAGCTGCAGGACCAAGAGCACGTAAAGCTACTTTAGAAATCGAAAAACTTTTGAAAGAGTTCAGAAAAGTTTCTATCGAAGAATCAAAAAAATAATACAACTAAAACCTCGTCAACCTGACGAGGTTTTTTTTTGTTTCAAGTTTCAGGTTTCAGGTTTCAAGTTTCAAGTTTCAGGTTGGCTTCGACTCCGCTCAGCTTGACAAATGAAAAAAAGCTGTCAGCCTGAGCGAAGTCGAAGGCTTGCTCACAACTCACAACTCACAACTCACAACTCACAACTCACAACTCACAACTCACAACTCATAGCTCATAGCTCTTTCCCCATAACCTTCCTAATACATTCTGCTGCGGTCAATGCATTTAAGTCAGCGCCTTCTGCACCCGTATGTGTGTGGTCTTTTGGGAAAAAGCTCTTTACTTTTTCTTTTCCTAGAGCCTCATATTTTTTAGCAAGCGCTTCGCTTAAGTCTATATAAAGAACATTTTCTTTCTCCGCAATTTCTTTCGACCACTTTATATACGTATCTACTCTGCGTTCTACTTTATCGTTTGGCCATTCATTTCTTGGCGTTAAGCTTAAAACAATTGGAATCGCGCCTTTTTCTTTAGCTTCTCTAATAAACTTTGTCATATACCAGCCAAAAGTATGTACAAGCTCTTTTGATCCATCAGGACGAATTACTTCCTGTGTTTCATCGCCGATTCCTTTTAACGAACCTCTGAATTTTTCCTTATCAACCGCACCGGCATCATTATGACCAAACTGAATTAAAAGAAAATTACCCGGTTGTAACTGATTTTTTACTTCATCCCAAAGACCTTCAGAAACAAAAGTTCTACTACTTCTGCCGCCTTTTGCTTTATTGATAACCGCAATGCGAGTAGTATCACAATATTTTGGAAAAGCAACGCCCCAGCCAACAGCATCTGGATTTCCATTATCAGCCATAGTAGAATCCCCTATTAAAAAGACTTTGTTTTTTACAGGCAGAACAATTTTCGGGTTTTCAAGAACATAAATTTTTAAGGAGTTTTTACTGTGCTTTACTTCATCAATTATTGTTGAAGCAGATAAAATAGCCCCTTTTGCAGAGGTGTGTGTATGATCTCTTTTATAAAAATAAGTTCCCGTTACTTTTTGTTCCCCTAATTTTTCCATTTCAAGAGCCATTTTTTCATTCAAATTAATGAATGTAACTTTTTCCTTTTCCGCAATTTGTTTTGCCCATAAACCATATGAATTATCGTTTCGAGGTACTTTTCCATCTTTCCAGTCATTCCTCGGAATTGGTGAACAAACAATCGGAATAGCGCCTTTTGATTTAGCCTCACGAATTACTTTCTGAATATACCAGCCATAACTGTGTACCGTTTCTTGCTTCTTAGTCAGTATATTATCAATTTCCTGAGTTTCATTTCCAATACCTTTGATCGTTCCTCGAGCACGCAGACTGTCATTTAAAGGGCCGTCATCATTATGTCCAAATTGAATTAGTACATAATCGCCTTTTTTAAGTTTGTTTAAAACCACATTCCACAAACCTTTATCTTGAAAAGTACGACTGCTTGTTCCGCCTAGAGCATGATTTTCGATTTTAATTTTAGTAGTATCCAAAAACTGTCCAATAAAATCTCCCCAGCCCCAAAGTCCGCCTGCGCCATTGCCTTTTCCGTTTTTTACAGTAGAATCTCCCACCGTAAAAAGAGTAGGTTTATGGTCTTGTTTCGGTGTAAAATTGATGAATAATACAGCCAAAGAGAAAATGAAAAATATCTTAAGTGATTTCATGTTTTTTCAATTATAAGTTATGAGTTGTAAGTAGTAAATTAGCCTTCGACTTCGCTCAGGATGACAGCTGTTTTTATTTGTCAGGATGAGCGAAGTCGAAGCCTTTAGGAAAAATCTAAAATCTAAAATCAAACCACAAATCCATCTTTATCCCATCGTCGCCTTTTTTAATTCGGATGTTTGTCGGCTGGCTTTGCGGTCCTTGTTGTTCCAAAGGTTTAAAATCTCTCATTGCCGGAATTTCATACATAAACGAAATATCACCTTCGGGAAAATCGGGCTGCGGGTAACTTCCTGAAAAACTATTTTTAGGCAGATCTGGTGTAAATAATCTCAAAAACAAATTATCAGATTCGCTGAAAACTTTAAACGATGAGGTTCCTGCTTTTAAATTGGCACCCAATACATTAGCATGATATCCTTTGAATTCTGGATAAATCAGGTTTTCAAAGCTTTCTCCGGTAATCGTATTGTTGTATTCTTTCTCCCAAAAACCGTATGTTGTGCCTTTGATTCTGTTTTTCCAAACTCTATACGGACCTCTTCCAAACCATTTAATTCCAGTAACTTCTTTTTCAGGAAAACTAAATGTAATACCAAAAGCACTGATTTTATCTTCAAAAAAAGCACCATCAAAACCTTCTCCGCCAGAAGTATTTTTTAAAGCCAGTAATTCCATTTTCAATCTTCCATCAGCTTCCATAATCCATTTTATAGAAGATAATCCACCTGAATAATTTACAATGCAGACTGCTTTTTCACCTTCTTGCGAAATCTGAATATCTTTTAATTTTGCTTTCATTCCAATTGGGCGCGGACCATTTGTAAGCGGAATCACAGCAGTTTTATTGCTGATTTTTTGAAGTTCTCCCGTTGCTGCATTTATAATTACCGTAACATCGTTTCCTTTTAAAATAATTTCAGAATTGCTTTTAGTAACTGAAGCTTTTGCTTTTGTATTTTGAATCGCTAAAAATTTTGAAGCATAAAATGCAGCTTTGTGAATTGTCCATGTCCAAGTATAAATTTCCTTTTCAAATTGGTCAAAAGCCGTGATTGATAAAATATCACCTTCATAGAAATTTTGCGGTACATCAAATTTTATCTTTCGTGTTTCTCCTGGTTCAATACTTGGAATTTCAATTTTCCCTGAACTTATTTCTTGAGCTGTTTTATTCGTATATAGAACATCATTTTCTGACTTTAGAACTTTAAATTCCATTTTACAAGAATTCAAATTGCTGAATAGATAATCATTCGTTATTAAAAAAGTACCATCAAAAGCATCCGTAATTTGTTTGGACTGAAATTGAATCGGCGCCCAAATTTCTTTAACCGAAAAATAACTCCCTTCCTTTTCACGATGAGGTCCTAGAATTCCATCAGCTGCCAAAGAACCTTTTGAATCAAACTTTTGTTCGCCTTTCCAGTCCGAGCGTTTTACCGCTTCATCAAGCATTGCCCACATAAAACCTCCAGCAAAAAGCGGACTTTCTTTATACCGATTCCAAAAATCTTCTAATGCAGCTCCGTGACCGTTATCGTAAGTTCCGTGCATAAATTCAGTTGGGAAAAATACATTTTCACCCGAATTAAAGCGATGCATTCCTGTTAGATAAGTTGGGTAATGGTGTGTGTCCCAACCATTAAAATCGGCCCACGGATGAATGACAATTCTTTTTTGCGGATCATTTTCGGCAAATACTTTATCAACATCGTAATTCCAGCCGCCCTCATTTCCGTTATCCCAAATTATAACTGATGGATGGTTTACATCGCGCGTCACCATTTCTTTAACCAATTTAGTTCCCGTTTCAGTATTATACGAATTTTGCCATCCTGCCAATTCATTTAAAACAAAAAGACCAAGCGAATCACAGACTTGCAGAAAATGATCGTCAGGCGGATAATGACCGCGAACGGCATTCATATTCATATCTTTAATTAGTTTAACATCTAGTTCACTGATACGTTTACTTGTACTGCGTCCGCCTTCCGGCCAAAAAGAATGACGATTAATACCTTTCATGATAATTTTGGTGCCGTTTACATAAATGCCGTCTTTCTTTTTAAATTCTAAAGTTCTAAAGCCAATCTTTTTCTCGTATTCATGAAGTACAGTTCCGTTCTGTTTTACAGCCAGTTTTAGATTGTATAAATTAGGAGCTTCAGGATTCCATGGTTTAATATTTTCCCATTTTGCCGTGATAGTTTCTTTTGTGGTTTTCGCTTTAAGCGGAAAAGTAAAAGCAGAGAAATTTTCTCCATTTTTACCAGAAAGAGAAACTTCTAAAAGCGTGTTTTTTGGAATATCTTGCAGGTTTAAATCAACAGTAATCGAACCGTCCATTTTCGGATTTACAGCAATATTCTGAATATGGGTTTTGGGAGAAACTTCCAGCCAGACTGGACGATTAATGCCGCCAAAAAGCCACCAGTCCGCTCTTCGTTCAGCATTGTTCACAGATTTATTAGCAGAATGTTTCCAAACATGAACCTCCAACAAATTTTTAGAACCAAACTTTAATAAAGAAGAAATATCATATTTAAACTCATAAAAACCACCCTGATGTATTGCACCCGCAATTTTTCCGTTAATTTTTACTTCAGTATCCGTCATTGCACCGCCAAAAGCGATTAGAACATTTTTATTTTTATAATCTAATGGTATTTCAAATTCATATTTATAAAAACCTTCTTCCTTGCTTGGTTCTTTTTGGTTCAATTCCTTGTACCAGCGTCCATATGTATACTCGCCAAAACCTTCCAGTTCCCATTGAGAAGGCACATTTATTTTAGACCATATTTTACTGTTGTTCCCATCAGTACAATAAAAATCCCATTGCACAGGATGCTCAAAATCTTTGCCCGAAAGGTAAATTAAATCTGTTTTTTGTGCTTTAGAATTTTGACTAATAAAGAGGTGAAGCGAGATAAAAAATAGAATTTTGATAGTAGGATTTGAAAACATAGTATTTTGTCGAACTTTAAAATTAAGTATGGTGTAATCCGTTTAGAATGTCATTTTACAAATTCTATTTCTTTTCACTTAATCAATAAATAGAAATTGTAATTTCAAATCTACTTGTTCCTTTTTTATATTGTATCCTGTACTATGATGTTAAAAAATATTAGATAATTCTAAAAATTAATATATTTTTTAAATTTATAAAATCAGGTAGGTGCAGGATAGTATCCCGCTAAAAAACAAAGAAATTGCATCTCAATTATTGAATTAATAAAATAAACGAGTATAAATTTTATTATTCAAATTTTAATAATTATCAATTATTTGAATTTTATGGGAATTAAAAAACGAACTATTTGCACTTTAGCGGGCTTATTTCTGACTTCAACTATGATTGTTTTTGGTCAGGAAAAAACACCCATTCGTAAACTACATTACGTACCCGAAGAGAATAGTTTTGTTTTAAAAAACGGAACCCGAAAATTTAATCGTGCACTTTATGGTTCCAACACCGGATTTAGAGTTGAAACTGGAGATTTGCCTGAATTCGCTATGTATATGCCTGGAATGGGCGGTAATTTTAAATTAGGATTAACAAACGGAAAAGAAAGCAAATGGATTACCGAAGCAGCGAAAATTGATACACGTTATGTTTTAGGAACAATGCAATACAAAATCGAAGATCCAATCTTAGAAGGAGGGAAATTGTTTATTGATGTTGTCGCATTAAAAGAAAGTGAAGGTTTTATTGTAAAATTATACAGCGAAAAATGGTCTAAAAAAACTAGTTTAATTTGGGCTTATGGCGGTGCAACTGGAAAAAAGTTCAGTCGTGACGGTGATATTGGCGCAGATCCTGAATCGGTTTTTTATTTACAGCCCAATTACTGCCTCAATAATAAATATACGCTGAAAAAGGAATCTTTCCTTCTGGATTATGGTTCTGAAAGCAACAAACAGAAAACAGGAAATAATAAAAGTGTTACTGGATTTTTTCCCAATTCTGATGTTCGTTTAGCAGATGCTAATGTTCAGAATAATCCCATAGAGCTTTTTAATTCTAAGTCTGAAGCATTGCCGTTAATAAGCGGGAAAGTAAGTTCTATTTCAGAAAAAGGAACCTATTGGCTTTTTGTTCCCGAAGTTTCAAAAGTAAATTATACACAGAAAACCATTGCCGAACTCTATGAAAAATCGGTTACAGCAACACATCTTTTAGCCAATCGAATTAAAGTGAAAACGCCTGATGATTATATTAATACATTAGGTTCAGCGCTTGCTATTGCTTCTGACGGAATTTGGGAAAGTCCAGCTTATCTTCATGGTGCAATTGCCTGGAGAATGTATTTAAATGCTTGGCGCGGAGCTTATACAGCAGATCCTTTAGGATGGCACGATAGAGCAAAAACGCATTTTACAAGTTACAGTAATTCGCAGGTAACATCGCCTGAAAGCGGTCCGGTTGTGTTTGATGAAGAAAAAAATCTAGCGCGTCAGAAAGAAGAAATAGGAACCTCAATGTTCAGCAGCGGTTACATCAGCCGAAGTCCGAATAAAAATAACGTCGCGCATCATTATGATATGAATCTGGTTTTTTTCGATCAGATGTTTCGTCATTTTAAATGGACAGGAGATTTGACTTTCTTAAAAGAAATGTGGCCGACAATTGAACGCCATTTAAAATGGGAAAAACGAAATTTTGATCCAGACAATGACGGACTTTATGATGCTTATGCTTCAATTTGGGCAAGCGATGCTTTGCAATACAGCGGCGGCGGCGTAATTCATTCTTCGGCTTATAATTATTATGCGAATAAAATGGCAGCAGAACTGGCTAAAAAATTAAATATAGATGCCGTTCCTTTTGAAAAAGAAGCTGATAAAATTTTAAAAGCCGTAAACAATCAGCTTTGGATTCCGAAAAAAGGAATTTTTGCCGAATATAAAGATGCTTTAGGGAATAGAATATTGCACGATTCACCCGGAGTTTGGAGCATTTACCATACAATTGATTCAGAATTATCAAACCCTTTTGAGAGTTATCAAATGCTGGATTACGTCAATAATCAAATTCCGCATATTCCAATTGCAGCAGACGGATTGGATAAAAAAGATTTGTATGTTATAAGCACTACAAACTGGCAGCCTTATACATGGTCAACTAATAATGTTGCTTTGGCAGAACAATTGCATACTTCGCTGGCATTTTGGCAAGGCGGACAATCTGAACAAGCATACACAATGTGGGAAAGTGCTTTGATTGAGAGTATGTATTTAGGCGCTTCTCCAGGCGGTTTTGAACAACTTATGTATCAAGATGCTATGCGAGGCGAATTATACCGTGATTTTGCTGATCCAATTGGAATGGCTTCTCGAACGTTAGTCGAAGGACTTTTCGGGATTCAGCCGGATGCTGTATATGAAGTTTTAACCATAAAACCTGGTTTTCCTGAAAAGTGGGAAAACGCATCTTTAGAAATTCCTGATATTTCGATTGATTTTAGTCGAAAAGATAAGAAAGACAACTATCATATCGAAAACCATTTTGCTGCAAAAATGGGCTTGAAATTACTATTAAATGCTCCTTTTGACGGAGTTGAAAGTATTAGTGTGAATGGAAAAAATGTCTCTTGGAAAGGTATTTCGGAGAGCATCGGAACTCCAAAAATCAGCATTGAAGCTCCTTATAATAAAGTTTATGATGTAGTCATCAATTGGAAAGGCGGAACTTTTAGAAAAATGTATACTAAGCCTTCATACAATTCTGGTGATGCTTTAAATATTATCATTGCAAAAGGAGAAATGGTTTCAATTTATGATCCTCAAGGTGTTTTAAGTCAAATTGATAAAAAAGAAAGAACACTTCAATCAATTGTAAAAGGCGAAGGAAATAAAACATTCTTTATTCAGATGAAACAGGGTGAATTATCATGGTGGTATCCTGTTGAGTTAAACATAAAACCTAAAGAATCAAATAAGAAAGACTTTAACTGGGATATTCCGCTGGACAAATCACAGCGAACAGAAACGATATCATTATCCTCTTTTTTTAATGCAAAAATCACTGATATATTCAATTACGAATATTTGTCGCCAAGACCTAAAACGGTAACCTTACAATTGCCAAAACAAGGAATTGGAAATTGGTGTTATCCAAACGTTTCAGTTCAAATTGATGATAAAGGTTTACGTGAAAAAGCAAAGCAGACAGGAAAAATTACAACTCCAAACGGAGTTCCTTTTCAAACACCTTCTGATGAAAATCAGAAAAATATAATCTTTACTTCGATGTGGGATAATTTCCCAGAAAGTATCAATATTCCGTTAAGCGGAAAAGCTTCGCACGCTTATTTTATGCTTGCAGGAACTACAAATCCAATGCAAAGTAGAATCGTAAACGGAGAAATTAAAATAGAGTATACTGACGGAACTTCGGAAGTTTTACCATTAAAAAACCCTGAAAACTGGTGGCCAATCGAGCAAGATTATTTTATTGACGGACTTGCCTTTACAACCGATGCTCCGAGACCGCTAAGAGTTTATTTTAAAACAGGAGAAATTTCTAGAGATTTTAAGGATTTTAAAACCATAAAAGGATTTAGCAGTTATGGAGTTGACGGTGGTGCAGGAACGATTTTAGAATTGCCTTTGGACAAAAATAAAACTTTAAAAAACCTAACTCTGAAAACTATTGCAAACGATGTTGTGATTGGTTTGATGAGTGTGACATTAATTAGATAATTAGTCAATTACATAATGAGATAATTGTAAAAATGGGCTTCGACTAAGCTCAACCTGACAAACGGTGGGCTGTTAAGTTGGGCGAATTTGAAGCAAGCTTAAACCCCTAAACTTCAAAAAAAACTATCAAAAAAAATAGCCATATGAAAGTTACAAAACATAATTGATTTAACATCCTTTTGTCATTTCGAGGAACGAGAAATCACACTCGAAATTCCTCAATCAAAATCGACAATCTATTTAGAACAGCAAACGAAGATCTAGTCGAGATGACAATATTGAGCAGGCTTACTGAAAACTAATCTGATACCATTAAAAATATTTAACCAAATGAAAAAATATCAAGTAATTATTGCATTCCTATTTTCGATATCAATTTTCGGACAGCAGAAAATCGATCGAAAGGCATTAGTAACAAGGCACAATGTCAAAATTTCGGCTATTGATACTTTGGCGTCTTTAACGGTTGGTAACGGTGCTTTTGCTTTTACGGTTGATGCAACTGGACTGCAGACTTTTCCGAAAGAATATCAAAACGGAATTCCGCTTGGAACACAATCGGAGTGGGGTTGGGATAGTTATAAAAACACCAATAATTATAAGTTTTCAGAGACTTTAAGAGATTATAAACAATACGGAAGAGACATTTCGTATACGGTTCAGATTAAAGAACCAAAACGAAAAGTTGAAGCAGTAAACTGGTTCAGACAGAATCCGCATTTATTGCAGCTGGGAAATTTAGGTTTTGAAATTACGAAGAAAGATGGAAGTTTGGCAAAGCCATCTGACGTAAAAGCCATTTCGCAAAAACTAAATGTATGGACAGGAGAAATCGAAAGTTATTTTGAAATTGAAGGAACTCCAGTAACTGTTTTAACAGCTTCACATCAGGAAAAAGATGAAATTGGCGTAAAAGTAAAATCCGATTTATTACAGCAAAAACGTTTAAAGATAAGTTTACGAATTCCATTTCCAACAGGAGATTGGGCAGATATGGGAACAAAATGGGAAGGAAAACAAGATTATAAAAGCACACTTACAGCAAAGTCAAAAACAGAAGCCGTTGTTACTCATGTAATGGATAGTATTTCGTATAATGTAAATTTAAATTGGAAAGGAAACGCTCAGATAAAACAAACTTCAGATCATTATTTTGTTGTTGAAGCTTCGAATACTAATACATTAGAATTGAGTTGTCTTTTTGCTTTAGCAGAAAAAAAAGCGATTAAAAATTCCACTTTCACAGACATACAAAACAGCAGTATAAAAGGGTGGGAGAAATTCTGGAACAGCGGTGCTGCCGTTGATTTTTCTGGCAGTACAGATCCTCGTGCCAATGAACTGGAGCGCAGAATTATTTTGTCACAATATCTTACGAAACTTCAATGTACAGGAAAAGTACCACCTCAGGAAACGGGTTTAACGTATAACAGCTGGTACGGAAAACCGCATTTAGAAATGCATTGGTGGCATGGTGTTCATTTTGCACTTTGGAACAGACCAGAATTGTTAGAAAAGAGTCTTCCTTGGTATCAAAAGGTTTTTGATAAAGCAAAAAACATTGCCAAAAGACAAGGTTTTGAAGGAGCAAGATGGCAGAAAATGGTTGATGCAGACGGAAATGAAAGTCCATCGTCTGTAGGATCATTTTTAATTTGGCAGCAGCCGCATTTTATTACTTATGCGGAATTGATTTACAGAGCAAAACCAACAACTTCAACTTTAAATTTATACAGCGAACGCGTTTTTGCAACGGCCGATTTTATGGCTTCGTTTGCTAATTACGATTCTAAAACCGATCGTTATGTTTTAGGTCCGGGCGTGATTCCGGCTCAAGAACGTTTTAAAGCAATGGAAACTTTTAATCCAACGTATGAATTGGCATATTGGAACTGGGCCTTGAAAACAGCAATTGAATGGAAGAAAAAGCTAAACCAAAAAGTCCCTGAAAAGTGGGAAACCGTTTTGGCTAAATTGTCAAAACTTCCAGTTGCAGATAATGTGTATTTGGCAACAGAAAGCGCAACAGATTCCTATACCAATCCAGAATTTAAAACCGATCATCCGTCTGTTTTGGGAACTTTTGGAATGCTGCCGGAAACTTCTCTTTTAGATAAGAAAATCATGAAAAACACTTTTGATCTGGTTTGGAAAACTTGGTCGTGGGATAAAACCTGGGGTTGGGATTTCCCGATGACTGCGATGTCGGCAGCACGTTTAAATATGCCCGATAAAGCGGTTGATGCTCTTTTTATGAAAGTAACAACGAATACATATTTAAAAAACGGACATAATTATCAGGCGGAACGATTAACACTTTATCTTCCAGGTAACGGCGGAATCCTAACAGCTGTTGCCATGATGTGTGCAGGCTGGGATGGATCTGAAGGAGAAAATCCGGGTTTCCCAAAAGATGGAACTTGGAAGGTTAAGAGCGAAGGATTTAAGAAGATGTTTTGATTTTTGAGGTTCTAAGTTTCTAAGATTCTAAGGTACTAAGTTTTTATTTTCGAGCTCAGTTTGTCATTTCGATTCCGAAGTCTCGGGAGAGAAATCTCCACAAGTAGCTCCACAACGAAAACCCAATCTTTATAGAGTTTCTTGCGAAGATTTACTTCTTCTGTTCACTATAGCTCTAGTCTCTTTCGTTGAAATGACATAAAGATGGCGTAAAAAATAAAAAAGGAAAGTCCGGTATCGATTATAATTCAAATAACAATTATGAAAAAAATAATCCTTCTAATAGTATTGCTTTTATCGGTTTCTATTTTTTCGCAAAGACAAATGGAAAATCTAGACCGCGGTATTATCGCGATAAAAGATAAGGGACATTTTTTTATCAGCTGGCGGGTTTTAGGAACAGATTCTGATGATCTGGCTTTTAATCTTTATAGAAAAAGCGGTGCTAAAAAAGCCGTTTTATTAAATGAAAAGCCTATTACAGGCGCGACCAATTTTGTTGATACTAAAGCTAATGCTAAAGAAGAAAATACTTGGTTTGTAAAAACCGTTTTAAAAGGAAAAGAATCTGAAGCTTCGGGGAGTTTTACAATTTCGATGAATGCTTCCGATAAACAATATTTATCGATTAAATTAAAAGAAATTGAGGGTTATACTGCAAATGATGTTTCTACAGGTGATTTAAATGGAGATGGAAAATACGATTTGATTGTTCATATGACGGGAAAAGGGCATGATAATTCTCAAACAGGAATTACAGATCCACCAATATTTCAGGCTTATACTTTGGATGGAACATTTTTATGGCAGATTAATCTTGGAAAAAATATCCGCGAAGGCGCACATTATACGCAGTTTATGGTGTATGATTTAGATGGTGACGGTATTGCAGAATTGGTTTGTAAAACTGCAGATGGAATAACAGACAGTCAAGGAAATGTGGTTGGAGATGCTTCAAAAGACTGGGTTGACCGCGATCCTGATTCTAAAACGTATGGCAAGATTTTAAAAGGCCCAGAATATCTTTCGGTTTTTGACGGCAGAACGGGAAGGCTGGTTACAACTGTAGATTATATACCACAACGAGGCGATTTAGCAGGTTGGGGCGGAAGAGGAGGAAGCGGTGGCAATGATACGAAAGGAAACCGAATGGATCGTTTTATTGCCTGTATTGCTTATCTCGACGGAATTCACCCAAGTGTTGTAATGTGCCGTGGTTACTACGGCAGAACGGTTTTGGCTGCTTGGGATTTTAAAAATAAAAAATTGATTTCAAGATGGACTTTTGACAGTAAAGATGCTGAAAACCCATATTCGGGAATGGGAAATCATAATCTTACAGTTGCTGATGTCGATAATGACGGAAAAGATGAAATAATCTACGGATCGATGTGTGTTGATGATAATGGACAAGGTTTGTATACAACGGGTTTTAGACACGGAGATGCGATTCATGTTTCTGATCTAGATTTGGATATTCCGGGTTTAGAGGTTTTCGGAATTCATGAAATTGAAAACGGAACAACAGGTCCGGGCGTCACTTTGTTTTCGGCTAAAGATGGAAAAGTACTGTTTACAGGTTCTCTTAATGAAGATGTAGGCCGAGGAGTTGCAGACAATATTGATCCAACCCGAAAAGGGGCGCAATGCTGGTGGTCAGGTTCTCCATATCTGCATGACATGAAAGGAAATAATATTGGAAAAGCACCAAGCTCAACTAACTTTTTAATCTATTGGGACGGCGATACTTCGAGAGAACTTTTAAATTCAAATTATATCGATAAATATAATTTTGGAAGATTGTTTACTGCCGAAGGAGCTGTTTCAAACAACGGCACAAAATCGACACCTGCACTTTCCGCAGATATTCTTGGTGATTGGCGTGAAGAATTGATCTTGAGATCTGAAGATAATAAAGAACTCAGAATTTATTCAACAACAATTCCAACCAATGTGCGACAATATACTTTAATGCATGATCCGCAGTATCGATTAAGCATCGCTTGGCAGAATGTAGGTTATAATCAGCCGCCGCATACTAGTTTTTATATGGGAGCAGCTATGGAACCAGCTCCAAAGCCCAATATTATACTGGTTAAGTTTCAGGATAATTAAGTGCGACAGTCATCCTAGTATTTTGTAAAATGTTAAAATAACATTTAAATAAAATGATAATCAGCCTTTTAAAATTAAGGTTATCGTAGTAAAAAAGTTAAAAGTTTAATTTCATTGTTGTTTGGTGTAAGAAAAATGATATATATTTGAGAGTAGTAAAGAAGCTCTCACAGAGGCCGTCTTTAGGAAATATTTATGCAGTTGTTTTTTTTAAGTTTTACAAGATCAAGACTAACCCCAAAAGCCTATATTAAAATTGAGACGATTTAAAATTATGGTATCTATAAAAAAGGATTTCGTTCTAGTAATTATTAGTTTATTTTCTTTCAGTGCAGCTTCAGCCAAATTAAAAATACCAATTGGAAAAATTGATAGAATCGAGATTGTCTCAGACTTGCCAAACACCGATGAATACCTTTCAAAAGAAGAATCAAATGTACACTTAGATCTTGGCAGACTTCACCAAGAATATAGTATAGCATGGATACCCGCTTGGATTACTCAAGAACCAAAGCTTGTGTTAGTAAAACCAGATTCTGACCGTTATTATGAGTTGTCAGATGAACAGCTTGAAAAAATAATCAGTACTAATAAATTAAACAAAATCAAGTTGTTGAAACTTGGATTTTATACGCAGTATGGCGGAAAAATAATTCTATTTCTTCTGCTGTGCTTGATTTTTTACGGCTTGTTCGGAAAAGAAAAAAAGAAAGATGTCAAACCACTTAACCTTTAAATAAATTTAATTAAATTATGAATCCACTATTTTTAATTCCCATTGTTTTAGTAATTGCCGGTATCATTTTTATGGTATACATGAATAAAAAACATGCTTCGGTAAAAAAAGAAATTGATTTAGATTTTGAAAGAACAAAGTATGATCTTCATAAAGAAGAGGTTCTAAAACAAGATTTTCCACAACTAAAAGAATGGATGAAAGGAAAAACAATCGATGCCTATACTTCTGCATCTGTGCCGCAGACTAAAGCTGAGAAAGTTCAAGAAGTTGTAACCGATGGTCTAAAAAATGTTGCCCTTTCGGCAGTAGGCGTTAAACTGCAAAGAATAGAAACGGAATGTTTTTGGGTATTGAGCGGTAATGATTTGCACTTTTTTAGTACTGATACTGTTGGAGAGTTAGACGAGCACATTGTTTTTGATAATTTCCGAATTGAAGAAGCAAAACTGAAAGATGGCGGAATCTTAAAATCACAGTTAGGAGTATACTCAAAATCGGCTGAAGAATATTTACCAAAAACACACATCATTACATTTAACATAGACGGTAATCCTTTGTCACTTGAAATTCATGACAGATTGCATTATACACCAGATCCAGCAGATATTTTAAATGTAAATAAACAGTTCTTAACAAGAGCAAAATATCAGGTAGTAGGAGAAAAATTCGTAAAAGTGCTGCAAAGCAAGTTTCCAAATCTGCAATAAAAACAAGTAGACATGGTTTTTCTTTCAAAGATTTTTAATGCGTTTAAAAGTATACGATTAAACGATAAAAATGTGGTCGTTGGTCAGCAATTAGACTATTTATTAATTAGTGCAATGTATGCTGAACAGCAATCGGCCTATCTTAACTCTTACGAAACAGGACTCAGCAAAAGTATTTTAAAAACAATTTTGGAGGATTACTGGAGTATATTTGATAAAGATGGTGCCATCGAAATACTTTTAGATTTACAAGAAAGAAATCAAGACGAATATATAGACGTTGTGTATGATGCTTTTGAGAATAGAGAAGAGTATGTTTCTATTTTAAAATCGAATTTACCTCATGAAGAAGAAATTTTTAAAAGATATTTAGAGATCTACAGAAATCTAAATAATGTTGTTCCTGAGTTAATTGAGCAAAATGTAATTAAGGATTTTGCACAAATAAGAAGAATAAAAGACTCTGCTTGGAACTATGGAAGAGGAGCTTTCTTAGCACGTTGTTGTTATGACGCTGGTTATCTTTCTGAAGTAGAATTGAAAGAATATCTTAGAAAATCATATACAAGTCTAAAGAGTTATTGCGTGACTTGGGAAGAATATACCAAAAGCTACATATTTGGAAGACAGCTTTGGGGAGGTTCAAACAACAGCGGAATGATTCAAATTGCTGACGATTTACTTCATAACAAAAAAAGCCCTATGAGTAATAAAAAGTACTTATAAGGCAGAGATTAATTCGCAGTTTAGCAGAATAAAATTAGATATAAATTAAAAGAATCGCAGCGTATACTTTTGTAAATGCTGCGATTCTTTGTTTTAAGATTGGTTTCTCGATTAAAAGGAATTTAAATTAAAGCCAAAAGATCAGCCTTTGTTTTTTAATTTATTCGATACAAAATTTATAAAATCATTTTGCTGATCTACAAATAAATAATGAGAACAGTTATTCAGTATTTTGAAATTATTTTTACCAGTAATTTGCTGCATGTCTTTTAATTGCTTCTCTGAAAATATGCCGTCGTTTTTACCATAAATGGCATAAACAGGAATCTTTTCAGCTTTTATTTCTCGAAGTATCGATTTGGTGTCGATGTTGTTTTTTGATTCATTTTTGTAAAACTTGATAGGCGATTCCGCATTTTTGACAGCAGTTTTATAAAAAATGCTTTTTTCATATTGATTTCTTAAAGCTGTACTTTCTTTTGTTGGTTTTGGCATTGCGAAATAATTCATTTCACTTGCTATATCATAACATCCCTTTCGGTATTCTGCAGTGCTTTTGTTTAGGTTTTCAATCTTCTTGATCTGAGAAAGTTTAGAAGTATCATTTTTAAAATATTCAGCTGCATTTTTTAGAATGTGATCGTAAGTTTCCTGTTGTGAGAACAAAGCTCCTGCAAGAACTAATGAACTTACTTTTTTCGGAAATTTAGCGGTATACAAAGTGGCAGCGATTCCTCCAAAACTATGAGCAAGAATATTGGCTTTGCTTATGTTGTAAGTCTTGTAAATTTGATTTAAATCGTTAAAACTTTCATCAAAAGTCATTACAGCATTTTCATCTTTAGATCTTCCTTCTCCGCGTCGATCATAAACAATAACATAAAAACCTTTACTTGCCAGTATTTTGGCAGTTGTTCCTTCAAAAAGGTTAGAGTTGCCGCTTGGTCCTCCGTGAATAAAAATAATAGCCGGATTTTTACTGTTTCCGTATGCTTTTGAGTAGATATTCTGAGCAAAAATGGGTATCGAGAAAAGAACCAAACTCACTATTAATAGCAGCTTCTTCATTTTAAAAGATTAGATTTTAAAACAATTCTTCGTATCTGTTGTTCAAAATAGTACGCAATATCAAAGTTTTCATTTGCTTGATTTTCCATTACTATTACGCTGGTATTACTTGCAGGATAATACAAATTAACGGCAGTAAATCCTTCACTAGGATGAAATCCAGTATGTCCGATTTCTTTTACAGCACCTTGATCATTAATTCGTAATCCATATCCATAACCAATTGGTTTGTCACTAAAAAGGAGATGCGTGTTTGTAATAGAGTAAGTTGTCATCAATTTATAAGTCTCACTTTTTAGCAGTTTACCATTATGTAATTTTTCATCCCATTTTGCTAAATCTGGTGCTGTTACAATTAAATTGGAACCAAAATATTGAGACGGCTCAAAATTAATTTTTTCATTTACTCTAAATGTTCCGTCAGTTTTAACAGTATGTCCTTTTGTTAAAGTTTTTTGGGCACTTTCCGAAGGGTAAGAACTATTATTCATACCGCATTTTTTAAACAATGCTGTTACTAATTGATTATAGCTTTTTTTGCTTTGCTTTTCGAGAATTTCACCCAAAAGAGAATAGCCGGGATTAGAATAACTAAAATTACTCCCTGGAGAAAATTTCAAAGGTTTATCAAGGCTTTCACTGCCGATTCCTGATGTATTATTAAGCAATTGATGTACAGTTACAGAATCTGCCCAGCTGTATTTAAAATCAGGTAAATATTTTCGAACAACAGCCTGTAAATCGATTGTTCCTTTTTCAACTTCAGTTAAAACAAGTACTGCAGTAATTTGTTTGGCAATAGACATTGTTGAGAATCTATCAGAAATTTTAAGGGGTTCCTTTGTATTGAAATTACGATAACCGAAAGCTTTAGCGTACTTTGTTTTTCCGTTTTGTTGTATATAAACTACTCCATTAAATGATCTAGGACTTGTGACTTTAATTAAGCTGTCAATTTTGGCGGAATAATTATCTTCTTGTTGTGCAAAAGAATGACAGGAAGAAAATAACACAACAAATAGCGTACACGTTAGTCGAAGAAAATGATTCATTTAGGCTTTAGTTTTTTTTAAGTTAGTATGTTTTGTTTTTGATATTTAATAAAAGGAACGCTTGTTTTTTGTTTTTATTTTAACAGGATAAATATAGAAGTTAAAATTTATCTGCAGTTAAATTTGGAGGGAATTTAAAAGAAAAAATATAGCTTTTGGAATTATATTTTATTAAATAGAAAAGCAAAGGTTCAAAAGCTTTCTTTTAAAACCTTTGAACCTTTGCATCTATGAACCTTTGAACCTCTTAAATAGAATTTCTATCAATAAAATTAAAAGGAACTTTTACCTGTCCTTTTTCTTTATTTAAAATCATTCGTGCAGCGGTTTCTCCCATTACATTAAAATCTGTAGACATTACAGTAATCCCTAATAATTCTTTCAAGGGAGTATCATTATAAGAGATAACACCGATTTCTTTTCCTAAAACAAATTCTTCATCACGAATCTGCTTCATTAAGTTTACAAGATCAGATTCTTCAATGGTAATAAATAAATCTCCTTTTTTAAGAATCATATCATCATAAACCTCGCTTAGAATTTCAAAATTAATTTCGTGTTCTACACAGAATTTTCTAAATCCGTGCAGGATTCTTCTTGGATAAGGATAAACAGCTTTGTCGGGATAAACTAGAATTAGTTTTTTGTATTTTGATATCTTTTCTAAACCTTCTTTTAAAGCATTGTAAATATCGTTTTCAAAATCCTGATATATTTTAATAATTTCGCCTTCCATTCCTAATTTAATGTTGTCCATTAAAACTAGTTTTTCCTGCGGAATTCTCTGAATTGCTTTTGCAACTTCATCAGTAAAACTCAAATGTTTTAACTCATCTGTTTTAAAATGTGTGGTAATTACATAATAATCATAAGCACCTTCAAACTTGTCTAACAAATTCAAAAATAATGTTTCATCGCAATGATAAATATGAAGGTCAGTGTGAGCATTCGCACCAAGTGTATTAATAAACGAGCTGTACGTTTTCATTTTATAGGCGCTCAGTTTATTAAATAAAAACAGAATATTTACTTTAGATTCTAGTTTTGTTCTCGTAATATAATATCCTTTTCCTCTAATTGATGAAATAATTTTTCGCTCTTTCAGTATATTATATGCCTTTTCTACAGTATCACGTGACATGTAAAACTCTTCACTAAAACTGTTTATAGAGGGGATTTTTTGATTTATTTTTAAATTTCCGTTAGCAATATTTTGTAAAATCGAGTCTACAATTTGTTTGTATTTTGGAACCCTCGAATCTTCATCTATTTTAATTAATTTAATCATGATTATGTTTTGCAAACTAGTTTCATATTTTGGTCATGAAACATAATTTTAAATTATAATATTAAAAAAATGGTTTTTAAAACCTGCTTTACATACTGATTTTATTACTTTCCTTACAAAAAAAGCGGAATTAAATACGGCTTGTTTTATATTTAAGTGTTTTTCACAATTTAGTAGTGAACTGAGGATATAATAATTACGAAATCAATCGCTAAAATAGCGTTTTTAAATTTACTTTTCCAATACTTAAGGATTGTTCTTTGCAAATAATAAGCAGTTTTAACATAATTACAAGATTCATAAAGGATAGTACAGGACAGTTTTCTTTCGAGCATTATATTATTTTACAAAACCAAATTAACTATCACAATTAACCAAAAAATAAAATTATTAAATGGAATCATTATTAGGAATTATTTTTCACTCTATCGGAGGATTTTCTTCAGGTAGTTTTTATATGCCTTTTAAAAAAGTTAAAGATTGGGCCTGGGAAAGCTATTGGCTTGTGGGCGGTTTCTTTTCTTGGTTAATTGTACCACCAATTGCGGCTTATTTAACGATTCCAAATTTTACAGAAATCATTGTTGCTGCTTCTCCTTCTATTAAAGCTTTCACTTATTCAATGGGATTAATTTGGGGAGTTGGAGGTTTAACATACGGTTTAGGAGTTCGCTATCTTGGAATGTCATTGGGGAATTCAATAACCTTAGGATTTTGTTCTGCTTTTGGAGCATTAGTTCCCTCGATTTATTACGATTTGTACCCAACAGAAGGTAAAATTTCATTTTCGGATATGCTGGCAAGTTCTGGCGGACAATTGGTTTTGTTGGGCGTTGCAGTTTGCCTTTTAGGAATCGCTATTTCTGGGAAAGCTGGAATGTTGAAAGAGAAAGATTTTTCGACTGGACATGAAGATAAGGATAAAGATTTTAGTTTAGCAAAAGGTTTAACCGTAGCGGTTATTTCGGGTATATTAAGTTCGTTTTTTAATTACGGAATTGAAGCTGGAAAACCAATGGCAGAAAAAGCAGTTGAACTAGGTTGTAATCCTTTATTTCAAAACAACGTAACTTATATTGTCTTGCTTTGGGGAGGTTTGACTACCAATTTTATTTGGTGTTTATACCTTAATTTCAAAAACAAAAGCATTGGTGATTACACCAATAAATCTACTCCAATTACAAAAAATGTGCTCTTTTCAGCACTTGCCGGAACAATGTGGTTTTTGCAGTTCTTCTTTTACGGAATGGGCGAAAGCAAACTTGGAAACGGTGCAAGTTCATGGATTTTACACATGGCAACTATTATTCTAACGGCTAATTTCTGGGGATTCTATTTGAAAGAATGGACAGGAGTATCGAAAAAAACATTTAGAACATTCCTTTGGGGAATCGGATTAATTATGCTTTCGATTGTTTTAGTGGGAATTGGAAACTCTTTATAAATACTGAAAAAACATATGATAACAATGTCAAATACAAATACAAAAAATATGAATTTTAAGCATGTTAGCTATCTTTGGGATGAGGCAAAAGCTCAAGAACTAGCTGGTGATGAAGTAGCGCTTTTCATTTATCGCTCTAATTTATTAGGAGCCGATTTAAGATTGACAAACTACGGAGGAGGAAATACTTCTGTAAAAATTACGGATAAAGATCCATTAACTGGAGCAAGCTCTGAAGTTATGTGGATTAAAGGTTCTGGAGGAGATATTGGAACTTTAACAAAATCAGGTTGTGCAGCGTTATATTTAGACAGACTTCGCAATCTTGAAAATGTGTACAGAGGAATTGAGTTTGAAGATGAAATGGTAGAATTGTTCAATCACTGTATTTTCGACTTAGCTTCAAAAGCGCCGTCTATCGACACACCTTTGCATGGTTTTTTACCATTCAAACACATCGATCACTTACATCCAGATGCGGCAATTGCAATCGCAGCAGCAAAAGACGGAGCAAAAATTACAGAAGAATTGTTTAACGGAGAAATTGGCTGGGTAGGATGGCAGCGTCCGGGCTTCGATTTAGGACTTCAATTAAGAAGTTGTTTAGAAGAAGCTGAAAAGAAAGGTAAAAAACTAAGAGGAATCATGTTAGGTTCTCACGGTTTATTTACTTGGGGTGATACTGCATACGAAAGTTACATCAACACATTGGAAGTAATTGAAAAATGTGCTGAATATCTTGAAAACAATTACGGCAAAAAACGTCCCGTTTTTGGAGGTCAGAAAATTGATAGCCTTCCAGAAGCTGATCGTAAATTGAAAGCTGCAAAAGTTGCTCCAATTTTAAGAGGTTTCTGTTCATCAGAGCGTCAAATGATTGGTCATTATACAGATGACGCAAGAGTTTTGGAATTCATTAATTCAAATGATCTTTCAAAATTAGCTCCATTAGGAACTTCTTGCCCAGATCACTTTTTAAGAACTAAAATCAGTCCGTTAGTTTTAGAATTAGATCCAAACGAAGATTTATCAGATGTAAATGCGGTTAAAGCAAAACTAGCTCCGGCTTTTGAGGCTTACCGTGCTATGTACAAAGACTATTATAATGCCTGCAAGAAATCAAATTCTCCTGCAATGCGTGACCCAAATCCAGTTGTGATTTTATATCCAGGAGTTGGTATGTTCACTTTTGCAAAAGATAAAACGATGGCACGTTTGGCATCAGAATATTATGTGAATGCAGTAAATGTAATGAAAGGTGCAGAAGCTGTTTCAGAATATACTTCATTACCGCACCAAGAAGCTTTTGATATTGAATATTGGTTATTAGAAGAAGCAAAATTACAGCGTATGCCAAAACCAAAAGCATTGTCTGGAAGAGTAGCTGTTATTACAGGTTCTGCGGGCGGAATTGGTAAGGCTATTGCTAAGAAATTTGCTCAAGAAGGTGCTTGCGTGGTAATCAATGATATCAATCAAGAGCGTTTAGAAGGTGCAACAGCTGAGTTTATTAAAGCTTTTGGAAAAGATGCAGTTGCGAGTACATTACTTAATGTAACAGATGAATCTAGTACAGAATTAGCTTTAGATCAAGCTTCTTTAGCTTTTGGTGGTGTAGATATTATTGTAAACAATGCAGGAATCAGTATTTCAAAATCTATTGCAGAACACACTCTTGAAGAATGGGATAGATTATATGATATCTTGGTAAAAGGACAATTTATTGTTTCTAAAGCCGGAATTGAAGTAATGCGCAAACAAGGTTTTGGAGGTGATATTGTGAATATTGTTTCTAAAAATGCTGTTGTTGCGGGTCCAAATAATCCTGGATATGGCTCTGCCAAAGCAGCACAAGCACATTTAACACGTTTAATGGCTGCTGAATTAGGAGCTGATAAAATTCGTGTAAACACAGTAAATCCTGATGCTGTAATCTCAGATTCAAATATTTGGTCTGGCGGATGGGCAGAAGGTCGTGCGAAAGCATACGGAATTACAGTTGAAGAACTTCCGGCTTATTATGCAAAACGTACGTTATTAAACGAAATCATATTGCCAGATGATATTGCAAATGCTTGTTTTGCTTTTGTTGGAGGTTTACTTGGTAAATCAACAGGGAATGCTTTAAACGTAGACGGCGGCGTTGCAATGGGCTTTTATAGATAAAGATTGTTTAGGTTTTTTTATAAGTTTGTTTAAGCAAAAGTGGTTTTTTGTGGTCTAACGTTCGATTTTTCGGGCGTTAGATTTTTTTAGATATAAAAGACTTTTACTGTGCAGACTAAACAGCATAAAATAGTAAAGTTAAACGCAGAGTTTAGATCATATAAATTATTATGCAAAAGGTTTTTAAATGCATAGAAAAAGAAGAATAGAACGTTGATAAAACGGATTCGCTATCGTGAAGACGCAGAAAAAAAACTGATTTTTCATAATGAATGAATTAAAAAAAAATCTGCGTAGATCAGCATTTTCGCGATAGCGAATCTGTCTAATCTGCGTCTAAAATCTTATTATTAAAATAAATAAAAATGTTTTTTAGTCAGCCATTTAGTGGCTTAGAATTTATGTGTTAAAAATACACATATAAAATAAAATTGCATATCTTGTTACACTCTATTAAAATATAAAGTATTATGATAATCGGATCAAACAATATTGAATCTCATAACGAGGAATTATTAAAAAAACACCAAAATAAACTGGTTTTTACAGCGTCAGAAATTGATAATACTGAGGCGATTATTCAAAAACTAATCGATTTTCAAATTGCAATTCCATCTTGGGCTTTAGGAACTGGAGGAACAAGATTTGGACGTTTTGCAGGTGGAGGAGAACCGCGTTCAATCGAAGAAAAAATCGAAGATGTTGGTTTGCTTCATAAATTAAATAATGCTTCAGGAGCTATTTCTCTGCATATTCCGTGGGATATTCCACAAGATTATAAAGCAATAAAAGCACTTGCAGCGCAGCACAATTTAAAGTTTGATGCCATGAACTCGAATACATTTCAAGATCAGGCAGATTCAGAACATACTTATAAATACGGTTCGTTACAAAACGTAAATAAAGCAGTTCGCAAACAGGCGATTGCACACAATATTGAAGTTATTAAACACGGAATCGAATTAGGATCTGAGTCATTAACAGTTTGGCTTGCTGATGGATCTAATTTTCCAGGACAGTTGAACTTTCGTAAAGCGTATCAAAATACATTAGAAAGTTTAGAAGAAATCTACGATGCATTGCCTTCGAACTGGAAATTATTTTTAGAATATAAATGTGCTGAGCCTAACTTTTATTCAACGACAGTAGCTGATTGGGGACAGTCTTATTCGTATGTTAAAAAGTTAGGCGATAAAGCGCAGACATTAGTCGATTTAGGACATCATTTACCAAATGCAAACATCGAGCAGATTGTTTCTTTATTATTAATGGAAAACAAACTGGGCGGATTTCACTTCAACGATTCAAAATACGGTGACGACGATTTAACAGCAGGAGCTTTAAAACCATATCAGTTATTTTTGATTTTCAATGAATTGGTTGAAGGAATGGATGCAAGAGGAATGAATCATGCAAAAGATCTTGGCTGGATGATCGACGCATCGCACAACATCAAAGATCCATTAGAAGATTTATTGCAGTCTGTAGAAGCTATTATGATTGCTTATGCACAAGCACTTTCTGTAGACAGAAAAGCATTAGAAAAAGCACAACAGGAAAATGATGTAGTAAAAGCACAGGAAATTCTTCAAAATGCTTTCCGTACAGACGTTCGCGCGTTAGTTGCTGAGGCTCGTTTCCGTTCTGGTGCCGCTTTAAATCCAGTTGAATTGTACAGAAGTCTTTCTGTTAGAAAAAATCTTATTGGAGAAAGAGGATTAAAAACATTAGCTACAGGCTTATAATTTATAATTGGTAATTAACAATTTACAATTAAAAAAATGAATGTAGTTGCAATTTTTGATATTGGTAAAACAAACAAAAAAGTATTCTTATTTGATGAAAACTATAGAATTGTTTGGGAAAAATCTGTTAATCTAGACGAAACAGTCGACGAAGATGGATTTCCCTGCGAGAATATAGAAGTGCTTAAAAACTGGATTTTTGAACGCTTGGAAGAAATAAAAGCTTTAACCAATTATGTATTAAAAGCCATTAATTTTAGTACCTACGGTGCTAGTTTTGTCTACATTGATAAAGAAGGAAAAGTTTTAACTCCTCTGTATAATTATCTAAAAGATTATCCAGAGGATTTAAAAAACGATTTCTATCATAAATATAAAGGTAAAGAACGATTTGCTGTAAAAACAGCTTCTCCGGTTTTAGGAAGCTTAAATTCGGGAATGCAGATTTACCGTTTAAAAGAAGAAAGACCAGAATTATTTGAAAAGGTCGAATATTGCTTGCACCTTCCGCAATTTTTGAGTTTTCTTTTAACCAATGAAGCTTACGCTGATATTACAAGCGTGGGTTGTCATACCAATCTTTGGAATTTCAAAAAAATGAAATACCATAAATGGTTGAAAAATGAAGGCATTTCATCTAAAATTCCAGAGTTTTATTCTGGAAAAGACGTTATAAAAACAAAAGATGGTTTGTCAGTAGGTGCTGGACTTCACGATAGTTCATCAGCTATAATTCCTTATACCATAAATTTTACAGAACCTTTTGTTTTATTGTCAACAGGAACGTGGAGTATTTCCTTGAATCCATTCAATAATAAACAATTAACTTTCGAAGAATTACAGAATGATTGTTTGTGTTATTTGCAATACACAGAAAAACCTGTAAAAGCGGCAAGACTTTTTGCAGGAAACGAACACGAAATACAAACTAAGAGATTAGCAGAACATTTTAAAGTTCCCGTTGATACATACAAAGAGGTTTATTTTGATAAAAATATTGTATCTAATTTAAGAGCCTTAAATTTTCAGATTATTTATCCTAAAAAGTATAATTTTGATATACTGAAAGAATGTCCTTTTCAAGAAAGAGATCTTTCAACATTTAAAAGCTATGAAATCGCTTACCATCAATTGATGTTGGATTTGGTAGAACAACAAGTATTTTCAACTAACTTAGTCATTCATAACAGTCCTGTAAAGAAAATTTTTGTTGATGGAGGTTTCAGTAAAAATTCAATTTATATGAATTTATTAGCCGAAGCTTTTCCTGATGTTGAAGTTTATGCCGCATCGATGGCGCAGGCAAGCGCTTTGGGAGCAGCATTGGCAATTCATCAAAACTGGAATCCTAAACCAATTCAGAATGACTTGATTGATTTGAAGTTTTATAAGCATTGAAATAATTAAAAATTAAAAAGTCTGATTGGTTTATAAGAAATCTTAATAATCTTGTCATTTTGACAAAGATTGATGCTTTTAGCTCTGGAGTTACTTACGAAGATTTCTCTCCCGAGACTTCGGGATCAAAATGACAAACAGCAAGTAGATTCATTCAGATTTAATTTTTAAATATTTGTTCAATCTGTCAAATCTGCGAGAAAAATATAACATCTAGAATGTTAAAAATAAAAATAATAGAAAATGAAAATCGGGCTATTTATACCGTGTTATGTTGATCAGTTTTATCCAAAAGTGGGTATTGCGACATACGAACTTTTACAGAAATTAGGATGTGAAGTTCATTTTCCGATGGGACAAACCTGCTGCGGACAGCCAATGGCAAACAGCGGTTATGCACACTTAACAAAAGGCTGTGATGCTAATTTTATAGCCAATTTTTCAGGATTCGATTATATTGTCTGCCCTTCAGGAAGTTGTGTTTTGCATGTAAAAGAACATTTGCATGATGATCAATTAGAGATTGCAGCGACAGAAATAAGAAATAAGGTTTTTGAATTAACAGAATTTATAACTGATATTTTAAAAATTGATCATATCGACGGACGTTTTCCTTTTAAAGTAGGAATGCACGTAAGCTGCCACGGACAACGTGGTTTGAAGCTTTCGCAGATGTCAGAATTAAATGCGCCATTTTTTTCCAAACCAGAACAATTACTTCACAATATTGAAGGACTTGATTTAGTTGCTTTAACCAGAAAAGATGAATGCTGCGGTTTTGGAGGTACATTTTGTGTTACCGAAGAAGCCGTTTCTGTAAAAATGGGACAAGACCGAATTAAAGATCACGAAAGTCATAATGTCGATTATATTACGGGAGGAGATATGTCTTGTTTAATGCATTTAGATGGAATTTTGAAAAGACAAAAAAGCAGAATCAAAACCATTCATATTGCTGAAATCTTAAATTCACTTGAAAACTAATTAAATTTAAGAGAAAAATAAATTTCTTTTTTTTAGCATTAAGATATTAAGTTCATCAAACTTTGACGTAATGTTAAAATAAAGAAATCACTTAAAATTGAAGCTTAATTTTCTTTTATCCTTAAGTATTTAAGTTCATAAAGTTTCACTTATTTAACTTAATATCTTAATGGTGAAATACTCAACTTACAAAAAATGTCTTCAGAAAAAATAATACAGCACAGCGAAGCTGCAGCAAAATTCAACAAAGATGTGGAGCGTGTCAATTGGCATGATGAAACACTGTGGTTTGTTCGTGCGAAACGTGATAAATCGGCGCATCAAATTGATGATTGGGAATTATTACGTGAAACGGCTTCAAGCATCAAAGCTAATGTGCTTTCGAATATTCACGATTATTTAGTAGAATTTGAGGCTAATGCCCAAAGAAACGGAATCATTGTACATTGGGCTGCTGATGCAAAAGAACACAATGAAATTGTACATTCGATCATGGCAAAACATGACGTAAAGCAAATGGTGAAATCAAAATCTATGCTTACAGAAGAATGTCATTTGAATGATTATTTAGCCGAAAGAGGCATAGAAGTTATCGATTCAGATTTAGGAGAATATATTGTGCAGCTTCGTAAAGAACCGCCAAGTCATATTGTTTTACCTGCCATTCACTTAAAGAAAGAAGATGTAAGTGAAACTTTTCACGAACATTTGGGAACAGAAAAAGGTAATTTTGATCCACAGTATTTAACTGAATCAGCACGTCATAGTTTAAGAAATACTTTTTTGACTAGAAAAGTAGCTTTAACTGGAGTGAATTTTGCCGTAGCCGAAACAGGTGAATTTGTCGTTTGTACCAACGAAGGTAATGCTGATATGGGCGCACATTTAGCCGATGTTCATATTGCTTGTATGGGATTTGAAAAACTGATTCCACAACGCAAGCATTTAGGCGTTTTTCTAAGATTATTGGCAAGAAGTGCAACAGGACAGCCTATAACAACTTTTTCAAGCCATTTTAAGAAACCAAGAGACGGAAAAGAACTTCATATTGTAATTGTCGACAACGGAAGAAGTAAACAATTAGGACGCGAAGATTTTAGAAATTCTCTAAAGTGCATTCGTTGTGGTGCTTGTATGAATACCTGCCCGGTTTACAGACGAAGTGGCGGACACAGTTATCACAATGCAGTAGCAGGACCAATTGGCTCTATTTTAGCGCCCAATTTAGACATGAGCAAAAATGCCGATCTGCCTTTTGCAAGCACACTTTGTGGTTCTTGTACTAACGTTTGTCCAGTAAAAATTGATATTCATGATCAATTGTATAAATGGCGTCAGGTTTTGGTAAAAGACGGTTATACGCCAAAAGCTAAAACAATTGCAATGAAAACTATGGCAACAGTATTGGCAAATCCAACAATTTTTAACATTGCGGGAAAATCAGGAAGATTTGTGATGAAAAATATTCCGGCAATGGTTAATAATAAAATGAATAAATGGTACGATCAGCGCGAAATGCCAGACGTTCCTGAGGAATCTTTTAGAGAATGGTACAAGAAAAATTCGAGAGAATCTAAAGCAAAAGACAATGAGCAGTAAAGCCGAAATTTTAAACAGAATAAAACTAAATCAGCCTGATTTGGTTACAGAACTGCCAGATTTAAGTCTTTTAGGTTCCGAAGATTTTGATACACTAGAAACCTATAAAACGGTTTTGAAAGGAATTGGAGGTGATCCTGTTAAAGTATCTAGTTATGAAGAGATAATCGATTATATAAAAGCAAATTACAATCTTAAAAAGAGAGTAATTACAACATTGCCAGAGCTGTCTGAAATAGCTTCTTTAGATTGGACAGCTGTTGATCCGCATTTGCTTCATGATGTTGAATTAACAGTTGTAAAAGCACATTTTGGAGTTGCAGAAAACAGCGGACTTTGGGTTACGGATGATATTTTAGGACAGCGTGTTTCTCCTTTTATTGCACAGTATTTAGCAATTATCGTTCATAAAAAAGATATTATCCGAACTATGCAGCAGGCTTATGACAGAATTGGTAATCAGGAATATGGTTTTGGAACTTTTATTGCGGGACCATCTAAAACGGCAGATATTGAACAATCATTGGTTTTAGGAGCACATGGTGCAAGAGGACTGATTGTTTTTTTATTAGATTAAGAGAAAGATTTTATAATAGAAAGAGGGCTTATAAGCCCTCTTTTTTTTTGTTTTAAACAAGAGCCGAATCTAAAAATAGGAATAAGCAGTTGTAAGTAAAATTATATGTTTATTTTATTAAGTGGTTGATGTTGAATGTTTTGTGAATATTTTTATATATATTTACATATTCTTAATAATGAATATCTTCTTTTATGTCCGTATCATATTAAATTTCATTATCCGCCATTAAAATTTTAAATATTTTTTAGATTGGTGATTCTTCACATTTTTTTTTAAAACCGAAAGTACTATTTATAGTATTTAGTATTGGTTGTAAGTAATTAACTTATGTAGCATGCTTTACATGACTACTTGTGTTTTTTGTTTGTGTATTTACATTTTTAAAGTGGTTTAATAACGATAATTTGATTTGTATGAAAAAACATCTTCTTTTTATAGTTTTATTTTTTGGTGGTTTTGCTGCCAATTCTCAAGTTGGTATTGGAACGCCAATGCCCAATTCTTCTTCTCAGTTGGAAATTGTTGCATCAAATCGCGGAGTATTAATTCCACGTGTGAGTTTAGTAAATTCTACAGATGCTTCGACAATAGTCAATGGTAATGTAAATAGTTTATTGGTATTTAATACGGCATTAATTGCCGACATAAAGCCAGGATATTACTATTGGTATAATAATAAATGGAACCGAATTGTAATTGACAGTGAAACTTCGACAGCTCCAGGAACTGTAATTTATAACTCTACTACAACAACGTTTTCTTATGTTGATCCTTCTGGAAATTTACAGCCCATTGATTTTAGTGCGATAGTAAAAGCAAATGAAACGATTACAACACAGACTCAAAATTTAGGAACGGGAGCAATTACATATATTAATGAAGCTGGAGCAGCATCAACATCTCAAGTAGTGAGTACAAACGCAAATAATTTACTAATAGTTGGAACTGATGGCGGAGCGATGTTAAATCCGTCGGCTATTGCGAGAACAATTACGGTTTCAAATGCTTCAACTGGGAATACTTCAACTATAACTGTAGACGGAATTACAAGTGTGGGCGCTCCAATTGTCAATACAAATGAAACAGCATTATCAGGAACCAGTTTAACGACAACGGTAAATGGTGTTTTGAGTACAGCTTTAGATTTGGCTCCAGTACTTTCAGCGGGAACAACAAATAATTTAAGTTTGTCTGGAAATACATTGACTTCTAATGTAAACGGTGTTGCTTCAACATCAGCTGCTGTGAGCGGTGTTTCGAATGCATCAGATATAAATACATCGACAATTACCGTTAACGGAATTACGAGTGCGGGTGCTCCAATTATAAATACAAATGAAACAGCATTAATAGGAACAAGTTTAACTACAACAGTAAATGGTGTTTCGAGTACAGCTTTAGATTTGGCTCCTGTACTTTCAGCAGGAACAACAAATAATCTAAGTTTGTCTGGAAATACATTGACATCTAATGTAAACGGCGTTGCTTCAACATCAGCTGCTGTGAGCGGTGTTTCGAATGCATCAGATATAAATACATCGACAGTTACCGTTAACGGAATTACAAGTGCGGGCGCACCAATTATAAATACAAATGCATCATCATTATCAGGAACAAGTTTAACTACAACGGTAAATGGTGTTTCGAGCGCAGCTTTAGATTTGACTCCTGCAATTGCCGCAGGAACTACTGTTTCTAATACCAGTTCTGTAAATTCTTTGAGTACTACTGTAAACAGTGTAACTGGAACAGCAGTAAACATAGTTAATAGTAACACTTTGACGGCTGCAAATGGAAATCTAGTTTCAACGGTAAATGGCGTTGCAACAACACCAGCAGTTTCAGTTTTAATCTCCGTAAATAATGGTTTAAATTCGACCAATGGCAATGTACAGTTAGGTGGAAGTTTAATCAAAGGGACAACTATTACGACTGATGCAGTTAACACATTAGCCATTTCAGGTTTGCAGTCAAGTGTTTCAGGAACAGATAATTTGATAGTTGCTGATGCATCTGGAGTTTTAAAAACACTGCCATCGTCTGTAATGAATAACTGGCGCACAACAGGAAATTCTGGCACTACAGCAACTACATTGAGCGGGGGCAATTATATAGGTACTATAGATCGTGTTGGATTAAATTTTAGAGTAGGGAACGATCATGCAGGTTGGCTGGGATATCAAACAGGAGGAATTGGTACGTCATCTGTTTATTTCGGAGTTAATTCAGGATTTGCAGGAGCGGCTCTATCAAATGCAGCTTATGGGAATATTGGGATAGGGGATAATGCTTTGGCAGCAAATACAACAAATGCCAATACAGCAATTGGAACTTTTGCGCTTCAACGTACTGTATCAGGTTTTAACAACGTGGCTCTTGGTTATCTCACACTTCAAAATAATGTAGTTGGTCAGTCGAATACAGCACTTGGAACGGGAGCACTTCAAAACAACGCAGCTTCTTTTAATGTTGCAGTTGGAAGTAGTGCAGGAGTGAATAATACAACAGGAACGAATAATAGCTTTATAGGATCTACGGCAGATCTTACAACATCTGGTCTTAATGTGACTAATGCAACGGCAATAGGTTATAATGCAAAAGTGGGCGCAAGTAATACTATTGTTTTAGGAGGTACTGCAGCAAATTCAGTAAAAGTTGGAATAGGTAATACTATACCAAGTAATACATTACACATAAGCAGTACAGCTGATCCTATTCGTGCCGAAGGCTTGCAGACAGGAGCCGCAACAGATAATTTTGTTGTAGCCACTTCTACTGGTGTACTTAAAATAATTGCACCAAATACTCCAAGCTTCTGGAGACTTTCAGGTAATGGAGCAACTGATTCTTCTTTAAATTTTTTAGGTACTACAGATGGCCAGCCTTTAATGTTTAGAATCAATAATGTAAAGGCTGGAATGTTATCTCAAACTGGTACAACAGCATTTGGACTTCGAGCGTTATCAAATTCTGTAGGTACAAATAATACGGCATTTGGACATAATACATTAACGAGTTCAGCAAGTGGAACAGGAAATGTTGCAGTAGGATATAGAGCACTCGAAGTAAATACAGGTAATTATAATATTGCTATGGGAGTAGGTTCACTTTTAGTGAATACCTCAGGAAATCAAAATGTAGCTGTTGGAAATACCGCTCTGGGTATTTTAACTAGTGGTACTGGTAATACGGTATTGGGTTATCAGGCTGGATATACTTTAACAACTGGAAGCCAAAATATTGTCATAGGTAATACAATTGGACTCCCTTCAGCTGTAGCAAGTAATCAATTAAACATAGGTAATGCAATTTTTGGAACAGATATTAATAAATTAGGATCTTCGGCTAAAGATGCAAAGATTGGTATTAATATAGATACACCTAGTAATACATTACATGTTTCACCAAGAACTATTGGTACAGATGATCCAGTACGTATTGAGGGCTTGTTGACAAGTGTTTCGACAACAGATAATGTCGTAGTTGCGGATGGATCGGGTATTTTAAAGATAAAAAGCCCTTCTTTAATAACTTTAGAACCTTGGCAGATACAGTCTACGACAAATAAAGCCATTTCAAATACTGATGCGATATATCAAATGGGTAAAGTCGGAATAGGTACTACAGATATGTTTGGAGGAACTGCAGATCCCGGTACTTGGCTTGCAGTAAATGGTTCCATTAAAACTACTACGACCACTTATCCTGATTATGTGTTTGAAAGTTATTTTAATAAAACGAAGTCCAATACTGAAAAATATTCTTTTAAATCGTTAAAGGAAATCGAAGAGTTTGTGAATGAAAATAAACATCTGCCTGGAGTTACAGGAATTGCTGAGTTGTCAAGAAATGAAAAGGGAGATTATATTTTTAACGTTACAAAATTATCTGTTCAAGTTTTAGAAAAAGTAGAAGAGTTGTATCTTCATGTTATTGAACAGCAGAAAGAATTGCAAGCAAAGGATAAAGAAATTCAAAATCTTAAGCAGAAATCGGCTGAAATGGATTTGCGTTTAGAGCATCTGGAAAAATTATTGGCACAAATATCATCTAATAAGCAATGAAGATGAAAACGAAACATTTGAAATGGTGTATAATTACAATTTTCTGCATTGAAAAGTTGTTTGCGCAAACTGTAAACACGGGCGAATTGTCAGTTTTATCCAATACGCAGCTTTCTACTGTCGTAGATTTTGATAATAAAGCAAGTGGTGATATTTTAAATGATGGAAATTTTTATGTCTATTCTAATTTTAAAAACGACGGACTATTTACTTATACTGATTTAAGCGATGGAAAAACTCTTTTTCTAGGCAATAATGTACAGTTTATTGAAGGAACTTCAGCACCTTATTTTCAAAATATCGAGTTTAATAATACTTCCAGTAAAGAACCTTTTCGATTAGCATCTACGATTGTTATTAATAAAATGGCAGTATTTAAAAACGGAATTGTCGACGCCGCTAATGATATAGGAAAAATGGTTTTTAATGAAAATGCATCTCATTCAGATACCAGTAATTTGAGTTTTGTAGATGGGAGAGTAGAAAAGAAAGGTTCTGTAAAATTTGAATTTCCAATAGGTGATGACATTTATTACAGACCTTCAGTAAATGATGGAACCTCAAATGTAAATAACATTTATACAACAGAATATTTCTTTGAAAGTATAGGCAGCATTTATCCTTATACAAGTAAAGAAGAAAAGATCATAACAATAGATCAGGTCGAATACTGGAACTTAATTCAAGAAGGAGGATCAGATAAGGTAGTTTTAAGTCTAACATTAGACAAGAATACTACACCAAATGCTTTCTTTTTGGAAAGTAATGAAACAGAATTGGCGATTGTAAGATGGGATACAGCATCAGCTAAGTGGATTAATGAAGAAGGTATAACTACTGATCTTCTTACTGGAGCAGATTTTACAAAATTAATAACGGCACAAGTAACTGGTTATGGTGTTTTTACAATTGCTATGGTCAAAAAAGACAATCCGGCTCCTCCATCTGATGAAATTATAATTTATAATGCAGTTTCGCCCAACGGAGATGGTATAAATGATAGTTTTTTAATTAAAGGAATTGATAAATTTCCTGATAACAGAGTTCAAATTTATAATCGCTGGGGAGTAAAGGTGTACGATGCAAAAGCGTACAATGAAAAGGACAATATGTTTTTTGGATTTTCAGAAGGACGTGACACCATAAAGAAAGATGAGGGGCTGCCGGCAGGAACTTATTTTTATATTTTAGAATACAAAAAAGGAGAGGAAACACTCAAGAGATCAGGGTATCTATTTATTAATAATAATAAATAGAACAGAAAACGAGGCCTTAAGCCTCGTTTTTATTTTCAATATATGATTTATCTAAGCCGTTTGATCGTCAGTAGTTGCATCTGGAGCATTTTTCTTTACAGACTCAATTCCGTTTTCTCTTGCCGCTACACTTTCATACATTTCACTTGAACCAATTATCTGTCCATTGCTGGCTTTAAGATTAAAATACGGTTTTCCATTGCTGGATTCTTTTCTGTCATAACGACCATCATCTTGTGAGTTTGTTTTTACAGATTCGATTCCGTTTGTGCAGGCCGCTTTTGTTGTATAGCCTTCACTTGTTAAAATTGTCTGGCCGTTACCAGCTTTCAAATTAAATTGAAATTCACCATTGGTTCTTTTAGTAATTACAAATTTTCCCATTTAGTTTTTTATTTAAGTTAACTATAATATTTTGCTTTCTATAAAAATACAAAACTTAGTTATACAATTGTTAGTGTCAGAAAAAATAATTAATAGGATAATTATAACGGAATATTTTCTTTACAATTTAGTGGTTTTGAATAATGTCATAAGAGATTTCTTTATATTTGAATTAAATATTAGCTATAATTATTATGAGAAAACTATGTATTGTATTAGTAATTGCAACGCTGATTTCATCTTGCAATTCTAAAAAGAAAGAAGATACAGTAGAAACTGCTGTAAAAGATTCAACAACCGTAAGTGCCGAAAAAAGCACTGCTGCTAAAGTTGATGTTTATGAAGGATTATTACCATGCGCAGATTGCAGCGGTATAGAAACTGTTCTAAAAATTTATCAAGGCGATGGCACTATGGAAAGCCATAAGTTTGAATTGTTTACCGTATACAAAGGAAAATCACCTGAAAAGGAGTTTATAGAAAAAGGAACTTTTAATACCGAAAGAGGTTTAGAAAACGATCCAAATGGGACAATTTATATATTGAATTGGGATAAACCTGCAGAGAACCAGATTTATTACGGTTATTACAGCGCAGATCCTCAAAAAATATATATGTTAGATCGAGAGAAAAAAATAATCAAGTCAGAGCTGAATTATGCTTTAACATTGAAAAAATAATAGTTTGATTACTATTTATAAAAAAAGAGACTTTTTTAAAGTCTCTTTTTTTATATATGTAAAATGCTTAATTATTTAATTGTAATAGGCAGTTCGACTGTTGTTTTATCCCATCCAATTACCAAATTTGCTGTAGTACCTTGTGATGTAAAAGCAATTGATAAAGCTTCGATTACAGTAGAAACTGGCTTTACAGGAACAGAAACTCTAACAACATCTTTGCTTTCATCATAAGCATAAGCGCCCCATAAATCAAGTTCCTTGTTGATAATAATTGTCCATTTGTCTTTTTCAGGAATTGCAAATAAACTGTAAGTTCCTGCAGGAACATTTTTACCGCCAATAGTTACAGGTTTGTAAAATTTGACTTCTGTATTTTCATTAGCACCAACTCTCCAAACTTCTCCATATTTTATCAAATCACCAAAAATAGTGCGTCCTTTTACAGACGGTCTTGCATAGATAACTTTAACAACGGGAGCTGGATTATCAGTTTTTTTGAATTTAACAGCTTTGTTAGGAAAATAAGAAATATCTACAGGACTTGCATCCAGTGGAGCAAATTTTACAACTTCCTGTGCTTGAACTGTAAATGCAGCAAATAAAGTAACTGCAAGCAAACTTAATTTTTTCATAGGATTACAATTTTTAGAATAAGTACAAAGTAAGTTAATAGTCAATAAAAATCACATCAATACAATTAGTTTTTTGTTAATGAATTGGTAATGACTCTTAAATTTAGTCTAAAACGACATTGAAAAATTTTAAAGCGATTTTTTAATTCCCATTTCAAGCCCTCTTAATTCAGCTAAACCACGTAAGCGACCAATTGCAGAATATCCTGGATTTGTTTTTTTCTTTAAATCATCCAGCATTTGATGTCCGTGATCTGGACGCATTGGCAGTTTGCTGTTGTTTCTTTTTTCAACCTCTATAATTGCTTTTACCACTTCGTACATATCTACATCACCCTCAAGATGATTCGCTTCATAAAAGCTGCCTTCTTCATCCCTTTGTGTACTTCTTAGGTGAATAAAATTCATTTTATCTCCATGACGTCTTACAATTCCAGGTAAATCATTATCAGCCCTAACGCCGTATGAACCGGTGCACATCGTAAATCCGTTTGATTTTGAAGGCGCGGCATTCATTAATTCTATCAAATCCTCCTCAGTACTTACCACTCTTGGCAAGCCTAAAATTGGGTAAGGAGGATCATCAGGATGAATGGCCATCAAAACACCTTTACTCTCTGCAACTGGAATAATCTGCTTTAAAAAGTAAAACAAATTGTCTTTTAAAGCCTGTCTGTCAATATGATTATAAGCACTTAATGTAATTAAAAAATCCTCAACAGTATAAGCTTCTTCTGCACCTGGAAGTCCAGCAAGAATATTTCGCTGTAATTTTACCTTATCCTCATCAGTCATGGCTTCAAAATAACTTTTTGCTTTTTGAGTCTGCTCTGGTGAATATTCCTTTTCGGCACCAGGTCTTTTCAAAATAAACAATTCAAAAGCAGCAAAAGCATTAATGTCAAAGCGAAGTGCTTTCGAGCCGTCTTCAACCGTATAAGATAAATCAGTTCTCGACCAGTCTAAAACCGGCATGAAATTATAGCAGACACATTGAATACCGCATGAAGCCAGATTGAGAATGCTTTCTTTATAGTTTTCAATGTATTGAAGATAATTTCCAGTTTGTTTTTTAATGTCTTCATGTACTGGTATACTTTCTACAACTGACCAAGTTAACCCTGAAGCGCCTTTTTTAGGATCGCCGTCTTGGTATTCAATTGCAGCTTTTCGTTTGTTGATTTCGTCAATGCTCCAAACCTCTCCGTTCGGAATATGATGTAAAGCAGTTACAATTCCGGTTGCTCCAGTTTGTGCAATATCTTGCAAAGAAACAGGATCATTTGGTCCGAACCATCTTAATGTTTGTTCCATTTTGTATTGTGTTGTAATTTAGTTTATTAAATACTCGTCGCAGCAAATCCGCCGTCAACCTTTAAGATTGTTCCTGTTACGAATTTTGACATATCACTGCACAAGAATAAAAGAGCACCGTCAATATCTTCTGGCGTTCCAAATCTTCCCATTGGTGTATGATCGATAATTTTTTCGCCTCTTGGAGTTAGATTCCCTTCAGGAGTTAATAATAAAGCTCGGTTTTGTTCTCCAATAAAAAATCCAGGTGAAATAGCATTTACACGAATTCCCTCGCCATATTTTTGCGCTAATTCAACCGCCATCCATTGTGTAAAATTGTCGATCGCCGCTTTTGAAGCCGAATATCCCACAACTCTCGTTAACGGTCTTTGTGCTGATGCTGATGAGATGTTGATGATATTTCCTGATTTCTGCTTCGCAAAAAGCTCAGAAAAAACCTGAGTTGGAAGCATAGTTCCAATAATATTCAAATCGACTACTTTTTGTAAATCATCGCTTTTCATATCATAAACAGCTTGATCCGGTTGTACAGTTGCTCCCGGCATATTACCGCCCGCAGCATTAATTAAAATATCCAGACGACCGTATTTTTCAACAATAAAGTCTTTCGCTTTTTCTAAATCCTCTTTATTCAAAACATTTGCTTGAATCGCAAAACCTTGTCCGCCATTTACTTCTATTTGCTGTACTGTTTTTGCTGCTTTTTCAATAGATTGAGAAACGATCCCAACTATAACACCTTGTTTAGCCAAAACGTTTGCAAAATTGCTGCCTAATACGCCGGCACCGCCAGTAATAAGGGCAATTTTCCCTTTTAGATTAAATATTGAATCCATTTAGTTTTATTTAAAATACAATACTTTAAATTCCAAAATCTAATTTTTGAAAAGTAAAGTAGATTATATAAGTTTGATTTTAATGATTAAATTTTTTCCTTGGAATTTGGAATTTGGATTTTTCCCGAAGAGGAATTAGATCTTTACTTTAAAAACTAGTTTTTTCAAGAACCCTTCGCCAATCATAGCTGCGTGAACATCATCCGGAAATAAAATGGCAAATTGTTTTTCCTGCAATTCAAAAAACATATCTGGTTTGTCATAGAAAAAGCGAACATCTCTTTCGTCACTGTAATCTCCATTTGGTTTTACACATTTTTCTCTTGGCTTCCATGCAAAAGTTTCCGGTCCTTGAATCGAAATTTGAATATCAATGTTTTTATCATGGCATTCAAAACCTTTGATACTTTCTTCTCTAGTACTTCCATCGCCATGAATAACAATAAGTTTTAAGCCTTCGCTGATTTCAAACGAACCAGTTTCAAGACTTGCAATATCAGTTTGATTTACATACTCAAAAGCTTTTTGAAAATTGGGATGCAGACCGTAATATTTTGCTGCATTATGTAATGAATCTATTATCATGAGGTAAGATTTAATTTTTAGTTTTTGAAATTAATAGTATAAAAGGTTCTGCCGTTTATATATAATGTGTAATTTTACGTGTACGCACACGGTGCTTTACAAATGTATGTAAAATGTAAAGTATAACAACCTATTTTGCTTAAAAAAATAGAATTTTATAATAGAGCTTTTATCATTTTAACTTAAAAAGAATCAATATCATAACAATAAAGAAAATTGCCGAATTAGCTAATGTTTCTCCAGGAACTGTTGACCGAATTATTCATAATCGCGGACAAGCAGCACAAGAAACTGTAGATAAAGTCAATGCCATAATCGAAGAATTTGGTTATAAACGTAATATTTTGGCGAGTAATCTTGCTTTAAATAAGAAATTTCATTTTGCCGTTTTTCTTCCCAAACACGAGAATCTTGAATATTGGCGCAGTCAAGCTGAAGGAATCGAAAAAGCGGCTGCAGAGTTTAGTAAATTCGGAATTGTTGTGGATTATTTCCATTATGATTACAATACAGTTTCTTTTAAAGAATCAGTAAAAAAAGTAATGGATTTTGAGTGCGACGGATTGCTTTTTGCACCCATTTTTCACGAAGATTCAGTCCGTTTTTTAAAGGAATACAAAAAGAAGAATATTCCAGTTGTGATGATCGATTCGAATATTTCAGACAACAATGAATATGCTTATGTAGGTCAAGATGCTTTTCAGAGCGGTTATTTGGCTGGAAGACTCATAAGTTTTGCAGTAAAAAATGAAAGACATGTTTTGATTTTTAAAATCACCCAAGAAATCGAAAGTACATCCGTTTATTTGCAGCGAATAAAAGGATTTTATTCCTTTTTTGAAGACAATGACGAACTTACAAATTTTAAATTTTCAGAAGTTACTCTAAAAGATTCGAAGATTGAGGAACTAAATCTTGAAATGTTTTCTGAAATAAGCAGCATTTTTGTGCCCAATTCGAGAGCGTACATTGCGGCCCAGTTTTTAGAACAAAACAATATAAAAGGCATCCGCATTATTGGCTATGATTTATTAAAAGAAAATATAGAATATCTAAACAAAGGCGTAATCGATTTTTTGATCAATCAAAGACCCGAAGATCAAGGTTATATGGCAATTCATTATTTATATAAAAAATTAGTTTTAAAAGAAGATACAGAGCAAATACATTATATTCCGCTTGAAATTATTTTGAAAGAGAATTATTCTCCAGCCAGAAAGTAATTTTTTTTCCATCTATAATAATTTGGCAGCTAAGTGAATTATATTCTGTAATTTACACGAACTAGCTTTTGAGTAAGTTAAAATTGTAATTAATTGAAAATCAATAAAAATGGTTAAATGTATTATTTTCGATTGTGACGGTGTTTTAGTAGATACAGAGAAAATTGGTAATGGAGTATTACTGGAAATGGCAGCAGAGCACGGATTTGAAATGAAAATTGAAGATGCATATCGTAATTTCAACGGTCGTAAGTTAAAAGATTGTTTCAAGTATATTGAAGAAACTATTGCTAAAAAACTTCCAGAAACTTTTGAAACAGAATTCCGCCAGCGAAGTTTTAGTGCTTTTAAAACGCAGGTTAAACCAATGGAAGGAATTGTTTCATTTATAGAAAAACTTACAATTCCGTATTGCGTCGCCTCAAGCGGACCAGTCGAAAAAATTTGCTTAAATCTTGAGGTTGCTGGTTTGCTGGATAAATTCGAGAATAAAATATTCAGTTCCTACCAAATTGGGAGTTGGAAGCCAGAACCAGGAATTTTTTTGCACGCAGCCAAAGAAATGGGTTTTGATGTAAAAGACTGCATTGTGGTTGAGGATAGCGTTGCAGGTGTGCGAGCCGGAATAGATGGAGGTTTTAAAGTGTATGGTTTTGCAAACGGATATAATGATAGTGATTTAGAAAAGGAGGGAGCAGTGCTCTTTAGAAGTTATGATGAACTTGCTTCTATTTTAAATTTAGAATAGAAAAATGGCTGTCACAAAATGACAGCCATTTTTTATTTAAGACATGTTCGTTTCTTAATGTAATTCATAAAAGAAAGCATGAAATATTTTATCTGAATTCCGAAACATTATGATTTAGTAACAATGCCATAAACATAATAGCATTTTAAAGTTCTAAAATTGCAGCTTCTTACTAAGTTTATATCAAGCATAGTTTTTTTATTGTTTAAGTTTTTAATGAATGTAAATACGGCTCATTTTTTAAAATTCGACATTTATAAACTGTATGAGATAAAACTATAATAACAACAATAAAATAGTTGCCGGTACTTTAAAATAGACCAATAGAGTTTATAATATGGTATTAGAAGACAATTAGAATGTTGTGTTAGTTTATTTTTTATTTTTTTGACAAAACCTATTTCTTTAAAGAAATAGGTTTTTGTGTTTCTACACTTGTTAGTTGTGCTTTTAATTCTTGTTTTAGATAGCGTTAAGAAATGTATAAATAGCCTTGAAAATGTGATAGTTGAAATTTATTTGATTAAATTTACTAAACTAACTTATAAAAAAAATCTTATGAAAGCAGTGCGTTTTTTTGGGCATAAAGATGTTAGAATAGTAAACGATTTAGAAAAACCATCTCCAAAGGGCGATGAGGTATTATTAAAGATTGGAGGTGCTGGAGTATGCCATTCAGATTTACATATAATTGATGATGGCATTGTATCTGGTGTTACTTTTACATTAGGGCATGAAAACGCAGGCTGGATAGAAGAAATAGGAGAAGATGTAAAAGGATTTAAAAAAGGAGATGCAGTTTTGGTCTACGGTCCTTGGGGATGCGGGCATTGTAAACCTTGTCAGCATTCTAACGAAAATTACTGTGATCACCAGTCTGAAATGGCTTTTGGCGGCGGACTTGGATTAAATGGCGGAATGGCTGATTACATGCTGGTGCCTTCTTCACGTTTACTCGTTCCAATTCATGATTTAGATCCTGTTATTGCTGCTCCTTTAACAGATGCTGCTCTAACTCCATACTCGGCTATTAAGCGATCATTACATAAGCTGATGCCTGATGAATATGTAGTTGTAATAGGAGTTGGCGGATTGGGGCATGTTGCTCTTCAAATTTTATCAGAAATGTGCGGCTCGACTATTATTGCCTGCGATATAACTCCTGAAAGACTTGAATTTGCTAAAAAGCTAGGTGCTTCTTATGCTATTAATTCTACAGATAAAGATGCGGCAGAACAAATAAAGAAGATTACAGGAATTAAAAAAGCCAAAGTCGTAATCGATTTTGTTGGTGCTACTTCTACAATAGATTTAGGAACAAAAATAATTGGACTAGACGGTGATTTAACGATTGTTGGTCTTGGCGGCGGAAATTATGAATACAATATGAATGGTCTGCCTTTTGGTGTAAGCTTAACAAATCCTTATTGGGGTTCTAGAACCGAATTAATGGAAGTAATTGGGCTTGCGCTTCAAAAGAAGATTCATATTGAAGTTGAAAAATACAATTTGGATCAAGCAGTTGAAGTTTATGATAAGCTAAGACATGGACAAATAAAAGGGAGAGCAGTATTAATTCCCTAATTGTAATCTTGTAAAAAACGAATGAAAGAGTGTAATGAAAAATTAAAAACTAATGGTAAATTTGAGTTGCCTTTTACTATTCTAATGGTAAAATTCTAATAAAAATTTTTAAGGAATAAGACTTGGCAGGCTCAAAAATAATAACTCAAAAAGTGTAATATTATGATACATCAAATTGACACAACTGATAATTTAGTTGCTTTTAGAGCATTGGCAGAAATGACAAAAGAAGATTTTTTAATTGTTGTTGTTCCAGCCGTCGAGCATTTGGTAAAGCAGACTAATGAAATTAATTTTTTACTGGTTTTAGATACTGAAGTAGAAAAATTTACAGCAGGCGAGTGGCTTCAAGAAGCGCTGCTTGGACTTAAGAATCTTGGAAAATGGAATAGAGCGGCGATTGTATCAGATTCTGAAGAAATAATTTCGCTTGCAAACGGATTCAGCTATGTCGTTCCAGGCGAATTTCACGGTTTTAGAAAAGAATCTTTTAATAAAGCACTAAACTGGGTAGAAGGAAATATAAATCTGGCCTAAATATTTAGTTCAAATTTCACTTTTAAACTTAAAAAAAAACACCTGCAAATTCACTATGTTATCAGATTATAACTTGTGAGTTTGCAGGTGTTTTTTGCTTTATATTTTAAGTATTCATAAACTGAAACTTAAAGCGATGCTTAATAATTATATTCGATACCGCTGCTGTCTGTTTTTTCTTTTTTTTCTTTAGAAGTCTCTGTTATTTTTTTATAGCAGGCAGCTGCAAGCAAAGGTACAGCAAGACTTCCTACTACTGCAGCAGTTTTATTTTGTCCGGCTTTTTTAAGTACAGCTCCAGCTAAAAGAGAGCCTAATCCTGCAAATACTAAATGTTTAACTGATGGCCTGTAGTCTTTGTAATCTTTTTTTTCAGGTTTAATTCCGTGTAATAATGGGTCTATAAAATTTAGTTTTTCCATAATTATGATAATTTATTTAATGATACCTAATTTTGTCTAATGTAATAAAAATGTTACGTTTATTCTAGTTTTAATCGATGATTTTTTTTTCACGAATTTAAACCTAAAAGAAATAGTAAGATTATAAAGATCGGCGAAAATCTAGCCAAAATCAATCCTCAGAGAGCGTTTAACAAAAGTTTATAATAGTAAACGATAAAAACGTTAATTGTATCCTAAAGCATGGATTCTTATTTTCTATTATAAAGTATTCTGTTCTAAAATTTGTCTGTTATTAGGCTCTAGGATGATTTTCTGGATAATGTTCGGCATCAAAATCAGTTAAATCTTCATCCTCATCTAAATCTCTTTCTTTTTCTAAATCACTTTCATAGTTTAGTTCATTAGTACTGTGATCTTTTTCTTGATTTGCTTTCTCGCTGTCATTAGTTACCGAGCGATCTTCGTTTATAATTCGTTCTTCGTTAGGAATGTTTTCCATTCTTATCGATTCGTTTCCTGTAAAATCAGTAGTTTGATTTCGTCCGTCATCGATAAACTCTTCTTGGTATTGATATGGATCTTCGTCAGGTGAAAAATTCACAGTATAATCAAAATTTTCTTGATCCATAAAATCAGGGTCTCTAAGACCATAATCTTGGTTGTTTAGCTTTTTCATAACTTTTCTATTTTTTCATTATTTCTTAGCTTCCAAAGTTTTGTATGCATTCCGAAAATATAGAAAAAGACCTCTTTTATAGTTGATTTAGAGGTGTTTAATTCTCACTGATTTTCGATCATAATTACAAAGGTACTTTAAAAAATGAAAAAGATTTTATAGAAAAACAGATTATAGCTGCATAATTTTCAGGTAGTTAGGTTAAGTTCTGAAATTAAAAGAAATTGCAGCTTGCAGTTAAGTATAAACATTAAAAAAGCCATAAAGAAATTGATCTTTATGGCTTCGGTCCAAAAAACTAACTTCTAAAATAAAGTGAATAATTTTTTACAGATATTTTCCCCAATTTTCCATCCTTAAATAATTTATCAAGTATTTCTTCCGCCTGATTATATGAAATATCTAAAATCACGGCATATTCTTTTGGAGCCAATGTTGGATAAATCTCAAAAAGAGATAATGGATCATCATTTTTAAAGGTTTTCTTTTTTGCTTCAGGATATAATGCCAGCAAAGCATTTTCATAATAAGCATATGGTTTAGAACCGTAAACAGTGAGTTGATTGTTGTTTTTATCAGCAAAAAATAAGGTTGGAAAACCTCTAACGCCAAGTGTTTTTGCTAAATTTAAATCTTCCTGAAAAAGTTTTTTAGCATCTCCATCATAGTCATTTTTTAGTTTTTCAATATCAAGATTTGCAATTTTGGCAGCTTCAGCAATATTTTCCCATTTAGCGATATTCTTTTTTTCGAGATATAATTTCTCACGAAGGATACGCATAAAAATGACTGCTTTTTCTTTACTCTGAATTTGAGCCGCTTTCATAGCAATACAAGAAGGATAGGAAGAACTCAAAGGATCTTCAAGCCAAACATTGCCGTCAATTGGCATTTGATAATGCAGACTCGCTTCATCCCAATGATGCGCAACATCTGATGGTTTACTGATTCCGCCGCTGTTGTAACTCCAATCAGGAAGCAAACCGCCCATTTTGTAATCTATTTCAAAATATTCGGGATATTCCAGTTTTAGTTTTCTCAATTGCGGTTCAATTCCCCAGCATGAAGAACAAATTGGGTCGGTATAATAAATAATTTTTACAGGTTTATTATCTGTTTTAATAACCGCTGTTTCATTTGATGCTTCGCTAATTGGCATTTCACACATACCACTTTCAGTGTCGCACAGTAACGGATTTGTTTTATTATCGTTCATTTTAGAATTAGTTTGCGATTGACAGCTCACACTGAAAATCAGGATTAATAACAGCGAAAGTATTTTCATAATTACTGTTTATAATTCTTGCTTTAGGTTTTAATTTATATTTTTACATAACAAAGTTCGTCCGTATTTAATCACAAGTCAATTAGTCTAAAAAAGATGACTACAGAAAATAAAACAGAAAAAGACAACGAATGTCCGGCACAAGGACTTTTGAAGTTGTTATCAGGTAAATGGAAACCACAGATTTTTTTATTGGCTGTAGATGGTCCGCTGCGTTTCAATACGCTTTTAAGAGATTTAAAAGGATCAAATAAACAATCGATCGCAGTCGCACTTCGGGAACTAGAAGATTTTGAACTTTTAGATAAAAAGGTTATCAAACTGAAACCGCTTCACATCGAATATACTTTATCTGAAAAAGGAAAATCTTTGATTCCTGTTTTTAGACAATTAGAATTGTTTTTGGAGAAATAGAATGTTTGAATAAGTAATCATAATTAAGACTTTTTTTGAAGTCTAAAAACTGGAATAGAATATGAAAAAGCTGTTTTTAATTTTATTGATGCTGCTGCAATTTCCTGTAAGTTTTGGGAGCAATCAAATAGAAGACCCTTCCTCAAAGAAAATTATTGGAACTTGGTATGCCGACAGGAATAGAAATACAAAATGGATTTTTACGCAAGACAGGAAAATCTATAATTACGATAAGGATGTTTTTAAAGTAATGTATGGTTATACCATTTCTAACCGCTGTCAAAACAATTCAAGCGATACTACCGAGTTTTTAACTTTCATGGACCGAGATGGTAATGAATTCTGTTTTAGAATAAACGGAATTGACGAGAATAAAAACGGAATTTTATCTCTTACTAAAATGGATAATGGAGAAACGCTTTTGTTTGTTAACAATTTAAATGTAGTAACTGGAAAGTAGTATTTATTTGTTGTGAAAGCTCCAGCGGAGCGTAATATTTATAGCACAATTTATTTCCATGCCCAAAAAAAAGCTACAGCGGAGCTGCATATTTTTAAAAAATTAAATGTTTCGCTCCTCTGGAGCTTGAAATCATGGGGATATAATTACTATAAATATTATGCTCCACTGGAGCATTTTTTTTACTAAATAGTCTAATTATACTCAACGTTTTTTCTAGTATTAAACTTTCATTAACAAAAACTAAAACTTCATTAGTTTATATTTGTGAGGCACAAATTAATTCTAAAGTATTGTAAATCATGAAAATTAAGTCTGTTTTTTATCTGTTTCTATTTGTTGTTTTTTCAGTTTCATCGTATAGTCAAAATGTAAAACTGCTTACAATAGATCAGCTTAACGAAAGAATTGAAAAGGGAAAAGACAGTACTTATGTGGTTAATTTTTGGGCAACTTGGTGTGCGCCTTGTATAAAAGAATTACCTCATTTTGAAAAATTGAGTGCAGAACACAAATCAGATAAGTTGGCGGTATTACTAGTAAGTTTAGATTTTAAATCGAAGCTGAAATCGAATGTGATTCCGTTTGTGAAAAGAAAAAATCTGAAAAACGAAGTATTTCTATTGAATGAAGGAAGTCCGCAGGAATTTATCGATCGTATCGACCCAAGTTGGTCAGGAAGTATTCCGGCAACGCTTTTTATAAAAAATGGCAAGCGAAAGTTTGTTGAAAGTGAATTTACTTACGAACAATTATTAACTGAATATAAAAAACTGTAAATCCAAAAACCATGAAAAAAATAATTCTTTTATTAATGCTGGCGTTCTCTGCCTTTCTAGCTCAGGCTCAAACAACAACGCTTAAAGCTGGTGATACTGCTCCAGATTTTAAACTGAAAAATGTAGATAATAAAGATGTTTCTTTTGCAAGTTTTCCAAAAGCAAAAGGTTATATAGTAGTTTTTACTTGTAATACGTGTCCTTACGCAGTAGGTTACGAACAAAGAATAATTGATTTAGATAAAAAGTTTAAACCACAGGGATATCCTGTAATTGCAATAAACCCTAACGATCCAGAAGCTTCTAAAGCGGATACTTTTGACAAGATGCAGGATTTGGCAAAAGAGAAAAAATATCCTTTTCCGTACTTGTTAGATCCAGGACAAAAAATTACCGATGAGTATGGTGCAAAACGTACGCCTCACATCTTTATCGTTTCTAAAACAGCAAAAGGAAATGTGGTAGAATATGTTGGCGCGATTGATAATGATCCAGAAGGTACAAAAGCAGATAAAGTAAAATATGCCGAAGATGTAATTGCAGCTTTAAAAAGCAATCAAAAACCTGCTGTAACACAAACTAAAGAAATTGGCTGTACTGTAAAAAGAAAAGCTAAAGCTTAATAATAGTTATTCTATAAAATGAAAACGCCTCAAATTCTTGAGGCGTTTTTTTTATGAAATAGTTTCAATAAGTTTCTTTTGTTCTTGAAGTTCCAATTCAGCAATAATTTGTCTTTTCATTGTCGTGTGAACGTAATCTTTTGCTTCGGCATATGAAATATCATATTTACGTGAAATATCCTGTAAATGGGCAGGAAAAACATCAAGTATTTTATCATAATAAACATTTAGTTCGTTTTTACTGGGCATTTCAAATTTTAGCTTAATTTGAAACCTGCGAAGTAAGGCTGAATCAATACTGTTGTAAAAGTTTGTAGCACAAATCAACAAACTATCTGTTGGGAAATAATCAATTAACTGAATGATCGTATTTACCAAACGTCTCATTTCGGCAACATCTTTATCGTCACTTTCTCGGCTTCTGCCAATTTGATCAAATTCATCTAGAAATAAAACCGCTTTTTCGCGAATCGCTTTGTCAAAAAGAGCCTTTACATTTTTTGAAGTTTCTCCGATTTTAGCATTGATTAAAGTACTGAGGTTGATAATAACAATGCTTTTATTTAGAGCTGTTGCTACAGCTTTTGCTGTTGTAGTTTTACCGCAGCCGGAGTGACCGTGAAGCAGTATTTTATTGTCGACGTTGAGGTTGTATTTTTTTAATTCGTCAATATACTTATGCTCTTTGATTGTGTTAAGTAATGCCGTTTTATTTTCTTCGCTGAAAAGCAAATCATTAAGTGCAATTTTTTCAGTATCGTTTACAACAAGTTCGTACAGATTCATTTGTGTGTTTTATTAGATGCAAAATTATGCTTTATTCTGCAATATTTTCATTCCATATTTCTTTTCCTAGAAAACGATTACCAAATATTGAAGTTCCTACTCTTACCATATTAGAACCTTCGGCGATAGCCAGTTCAAGATCTTGAGACATTCCCATTGAAAGCTTTAAATGCGTTATACCTTCAATTTGAGCATCATAAATTTCTTCTCTTATTTTTCTAAGTAATTGTAAGGACGGACGCATTTTTTCTTTCTCAACGTCTAGTAAACCAATCGTCATTAAACCTTTTATATTTAAAGTTTTGTACTTTTTTACTTCTCTAATAAAAGAGACAACTTCATTTGGTGCAAGTCCAAATTTGCTTTCTTCAAATGAGGTGTTTACTTGAAAAAAAACATCGATGCATCTTTCTTCTTTTAGTAATTGTTTATTTAGTTCTTCCGCTAAAGATAATCGGTCTAAAGATTGAATGCAGGAAACATATTTTAAAACATCTTTGACTTTGTTGGTTTGAAGATGTCCAATAAAATGACGTTCGATATTTAAATTTTTTAAACCAGAATCTTTATCGCGAAGTTCCTGCATTTTGTTTTCGCCAATAAGAGTTTCGCCAGCTTCTATTGCAATTCGTATTTTGTCTGCAGGGACAGTTTTAGTCGCCAATAATAATTGAACATCTGATGGATTTCGGTTAGAAAGTCTGCAGGTATCTTCAATACGTTGATGAACTTGCTTTAAATTGTAAATAATATCTTCCTTCATAGCTGCAAAGTTAAAAGCATTATGAAGCGTAAAAAAGATCCAGTTTTGAGTATTTTAAATGGTCCAGTTTCTTCTATAAATGAGAAAACTGGATTATTTAACGCCTTTATATCCTTTCTAATTTTGTCATGGCAATAAAGTCAAATTAAAAACAAGTAAAAATGAGCAAATCAATTTTTTATCACGCCGGCTGTCCAGTTTGTGTAAGTGCCGAACACGACATTTTAAATTTAGTTAAAGATGTTGAAGTAGTAAACATTGGAGAAGACAGAGCGAGAATTTCAGAAGCTCAAAAAGCAGGAGTACAATCTGTACCTGCCTTAGTAACTCCAAACGGAAATGTGCTTCATATTAATTTTGGAGCTTCAATTGCTGATGTAATTGGATAGATATAAGTACCTCTTTAGGAATTATCTAAAGAGGTTTTATAGCCTTTAATTTTAGAATAATTTATATGTAAATAATTTATTGGGTCTAATTAATAAAATAGGGTTTAACAAATAGAAAAATAGATTTTCTGTGCGATACAAGAATATAAAAGAGAAATATATTTCTCTCACTTAGTTGACTAAGTATATTTAGAATAACTGAAATATCTTTTTGAGACTAGCATATTATGTTTCTATGAGTTTAAATAATGGCACCCAATATGTAAAATAATAAAAACAAGATGAAAGTAGCAGTATGGGATACTTATGTTACCCGAAAAGACGGAGAGATTATGCATTTTGACATTTTGGTTGATGAAAATACAAGCGATACAGAACAGGTTTTTGAATATGGAAAAACGTATCTAAAAAGTGTTTCGCAGGAAGGTCAGCCTTTAACTTCGAAAGAATGCAGATTTTGTCATATCGATAAAGCGCCTTTAGAAGTTGAAAATCAAATTCGTAAAAACGGCTTTTCGATTATTGAGATGGAAAATTGTAATTAAATTAGGTTTCTCAATTTAATATAGACTGAAAATCATGTATTTTCAGTCTTTTTTTTGTTTTGTAGATATTTAGAGAGCGCAATGATCCTTTCTATTGGCTTTATTCCGATGAAGAAAATTTTATTAAACACATAGAAACATAGGTACATTTTCTATAAAAGAATATAAAAGAGAAATACATTTCTGCACATAGCTCTTTATGCTTAAAATAAGTGGAACGTCTTTTTTCGAATGCTTAAAAACCATACAGATAGTTCAATGTTATTAAGTTATGCGTTTTTTTTTTTTTTTTTTTGAATACCAGTAGGTTATTGCACATTTTTTTGTTTTGAAAGCTCCAGCGGAGCGGAATATTTATAGCACAATTTTTTCCACGCACAAAAAGCTCCAGAGGAGCGACATATTTTTGAAAAATACATATTCCGCTCCGCTGGAGCTTGAAATCACGGGGTATCTAATTTTCTATACATATTCCGCTCCGCTGGAGCTTTTTTTTAAATAGTATAATTTCAATGAATGTTGATTTTACGATGTTTATTATATCTAGAATTAAAAGTCATTACCCAAGCCTGAAAGGCGAACAGGTGAAGCAATCAAATTAGGACTAATTACATCATGTAATCCTTAACTTAATGACATTGCGCGACAGCTATCGGGACTATATGTTGAAAAAGTATTTAATTAGTCTATAGATATTTAGAGAGCGCAATGATGCCTTCTTCTAGTTGCTTTTCACTGAGAGAAGCATAACCTAAACGCAAACCTAAAACAGGCTTTTCAAAACTGAACTTCTCAGGATTCATGACTTTGATTCCTTTGGTTAACAATTCATCACAGACTTTTTGAAGATTGGTTTCTGGACTTGGAACAATCCAAAAAGCCAAACCGCCTTCTGGTTTTATAAAAGTAATTTTGTCTTTAAGATGTAGTTTGCAAAGGCTTTCAAAGTAATCTCTTTTTGCTTTGTAAATTAAGCTCGTTCGCTTGAGATGTCTTTTTATTTTGCCTTCGTTAATAAGGTTTAAGACAGCTTCTTCCATGATATTGTCGCCTTGAACGTCGATGATTTTTCTGTGTTTTCCAATTTTCTCTACGTTTTCTACTGAACTTGCCAGATAACCAATTCGCAGTGCAGGAGCTACAATTTTGCTTAACGTGCCTATATAAACAAAGTTTTTTGCTTTGCTGTAACTCGAAATTGGTAAAATTGGTCGTTGTCCGAAATGAAATTCGTTATCATAGTCATCCTCAATAATTGTAAAATTATATTGATTGGATAATTCGATTAATTTCAGCCTTTTTTTTAAGCTCATTGTAACCGTCGTCGGAAATTGGTGATGCGGTGTAACATAAATGGCTTTTATATTTTTATGTTTTTTTAGATAAGCTTCAACTTCATGTAAATCTAAACCATCTGATTCGACACTTACTGGCAGCAATTTTGCACCTGCATTTTCAAAAGCTTCCCAAGCAGGTTTGTAGCCGGGATTCTCGATTATCACAAAATCATCTTTAGTTAGCAAACAATGAGCCGCTAGATACATTGCCATTTGACTTCCTCTTGTAATACAGATTTCATTTGCCGAGACGTTCATGCCTCTTTTAAAATTCAGCATCTGGACTATCGCTTTTCTAAAATCAATGTCGCCAAGCTCAGTGCTGTATCCCATAATTTGTCTGCGGGATTTTCGATTAAAAATTTCCCTGTAAGCACGTGCAAGATCATTCATTGGCGCAAGACTGCTGTCGGGTAGTCCATCATCAAAAACAAGATGCGTTTTTGCTTCCGTTATCGATGTGTTAATCTGAGAATCGTTCTTTTTATCACAGAGCATATCAGGTGATAAATCGGCAATAAAAGTGCCTTTTCTATCGATTGTAATGAGCCAGCCTTCGGCGGTTAAAACGTCTAATGCTTCAATGACTGTGTTTCTGTTTACGTTCAGTAAACCAGCAAGTTGTCTACTTCCAGGTAAAGCATTTCCTGAGGTAAGTTTATGTGACTTAATTGCGACGATAATAGCATCGGCAATTTGCAGATAAAGTGCTTTATCGGATTTCTTATCTAATTGAATTTCAAATTGCCATGGTCGTAACATCTGGACTAGTTGTTTGTTGTAAAACTGTGTTATCTGTGCAGTCCAAAGTTACAATATTTTTGTCACGCAATAATGCATCAACTAAAATTTAATGAACATGGAAACTAAAGAAAAAAAATTCTCATCAAAAGATTTTCATCAAACTTATGCAAGACCAAGTTTTGTAATGCCTGAAAAATTAATTCATAGAAATGTTGAAAAAGCAGGTGTTCATGATCAGTTTTCTACAGAAAGAAAACATCCAGTGTTTTTTGTCGATCTGCCAAGTAAAAATGTAAGTATGACTATTGGAGGATTATTGCCTGGACAATTAACGAATAGACATAGACATACTTATGAAACATTGTTGTATGTAATTGAAGGTTCTGGATATACTGAAATCGAGGATCAAAAAGTAGAGTGGAAGGCTGGAGATGCAGTTTATATTCCGGCTTGGACATGGCACAGACATCAGAATTTAAGCAATACTGAAAATGCAAAATACATTGCGACTGAAAATGCACCGCAATTGCAAAATTTAGGAGTTGCACTTAGAGAAGAAGAGGGAAGAGATTTATAAAAAAGAAAAGAAATGAAAAACAAACAGTTTAAAGGTATTATTGCCTATCCAATTACACCATTTGATGAAAATGAAAAAGTTGATATTAAGCTTTATAAGCAATTATTAGAGCGGTTAATTGTATCAGGATCTCACGCAGTTGCTCCACTGGGAAGTACAGGAGTTATGCCTTATTTGAATGATGAAGAAAAAGAGGCTATTACCGAAGCAACTGTTGAGCAGACAAAAGGGCGGGTTCCAATATTAGTAGGGGTTTCAAATTTAACGACTGAAAGAACTATTTATCATGCAAAAACTGCCGAGAAAGCGGGAGCCGATGCTGTAATGATTATTCCGATGAGTTATTGGAAACTAAGCGATGACGAAATTGTCAAACATTACGATGCTGTAGCAAAACAAATCTCGATTCCAATAATGGCTTACAATAATCCAGCTACAGCAGGAATTGATATGTCGCCTGCATTATTGAAAAGACTTCTTGAAATTCCGAATGTTACGATGATTAAGGAAAGTACAGGCGATGTTCAAAGAATGCATTATTTGAAGAAGGAGTTAGGCGAAGATGTTGCTTTTTACAACGGATCTAATCCGCTGGCGCTTTCTGCATTTGCTGCAGGAGCAGCGGGTTGGTGTACAGCAGCTCCCAATTTAATTCCTGAATTGAATATTGCCTTATACAACGCCATTCAAAACAATGATTTAAAAGAAGCTCAAAAAGTATTTTATAAACAGATCAATTTATTGAAGTTTATTGTAGAAAAAGGACTTCCAAGAGCAATAAAATCTGGTTTGAATACTATGGGAATTGACGGCGGAAAATTAAGAAAACCGTTATTGCCGTTAACTGAAAAAGAAAGCAGCGAACTTAGTACTATTTTGAAGTTAGTTAATGATTTGAATTAGTTAAGCGGAATAATTACCGTAGTATAATCATTAAACACATAGAAACATTCCTGATAGCTATCGGGATTGATTACTTAAAAAAGGTGTTTCACTTATCTTAAATGCACAAAGACGACTATGTTAGAGGAATATATTTCTCTTTTGTATTCTTTTACCGAAAATGAAGCTATGTTTCTATGTGTTAATAAAAAATGATCATGAATTAGGACAATAAAAAAACAGCCAAACTTGATTTTCAGGTTTGGCTGTTTTTGAGTATAAATTATAAGCTTTTAAGCTTTTTCATGAAGATCGGAAACACTTCGTTTAATTCGTCAAACAAAGGATTTTTGCGATGCTTGATGTGTATTTCATTAAATAGTTTTAAACCTACTGCAAACTGTGTTGCTTCATGCGGATTATCGAATATGTTTTTGTCTTTTATTTTTTCTATGATTCCAAAGATTTCATCGTGATTACTAAACTCCAGTCCAAGTTCTTTTGCGGGTTCTGTTTCACCATTTGCATATTGTTTTAGACTTAATGTCAAATGATATTTGTTTGATCTTTTTTCCATGATATTCTATTTCAATTTTATTTTAACCATTTATCTACGATGGTTTTAAAAGTTTCTTTGTATTGCTCGCCTACTGTAATTTCAAATTTCCCAATAAAAAGGGAGTTTTTACTAATAGCAGTAATTTGATCCAGTGAAACAATAAATGAGCGGTGAACTCTCATAAATTTGGTTGAAGGCAGTTTTTCTTCCAGTGCTTTTAAGGATATAAGTGACAGCACAGTTTTTTGAGAATCATCGAGATGTACTTTTACATAATCTTTCAAACTTTCTATATATAAAATATGCTTTAAAGAAATTCTAACCCACTGATATTCTACTTTTAAGAAAATAAAGTCATCATCGGCAGTAATAGACTGAAATTGGTTAGAGTTATCTTCTGTTAATTGAAGTACTTTGTTTGCGGCGCGTAAAAATTCTTCATAGCTAAAAGGCTTTAACAAATAATCTACGGCATTTACTCTATAACCTTCTATTGCATAATGGTTGTAAGCTGTTGTAAAAACAATTCGCGGCAGTGATCCCGGTTGATCTTGCAAAAGGCGAGCGAGTTCCATACCGGTTAAATTTGGCATGTTTATATCCAAGAAAACAAGATCTGGCTGTTTATCGCGAATCAAAGCCATAGCTTCAACTGCATTATCGCAGCTTGCGCTTAATTGTAAAAAAGGCGTTTGCTCAATAAAAGTTTCCACGAGCTTTAATGCGAGTGGTTCATCGTCTACAGCTATACATTTTAATACCATCGTTAATCTAAAGTTAAGTGCAGTTTTACATTGTATTTGCCATTTGGGGCAATACCGGCTTTTAAAGTATGCTTGTCAGGGTAAATTAAATGCAGTCTGCGTTTTGTATTTGTTAACCCAATACCGCCTTCATTTGTAGTTGAAGATTTTTCGAAATATGTATTTTCTACTTCAAATTCTAATGTGCTGTCCTTCTGCCTCAGCGAAATATGAATTTCACTTTTATCAGTAGCATGAACACCATGTTTAAAGGCATTTTCTACTAAAGGTAGTAATAACATTGGAACTATTGGGTAATCGTGAATTTTTTGCGGTATATCAGTTGTAATAGTAAGTTTACTGTTGGCACGAAGTTTCATTAAAGCAATAAAATCCTTCATAAAGTCAGCTTCTTTTAGTAAAGTTGTCGTTTCTTCAGTGCTATAAAGTAAGTAACGCATCATTCGGCTTAAAGTATGCAGCGCATTTCTAGAATCTTCAATATCAGTATAAGTCAGCGAATAAATACTATTAAGGGAATTAAAGAAAAAGTGCGGATTTATTTGAGCTTTAAGCATTGCCAGCTCAGCCATCGTTTTATCCTGTTCGAGCTTTTGCTTATGCTGAGCCGCTTTTTGCCAATGCTGCAGCATCGCCCAGCTTGTACTGATTCCTAGAACCAATAAAGTCAGCATTAAAACATAATTGTCAAAATAAGGACTTTTATACTTTCTTAATCCTAAAACCAAGCGTATTTTACTGTGAAGATCTGTTTGCGATGTATAAAAATAAGCAATGATCTGCATGGCAAAAACAATCAGCAAAGCCCACAGCAGAAATGGCGAAGTATTGTCTTTTATGATGGTTTTTGGAACTATAATTCGGGCATTCGAATAGAAAACAATTATTAATAAAAACAGCACTATTATCTGCCAAATCCAAAAAACCGTTGGAAGCACAACGTTCCAGGTTAAAGGGATGTAAAACAACATGATAAATCCCAATAACAACCAGCTCAAAATATGCAGTCCAGTAAATAAATAAGGTCTAAAAATGTTTGAAGCCATTATATGTTTTTGTTTTTTTATGACAATATTACATTTTATTTAAATAGGATATAAAAGCAATCGCTAAAAAGAGATTTAGAGACTTTATAAACCTCATTATAACCGATGAGTTTAGAAATTAAACAGTTGTTTAATTTCTGAAAAATTTCATCGGCTGTCAGCTGATCTCTATCGATTGTCTTTTGCTTTTCGTCTATTTCCTATTTTTCGCGTAGTGTATTTTAGTTCTTTTGCTTACTAATAAATAGATAATTACACATTTTAACAATGAATAAGCAATCGTTTTTAAGCATTTTCGCAGCATCAATTATTATCGCATCTTGTGGTAATAAAAATGATAAATCGGCTCAAGCCGGAGGCGCACCACAAGTTAAAGAGTATAAAACGCTGACATTACAGCCGGAATCGGCTACACTAAACAGCGATTATCCTGCTAGTATTCAAGGACAGCAGAATATAGATATTCGCCCAAGAGTTGAAGGTTATATTGACAAAATTTTTGTTGATGAAGGTGCGGTAGTAAAAGCAGGCCAGCCATTGTTTAAAATCAGTGCACCAGAATATGAGCAGCAAGTACGAACTGCTGCAGCAAGCATTAAAAGTGCACAGGCAGACTTAAGTACTGCAAAACTTGCAGTTAACAAAGTAAAACCATTAGTCGAAAAAGGTATTATAAGCAAATACGATTTAGAATCAGCTCAATATACTTATGAATCGGCATTAGCAGCTTTAGCGCAGGCAAATGCAGCTTTGGTAAATGCCAAAATCAATTTAGGATATACAACAGTAACAAGTCCAGTTGACGGCGTTGTAGGTTCAATCCCATTTCGTTTAGGAAGTTTAGTAAGTTCTAATACTGTCGAAGCTTTAACAACAGTTTCGAGCATAGGAAATGTATATGCTTATTTTGCTATGAATGAAAAAGCACTTTTAAATTTTACTAAAGATAATACGGGAATATCGTTAAGTCAGAAAATTAAAAGTCTGCCGGATGTTTCTTTATTGCTTTCAGATGGTTCAACTTACGATCAAAAAGGAAAAATAGAAACTGTAAACGGGCTGATTAATACCGAAACAGGAACTGTAAATATTAGAGCTCGCTTCTCAAATCCAAAAGGAATTATTAGAAGTGGAAGCAGTACAACAGTAAGAATTCCGAGTGAAGTAAAAGACGCTATGATTATTCCTCAAAGTGCAACATTTGAACTTCAGGATAAAATTTTTGCTGTAGTAGTAGGAAAAGATGGCAAAACTAAAAATGTCAATATTACGATCCTTGAAAATACTGCCAAAAACTATTACGTAGTGACAAGCGGCTTAAAAACAGGAGATGAAATTGTATTAGAAGGAGTAGCTTCTCTAAAAGAAGGAAGTGAGATTAAAGCTAATAATCAAAAATCAGAAATGATTTATGCTGACTTAAAACAATAAAGATGTTTAAAAAATTTATACAAAGACCCGTACTCTCGACGGTAATATCTGTTATTATTGTCATTTTAGGTATTTTAGGCCTAATAGAGTTACCAATTTCTCAATATCCGGATATTGCGCCTCCTACAGTAAACGTAGCGGCAAGTTATACAGGAGCAAATGCCGACGTAGTACTTAAAAGTATTGTAATTCCGCTTGAAGAGCAGATTAATGGTGTAGAGAACATGACTTACATGACTTCTACAGCAACAAATGATGGAAATGCTTCGATTAAAATTTTCTTTAAAGTTGGTACAGATCCTGATTTAGCAGCGGTAAACGTTCAAAATAGAGTTTCAAGAGCAACAAGTTTATTACCAGTTGAGGTAACTCAGGCAGGGGTTACAGTAACCAAAAGTCAGAGTAGTAACTTGTTGATATTCTCTTTATACAGTGATGATAAAGCTTACGATCAAACGTTTCTTCAAAATTATGCCAAGATCAATCTTGTTCCGCAGATACAGCGTGTAGTTGGAGTTGGAGATGTAACTGTTTTTGGTGCAAAAGATTACTCGATGCGAATTTGGCTGAAACCAGATGTAATGCAGCAATATAAATTGATTCCGAGTGATATTTCGGCTGCTTTAGCAGAACAAAATATCGAAGCGGCGCCAGGTAAATTTGGTGAAAACGGAAATCAAGCATTTCAGTATGTAATTAAATACAAAGGACGTTTAACCAGTGCTCAAGAATTTGAGGATATTGTTATTAAATCGGTAGGAAACGGGCAAATGCTCCGACTTAAAGATGTGGCTAAAGTTGAGTTAGGATCTTTAAGTTATGCTCAAACGATTAAAACAAACGGTGTCGAATCGGCAGCGATGGCGATCAGTCAGACTCCGGGATCGAATGCACGTGATGTAATCATCAATTCTAAAAAGTTAATTGAAGAAGCGGCAAAGACTTTTCCAAAAGGTATGAAATATACCATTATGGTGGATGTTAATGAAAATCTAGATGCTTCTATCGAGAAAGTAATTCATACTTTGATCGAAGCTTTTATATTAGTTTTTATCGTAGTATTTATTTTCCTTCAAGATTTTAGATCAACTTTAATTCCAGCAATTGCGGTTCCGGTTGCGATTGTGGGAACATTCTTCTTCCTGAATTTATTCGGATTTACGATCAACTTATTGACGCTTTTTGCTATGGTTCTTGCTATTGGTATTGTCGTCGATGATGCAATTGTCGTCGTCGAGGCGGTTCACGCCAAATTAGATGACGGTTATAAATCGGCTAAAAAAGCGACTATTCATGCAATGGACGAAATTTCTGGAGCGATTATTTCGATTACTTTAGTAATGGCAGCGGTATTTATTCCAGTAACTTTTATTACAGGATCAACTGGGGTTTTCTATAAGCAGTTTGGTATTACACTGGCTGTAGCGATTATACTTTCGGCAGTAAATGCCTTGACGCTGAGTCCGGCTTTGTGTGCACTTTTACTTAAACCGCATGCTGACGATCATAAACATAAAAGTTATTTACAGCGTTTTTATACTTCATTTAACGTTGCATTTGATAATGTAACAGAAAGATACAAACGTTCGGTAAGTTTCCTTTCGGTAAAAAAGTGGATTGTATTAGCTTCAATTCTGATTGCTGGTCTGGCATTATTTTATATGATGAAAACAACGCCTTCTGCTTTCGTTCCTTCGGAAGATCAGGGAACTGTTTTTGCCAATATTAGTTTACCGCCATCAGCTTCTATGGAGCGTTCGGATATAATGGCTAAAAAAGTCGACAGTATTGCAAAGACAATTCCAGGAGTTAAAAATACACTTCGTATTGTGGGGCAAAACTTTACAGCTGGAGCGGGAAGTGCTTACAGTATGGTTATTGTAAAATTAGTGCCGTGGGATGAACGTGAATTAAGTGTAAATGATGTTATTGGACAGCTTTTTGCTAAAACAAGCGGAATTCGTGAAGCCAATATTTTCTTTATTTCACCGCCGACTATTCAAGGTTTCGGACAAAGTGGTGGATTCGAATTTCAGCTTCAGGATAAAGGAGGGCACACAACTGCTGAGTTCTTTAAAGTGAATACGGAGTTTTTAGAAAAGTTATCTAAACGTCCAGAAATACAATACGCGACAACACCTTTTAATCCTGGTTTCCCTCAATATATGATGGACATTAATTTGGCAAAAGCCAAAGATGCAGGAGTTTCGATAAACACAATTTTATCAACTATGCAGGGGTATTATGGTGGATTGTATGCGTCGAATTTCAATAAGTTCGGAAAGCAATATCGTGTGATGATTCAGGCTTCGCCAGAATTTAGAACTAATACAGAAGGGTTAAATAAAATCTTTATTCGTAACAGTGCTGGAAACATGGCTCCAATTACAGAGTTTGTAAAAATGACCAGAGTTTTTGGACCAGAATCGATTTCAAGATTTAACCTTTTCTCTTCTATTTCGATTACTGGAGCTCCAAACCCAGGATTTAGTTCTGGAGATGCGATTAAAGCAATCCAGGAAGTTGCAGCAGAAAATCTGCCTGCAGGTTACGGATACGAGTTTTCGGGATTAACACGTGAGGAATTAGCATCAGGAAGTGAAACGATTTTCATCTTTATTTTGTGTTTAGTATTCGTTTACTTCTTATTAAGTGCACAGTATGAAAGTTATATTCTGCCGTTTGCGGTATTATTTTCAATTCCGTTTGGATTAGCGGGAGCATATTTGTTCTCGATTGTGTTCAAGCTAAATAGTAATATTTACCTGCAGATTTCCTTAATCATGCTTATCGGACTTCTTGCGAAGAATGGTATTTTGATTGTCGAATTTGCCCTTGATAGAAGACGTAAAGGTCTTCCAATCGTACAAGCGGCAATTGAAGGAGCTGTAGCACGTTTGCGACCAATTTTAATGACTTCGTTTGCCTTTATTTTAGGACTTGTTCCTTTAATGTTTGCTACTGGAGCAGGAGCTGTAGGAAATAGATCGATTGGAACTGGAGCTGTTGGAGGTATGTTAATTGGAACTATTTTGGGAGTATTTGTAATTCCGGTTCTGTTTATCATTTTCCAAACCTTACAAGAAAGAGTAAGCGGTCCTGCAAAAGACGGTTATGATGATGAAGACGATGATGAGGAAACTCAGTTACTAGAAGCTCACAAAGAGTAAAATTTAATTAAAACAGAGATGACTAATAGTTCAAATAAATATATTCTGATGGTAATCACAGCCGCACTTTTAAGTGCGTGCTCGATTACCAAAAAATACGAACGTCCAACAACGCTCTCAACAGATAAGCTGTATCGTGAGCAGACTTCTGCCGATTCAACTACAATTGCTGATATGCCTTGGCAGAGTGTTTTTAAAGATGAAAAATTAAATGCGTTAATTCAAAAAGGATTAGACCAAAATCTTAATCTGAAAAATGCAATTGAAAATATTGTGCAGTCGAGAGCAGCTTTACGTCAAAGTAAATTAGCGTATTATCCAACATTAAATGTAGATGCAAACATTACGCGAAATAAACAATCACAAGCGGGACTTAATTTTCCTCCAGGAATTAATATCAATACATTAACTACAACCCATAAACTTGGCTTAAGTTCTTCTTGGGAAATTGATGTTTGGGGAAAACTAAGCAGTTCAAAAAGAGCAGCTTTAGCTTCTTATCTTGCTACAGATGCTGCAAAGCAAGCAATTCAGACACAATTGATTTCAGACATTGCAAATAATTATTTCTTGTTGTTAGCTTATGATAAACAATTAGCAATTACAGAAGCTACATTGGCAAGTCGTATTAAGAACGTTGAAACCATTAAAGCATTAAAAGAAGGTGCTATTGTAACCGGTGCAGCTGTAGTGCAAAGTGAAGCCAATCAGCATGCTGCTGAGGTACTGATTCCAGATTTAAAACAAAGCATTCGCGAAACTGAGAACGCAATAAATATTTTGTTAGGGCAGGCGCCTGGAGCAATTGAAAGAGGAGTATTAGGTACGCAGATTATTCCTGAGAATATTGCTGTAGGCATGCCTTCACAATTATTGCACAATCGCCCAGATGTTCGTCAAGCGGAATTTAATTTCAGAGTTGCTTTTGAGTCGACGAATTTGGCTAAAACTTATTTTTACCCAAGTTTGACACTTACAGCCAGCAGCGGATTTTCGAATTTAGAGTTGAAAGATTTCTTTAGTAATTCTATTTTCTACTCGATTATTGGCGGTTTAACGCAGCCAATTTTTAATCAAGGGCTTAACAAAATGAGATTGACAACTGCGCAGTCACAACAATTACAAGCGTACAATAATTTTCAACAAAGTCTTTTAAATGCTGGACAAGAAGTTTCAAATGCTTTATATGCTTATGAGATGGCAGTAGAAAAAGAAGATTCAAGAGAAAAACAAATTGAAGCTTTAGAGAAAGCAGTCGATTTTACGCAACAGCTTTTAGAATACAGCTCAGCAACAAATTACACCGATGTATTGACTTCAGAACAAAACCTTTTAGCGGCGCAATTGAGCGGTGTAAATGATAACCTGCAAAAACTGCAAGCCGTTGTTGATTTGTACAGATCTCTTGGCGGAGGCTGGAAATAGAAGTAAAAGCAATAAAAATTCCACAATGATCATGTTTCTTCGATGATCGCCTATTAATTAAATTTAAACATGACGAAAAACGCCTCAATTAATTGAGGCGTTTTTTATTAAGTACAATCCGTTAAATGTATTTTTTTAACACATATTAGCATTCCCAATAGCTATTGGGATTGAAAACTTAGTAAAAGGCGTTTCGCTAAATTAAAATACACAGAGCATTTTTATGTGTAAGAAACGTGTTTCTTTTTGTATTCTGTTTTTAGCTATAATATCTATGTTTCTATGTGTTTAAATAAAATATTTAAGATTGGAGGTAAGAAGCAGACAATATAGTTTAAATCTAAAATTTAAAATGATTTATTGTTTTAAAGCTTTCACTTTATGTCCGTACAAACCAAACGATAAAATAATCACAAAGCACAAAAGCGGAATAATATATCCTGATTGAATATCGTCATGTTTCATATCGATTAAAGTTCCCATTGCATAAGGAAGAATAGCACCGCCCACAATAGACATTACAAGCCAAGAAGAACCTGTTTCTGTATTCGATTTCAAACCAACTAATCCTAATGAGAATATAGTTGGAAACATAATTGACATAAAAAAGCCAATACCGCCAAGTGCGTAAATAACCACAATTCCAGTTCCGTAAATTGCTAATAAACAAAGCACAATACTGGCAGCGCAGTAAATAGAAAGTAAAACATAATCCTTTACAAACTTTAAGAAGAAAGTTCCAATAAAACGTCCTGCCATAAACAAGAAACCATAAATACCAAGATAATATCCTGCTGTTTTTTCATCTAAACCTGCACCTTGCTGTGCAATTCTAATAAAGAAACTCGTAATACAAACTTGTGCACCAACATAAAAGAACTGCGCTGCAACAGCCCAGCTTAAATGACGAAATTTTAAAACTGAGAAAAATCCTGGTTTAATTTCGGCTTCAGTATGTTGAGGTTTCATTGAAGGCAGATGCATGAAATAGAATATAATCGCCACCAAAACCAATACACTTCCTAAAATAATATATGGCATTTTTACTGCAGCAGCTTCGCCTAATAAATACGATGCTTTCTCTGCTTCAGGCATTGCTGCCATTTGTTCCGGTGTGTGATTTGTGCCAGAAAGGATAAATAATGAACCTACAATTGGAGCAATCATAGCCGCTAAACCGTTGAATGAAGCTGCTAAATTCAATCTTTTAGAAGATGATTCTGCAGGTCCTAAAATGGCTGCATACGGATTGGCGCTTGTCTCTAAAATTGTTAATCCGCAGCCAATTACAAATAGTGCAAATAAAAACAATTCGTAAGTTCTCGTATTTGCGGCAGGCACAAATAAAAATGCTCCAGCAGCGAAAACCAATAAACCTGTGATAATACTGTTTTTATAACCAAATCGCTTAATGAGCATTCCGGCTGGAATCGCCATTATAAAATAAGCAAAAAACACCGAAGTATCAATCAATGTCGATTGACGGTTGTTTAATTCGCATGCCTTTTTTAAATGCGGAATTAAAATAGAATCCAGATTATGTGCCATTCCCCAAAGGAAAAATAAGCTGGTAATTAAAATAAATGGCAAAAGGTATTTTGTTCCCTTTCCGCCTTCTGACGTTACTTCGTGTATGTCGCCAGTTTGGTTTGTTACTTGCATTAGTTAGTTTTTTTTTAAGGTTCAAAGATGTGGAGGTCCAGAGGTTCAAAGGTTTTTTGTAGAGACGGACAGCAGTGCGTCTTAATCTAAAGGTAATGAAGGTAAAAACCTCTGTGCCTTTGCCGCTTTGAACCTCTGTACCTCAAAAAGATTATTTCTTTTTGACTAAAAGAAGATGATCACATACCAAAACCACTTCACCTCTTTGGTTAATGATTTCAACATGTTCTGTTACGGTTCCCATTTCGGGATTTTTGGCTTCGCCTTTTTCAGATATGGTAATTTCAGAATGGATTGTATCGCCGATATGAACTGGTTTTACAAAACGCATTTTATCATATCCTCTAGAAAAAGCTTCAGGATTTATTTCGGAAGCCGTTAGTCCGATACCAATGGCAAAAACCATAGTTCCGTGCGCAATACGCTGTCCGAATGGCTGTGTTTTACACCATTCAGCATCCATGTGATGAGGAAAAAAATCTCCCGTATGTCCGGCATGAACTACAAAATCAGTTTCTGTAATGGTTCTGCCTAAAGTTACTCGCTTGTCATCAAGTAAGTAATCCTCGAAAAATGTTGATTTGAAATACATAAATATTTAGTCGTAAAGTTGTAAAGTCTAAAGTTTGAAAGTCAAAAGTCTAAATTTGTAATGTTAAAAGTCATAAAGTGTTATAAAGCCAAACCTTTAAGACTTTCGACTTTTGACTTTAAGACTTAAATTAAAATTCCTCCGTTTGTGTTACTGATGTAGCAGGCTTCAACGACTTTCATGGTATCTAAAACGTCTTGAACGCTTGCTAATAATTTAGAATCTGAGCCTTCTTTAAAGCGCATTAAATTTGACATCGTTCCTATGAAAGCTTCTGGAAACCATGAGCCTTCAAGATCAACTTTTTTCCATTCATATTTGCCTTCTTCGTTTTCAATTGCATATTCAAAAAGGTCTGGAAGTCCGTCAGGATAATTCATCAGTAAACCCATTTTAGCTTTGATCGCTCCTTTTGTTCCTTCCCATTTTATGTAGCTTTCTTCGTGATTTGGACCAAAATGATGATCGTGATTTGTGTTGATAACAACGTGTTTATCTTCGCCATAATCTAGAATAATAGTAGAACGGCATGATGATAATTTTTTAAGCGGATGTTTGGCTGTTTTCGCCATTACACTTTTCGGGTTTCCTAGAAAAGATCTGATACAATCAATGTAATGCACGCTGTGAAAAAGAATCTCCAATCTTGGATGTTCTTTGATTAGCGGAAACAATTCCCACGGTGTATTTACCGTAACTTTGAATTCAAAATCGTATAAATCGCCAATCAATCCTTCATTAATTAAATATCTCGCGGCACTTACAAATGGTGAAAAACGAAGCTGAAAATTGATTGCTGCAACAAGATTTTTTCTTTCGCATACTTCGACAATCTCTTTTGCTTGAGCCAAGTCATTTCCCATTGGTTTCTGAATCAAAACTGCTGCGCCGTCAGGTAACTGTTCTAATATTTCGATATATTGATCAGGTAAAACCGTAATGTCGTAAACCGCATTTGATGGTGCGTTTTTAACGGCATCGGCAACATTTTCAAAAACATGCTGAATCTCAAATTCTTTAGCTAGATCGTGTGCTTTTGCAATCGTTCTATTCGTAATGCCAAAAACCTTAAAACCAGCCATTTTATAGGCAGGCAAATGTGCGTCTTTCACAATTCCGCTGGCTCCGATAATGATAATCGGCTGTTTGGTTTCGGGCAGTAAAGGTTTATATGGAATATTCATTTTTTATATGTTTTTAGTTAATCAAGGAATTTTGATGAAGGTCTTATCACCAAAACCCATATCCTCATTTTTATCATCCTAAGGAACGAGGGATGACAAGATTGTGGTTAAACATTTTGAATTAATTTTTCAATATTATGCTGTGTTATTTCTAAAAGTATTCGTGATGGAATTTCTGTTTCAATCGCTTTTAAAACCATCTGATCTATAAATTCTGTCACTTTAGGCCAAATTGGAGTTTGCGGTAAAGTCAAAGCATTTTCATGCAGTATTTCCAGTTTATGGTAATACGGAATCGTTTTATTGATTTCGCCATCATTCCAAGTCGATTTTCGGCATCCTATTCCACCTTCAGTAGTCAATAGTTTATCGCTTTCAGCCGTTGTTGCGAATCGTAAAAAATCGTAAGCCAATTGCTGATTTTTACTTCCTGTGCCAATTGTGTAGAGCCAATACACATTTAACGAAGCTGTTTTGCAGTCTGCATTAAAAGGTAATTCTGTAATATTAACTTTGCCTTTTACTTTCGATTCATCGATAACTTCACACATTGAGGCAAAACCAAACCAATTTATAGCCATTGCCGCTTGTCCTTCGGCGAAAGCCATTCCTGCTTCAACAGAACCAAAATTTTTAGATCCCGGATGAACAGCATCAGCATTACTTACTATAGTTCTATAATAATCTAAAGCTTCAACTGCTTGATTATGATTGATGTTAATTTGATTGTTATTGTCCAAAAGTGAGCCGCCGCGTGTCCATAACTGTAAACAGAAATCGAAAACCATATTATGACCGTCAGGATAATTGGCAAAAACACAGCCGTATAAATTGCTTTCAGGACGGTTAAAAAATGTTGCGATTTGGGTGAATTGCTCCCAAGTTTTAGGAGGGAACAATTCGTAACCAAATTGTTTCTTGAAGTTTTCTTTTTCAGTTGGATTTTCAAATAGATCCTTTCTAAAAATCAAGCACTCTGGACCATCATGAAACGGAAGACCAAACGTTCCGTTTTTAATTTGTTGTAAATGCAATAAAGATTTATGCCAGCCGTCAGGATAATTCTGCGGAGGATTTTGAGAAATAAAAGAGGTTAAATCTAGAACTGCTTTTTCATTTGCAGCATCAAAAATCCAATCTGTATTTATGTGTGCAATATCCCATTTTCCTTTTTTTAAACCTTTCTTTGTGATGGTTTCTTCATAAAGATCGTGCAGTTCCATTGGAATCATTTCAACGCCAATCTCAATATTGTTTTTCAAACAAAAAGCATCCCACAACTTTTGCAGCGTGCTTTCGAAAGGAGAAAATTTTCTAACAGCGATTCTAAATTTGGCCATATTTTATGCTATAAACTCGTTTATAATTCGCTCGTTATCCTGTCCTAATTTTGGAGAACCTTTAGTTGATGTAAAATATTCACCGTCAATTTTTATAGGACATCTTGTAGTTTTGTACGAATAGCCGTCAAGCATTTCAACCTGTTGTGTAAACTCTAAAACTTTAAAACCATCTTCTTTGAAAAGCTGTTCATAGTTTAAAACGCCTGCGCACCAAATGTCAGCCGGTTCTAAAATATCCAGCCAAAATTGTGTTTCCTGTGTCAATAGGTGAGAGGCTAAAATATTTTTGATTTCATCTCTAAGCGTAAACTTATTCTCTGGAAATTGTAACAATTCATCACATTTCAGCAATGAAGCCAAAACAGGAATCGAACCCATTGCCAAAGCCATATAACCGTTTTTGGTTTCGTAAATTCCGTATGGCGCGCCTAGATAAGCATGAGCATTATTAGTTTTAGTTCGAACGGGCAATTCGCCGCCATCATTAAAGAAAGTTGTAATAGTCTCAAACTGAAAATCAAAAGCAGATTCGAGCATACTTACTTGAACAGTTCCGCCTGTATTTTGTGTTGTTTTTCTATATAAAGCAGCTAAAATTCCCTGTGCTAAATGTGCGCCCGCAAGCATGTCAACAATTGATAATCCCATTGGTACAGGACCATCTTCCTGATTACCGCTCAGCCAAGTTAAAGCCGTTAAAGATTGCAACAATAAATCCTGTCCGGGTAAATCTTTAAGTTCAGGATGATTTCCAAAACCCGAAATCGAAGCATAAACCACCGTTGGATTTATTGCTTTTACATCATCATAACTTAAACCAATGCGTTCCATTACGCCCGGTCTGAAATTATGCATGACAACATCGGCTTTTGCTAATATTTTTTTTAATTTTTGAAGTTCCTCAGGTTGTTTAAAATCAATGGCAAACGATTCTTTATTTCTGTTTATAGTATGAAAAACAGACGATTCACCATTCATGATTAAGTCAGAAGTATATAAGGTTCTGCAAATATCGCCAGTTCCTGGTTTTTCAATTTTTATAACGCGTGCGCCCAAATCAGCCAAGCGAAGACTTGCCGATGGACCTGAAAGAAACTGACTAAAATCTACTATTAAATAATCTTCTAATGGTTTCATTTTTTTTGTTTAACCGTTTTGTCGTTTTATCGTTAATTCGTTTAACCGTTAATTCGTTTATTTGTTTAATATGATTAAACGATTCAACAAATAAACGATTCAACAATCTAGCGAATAAACTCTTTGTGTATTACTAAATTGTCTTCGCCCACTTTAGGAGCTGCTTTTGTACTGCTTAAAATTTCACCGTCAAGCTGAATCGGACTTCGGGTTGTAACCAAAGTTTCTCCGTCTGAATTTTTTACGGTTTGTTTTAATTGTAAATCCTTCACAAAAGGCTGTTGGTCTAAAGTTTCATAATCGAGAACTTTTTCAGCCCAAATTCCTTGTTTTTGAAGTAATTCTAACCAATAATCTGCTTTTTGTTCGGCTAGTTTATCGGCTAAAAGGATTCTGATTTCGTCTCTTTTTTCAAACCAAAGATGTTTGTCAGCATATTGATTTAAATCGACTCCAAGTGTATTTCCTATGAAAAGTAAATCGCCCATTGCCAGCGAAATATAATCGTCTTGTGTTTTGTAAACTCCGTAAGGCGCACTCAAAAAAGCATGTGCGCTTCCTTTAATATCGCCTCGTTCTGGTTGTTGTCCGCCATCGTTTAAGAAAGAAGTAAGCGCTTCAAACTGAACATCTAAAATCGATTCCAGTAAACTCACTTCAACCAAAACGCCTTTTCCTGTTTTGGCTCTTTTTAATAATGCAGCTAAAATTCCTTGTACAAAATGATTCCCGCACATTAAATCGGCCACAGCCAGACCAAACGGAACTGGTCCTTGACTTTTTCGTCCGCTCAACCAGCTCAAACCCGAAAGTGACTGCAAAAGCAAATCTTGTCCCGGTTTTTTTGCCCAAGGTCCTTTATCTCCGTAACCTGTTATAGTTCCGTAAATAATCTTCGGATTAATGGTAAGCGTTGTATTATAATCCAGTCCGATTTTTTCCATTACGCCCGGTCTGAAATTATGTGTCATAATATCAGCCTTTTCGATTAGTTTTTTAATTAAAACCAAATCATCGGGATTCTTTAAATCGGCTGCAAAAGATTCTTTATTTCTGTTAATGGTGTGAAACAAAAGGCTGCTGTCATCAACAAAAAGATCTTTGATACTTAATTGTCTGCAAGCTTCACCTTTCACGGGACGTTCGATTTTGATAACTCTCGCACCTAAATCGGCTAATTTTAATCCAGCAGAAGGACCCGCCAAAAACTGGCAGAATTCTAATACAATTAATCCTTCTAATGGTTTCATGAGTTTTGCAATTTTAGAGATTTGGCATAAAGTGAATCCAATTCTGATAAAACCAGTTCTTCGTTACCGCCGTATAATAAATAATCGCGAACTACATCGCCGGCATGATCCTGAAAATACATATGTCCAGAGTATCTTGGTCTTAAAAATGCTCTTTCTAAAGCAGGCAGCGTATTTTTGAAATAATTATTTGTGATCGAGTTGATTCTGTCGTTTTTCCATGCTTGCAAATGTCCTGGCTGACCGCCATTATCGGCAAAAATATTCTGCTGAACATAAGAAGATCCTGTAAATTCGGCATAACGAATCGCTTCCGAAATATGGCTGCTGAAAGAAGAAACTGCTAATCCTGTTCCGCCCAAAGAACTAATCATTGGCGCATTATTCAGTTTTACCAAATCATAAAAATGAAGCAGTTTTTTGCTGTATCCTGCTCTTGAATAGTTTGAATATCCATAAGCAAAAGGGCAGTAGGCAATTTCATCTGAATTAACCATCGCTTCGTAAACCTGAATTGGATTTCGATTAAAGTTGGAAGGATCAATTAATTGAGCTAATTCTCGAAACAATTGTAAAGCTATTTTTCCTGTTTGCACAGAAATAACTTTATCTTCAGATTGAAAAGGAGCTTCGCCCAAACTGCAGCAGAACATATAAAAGCTCATTAAAACATCAACCGGAATTCCAGCAAATGCAACCAAACCTTTTTTGGCTAAAGCCAATAAATCGTCATATGTTTGAGGAACCTCAAGTCCTGCTTTTTCTAAAATATCCAAACGTGCTGCTGCAACTGGAGTCGCAGCATCAATAGGCAAAGCCCATAATTTATTGCTGAAAACATAACTTCCGTATGATTTTCCAACCGTGTTTATTTCTTGATCTTTTATATAATCATCAGACAAATAATCAGAAAGTGGGAGTATAGCATTAGTATGCGCTCCAAAACCTGTCCACGGATGATCGATTACAAGTAAGTCAAATCTTTTTGCAAGATCTTCAATTGAAGCATCTGCAAATTCTTGTAAACTTCTTTTCTCCCAAGTAATTTCGATTTCGGGATTTAACTCGGTAAAGCGCTGTGCCGTTGCAACCATAGGCAATAAACCTCTTGTATGATTCCACGTAATGCCTTTTAATACTGCCATTTTTGATTGAATTATGTGTATGGAAAATAATAAATGTAAAAAA
>NZ_MUHD01000034.1 GCF_002217395.1 Flavobacterium plurextorum | reverse complement strand
AATCATTTTAATCTGTGGCTAAAGCTTTTATTTAAGCTGATTGAAAATCTGTTTGTGAGTTGTTTTTCTGTCTTTTTTAATTTTTAATTTTGTACTACTAGATTCTACTTTTAAAATAATTTCCGTTGAATCAAAAAAGGAAAATGATTTAAAACCTACATTTGTACATCAAAAAACAACTTCCGATAAGCCTTTTTTTCAAATGACACACAAAATTTTAATTATAGACGACGAAGAAAAACTAAGAAGTCTGCTTGCGCGTATTATAAAATCAGAAGGTTTTGAAGTTATCGAAGCCAAAGATTTAAAATCAGGTTTTAAGAAACTGGAACAAACTGATATAGATGTCGTTTTGTGTGATGTGAAACTTCCTGACGGAAACGGTGTCGATTTTCTTCAAAATATAAAGGGAAATTTCCCATTGACAGAAGTTATTTTATTAACTGCTTTTGGAAATATTCCAGACGGTGTTCAGGCTATGAAAAATGGTGCTTTTGATTATATTGTAAAGGGAGATGATAACGATAAAATTATTCCGCTTCTCTACAAAGCAGTTGAAAAAGTGCATTTGCAAAAAAAGGTGCAGCAGCTTGAAAAACGAATCAATGATAAATATTCGTTTAAAACTATCATTGGAAAATCAAAAGGTCTTGAACAGGTAATTGATTTGGCACAAAAAGTAGCCAAAACAGATTCGACTGTTTTACTTACAGGCGAAACTGGAACTGGAAAAGAAGTTTTTGCACAAGCTATTCATGAAAACAGTAATCGTGCAGGAAAATCATTTGTGGCTTTAAACTGCAGTACTTTCAGCAAAGAAATTTTGGAAAGCGAATTATTTGGTCACAAACAAGGAGCTTTTACAGGAGCTTTAAAAGATAAAAAAGGTTTTATTGAAGAGGCTAACGGCGGTACTTTATTTCTAGATGAAATTGGTGAAATGCCAATTGATCTTCAGGCTAAATTATTGCGGGTTTTAGAAACCAGCGAATATATTCCTGTTGGTGATACTACCTCAAAAAAATCAAATTTTAGATTAATTGCTGCGACAAATCGAGATCTAAAAACAGAAAGTGATGAACATCGTTTTCGTTCTGATTTGTATTTCCGTTTAAATATCTTCGAAATTAAACTTCCTTCTTTAAGAGAAAGGATTAAAGATATTCCAGTCTTAACGCATCATTTTGTGAAGCAATTTTCTGAAAAAACAAATAAAAAAACATTACACATTTCAGATGATTTTCTGCAGAAACTAGAAAACTATTCCTGGCCTGGAAACATCCGCGAACTTAAAAATATTATCGAAAGATCCGTTATTTTGAATAATGGTGATACTTTAACCTCGGATGTTCTGCCATACGAAATGCAGCATCAAGCCGAAAAAAGTTTAAAACCAATGTCAGCTTTCTCAATGCAGAGTGTTGAAAAACTTCATATTCAAAAAGTTTTGAATTATACAAAAGGAAATAAAGCAGAAACAGCTAGACTATTAGAAATTGGAATTGCGACTTTATATCGAAAGTTGGAAGAATATGGAATAGAAAAAAATTAAATTCCAAATTTCAACTAAAATAGCAATCTCAATATTAATAGCAAATTCAATTCTTAAAGCATCGGAGAAGCATCATATTTATAGATTATTTATTGCCAATGATAAAAAGCTCCAGCGGAGCTTAAACAATCAAAAAAAATATCACCCCGCTGAGGATGTAATATCTGTACTTGTTGTTTTCTATAAATGCAACACTCTGCTGGAGCTTAACAATAACATATCAAAACGAGAAAAGCTTATCAAAATGATAGGCTTTTTTTATGCCTTTTTTTTGGCACAAAACTACATTCCTTTTATTGACAACACTTTAGATACAACTTCATTTTTTCGGAACATATTTTGGCATAAGGAGAGAGAACATTAAAATTCATTTCAAATGAAAAATCAAGTCACCTCAATCTGCAAACAAGCTGAACGCTTTGCTGAGATAACCAAAAAATCTATTATTTCGGGTAATATCGTTCGGGCAAAAAAATGCCTGGCTCTTGCTGAACGTTTATTTGTAAGCGGAAGCATCGAAACTAAAAACGCCATTTCTAATGTGTATGTTTTTTCGGTTTCTTCTTTTATGGAAATGCGTCACTGCAATATTTCACATCTTTTTCCTCAAACGCTTAAAGCAGAATATATCAAACAGATTAATGCATCTGGCGTATAGTGTGAAATGTTATTTGTGAAACGTAAAATGTACTTATCACTTTTCACAAATAACATTTTACATCTCACATTTCACAAATAACATTTCACAAATCTAAAATCTAAAATAATCTTATGATCACATTTCTTTTACTCGCATTGGCCGTTGTGCTTTTTGCCATTTGTTTTATGTCAGTTGAATTTTTTGAAAAAATATAAATCATGACCGCACTATTTATTATTTCAATCGCCGTTTTCGTGTATTTGATTTATGTATTAATCAAACCCGAAAAATTTTAATAAATGTGAAATGTCAAAAGTGAAATGTTAGATGTCTTTCATTTCACAAATCACATCTCACTTTTTACAGATTCACATTTTACATTTTACAAAAACTCACATATTATGAACACAGAATTATTAGGCGTCATTGGTATTTTTATCTTAACAATTGTTTTAGCTATTCCTTTAGGAAAATATATTGCTAAAGTGTATTTGGGAGATAAAACACTTCTTGATCCAATTTTCAATCCAATTGAAAAATTTATTTTTAAAATCAGCGGTATAAATCCTGCCGAAGAAATGAACTGGAAACAACACTTAAAAGCACTTTTAAGTATAAACATGATTTGGTTCTTTCTTTGCTTTTTTGTCTTATTGTCTCAAGGTTCATTGCCCCTTAACCCAGATAACAACCCATCTATGACACCTGATTTGGCATTTAATACTGCCATTTCATTTTTAGTCAATTGCAATTTACAGCACTATTCCGGCGAAAGCGGGGTTTCATACCTTTCACAAATAGTATTGATGTTTCTTCAATTTGTTTCTGCTGGTATCGGATTGGCTGCTGCTGCAATGGTTTTTACTGCAATGAAAGAAAGAACTACGGAAAAACTGGGTAATTTTTACAATTATTTCATTAAAAGCTGTACTCGTATTTTATTACCACTTTCAGCAATTGTAGCAATCGCTTTAGTTTTTAGCGGTACTCCAATGACTTTTGAAGGAAAAGATGCTATTACAACTTTACAAGGTGACAAAGTAGAAGTATCGAGAGGTCCTGCTGCTGCTTTTATTGCTATTAAACATATTGGTACAAATGGCGGCGGATTTTTTGGAGCTAACTCCTCACATCCGTTAGAAAACCCAACATATTTTACAAATGCAGTTGAACTTTGGGCACAAATGATTGTTCCGTTTGCGATGATTTTTGCTCTAGGTTTTTATTTAAAGAAAAGAAAACTATCCTACATAATCTTCGGAGTAATGACGGTTGGATTCTTATTATTAGTAACTCCAACGGTTATGAGCGAAATTAACGGAAATCCTGCCATCGAAAAAATGGGAATCGCCCAGACAAATGGAGCGATGGAAGGAAAAGAAGTTCGGTTTGGACCAGCAATATCTGGTTTTTGGAGTATTGCTACAACCGTAATTTCTACAGGTTCAGTTAATAGTATGCACGATAGTTCAATGCCTGTTTCTGGTGCAATGGAATTACTAGCTATGATGGTCAATGCCTTTTACGGTGGATGTGGTGTAGGTATTTTGAACTACTACATTTTTATTATTCTGGCAGTATTTATCTCTGGATTAATGGTAGGTCGAACTCCTGAATTTTTAGGAAAGAAAATCGAAGCTCGGGAAGTAAAAATAGCTGCTTTTATCGCCATTCTTCACCCATTATTAATATTGTCAGGAACTGCTTTAGCTTCTTACTTTGCTGCTCATGATACTGCAATGGGTTATTGGTTCAGCGGAAATGCGACAGGCTGGTTAAATAATCCTGGAAATCACGGATTCTCAGAAATGTTATACGAATACACTTCGAGCGCGGCCAACAACGGTTCTGGTTTTGAAGGTTTAGGAGATAATAATCCGTTTTGGAATATCACTACAGGAATTGTGCTGCTGTTAAGCCGTTTTATTCCAATCATCGGACCATTGGCAATTGCAGGTTTATTGGCTGGTAAAAAATACATTCCTGAAAGTGCAGGAACTTTAAAAACGGATACCTCAATTTTTGGAATAATGACTTTTGCCGTAATCGCAATTATCGCTGCTTTATCGTTCTTCCCTGCTTTGGCTTTAGGTCCATTGGCTGAATATTTCACACTAAAATAACAACTCATTTTTAAATGCTGAAAAAAATTAAACACATAGAAACATAGAAATAAGTCCATAAAAAAGAGTAAAAAGAAAACTCGTTTTCACACATAGCTATGTGCATTTATGCAAGTTAAACGCCTTTTTCTCAAAGTTAAAATCTATGTCTCTATGTGTTTAAAAAAAATTAGCTAACAAATAATACAAAGAAAAAATGACAACTAATAAATCCACTTCATTATTTGAAAGTAAACAGGTAAAAGAAGCCTTAGTGCAATCTTTTGTCAAGCTTAATCCAAAAATGATGATCAAAAATCCGGTAATGTTTACCGTAGAAATTGGAACTGCAATTATGTTTGCCGTTTGCATTTCAATATTAATGGGAGCAAACGACCAAGGAAGTCTTACTTATAACCTAATTGTATTTTTAATTTTATTAGCAACGCTATTGTTTGCCAATTTCGCCGAAGCAATTGCCGAAGCAAGAGGAAAAGCACAAGCCGACAGCTTACGAAAAACAAGAGAAGAAACTCCCGCAAGACAAATTTTACCTAACGGAGAAATTAGAAATATCAGTTCTTCGGCATTAAAAAAAGACGATGTTTTTGTTTGTGAGGCTGGCGATTTAATTGCTGCCGATGGTGAAATTATCGAAGGTCTGGCTACAATCGACGAAAGTGCTATTACCGGAGAAAGTGCACCTGTAATTCGGGAAGCTGGCGGAGACAAATCTTCAGTAACCGGAGGAACAAAAGTATTATCTGATAAAATTAAAGTAAAAGTAACTTCTGAACCTGGCGAAAGCTTTTTAGATAAAATGATTGCTTTGGTTGAAGGTGCAAGCCGTCAGAAAACACCAAACGAAATCGCATTAACCATTTTATTAGCCGCATTTACTTTAATCTTCGTGATTGTGTGCGTTACGCTAAAACCGTTTGCCGACTATGCCAACGCACCCATCACGATTGCGGCTTTCATTGCTTTGTTTGTATGTTTAATTCCAACTACAATTGGAGGTTTACTTTCTGCGATTGGTATTGCAGGAATGGACAGAGCTTTGCGAGCTAACGTAATCACGAAATCTGGAAAAGCAGTCGAAACTGCTGGAGATATTGATGTACTGCTTTTAGATAAAACAGGAACCATTACAATTGGGAACAGAAAAGCAACCAATTTTTATCCTTCTAAAGGGATTTCAGAGGAAGAATTTATAAAATCTGCTGTGTTAAGCTCATTAGCAGATGATACTCCGGAAGGGAAAAGTATCGTGGAATTGGCAGGAGCCGAAACTGCCAGTAAATTATCTATTGAAGGTGCTACTTTAATCAAATTTACCGCTGAAACGAGAACTTCCGGAGTTATTTTAAAAGATGGTACAAATATTAGAAAAGGTGCGCAAGATGCTGCTAAAAACATCGCACTGCAAGCAGGAAATTCTTTCCCAGATGATACTGCACAACAAGTAATTACGATTTCATCTAACGGAGGAACTCCGCTGGTTGTTATAAAAAACAATGTAGTTCAAGGTGTAATCGAACTTCAGGATATTATTAAAACGGGAATGAAAGAACGTTTTGAGCGCTTACGCAGAATGGGAATCAAAACGGTAATGGTTACAGGTGATAATCCGCTTACAGCAAAATTTATTGCCGAAGCTGCTGGTGTTGATGATTTTATTGCCGAAGCGAAACCTGAGGATAAAATGAATTACATCAGAAAAGAGCAAGCCGAAGGAAGATTAGTTGCCATGATGGGTGACGGAACAAATGATGCTCCGGCTTTGGCTCAAGCGAATGTGGGAGTTGCCATGAACAGCGGAACTCAGGCTGCAAAAGAAGCAGGAAACATGGTCGATCTTGACAATGATCCAACGAAACTAATTGAGATTGTTGAAATTGGAAAACAGCTTTTAATGACTCGAGGTACTTTAACTACTTTTTCTATTGCAAATGACGTTGCGAAATATTTTGCTATTGTTCCTGCTCTTTTTATTACTGCGATTCCTGCGCTTCAAGGTTTAAATATTATGAATCTGCACAGTCCTGAAAGTGCGATTTTATCAGCTGTAATTTTCAACGCGATTATCATTCCGATATTGATTCCGCTTGCGCTGAAAGGTGTCGATTATCGTCCAATTGGAGCCAGTGCCATCCTAAAAAGAAACCTTTTGATTTATGGTTTGGGTGGTTTAATTGTTCCTTTTATCGGAATCAAAGTAATTGATTTGCTTGTTGCTCTATTTATTTAGTGAAATATGGTTAGTGAAATGCGAAAATCTACATTTTACATTTTACTTCTAATATTTTACTTCTAACATTTTAAATTAAAAACATGAAAACTATATTTTCACTATTAAAACTTACCGTATTTACTTTGATTTTGTTTGCGGTTATTTATCCATTAGCGATTTACGGAATTGCAAAATTAGCTCCAAATCAAGGGAAAGGAGAAACGATTTCGGTAAACGGAAAAGTGGTTGGATACCAAAAAATTGGTCAAAAATTCGATAAGTCGAATTATTTCTGGGGAAGACCTTCTGCAGTTGATTATAATGCTGCGGGAAGTGCCGGAAGTAACAAAGGTCCAAGTAATGCTGAATATTTAGCTTTGGTTCAAAAAAGAATTGATACCCTTTTACTTGTTCATCCTTACTTGAAAAAATCTGAAATTCCGGCTGATATGGTAACGGCTTCAGGAAGTGGATTAGATCCTAATATTTCTCCTCAAGGTGCTTTGATTCAAGTAAAACGAATTGCCAAAGAAAGAAAATTGGATGAAGCTAAAGTAAAAGCTTTGGTTGAGTCTAAAATTAATTCGGCTGTTGTTGGACCTGAAACTGTTAATGTTTTGGAATTGAATGTGGCGCTTGATCAGCTTCGATAAAACGAGATTCTGATCCCGAAGCTTCGGGACTGAGTCGCTAAGACACTAAGGTTTTTCTATGCGTATTCTTGTCATTTCGATCCCGAGGCTTCGGGATCGAAATGACAAAACAAGACGTTGAATCAAAAACTTTAAAATTAAATACCTACAAGGTTTCAAAAACCTTGCAGGAAACAAAAACGCCTTTTTTACCCCAAATACTCTAGCCCCGATAGTAGTGAAAATCCTTTTGTACCGGCGTTCGGTACAAAAGATTGAAACGGATAGCGGGAAATAGCTCCTAAAAAAATCTACTAATAATTAATTAACCCTTTCGGGTTTGAATACCACAATTAACAATGAAAAAAATTATACTTACTGCTTTAATCGCTTTTGGTTACAGCAATTTACATGCACAAGAAGAATCAAAAAGTCCATTAACATTTTCAGGATATGTAGAAACTTATTATAGTTACGATTTTGGGAAACCAGAAGATCATACTCGACCAAACTTTTTTTACAATTTTAATAAAAGTAATGAAGTGAATATTAATTTAGGAATGGCAAAAGTAAATTACAACAAAGATAATATTCGTGGTAATTTTGCCCTGATGGCGGGAACATATGCCGAATACAATATGGCGGCTGAACAAGGCTTGTTGAAAAATGTTTACGAAGCAAATGTTGGTGTAAGAATTTCATCGACTCATAATTTATGGATTGATGCTGGAATTATGCCTTCGCATATTGGTTTTGAAAGTGCGATTGGAAAAGATTGCCAGACTTTATCACGAAGTATTCTGGCTGAAAATTCTCCTTATTATGAAACAGGAGTTAAAATTGGTTATACTTCTGAATCTGGAGAGTGGTATTTGGCGGGTATGTACTTAAATGGCTGGCAGCGAATTGAGAAGGTTGAAGGAAATCAAACGCCTGCTTTTGGAACTCAGGTTACTTACAAACCGTCTGATCGAGTTGTTTTAAACTGGAGTACTTATGTTGGAAATGAGCAGCCGGACATTGACAAAAAATGGCGTTATTTTAATAACTTCTACGGACAATTTAAAGTAACGGGAAAAACAAACATAACAGCTGGTCTTGATATTGGATCTCAGCAATCGGCTAAAAACAGTAATAAATACGATACTTGGTTTTCGCCAGTTTTAATTTTGCAATACAAACCAACGGATAAAATTCAGCTTGCAGCGCGCGGCGAATATTATAGTGATGAAAAAGGGGTAATTATCGCAACTGAAACACCAAATGGTTTTAAAACTTACGGATTTTCAGCTAACTTTGATTACTTAGTTACTGATAATGTAATGTTTAGAATTGAGGCTAGAAATCTTTCGAGTAAGGATGAAATCTTTACAAAAAATAATGTTCCAACGGATACGAATACGTTTGTAACGTCTTCCTTGGCGATTAGTTTTTAGGAGAATGTTTCTTGCCAAAGATTAAAAGGATTAAAAGGATTTTTTTTCGCCACGAATTACACCAATTTTCGCTAATTTTTATTTAAATATAATTCGTGGAAATTGGTGTAATTCGTGGCAAATAAATCAAGACAAAGCCATTCAATAATCTTTTTAATCTGTATAATCTGTGGCTAAAAAAAACTTTGTGACTTAGCGCCTTCGTGGCAAAAAAACATGAAAGAAGAAAAAGAAAATAATGCACAGCACTTTCTCGATTTAATTCAGAAATCACGAAAGGGAAAGTTCAAAATCTACATTGGAATGAGTGCCGGTGTGGGCAAGACTTTTCGTATGCTTCAGGAAGCACATTCGTTATTAAAAAACGGAATCGATGTAAAAATTGGCTACATCGAAACGCACATGCGAAAAGAAACTCATGAATTATTAGCAGGATTGCCTATAATTCCGAGACGGACTATTTTTTATAAAGGAAAAGAACTTGAAGAACTCGACGTTCAGGCGATTATTAATCTTCGTCCAGAGGTGGTTATTGTTGATGAATTGGCACACACCAACATTGAAGGAAGTAAAAATGAAAAGCGCTGGCAGGATGTATTAGAGATTCTGGATGCTGGAATTAACGTGATTTCGGCTGTAAACATTCAGCATATTGAAAGTTTAAATGAAGATGTAAAACGTATTACAAATATTGATGTTCAGGAACGAATTCCTGATAATGTTTTACGATTGGCGGATGAAGTCGTGAATATCGATTTAACATCCGAAGATTTGATTGCGCGTTTGAAAGAAGGAAAAATTTATACTCCAGATAAAATTCAGACCGCTTTAACGAACTTTTTTAAATCGGAACAGATTTTACAACTTCGAGAATTGGCTTTGAAAGAAGTAGCGAGTCAGGTCGTTCGAAAAGTTGAAAATGAAGTTCCGAATCTTCATGCTTTACGACACGAAAAACTTTTGGCCTGCATTAGCAGCAATGATAAAACGGCTAAAATTGTAATTAGAAAAGCTGCTCGTCTGGCAAGTTATTATAACGGACTATGGTATGTTTTGTATGTGGAAACGCCAAAAGAAAGCAGTACAAAAATTGCTTTGGACAAACAACGGCATTTAATTAATAATTTTAAACTCGCCGTGCAATTAGGCGCAGAAGTGATAAAATTAGAAAACTCAAATATTGCAGATGCTATTTTAACAACTGTAGAAGAAAAACAAATTACAACTGTATGTATCGGGAAACCGCATTTGAATTTATTTAAAGTAATTTTGTCTACAACAATTTTTAGACGTTTGCTGAACAAACTGTCTCTGTCAAATGTCGATCTTGTAATATTATCTTGAAATGTGAGATATAAAATGTATTTCTCAAAGATCATTTCACATCTCACATTTTATATCTTACACAAGTAACATTTCACACAAAAATTAAAATATGAGAATTAAAACCAAATTGAATCTGGGAGTTGGATTGTTATTTTTAATGATCATTATACTTTCGTTAGTGAGCGGTTATTCTGTTTTTTTGATAAAAGCAGATACAGAGAATATTCTGAAAGCAAATTATAACACGCTGGAATATTCTAGAAATATGATTTTGTCTTTGGATGAACTTAAAACGAACTCTGATAGTAAGATTCTTATTTTCAAGGATTATCTTGAAAAACAAACACAAAATGTTACGGAACCCGGAGAAAAGGAAGCAACCGAAAATCTGGAAAAAAGTTTTACTATTTTAGAAAAAAATGGTGCCAGCGAAGCCTTAAAAACAAAAATCAGACAGAATATTTTTGCGATTATGAAACTGAATCTGGATGCGATAAAACAGAAAAGCGACATTGCAAAACTGACTGCCGAAAATGCCAATTTATGGATTGCAATTGTGGGCAGTTTATGTTTTCTGATTGCTTTTAATCTGCTGGTTAATTTACCCAATAATATTGCCAATCCAATTAAGGAATTAACGCTGAGTATTAAGGAAATTGCTAATAAAAACTATTCAGAGCGTGTTCATTTTACCAATCATAATGAATATGGAGATTTAGCAAAATCGTTTAATACGATGGCGCAGAAACTCCAGGAATATAATGACAGCAATTTGTATAAGCTCTTTTTTGAGAAGAAACGACTGGAAACACTTATCAATAATATGCACGATCCAATTATTGGTTTAGACCATGAAGGAATTGTTTTATTTGCCAATGATGAAGCGTTGAAAATTATTGGACTGAAATTGGAAGATGTTATCGGAAAATCGGCTTCTACTCTAGCCTTATCCAATGATTTGATTCGCTCTTTGATTTTAAAAGAAGATGTTGATGCACCAAAAAAACAACCGCTGAAAATTTATGCACACGGAAAAGAAAGTTATTTCGAAAAAGAAATTCTAAATATTACAATAATTCCAACGGGAGAAGAAAAAGAAATCAATATTGGCGATGTTATTATCCTGAGAAATATTACTCTTTTTAAAGAACTGGATTTTGCCAAAACCAATTTTATTGCGACAGTTTCACACGAATTAAAAACGCCAATTGCTTCTATAAAATTAAGCCTTCAATTACTTGAAAATGGAAAAACGGGCGATATGAACGACGACCAAAAACAATTGGTAGAAAGTATAAAAGATGACAGTCAGAGATTGTTGAAAATTACAGGCGAATTGCTTAATTTATCACAATTAGAAACTGGAAATATTCAGCTGAATATCGAAAAAAGCAATCCGCATAAAATTGTAAATTATGCTGTTGAAGCAGTAAAAGTTCAAGCCGACCAAAAACAAATTAAACTTGTAATTGACGCTGATGAAGATCTTCAAGATGTGAAAGCCGACAGCGAAAAAACAGGTTGGGTTTTAATTAATTATTTGTCAAATGCAATCAGATATTCTTCTGAAAAAAGTACTATTTTTATCAAACTAAGAAAAGAAAATAATCAAATCGTATTTCAGGTTATCGACACTGGAAAAGGAATTGACACAAGATATAAAGACCGAGTTTTTGATAAATATTTTCAAGTTCCCGGCAGTCAAAAATCTGGAACAGGATTAGGATTAGCCATTAGTAAAGAATTCATTGAAGCACAGAACGGAAATGTTGGTGTAGAAAGTAACTTGGGATTAGGAAGTACGTTTTGGTTTTCGTTGAAGGTATAAAGAATAATTGTTGCTTATTTAAACAAAAATATTAAAAGAGCCGTAAGCTTGGTTTATATTGTAGGACCGGATTTTAATCCGGTTGGCAAAGAAATTCCGCAATGCAAAAGAGCTGTAGGCTCGATGACATATTTAGACTGGATTGAATCCAGCCTTACAATATGAATCGTCCCTCTGGGACTTTAAAAACGTGTTGCAATCAAATTTCAACGGATTGAAATCCATTGCAATAATATAAATCACTCCTGCTAAATTCCAAAATATTTAGCCAATCTTAATACAATTCCCTTATTTAAAACCAACAGGTTAATATTAACTTAAGGTTCAATTAAGGTAAAAATACTTTGATTGGACATTCGTTATTATTGTAAATCATAACAAAAACAAACGATGTCTTGTAAAGCTATTTCTCTGGTATTTCTATTCGTTTTTTTGAGCGCAAATGCTCAACAAAACGACTCCATTACAAAAATTGACAGTACTTCACATCAGCTAAAATTCAATTACAAACAATTGATTATTCCTGGTGTATTAATTGGGTACGGTGTTATTGGACTTGAAAGCGATCAGTTGCTGAGTTTTAATTCGCAAATTAAAAAAGAAGTTACTGAAGATATTGATAACAAAATCACCATTGATGATTTCTCGCAATATGCACCTGCGGCATCGGTTTATGCTTTGAACGCTTTTGGCGTGAAAGGTAAAAATAATATGCGGGATCGTTCTGTTATATTTGTGACTTCATATGCCATTATGGCGACAACGGTTTTAGGTTTAAAATCGATTACACATGAAGAAAGGCCAGACGGAAGTTCGAACAACTCCTTTCCTTCCGGTCACACAGCAACTGCTTTTGCAGGAGCCGAATTTTTATGGCAGGAATACAAAGACAAATCTATTTGGTACGGAATTGCAGGTTATGCTGTTGCAACTGGAACGGGATTATTTAGAATTTACAACAATCGCCATTGGTTAACCGATGTTGCCGCTGGAGCCGGAATCGGGATTTTGAGTACAAAAATCGCCTATTGGATGAATCCGTATATCACTAAAAAATTATTCAAATCATCTTCTGAAAATAAATCAACTTCTATGATAATGCCTTTTTATAACGGGCAGCAATATGGCTTGAGTTTTGCAAAGGTTTTTTAGATTTTTTTATTTATCTATTGTCACCCTGAGCGAAATCGAAAGGCTTTATAGCACAAAAGGTCTTCGACTTCGCTCAGAGTGACATTCGGATTTAAAAATAAAAAACTCTTTTCCTTATTTTTCTTTTTAAGTATTCGAAGTATTATTTTTAATTTCCATCACTTCTCTTTTCACTTCTAGAAGCAGTTCTTTCATGCTTTCGGTTTCAGACAATGTTTGTTTTTTATCTGATCGTCCGATGTTGCATTCGTACTCCCAAATCTCCAAAATATCAGAAGCTTTCACTTCATAATTCGGGTAAAAACTATTATCCGATTCTAAAACCAAGGTATTTTTTTTGTTCTTATTAAGACGTTTATAAACCATTCCTTCATTTTTGGTAATCAAAATATAGGTTTTTCCATCCATCACCTCTCCTAACCTTTCAACATAACGCCCAATAATTATCGAACCAGCTTCGTGCGGAGGCATTGAATCGCCTTCTACAGGAAAACCTCTATGTTTACCAGGACCTAAAAACGGAAGCGAAACCTGTTGTAAACTTTCAATATATTCTGGATCAGCATATCCGTTGAGATATCCTGCTTTTGCTTTTTGAGATACAATTTCGATATAATTTTCGCCAAAATTATCAACCTGAATTGGTAAAATAAGTCGGTTACCCTCAAGTTTTATCAAATTTTCGATGTTTATTTTCCGAATATCGACCGACAATAACAAATCGATACTTGTATGAAAAAACAAGGCAATTTTCTTTAAAATATCATACGGTGCTTCCGAAGTTCCATCTTCGTATTTCACGTATCTTCCTCTTGTAATACTAAGGTTTCCAGCTAATTTCTCCTGCGATATTTTATGCTTAACCCTCAATGCTCTGATGTTATCTGAAAATAAAGACATAATTAATTTGTTATAATTTGGAACAGCAAATATATGAAAAAATGTTCTTATCTGTGCTAATTTTGTTCCATACAAAAACAAAAAGGAAAATGGCAAGGGCAATTGTACATATGGATCTGGATACCTTTTTTGTATCCTGCGAAAGACGCACCAACTCTGAACTCAATGATATTCCGCTTATTATAGGTGGCGGAGATCGCGGTGTTGTAGCATCTTGTTCTTATGAAGCGCGCCGTTTTGGAGTGCGTTCTGCCATGCCTATTCATATGGCGCTGAAACTTTGTCCACAGGCTAAAGTTATGAAAGGCGATATGGAATTATATTCGCAGTTATCGCATGATGTTACCCAGATTATTCAGGAAAAAGCGCCGGTAATGGAAAAAGCAAGTATCGATGAATTTTATTTGGATATTACTGGAATGGATAAATTTCACGGCAGTTATAAATGGACAGATGAATTGGCTCAAAAGGTCATTAAAGAAACAGGGCTTCCCATTAGTTTTTCATTATCCATCAATAAAACCGTTTCTAAAATTGCTACAGGAGAAGGTAAACCTGTAGGGAATCTTGAAATTCCAGAACAAGGTGTACAAGACTTTTTAAATCCGTTATCGATTCAGAAAATCCCAATGGTTGGCGCAGTTACATTTCAGCTTTTGTCAAGAATTGGCGTTCGTAAAATTCAGACTTTGGCCGAAATGCCTGCTGAGGTTTTACAGCAAATGATTGGCAAAAATGGTCTTGAACTTTGGAAAAAAGCACACGGAATTGACAACACTCCTGTTGAACCTTATACGGAAAGAAAATCAATTTCTACCGAAACTACTTTTACTCAGGACACTATAGATATTGCAAAACTGAGAAGAATATTATTGGGAATGGTCGAAAAACTAGCTTTTCAGCTTCGTGCAGAACAATGGCTGACCTCAACGGTTACGGTTAAAATACGTTACGCCAATTTTGATACCGAAACCAAACAATGCCGAGTAGCTTATACCTCAGCCGATCATATTCTGACTAAAAATGTAACCGAACTTTTCGAGAAAGTTTATCAGCGTCGTATGCGATTGCGCTTGATTGGAGTTCGCTTCAGCGGATTGGTGCGCGGTACTTATCAAATTGATCTTTTTGAAGACACTCAGGAAATGCTTTCACTTTATGAAGCGATGGATAAAATGAAAAAACGTTATGGATTTGATGCTGTAATGCGCTGTGCAGGAGCTTCTTTCAAACCAAACACTAAAGACGAAATTTTAAAACGCAACAAATAATGTATCTTAATTGTCATTCATATCATTCATTACGTTACGGCACAATTCCGCTTAAGGAATTGATCAGCCAAGCCGTTTCATTTGGTGTAAAAGCAATGGCATTAACAGATATTAATACCGTAACAGGCATTTATGATTTCATAAGAGCTTGTCAGGAAAAAGAAATTAAACCTTTAGTTGGAATAGAATTTCGCTGCAATCATCAATTCCGATTTATCGGTTTGGCTCAAAATACAGAAGGTTTAGCTGAAATGAATCGATTTTTAACCGAACATAATTTCAGTGGAGAAAACCTGCCTTTGACTGCGCCCGAATTCAAATCGGTTTTTGTGATTTATACTTTAGAAAATGCTCCGAAAGTTCTTCGCGAAAATGAATTTATCGGTATTCGTCCTGAAGAAGTTTCGAGGCTTTTTACATCAGAACACAAAAATAAAATTGCTCAGATGGTAGTTTTACAGTCAGTAACTTTTAGAACCAAAACAGAATACAATCTGCATAAAATTCTTCGGGCAATTGACACTAATATTATTTTATCAAAACTTACAGAAGCGGATTACTGCAAAGTTTCGGATATCATGCAACCGGTAGAATCTCTTTTGCCTTTCTATGAAAAATATCCTGAAATTATAAGCAATACGCAAAAAATCATTGATTCCTGTAATTTCGAATATGATTTTGAAACTCCAAAAAACAAAAGATTCTATACAAAAAGCCGTCAGGAAGATTTAGAAAAACTTACTGATTTAGCTTGGGAAGGATTTAAAAATCGTTACGATAAAGATAATTTAGAAGCAAAAGCTCGTGTAGCAAAAGAATTAAAAGTTATTGACGAATTGCAATTCAGCGGTTATTTTTTAATTACTTGGGATATTATTCAATACAGTAATAGTCAAGGTTTCATGCACATTGGACGTGGAAGCGGTGCCAACAGCATCATTGCGTATTGTCTTGGAATAACCGATATCTGTCCTATCGAGCTGGATTTGTATTTTGAACGGTTCTTAAACCTCAACCGTAAAACGCCGCCTGATTTTGATATTGACTGGAGCTGGCAGGAACGCAATATAATTCTAGAATATATCTTCGGAAAATACGGTCGAAATCATGTTGCTTTCTGCGGTACGAATGTCGAATTTAAATACCGATCTATATTTAGGGAAGTTGGAAAAGTTTTTGGACTTCCGAAAGAAGAACTTGATATGCTGGCCAAGAATCCAATGGCTTTGCATGAAACCAATAAAATTGTAAAACTGGTTCAGCAATACGGAATGCTGCTCGAAAAATATCCAAACCAGCGCAGTATGCATGCCTGCGGAATTCTGATTTCTGAAGAACCAATTACGAATTACACGCCCTTAGAAATGCCTCCAAAAGGATTTCCAATTGTGCTTTTTGATATGCATATTGCAGAAGAAATTGGTTTTGAAAAATTCGATATTCTGAGTCAGCGAGGCATTGGGCATATTGATGACAGTGTAAAACTGATTGCTAAAAACCGAGGAATAAAAGTTGACATTCGTAATACTTCGATTTCTAAAGATGAAGCTTTGTGCAATGTTTATCTGGCACAGGGAAAAACGATTGGCTGTTTTTATATCGAAAGTCCTGCTATGCGTGGCTTATTACGTCGTTTAAATTGTGATAATTATAAAATTCTGGTTGCTGCATCGTCTATCATTCGTCCCGGCGTTGCACAATCGGGAATGATGAAAGAATACATTTTTCGTCATAATAATCCACAGCAATTTGAATATTTTCATGAGGTTTTCAAAGAACAGCTTGGTGAAACCTACGGTATTATGGTCTATCAGGAAGATGTTATCAAAATCGCTTTACATTACGGCGGACTTCCCGCTGCTGACGGTGATATTCTTCGTCGTGCCATGTCTGGAAAAGGAAGATCTCTAGAAGCTTTACAAAAAGTAAAAGACAATTTCTTTGCCTGCTGTGCTCAAAAAGGACATCCAGTTGGTTTAAGTCAGGAAATTTATCGTCAGATTGAATCATTTGCTGGATATTCTTTTTGCAAAGCGCACTCGGCTTCTTATGCTGTTGAGAGTTATCAGAGTTTATATCTGAAAGTATATTATCCTATTGAGTTTATGACTGCGGTAATCAATAATCAGGGCGGATTTTATAGAACTGAAGTTTATGTACATGAGGCACGAATGTCTGGCGGAACAATTCATAATCCGTGCGTGAATAAAAGCGAATATCAAACTACTTTATATGGTACAGATATTTACCTCGGTTTTATGCACATTCAGAGTTTGGAATCGAAAACAGCACATTTAATTGAGGAAGACCGAAATAAAAATGGTGATTATATTTCTTTAGAAGATTTCATCAATCGTATTCCAATAGGGATTGAAAATATCAAAATTTTGATTTTCATTGGTGCTTTTCGTTTTACAGGAAAAACTAAAAACCAGCTTTTGGTTATTGCAAGTTTGCTGCTGAACAATTTTAAACCTGAAAACAGGAATTTAAAACTTTTACAAGAACCTGTTAAGGAATATAAACTTCCGACATTGGAACGTTCTGTTTTTGAAGATGCTTTTGACGAAATCGAATTGTTGAGTTTTCCTGTTTCGTGTACGGTTTTTGACATTTTGCAAACCAAACATCGCGGCGATATTATGGCTAAAGATTTAGTCAAATATCATAAAAGACAAGTTCGAATGCTGGCTTACTTGATTTCTAGAAAACACGTTCCTACAAAAAAAGGAACTATGTATTTTGGAACTTGGATTGATCATGAAGGTACTTATTTTGATACGGCACATTTTCCTGACAGCTTAGAAAAATATCCGTTTCAGGGTGGCGGCTGCTATTTATTATTAGGAAATGTTGAGGTTGATTATCATTTCCCAACGATCACCATTACTAAAATGGCAAAAATGCCTTTTATTCCAGATCCGCGTTATATGGATTCTAAAGACCAGTATAAAACACAAAACCAAATTAAAGAAGATATAAGCCTAACACATCGTAAACCTTATCCGCAAGGACACGAAATTAATCTGCCAAGACATCGAATGAAATTTTAAAAATTTATTTAAACACATAGAAGCATAGGTTCAAAATTTAGAAAAAGAAATAAAAGAAAACAAGTGAAACGCCTTTTACCTCAAATAAAATCTATGTTTCTATGTGTTAAAAATTAAATAACTAACGAAGAATTTACGTTATATACAGATGAAAAATACGGAATATGCCATAGTCGATATTGAAACCACAGGCGGAAATGCCAGTGGCAGCCGCATTACAGAAATTGCCATTATTATTCATGATGGTACAAAAGTGTTGGATCGTTATGAAACGCTTGTAAATCCAGAACAGGATATCCCTCTTTCTATTTTTGGATTAACGGGTATTAATAACGAAATGGTGGCGAACGCACCTATTTTTGATGACATTTCAGAGAAAGTATTGGAAATGCTTACTGATCGTATTTTTGTTGCTCATAATGTAAACTTCGATTATTCATTTATTCATCATCAGCTGGAGCAAGCAGGTTTTAAATGGTCGGCACAAAAACTTTGTACAGTTCGTGCAGCAAGAAAAATCAAGCCGGGTTTAGGTTCTTACAGTTTAGGAAATCTTTGCAATTCTTTAAATATATCTCTAGAAAACAGACACCGCGCTGGTGGAGACGCAGATGCGACTGCTGTATTATTTTCTCTTCTGTTAGAATGGGATGACGCGGGAGAAATCGAGAATATGATTAAAAAAACAGCTCAAGATCAGCGCTTACCTCCTAACCTTCCTCCAGATGATTTTAATAATCTACCCGAAAAACCAGGTGTATATTATTTTTATAATCAGGCGAAAAAAGTGATTTATGTTGGAAAAGCTATCAATGTAAAAAAACGTGTGGCATCGCATTTTAGCGGCAATAATATCAATTCTCAAAGACAGCATTTCTTGAGAGATATTCACGGAATTTCCTTTGAAATCTGCGCTACCGAATTGATGGCGCTTTTATTAGAATGCACGGAAATAAAACAACTTTGGCCAACCTACAATAGAGCATTAAAACGTTTTGAAGCAAAATTTGGCATTTATCAATATGAAGCACGAAACGGTTATAAATATTTAGCTGTTGGAAAACTGAGCAAATTTCAGACTTGCATTCATGAATTTAATAGTTTGTATAACGCTATAAATTTACTCCGAGATCTGTCTGCACAATTTGAAATTGATCAACGATTCTGCAAATATTCCAGACCCGAAGAAGGAGAACTTCCGCAAAATAATGATGTTAGAAATCTGCCTGATGTTTTGCTTCATAACGAACAAGTTGATAATGCTATTGCTTTTTTATTGAACAACAGACCTTCTTTTGCTATTATAGACAAGGGAAGATCAAAAGAGGAACGCAGTTGTATTTGGATTGAAAACGGTCATTTTTATGGTATGGGTTATATTCCATCAGATATTTCGATTCATGATCCTGAAGAAGTAAAAAACTATGTTACGACTTATAAAAGCAATCAATATATAGAACAATTGATTTTTGCTTTCGCAGAAAAATATCCTCGAAAAGTATTCTTCAATAAGCATTTTCAGAATTAAGCCTGAACTTAGAAAATTTAAGTTATGACACTATTTAACGACACCGAATTATTTGCGACTGGTTTGGAAGGCAAAAAAATATTTGACATTCCTGACTCAGAACTTATTCTTATAGATAATTTCTTTAGTAAAGAAGAATCTGATCGTTTTTACGAAAGAATACTTCGCAAAACCAAATGGAGAGAATATGAAATGGAAATTTATGATAAAACTTACACTGTTCCTCGAATGATTTCTTGGTATGAAGACAAAGATAATCCCGGAGCAGATCTAAACGGGCCAGATTGGACTTATGAATTATTAACCATTCGGAGCCGTGTAGAGAAAGAAACTCAGCTTGATTTTAATAGTCTTCTGCTAAATTTATATAGAAATGGAAATGATGGTGTTGGCTGGCACAGTGACAAAGAACATAATACGGGACCAAATCCTATTATCGCTTCAGTAACCTTCGGCGAAACGAGAATGTTCAGACTCCGACATAAATACAGCAAGGAAATTCCACAGGTTGAAATTCCGCTGCATCATGGTTCTTTTTTATTAATGTCGGGAACTACTAATAGTTTTTGGCAGCATCAAGTTCCAAAAACAGCACGGCAGGTTTTGCCTAGAATAAATCTGACTTTTAGACAAACTAAACGAGTTTATGATATATAAACGACTCTAAATGAGCTTTTTCTTACTCAATAATGGTAAGGAAAATTCTGCAGAAAAAAGTTAAAATACTCACTACGTGCACCTTTTATTAGGCAGACCCTTTCTTTTTTAGTACTTTTGCAACCCTTTTTTAAATACAATACCACAAATGGCATATTCAAACAATGATTTAGCGCGCTTTTTAGATGCGCAGAATAAACTTTATCTTACCGCACTTTCAGAAATTAAAAAAGGAAAGAAAGAAACTCACTGGATGTGGTTCATTTTTCCACAGGTTAAAGGATTAGGTAAAAGTGATACTGCAAATCTTTATGCAATTGCCGATTTAAAAGAAGCGTCAGAATTTTTAGACCATCCTATTTTAGGAAAACATCTTATAGAGATTTCAGAGCTGTTATTAACTTTTAAAAGAAAATCAGCTGATGGAATTCTTGGGGATTTAGATGCTCGAAAATTACGTTCATCTATGACACTTTTTTCTATGACTGAAAATACAAATCCGATATTTCAAGAAATATTAGATGCTTTTTTCTCTGGAGAATCAGACCCGCTTACTATTTCTATTATTAATTCAACTATAAAATCTTCTGTTGAACCCGCTGTTGTATAACAGTTTCAATAGATTATTTGACATCAAAAGACACTGTTTTTCTAAACAGTGTCTTTTTTTTATGCTCCAAGCTTAGTAACTCACTATTTTTTTATTGCCCGCAGATTTTTTAGTTTTATATTGTACTCTCAAAAAACCAAATCATGACCGAAAAAATCAAAACCCTGCAAATTATTCATCTTGCAGTTTGTGCAGGAACTATCCTTGCTTATTTCCTTTTAGGAGAGCTTTCAATTGAAAAATTAAAAAACATTCCCGTTATAGATTCGTCGTCAATTGTATATGTTTTCATCCCAATTTTGGCTTTCGTTTTAAGTACATTTTTGTTCAAATCGCAATTAAAACAAATCGATCCTAAATTAAAAACGGAAGACAAACTGCCTGTTTATCAAACTGCTTCTATAATGCGATGGGCAGTTCTAGAAGGTGCTGCTTTTCTAATATTATTCTTAAAACCTGATTTTATATTATTTGGGATACTTATTATAATATATCTAATTTTCTTAAGACCTACTGCGGAAAAAATTAATAATGATTTGGCTTAAACCTCATAAAAGTTTTCTTCATGGAGATTCTGTATATTTAAATCATTAATCTTAATTATAACGAAAAAACGCCTTATGAATAAGGCGTTTTTTTATATCTAAATATTACTTTTAGCTCAAAGCCAGTACTAAACTTCTTTTGGTTTTGTTAGATAATAAACTGGAATTCCTGTAAGCATAATCAATACGCCCCAACCGCAAGTTGAAAATTTCACAACAAGCAATGATATACAAATTGCTGTTGCAATTATTATATACAACATTGGTAAAAAAGGATATCCAAACGCTTTATAAGGTCTTTCGATATCCGGCATTTTCTTGCGTAAGATAAAAATTCCATAAATCGTAAGAATATAAAAAATCAAAACAATGATGATTACAAAATCTAACAAATCACCATATTTCCCTGTAAGACATAAAGCGGAAGCCCAGATACACTGCGCCCAAAGTGCCCAAGCCGGCACACTTGAACTATTTAAAACTGCAGCTTTCTTAAAGAACAAGCCATCATTTGCCATTGTATAATAAACTCTTGCACCAGCCATAATCAATCCGTTATTGCAGGCAAAAGTAGAAATCATAATCATTATTGCAATAATCAAAGTTCCTATATTTCCAAAAATATATTGTGATGCTACAACCGCCACACGATCAGATTTTGCTGTTGCGATTTCATCAAGCGGAATTACTGCCAAGTACATAATATTTGTAAGAACGTAAATAATTGTAACAATAAAAGTTCCTAAAAATAAACTGAAACCAACGTTACGTTTTGGGTTTTTAATTTCACCTGCAATAAAAGTAACTCCGTTCCATGCATCACTCGAAAATAAAGAACCAACCATTGCTGCGGAAATTCCAGTAATCAAAGCTGTACCTCCAATTGGCATCCACGAACCGCTTTCTTTGTCAAACGAACGTGTATTCCAAGCGTCTGCCCAGTTAGCGTCCCATACAGAAGCTTTTGCTGCAAGCGTTAATCCAAAAATAATTAATCCTAGTAATGATAAAATCTTGATAATTGTTAAAACGGTTTGCAGTATTTTACCGTTTTTTACACCGCGACTATTGATATATGTCAATAAAATTATAGTGAATATCGAAACTAACTGCGCTGCATTGAGCTTAAAAGAGCCAATCTCATACAATATATTTTCATCGCTAAAGGGTTCGTACAAATATGCAGCAAACTTCGAAAAAGCAACTCCAACAGCGGCAATTGTACCAGTTTGAATTACCGCAAAGAAACTCCAGCCATACAAAAATGCAATTAACTTGTTGTATGCTTCTTTTAAATACACATATTGTCCGCCAGCTTTTGGAAACATTGCACTTAATTCGCCATAACTTACAGCGGCAATAACAGTTATTAATCCTGAAATTAACCAAATTAGCGTGAGCCATCCTGCTGAACCTACTTGTCTGGCGATATCAGCACTTACAATAAATATTCCAGATCCAATCATAGAACCAACCACAAGCATGGTTCCGTCTAATAATCCGAGTTCTCTTTTAAAATTTTCTTGGTCGTTTTCTTGCATTTTTTTGGTTTTTGGTTGGTTTTTGGTTGGTTTTTGGTTGGTTAAAGATATACTTTTTTCTGAAATTCTATATCTTGAAATTTTAAATTCAGAAATTGATCTAAAAATGAAAATAACGGTTAGATATAACTTAAAAGAGATATTTCTTATTTTAGTTGTAACCAAAATTTGAAAAATGATAAGTCCAATAGAACTGCTGATAAATAAGATTGCACAAGACAGAATAAGCTTTAATCAAGGCTTAAAACTTTTACTTGAAAGTGATGATTTTAATTTTGAAGATGTTTTTGCACTATTAAAAAATTACATTTTCAATTCTATACCAAACAAAGTGGATTATAATACGGAAACTTATCAAAGGGCAATAAATACAATCCCATTAAAACAGACCTACACATCAATTATGATTCTAAAAACCTACGATACTAAAATCGCATTTAATAAATTAAGGGAGCTTCCTGAGGCAGAAAATAAGAAAACAGTAACGTCATTAATTTGGGTATTTAAAATAACTGATACTGAATGCAAAAATGGATGCGGCCACTTTTGGCACAAATTAGAATAAAGTATTAAAAAATAAAGTTTCTCTATTTTTTAATTAATCTAAAACACGATTTACTTGTGAAAATGCTCTTGTGTAATAAGCTTCTTTTGTTGAAGAAATCATAACACCGCCGTGAGTAGAGGAATGTACAAATTTAATCTCGCCATCGACATTTTCAACAACCATACCAACATGATTTATATGGCGTCTCCCATTGGTTTTAAAGAAAATTAAATCGCCTTTTTGAGCTTCTTCTGAAGCTATTTTTGTTCCTATGCGAGATTGTTCTATTGAACTTCTTGGCAGCTTAATGTCGAAATTACCGAAAGTACAAAACATTAAACCTGAACAGTCAAAACCTGCTTTTGTAGTTCCTCCAGAACGGTAACGTGTTCCTATATTTTCGGTCGCATTACTAATCAGCTGATTAATTAAATCGGAATGATTGCTTATTCTAACAATTCCCGAGTCTTTAGCAACATTTGAATTATCTGCAACTTCTATTGATGGCTGATTATTATCAATTACTTGAGATGAATTTGCATTTAAAGCATCAGCCTTTTCCTTAGTGGTTTTAATCTTTAAAACAGATCCTACTGGAAGTTTTCCTTTTATTGATGGATTTTGTCGTTCTAATTCAGCTACTGTAATTCCATATCTTTTTGCAATAGCGTACTTTGTTTCTTTTGGCTGCACCTCAACGACAACTTCTGTGTTTTCTGAAGTAATAATTTCAGGTTTTGTTACATCAGTATTAACTCCATTTGGAGTAACCGCGACTACATTTGAAGAAATATCGCCTTGTTTCCCAGTATTTAAATCGGCTGTTTCTAATAATTGATTGGCTTTTTCTGCTGTGGTACTAATCTTTAAAGATTGCCCTACTCGGAGTTTCTTTTTGATAGATGGATTCTGACGCTCTAATTCTGCGACTGTTATTCCGTACTTCTTAGCAATTGAGTATTTTGTCTCTTTAACTTGTACTTTAACGTTAAGCTCTGTATTTGCAACAGGAACAATTTCTGGTTTTACATTATCTGTATTAACTACATTTTCTGAAGCAACTGCATTAGAAGGAATATTTAGATGCTGTCCTATTTTTAAACCGTCTGTTTCTAATGTTGGATTAGCTTTTTTCAATTCATCAACAGAAACATTGTATTTTTTAGCAATTCCCCAAAGCGTTTCTTTTTGCGAAACTTCATGTGAACCTGGAGCATCATAAGCTATATTTTTCGATTTACTTGCTTCAGTTTGAAAAGATTTTTGAGCAGTACGAACATTTTTATTCGGAATTAATAAAACCGAATTTAGTTTTAAAACTTTAGGTGCATTAGGATTTGCATCTTGGATATCTTTTACTTTTACACCATACTTTTTAGCAATTACAGTAATGTTTTCTCCTTTTGAGATTTTATGTTTGGTAAACTTTTCTTGAGAAAAAGCACCAACACTAAAAAAAAACAATACTATAATTAATCTAAAAACCATACTCACCTATTAAAGTTTATCTATCTTTTTTAAGTTTAGATAACAATTTAAACTCAAAAAGAGCAACTATATTACCTAAAAAGCGAATTTAACTTTTTAAAGTAAAAAACACACTATTTTTAACAACTAATTCACTTCATTTTAACAAGTACGGCATTAAAATTGTGTCAACTTTTTGAATTGCAGTTTTTTAAACAAAAATAATGTTCCAAAAGAGATTTATCCTTAACTTAACTAATAAAAACTTGTGAAAAAATTACTCTTCATCTTTCTTTTATCTTCGTTTTTATCAAATGCTCAAAATACTGAAGGAACTGTAGTTTCTACAAGCAATCAACCTATTTCAGATGTAAATATCGTTTGTTCTTCAAAAAACTTTAAAACATTGAGTGATCGAAAAGGGAAGTTTATGATACGAAAAGAATCAAGCTTTAATGAAACTGATACTTTACAATTCTCTCATATTGGATACCAGATTTCTAAAATTTCTTTTAAAGAGCTTAGAAAGCTTAATTTTAAAATTTATCTGAAAGAGGAAACAGAAAATTTATCTGAAATATCTGTTTCTGCCAATGGCAAATTAAAATTAAAATCGAAAATTACTTTTATGAAATTGGCTCCCTTAAAAAATGCTATTTATTCTTTTGGGTCTCTGGTAAAAGATGGCAAAATTTATATTATTGGAGGCGACGCTTCTTATGAATCTGATGCTTTTCAAAAGGCAAAGGATAAAACAGTAAATACAGATACCGAAATTTTCATGAGAACTTTTTATGATGAACTTCGTCGTCAAGAAGGCTCTCATTCATATAGAGGTGATTTTTTAATTTATGACATCAATGCTGACAGCTGGCAGACTTCTGAAATAAAATTCAAAAAAAGAGCTTATAATAAACTCCATTATTACGATAACAAGATTTATGTTTTGGGAGGAAAGCGAATATCAAGGAATGCTAAATTTGAATATTTAGAAAATGAAATTGAAGTTCTTGATTTAAGCAAAAATACAATTACGATTGATAAGACTAATCCACATCAGGCAGTCAATTTTTCTTCGTTTACTTATAAAGACAATATTATTGTTATGGGAGGTTCAATAAAAACGACTCTGAAAGGTAAAAAAACTTTCACTAACAAAGTTCGTTTTTACAATATTCCTTCTGGCTTGTGGTATGAACTTTCGGATATGCCGACTGCGAAAGAAGCAAATGGTGTTTTAATAGGTGATAAAATTTATTTAATTGGCGGAAATAATGGACAACCTTTATCTGAAATAGTAAGTTTGAATTTGCTTGATGAAAAATGGCAAAACGAAGGAGAACTTTTTTCTCCTCTAGAAAACCCCGCAGTTACTTCTCAAGGCAATATAATTTACATTTTTAACGATCGAAGATTATATGTGTATGACGTAAACTTAAATCAGTTAAAAGAATACTTAATTGATCTTGAGTTGAAATCCTCGACAATGCATTTTTACGGAGACAAATTATACATAATTGGCGGTTACACTTACAATGAATACAGCACGAATCCTTCTGCCGCCACTTATAGTATTTCTGTTGATGAATTCGAAAACACGAAGCCAATCCGCATTAAAACCTTAATCCAAAAAACGCCTTTAGTTAAAGAGAATCAATAGTTTTTTTTTGAAAACTACTTCCCCTGCTCAGATAGAATCGACATAAAAATAAAAAACAGGTACTATAGAAATGGCACCTGTTTTCAATTTAAATAGAATGTACAACCTCATCCAGTTCAAAACGAGATTTTGGCAAAACCGTTGGATGCGCCCAATCACTTAAATCAGCATATCCAACCGTAACAGAAAATAGCGGTGCATACCCATCTTGTGGTAATATTTGCTTATAACCTTCAATGTTTATTCCTTCCATTGGTGTAGCATCAAATCCCATACTTATGCAAGCACTCAAAAAATAACCTAATGAAAGATACACTTGATGTTCCATCCAGGATTTCGTTGCCACATCTCCATTCGATTTTATCATTGGTTCGTAAAAAAGAGTTCTCCATGCTTCTGGCAGAATAGAGATATTTCGTTTCTCAAAATGCTCAATATCTTCTATTACACTAAACACCACTAAAAGACCAACATCGTTAATAGATTGTTCGTTCATATAGGATTGGGCAGCTAATTCTCTTTTTACTGTTTCGTTGGTCACAAAAGTAAACTTCCACGGCTGGCTGTTTATAGAAGAAGGACTTAATCGAATAATCTCTTTCAACTCTTCAATTTGTTCTGGTGTAATCTTTTTGGCCGCATCATACTTTTTTGTTGCGTACCTGCTCTTTGCAAGGTCTAAAAAACTCATATTTTTAATTTTTTATTTATACTATACTTTTTATTGTTACAAAACTAAGTATAGTAAACTATCTTTGCAATAACGGTTAAAATTGATAGTAACAGATGTATAGTATAGACAACAAAGAATATCCTTGCAGTACAAGCCTAACAATGAAATATATAGGCGGCAAATGGAAAGCAGTAATTCTTATTCATTTAATCGAAAAAAAGCGATATAGTGAATTAAGAAAAGAATGTAAAGTTATTACAGAACGAACATTAAGCCTTCAACTGAAAGAACTTGAAGAAGATGGGCTTATAACACGAACTGTTCACACAAATAAACCACCATTAAGGGTAGATTATGAATTAACTTCGTTTGGCAGAACACTTATTCCACTACTTAAAGCCATTGCTCAATGGGGAAGCGAAACTGCTGAAACCTTAAAGCTTTAAATAAATTAATTTCTAATTGTATAAAAAAACGCTCTGTTTTCACAGAACGTTTTTAGTATAATTGATCTAAAAAATATTAAGCTTTACCGGCAGCAATTAAGTTTAATGCCGATCCTGCAACGAACCAGCCAATTTGCCCTTCATTATACGTATGGTTAGCCAAGATAATATCTTTTGTACCATCTGTATGAACAAATTCTAACGTTAATGGTTTTCCTGGCGCAAATTCCGTTAAGTCTAAGAAATTGATTGTATCATCTTCTTGAATCTTATCGTAATCTGCTTCGTTTGCAAAAGTTAATCCTAAAAGACCTTGTTTTTTAAGGTTTGTTTCATGGATACGAGCGAAAGATTTTACCAATACCGCTTTTACACCTAAGAAACGAGGTTCCATAGCAGCATGTTCACGAGAAGAACCTTCTCCGTAATTATGATCTCCAACAACGATAGACGGAACTCCAGCTGCTTTGTATGCACGAGCAACGGCAGGCACAGCGTCATATTTTCCTGTTAGTTGATTTTTAACTGAATTTGTTTTTTGATTGTAAGCATTTACAGCTCCAATCAACATATTATTTGAAATATTATCTAAATGCCCGCGGAAACGCAACCATGGTCCAGCCATAGAAATATGGTCTGTTGTACATTTTCCGAATGCTTTGATTAATAATTTAGCACCTGTAATATTTTTTCCATCCCAAGCATCAAAAGGAGCTAACAGCTGTAATCGTTCTGATGTAGGACTAACTACTACCTGAACTCCTGAACCATCTGCTGCTGGAGCTTGAAATCCTGGATCTTCAGCGTAGAAACCTTTAGAAGGAAGCTCATCTCCTGTTGGAGCATCCAGCATTACTTCTTCGCCGTCTTCATTGATTAATTTATCTGTTAATGGATTAAAACTTAAATCACCAGCGATTGCCATTGCTGTTACCAATTCTGGCGAACCTACGAAAGCTAACGTATTAGGATTACCATCAGCACGTTTTGAGAAGTTACGATTAAAAGAGTGAACAATTGTATTTCTCTCTTCTTTTTCTGCTCCTTCTCTATCCCACATACCAATACATGGTCCGCAGGCATTGGCAAAAACAGTTGCTCCAATTTTGTGGAATGTATCTATAAATCCGTCTCTTTCGATAGTTGAACGAACTACTTCAGAACCTGGAGTAATCGTAAATTCTGCTTTTGTTTTTAAATTCTTATCTGCTACTTGTTTCGCTAATGAAGCGGCACGAGAAATATCTTCGTAAGAAGAGTTGGTACATGAACCTATTAAACCAACCTGAATTTGCAATGGCCAGTTGTTTTTAATCGCTTCTTCTTTCATTTTAGAAATTGGAGTAGCTAAATCTGGCGTAAACGGACCATTTAAGTGCGGCTCTAGTTCAGATAAATTGATTTCGATAACTTGATCAAAATATTTTTCTGGATCAGCATATACTTCTGGATCTCCAGTTAAGTACGAAGCAATTTTATCGGCAGCATCAGCAACATCGGCTCTGTTTGTAGAACGCAGGTAACGTCCCATTGAAGCATCGTAACCAAAAGTTGATGTAGTAGCTCCAATTTCAGCGCCCATATTACAAATTGTTCCCTTTCCTGTACACGACATAGAAGTTGCTCCTTCTCCAAAATATTCAACAATAGCACCTGTACCACCTTTTACGGTAAGAATACCTGCCACTTTAAGAATAACATCTTTGGGAGCAGTCCATCCTGATAATTTACCAGTTAATTTAACTCCAATTAATTTAGGAAATTTAAGTTCCCATGCCATTCCCGACATTACATCTACAGCATCGGCTCCACCAACACCAATAGCAACCATTCCTAATCCTCCAGCATTTACCGTGTGAGAATCGGTACCAATCATCATTCCTCCAGGGAAAGCGTAATTTTCAAGTACTACTTGGTGAATAATTCCTGCTCCTGGTTTCCAAAAACCAATTCCGTACTTATTTGAAACTGATGATAAGAAGTCAAAAACTTCATTACTTTGTGTTTTTGCTCTGGCCAAATCTGTTGCAGCATCTACTTTTGCTTGAATCAAGTGATCACAGTGTACTGTCGTAGGAACTGCTACTTTAGATTTACCTGCATGCATAAACTGTAATAATGCCATTTGTGCTGTCGCATCTTGACACGCCACACGGTCTGGTGCAAAATCAACATAATCAATACCTCTTCCAAACGCTTTGGTTGGATTACCATCCCAAAGGTGATTGTATAAAATTTTCTCCGTTAATGTAAGTGGACGGCCAACAATCTCGCGTGCTTTATCAACACGACTCGGCATGTTCTCATACACTTTTTTAATCATTTCAATATCAAAAGCCATAAGTATTTGTTTTTGTTTTTTTTATTTTGAACATGACAAGTTACAAAAAATAGAGCAGCTATAAAAGAAAAAGCCCGAGTTTATCACTCGGGCTTTTAAATATTAACAATCGTAGGATTACATAACTAACTGTTTGTTAGAAGGTGCAAACTTAGTCAAGTTGATGCCTTCTACAGCAGTTGTATATTCTTCTAATGTTGGAGTTCTACCTAAAATTGTAGATAAAACTACAACTGGTGTAGATGATAGTAATGATTCTCCTTTTTTACCTTCAGTATCTTCTACAACTCTTCCTTGGAAAAGACGAGTTGAAGTTGCCATTACTGTATCTCCTTTTGCTGCTTTCTCTTGGTTACCCATACATAGGTTACATCCTGGACGCTCTAAATATAGCATGTTCTCATATTCAGTACGAGCAGCACCTTTAGGCGCATTATCGTCAAATTCGAAACCAGAATATCTTTGTAAAACTTCCCAGTCACCTTCTGCTTTAAGCTCATCTACAATGTTGTAAGTAGGCGGCGCTACTACTAGAGGAGCATTAAATTCAACTTTTCCAGTTTGTGCTTCTACGTTTTTCAACATTTGAGCAAGGATTTTCATATCTCCTTTATGAACCATACAAGAACCGATAAATCCAAGATCTACTTTTTTCTCTCCACCGTAGAAAGATAAAGGTCTAATGGTATCGTGAGTATATCTTTTAGAAACATCTTTATTATTTACATCTGGATCAGCAATCATTGGTTCAGAAATCAGATCAAGATCTACTACAACTTCAGCATAATATTTAGCATTAGCATCTGGTGTTAAAGCTGGTTTCTCTGCAGACTTAATTTCTGCAATTCTCTTATCTGCTTTATTGATCAATCCTTGAAGAACACGTTTTTCGTTATCCATTCCTTTATCAATCATGATTTGGATTCTGCCTTTTGCAATTTCCAATGATTCGATCAAAGTATCATCTTCTGAAATACAGATAGAAGCTTTTGCTTTCATCTCAGCAGTCCAGTCAGTAAACGTAAAAGCTTGGTCAGCGGTAAGTGTTCCAATGTGAACCTCAATAATTCTTCCTTGGAATACATTTTCTCCTCCAAATTGGTGAAGCATTTGCGCTTGTGTAGCGTGAACCACATCACGGAAATCCATATAACCTTTCATGTCTCCTTTGAAAGTTACTTTTACAGATTCTGGAATTGGCATTGAAGCTTCTCCAGTAGCAAGAGCAAGAGCAACTGTTCCTGAGTCAGCACCAAAAGCTACCCCTTTTGACATTCTTGTATGAGAGTCACCACCAATAATGATAGCCCACTCATCAATAGTGATATCATTAAGTACTTTATGAATAACGTCAGTCATTGCATGGTAAACACCTTTCGGGTCACGAGCTGTAATTAATCCGAAATCGTTCATGAATTTCATCAATTTTGGAATGTTTGCCTGCGCTTTTTTATCCCAAACCGAAGCAGTGTGACAACCTGATTGGTATGCACCATCAACGATTGGTGAAATTACTGTTGCTGCCATAGATTCTAATTCCTGAGCAGTCATAAGACCTGTAGTATCTTGCGAACCTACGATATTAACTTCTACACGAACATCTGAACCAGCATGCAATACTTTACCTGGAGTAATACCTACTGCATTTTTGTTGAAGATTTTCTCTACTGCAGTAAGACCTTGTCCCGCATGAGAAATTTCTTTTGATGGAGCAAATACAAGAGGTGCTTCAACATTTAAAACTTTTGCTGCAAGTGTTTGAAGTTTTTTACCAAATACAATCGCATACGAACCACCAGCTTTAATAAATTCCATTTTTTGAGGCGTAAATGCCTTAGAAATGTCTATTAATTCTTGATCTCCGTTATATAATTTTTTCTCTTTAATATTAATTGTAAGCACTGTTCCTGTAGCAACAGAATATGCTTGCTCTAAAATTGGCTCGTCATTTTCATTACGAACAACATTACCTTCTGCATCAACCTTTTTTACCCAGTTTTTAAGATCTAGACCAATACCACCAGTAACATCAACTGTTGTTAAGAAAATTGGAGAAATTCCGTTTGTACCACCAACGATTGGAGCGATGTTTACGAATGGAATATATGGACTTGCTTGTTTTCCTGTCCAAAGAGCCACGTTATTTACACCTGACATTCTTGAAGAACCAACTCCCATTGTTCCTTTCTCTGCAATCAACATTACACTTTTGTCAGGATGTTGTGCTTGCAATTCTCTAATTTCTTTCTGCGCTTGCGGAGTAATCATACACTGACCGTGAAGCTCACGATCTGAACGTGAGTGAGCTTGATTACCTGGAGAAAGTAAATCTGTTGAAATATCACCTTCACCAGCAATAAAAGTTACAACTTTAACTTCATCTGCTACTTCTGGCAGTTTTGTAAAGAATTCTGCTTTTGCATAGCTTTCAAGAATTTCTTTTGCTATTGCGTTATTATTTTTGAATGCTTCTATTAAACGATCAGTATCTGCTTCATAAAGGAAAACTTGTGTCTTCAGCACTTTTGCCGCTTCTTCAGCAATTGCAGCGTCATTACCTAAAGCTAGATCTAGCAACACTTCAATAGAAGGCCCGCCTTTCATGTGTGATAATAATTCAAAAGCAAAAGTTGGAGTGATTTCTTTTACTAGTGACTCACCTAATATGATTTCTTTTAAAAACTTAGCTTTTTCACCAGCCGCACTTGTAGTACCCGGCAAAGTATTATAGATAAAAAACTTAAGAGAATCTTCTCTGTATTCGTTATCTAAATCTTTAATTTGCGAAATAATTTCGCTTACTAATTCTGCACCATCAATTGGCTTTGGGTGTAGTCCTTGGCCTTTTCTTTCTTCGATTTCTTTAATGTAATCTTTGTAAGTATTCATAATATGTTAGAAGTATTTTTGTTTTTTTGTACGCAAATTTAAATATTAAAGCCGAGAATTAAAAATAATATAATAGAAGTCGCGATTTCAAAAATTATTATTATTAAAAAACGATTTTCACTACTTGTTTTTATCAAAATATCAGTTTTACATTAAAAAAATGAATTATTGATATTTTAAAAACTTTTCTTTAGCAAAGTCGAAATTAGGCATAATATTGTAAGTGAGATTTTACTTCTATTTTAGGACAGAACAGTTCTAAATAAGCAATTATAACGTTATAGTTGCGCTTTTACGCATCAATTTTGCCTTTCGTTCGGAATTAAAAACTCAATACTTTTTCCTAATTAAAACAAAAAAGCCTGATAGTATTTATCAGGCTTTTTTACAATCTAAATCGTATAATTTACATCAGCTTTTTTATAATAACTTCTTCAGTTATCCCTTCAGCGTCGGCTTTATAATTTTTAATAATTCTATGTCTCAAAATTCCGGTTGCTACCGCTTTTACATCTTCAATATCCGGCGAAAATTTGCCATTGAAAGCAGCATGAGCTTTTGCCGCTAAAATTAAATTTTGCGATGCTCTTGGTCCTGCTCCCCAATCTAAATAATTCTTCACAAAATCATTAGACAATGAATTATCAGGACGTGTTTTACTTACTAAAGTAACTGCATATTCAACAACATTATCTGCCACAGGAATTCTACGAATCAAATGCTGAAAATCAATAATTTCCTGTGCCGTAAACAAAGGCTTAACTTCAACTTTATTATCAGATGTTGTTTGCTTTACCACCTTTACTTCTTCTTCAAAAGTTGGATACTCTAATTTAATAGCAAACATAAAACGGTCTAACTGCGCTTCAGGCAATGGATAAGTTCCCTCCTGCTCAATTGGATTTTGCGTTGCTAATACAAAATAAGGCAAATCTAATTTATAATTATGTCCCGCAATTGTAACTGAACGCTCTTGCATTGCTTCAAGTAATGCTGCTTGTGTTTTTGGAGGCGTTCTATTAATCTCATCTGCCAAAATAATATTAGAAAATATTGGCCCTTTTATAAACTTAAAATGCCTGTTTTCATCCAAAATTTCACTTCCTAAAATATCTGAAGGCATTAAATCTGGTGTAAACTGAATTCTTTTAAAATCTAAACCTAAAGCTTGTGCCAAAGTATTTATCATTAATGTTTTTGCCAGTCCCGGAACACCAATTAAAAGTGCATGTCCGCCAGAAAATATACAAAGTAAAATTTCGTCAATTACGGCATCCTGCCCTACAATTACTTTTGCTATTTCGTTTTTTAATTCATTGCGTTTCTGAACTAAATTATGAATTGCTGTTACATCAGACATTTATAAGTGTATTTAAAATTAAAAAGAGTCAGCTTTATGAATTCATAAAACTAACTCTTTTTCTTTATTTAATAAAAATTATTTTTTCAACCAATTGTTTGCAAAAGTACAATCTCTATACTCTCCAATAATTTTAATGTAAGTGTCTTTAATTTTAGTATCAAACCATTTTGCGATTGCATTGATTTGTTTTTCTTTTAATGCTAATTCTTTAATTTTAGTATAATCTTTAGCATAATCTGCTGTATGCTCGTCAATTCTATTAGTAACCGTAATTAACTTATACGTTTTCTTTCCTTTGTCATCAGTATTTAAAATTGGCTGAGAAACTTCATCATCTTTTAAATTTGAAACCTGACTGTATAAAGTTGGATCCATTTTAGTCAATTCAAAACGAGTATCCTGTGTATTTGGATTTACCAAAGTTCCACCATTTGCCCTTGTTTCTTTTTCATCAGATTCAGTTCTTGCTGCTTCTGCAAAAGTGATCGTTTTACTTACAATTTTAGCTCTAATGTTTGCAGCTCTTTCTTTTGCTTCTTTCAAAGCATTTTCAGAAACTGTAGGAGCAATTAATATGTGACGCAATTCAACTTCTTGTCCTTTAATTTTATCAACCATAATGATATGGAATCCAAAAGTAGTTTCGAATGGTGCTGAAATTTCACCTTCCTGTAAACTAAACGCAACGTCTTTAAATTCTTTTACAAAAGGTGTTTTACGTGTCATTTTGTAATAACCACCATTTGGTGAAGATGCAGGATCTTGGGAGTACAAAACTGCCTTTGTTGCAAAACTAGATCCTTCTAAAACGTCTTTTCGAATATCATTTAATCGATCTATTACTTTTTGTTTATCCTCTTTAGAAACTGCTGGATCAACAACAATCTGTGCTACTTCCATCTCAGCACCAAAAGTCGGCAATTCATCTTTTGGTATTTTTTTAAAGAAATTACGAACTTCCTCAGGAGTTATCTCAACATCTTTAACAATTTTATCTCTCATTTCTGAGGCTAATTTTTGCTCTTTCAATATGTCGGCAAAATAAGTTTTAAACTCTTCAACTGAGCTCTTTTTATAGTATTCTACAACTTTATTGATGTCTCCAACTTGTTGTATCATATAATTCAATCGCTCATCCATCATACCTCTAACCTCTGCATCGCTTACAACGATACTATCCTGAATTGCTTGATGTGCATATAATTTATCTTCTAATAATTTTCCAAGCATTTGGCATCTTGTAATATCTTTTATATTACCTCCTTGACTTGCAATTTCTAAGTAACCTTTATCAATATCAGAATCTAAAACAATATAATCTCCAACAGTTGCAATAATACCATCAATTTTCTGTTTTTGCCCCGTATGAAGTTCTGCAGGTTTCTCGGCCACAGGATCCTTAATAATTTCCTGAGCTGAAATCACGGAGTTGAAAAAAAGTAAAAAACACATTGTTAAGACTAGTCTATAACCAATTGTTTTTAGCTGTAATTTTTTTAATAACATTATTTTAAATTTAATTTGAATGTAAAGATCTGTATTGTCTGTAACCTAGCCAACTATTCTAATTTCTAAAAAGCCAAAATAGTTAATTTCTATTTATTTTACTTAAAACGAACAAAAATAACAATTCAATTACATAATACAACTATCAACCATACTATTAACAAAAAATTATATGCATTCTAGAAACTAATATACTAAAAAGAATTAGTTGGAGAATTTTTGATGTGATATCTACCTAAAATCCAAAACGTCAACTCTAAAAACAGAGTCGCATTTATTTTTAAATCGGCGTAATTAATAGTACTTTTGCAACCTATTTATATAAAATATGAGTTTTTTAAAAGAAATACAACGCAGAAGAACATTTGGAATTATCTCGCATCCTGATGCCGGTAAAACAACTTTAACGGAAAAATTATTGTTGTTTGGAGGTGCTATTCAGGAAGCTGGAGCTGTAAAAAATAATAAAATTAAAAAAGGAGCAACGAGTGATTTCATGGAAATCGAACGCCAAAGAGGTATTTCGGTTTCGACTTCTGTACTTGCTTTCAATTATAAAGACAAAAAAATCAATATTCTTGATACTCCGGGACACAAGGATTTTGCCGAAGATACTTTTAGAACTTTAACGGCAGTTGATAGTGTAATTGTTGTTATTGACGTTGCAAAAGGGGTTGAGGAACAAACTGAAAAACTAGTTTCGGTTTGTAGAATGCGTAATATTCCAATGATTGTTTTCATCAACAAATTAGATCGTGAAGGTAAAGATGCTTTTGATTTGATGGATGAAGTAGAACAAAAATTAGGATTAAAAGTTACTCCTTTAAGTTTCCCAATCGGAATGGGATATGATTTTCAGGGAATTTATAATCTTTGGGAACAAAATATAAATCTTTTTAGCGGAGACAGTCGTAAAAATATCGAAGAAACAATTGCTTTTTCTGATGTTCAAAACAATCCTGAATTAGATAAAATTGTTGGTCAAAAGGCTGCTGAAAAACTTCGTGAAGAATTAGAATTAATTGATGAAGTTTATCCAAAATTTGAGCGTCAGGATTATTTAGACGGAAAAATTCAACCTGTATTCTTTGGTTCTGCTTTGAACAATTTTGGTGTACGTGAATTATTAGATTGTTTCGTTACTATTGCTCCATCACCAAGACCAAAAGATTCTGAAACTCGTTTGGTTGATCCTGCAGAAGAAAAAATGACTGGCTTTGTTTTTAAAATCCATGCTAATATGGACCCAAAACACCGTGACCGTTTAGCGTTTATTAAAATTGTTTCTGGAACTTTTGAAAGAAATAAGCCTTATTACCACGTTCGCCAGAAGAAAAATTTAAAATTCTCAAGCCCAAATGCCTTTTTCGCTGAGAAAAAAGAAATCGTTGATATTTCTTATCCAGGAGATATTGTTGGTTTACATGATACTGGAAACTTTAAAATTGGAGATACTTTAACCGAAGGTGAAGTAATGAGTTTTAAAGGAATTCCAAGTTTCTCGCCAGAGCACTTTAGATACATTAATAATGCCGATCCGATGAAAGCTAAGCAATTAGAAAAAGGTGTCGATCAGTTAATGGATGAAGGTGTTGCGCAGTTGTTTACTTTAGAGATGAATAATCGTAAAGTTATTGGAACGGTTGGAGCACTTCAATATGAGGTTATTCAATACCGTTTAGAACATGAATATGGTGCAAAATGTACTTATGAGAATTTCCCTGTACACAAAGCATGCTGGGTAAAACCTGATGACGCGAAGAACGAAGAATTTAAAGAGTTTAAGCGTATCAAGCAAAAATTCTTAGCTCACGATAAATATGGTCAATTGGTATTCTTAGCTGATTCTGATTTTACAATTCAAATGACGCAAAGTAAATATCCAAGTGTAAAATTATACTTCACCTCTGAATTTGATTAATTTCTTTTTCTAGTAAAAATATAAAATAGGCTGTCTAATATTAGACAGCCTATTTTATTTATTTCCACAAATAGATACTACCTTGTATAATTAATCCCCAATCCACCAGCAATATAAATTTTTGTAAGCTCTTCCGAATCTATAATAATATTTTGCATCAGTACATTATTCTTAACTGATTTTACAGAAAAAGGAATCTCTTTTGAAAGATAATAATCGTTGCCGCTAATTGTAACCATTAAGCTTTTACTACTTTTCAGAACTTTTACAGCTATAGAAAACTCTCCTGTTCTTGTGTTTATTTTCACAGGATTCTCTGAGCTATTAACAGAAAGCATCAAATTTGAATATGTTTCTCTATCGAAAGGTTTATTTGTTTTCCTTTCTAACAATTTTCCTTTTATCGTGATCAAAACTTCTTCATTTACAGTTTGATTATAAGCAATTTTACCCAACTTATAAACATTTGGTTTTGGACAGTCTATTTCAGTTTTAACAGGCTCCTTTTCTTGGGCAGTTAAACTTGAAGCAATCATAACAGACGCTGCCACTGCAGCATATTTAAAATTATTAATCTTTGAAGTTTCATTGTACTCGAAATCCTTATTAAGCTGTGTAACTTTTAGTCGAGCACAAATATTTTGATCTTTAGTTTCTGCAATAAATTTCGCAACTTCAGAATTCGTTTTTTTACTCAAATCGACTACATTTTTCATACAAGAATCACAAAATGAACCGCTTGCATTAGGAATCATTTTGTCAAAATTTTCTGAACATGGACTTGCTATTTCTAAGGTGAATTTCTTTTTCATACCGCACTCTGTTTATATTAAAATCCTTTATTTCGGTTCTTACTTATATAGAGTACCTTTTTTATAAAAAGGTTGGAAAGGGATAAGAAACTATTTTTTAAAAAAAGCACTTCATTTTAAAACATAAAAAAAGCACTAATAAAATTAGTGCTTTTTTAAACTTTGAATTAAATCAACCTTAATAAGTCATTATATTTCAAAAATTAATCTTTCATAGGAAGAGTTAATTTAAAACAATCGAAAGACAAAAAGAAATTTAGTCGACGAATGCAAATTAAATCAGACAAACTGCAGTTTATTCAAAACTAAATATAAAAAAGCCCCATAAAATGGGGCTTTTAAAATTTATGCTTGTCCTGCCGGACCAAAATTAAGCGGAATTGGTGCTTGTTCCGTTTCTTTGATTTCGCCATGGGCAGCTTCAAATCGATGGATATTTTCACCTATTGCTCGCAATAATCTTTTAGCATGTTGCGGTGTCAAGACAATTCTTGACTTTACCTTGGCCTTAGGAATACCGGGCATAATGCTCACAAAATCTAAAACAAACTCTGATGATGAGTGATTTATAATCGCAAGATTAGAATAAATTCCTTCCGCAATAGTTTCATCTAACTCAATATTAATTTGCTCTTGTTGTTGTTTCGGATTACTCATAGTTTCCTAATTAATAAATATATTCTTCTTTATTAGCCATCATTTCGTTGTAATCGTCTTTAGATCCTACGATAGTATTATCGTACTCTCTCATACCAGTTCCCGCAGGAATTCTGTGTCCAACAATTACATTTTCTTTTAATCCTTCTAAATCATCTACTTTACCAGCTACTGCAGCTTCGTTAAGTACTTTCGTTGTCTCCTGGAATGAAGCCGCAGAAATGAATGATTTAGTTTGTAACGAAGCTCTTGTAATACCTTGTAAAACTGGCGTTGCAGTTGCAGTAATTACGTCTCTTGCTACAACAAGATTTTTATCATTTCGTTTCAATAATGAATTTTCATCACGTAATTCACGAGGAGAAATTATCTGACCTGGTTTCAATACTGAAGAATCTCCAGCATCTTCAACTACTTTCATACCATATAATTTATCGTTTTGAACGATGAAATCTTTAGTGTGAATTAATTGATCTTCTAAGAATAAAGTATCACCTGGATCCTGAACTCTTACTTTACGCATCATTTGACGAATTACAACCTCAAAGTGCTTGTCATTAATTTTTACCCCTTGTAAACGGTAAACCTCTTGAATTTCATTTACCAAGTACTGTTGAACAGCAGCTGGACCTTGAATTCTTAAAATATCATCTGGCGTAATTGCACCATCAGACAATGGAACTCCCGCTCTTACGAAGTCATTTTCTTGTACTAAGATTTGGCTAGAAAGTTTAACTAAATACTTTTTAATCTCACCAAATTTAGATTCGATAACGATCTCACGGTTACCTCTTTTAATTTTTCCAAAAGAAACAACACCATCAATTTCAGATACAACCGCTGGATTTGAAGGGTTACGAGCCTCAAGCAACTCAGTAATTCTTGGTAAACCTCCTGTGATATCGCCTGCTTTAGAAGAACGACGTGGGATTTTTACTAATACTTTACCTGCTTTAATTTTTTCACCGTTTTCAACCATAAGGTGTGCACCTACTGGTAAGTTGTAAGAACGAATCAATTCACCTTCTTTACCGTAAACCAATAAAGTCGGGATTAATTTTTTGTTTCTAGCCTCAGAAATTACTTTTTCTTGGAAACCAGTCTGCTCATCGATCTCAACCATGAACGATTGTCCTTGCTCTAAATCTTCGTAAGCAATCTTACCTGTAAATTCAGAAACAATTACACCATTATAAGGATCCCATTTACAGATTACACTTCCTTTACCAACGCTTTCTCCGTCTTTTACAAAAATACTAGATCCGTAAGGAATGTTATGCGTATTTAAAACAATTCCAGTTTTCTCGTCAACCAATTTCAATTCAGTTGAACGTGAAACCACGATATCAACAGAATTTCCTTCGCTGTCTTCTCCTTTTACTGTTTTTAAGTCTTCAATTTCAAGTCTACCAGCGAATCTTGTAACAATACTAGACTCTTCAGAAATACCTCCAGCAACCCCTCCAACGTGGAACGTACGAAGTGTTAACTGTGTACCAGGCTCTCCAATAGACTGAGCTGCAATAACTCCGACAGCTTCACCTCTTTGTGTCATTTTACCAGTAGCTAAGTTTCTACCGTAACATTTAGCACAAATACCTTTTAAAGCTTCACAAGTTAATGGAGATCTAACTTCTACTTTTTCAATTGGAGAAGCTTCGATAGTTCTCATAATTGCTTCAGTAATTTGTTGACCAGATTGAACTAGTACTTCATTAGTAAGTGGATTTATAACATCTTGCAATGCAACACGTCCTAAAATTCTTTCTCCTAATGATTCAACAATTTCCTCATTTTTCTTCAATGCAGCAACTTCAACACCTCTTAAAGTTCCACAATCTTCAATGTTAACAATAACATCTTGAGAAACGTCATGAAGCCTTCTTGTTAAGTAACCAGCATCGGCCGTTTTAAGAGCCGTATCCGCAAGACCTTTACGAGCACCGTGAGTAGAAATGAAGTACTCAAGGATCGAAAGACCCTCCTTAAAGTTAGAAAGAATCGGGTTTTCAATAATCTCACCACCACCGGCAGTAGATTTTTTAGGCTTAGCCATCAAACCACGCATACCAGTTAACTGACGAATCTGCTCCTTAGAACCCCTCGCTCCAGAATCAAGCATCATATATACAGAGTTGAAACCTTGTTGGTCTTCTCTAATATTTTTCATTGCTAATTCTGTTAACTGAGCATTCGCTGAAGTCCATACGTCAATAACTTGGTTGTAACGCTCGTTATTTGTAATAAGACCCATGTTATAGTTAGTTGAGATACCTTCAACTTGTTCTCTAGCATCTGCAATTAACTTAGTTTTTTGTTCTGGAATTCTAATATCACCTAAAGAGAATGATAAACCTCCTCTAAATGCAAATTTATACCCCATATCTTTCATATTGTCCAAGAAAGCTGCCGTTGTAGGTACATCAGTCACACTTAAAATGTGTCCAATAATATCTCTAAGGTTTTTCTTAGTCAATACATCATTGATATATCCAGCTGCTTCAGGTACTACTTCGTTAAATAATACACGTCCTGCAGTTGTTTGAATAATTTTGTACACTAATTCTCCAGCGTCATTAAAATCTTTTGCTCTAATTTTCACACGAGCATTCAATTCTAATCTTCCTTCGTTTAATGCAATGTTTACTTCTTCAGCAGAATAAAAAGTTAAGTCTTGACCTAAAATTATATGTTCTGGTGTTGAGATACGTTCTTTGGTCATATAATATAGACCCAAGACCATATCCTGAGAAGGTACAGTAATTGGCGCACCATTTGCAGGGTTAAGGATATTGTGAGAAGCTAACATTAATAATTGCGCCTCTAAAATAGCCTCTGGTCCTAATGGCAAGTGAACTGCCATCTGATCCCCATCAAAATCGGCGTTGAAAGCCGTACATACTAATGGGTGCAATTGGATTGCTTTTCCTTCAATTAATTTTGGCTGGAAAGCTTGAATACCAAGTCTGTGTAACGTAGGAGCACGGTTCAGTAATACTGGGTGTCCTTTAATTACGTTTTCTAAGATATCCCAAACTACTGGCTCTTTTTTGTCTATGATTTTTTTAGCAGATTTTACTGTTTTTACAATACCTCTTTCAATCAATTTACGGATAACGAAAGGTTTGTATAATTCAGATGCCATATCTTTTGGCAATCCACACTCATATAATTTTAACTCTGGACCAACAACAATTACCGAACGAGCAGAATAATCCACACGTTTACCAAGTAAGTTTTGACGGAAACGTCCTTGCTTACCTTTTAATGAGTCAGATAATGATTTTAATGGTCTGTTTGATTCTGTTTTAACAGCAGAAGCTTTACGAGTATTATCAAATAATGAATCTACAGATTCTTGTAACATACGTTTTTCGTTTCTTAAGATAACTTCTGGAGCTTTAATCTCCATTAATCTTTTCAAACGGTTATTACGGATGATTACACGACGGTATAAGTCATTTAAATCTGAAGTTGCAAAACGACCTCCGTCAAGTGGCACAAGCGGACGTAATTCTGGTGGAATAACAGGAACCACTTTCATAATCATCCACTCAGGACGATTTTCGCGGTTTAAGTTAGACTCACGGAAAGACTCAACAACTTGTAATCTTTTTAAAGCTTCAGTTTTACGTTGTTTAGATGTTTCGTTGTTAGCACTGTGTCTTAATTCATAAGATAAAGCATCTAAGTCAATTCGAGCTAATAAATCCATAATACACTCTGCTCCCATTTTGGCAACAAATTTATTAGGATCTAAATCATCTAAATATTGATTTTCTTGCGGAAGAGTATCTAAAATATTTAAGTATTCTTCTTCAGTTAAGAAATCTAATCTTTGTAAAGATTCTCCATCTGCATTTTTAGCAATACCAGCTTGGATTACTACGTATCTTTCGTAGTAAATGATCATATCTAATTTCTTAGATGGAAGACCAAGGATATAACCAATTTTGTTAGGAAGAGAACGGAAATACCAGATATGAGCAATTGGCACAACAAGGTTGATGTGTCCTACTCTATCACGACGTACTTTTTTCTCAGTAACTTCAACACCACAACGGTCGCAGATGATACCTTTGTAACGAATTCTTTTATATTTACCACAAGCACACTCAAAATCCTTAACCGGTCCGAAGATTCTTTCGCAGAAAAGTCCGTCACGCTCTGGTTTGTGAGTTCTGTAGTTGATAGTTTCTGGCTTTAAAACCTCTCCTCTTGATTCTTTCAAGATTGATTCTGGTGAAGCCAATCCAATAGAAATTTTGTTAAATCTTTTTACTGGATTCTTATCTTTATTATTGTTTCTATTATTCATCATAGTTTTTACTATTGATTTATTTGCAATTAAAAAATTGATTTGAGATTTATAATCTACTCTTTTTAAAATTAAGAGTTAATCATTCAGCTACTACCTCGGGTTACTTCTCTAAACTTCAAAATTAAATCTGAAGCGCTAGTTATAAAATGTCTAACATTATTATAAAAAATCGGAACGGGTTACGGGTATAAATCTTTAAAAACTTTTATAAATGAGTAATCAGTCCCATTAAAAAATGAGACTGATTACAAAACTTTTATTATTCTTCTAAACGAATGTCTAGTCCAAGACCTTTCAATTCGTGCATCAATACATTGAATGATTCTGGTAAACCTGGTTCTGGCATAGATTCTCCTTTTACGATAGCTTCGTAAGTTTTAGCTCTACCAATAACGTCATCAGACTTAACAGTTAAGATTTCACGTAGTGTACTAGAAGCTCCATAAGCCTCAAGTGCCCAAACCTCCATCTCTCCAAAACGCTGACCTCCAAATTGAGCTTTACCTCCAAGTGGCTGCTGCGTAATCAATGAGTATGGTCCGATAGAACGTGCGTGCATCTTATCATCAACCATATGTCCTAATTTAAGCATATAAATTACACCCACAGTTGCTTTTTGTGCAAAACGCTCACCAGTTCCACCATCATAAAGATAGGTATGTCCGAAACGTGGCACGCTAGCTTCATCAGTCAAAGCATTGATCTCGTCAAGAGAAGCACCGTCGAAAATTGGAGTAGCAAATTTTCTACCCAAATTCATACCAGCCCATCCAAGAACAGTCTCATAAATCTGACCAATGTTCATACGTGAAGGTACCCCAAGTGGATTCAATACGATATCTACTGGTGTTCCATCTTCTAAGAAAGGCATATCTTCATGACGAACGATTCTTGCAACAATACCTTTGTTACCGTGACGTCCTGCCATTTTATCACCAACTTTTAACTTACGTTTTTTAGCGATATAGATTTTAGCCAATTTCAAGATTCCAGATGGTAATTCATCTCCAACTGTAATAGTGAATTTCTCTCTTCTTAAAGCTCCTTGTAAGTCGTTCAGCTTAATTTTATAGTTATGAATTAAATCATTAACCATTTTATTTGTAGCATCATCAGCAACCCATTGACCTTTGCTTAAGTGAGCAAAATCTTCTACTGCGTAAAGCATTTTTTGAGTATACTTTTTACCTTTTGGTAAAACTTCTTCACCCAAATCGTTCATTACACCTTGAGATGTTTTTCCGTTAACGATCAAGAATAATTTCTCAACCAATCTGTCTTTTAATTCAACAAATTTAGTTTCGAATTCCATTTCTAAAGCGCCTAAAGCATCTTTATCCTGAGTACGTTTACGTTTATCTTTTACGGCTCTTGCAAATAATTTTTTGTCAAGAACTACACCATGTAAAGATGGAGAAGCTTTTAATGAAGCATCTTTTACATCACCTGCTTTATCTCCAAAGATTGCACGAAGCAATTTCTCTTCTGGAGTAGGATCTGATTCTCCTTTTGGTGTAATTTTTCCGATAAGAATGTCGCCAGGTTTAACCTCTGCTCCAATTCTAATCATACCGTTTTCATCTAAATCTTTAGTAGCTTCTTCAGAAACGTTAGGAATATCGTTTGTTAACTCTTCGTTTCCTAACTTAGTATCTCTAACCTCTAATGAATAATCATCAACGTGGATAGATGTAAAAATATCATCACGAACTACTTTTTCAGAAATTACAATCGCATCCTCAAAGTTATACCCTTTCCATGGCATGAACGCAACTTTTAAGTTTCTACCTAAAGCTAATTCACCATTTTGAGTAGCATATCCTTCTGATAATACTTGTCCAGGAATAACTCTGTCACCTTTTCTTACGATTGGTTTCAAGTTAATACTTGTACCTTGATTGGTTTTTCTAAATTTAATAAGGTTGTACGTTTTCTCATCAGCATCAAAACTAACCATTCTCTCGTCTTCTGTACGATCGTATTTAATAGTAATGATATTAGCATCAACATACTCAACAGTTCCATGCCCTTCAGCATTGATTAATACTCTTGAATCTGAAGCTACTTGACGCTCTAAACCTGTACCTACGATTGGTGCTTCAGGACGGATCAAAGGAACTGCCTGACGCATCATGTTAGATCCCATCAATGCACGGTTCGCATCATCATGCTCCAAGAAAGGAATCAATGACGCAGAAATCGATGCAATCTGGTTAGGTGCAACGTCTGTATAATGAACTACAGATGGCTCAACAACTGGGAAGTCACCTTCCTCACGAGCAATAACATTGCTAGCTGTAATTTTACCAGTTTCGTCCATTTCAATGTTTGCCTGAGCAATCATTTTTCCTTCTTCTTCTTCAGCACTTAAGTAAACTGGAGTACTTTCTAAATCAACTACACCATTAGTTACTTTACGGTATGGAGTTTCGATGAATCCCATTCCGTTTACTTTAGCATAAACACCAAGAGATGAAATCAAACCAATGTTTGGTCCCTCTGGAGTTTCAATCGGACATAAACGACCATAGTGTGTATAGTGAACGTCACGAACCTCGAAACCAGCTCTCTCTCTCGAAAGTCCACCTGGTCCAAGTGCAGAAAGTCTTCTTTTGTGTGTAATCTCAGCTAATGGATTCGTTTGATCCATAAATTGAGATAACTGGTTAGTACCAAAGAAAGAGTTGATAACTGATGATAATGTTTTAGCATTAATCAAATCAATTGGTGTAAACACCTCGTTATCTCTAACGTTCATTCTCTCACGAATAGTTCTAGCCATACGTGCTAAACCAACACCGAATTGTTGAGACAATTGCTCTCCAACTGTTCTAACACGACGGTTTGATAAGTGATCAATATCATCAATCTCTGCTTTAGAGTTGATCAATTCGATCAAATATTTTACAATTGTAATGATATCTTCTTTGGTAAGCACTTGCTTATCCATAGGGATATCTAAATTTAATTTTTTGTTCATTCTATAACGACCAACTTCACCTAAGTTGTAACGTTGATCAGAGAAGAATAATTTATCTATAATACCACGAGCAGTTTCCTCATCAGGCGGTTCAGCGTTACGCAACTGACGGTAAATGTGCTCTACAGCTTCTTTTTCAGAGTTTGTTGGATCTTTTTGTAACGTGTTGTGGATAATAGCATAATCTGCTTGGTTATTATCTTCTTTATGTAACAAAATAGATTTAACGTTAGAATCGATGATCTCTTCAACATTATCTTTATCGATAATTGTATCACGATCAAGGATGATTTCGTTACGTTCGATAGAAACTACCTCTCCAGTATCTTCATCAACGAAATCCTCGTGCCATGTGTTCAAAACACGCGCAGCAAGTCTTCTTCCAATATATTTCTTAATACCAGTTTTAGAAACTTTAATTTCTTCTGCTAAGTCGAAAATTTCAAGGATATCCTTATCTCTTTCGAATCCAATTGCACGGAATAAAGTTGTAACAGGTAATTTTTTCTTTCTATCGATATAAGCGTACATTACACTGTTAATATCTGTAGAAAATTCTATCCAAGAACCTTTAAAAGGAATTACCCTAGCAGAATAAAGTTTTGTTCCATTTGCGTGGAATGATTGACCAAAGAAAACTCCAGGAGAACGGTGCAGCTGAGATACTACTACACGCTCAGCACCATTGATAACAAAAGTACCGCTTGGAGTCATATAAGGTATTGTTCCAAGATAAACATCTTGTACAATAGTTTCAAAATCTTCGTGTTCTGGATCTGTACAGTATAGTTTTAACCTTGCTTTTAAAGGCACACTATAAGTAAGACCTCTCTCTATACATTCTTGAATTGTATAACGTGGCGGATCAACAAAATAATCTAGGAATTCCAATACAAAGTTATTTCTTGTATCTGTAATTGGGAAGTTTTCCATGAAGGTGTTGTATAACCCTTCGTTGCCTCTTTCGTCAGATTTCGTTTCTAATTGAAAGAAATCTTTAAAAGATTTAACCTGAACATCTAGAAAATCTGGATAGTCAGGGATATTTTTTGTAGAGGCAAAATTCAATCTTTCAGTCTGATTTGTTATCATCAATGGACAAAATTTTGATTAAAAAAAGTAATTTTTTTGTGTAAAACACACTGTTTAATCTATACTTTCTTATTATAATCAATACATCTTTAAAAATAAACCAAAAGTGAGTTCAATTTTTTTTCTTCGTATTGATCAAAAACTTTTTCGTATTTTAAACTATTTGATAATAAAACTTGATATATTTTATTATACGAAAAATGGTTTAGGCCTTTGAGTGTTAACTCAGGACCTAAACCTAGTTCTTAAAACTGTGTTGAATTATTTAAGCTCAACTACAGCTCCAGCTTCTTCTAATGATTTTTTAAGACCTTCAGCCTCTTCTTTAGAAACACCTTCTTTAACAGTACTTGGAGCACCATCAACTACATCTTTAGCTTCTTTCAAACCTAAACCTGTAAGTTCTTTAACTAATTTTACAACTGCTAATTTAGAAGCACCAGCTTCTTTTAATACAACTGTAAATTCAGTTTGTGCTTCTTCAGCAGCACCTTCTCCACCACCAGCAGCAACTACTACAGCTGCAGCAGCAGGCTCGATACCATACTCGTCTTTTAATATTGTTGCTAATTCGTTAACTTCTTTAACTGTTAAGTTAACTAATTGTTCTGCGAATTGTTTCAAATCTGCCATTTTTTCTATCGTTTAAAATGATTTGTAAAATATAATTTATTTATTGTGCGCTAATTAAGCAACAAGGAAATAACTCCCTTGCGGTGAATTATTATGCCTCAGCCTCTTCTTCGCTTCCTGCGAATTTGTTTTGTAAAGCTGAGATAATTCTTTGTGCTGGTGACTGCAATAATCCAATAAGTTCTCCAAGAAGTTCTTCTTTAGATTTAATAGTTGCTAATGCATCTAATTGATCATCTCCAATGTAAATTTCAGAGTTAATATAAGCTCCTTTTAATACAGGTTTACCCGATTTTTTTCTGAAATCTTTAATTATCTTTCCAGGTGCATTTGCAACATCTGAAATAAATATAGCACTATTACCAGTCAATACTGAAGGTAAATCTCCATAGTCATTAGCAGAAGCTTCCATTGCTTTTGCAAGCAAAGTGTTTTTTACAACCTCTAATTTAATACCTGCTTTAAAACAAGCTCTTCTCAAGTTTGAAGTTGTTTCTGCATTTAATCCAGAAATATCAGATACATAAATAATATTTGTACCAGCTAACTGTGCAGTTAAATCTTCAATCGCGATTGATTTTTCTTCTCTAGTCATACTAAAAATTATTAACTACCAATTATACTGCTTTAGGGTCCAATGCAATTGCAGGACTCATAGTGCTTGTAAGGTGAATACCTTTAATGTAGGTACCTTTAGCAGCAGTTGGTTTAAGTTTGATTAATGTTTGAATAATTTCGTGTGCATTGTCATAAATTTGCTCAGCTCCAAAAGAAACTTTACCAATTCCTGCATGTACGATACCAGTTTTGTCAACTTTAAAGTCAATTTTACCAGCTTTAACCTCTTGAACAGCTTTTGCAACATCCATAGTTACAGTACCTGTTTTAGGGTTAGGCATTAAACCTCTAGGTCCTAAAATACGACCTAATGGACCTAATTTACCCATAACAGCTGGCATAGTGATGATAACATCAACATCTGTCCAACCATCCTTAATTTTTTGCAAGTAATCATCAAGACCTACATAATCAGCCCCAGCTTCTTTAGCTTCCGCTTCTTTATCTGGAGTAACTAATGCTAATACTTTAACGTCTTTACCAGTTCCGTGAGGTAATGTAACTACACCTCTAACCATTTGATTCGCTTTTCTTGGATCAACACCCAAACGAACTGCGATATCAACAGACTCATCAAATTTTGCAGAAGCTATAACTTTAATTAATGCAGCAGCATCTTTTAAAGAGTATAGTTTGTTCTTTTCAATTTTTGAAGCAGCCTCTTTTTGCTTTTTTGTTAATTTTGCCATTTCTTTCTCTTAATTAAAAAGGAGCATCTCCTGATACAGTTATACCCATAGATCTAGCAGTTCCAGCGATCATGCTCATTGCAGATTCGATTGTGAATGCATTTAAATCTACCATTTTATCTTCAGCAATTGCTTTGATAACGTCCCAAGTAACACTAGCTACTTTTTTACGATTTGGTTCACCTGATCCAGACTTTAGCTTTGCAGCTTCCAATAATTGGACAGCAGCTGGAGGAGTTTTTACAACAAAATCAAATGATTTGTCTTTATACACAGTAATTTGTACTGGGCATATTTTGCCAGGTTTATCTTGTGTTCTAGCATTGAACTGCTTACAGAACTCCATGATATTAACCCCAGCAGCTCCTAAAGCAGGTCCAACCGGTGGCGACGGATTCGCAGCACCTCCCTTAACTTGTAGTTTAACTACCTTACTAATTTCTTTAGCCATTTTTTAAAAAATTTAACACCATAATCATTGGAAGCGATTATAGTGGTTATTATAGATGTAACAAAAATTATACTTTTTCAACTTGCATAAAACTTAACTCTAATGGTGTTTTTCTTCCGAAAATTTTCACCATAACTTCAAGTTTACGCTTCTCTTCATTAATTTTTTCAACCGTTCCGTTGAATCCGTTAAATGGTCCATCGATCACTTTAACAGTTTCTCCTAAGTTGAAAGGAATAGCACGAGTGTCTGTATTAACAGCTAACTCATCTACTTTACCTAACATTCTATTTACTTCAGAAAGTCTCAAAGGAACCGGTTCCCCACCTTTGATCTCACCTAAAAATCCAATTACACTAGTAATAGACTTAATAATATGAGGTATCTCCCCAACTAAATTGGCTTCGATCATAACATATCCAGGGAAATAAACTTTATCCTTAGACATTTTCTTTCCCTCTTTTACAGTAACCACTTTTTCTGTAGGTACCAAAACCTGGGAAACATAATCACCCATACCTAATCTGGCAATCTCAGTTTCGATATAAGCTTTGACTTTATTTTCTTGTCCGCTTACAGCTCTAACTACATACCATTTTTTCACATTATTATCTGCCATCACAAAAAAATTATCCTTTTAACCAGTTAAAAAATCCAGCCAAAGCTTTTGCAAAAAATTCGTCTACTCCCCAAGTTGCCAAAGCAAATAGAATCGAAAATACAGCTACAACAATTGTCAATTTTTGAACCTCAGCCCAAGCAGGCCAAGTAACATTTGACTTTAACTCTTCGAAAGCCTCTGATAAATAATTAGTAACTTTTGTCATTTGATATATTTTTTATTGCACGGGCGGAGGGATTCGAACCCCCATCAACGGTTTTGGAGACCGCTATTCTACCCTTGAACTACGCCCGTAATTAAAGCCAGTGATTTCAATTAAGAAAATCAACTGGCTTTTATAATTATTTATAGGATTAACCTACGATTTCAGTTACCTGACCAGCACCTACAGTTCTACCACCTTCACGGATAGCGAAACGTAAACCAACACTCATAGCGATTGGGCTTAATAAAGCAACATTAATTGTTAAGTTGTCTCCTGGCATTACCATCTCTACTCCTTCTGGTAAAGTAATAACTCCTGTTACGTCAGTTGTACGTACGTAGAACTGTGGACGGTAGTTATTATGGAATGGAGTATGACGTCCACCTTCTTCTTTTTTCAAGATATAAACCTCAGCTTTGAAAGTAGCGTGTGGTTTTACTGATCCTGGCTTAATGATAACCATTCCTCTTTTGATAGATTCTTTATCAATACCTCTTAACAATAAACCTACGTTATCTCCAGCTTCACCTCTATCAAGGATTTTACGAAACATCTCAACTCCTGTAATAGTAGAAGTTAATTTATCAGCTCCCATACCAATGATTTCAACAGCATCACCTGTATTAGCAATACCAGTTTCGATACGACCTGTAGCAACAGTTCCACGACCTGTAATTGTAAATACATCTTCAACTGGCATCAAGAATGGTTTTGCTACGTCACGCACTGGCTCTTCGATCCAAGCATCAACAGCATCCATTAATTCAATGATTTTTGGTACCCAAGCAGGATCATTATTCAATCCTCCTAAAGCAGAACCTTGAACTACAGGACCATTATCTCCATCATATTCGTAGAAAGATAATAAATCTCTAATTTCCATTTCAACAAGCTCTAACAACTCAGCATCATCAACCATATCCACTTTGTTCATGAAAACAACGATTCTTGGAATACCAACCTGACGACCTAAAAGGATGTGCTCACGAGTTTGTGGCATTGGACCATCTGTAGCAGCAACTACTAAGATAGCACCGTCCATTTGAGCAGCACCAGTAACCATGTTCTTTACGTAATCCGCGTGACCAGGACAGTCAACGTGAGCGTAGTGACGATTAGCAGTTTCATACTCTACGTGTGATGTATTAATAGTAATACCTCTTTCTTTCTCCTCTGGAGCGTTATCGATTTGATCAAACGATTTTGCTTGACAGTAACCAGCATCTGACAATACTTTTGTAATTGCAGCAGTTAATGTAGTTTTTCCGTGATCTACGTGTCCAATTGTACCTATGTTTAAGTGCGGTTTGGAACGATTAAAATTCTCCTTTGCCATTTTACTTAATTTTTAATCTTAGTTATATATTAATTTTCAATTTCCTACTTACTTGAGCCAATGTCGGGATTTGAACCCGAGACCTCTTCCTTACCAAGGAAGCACTCTACCCCTGAGCTACACCGGCAGAGAGTTCTGATTTTCGATTTTAGCTTTCAGATTTTTAAAAACCTAAAAACCAAAACTTCATCTTCTTTTTTTTGTGGGGAGAGCAGGATTCGAACCTGCGAAGTTCACACAGCAGATTTACAGTCTGCCCTCGTTGGCCGCTTGAGTATCTCCCCTAATTTTTAAAATCCAATCTTTTAAAAGAACTTGTTTCAAATCGCATTTGAAACTTTTTTTTGAGCCGATAGAGGGACTCGAACCCACGACCTGCTGATTACAAATCAGCTGCTCTAGCCAGCTGAGCTACATCGGCAATTACATTAAAAAAGTCCGCTATTTCTAACGGACTGCAAATGTAGCTATTTTATCTTTTAATCAAAACATTTTTTAAAAAAAATTTCAATTATATATGTGCTCTTATTTTTTCTTTCCTCTTTACAAGCAATCGCTCTAATGATTCAGCTGAATTCTCAATAGCTTCCTCAAAGGACTTACACTGCTTCTTTACCAAAAAATCATCTCCCGGAACATTAATCTTAATCTCTACTGCTTTATTCTCCTTATCACTTGTTCTTTCAACTTTCAAAAAAACATCTGCCGAAACAACTCGATCATAATACTTTTCAAGCTTATCCATTCTTTCTTGAATAAAATCAACCAATTTTCTGTCAACAGTAAAGTTAACTGCATGAACATCTACCTTCATAATAATAATTTTAGGGTTAAACATTTCAGAATTATTATTTATTTCTAGGATGTGCATCACCATATACTTTTTTAAGCTCCGCTAAACTATTATGAGTATAAACCTGAGTCGATGCCAAACTTGAATGCCCTAACAATTCCTTAACTGAATTTAAATCTGCTCCATTATTTAATAAGTGAGTTGCAAAAGTATGCCGCAGCACATGCGGACTCTTTTTCACCTTTTCAGAGACCCTACTAAAGTAAGAATTTATTAATCGATACACAAAAGATTCACTCAATTTTAACCCTTTTTTTGAAATAAAAAAATATTCTGAATCCTGAATTTCCTCAAGCAAAAATCTTTCTTTCAAATACAAATCAACCTGACTCACAATAATAGGCAGAAGCGGAATAATCCTTTCTTTATTCCTTTTTCCCAAAACCTTAATAACACCAGAAGACAAATCAACATTTTTCACCTCCAACCCTATCAATTCTGCACGACGAATACCTGTTGTATAAAAAAGCTCCACAACAAGCCTATCTCTTACACCTTCAAAACCTTCCACAAAATCATTCTCAGACACAAAATCCCCCATCTCTTTTTCTGAAAACGGAATTTGCACAATTTTTGGCGTTTTGAGTGCCTTATGCTTCAACATCGGATTAACTTCTATTTGCTTTATTTTTAAAAGAAATTTATAAAAAGCTTTCAAGGAAGCCATTTTTCGATTTACAGACACATTTGAAATTTCTTGATCTACCAAAGAAACAACCCAACTCCTAATCTGACCATAATTAACACCATCAATATTCTCTTGCTCAAACCGCACTTTATTAAACTCCTCAAAACAATCCAAATCCGCCAAATAAGCATTAACCGTATGTGGGGAATATTTTCTCTCCAACTGTAAATAATTACGAAAAGCTTCTTTATTTGACTTCATAAGTTTTTTTTCCAATTCATCCAAATTACACACAAACCATTTAGAAAAGATTCCAAAATAAAAAAACCGTTAGGATCAAAGTTAAAACTTTTTGATCACTAACGGTAATTATTTTAAAAAAGCAGTATACTAACTCTCTAAACCATCTTTCAATGTTTGGATGTAAGCAGCTTTTTGAATTTGAGCTCTTTTGATTACAGAAGGCTTAATAAAAGCAGTACGCGCTCTTAATTGACGAACAGTTCCTGTTTTATCAAATTTTCTTTTATAGCGCTTTAATGCTCTATCGATATTTTCTCCGTCTTTAATTGGTATAATTAACATAATATTGACACCTCCTCTCGTTAAGGCTGCAAATGTAAAAATTAATTATTAATTATGAGCCATAAATTTTAAATAATTTTTAAAGCAAAATACTTAAAGATGCAAAAGGCGAGATACACTATAGACAAAGTGAAATGTGAACCACTTAACATCTAAATCTAATTTCCTTTCTAAAATTCCTAAAATCTATTCTCTTAACAAATTTCTTGAGATAACTACTTTCTGAATTTCGGTAGTTCCTTCTCCTATTGTACACAATTTTGAATCTCTATAAAATTTTTCTACAGGAAAATCTTTGGTATAACCATAACCGCCATGAATTTGGACTGCGTCATTTGCAATCCTCACACAGGCTTCTGATGCATACATTTTTGCCATGGCACCTAATGTGGTAACGGGTTTATGCTGTTGTTTCAAATAAGCCGCTTTATGCAACAATAATTCTGAAGCTTCAATTTCAGTTGCCATATCCGCTAATTTAAATGAAATACCTTGGAAACTGCTAATTGGCTGTCCAAACTGATATCTTTCTTTCGAATATTTCAAAGCCGCTTCATACGCTCCTTTTGCGATACCTAAAGACAAAGCTCCTATTGAAATCCTTCCTCCGTCTAAAATTTTCATTGCCTGAACAAATCCTTCACCTACTTCTCCTAATCTATTTGAATCCGGCACACGGCAATTATCAAAAACCAATTCAGCGGTTTCACTTGCACGCATTCCTAATTTATTTTCTTTTTTACCTGAAGAAAAACCAGGCATTCCTTTTTCAAACACAAAAGCAGTCATTCCTTTAGAATCTCCTTTTTCACCTGTTCGAACAATAACAACCGCTACATCTCCCGATATACCATGAGTAATGAAATTTTTCGCACCATTTACAATCCAAGAATCCCCATCTCTAACGGCTGTTGTATTCATACCTCCGGCATCAGAACCAGTATTATGCTCTGTTAATCCCCATGCACCAATAAATTCAGCTGTTGCCAGCTTTGGCAAAAACTTTTTCTTTTGCTCTTCATTTCCAAAAGTCAAAATATGATTTGTACATAACGAATTATGAGCCGCAACCGACAAACCTATTGAAGGATCAACTTTTGATATCTCTTCAACTACTGTAATGTATTCATGATAACCTAATCCAGATCCTCCGTATTCTTCAGGTACTAAAACCCCCATAAACCCCATTTCTCCAAGTTTCTTAAACAAATCAATTGGAAAAATCTGAGCTTCATCCCACTCCATTATAAATGGCTTTATATTCTTTTCGGCAAAATCTTTTATAGATTGCGCAATCATCGACTGCGTCTCGTTATAATCAAAATTCATTGTTTACTATCTTTTTAGAACTCCAAATATAAACTAATTATTTTTGCTTTTTCAACAGGAAAACCTTTAATTTTTGATAATTCCTCAATATTATTAAAATTTCCGTTCATGCTTCTATAAGTTACAATTTGTTTTGCAAGAGAATATTTAAAATATGAAAACTGAGATAATTCTTTTAAGGAAGCATCATTAATCGCTATCTTTTTAAAACCTGAAGGGATGACGGCTTTAAATCGTCGGTTTAATTCAACTATCACCTCAGATGAAAGCCCCCAAACATCTTCCATCTGCTCCATAGAGACAAAACCTCCTAAAATTTCTTTTTGCTTTAATATTCTTAACGATAAAGCTTCACCAATACCATATACTTTTATCAAATCTTCCTGACTGGCTGTATTAATATCTGCAAGTGCGATATTCACTTTACTAAAAGACATTTTCGAAGGATATTCTTTTTTCTCTATTTTAAACTCATTCTTTTTCTGTGTCCAATCGGGAAATTTAAACAATGGAGAAATTGTTTTTAAAAGCGAATCAGAAATATGTGTCACTTCTTGAAACTCTTCTGCAGAGTTCACATATTTGTTCTCTTTTCGAAAAGCCAACAATCTATCAATTTCTTGAACTGACATGCCAAGCTTATAACCTTTATAATCTGAAATAAAATTTGGATTAAATGTATATACTTTTGCTTTTTCGTTTAGTTTTTCCATTCTGACCACATCTATATCTTTTTGCAGTGACATCCATTGTTTTTCTTCACCAAAAAAAACTTCTGATTTATTAAAATCAAAAAAGAAATAAAAAAGCTGCAAAATAATTATGACAACAAATAATAAAAAAATACCAGTTCGTTGTTGGCTGGTAAACTTAAAATGCATCTTAATCTTCTTAAAACTCATTGCTGGTATAGATTATTCTATTAATAAAGGGTCTAAAATACAAGAAAACCTTTAAACTTAACAAGAAAATACATTAAAATTTAACTTTTGTCAGAATTATACATTCCGCAAATTTCTCTCAATTAATTTAATGATTGTCAGCTTGTCATAAGGCTTTACCGAGTGTTTCTTTAAAATTTTAAATATTTTATAACTTAAAACATGATAATTGTTTTTATTTTTTACAAAAAACGATACATTTGGAGCTTAATAACAAATAAACCAATATTATAGTATGTCAATTTGGAAAACTAAACCTCTTTCGGTACTGCTCGGTGAAGCATCCGAATCTGAAAAAGGACTAAAAAGAACCTTATCTTCACGTTCGCTTGTTGCACTTGGAGTTGGCGCCATCATTGGAGCCGGGCTATTCTCCTTAACCGGAATTGCCGCTGCAGAACATGCCGGACCAGCTGTAACTATCTCATTTATATTAGCCGCTATAGGTTGTGGTTTTGCAGGACTTTGTTATGCCGAATTTGCTTCTATGATACCTGTTGCAGGTAGTGCCTACACTTATTCTTACGCTACAATGGGAGAATTCATGGCTTGGATTATTGGTTGGGATTTAGTTTTAGAGTATGCTTTAGGAGCCGCTACAGTAGGTGTTAGTTGGTCTAGATACTTATTAGAGTTATTAGCAAAATTCAACATTCATCTTCCTCCTGACTTGATTTGTTCTCCATGGGAAACTTTAACACTTAGTAATGGTACTGTAATTGAAGGTGGAATCGTAAACTTGCCAGCTATATTCATTGTTTCGCTGCTTTCATTATTATTAATTAAAGGAACAAAAGAGTCTGCAACTATCAACAATGTATTAGTTGTTGTAAAAGTGGCTGTAGTTATCGTTTTTATTGTTTTAGGATGGAAATTTATTGATACTAGTAACTACACTCCATATATCCCTAAAAACACAGGAGTTTTTGGAGAGTTTGGATGGTCAGGAATTGCAACTGGTGCAGCAACTGTATTTTTTGCTTTTATTGGTTTTGATGCTGTATCAACTGCCGCTCAAGAAGCTAAAAACCCTCAAAAAGGAATGCCGATTGGTATCTTAGGATCTTTAGTAATCTGTACAATATTATATGTATTATTTGCTCACGTAATGACAGGACTTGTACCTTACTACAAATTTGCTGGAGATGCAAAACCTGCTGCTACTGCATTTGCTGTTACAGGATATGATTTTTTACAAACAGGTTTAATCATTGCAATTTTAGCTGGATACACTTCAGTAATCCTAGTAATGCTTATGGGACAAAGCCGTGTGTTTTATACTATGAGTAAAGATGGTTTATTACCTTCTTTCTTTAGTGAAATACATTCAAAATTCCGCACACCTTGGAAAACTAATGTTTTCTTTTTAGTATTCGTAAGTTTATTTGCTGGGCTAGTTCCTGTAAGTGACTTAGGACACATGGTAAGTATTGGAACTTTGTTAGCGTTTGTTCTTGTATGTATTGGAGTTATGGTAATGCGTTATAAAATGCCTGACGCACCTAGATCATTTAGAACTCCTTTAGTTCCTTTTGTACCAATTGCAGGAATCCTAATTTGTTTAGCATTGATGTATTCTTTACCAAACGAAAGCTGGGCACGACTAGTTATCTGGATGGCTTTAGGTGTCTTAATATACTTTATGTATGGTAAGAAAAACAGTAAATTAAATAATCCAGAAAAATAATTCTGGACATATAAACAAAAAAAGGATCTTAAAGCTTTAACCACTTTAAGATCCTTTTTTTTATGCTTACTATAAATTACAAATCAAAGACCGAAGTTCTTTTCGCACGTATTAAATCCTTTAATCGAATCCAAAAAGCCAAGGTTAGATAAACTCCAAAACCCAAACCTGCAGTAACAAAAGAGATGTAAATAAAAAATAACCTCACACTTGTTACACGCATCCCAAGTTTGTCCGCTAGTCTTGACGACACATGAAAACCATATTTTTCGAAAAAGAATTTTAATTTTAAAATAGCCGACATTTTTAGTTTTTTTTTATCCTAGTAATTATCTTAGGATGAATTTTAGTTTACAAAAATACAAATTATCCAATTGCTCATTTTCTAATTGTTTAATTTATCCAATTATTTTTTTAATAACTCCATTCCAACTGCACATTTCAAGCAAGCTTTTTTATTACAATACTCATTCTTAAGCTCCAATAAAGTCTGAGTTTCGAATGCATTTATTGATTTAACACTAAAAGAAGTGAATTTTTCTATTATTGAGTTCTTTTCTGGAGAGACTTCATTCATAAAGTTAATCAAGTCTTCGGAAATAGATTCTCCAATTATTTTTGAATAAGCAAACTGAATTGGAATAATAGTATTGATGATTACTAAATCAAGAAAAGACTTCGATAATGTTTTTTCTTTTTTCGGACTTTCTTTGTCAAACTGATAATGACTTTTCCAGTAAGAACCTGCAGAAACACTCAGTATTTTGTAAACATCTTTAACTGATTTTAATCTAATGATCTTCGAAAATAAGTTCTGTTGCTTATGATATAACACAGCCAACTGTGAAAGTCTAATTGTTGGAAAATTATCTGGCCTATGCTTAAAAAATTGAAGAGGATCACTGTAAGATCTTTCTAATTGGTATTTATGCAGAAGGTAAAAAAATCTAAATTTTAGATCTTTAAAATACTCATCCTCTTTCTCCTCGTTCAATAAATTGGCTGTCCCAAAAAACAGTGATTCTAAATTTTCTGCCTCAAAACTTTCTTTTCTAATAATTGAAAAAGGAATTGATTTCGCTATCTGCAAGAAAGCAGAACCATTTGTATTTAAGCCGAAATTCTTAGCCAATAAGCAGAATAAAACAGCTTCCCAATCTTGATTAAATCCGTCTAAAAGTTTATAAACAAGTTCAGATTTACGCTCCAATCGCTCAAAAAACAATCTTTCCTGCCAATTTTTAAAAACAAATTTATCAATTTCATTTATCTGTTTTTCACAAGAAATCCAAGTTTTGGTAGAAAACAAGTTTTGATAATTTGCAACGACTTCCACTTTCACATAATCTTTGAGAACCAAAACTGGAATTTCAGAATTATTTTCTCTAAAAATTGCGGTATCATTTTCCCAAACTACGTGTAGAATCACATTTTCATAAGCTGAATCATTCTCATGATTATGCAAATACCAGTCTGATGATTTTAAATGAATTTCTACATTTCCTGCCCATTTTTGATCTCCAATTTTAATATGAGCGTTAAAAAAATCAGGTCCAGAACACTGCAAATAGTCACCCGTTTTAATAATCGTAACCAATTCACCTTGAACTGTTTGTAAGTTCACAGTATCAAACTTCTTATATTTCCAGAGGTAATGAAGAAAATCTTCTTTCATTTTTAGATTTTTAATTAAAATAAAAAACTAAAAATAAACAATTTTTACTATTATTCTTACAAAATATAAATGTTTTTATCGAAGCATATACAATTTTGCGCAAGCTCGTGCATCTGACAACGCCTCATGATGATTAAGTTGTATTTTCATTTCCCTACAGCAGTCGCTTAGTTTTGTTGGTTTTAAACCTTTTGCTTTATAAATCTTAACCGTGCATTCCCACTTAGAAGCGATATTTAAATCTTCATAATTTAATCCATAAAGCAACATTGACTTCACTAAAACATTACGATCGAAGCTTTCGTTATGAGCCACAACAACTCTGTTTTTTAATCTTTTTTCTATCTCTGGATAAATCTGCAAAAATGATTTTGAATTAATAGTATCTCTAGGATAAATACCATGAACTCGGATCGTAAATGGATTATATTCGTTATTTGGCGGTTTTATTAGGGTAACAAATTCATCTACAATAATTCCATTTTCGACAGTAACAATTCCCACAGAACACGGATGATAACCCGTTGCTGTTTCAAAATCAATTGCAGTAAAGTTCATTCTAAAAATTTTAAAAGGATAAAAAAATCCATAAATCTGTCTTTAACAAGCAGATTTATGGATTTATAAAAGTATTAATTTGCTTTATTTAATAGATCCAATAATATCATATTTCGTAATGATATGATGATTTCCATTTCCTAAATCTAATAAAACGGCATCATTTTCTTTTGTAAAAAGCTTAGAAACTTCTTCGATTGGAGTTCCTAATTTTACGATTGGAAATGGTTTTCCCATTACTTCTTTAATTGGTTTTTCTGCTACGTTTTTATCTGCAACATAACTTCTAAATAAATCTGTTTCATCAACAGAACCAACAAAACCATTTATATCAACTACCGGAATCTGCGAAATTTTATATTTACGCATACGCTCAATAGCATGAGAAACCAACTCTTCAGTACGAACAACTATCAATTCTTTATCGATATGATCTTTAATCACATCTTCAGCTTTGGTAACATTCTCTTCCAAGAATCCACGCTCACGCATCCAGTCGTCATTAAACATTTTACCTACGTAACGGCTTCCAGAATCGTGAAATAATACTACTACAACATCATCTGGTTTAAAATGTTCTTTTAACTGCAACAAGCCTTTTATACACGCTCCAGCAGAATTCCCAACGAAAATTGCTTCTTCAAGTGCAATTTTTCTGGTATAAACTGCTGCATCTTTATCGGTTACTTTTGTAAATCCATCAATCAAAGAAAAGTCAACATTTTTAGGTAAAATATCTTCTCCAATTCCTTCAGTTATATAAGAGTAAATTTCGTTTTCATCAAAAATTCCAGTTTCATGGTATTTTTTAAAAACAGAACCATAAGTATCTATTCCCCAAATTTTAATATTTGGATTTTGCTCTTTTAAATATTTTCCAACTCCAGAAATCGTTCCTCCTGTTCCAACTCCAACGACAAAATGAGTAATTTTACCTTCTGTTTGTTTCCAAATCTCAGGCCCAGTCTGCTCATAATGCGCTAATGAATTTGATAAATTATCGTATTGATTTACATACCACGAATTTGGTGTTTCTTGAGCCAAACGTTTAGAAACTGAATAGTACGAGCGAGGATCTGTTGGCTCAACGTCTGTAGGACAAACAACAACTTTTGCTCCAACTGCGCGAAGAATATCCATTTTTTCTTTAGACTGTTTATCTGATATTACACAGATTAATTTATAGCCTTTAATAATAGCAACAAGTGCTAATCCCATCCCTGTATTACCAGAAGTACCTTCTATAATAGTTCCACCTGGTTTTAATCGTCCATCTGCCTCTGCATCTTCAATCATTTTTACAGCCATCCTGTCTTTTACAGAATTACCAGGATTAAAGGTCTCGACTTTTGCCAATACTAATGCATCAATTTCAGCAACAATCTTGTTGAGTTTTACTAATGGTGTATTACCAATTGTTTCTAAAATATTTTTTGAAAAGTCCATTTTATTTAAGTTTTAATATAAGATATTTTTAAAATATGTTTTATCCGTTTTATTGGAAGAAATTCCAAACTAAACCAAATCGTATTACAAAATCACGATATGGGTTATTTGGTGCTGAATAATAATCGCTTTTTGAAAAAAGAGCATTTATGTGTTCTGCCTTTAGATAAAAACGTGTCTGACGAATTCTGGCATCTATAAAAAGGTCAAAAAGCGGATAATTTCCAATCTCTTTATTATTCTGAACAAAGAACTCTCCAACTACTGGATTATATCCATTACCATAAAACTTGGTAAAATAATTAAATACAATTCCTGTTTGTGCAAATAATGCTTTCTTGAAAAAGTGATTTGAATAATAGAATGTATTTCTTGTTACAAAATCTGGCACATTTAAAATTAAATCAGATTGATCTACTTTTTGATACAATAGAGTATTATCTAATGCAAATTTTCCAAATTTAAATTCCTTGCTTGCTTTAATTTCTAAATAATTAATAGCATTTCCGTACTGCTCTGGCTTTATAATTTGTGTTTGTGCTAATACTTGAGCCGGCGACGAAACATCTTTAAAATACAAATGATCATTTAATACTGTATATTGAACCTCAGCATTTAACCAAGGCGTATGCACACTAGCTCCAAGTGTATTAATTTTTTCGTTTTTAAAATTATTCGACCAGTTGTACTCTACATAACTGCTTTGATACAAATTATAATTATTGTTTGGCAGTTTGTTTACATTTCTATATTTAAAATCGAACTGAATTTTTTCATTTAAAGTATAGCGTAATTTCGCATCAAGATCAGATAATGATTGGTTCGTAATAGATCTTGTATACAAAAATCGCCCATTCCATTTGTTCTTTTGATATTCATATTGTCCACCAAAATTATTAATCTGAAGAAACAAATTATCAGGAACAACACCTCCAGATTTATCAACCAAAATTCGGTCGTATTTATAATTTGACCTATAATCGTCAACAAAAAAATTAAACTTACCTAACAGCGAATTTTCATAAGCCACTCCAACTTTATTGTACAATCTTTCAAAACGAGTTTGATCATTTATACCACTTGTTGTATATGAAGCTCCAAAACGCTGTACTTGTTGTCCGTCAACAGTAGAAAGAACAGTAGGTTGATTGTATTCGAAAAATTTGTTTTCGAAGTTAAACTGATGATTTATATACAAATTATTATTTCCGTTTTTTGGATTCACTCTAAAAGCGTGGTCAAAAAACAACCTTTTCCCTTTCAAAAAAGATTTTGCATCTGTCAAGTAAACTTGTAGTCTCTGACGATTTTTAAAATCTGGATTATCACTCTCAAAATCTTCTGGAGTTGTAATACCACCATTTTCTTCATTTGAATTATCTTGAAAAGTAAAATGCGCATTCAAGGCATATCTTCTCTCTGGTGTTGCATAACTGGTTGTAAATCGAAAATTTCCTGAACTTACTAACTGATTTATATAATCTCCTTCTGAACGTAAACCTCTATATGCAATAGAAAAATTAAGATTTTTTGATGTATTCAAAGTAATAAATGAATCAACATTTTGTCCTTTATTTATTGTTGTATTAAAAAACAACTCTGTTAAAGGCGTCGCTGCAGAATAGTATTTAATGTCGTCTGGCTGCAGATAATTATAGTGCATAGCCGAGAAACCAATCTCTGGATATGGCGAAAAATTCGTTAAACTATATTGCAAAACATTTAAAGGCTGTCCGATATTTGAGAACTCCAACAGTCCAAAAAGATCTTTTCGAAGATGGTTTTGTTTATAGGCACTTTTTATTGTCAATGATGTATCTACATAAGTAGTATCATGCTCTAGAGTAATAATCTGATATTGGTCAATTTTAGCAATTTTAGCCTTTTTCTTTTTAACAGTGTCTGTTATACTTGAGTATTTTGAATTCATATCTAAACTACTTTTTGAAGAAGTCTTTTCTTGAGAAAACAATAAGGCTGGTATAACTAATAGATATAGAAAAATGAATATTCTCATTTGATAATGTTATATAAAATTATTTCGGCAAAATTTGTCGAGCAAAGGTAAAAGATAAAAACGTATAAACGAAAAAAAACAAAACGTTAGTATGAGTCTGCAATCATAACCTCCTTCAAAAATGAAAACCCCGTTTACAAAAGTAAACGGGGCTTTCAAGAAAAATCAAAATATTTATTGTTTACTGTAATATAAACTTTATCTGGGTAACTGCTCTTTTATTCTAATAGTTTTTAAAATCTACCAAAAAACTGAAACACCCATTAAATTATATTACAATTTATTATAATTCATTTTGTTTAAGTAATGGGTTAGCATTGATCTCAGCTCTAGGGATCAACCATTGCCATCTTTTATCTGTTACAGGAACATTGATTACTCCATTTGTAATTGTTGAATTATGATTTGCACCAGATCTATCAAGAGGAGTATTTGTTCTCTTTAAGTCATAAAATCTAAATCCTTCTCCCCACAATTCAATTCTTCTTTGAAACCAGATTTCATCTACTAATGCTTGTCCAGTTTTTGTAGACAAAGTATATCCAGTATCTCTAGTTTTTACTAAAGCAAATAATACAGCAGCTGCATCAGCCTGTCCTAATCTTGCTTTTGCTTCTGCTTCGATAAGATACATTTCAGCAACACGCATATAAGGAATATCACATCTAGCGTCACCAGTACTTACAGCTAAGAATTTTTGACTTGTATAAGGAAATTTAGCAAAAGCTGATGAAAGATTTAATGAAGCATGCACCCCTGTTTTGTCAAACAACTTTGAACGTACGTCAGTAGTTGGAATTAAGTTGTAAAGTTTACTGTTAATTGCCTTAGGACAAACACGGATAACTGTTGAACTAAAATTTCTAGACATGTAAGCTCCAAAATTACCAAAATAATCTGTTTGAACTTCGTTAACATGACTTCCCCACATCCATTCTTTAGCGTTAAAGTCATTAAATCCTTTTACATATTCCTCAGCATTCATTAATGCTACACCCGTTTTAGCTTTAGCAGCATAATCTGCAGCAATAGCCCAATTTCCTTGAGTTAATGCTACCCTAGCTTTCAAACCTTGTGCTACGCTTAAACCTAAATGAGAATTATTTAGTTTTGTATACCCTACTAATAAAACATTTGCTTCATCTAAATCCTTATTGATTTGCGTGTAAACTTGTTCAACAGTTGCACGAGCCAAAGGTTGATCACTAACAGTTAAAGCAAGAGGAACACCCATTTGTGAATTATCAACTCCGTTAACATATCTTTTACCATATATCTGAACCAATTGATAATGAGAAAATGCTCTATAAAGCAAAGCTTGACCTTTTAACACTTTTTTATCTGCGTCTGGACCTGTTGACGCATCAACTGCACCTAAAATAGTGTTAGCATTTCTAATTATTCTATAATAAGTACGGTATGGAAATCTAACATCTTGCGCATTTTCATTTGCTACACCATTCCAGTTGTAAACTTGTAAAAACCAAGTGTTATTAGAAGTATAAACTAAATCATCTCCAACGATATCCATCTGTTGCATCATTCCACCTAGTCCATTCTCATTCTGATTACTTTCATATCTAACATACAATGATCTGTGTATACCATTTAAAAGCGTCATTAAATTTTCAGTGGTTTTAGTCGCCCCGTCGTAATCAACAAATTCTGTAGGTTTTTTATCTAAAAAATCTTCTGAACATGACGTCAGTGCTAATAACGATATTGCAATAAATATCTGTTTTATATAATTTGATTTCATAATATTATTTTTTAAAAGTTTAAGTTTAACCCTAATGTAATAGCTCTAGATGGCATGTATCTATTTTGAGTTGTTCCATTAAAAGTTTGACTTGGATCCATTCCTTGACGTTTAGTGAATAATAATAAATTTTCACCATTTACATACAAGGTAGCATTGTCTACTCCTAATTTAGAGATTAATTCAGAAGGCATTTTGTAAGATAAGTTAACTTGTCTTAAAGATAAATAATCTGAACCTATCAACCATCTGTCAGAAGCAGCGCTTGACTGTGTATTTCTACCAACATCCATTCTTGGAACATCAGTAATATCTCCTGGTTTTTGCCATCTGTTAAGAACATCTACACTTAAAGCTGATCCATAGCTGCTTCCAGTATGCATAAGCGATTGATAATTAGTGTCATACATCTTTCCACCAATTTGATAAGCAAATAAAACTTCTAATCTTAAACCTTTATATTCAAAGTTAGTTCCAAAACTTCCGTACAAATCAGGAATTGCTGAATCAGCATAGTGGTATAACGCTTTATTTTGATCTGTTGTTACATTTACTCCATTAACAACTCTTTGAGTAATATCTCCAGCAACGATTAAAGTTGGATCTGACACATATAAAGCATATCCGTCTGTTGGATCTACTCCGTACCAATCTCTTAACCAATAGTCATACATAGACTGACCAACCATTAACTTTTTACTTCCGTTGATAATCTCTTTTTGTGGTAACTTAGTGATTTCGTTATGAATTGTAGATGCATTTACATTCAATCCCCAAGAAAAATCATTTGTTTTCACAATAGTCCCGTCTAAAGAGATTTCGAAACCTCTATTAAACATAGAACCAATATTTTCGATTCTGTTATCAAGTCCTGAAGATAAAGGATTTGGTACAGAAAAGATCAAATCATCTGTACTTCTGTTATAATACTCAACACTACCTCTAAGTCTGTTTTTAAACAATCCAAATTCAACAGCAATATCTTTCTGAGTATTTTTTTCCCATTTTAAATTTACAGCTCCACTAGCGTTTGTAACAACTCCACCTTCACTTCCATTATCATATCCTAAACTAAAAGTTGATTGACCTGCATAAAAACTTAAATCGTCATGGTTGATATGAGAATCATTACCAACTTCTCCAAAAGAAGCTCTTAATTTCAATTCATTAATCCAACCGCTATTTTCTAAGAAGCTTTCTTTTGTAAGTACCCAAGCACCACCAACTGACCAGAAATTACCCCAACGGTTATCTTTTGTAAATTTTGAAGAACCGTCTCTTCTAAAAGATCCTGAAAGGATGTATTTATCTTTATAGTCATATCCAACTCTTGAAAAATAAGATTCTGTTCCGTAATTTCTTGTATAAGAATTTAAGTCTGTTACCGTAGCATAGTTAATAAACTCAACATTATTTGGCGAAACCTGACCTGTTTTAGTTCCATTTAACCATTCTCTTTCGTAATCAAAACTTTCATGTCCTAATAAAACTGATATAGTATGCTCACCAATTTTTTTATCATAGTTTAATAACTGATTGTAAGTAACACCAGTTAGAACTCTATTCTCTTTAGCCATTAACCCTGTTGGAGCACCATCACCAATTTCTGTATTATAAGAATACGTTCTGTTTAAATATGTTTTATCCAACGCTGCATTTGCAGTAAATTTAAAATCTTTCAAAAATTTGAACTCAACATATGTTCTTGCTGATAAAGCCGTCCCTTTTTGATTATCGGTATTGTTTAATGTTTCATAAACAATATTTCTACCTGGTGTAGCACTAGCACCTCTAGCAATTGAATAAATTTTCTCTCCAGTAACTGGATCTAATAAAAAATCTCCATTTGGTTTATGATCATAAACAGGGTAAATAGGCCCCATAAATCTAGTTGCTCTAAATGGATTATTAACAGAAGTTGAATTATCAACTCCGTTTACTGCCAAATTAGAATCAGTTGTAGTTCCTGATAAATTAATTCCAGTTTTTAACCAACTATTAAAAGTAGTATTAATATTTAAACGAGCAGAAATTCTCTCATAATCAGAATTTTGAAGATATCCTTCTTCATTAAGATACCCCAAAGAAGCAAAATAATTTGATTTGTCAGATTTACCTTGGTAAGAAAAATCAGCATTTTGTCTTGTTCCAGCTCTTTCTAATTCTCTAGTCCAATCTAAATCATTTGGATACAAAAGTTGAGCATTTGGATTTAATTTACCATCTGTTCCAACGACTTGTCCGTTTGGAACATTAAATGGATTTGTAACCAACAAGGGCTGAACGTTGGCAGATGCATAAGCATTAGCAGTAGCTAATTGAGCCGGTGTTCCCATTGGGCGGCTGTTTCTTATTGCTTCCCACTCTAAAGGATAGTAATCAAAAGCATTAACTCTGTCGTATTCTTTAATCAATCTTGAAGTCAAACCTTGACTTACATTTAATGAGAACTTATCTTTTGAAGATTTACCAGTTTTTGTCGTAATGATAATAACACCATTCGCAGCTTTTGATCCGTATAATGAAGTTGACGAAGCATCTTTCAAAACTGTCAAACTTTCGATATCTGCAGAATTCAAAGTACTAATATCTCCTGCAAATGGAACTCCATCAACAACGTATAGTGGAGTATTTGATCCATTGATAGAACTAAATCCACGGATTCTAATTGCTGGCGCCGCACCTGGTTGTCCAGAAGCACTTTGAATTTGAACACCTGAAGAAGCTCCCTCAATTGTAGACAAAACGTTTGTTACTGCTCTATTAGCAAAACTTTCTCCTTTAATTGAAACTGCAGAACCTGTGTAAGAACTCTTTTTTGCTTTACCATAGGCAACAACAACAACCTCGTCCAAAGATTTTCCTGAATCTTTCATTTTAACATTAACTGCTGAAGATGGTCCTACAACAGCTGAAATCTGATCCATTCCAACGTAAGAAAAAAGAAGTACATCACCAGTTTTAGCTTTAATAGAGAAACCTCCATCAAAATCTGTTTGTGTACTAACTTTTGTTCCTTTAACAATAACATTAACTCCTGGAATAACTCCTGTATCACCTGAAACGATACCTGTAACAGTCCTCTCTTGAGCATAAGAAAACTGAATAGAAAGCGCTATCAATAGCGAATAGATCCATTGTAATTTTAATTTCATTTTGGTATATATTTGAATTAGTATGCGACAAACATCTTAATTATTTCTTAAAATAACAAGTCCCTCTTTAACAGAACACCAACATTACTTTAATAGCTCATTAACACTAAAGCGCAGTAAATCAACATTTTTTAGCTAAAACCCTATTATATATAACAATACAGCGCTATCTAGAATCTACCCATATTTATAATTTTAACACAATATTAACATTTCAAACTGTAACAAAACCCCTAAAACAGAGTGCTTTTTGTTTAAAATGTAACAATTATCCTAACAAAAAAAAGAGCAAAAAGGCACATTCCCACACTTAACTAATTATTTAAGTTCATTATTTACAATTGATAGCCTGAAAATTGCCCTTTTTTCAACCCAATAATTCCTGTTTTATTTTAGTGTAACCGAGAAAAGAATTTAGAGTTTAAGACGATCTGCCCGCGTTTAGAATATTTCTTAATTTTAACAAACCTAACTACCAATTTTAACAATATTCAAGGACATAAATTAAAGACTAATGAAAGCTTTAAAATATAATACAATTTTATATTTTGAATTGTTTTTACTAATTCACTTCTTTCTATTCAAATAAAGGTCTCTCAAAACAAAATACAGATGTAAATAAGGTCTCATTTTCTAATTACAGAAAATGCTATTTAAGACAAGAAAAACTAAAAAAATATTTTTTGATCAAAATTTCAAAAGACAAACATATTTTCTACGATTATTGATCAATCTGTCTTTTTCATACATTTTGAAAAAAAAATACAATATTTGCACTTCAAAAAAAAGAATCAAATGCTGCAGCTTAATTATTCAGGATTTACACTAGAAACAGGAACAGATGAAGCAGGACGCGGCTGCCTAGCAGGACCTGTCACGGCAGCAGCTATAATTCTTCCTGAAGATTTTGAGAATATAATTTTAAATGATAGTAAACAATTATCTGAAAAGACGCGTGCACTTTTAAAACCAATTATCGAAGAACAAGCACTCTGCTTTTCAGTAACACATTTATTTCCTGACGAGATTGATGAAATAAACATTTTAAATGCATCAATGAAAGGAATGCAGGAGTGTATTCTAAAACTAAGTCAAACTCCGGAATATATTATTGTAGATGGAAACCGTGCTTTGAATGCTAAATTAGGATTAAAAAATACAGTTGGAAAACAGTTCTCTTCTGCTGAAATAGAATTATTAAAGTCTATTCCAAATAAAAGCATTGTAAAAGGAGATGCAAAATTCCTGAGCATTGCCGCTGCATCAGTATTAGCAAAAACTTATCGAGATGAATACATGGATAAAATTCACGAAGAATTTCCAATGTACAACTGGAAAAAAAATAAAGGATATCCAACTAAAGAGCATCGAGAGGCAATTAAAGAATACGGAACAACAAAATATCACCGAATGAGTTTCAGACTTTTACCAGATCAATTAACATTAGAATTTTAAACTCTAAAAAATCAACTTAGACTGTTTATTTTCTTAAATGCAAATTGAGGAGCTATTCTAGAAAGCAAATACAGAATTTTAACTTTTCCAATTCTAATTTCTGTTCTATTGAGAGCAATCTCTTTAAACATTTCTGAAACAGCTTTTTCTGGAGAAATAGCAATTTTAGGCGCTTTACCATTATGCCAAGGCGTATCTACAACTGGAAACATGACTTCGACAACCTGTATAGGTTCATTTTTAAGCTGATACCTCAAGACTTGGGTAAAGGAGTGCAAAGCTGATTTTGCAGCATTATAAAAAGTATAAATACCTCTTGGTACATACACCAAACCAGTTGTAATATTTATAACTTTAGAATTATTATTTTTGATTAAAATAGGATATAATAATTTTATCAAACGAACTGGAGCTGCAAAATTAGTTAACATTTCATCGTTCATTTTTTGCAAAATTAAATCATCCTCAATAAAAGAAGTTCTATTGATAATCGCGGCATTATTAATCAAAATATTTACTTGAGAATAAGATGTTTCGATCCATTTTACAAATGCTTCACATTCTTGCTCATTTGCAATATTACAAGGATAAACAATTAAATCCGGCAGTATTTTCTGTGCTTCTTCTAGTTTTTCGATAGAACGCGAGCAAGCAATTACTGTGTTGCCTTGTTTTATAAAATGCCTGCACATTTCTAATCCTAAACCAGAACTTCCTCCAGTAATAACGATAGTACTATTCGTGATTTTCATAACTTAATTTTTAAATTAAGCATCAAAAATACCCATCGTCGCAAAACTATGCATTGATCTATGTTAAGTCTTAAATTTTCTTCTAATTCTGCTGAGAGATTCAGGTTGAATACCCAAATATGAAGCTATAATTTGTTGTGAAACTCTATTTTCTAAATTTGGAAACTCAGCAATAAAAATTTCGTATCGTTTTTCTGCATCCAAAAGCAATAATTCCCGCTCTCGTTTTTCTTTAACACAAAACGCTTTTTCTAATATTTGAAGTAAAAAGATATTCCAAAAAGAGTTTTTCGCCTTCATTTCCAGCCATCTCAAATAATCAATTTCTAAAATTTCTGTTTCTTCCAAAGCTTCAATAGAAAAATAAGATGCGCTATTATGAATCATTGCTGAATAGGAACTTATAAAATTATTCTCGGTAATGATGCTTTTTGTAAACTCGTTACCATTTTCATTACTATAAACGTATCGAAACAATCCTTTAATAACAAAAGCCATCTTACGCGGAATTTGACCTGCAGAAATAAAACAATCTCCTTTGTTGATTATTTTATGTTCGCAGACATTTGATAATTCCTCCAGCTCTTTCTCAGGAAGTCCTAAATTGTTTAGAATTGCTTTTTTATCGATAATACTCATAACTAAAAACAGAAAAACCCGTTGAATATAATTCGCATAAAAGCAATTATATTCAATAGGTATAAACTAAATATTCAAAAACTAAAACTAGTTTTATCTTGATGTTTCTGCAATAAATTCAGCCTCAAATAAATGAGCTAAATGTTTAACAATTTTAGACTTCACTTCTTCCTCATCAACTCGTTCAACACCAAGTTCAACATTTAAAGATGTTACGCCTTTTCCACGAATACCACATGGAATTATATTATCAAAATATCCTAAATCTACATTTACATTCAATGCAAATCCGTGCATGGTAACCCATCGCGAAGCACGAACGCCCATTGCACATATTTTACGTGCAAATGGTGTTCCAACACCAAGCCAGACTCCTGTTTCACCTTCACTTCTACCCGACTCCAAACCATATTCTGCCAAAGTAAGAATAATTGATTCTTCTAGGAATCGTAAATATTTATGAATATCTGTAAAGAAGTTTTCTAAATCCAAAATTGGATAACCTACAACTTGTCCTGGTCCGTGATAGGTAATATCGCCTCCGCGGTTAATTTTGTAAAAAGTTGCTCCTTTAGCTTCAAGCTGTTTTTCATTTAACAACAAATTCTCTAAATCACCACTTTTACCTAAAGTATAAACGTGCGGATGCTCGACAAACAATAAATAATTGAGAGTTGGTAAATCAAGCTCTTCTCTTCTATTTTTGATTTTTAAATCAACTATAGCTGTAAAAAGCTCTTCTTGATATTCCCAAGTCGATTTATAATCTCTATTACCTAGATCTTGAAGTTGAATTTTTTTATTCATTTTAATTATTTTTCAAACTCTACTTCAAAGTTGAGTTTGTCAGGATTCTCCATATAATCCGTAAAAGGGTATTGAATTGTAATTGTTTTTCGATCCTCACTGAACAATGCATTCGGATTCGATACTTTTTTGATTTTTTTCGGGAAGTGATATTTCACAACATAAGTTGAAGAAGCAAACATCATTTTTGACATTCCTGTAGAATCTTTGACTACTTCGGCAACTTTTTTAGGATCAATTATTGCCTTTCTAGTAAACTTTTTAGCATCATATGTATAAGTCAATACACTATTATTGTTCCCAATACCATTACCTAACGGACTTGCTCCTGCTCCTCCTTCAAGTTTTTGAAGCACATTGGCGGTTTGTAAAATATCCTGCAATTCATTTACATTTTTAAAATCAGTCGATAAAGTCATTAAAAACTGCTTTTTCTCACTACTCATTTTAGTATGAACAGCAAAACTTTCAAGTTTCTTTAGTTCTTTTTGAACCTCTGGAGACAACTTTGCAATACTATCTTTTTTCTCTTCAAACAATTGCTTGAAAGTAAAACTAGAATCAATATCTTTTTTGGCATCAGCTCCCATTTGATTTCCAATTTGATCGCCAGCCATTTCCATCAAAGCAGAACCATCCATATCTACAGAAAATTTCCCAGTTCCGTTATCATTGATGTAAATACTTTCAGTAAAAGTACAACTTGTTAAAAAGGCTAATAAAAAAGAAAAACTTAATAATTTTAATAATTTCATCGTTGTGTATTTTTTTTATCAAATATACGAACTCTATTCAAAAGATTATTACTTTGCAACCCTGCTTTCTAATCTTCGAATATTACCTTAAACCCAATATTCATATTGCTGTTATCCTGCATATTCTCTAAAGGAACATCATAAATAAAACTCTTTCTATCAGCAGCAATTACAGCATTTTTTAAAGAAACCGTTTTTATCTTTTTAGGAAAATGGTATTCCATAGAATACTTACATTCCTTCATCATATCATCCATTTTCTTAGAAAAAGGATCATCTTCCTCTTTTCCCTTTTTCTTTTTAGGTTTTGAAACTGCTTTTTTATTATCCTCAGTACTCGAAATCAATTTAGTAAAACTCTTTCCATCATAAAGAAATGAAGTAGAGTTGTTATCCTCAGATTTTGGCGCTGCGCTTAAAGCTCCAAGTCGCTTTTTATCAGAAAGTGCTAATTTTTCCATCGCCTGAGTTGGAGATGCCATTTTTTGAATACTGTTTAAATTAGGAAAATCAAATATCATATTATACTCCATTTGCTTTTGCTCTTCGTTAACCTTTAAACTAATTTTAAAATTCTCAAGCACCTTAAGCATTTCTTTCTCTGCTGTCGGCAGTTTTGCTATACTATCTTTTGCTTTATCAAATAATTCTTTAAAATTAAACGTAGTATCAATAACCTTTTTATCCTTTAAAGAATCCGAACTTTTCATTCCCATTTTATACATTCCCGCCATGTCAAATCCATATGAAAAAGATCCTGAGCCATCTTCATTTATGACCACTTTTTCTTTAATAGTACAACTTGACATACATAATACTGCAAGGATATAAAACAGTCCTTTTTTCATGACTTTAAATTTTTGGTTAGTAAGCCGCGAAGATACCTTCTTTTGATAATAATTTAAGTTTTATTCTAAAATCACTTCCAAGTTTGTCAATTCAGGATTTTGCAGGCAGTCAGAAAGCTGAAATTCTAAACTTAACGATTTATTATCGGCACTTATAACCGCTTTTTCGTTTGAAACCGACTTTATTACCCTTGGAAAATAGTAATTCAAAACATAAGATTGTTTCAATTTATAATTAGAGATTACTTTTTTTCTATCCTCCGCTTCTTTCATTTTCTCATCAAATTTTTCTTGATCAGTAATTATCAAATTTCTTCTAAATGTGACACCGTCAAAACTGTATTTTATTTTATAAAACGGCTGAACTACCGTATAATTTTCTTTTAAACAACTAGCTAAACTAAGGCTTTTATAAACATTAGGAACTTCTTCTATCTTTTTAAAATCACACGAAACAATATTAAAATTCTCCATCTGAATTGGATCCATTTTCACATGCATTTTCACATTAGAATGTTCTTGAAATAATGCCTGATCTGATTTACTAAATCTCACAAAAGTTTCTTGATACTTAGTAATATAATCTTTAAAAACAAATATGGTATCTATAAATTTCTCTGAATCAGGACTATTTCTCCCTAACTGCATAACACTATTTTCATCCCGAAGACTGTAAACTTCAATATTTCCAGTTCCGTCTGGGTTTATTATTATCGTTTCAGTTATAGTGCAGCTTGTGAGCAGAATTAATAATAAAAAGGCTGATATAAATTTCATTTTTCTAGTAGATTCTGAGTTTTATGAAGCGCTAAGATAACGAGATTCTGATTTAATTTCTTACAGAAAAACTTTATTTTTAGACAGTATATAGTCCCAACACCTATCTATACGGGGCAAAAGATGATTGAAACACAATAAATTGCTGCTGCAAAAAATCTAAAATACGCATTCAAAAATCTACATTCTTTTCTTTATCTTTGCACTCTTAAAAAAAGCACAAAAATGGCATTATCAGAACAAGAAATCATCAGAAGAGAAAAACTTCAAAACTTACGCAGCTTAGGAATCAATCCTTATCCAGCTAATCTTTTTCCTGTAAATCATACTTCTAAGCAAATTAAGGAGTCATTTGAAGAAGGTAAGAAGGTTATCGTTGCGGGACGTTTGATGAGTGTTCGTGATCAAGGTAAAGCTTGTTTTGCTGAGTTACAAGACAGCGAAGGACGTATTCAATTGTATGTGAATCGTGATGTTTTATGTGAAGGTGACGATAAAACTTTATACAACCAAGTATTCAAAAAATTAACCGATTTAGGTGACTTTATTGGTATTGAAGGGGAATTATTTACTACGCAAGTTGGCGCAAAATGTATTCGTGTGAGCGGTTTTACTTTCTTGAGTAAAACGCTTCGTCCGCTTCCGTTGCCAAAAGTTGATGAAGAAGGAAATGTGCATGATGCATTTAACGATGCTGAGTTGCGTTACAGAATGCGTTATGTAGATTTAACTGTAAATCCACAAGTAAAAGAAACTTTTATTAAACGTACAAAGTTATTTACTGCAATGCGTGGTTATTTTAATGACGCTGGATATCTTGAAGTTGACACTCCGGTTTTGCAGTCAATTCCTGGTGGTGCTTCGGCGAGACCTTTTATCACGCATCATAATTCGCTTGACATTCCGCTTTATATGCGTATTGCAAACGAATTGTATTTAAAAAGATTAATTGTTGGTGGATTTGAAGGTGTTTATGAGTTTTCTAGAAACTTCCGTAACGAAGGAATGGACAGAACGCATAATCCTGAGTTTACTGCAATGGAAATATATGTAGCTTACAAAGACTACAACTGGATGATGGAATTTGCAGAAGGCTTGCTTGAGCATTGTGCAATTGCTGTAAATGGTACAAGTGAAGTTACTTTTGGCGAACACCAAATTAATTTTAAAGCGCCTTATGCACGCGTGACAATGACTGATTCTATCAAACATTTTACTGGTTTTGACATTTCTGGAAAAACTGAAGAAGAGTTGTTTGAAGCGGCAAGAGGAATGGGAATTGAAGTGGATAAAACAATGGGTAAAGGAAAATTGATTGATGAGATTTTTGGAGCGAAATGCGAAGGAAACTATATTCAGCCAACTTTCATTACTGATTATCCAAAAGAAATGTCTCCGCTTTGTAAAGAGCACCGTGATAATCCAGATTTGACAGAGCGTTTTGAGTTAATGGTTTGTGGTAAAGAAATTGCAAATGCATATTCTGAATTGAATGATCCAATTGATCAAAGAGAGCGTTTTGAAGATCAAATGCGTTTGGCAGCGAAAGGTGATGATGAAGCAAACGGAATTATCGACGAAGATTTCCTAAGAGCACTTGAATACGGAATGCCTCCAACTTCTGGAATGGGAATTGGAATGGATCGTTTGATTATGTATTTAACAAACAATGCTTCTATTCAAGAAGTTTTATTGTTCCCGCAAATGCGTCCGGAGAAAAAACAATTAATTGAATTATCTGACGAAGAGAAAGCAATTATTCACTTCCTTAAAGAGAACGAAAACAAAATGGATCTTGCACAACTAAAAGTTACAGCTAATTTAAGCGGTAAAAAATGGGATGCAGCTATGAAAAACCTATCAAAACATGGTTTAACTAAAGTTGCCGTTGAAGGTGAGTTTAAATTCGTGGAGTTAGTAGGATAAATTATTAAAATCTCATTTTTTGGAAATTCCAAATTCCAAAAAATGAGTTTTATAAAATACAAACCCGACAGATTATCTGTCGGGTTTTTTATTTAAATTTACTGACTTACAAATATTTATGCCAAAAATTAAAAAGTACTTCCTTTATACAATATTTATTTTATTCACAGTTCTTTCTGTTTATGAATTGATTGATTCATTTACAAATCCAGAATTACAATTTTCAGAAGTAGTTCTATTCAAAATGAGACTTAAATATCTTAGCGGCATACTTTTCTTCGGAGGTTTAGGCTGCATCTATTATCTTATAACAGAAAAGAAAATTGACAAAAGTAAAGACAGCTTTAAAACCAATATTACAATGTTTTTTGGTTGCTTAATCTTTGTTTTAAATTGTTTATTTCTGATTTTATATCCTGAAGAATTTAAAAGAGGAAATCTGGTAATCAAAATGATTATTGGTTATACTGGAATATTATTTTTCGGAAGCGGTTTGCTAATGGCAATATATAGATTAATCAAAAATATTTTAAGCACCAAACAACACGTTAAAGACCAATAAATAAGAAACTTAAAGCCGTATTTTAAAAATTCTAAAAATATACAAATATTCAAACCCGACAAATTTTAATAATCTGTCGGGTTTTTTATTTTTAAAAAGAATACTTCTCTATTTTTTTAGAATTAACATCCAAAACCTTTGTACTTTCTTTAGGAACATCGCCTTTTATAACTTCCTGAACAGATGGATTCGAAGGATATTTGCCGCCTTTCATTTTTAGAAGATGAAATTTCCCTCCGCTTTCAAATATTAAATCATAAAATTTTTCGGTTGATGAAGTCGTAACATAAATTGGATAATCGGTTACCGAAAAACGATTGATTACGCTTCCATCATTATTTAAGATATATCCGGAGCAACCTCCGCTTCCGCAGAAATAAGAATTTGAGAAACCTACAAAATATTCGTTTTTCTTATCATTATTCAAATCAAATTCTTGATAGTAAAAATAACGATCGTCTTTTGTCATAGCCGGAATATCTTTCTTCAACAAAACACTTAATTGCTTCCTAATCAGTTCGACCGCTTTATCATCTCTTGGAGGCGCTTCATTAAGATTTGCTGTTCCTCCCAATGTTTTAGACAAAGTATCCTGCACAATAGTTTTTACTATATTTTTTGATTCTGTTTTATTTTGACATGAATACAATGCCAAAATTGCAATTGCAATTACGATTTTACTTTTCATAGTTTGTTATTTTTAATTTCACACTTTTATCTTTATAATCAATTCTAAACAAGCAAAGCAGCTTTATTTTCAATATCATTCTCCGTCAATAATGACTTAATATTATTAAAAGTAACCAATGCAATCTGCGTTAAAGCTTCATTTGTAAAAAACGCCTGATGTGCCGTAACCAAAACATTCGGAAAACTCATTAAACGCTGAATTGCGTCATCTTGAATAATATCTGCAGATAGATCTCTGAAAAACAATTTTTCTTCCTGTTCATAAACATCAATTCCTAAATAACCGATTTTACCTTCTTTCAAGCCTTCAATAACCGAAGCTGTTTCGATCAATCCGCCTCGGCTTGTATTAATAATCATCACATTGTCTTTCATAGAAGCAATTGAATCTTTATTAACAACGTGCTTTGTTTGAGCATTTAACGGACAATGGAGTGAGATAATATTACTTGATTTAAAAATCGTTTCCAAAGACACAAATTCTACTCCGTCCTTTATCATTTCGTCATTCGTAACAATATCATACGCTAGAACTTTACAGCCAAAACCTAAAGCAATTTTAGCAAAAGCTTTCCCTATATTTCCAGTTCCAATAATCCCAACCGTTTTTCCGAACAAGTCAAAACCTAATAATCCGTTTAGAGAGAAATTTTGTTCGCGAACACGATTATAAGCTTTATGAGTTTTTCTGTTTAATGTCAAAATCATAGCCATTGCATGTTCAGCAACTGCCTGCGGAGAGTATGCAGGAACACGACAAACTTTTAAGTTATATTGCTTTGCAGCTTCTAAATCAACATTATTAAAACCTGCACATCGTAATGCAATGATCTTTACACCTTTTTCTGCCAATTGCTTAATTACTGCTTCGTTTACTATGTCGTTTACAAAAACACAAACAACAGCGGTATTTTCAATTAAAATAACAGTCTGAGAATTAAGCTGAGTTTCGAAAAAATCCAATTCAAAACCATCATTATACTGATTAAAAAAAGCTTTATCGTAAGGCTGTGTTGAAAAAAAGGCGATTTTATTTCCGCTGATTGTAGTAACTAAACTCATAATGAATTGTTCTTGGATTTTAATTTGTTTATACCTTAAAAATACAAAAATAATTCTAGATGCCTATTTTAAAATAAAGCTTTAATATTTTACGTTTCAATCTGTTAAATAAAGCACAATTCTAATTACCCAATTAAACCTATTGATTTTAACATTGTCTAACCGATATAAACAATTAAAAAACTTACATCATGAAAAAATTATTTATCGCTGCTTTGCTATTTGTTGGAATAGCAAGTTTTGCACAAGAAGCTGACCAAAAACCTATGCGTGAGCACAAAGAAAAACTAACTCCAGAGCAACGCAGTGAAAAACAGTTAAAAAAACTAACTTCTGAGTTAAATTTAGATGCAAATCAACAAACACAAGTAAAACAACTTTTAGCAGATCGAAATGCCAAAGCTGAAAAGTTTAAAGAAGCAAGAAAAGACAAAAAAGACAGCAATGTAAAACCAACAGCTGCCGAAAAAGAAGCTTTCAAAAAACAAATGATGGATGAAAAAGATGCAAATGATGCAAAAATGAAAGCAATTCTGAACGCTGATCAATACAGCAAATGGAAAAACATTCAGAAAGAAAATCAGGACAAAATGAAAAATAAAATGAAAGAACGAAAAGATCAAGAATAAAAAAAGAGGCTCGAAAGCCTCTTTTTTATTTTATATAAATCTACACCTTAGGATTTAGAATTAAATCAATTCGTTTAATACAATCTTCATAGTGATATTTTGTTTCTGCATTTGTTCCTAATGCTTTTGCAGCCGTAAGCGATTTTTTTAATGTATTTAATTCTCCGCGTACTAAAGCTCTAAGATCAGACTGAGAAACATTGTAATATCCAGCCGATCTGTCTGCTGGTTTCATCTCTTCCGTCATCAAAGTTCCCATTCTGTCAATGTAAGCGCGCTGCAGGTTTCTACGGTAAATGGTAACATTTGCGGCACTGCCAGCCTCTTTCCAAATTCCTTTTCTCATATCTTTAAAGAAATCCAAAGCTTTATAAGTATCAGCGCCCAAAATTTCATTATCCATTAATCTGCCTATACGTCCTAAACTTAATAAGTTATTTAAATGTCTAACTTGTAAATTTCTAAATCTTTCAGTATAACCAGCATAATCAGTATTCTTTAACGTATTTAAGTTTACAATCCAAGTAGGAGAAGCAAAAGCGTTTACTTGTAACCAATTCATTGCTTCGATTTGCTTTGCTTTCGGTACAACTTCATATACATTTCCTGCCTGATTTGGATTTTTTAGGTTTTCATATACTCCGCCAACATTAGTTACAACGTGACCTACATAACGGCCCCAAACATCCAATAATTCCTTATACAATTCATCTAAATCTTCATAATTGTTTGTAACATTACTTGTCCATTCATTTAAATGATTGGCAACAAATTCAAGATTTTTAAGCCCGTATGTACTTGCTTTCATAGAGTTATTTCCAATATCTTCTGTTTGTGAAGAAGGATCGAAAGTACTGCTTTGTTTACCATACTTGTAAATTGGATTTCCTGCTTTATCCAAAATCCATTTGTCTAAAGTCGGAGTTTCGTCTTGAGGAGATTTCGAATTTGGAATTACTCTGTAACCCCAATTTAAAGCGTAATGGTCATAAGCACCCATTTTACGAATAAAACGAACATTTTTATCTCCAGGCTGTGCAATATAGTTGTATCTCGCATAATCCATGATACTTGCTGCAATTCCGTTTTGCTGTGTAAAATCACCATTTCTGTAACTTTCTGTATCATAAGCACAGCTTGCTCCCATATTATGAGGAAAACCTAATGCGTGACCAACCTCGTGAGCAATTACCATTCGCATCATTTCTCCCATTTCTTCCTCACTTGTCTGTAATGTTCTAGCTGATGGATTTGCAGCTCCAGTTTCTAATAAATAACGGTTCCTGTATGAACGTAAATGATTGTGATACCAGATAACATCACTTTCTATAATTTCTCCAGTTCTAGGGTCAGAAACACTAGGTCCAACAGCATTTCTTGTTGTACTGGCAACATAACGTATTACAGAATAACGAACATCTTCTGGACTAAAATCAGGATCTTCTTCTTTTGTCGGAGCATCTTTGGCAATAATAGCATTTTTAAACCCAGCAGTTTCAAAAGGCTTCTGCCATTCTTCAATTCCTTGTTTAATATATTTTCTAAGTTTTTCTGGCGTAGCTGGATCTAAATAATATACAATTGGCTTTATTGGCTCAACCAATTCTCCTCTTGCATAAGCTTCAGCATCTTTTGGCTCTAATCTCCATCGTCTGATATAAGTTTTAAGATCCGATTTCAATTCATTGCTTCCATAATCGTACTGGCTTATTGTAAACCATCCTACACGTGGATCTGCTAATCTAGGTTTCATTGGCACTTCTGGAAGTAAAACCATCGATTGATTCATCTGAATACTAATCGACTCTGTTTCTTCCAGCATTGAAGGTTTTGATGCATTATAAGTCATATCCTGAATTACTTCAATATTCATAGGAAAACTTTTAATCGTATTGATAAAACTTCTTGAATCATCAAGTCCTTTTACTTTATACGTTTCTCTCATCTGACCAGAAATTCCACTGATTGCTTTTACATCTGTACTGTAAAATTTAGTAACATCGATCACTGTATTTGCAGAATCTTTACTAAAAGCAACAATATCAAAAGCAAATAATGTAGGATCATAATTATTCGATTTAACCGAAATACTTATTGGCAGAGTATCATTTGCAACAGCATTATATGATTTTGATTTGATTAAAATTTTATCTTGAAAACGCTGCCAAACAATCAATTGTTCATTTGTTTCAGAACCTGCATTTACATATCCTCCTCCAAGGTTAGAAGGAAGTTTAGACAACCTGCTTACAAGAAGCATATCTTTGTTTAGATATTTATTAGGAATTTCGAAGTAATACTTTTTATCTACTTTATGAACTGTAAAAAGACCTTCGTCAGAAACAGCATCTTTAGTAATTACTTTACTGTACTCTTTGATAGAAGATTCAGATTTTTTTTCTACTGGAGCTCCAGCACTTTCTTCTTTTTTGGATTTCTTTTTTGTCGATTGAGCAAATTGACTTTCAGGAAATAACATAAAAACTGCCAGCGCAGTAAAAATGAAAAATTTCTTCATTTATTATAGGTTTTAATGGTTATTTGTTAAACAAAAATAATTTTTGATTGCAATTATACAAGTAATTTAGCCTTCATTAACTTTTTATTAACTAAATATAAATTAAAGTTTAAGGCAATAAAAAAAGGTTTGACTTTTTCAAAAAGCCAAACCTTTTCATTAAATAAATGCTGTAAATTAAAATGTTTTCGAAACTTTATCGATTGCACTAATTGTAAAATCTAAATCTTCATACGTCAAAGCATCTGTTATAAACCATGTTTCATAGGCAGACGGCGCGATATAAATGCCTTCCTGCAATAAACCATGAAAGAATTTTTTAAACGTTTCGTTATCTCCTTTTGCTGCAGTTTGAAAATCTACAACAGGATTTGCATCAAAATGAACAGAGATCATCGAACCTACTCTATTGATCGTAAAAACAACATTATTTGCTTTTAAAACCCTGTCTATTCCAGCTTCTAAATAAGCAGTTTTTTCTTCTAAACGAGTAAAAATTTCACGATCATTATCTAAAGCTTTCAACATTGCATATCCAGCAGCCATTGCTAACGGATTTCCAGATAATGTTCCCGCTTGATAAACTGGTCCAAGAGGCGCTAAATAATTCATAATTTCTTCGCGTGCAGCAAAAGCACCAACTGGTAATCCACCGCCAATTACTTTTCCGAAAGTTACGATATCAGCATTGATATTGTATAATTCCTGAACACCGCCGCGAGCCAAACGGAAACCCGTCATAACCTCATCAAAAATTAGTAAAATTCCGTTTGCTGTACACAATTCTCTTAAACCTTCCAAGAAACCTTTTGAAGGCGGAATACAGCCCATATTTCCTGCAACTGCTTCAATAATAATTGCCGCAATTTCTCCTTTATTAGCCTCGATTAAAGTTTTTACATTCTCTAAGTCATTGTATTTTGCTAACAAAGTATCTTTTGCAGTACCTTCTGTAACGCCTGGACTGTTTGGCGAACCAAAAGTCACCGCTCCACTTCCAGCCTGAATCAAAAACGAATCAGAGTGTCCGTGATAGCAACCTGCAAATTTGATGATTTTATCTCTTTTCGTAAATCCACGAGCCAGACGAATTGCGCTCATACAAGCTTCTGTACCTGAATTTACAAATCTAATTTTATCAATATTTGGAACCATAGAAACTGCCAAAGCTGCAATTTCTGTTTCCAACTCAGTCGGCATTCCAAATGAAGTTCCCAATTTTGCCTTTTCGATCACTGCATCAACAACAGGCTGATAAGCGTGACCCAAAACCATTGGCCCCCAAGAGTTAATATAATCTATTAATTTGTTTCCATCTTCATCATACAAATAAGCACCTTTGGCGCTTTTTACAAAAATTGGAGTTCCTCCAACTGCTTTAAACGCTCTTACTGGCGAATTTACTCCTCCGGGAATTACTTTTTCTGCTTCAGCAAAAAGCTGACTACTTCTTTTATATAACATTCTTATTTTTGATTTCTTGATAATTGTTAATTGTCAATTATCAATTGATAATTATTTCACTTTCAACCTTTGTCCTATCGAAATTGCGTTATCTGTTAAATTATTTTTTTGCTTTAAATCATCAACCAATAAGTTGAATTTTTTTGAAATCGAATACAAAGTATCCCCTTTTTGAACTTCGTACGAATTTGGATCATTTGAGTTCGAAGTTGTCTTTACAGTTGAAACTGCCACAGAAGTTGAACTTCTTGTTGGAGCGGTTTTGTTTATTGGCGTATAATTTTTTCCTGTAACCAAACAATCATACTGATGCAGATTATAACGCTCGATATAACTAATCAGCTTATCTGGATAATTTGGATCTGTTGCATAACCCGCGGCTCTCAAGCCTTTTGCCCAAGATTTATAATCGTCTTTTTCATAAGTAAATAACGTCTCATATCTCTTTTTTCCAACCAAAAACAAAGCATGATCCCTATAAGATTCTGCTGCTTCTGGATATTTTCTAAAACATTCCTGAGCAGAATCATCGTCGTGACGAACACTTTCGCCCAGCCAATCTTTATGACATTTAATTCCGAAATGATTATTGGCTTCCAGTGCCAAATCGCCTCTTCCCGCGCCTGATTCTAAAATTCCCTGCGCTAAAATTATACTCGCCGGAATTCCGTATGTTTTCATGTTTCCAACTGCAATATCTTTATACTGCAAAACATAATTATTAATTAAATCATTGGTTACAACTGTTTTCGAAGTAGAATGAATAACCTCAGTTGTATTATTTGTAGAAGGATAATTTTTACCTATCGGTTTAGCTGGAGTAGTTTTTTTAGTCGTCGCTACTCGCGGTTTCTGAACCGCCGCTGCTTTCTTTGTTGTGGCAATAACTGGTTTACTAGAAGAACAGCTTGCCAAAACCAATATCGTAAATAACAGTACAATTTTTTTAATCATTCGTTTTAAGTATTGGTAATTTTTTCTGCATCAACTTCATATTCATTCCATCAACTCCCTGTAATCCACCTGTGTGAATAAGTAAAATTCTTGAATGTGCAGGAAAATATTTTTTGCTTATTAAATCTATAACGCCAAAAACCATTTTTCCAGTATAAATTGGATCTAAGGGCACTTTTGTTTCTTCAAAAAATGCATTAATAAATTCTATTAATTCTAAATTTATCTTGCCATAACCTCCAAAATGATAGTCAGAAATCAAATTCCAGTTATCTTGTTTGGCAAAAATACGAATTTCATCTTTTAAAAAGTCACCTTTTAATGCCGGAAAGCCTAAAATTTTCTGATTTGGCAAGGCACTATTTATTAATCCCGAAATAGTTCCGCCAGTTCCAACTGCGCAGCAAACATAATTAAAAGCCCTATCCTCATCAATTAAAATCTCTTTACAGCCTTTTACCGCCAGCTCATTTGTACCGCCTTCAGGGACTAAATAAAAATTACCAAACTTGTTTTTTAACTTCTCAATAAAAGCATTTTCGCTCTTAAGTCGATAATCTTCTCGCGAAACAAACATAAACTGCATTCCGTTTTCTTGAGCAAATTTCAAAGTTGGATTGTCTTCGATTTTATCCCCAAGCTCATCGCCTCGAATAATTCCAATAGTTTTAAAACCCTGCTCTTTTCCTGCATATGCCACCGCAGCAATATGATTAGAAAATGCGCCGCCAAAAGTCAATAAAGTGCTTTGGTTCTCGGCTTTCGCCTGAAGTAAATTGTATTTTAACTTCCTAAATTTATTTCCTGAAACAAAGGGATGAATTAAATCTTCTCGCTTTATAGTCAAAGAGATATCATCTGGAAAACTAATATTAATAGGTTGATTGAAAACTGGATTCATTTTAATTTGATATAATTTAAAAACCGAAAAAAAGATCTGTTTTTTAAATAATTTAAGTTCTTTTCATTACTGTAAGCTTCTCTTTCAAAACTAATATTTCGATACGCCAGATCTTTGTTTTTATACTGAATTAAACGAAATAGAAATTCGAAAACATACCAAATAAAAAACGGAATTATTAAAAGTTCTAACTGCTGTCTTAAATGAATTTTTTCATGATTAACAAAAACGCCGTTTGCTTTATCAAAATCATATTTCATCAAAACAAACGGAAATACAGCCATTCCGCGATATCCTTTTGGAATTAAATATTTGCTAACAATCAGAAACATTGGCTATAAAATTTATAAATTTGTAGCTATAAAATTGTTCATTTTCATTAAAATCATAATCAAATATTCCTATTTTTGATTTTTATGTTTATTAAAATTGAACGCGAAGCAGATTTATGAAAGAGCAAAGTAATGAAAATAAATTAATCGAAGGTGAAGATTTTTACTATACACCCGAAGGTTATAAATGCTTTACTGAAAAACATCATTTAAAACGTGGTTATTGCTGCAAAAGCGGCTGCCGTCACTGTCCGTATGGTTTTGATAAACGAACTGGAGAAATCAGAAAAAAAGCAAATTAGTTAATTTAAAAATATGTCAATTAGATAATTCAACAATCTAAAATCTAAAATTATTAATGGATATCCAATCACGAAAATTTAGGATTAAAATCCACAAGTCTTATCATAGGTCGGATATCCGTTATCCCTAGTTTTTCTAATTAGAAAATCTGTTAATGTGCCGATGAGTCAATTTGAAAATGAGATAATTATTTCAGATTGAATTTACATTGACAGGTATTTCGCTCCTATGGAGCTTTTAACAACTGACCGCATTGTTTTCTATAAATATTACGCCTTTCCAAGGCTTTTGGATTTGGTAAATTTTTCATTTCACAAAGCTCCGAGAGGAGCGGTATATTTATAGAAACAAAATCGACAGTCACATATAAGCCCCAGCGGGGCGGCATAATTTAAAAAACAAAAAATTAATCTGTTGTTAATCTAACCACAATATCTTAGTAGCTTAGAATCTCAGCACCTTAGAATCTTAAAAAAATGACTTTCAAAGAACAAATACAACAAGGAATTCCTTCGATATTACCACCAAAGGCAACATATGATCCAGCTATTAATCACGCTCCAAAGAGAAAAGAAATTCTTTCGGCAGAAGAAAAAAAACTGGCTTTAAAAAATGCATTACGTTATTTTGAACCAAAACATCATGCTGAACTAATTCCTGAATTTTCAGAAGAATTAGAAAAATATGGTCGTATTTATATGTATCGTCTTCGTCCTGAGTACAGAATGTATGCAAGACCAATTGACGAATATCCAGGAAAATCACTGCAGGCAAAAGCGATTATGCACATGATTCAGAACAATTTGGATTATGCCGTTGCTCAGCATCCGCACGAATTAATTACGTATGGAGGAAATGGAGCTGTTTTTCAAAACTGGGCTCAGTATTTATTGACTATGCAATATTTGTCTGAAATGACAGATGAGCAGACTTTAACAATGTATTCAGGGCACCCGATGGGATTATTTCCTTCGCATAAAGAAGCACCAAGAGTTGTGGTTACAAACGGAATGGTTATTCCAAATTATTCTAAACCTGACGATTGGGAAAAAATGAATGCTTTAGGCGTTTCGCAATACGGACAAATGACTGCAGGAAGTTATATGTACATTGGACCGCAGGGAATTGTACATGGGACTACGATTACGGTTTTAAACGGTTTTAGAAAAATAAAACAAAATCCAGAAGGAAATCTATTTGTAACTTCTGGTCTTGGCGGAATGTCTGGTGCACAGCCAAAAGCAGGAAATATTGCTGGCTGTATTACAGTTTGTGCCGAAGTAAATCCAAAAATTACTAAAATCCGCCACGAACAAGGTTGGATTAATGAAGTTGTAACTTCTACAGATGAATTAGTTGCGAGAGTAGCTTTGGCGAAAGCCAATAAAGAAACTGTTTCGATTGCTTATCTAGGAAATGTGGTTGACGTTTGGGAACGTTTTGATCAGGAAAACATCAAAATTGATTTAGGTTCAGATCAAACTTCACTTCATAATCCTTGGGCTGGAGGTTATTATCCAGTTGGAATTTCTTTTGAAGAAGCAAACAAAATGATGGCCGAAAATCCGGATTTATTCAAAGAGAAAGTTCAGGAAACATTACGCCGTCATGCTGCTGCGATTAATAAACATACGGCAAAAGGAACTTACTTTTTTGATTACGGAAATGCTTTTTTATTAGAAGCTTCACGCGCAGGCGCAGATGTAATGGCCGAAAACAATATCGATTTTAAATATCCAAGCTACGTTCAGGATATTATGGGACCAATGTGTTTTGATTATGGATTTGGTCCTTTTAGATGGGTTTGCACCTCTGGAAAACCAGAAGATTTACAAAAAACAGATGCAATTGCAAGTCAGGTTTTAGAAGAATTAGCAAAAACTTCTCCAAGTGAAATTCAGCAGCAAATGCAGGATAACATCAAATGGATAAAAGGCGCACAGGAAAATAAACTTGTAGTAGGCTCTCAGGCTCGAATTCTTTACGCTGATGCTGAAGGAAGAATTAAAATCGCCGAAGCTTTTAATCAAGCGATTGCAAAAGGTGAAATTGGTGCTGTTGTTTTAGGACGCGATCATCACGACGTTTCTGGAACAGATTCTCCTTATAGAGAAACGTCAAATATTTATGACGGATCACGTTTCACGGCTGACATGGCGATTCATAATGTAATTGGCGACAGCTTTAGAGGAGCAACTTGGGTATCTATTCATAATGGCGGCGGAGTTGGCTGGGGAGAGGTTATAAACGGCGGTTTTGGTATGGTTCTTGATGGTTCTAAAGAGGCTTCAAAACGTTTAGCATCAATGCTTTTTTGGGATGTTAACAACGGAATTTCAAGACGAAGCTGGGCTCGAAATGATGAAGCAATTTTTGCCATAAAAAGAGCTATGCAAACCGAACCATTATTGAAAGTAACTTTACCTAATATTGTTGACGAAAGTCTGCTTTAATTAAAAAGAGAGTTATTGTCTAAATAAATGTCATCCTGAGCGTCCCGAAGTTTCGGGATGCTCAACCTGACAAATTCAAAAGAGAACATTAAATTTTTTATAACTATGAAAACATTCAAATTAGTTCCGATTTTTCTGCTATTGATCTTAAGTTCATGCAGCAGTGTTACTGTATATTCTGATTACGACAAAAATGTCGATTTTGCGCCTTATAAAACGTATGCTTTCTTTAAACCTGGAATTGATAAAGTCGAAATTTCTGATTTGGATAAAAGACGTATTCTTCGCGCAATCGATGAACAAATGCAAGCAAAAGGATTTACAAAAAGTGATAATCCAGACTTACTGGTAAATATTTTTACCAAATCTAGAGAGCAGGTTGATGTAAATCAATTTAGCGCGGGCTGGGGTTATGGATGGGGATGGGGATGGAATCCTTATATGATGTACGGCGGAAACCAAACTACCGTTTCTACTTCAACTGAAGGAACTTTATACATCGACTTAATTGATGCAAAAAAGAAAGAAATGATCTGGCAAGGTGAAGGAATTGGTGTTCTAACTAGAAACATCGATAAAAAAGATGAGCGAATTGCAGAATTTGTAGGCAAAATTTTAGCTCAATATCCTCCTGTAAAAAAATAATTATTTACTTTTGCTATTCAATTAGTACAAAAAATGACAAACTTTAACAACATTATTATCGCTATTATCAGCATTATTGCAATTCAGCAATAATGGCGAGGTGTTATATAAGTATGTAAAATATAATTTATAAGAACCTCCCACATCGGGAGGTTTTTTATTTTAGAAAATAATTTATTTGCCACAGATTAAAAATCATGTTATTCATTTTAATCTGTGGCAAAAAAGCAAAACAAAACATAATGAGTTTATTCAACGAAATCCTTAATGCAAAAAAGCAGCTTGAAAATGTAGTTGCTGCAACACCTCTTACCCAAAATTTAAATCTTTCAGACGAATTTAAATCGACTATTTTACTAAAAAGAGAAGATTTACAAATCGTACGTTCTTATAAAATTAGAGGTGCTTACAATAAGATTTCTTCATTAACTGAAAAAGAAAAAGTAAACGGAATTGTTTGTGCCAGTGCGGGAAATCACGCTCAAGGTGTGGCTTATTCTTGTAATCTGCTGCAAATAAAAGGCAAAATTTATATGCCAAAAACCACTCCAAAGCAAAAAGTAAAACAAGTGCAGTTGTTCGGAAAATCGTTTGTAGAAATTGTTTTAACAGGAGATACTTTTGATGATGCTTATGCTTCGGCAACAGCAGATGCGATAAAGAATCACAAAACATTTATCCATCCTTTTGATGACGAAAAAGTAATTGCCGGGCAGGGAACTGTAGGTTTAGAAATTCTCGAAAGCTATAAAGAACCAATAGATTATATTTTTGTACCAATTGGCGGCGGCGGACTGGCTTCTGGATTGTCTGAAGTTTTTAAACATTTAAGTCCAAATACCAAAATCATTGGTGTGGAGCCAAAAGGAGCTCCTTCGATGAAAACTTCTATTGAGGAAAATAAAAATACGGCCTTAAAAACAATAGATAAATTTGTTGATGGTGCCGCTGTAAAACAAGTTGGCGATAAAACTTTTGAAATCTGCCGTTATAATCTTGAAGATATTATTCTGGTTCCAGAAGGAAAAGTATGCACCACCATTTTACGTTTGTACAATGAAGAAGCAATGGTTGTAGAACCTGCAGGTGCATTAACAATTGCTGCGCTGGATTTTTATAAAGATAAAATAAAAGGGAAAAACGTGGTTTGCGTTGTCAGCGGAAGCAATAATGACATTGAAAGAACAGCAGAAATAAAAGAACGTTCGCTGCTTTATGAAGGTTTAATGCATTATTTCATGATTCAATTTCCGCAGCGCCCAGGAGCTTTAAAGGAGTTTGTAAATAACATTTTAGGTCCAGATGATGATATTACTTATTTTCAATTTGCTAAGAAAAACAGCCGAGAAGTAGGATCTGTTGTCGTTGGTTTAGAATTGAAAAACAAAAAAGATATTATGGCGATTAAAATGAAAATGACGCAATATGGATTTGAATTTCAATATTTAAACGACAATCAGGATTTGTTTACACAGCTGATTGGGTAATTATTTCCTGCCTGATAAATATCAGCAAATAAAGAAGAAGTTATAACGTATTTTTGCAAATCAATTTTATTTAGAAAAACATGGAAACGCTTAAAGACATTTCAAACATAGAAGACATAAAACAAATGGTTAACAGCTTTTATGATAATGTTAGAAAAGACGATCTCATTGGTCCTATTTTCAATGATAAACTGCAGGATCGCTGGGAACCGCATTTACAAAAAATGTACGGTTTTTGGCAGACCATATTATTTGATGTTCGTGCTTACTCAGGCACACCATTTCCGCCTCACAAACAATTACCTGTAGACAGAACTCATTTTGATCGCTGGATTCAAATTTTCAATACTACAATCGATGCGCAGTTTGCTGGAGAAATCACTGAAGAAGCTAAAATGCGTGCAACGAATATGGCTTATATGTTCAATCATAAAATTGAACACTTTAGAAATGTTGAAAATGAATTAAAAACTGCACTTAACAAATCTTAAAAAAACAATCCATTAGTTCGGTTGAAATACCATTTTATTGCCTAAACGTGATTGAATTTAAGTCATAATTACAACATATCCTCGATTTGCCTGCTTCCTTTAAAATCTACAAAAACGCAATAAAACTTAATTTCGAACAAAAAAATTGTAATGAATAGCAAAAATTAGCGACCTAAATTCGTAATTTTACATTCTAATCTACAACGTTTTCGAAATGAATGCATCTATAGAAACCAATCCGCTTTTAGAGAGATTGCCAAAACATTTAAAGCAATTTATTAAACCTCAAGATTATAGTGATTATACACCAATTAATCAGGCGGTTTGGCGATACGTTATGCGCAAAAATGTAGATTATCTTTCAAAAGTAGCACATCATTCGTATTTAGAAGGTTTACGCAAAACAGGAATAGAAATAGATTCTATCCCAAGTATGTATGGCATGAACCGTATTCTTACTGAAATTGGCTGGGCTGCTGTTGCTGTTGATGGATTTATTCCGCCAAATGCATTTATGGAATTTCAGGCATATAATGTTTTGGTTATTGCATCGGATATTCGACAATTAGAACATATTGAATATACTCCTGCCCCAGACATTATTCATGAAGGTGCAGGTCACGCTCCTATTATTGCGAATCCAGAATATGCAGAATATTTAAGACGTTTTGGTGAAATTGGATGTAAAGCGATTTCTTCCCATAAGGATTACCAAATGTATGAAGCGATTCGTTTACTTTCTATTTTGAAAGAAGCCGAAGATACGCCACAGGAAAAAATTGACGAGGCTGAAAAAGCTGTTGCCGATTTACAAAACGATATGGGCGAATTGTCTGAAATGGCACAAATTCGAAACCTGCATTGGTGGACAGTTGAATATGGTTTGATTGGAACTGTAGAAAACCCAAAAATTTACGGTGCCGGATTACTTTCATCAATTGGAGAAAGTGCTTGGTGCATGACAGATAATGTAAAGAAAATCCCTTATGATATTTCGGCTGCAAATCAAAATTTTGATATTACGCAGTTACAACCGCAGCTTTATGTAACACCTACTTTTTCCTATTTAAGCTTAATCCTAGAAGAGTTTGCTAATAAAATGGCATTGCGCACAGGAGGGATTTCAGGAATTAAAAAACTGATTCAGTCAAATGCTTTAGGCACAATTGAGTTGAGTACAGGTTTACAAATTTCAGGAGTTTTTACCAATGTTCTTGAAGATGAAGGAAAACCGGTTTACATACAAACAACTGGAAAAACAGCTTTGGCATACCGAGAAAAAGAATTAGTCGGTCACGGAACTTTAACACATCCACACGGTTTTGGAAGTCCGATTGGAAAGCTAAAAGGCTTTAATCTTGCCATTGAAGATATGAGTCCGAAAGATTTACAGGCGTACAGCATTGTTGAAAATGAAACGGTAAAACTGGAATTTGAAGGTAATATTATTGTTGAAGGTGAAATTATTACAGGTTCAAGAAACTTACATGGAGAAATTATTCTGATCAGTTTTAGAAATTGTACGGTAACACATGGTGAAACTATTTTGTTTCAGCCAGATTGGGGAAATTACGATATGGCAATTGGTAAAAAAGTCGTTTCTGCATTCTCTGGTCCTGCTGATGTAAATAGCTTTGACTTAATCAATATAGTTCCGACAACAAAAACTATTAAAGCAAAACATTCTGAAGAGCGTAATGATTTAGAAGGTTTATATGCTAATGTAAGAGATATTAGAAAAAATAAGGGTTCTAAAACGGAGCTGAAATCTGTTTTTGAAAATCTAAAAAACAATCATTCAAATGATTGGCTGCTGCCTGTTGAAATTACAGAACTCCTAAAAGATTCTGACGAAAAACAGCTTTTGCAAGAAGTATTGGTTTATTTGGATCAATTGAAAGTAAAACGTCCTGAAATTGCACATTTAATTTCTGGAGGATTGGATTTGATTTTTCATAAAGAAACTGTTTAAGCTTTAAGACACAAAGTTCTTCTTCATCAAATTGCAAGCATAGAATTATATTGAATTGCTTCCTGTTTTAGCTGGAGGCAATTCAAAAAATCATTTTAATCCTTTTATCCCGATAGCTGTCGGGACAGGCAAAAAACCTCTGTTCCTTTGATTCTTTGCCTTTTTCAACCTCAAAAACTACAATTTCAAATCCTCGCTTAAATCTGCATCAGATTCAATCGTTTTGCCATTATATTGCAATTTCCAACCCATTGAATTGGTTAAGATTAAAATTTTAGACAACTCGCTTATTAAACGGTTTTGTGCATTGCTTTTCAATGAAGATTTTTCGATTTTCTTGGCTAGATTCGCTTTTACCGATTTATTGATTTTATTATAATCATCACCCGTAAACGGATTCAGCTTGCTTTGTTCAACATCGTAAAACTGAATATCAGGATTTATAGTAATCTCTTCTTTTGGAATATTTAAAATCGTAATGGTTTTATTTTTTTCGTCAATGTCGTATTTCATTTTATGCAAATCATAAGCAACAGTAACATTTGCATTTACCACAATAAGTGCTTTTTTCTCAAATGAAATCATATCCATCAAATACTTCTGCTGGTTTTTATAAGTGATTACTTCAGAGAAATGCCCTTCGGTAACAACCAACTTCCCTACATTAAGTATTTTCTCTTGAATTAAATTGGTATTATAATCGATTGTAGAATCGTCATCTTTTTTGAACTCACAATATTTAAAGGCCAAAACGATGACCAAAATAATAACCCCAACGCCAATAATTCTTTTTACTAAGTTTTGCATTCTGATAAAATGTTTAGACGAATTTACTTCTTTTTTTAGTTTTTTTCGCAATGAATCTCACTAATTACAGGATTTTTTTGGAGCTCTCTTTTTAAAATTAGGCAATAAAAACAAAACATAGAATTAGCGAAAATTCGTGAAATTCGCAGCTAAAAAAGCGAAACAAAAATCCTTTAAAATGGATAACCAATAGCGATATTCAAAATCAGATTATCTTTTCGCCATGTACTGCTTCCAAAATTAATATCATCGATAACCCAACGTTGTCCGTCTGGCAATGCCGGATTTCGAAGTGGAAAAGCCAAATCTGTTCTTAGAATCAAGAACGATAAATCAAAGCGCAATCCCGCTCCGGCGCCTATTGCAATTTGTTTCATAAAATCTTTTGAAATTTCCGCTCCAGGTTTATTCGGGTCCGCATTTAAAAGCCAGATGTTTCCAGCATCAACAAACACAGCGCCTCTCACAATACTAAAAAGCTTTGCCCTGTATTCGGTATTAAATTCCAACTTTATATCTGCAGATTGATCTGGTGTATAATTATCGTTTATTGTTGGCGGAATCACATAACTTCCCGGCCCTAAAGTTCTTGCTCTAAAGGCACGAATACTATTTGTTCCTCCAACTACAAATTGCTTTGAAGCAGGAAGTGTATTCGAATTTCCATAAGCAAACCCCGCACCTACTATAAGTCTGCTCGCCAATTCGCTTTCTTTTCCTAATTTTAAATAATGTCTAAAATCTGATCTAATTTTTACATACTGACTAAATGGAACGTCGAGTATTTTTATTGTGTCATTTTTCTTGATATTAGCTCCTGTAACTAAACCTGTGAGATTTCCAGCTAAATCTATTTCGCCATTAAAATAGATCGCATTTTTTCGACGTTTCTGCATCGTATTAGTATACGTATAACTGTAAGTTGGACCAAAAATTAACTGCTTCTCAATTACTTTTCCCAATGCTGCATCTTCTTCAATATCTTCTAAATATTCTGGTGTAACATGATTTGGACTTACATAAGTTATGTCTATAACATTCAATTGATGCTCTTTACGAATATTTTCTTTCCATAAATAACCAAATGATGTATTAAAAGAATTCAGAGCGTATAACTGCGTTCTTTTTTGATATTCATATCGCACCGTAGCTTTCGTTCTTGGCACAAATTCGCTGCTTCCTTCAATATTAAAAGGAGTTACAAATCTTGGCCAAGTTAAACTTGTTTCGGCTCCAAGCTTATAAATATTTTTACCTTTATTTACGCCGCCAAGCTGAAAATCGGCTCCGCCAAAAATAGAAGCCGTCAGCAGTTCAGCACCTTTAAGTAAATTTCGGTTATTCCAATTCAAGTTAATTTCTGTTCCCGTATAACTAGCTGAATTTGTTTTTCCTAAAACTTCAACTCGTATAAACTTTTTAGGCAGAAGCGTTAAATAGTAATAAGAATCTAAAGCATTTTTTATGCTGTCTGAAGGTTTAAATTCATTTTTAACAAAACTAAAAGTTCCCAGATTCACAAAGCGATTCAAAGTAAGATTATGATCTTTCCGATTATACAAATCTCCTTTTTTAAAATATATTGTTCTGTCAAAAACCCTTGGTTTAAAAGTCTCTGTCGTGTCAATAATTGTAAAATCCTTGTATTGTGTGATATTCTTTTTTCTGTAAACTGCGCTGTCGTTTGTCAAAGAATAATTTGGGTAAACAAATATGTTATTAATTTTATATGAGGTTAATGCTTTAGGCGGCGTATCAGGTTTTATTATTATTTTGATTTTTACCTCGTGATCACCTTTACTGCTGTCAACTCTAGCTAAAAGATAATCAGGATTAAAATAAAAATAACCTTTCTCTTTTAGTCTGGCATCAATACGTTCACGTTCTGCTTTTATAATGTCTAAATCGTATGGTTTTCCTACTTTCAGCAAACTTCTTCGGCTTGATCTTCCAATAATTTTGGACATTGCCAGAGAATCATCAGGAAAAGTTACACTTTTAATTATATACTGTTTTTTGGGTATAACGGTATATTCTGCTGTAACACGTTTACTTCTAACGGTAGAATCTGCACTTACCTGCGTTTTAAAATAACCTCGGTTTTCAGTATAATTTCGTAAAACTGAAGCATTATAATCTAAATCGACTTTGCTAAAAAGTACGGGCGCCTCGCCTACTTTATTTCGCAGCCAATATCTAGTTCCTTTTTGTTTCTTAGGTTCACCGGCAAGATTATAAATCAATAATTTAGGACGCAGCCCAAAAATCTGTTTGTTAGGTTTTGGACGCAATAAGCCTTCTAATTCTGTTTCAAGTGCCTTTCTATCTTTCTTTTTCATGATCGAATCTTTCACCGTTACAGATGCTCCTGTATAAAGTAAATCGCCATCTGGCAGATATTTTGTATTACTGCAGCCTAAAACAAAAAAAAGGCAAAACAGTACAAAATACTTTACATATCGATTTTCTATATGATTATGTTTTTTGCTCATTACCTTTTATTTGATTTTCTTTTAGCTCTTGCTCTTCTTTCTCTTTCAGTTTTCTTTTTTCTTTGCGGATTTTCTCTTCTTTAATCATTTGCTTTTCTTGTTCTGAACGATGAAAAAGTTCTCTAAACTTATTGTAACTCATCGTAATAATAAAAGCAACTCCTGTTTCTACAACCTGCCCTTCTACCGCAACTTGATATTGATTTTTTCTATAAGCACGAACCATATATCGGCCGTCTTTTGTAATTTGATAATCCAAGGCAACATCACCGGCAATATTGGTACTTTCTTCATTGGCACGTTCTGCGCCTTCAACTCCAAAACTGCTTCCAACAGTTACTTTTAAACGATCATCAAGTAGTTTTTTAGAAACCGCAACATTCAAGTCAGTTCGATTTTGCATCGTTCCAGAAGTGTAATCTTCTGATGATTCTAAATCAAAATTAATTTCAAATCCTGTAATTAATTCACCTGCCAGATTATTTAATTGCTGCGAAAGAATTTTACTCACACTTTGTCTTGCCAAAGATTCTGCACTTGTGCCTCCGCTCTCGCTTGCAAACGGATTTTCGCCCACAAATCGATTCAATAATAAAAGTGCAAAAACCTGTTTATTTAATTCCGCAGGATCTTGTTCTAACTGCTTCAGTTTAGCTTTTGTTTTCGTTACAACATCCGAAGAAACATCGTAATTACCATCTGGCAGATTGATTCCAAAAGAAATATCCGGTTTCATTAATTCTCCATTCATTTTCAACAACGTCTGAAAAGGAAGTTTTTGCTTATAAGTATTTTGCATTGCCTGCGTCTCACTTTTCAGCTGACTTCCTAACAAATCAATCGGTGCAGCATTTACTTTATAAATTGCTGTAATATTTAAATTTGCCATTGTAGGCTCACCATTCCAAGTGATGTAACTTCCTTTTTGAATATCGAATTTCCTTTTAATTCCGTTAAAATTCATTTCATACGCACCATCCGAAAATTCATATTTCCCTGTCAAAGTTGTTTTTCCTGACTGGTCAATTCCACCAACTAATTCTGCCTCGCCTTTTAATTTTAAATAATCTCCATTTGCTTTATCAATCAACAAAGTTAGTTCTGCTTCTTTATCAATTGAAATCGCAACATTTACATCCATCCCTTTTACTTGCGATTGATCCAGTTTATTTTGCAAATCGACAGTTTGTTTTAAATACATATTATCTTCATCAACAAACTCTACAATTCCTTCACGATCTGCGATCGAAGGATCTGATTGCGGCATTACAACCGTAAACTTAGTTTCTTTATTAATTTTGATTGTTCCGCCAACCACAGGACTTTCAAGATTTCCTTTGATAGTAAGTTTGGTGTCTAAAAATAAATCTCCATAGAATAAATCATTATCAACTTCTTTAGAATGTATTGCTCTAAAATCGTCTGCAGTAACCGCTAAATCAAAATTATAATTTCTAAAATCTGTCGATTTTATAGTTCCATTTACCTCTAATTCATTTTCATTCTCATCAGAAAGAGAGAATTTATCAAATAAAATGGTTTCGTTATTAAAAGCAATTGTTTCATTCCCTGTTTTAAAATAAGAGTTTAACTGCGTTACTCTAAAACCGGCATCATTAAAATTAAGTTCTCCGTTTATTTTTGGAGCAGCTGTGTTTCCTATAATTTTAAAATTACCCGATAAGTATCCTGTTCCCTCAGTAATGTTTCCCATACTAAAGCCTTGAATACTTTTAATATTCAGTTTATTTATGGCAACGTCAAAATCAAAATTTCCAGCATCAATTGTGTATGTTCCATTCAAATTAACATCATTCCCTTCATCACTCAAAGTCACATTTGCTGCCAAAAGATTTGCCGCTTTGTTGTCTACTTTTACTTCTAAATCTCCAACTTTTTCACCTTTAAAAGTAAAATCATCAATTTTTAAATTTGAAGTAAAAATTGGGTTCGTCATTATATTTTCAACTAAAGCAGAACCGTTAATCAAACCTTGCATCAGCAGCTCGTCTTTTTTAACCATATTCATAATGGTTTCAATTTTGAAGTTCACAAAATCAACTTGAAGCGGCGCATTATCTTGTATTCCCTGAGATTGAACTTTTAATTCATTTCCGTTATTATCCAAATAGAATCTATCAACATACAAACGCTTGCCTCCAAATTCAATCGCATTCTCAGAATCAATATTCCATTTGTCATAATTTAAAATGAAATTTTCAGCATCTATTTTAAATATGTTTTTTGAATCTTCTGCCTTAAATTCTCCTGCAATAAAATACTGCTGTTTCTCTTTTGCATCTTTGACTTCAAGTGCATAATTCAGTATATTATTTTCAACTTTTCCAGACAAACTGGTGAATGGAATTTTTAACGAACCGCTTTCAATTGTTGCAATTGAAACTGAATATTCTAAAGCAGTTTCTTTAGCTTCGATATTAATTTTTCCGTCAGCAATTGTATTTTCAGCATATACAATTCTTGGAATTGTTCCTTTTACTTCTAAAGAATCAGTTACGTTATTATATTTTCCAGAGATTTTAATGGGTTCTAAACTGGTAAGTTTTGGAATCAGTTTAAACAAAATTGGATCATTATTTACGGTCAAGGTAAAAGCCAATCTTTGTTCATCAGATTCTCCGTTTACTTTCGGATTTTTTAAATCGATATATTTTGACAATGATTTTTTAATGGCTGCTGTCAAAGTTGTCAATTTGTATTTTCCATCTACTTCTGCTTTTAAAAACTGAGAAGATATTTTAATATTATTTCTAGTATTATCTGAAAAAGCAATTAAACGAACTGAATCTAAAACAATTGGTTCAGTATCCTGTAAAATCTGAATATTTGAAAGAAACACTTTTCCGTTCAAAAAATCTGGATTGCTATTTGCGATATCTGCGTCGACATTTCCGCGCAGTTTCATTGGACCAGCATGCAGATTCAGTTTTTCTAAATCGGCAATATCAAGGTTTAATTTAAGTTTTACTGTTGGATATTTATCTTTCGTATCACCACTTGCTGTTAGATTAAAATTCAAATTAGGATCCTGCATTCCTGATTCTACGGCAAAAGAGCCATTTGCAATATTTCCCTTTAATGCTAAATCTTTATAAGTATAACGATTAAAAACTGCTTTCTTTACCAATCCGTCAATTGCTGCATTTGCCGTTTTTGGATCTAGGCCGTTTCCTTTTACTTTCGCTTTAAGCGTAATTTTTCCGATTGAGTCATTTTTGATCAATCTTCCTAAATCAAAATCAAGCAAATAAACAGTCGCATCGTATTTCTCTCTTTTTTTAATTCGTTGATCAAATAAAGCATCCACTTTTGCATTTCCAAAACTGCTGTTTAAAGTCAGATTGGTTTTAAAATTCTGAGCCGAACCTTTAAACTTTCCGCTTAGATTAAGCTGAGACGGCAATTGAATATTTTTTGGAATTGTTCCCGCAGGCACAAACGAATTAATATCTTTTGAAGTGCTCGACAGTTTTTTAATGTCTAAATCATAATACGCTTTTTGCGCGTCAGGAAGTCCCGTAATTTTTCCCGAAAGAGAAACTTTTGTGGTTCCAATTCCACTCATTTCAAATTTCGGAATATTTAAGTCTTTTACCTTTCCACTCACGCGGCTGTTTACATATAAAACTGCATTTGGATTACTTTTAAAAGGATTTGTTTTTTGTAAATCCGGAACAAACAATAAAATGTCTTTAAAACCTATTTTCGATTCTTTTAAACTGGCATCAATCACAAGATTTGAAATGTCTTTTTGCAAGGCCGCAAGCGATTTATATTCTACCTTTATTTTATCTTTTACAAGAGTTTGAGGCGTCTTTAAATACAAGTTATCCAAAAAAGCATTTTTGGGTCCGTAAAAGAAATCTGTTTTTAAAGCCTGAATATTTAAGCCGCTTTTTTCGTTTACAGTCAGCACTTTTATATTTCCCGAAATTGTGTCATTGGCGTAATACAATTTCTCAGCCTGAAAATTCATTTTACTTAAATCTAGATGACTGTAATCTAAACCTTTTGAAGTTGGTTTTGACTGCATATCATCAAATTTAAAAGCAACATTTTCTATGTCGATTTTATTTAGCTTCGCTTTCCAGCCAGCTTGCTTGATTGCTGTTGTATCTAAATTTGGAGTTTGAATTTGTTTGTCTTTTATTCCTAATCTCAGATTTCCGCTTAAATCTTTAAGTTCGAAAGCATTTAGATCTACGAGCTGTTTGTTTAAATTAATTTCATTGAATGATAATTTTAGACTGCCGAGTTTTATTCCTGAATCTAATTTTGAATCTTTGTTATCATAAGCAATATCAATTTTTGACAAACTGATTTTACCTACTTTTAAATTGAAATCCGTTCGCTGCGAAATTGTATCTGCAGTTTTTACTGAAGCTTCGGCAATTTTTTCTACAACATACTGATTCAAAACTAATTTTAATCCGTCAAGATCAATATTCGGAATATCAAAATTCATTTTATCGAGATCAAATTCTTTGAATTTGGTATCAAAATGCGCCAATTTTACACGAACATCGTTCTTCGAATAATCATCTTTAAAATTGAAATTAACGTTATCGAGATTTATTTTTACAACTGATATTTTGAAGGGTTTACTATCGGGATCTTCTGCCTTTGGCTCTTTAGATTCGAAGGCCTTGATGATATAATCGAAATTGAAAACGCCGTTTTTGTTTCGCGAAATATTGGCTTTTACATTTTCTAATGAAACAGAGTTAATCTCTAGTTCACTGCTGGCAATTTTAAAAAGATCAACATCCAATTCTAAACGTTTTCCTGCCAGAAGTGTATCTTTTTTTTGATCTTCAAAATAAAATCCTTCCAGAACTATGTCTTTTGGAAATTTAATAGAGATATGATCTAAGGAAACTTTGGTTTTAATTTTGTCTTGAAGATAAGTAACTGCTTTGTCTTTTACATAATTCTGAACGGACGGAACCTGAATTAACACTATAAGAAGCAATAAAAGTATAACTACAGAAACCAAGCACCACAATAGTACACGTAACGTTTTTTTTATAAAATGAATGGTTTTCTTATTCATGCGCTGCTAACACAATTAGATTATAGTTGCATTTAGTATAAAACTGCATTGCTCTGTTTACAAATTTGTAAATTTTAATTCTTAACAATTTACACAATTACCTGCAATTATTCCAAATTTATGGGTAAATAATTGTTTTCTTACTTTTTTTGTTCAGCCGTAAAGACACAAAGATGCTAAGTTTTTAAAATACATTTAGCAAAATTCTATTGTCTAATACTAATCAAACAACAATACAGTTATTAAAATCAGAACTTAATATGCGGTAATTTTTCTCCTAAAAGATTTATTTTCTGTTGGAGTTTTGCTAAGAATTTTTGATGCTGCTCTGACTCAGGATTAAAACTGCGATGACGTAGACTTTTTTGAATTTCATCTACTTCCTGCATTGCTGAAAAGCTTTCTTGCGAAATACAATTTTCGCTGAAAAGTTTCCAAATATAATCGATCGCTATTTGGTTAGGATGCAGCATATCTTCCGCATAAAAACGATAATCACGAAGTTCGTCCATCATAATCTCGTATGAAGGAAAGTATTCAGTGTTCAGCTTTGAGTGTTCAGTTTTTAAAACTTGATGCAAGGCCGTAAATAAATGTGACTTACTTAATTGATTTTCTACAAAACCATCTTTTATATGGCGTACTGGAGAGATCGTAAAAATGAAATTTATATTTGGATTTAAAGTTTGAATTAGATTAATCGTATTTTGAATACTTTTCTGAATTACATCAACTGATAATAATTGCTTTGAAAATTGTTTTTGAGGGACTTTATGACAATTAGCAACGACTTCATCACTTTGAATATTTCTATAAATCCACGAAGTTCCAAAAGTGATAATAATGTGAGTAGCTTCTTTAATTTTTTTATGCGTTTCGGCAACAGTTTTGTTAAGCGTTTCAAGTAATTCTTGCCTGTCTGAATTGCTTAAATCAGAGTGGACATCGAAACTATGCCAGCGTTCATTATGAAAAAAAACATCTTTCTCAGTAAATAAAACTTCATTGCAAACTCTCTCAAATATTCTTTCAATTGAAACTGGATTGAATATAATTCCAAATGGATTTGTTTCATTTTGAAATTTAAAATAATCGAATTTCTCTGCCATATTTTCAGCGAAGCAAGAACCAACAGAAAGTACTTTCGAATTATAATCGATTGGATTATTACCTTTTGAAATTGGTATTTGGGTTCTGAACTGCATGAGATTGTTTTCTGTAAATTTCGTATATTTTTTACAAACAAAAAAAGCCAGTTGCAAATACAACTGGCTACATTATTTGTTAAGTTCAAAATTTATTAATAAAAATACTCTGTTTTTCCGTATGCATTTCCAGTTTCATCGACATATATTCCAACTACCGGAAAATCATTCTTATCATAATTATATGTAGCTGAATAACTTGAACTAAAATTATAAATAGATTTTACTGTTGATTTCGTTTTGTTATGCGGCAACCAGTTAAAATCTGAGTAAGCTAATAATAAATTAGCTCCTATAACATTTTTAAAAGGATTATTTTTAGTATCGTACTCAATAGCAGTAAATTTAATTCCTGTGGGGTCATCGAAACGTTCATCTTTTACAATAGCATCATTAACATAGATCAACTTGCCGTTTGTTACAGAGGTTTCTTCATTAGTATCTTTGTCGATTGAAGCTATTACAAAAGAAACTGTTCCATCAAGATTATGTATATAAGTCTTTTTGGTTAAAAAAAAGGTACCCGCTTTTAAATTTATTTTTTTTTCAAATAGCGTTTTCAATTTATTATTCTCGTAGATCAAATCAGTTACAGTACTATTATCTTTTCCATAGATTTTTTCATATTTCGTAATTAAATTTCCTGTATAATAGTAATTTTTTGTATAGTTTAAATACCCCGTACCACTTGCAACTTCCTTAACCAGTTTTTTCCCATCATAAGTAAAATTAACTTCAGTAACACCTTCTGTAGTATTCGTTATAATCATTTTTTTTATCAAAATTTCTGATATGTTTGATGGAGTTTCGGTTGAAGGAGTTAAAGATGAATCATCACTGGAACACGAAGAAATTAATACTGTCGACAAGGCAGCAAAAAAGAATAAAATTTTTTTCATTTCGATTTGGTTAAAATTATTATTACAAATCTACTGTAATACAAAATCAAAACCTTACGGGATTCCACATTACAAAATACAAATCCAACTTAAAAAAAATCTTTTAAAACATTAATTATAAACAACATAGAAAAGTAAAAATTTAATAAAAAGTAAAACACCTCATAAATACGAAACTATTTTCTTGTATGCTTTTTTTATAGAAGAGTTAAAAATTGTGTTTTACAGAAATTAAAAATAAAAACTAATATTCATCAAGAAAAAAAATTACATTTTTGATAGTAAAAAGCATCTCTACAAACTAAAACAATTCCTTACTTTTGCATCTTCCACTTTTCTAAAAATCATCTATGAAATTATTATATTCTTATATAATCAAACATAAAATGCTCTTATTTTTTGCTTTGATTATGGCTTCTATAAACATTTGTTTCAGTTTATCAGACTCTATTATTACAGGTAAATTAATGCAGGACTGCGGTGTTGGACTGGCAAAATATAAAGGAAACGAAATGGCGTTTATAAAATCGCTGTCCTTTTGGCTTGGACTTTCGCTTGCTGCCGCGATGATTTCCAGAATCACTAAAAATTTTCAAGATTATTTTACCAATGTCGTGATTCAAAGAACCGGTGCTCAAATGTATACGGACGGAATTAAAAAATCACTTGATTTACCTTACGCCGAATTTGAGGATCAACGAAGCGGTGAAACATTAAGTAAATTAACCAAAGTTCGAACTGATTCTGAAAAGCTGATTACGCTTTCGATTTCATTGATTTTTCAAACGATCATCGGATTCATATTTGTAATTGTTTACGTTGCTCGAATCGATTTTCGCATTTCAATCATTTTTTTAATCACAGCTCCAATTATTGCTTTAGTGAGTTCTTATCTGGGTAAAAAAATTAAAGTTGTTTCTAGAAAAATCGTAAATCAAACTAATGCTTTGGCTGGTTCTACAACAGAGAGCTTACGAAATATCGAATTGGTAAAAAGTTTAGGTTTAACCTATCAGGAAGAAAAACGTTTGAATTTAAATACATTCAAAATTCTGCAATTAGAACTAGAAAAAATCCGTTTTATCAGAAGTTTGAGCTTTATTCAAGGAACAACAGTTCACTTTTTGAGAACTTGCGTCGTTTTTACATTGTATTATTTCTTATTTGGAAATAAAATTATCGTGGGTGATTTACTAACGATGGTATTTTTCACTTTTTTCATCTTTGGTCCATTACAGGAACTTGGAAATTTTATTATTGCGGTTAATGAAACGAAAGTTTCAATGGAAAATTTCAAAACATTATTAAGCGCTCCGAAAGAATTCCGCCCGAAAAACCCAAAACATGTTGGAGCTATTCAATCTTTATTATTTTCGAATGTAAGTTTCAAACATAGAACGGCAAAATTCAAAGCGGTTGAGAATATTAACTTTGAAATAAAACAAGGACAGACGGTTGCTTTTGTCGGTCCGTCAGGCTCAGGAAAAACCACTTTAGTAAAATTATTGGTTGGTTTGTATACACCTGCAGAAGGTCGAGTTCTTTATAATGATATTGATTCAACCGAAATTGATTTACTTGATTTAAGAAAACAATTAGGTTTTGTAACTCAAGATGCACAGTTATTCTCAGGAACTATTCGTGAAAATTTATTGTTTGTAAAACCAAATGCAACTGACGAGGATTTATACGATGCTTTAAAACGTGCAAGCTGCGATAAACTTCTTAAACGTGCCGAAGATGGTTTAAACACAACAATCGGCGAAGGCGGAATCAAAGTTTCAGGTGGAGAAAAACAACGTTTATCTATCGCCAGAGCCATTCTTAGAAACCCAAATTTATTGATTTTTGATGAAGCGACTTCGGCTTTAGACTCAATTACAGAAGAAGAAATTAATGCGACAATCAGAAATATTTCAGACAAAAATAGAATCACGGTTTTAATTGCGCATCGTTTATCAACCGTAATGCACGCTGACAGAATTTTCGTTTTGGAACAAGGTAAAATCATCGAACAAGGCAAACATGATGATTTGATTGTTGAAAAAGGATTGTATTATGCTATGTGGCGCCAGCAGATTGGGGAGCGTAAGTAGTTTTTTTAAGGCGCTAAGTTTCTTTAACAATCGAAAAACTTACTATTTGTCATTTCGACGAAGGAGAAATCTCCGCAAGTAACTCCGCAACGAGAATCCAATCTTTGTCGAGCTTCTCGCACAGATTTCTCCTTCGTCGAAATGACATAAAATGAGAAAACGCTATAAATACAAAACCCGACAGGTTTTTAAAACCTGTCGGGTTTGTTGTGAATTATAAAAACTTAGTTCCTTAGTATCTTAGAATCTAAGAATCTTTATTTAACAAAATCAACCGCTTTAGTCAAAGCCTCAGCAATTCCGTCAACATTTTTACCTCCTGCAGTTGCGAAGAAAGGTTGTCCTCCTCCTCCACCTTGGATATATTTTCCTAATTCGCGAACAACTTGTCCAGCGTTTAGATTTTTATCAGCAACAATCTCTTTCGAAATATAACATGTCAGCATTGGTTTTCCTTCGTGAGCCGTAGCAAAAACTACAAAAAGATTATTGTATGAATTACCCAATTCATAAGCTAAATCTTTTGCTCCTTCTGGATTTAAATCTACTTGTTTCGCTAAGAATTGAACTCCGTTGATTTCTTGCAATTCTTTCGCCAAATCCACTTTCATATTTTTAGCTTTATCTTTCAATAAAACCTCCAATTGTTTTTTCAATTGAGCATTTTCATCTTGCAATGCTTGAATTGCTTTTACAGGATCTTGTGCATTTTTAAGTGCTTCTTTAATTTCATTAAATGAAACAGCTTGAGACTCAAAATACTCTTTTGCAGCTTCACTTGTAATTGCTTCAATTCTTCTAATTCCTGATGCAACAGCACCTTCAGAAACAATTTTAAAATGCCAGATATCAGATGTATTAGCAACGTGTGTTCCTCCGCATAATTCAACTGAATCACCAAATTTAATCATACGAACTAAATCACCATATTTTTCTCCAAACAAAGCAATTGCACCTTCTTCAAGAGCTTGATCTTTTGGAATTGCTCTTTTCTCGATTAATGGTAAACTTTCACGAATCCTTGCATTTACGAAATTCTCTACTTCTGCCAATTCCTCATCACTAACTTTAGAGAAATGAGAAAAGTCAAAACGTAATGAAGAATTACGAACCATAGAACCTTTTTGTTCAATATGAGTTCCTAAAATTTTTCTCAAACCTTGGTGCAATAAATGCGTAGCCGAGTGATTTGATGAAGTTTTAGCTCTTTGTAAAGAATCAACAACAGCATTAAAAGTACCTGTAATATTTTCAGGCAGCGATTTTGCTAAATGTATCGTTTGGTTATTCTCTTTTTTAGTATCGATGATATAAATAATATCTCCATTTTGAGATTCTAAATATCCTTTATCTCCTGTTTGTCCTCCGCTTTCTCCGTAAAATGGAGTTGCATTGAAAACTAATTGGTAGATTTCTCCATCTTTTACACTGTCAACTCTACGGTATTTAGTGATTTTTACCTGCTGAGATAATCTGTCATATCCAACAAATTCCTGAATATCATCTTCAACAATTACGTTCCAATCTCCAGCTGTTACTTTTGATGCAGCACGAGATCTTTCTTTTTGTAATTGCAATTGTTCCTGGAATCCAGCTTCATCTAGTTTTAATCCTTTTTCAGAAAGAATCAAAGCTGTTAAATCGATTGGAAAACCGTAAGTATCATACAATTCGAATGCTTTTTTACCATCGATTGTATCTCCTTGATTATTTAAAATTACAGCGTCTAAAAGAATCAAACCTTGATCTAAAGTACGTAAGAAAGAGTTTTCTTCTTCACGAATTACATTCGAACAAAGAGCTTTCTGCGTTCTGATTTCTGGGAAAGAATCTCCCATTTGCTCGCTCAAAGTCTCCACCAATTTATAAATAAACGGTTCTTTAGTATTTAAGAAAGTAAATCCGTAACGAATTGCACGACGTAAAATTCTACGAATTACATATCCAGCTCCAGTGTTAGATGGCAATTGTCCATCGGCAATAGCAAAAGCTACAGCACGAACGTGATCTGCCACAACACGAATTGCGATATTTACTTTATCTTCTGCTTCGTTTGAAGCTTTAACTGTATAATTTGCTCCAGTAATGGTTTCAATTTCTCTAATTAAAGGCATGAAAACATCAGTGTCATAGTTTGATGTTTTTCCTTGCAATGCCATACACAAACGCTCAAATCCCATTCCGGTATCAACGTGTTGCGCAGGAAGTTTTTCTAAAGAACCATCTGCCTTACGATTGAATTCCATGAATACATTATTCCAGATTTCAACTACTTGCGGGTGATCGTTATTTACCAAACTTTTTCCTGAAACTGCTGCCTTTTCTTCTGGAGTACGTAAATCAACGTGAATTTCAGAACAAGGTCCGCATGGTCCTTGATCTCCCATTTCCCAGAAATTATCCTTTTTGTTACCAAGAATAATTCGGTCTTCGTCGATTAATGTTTTCCAAATATCCCAAGCTTCCTGATCAAACGGAACATTATCTTCTTTGCTTCCTTCAAAAACAGAAACATAAAGATTTTCTTTTGGTATTTTATACACTTCTGTCAATAATTCCCAAGCCCAATTGATTGCTTCTTTTTTAAAGTAATCACCAAAAGACCAGTTACCTAACATCTCAAACATAGTATGGTGATAGGTATCAATACCAACTTCCTCAAGATCGTTATGTTTTCCTGAAACACGAAGACATTTTTGCGTATCGGCTATTCTTGGACTTTTTGGAGTTCCGTTTCCTAAGAAAAATTCTTTAAACTGGGCCATTCCCGAGTTATTGAACATTAAGGTTGGGTCGTCTTTAAGTACAATCGGAGCCGAAGGAACAATAGTATGCCCTTTACTCTCAAAAAAATCTAAAAATTGTTTACGTACGTCTTGTGATTTCATATTTAAATTAGAAAATGTGTCAATTTGAAAATGTGATAATTTATGACAACGAGATAATTTAATCAATCTGAAAATGTGATTCTTAGAAAAACGCAATTAAAAACTTAAAATTTAAAACACTAAATTTCGTTTTTAAAGCATTATCTAATTCTCAAATTGACACATTACCTAATTGTTTTAATTCTTGAAAAAAAGCCCCGAACAACTGAAACATTTAGTAATTTTGTTCGACTAACTACTTTTACAAGCTACAAAAATAGCGTATTTTAAAATATGGCGAAAGTAAAATATTATTACGACTCAGAAAATCTGGCTTATACAAAAATAAAAACCAGAAAAAGGATTAAATTCGGCTATATCTTGCTGTTTTTATTGGCTTCAGCATTATTTGGTTTTTTAGTTTTTGTACTTCTGCTTAATACTCCCTATTTTGAAACTCCAAAAGATCGTTTACAAGCACGTGAAATCGAAAATTTAAAACTGCAATATTCTATTTTGAATAAAAAACTAGATGAAATTGATGCTGTTGCTGAAGCACTTGAAGATCGAGATAATAATATTTATAGAGTTTATTTTAATAAAGGAGAAATTCCAGATTCCATTCGAAAAGCAGGTTTTAGAGACCCTGAAAGATATAAAATATTAGAAGGATACAATAATTCGCAACTGGTTCTAAACACCACAAAGCGAATCGATAAACTTTCAAAAGAATTGGCTATTCAATCTAAATCATTAGATGAAATATTAAAATTGGCAAGTACAAAAGGAAATCTATTATTAGCCATTCCGGCAATTCAGCCAGTTCAAAATGAAAATCTAAAAAGGGTTGCATCTGGTTTTGGATATAGAATCGATCCTTTCACGAAAGTGCGAAAAATGCATAACGGAATGGATTTTACTGCCAGCACGGGCTCACCCGTTTTTGCCACTGGCGACGGCGTAGTAGAAAGAGCTGATGCCGCCGCATCTGGATTTGGAAATCACGTTGTAATTAGGCACGGTTTTGGTTACGAAAGTTTATACGCTCATTTAAGTAAATACAATTGCAGACCAGGACAAAAAGTAAAAAGAGGTGACATAATTGGTTATGTAGGAAGCACAGGAAGATCTGAAGGACCGCATTGTCATTATGAAGTTCATAAAGACGGAAAAGTCGTAAATCCGCTGAATTTTTATTACGGAAACATTTCGGCAGTCGAATATGTCGCGATTTCGCAAATGGCAAACCAAGAAAATCAGTCATTAGATTAATAGTATAAAAAGTACTATTTTTGAAATAAATTAGAAAGAAAAAAACATGCATATCGAGCTTTCAAAAGATAAAAGATATTTCAGTATTGGCGAAGTTGCCAAAGCTTTTAATGTCAATGCATCATTGATTCGGTTTTGGGACAGCGAATTTGATATTTTAAAACCAAAAAAGAATGCCAAAGGAAACAGAATGTTTACGCCGGATGATATTACCAATTTGCAATTGATTTATCACCTTGTTAAGGAAAGAGGTTTTACGTTGGAAGGTGCAAAAACACACCTAAAAGAGGGCCAAAAGAAAACATTAGATAAATTCGAAATAATACGTAAATTAGAGACGATAAAAACACAATTAAACGAAATAAAAAACGAATTGTAATTAAAAATAGAAATAAACTTAAATCAAAACTAATATGAAAAAATGGTTAATCCCCGTAGGAATTATTGTTGTACTAATTGCTATAGTTGCATTTTGGTCAATTGGAATTAAAAATACTGCTTTACAACACAGCCAAGCGGTTAATAAAGAGTGGGGAAATGTTAGTACTACTTACCAAAGAAGAAATGATCTTATTGGAAACTTAGTAAACACGGTAAAAGGTGCTGCTGATTTTGAAAAATCAACTTTGACCGCAGTAATCGAAGCTCGTGCAAAAGCAACATCTGTAACAATTGATCCTAGTAATGTTACTCCAGAGCAATTAGCACAATTTAATCAAGCTCAAAGCGGTGTATCTTCATCTTTATCAAGATTATTAGTTTCTGTGGAGCAATATCCAACTTTAAAAGCTAATGAGAACTTCTTGAAATTACAAGATGAATTAGCAAGTACTGAAAACCAAATTTTAACGGCTAGAACTCGTTTTAACGAAGCGGTACAAGTATACAACGGTTATGTTTTATCTATCCCGAACAAATGGTTCTTGAGCGAATACAAAGAAAAACCATACTTTGAAGCTGTTGCCGGTGCTGAAAAACCAGTTGAAGTAAAATTCTAAGAATTAGATTTAATATTTTTGATTAACGATTGTTGATTTTAGAATTACTCTGAAATCGGCAATCGTTAATCTTCACTCAAAAATAATTTCAATGTCAAAAGTAGAAGATTTTTTAAGCAAAGAAGAAGAGCAAGAAATTGTTGAAGCTATTCGTATGGCCGAAAAAAACACTTCTGGCGAAATTAGAGTTCATATAGAAAGAACATCTTCTAAAGCTCATTATGATAGAGCTTTAGAAGTTTTTCATGAATTAAAAATGCATGAAACCAGATTAAAAAATGGTGTATTGCTTTATTTTGCTGTTGATGATAAGAATTTTGTCATTTGCGGTGACAAAGGAATTAATGATTTAGTTGCAGACGATTTTTGGCATTGTACCAAAGACATTATGACCAACCATTTTAAATCCGGAAACTTTAAACAAGGTATTGTTGACGGCATTTTGAATGCAGGCGAGCAATTGAAAAAATATTTTCCTTCATTAGCAGACGATACAAACGAATTATCTAACGAAATCTCAAAAGGATAAATAATGAAAAATTCCAAAAATAAAATCTCAAATTGCAATAGAATTTTTCAGTTTACCCTTCTGTTCATTACGTTTTTTACAAGCAATATCATTCTTGCACAATTTGAAATTCCAAAAAAACCAGATTTTCAAACCTCGGTTTATGATTATGCTAATGTTTTAAGTGCTTCTGAAAAAACGCAGTTAGAAGAAAAACTAATTCGATATTCAGATTCTACGTCAACACAAATTGTAGTCATTACAATTGAAAGTTTAAAAGGCGAAGACGTTAGTCAATTAGCTACAAAATGGGCTCAAACTTGGGGATTAGGTCAAGCAAAAGAAGACAATGGCGTTATTATCTTATTGGCTAAAGCCGAGAAGAAAATCGCTATAAATCCTGGATATGGCTTAGAAGATAGATTGACAGCTGGTATTGGCGGAACCATTATTCGTAATATTATTATTCCTGAATTTAAAGCAGGAAGTTATTACCGCGGACTTGATAAAGGTGCTGATGCTCTTTTTGATGTTTTTAAAGGCAAATACAAAGGTGAACGCAAGCAGACTAAAGGAAAAGATTTTCCAATACTCCCGTTTATTATAATTGTTGTAATTGTTTTAATTTTACTCTCTCGAAATAAAAGAGGCGGAGGAGGAAATTCTGGCAACAATGGCGGCGGCGGTCCTAGTTTACTTGATGTTATTATTCTAAGTAATCTTGGAAGAAGCGGCGGCGGATTTGGAGGATTTGGCGGCGGATCATCTGGAGGCGGTTTCGGCGGAGGCGGAGGCTTCGGCGGTGGATTTGGCGGAGGCGGATTCTCTGGCGGTGGTTCAAGCGGAGGCTGGTAATTTTTTTGTTTCAGGTTTCAGGTTTTTCTTGTTTCAGGTTTTAAACTCAGTAACAACGATCAGTCTAAAAATTTATAATTCATAACTCACAATTTATAACTCAATATAGATGTTATCACATAAAGCAAAATACGCCCTTAAGGCCTTACTTTATTTAGCAGAACAAGACGAAAATCACATTTCTAGAACAATAGAAATTGCTGATGGCGCTAACATTCCTAAAAAGTTTTTAGAACAGATTTTATTAGATCTAAAACGAGGACGTTTTGTGAGCAGCAAGCAGGGAAAATTTGGTGGATATTATCTGATAAAATCAAAAAATGATATCACTTTGGCAGAAATTCACCGATTATTTGACGGTGCAATTGCACTTTTGCCATGCGCTTCTTTAAATTTTTATGAGCCTTGCTCTGATTGTAAAACCGAGTCTGAATGTAGTCTGCGTCATGGTTTAATGCTTATCAGAGACAAAACTTTAAAGGCAATGGAAGGCATCACAATCGCTTCATTAGTAAATAAATAAAAAAATATTTTCTAATTCCTAGTAAATCCATAGAATTAATTATATATATTTGCCAAAAATAATTAACAAACCATTTACAAAATTTTAACTCATGAAAGTACATTTTAGTTCATCAGGTGTAACAAAACTTTGGCAAAACAATTCTACAAGACTTTTCGCAGATGTGAAAAGCAATTCCTCTATAATGTGTATGTGCTGATTTAAAAAAATTTTATTTTAAACTCTACTAATCACATATACTTAATATAAAAATGAAAACATTTACACAAAATATCTTTACAATAGTATTCTTTTTAATCTTCTCTGTCTCATTTGCGCAAAACATTGAAGGTGTTGTTACAACAAGTGAAAATATACCTTTAGAAGCCGTTAACGTAGTAGTTAAAGGAACTACAAACAGTGCTGTTACTGACAACAGCGGAAAATTTACAATCGATTCAAAAGGAAGATTACCTTTGACACTTTTAATTCAGTACGTTGGATATACAACTGCTGAAATCGAAGTAACTGCAATACCAGTAAACCCAATTCAAGTTCTGCTAAAAGAAGAAAATGAACTTATTGAAGTTGTAGTATCTTCGAGACGTCGTATAGAAAAAGTTCAAGATGTGCCAATTGCTATTTCGGTTATTACAGGAAAACAAGCAGAGCAAACTGGAGCTTTTAATGTTAATAGAATTAAAGAATTAGTTCCTTCAGTACAACTTTATTCTTCAAATCCAAGAAATACAGGTATCAACATTAGAAGTTTAGGTTCTCCTTTCGGATTAACAAATGACGGTATTGATCCAGGTGTTGGTTTTTACGTTGACGGCGTTTACTACGCGCGTCCGGCAGCTACAACTCTAGATTTTATTGATATAGAACAAATTGAGGTATTACGCGGACCGCAAGGATCATTGTTTGGAAAAAACACGACTTCGGGAGCCTTTAATATAACAACTCGTAAACCAAGTTTTACTACTGGTGCCGATTTTGAAGTAAGCTACGGAAATTTTGCTTTCTTGCAGGCTAAAGCTTCGGTGACCGGCGCTTTAGGAAAAAAGGTTGCTGGTAGATTATCTTTCTCAGGAACACAACGTGATGGTCTAGTTGATAATATTGTGACTGGAAGACCTACAAATACATTAAACAATCAAGGAATTAGAGGTCAATTACTTTTTACTCCTTCTGTAAATACAAACATTATTCTTGCTGCTGATATTACAACACAGCGTCCAGACGGATATGCTCAGGTTATTGCTGGTGTTGCGCCAACACAAAGAGCTGCTTACCGTCAATTTAATGCTATCATCAAAGATTTAAATTATCAGCTTCCAAGTCAAAATGCATTTGATCGTAAAATTGATCAAGACACACCATGGCGTTCTGGACAAGATATGGGAGGTGTTTCGTTGAATATTGACACAAAAATTGGAGGAGGAACTCTTACTTCTACAACTGCTTGGCGTTTTTGGAATTGGGATCCGTCAAACGATAGAGATTTTACAGGATTACAAGTATTGGCTAAATCACAAAATCCAACAAGACAAACGCAGTTAACGCAAGAAGTACGTTATGCAGGACAACTTACATCAAAATTAAGCGGTGTTGCTGGAGTATTCTTTATTGACCAAACATCACAAACAAATGGTACTGAAGAATCTGGAAATGCACAATGGAGATTTGCGCAAAGTTCAACAAGCCCGTTATGGAAAACTCCTGGTCTTTTTGAAGGTTATGGTATCAAAACCGATGCTCGTATTAGAGCATCAAGTGCTGCAGTATTTGGACAATTGGACTGGGCATTAACAGAGCGTTTACACGTTTTACCTGGTTTAAGATATAATTTTGACAAAAAAGATGCTCATTATGCTAGAACAACATACGGCGGATTACAAACAACTGATCCTGCATTGCTGGCTTTGAAAAAACAAGTTTACTCGGATCAAGCTTTTGATTCTAGTACTGACAACACTGATTTTTCAGGAAACATTACTGTTACTTATAAATTCAGCGATAAAATCAATGCTTACGGAACTTATGCTAAAAGTTACAAACCAGTTGGTGTAAATGTTGCAGGTCTTCCAACAGATTCGAAAGGACAGCCATTGTTAGATCTTGCAGTTATTAAACCTGAAAAGGTGAATCATTATGAAATTGGAATCAAGACTTCTCCATTTAGAAATTCTATCTTCAATTTAGCCTTTTTTGATACTGATATTAAAGATTTTCAAACGAACGTTCAAGCTGCAGAATTGGGTGTAAATAGAGGTTATCTTGCTAATGCTGACAAAGTACGTGTGAAAGGTGCTGAGCTTGATGCTAGTTTTGTTGTAAGCACGCACTTAACAATAAACGCTGCGGCTACTTATACTGATGGAAAGTATGTTAAATTTACAAATGCACCGCTTCCATTAGAAGAAACTGGAGCTCCAGTATCGTTTAAAGATGTTTCTGGAACTACTTTACCAGGTGCTTCAAGATGGGCAGGATCTCTAGGAGGTGAACTTTCTGATAATGCAAGATTCTTTGGAAACGCTGGAAAAGTTTTTGTTGCTGTTGATTCATACGCTCGTTCTGAATTTTCGTCAAGCCCTTCGGCTTCAAAATATTTAGTTGTGCCAGGTTACGCAATTTTTAATGCTCGTTTAGGTTTCCGTGCTTCACAAGGATTATCAATTCACTTTTGGGGACGTAATCTTTTAAACAAAGATTATTATGAGCAATTATTACCTGCAGGAGGAAATGCGGGACAATATGCAGGTGTACTTGGTGATCAAAGAACTTATGGAATTACATTGAAATATAACTTATAGATTTAAATTAAAGTTAGAAACTTAAATTAACGAGATGCGTTTTACACGTATCTCGTTTTTTTTTATCAAAAGAATTCAAAAGACATAAACTGTTATTTTAAAAACTTTTAGCAGCATTTCGTTTCATTTTTTAAAATGATCTTTATTGATGATTTTACGCAAACGAATCTTTTTATAATCTCGGAAACAGTAAAATCCAAGGAGAATTAATTAAATATAAAGATGCAGCACTATTACAATTTTAAAGTTTCAAAAAACCAGATTTCATTTGAACCGTATTGGCATCATAAATCTTATTTACTTCTAAACTTCATTTTGGGAATTATTGTTTTGGTTATTGGAATTACGATTACATACTTAATCGACTTAAAAGGAGGCTTAATTTGTTCTATTCTAATTAGTACAGCTATATTCCTTAACAGCATTTATAGAGGAACAATCCAAAATAAAACAATATTACTTTTTGATAAAACGGAGAATGCTTTTTATAAAATTACTCCGCTTGCAAAAAAGAAAATTAGTGCGTTAAACAGTATTTTAGGCATTACAACAAAATCAGGATCATTCCATTTTAATTATATTCTGATACTTAAAAACAAAACTTCAATTAAAAAGATTCATTTAACCGATGATATAAAAATTGAAAATCAAAATAATCCTGAAGTTCGTTTTTTAGAAATGGAAATAATCCCTCAATTGGAGTCCTTTTTAAATTTGAAAAAAGAAGCATTAATCATTTTTGATTCCGAATTAATAAATATTTAATCGGCAAAACAATCACAAAATCAAACAGAAAGCATAATAAAAAATAACTTTCATTTCAATTCATTTATTCACATTTGTATATATTCGCAGCCTGAATTTATCAATTGAATGAAGTTTTTCAAATTATTTTTTTTTCTAGGCTTAATTAGTCCCTTTTTATCTGCACAAAATCAAAAGAAAACAGATCAGCAGACATTAGCATGGATTAGATATTACAACATCTTGCCTTTGAGTGAGAAATGGGCACTTCACTCCGAATTTGATAATCGCAGCTTTTTAAATCCTATTCACCAAAACTTATTTGTAATACGCGTTCAAGGACGATATCGTGCTGCTAAAAAAATAGATTTAGGTGGAGGTTTTGCTTACTTTAATGTAAATACTCAAGACCCAAATGTCGATCCTAATTTTTCAATTCCTGAGTATCGAGCTCAGCAGGATATTACTTTTATAAATGATATTGCCAAAATTACTTTTCACAATCGTTTTCAGCTTGAAGAGCGTTTCTTTCAGAAAGCTAGTAAAACAGAATTACTAGACAATTTTTCTTTTGCTTATCGATTTCGCTACAGACTACAGTCGACATTTACATTATGGGAAAGAGAGAAACGAAGTTTAAAAGGCACAATCTCTGATGAAATCATGTTTAATTTTGGAAAAGACAATAAGCGAAATACATTTGATCAAAACAGACTGTATGCGGCGCTTCGCTATCACATTAATCCAAACATTGGTCTAGAATTAGGTTACTTAAAAAGTTTTCAAAGACGTGCCAGCGGAATTGATTTTTATGATCGGGATATTATCCGATTTACACTTTATCACCGAATCGACCGCAAATTGTAAGTTGTGAGTTGTAAATTTAATTAAAGTCTCTCCTGTTTACTTTATTTCAAATCAGTCTTTAAAACACAAAAAGAGACGCACTGCAGTGCGCCTCTTCGTTAAAATCTATTAACCTAAAAAACTATTCCTCTCTCATTCTTTTCTTTCCTCCCTTTTTTTCGGCACCAGCAAAGTTTCCTATTTTATAACTTACGGAAAACATTACATAACGTTTTAAAACTGTGTTTTCTTCATCGCGAATAGATGTTGCCGAAATTGTTCTCGTTGCACTTTGATTCTGATTTAAAATATCATAAACTTTTACTTTTGCGTAGATCTTTTTATCAAAAAAGCCATAAGATAAACTGGTATTCCAGAGGTAAAAATCTTTCTTGAAATTACTTGAGATATTAGAATTATAGGTGTATCCAAAATCATTTCCAAAAATTAAATTAGCAGGCCAATAACTTGTTGTCTGCAAATTAATTCTGTGCACTACATTTGAACTTGCATCTCTTACGATATTTTCATACTTAGTTTCGTTGTATGATAAACTATACGATGGAGAAATAGAAAGCAATTCTCCATATTCATAAGTCATATATAATCTTGGAGTCACGGCTGTAGATTTTGCATTGTACAAAACAGCATTCGTAAATCCTTTATCAAAAGAGTAACTTCCGTTTAAACCCAATCCATAACGCAGGATGTGAGCATCTCTTTTAATCGATTGATTCCAATTTCCTCCAATAGAAGTCGTATAAGTTCCTGAAATATTTACGTAAGTAGTTGTTCTTTTTCCACTGTCATCATAAACTGAAGTAGAAACTACATCATTATTAAAATAATCTCCTTTTACATACAAACTATATCCTGAACGAGTTCTAAAATCATAGTTCTTAAAAGTAAAATTGGCACTGTTTTTTTCAATTGGCTTTAAATTCGGATTTCCGACGATGGTATTCAATGGATTATTCAGATTTACTACCGGCATTAATTCTACCGCTGACGGCAATGCATTTGAATAATCATATTTGAATGAAAGAAATTTTGAACGGCTGAATTTGTATCGCAATTGAGCATCGGCAAAAGGCAATGCGTATCTTTTATCCAAATCTGTTGCTTGATTTAAGTAAAGGGAGTGATTATCAAAATCAATTATCGCTGTTCTCGTATTTACGTTTAAAGTGTATTTATTTTTCTGCCAAGTAATTCCAACTTTTGGACTGATAGAATTTTGTCTCGAAGTAGTATAATTTGTCAACGATTCATTTAAATCAGAATAAGATTGTGTTGCTGCATCAAAATCAAAAGTTTTCGCATCTTTCATCTCACTTTTCCAATCGAAATCAGTACCAAATCTAATTCGCAATGAATCTGTTACTGGCTCCGTATATTCGATTTCAAATGAATAAGCATCATTTTTATTACTGTTCTGTCCTTTCTGATTTCGATCGTCGTTAGGTTTACTGTCTTGATAAAAAATAGTCTGCGAAACATTAAAAGAATCCGAGTTGGTACTTGTATTGTTATTATCAAAAACAAAACTTAGATTACGCCAGTTTTTCGCAAATGCTTTATTAAAATTAATCGTATTTGCAAAACTGTTGTTTGTACTTTCTGAATGAGAATTTGCTTTACTTTCGTTTAATGCATTTCCATTTTCATCTTCAGAAGAACTCGAAGATGACGAATTTCCGTTAGAACGTGACTGATTAACTTTTGGTACAATGACAAGTCTTGTCGATGGATTTATTTTGTATTCTAATTCAAAATTAGCACTATTACCCGTATTTTCATTTTTAGTTTTTGAATCAGAAGAAGTGAGAATATTTCCCGTTGGCAAAAAACTTACTTGATCTGCTTTACTGTCGTTTTTGTTAATTGAGTTTGAAAAATTGTAACTTCCCATAGCAGCCAATTTTTCTGTCCAATCATCAGAATAATTCACTCCTACTAAATTAGACTGTGTAATTCCTTTACCACTGTTGGAACTTCCGCCTCCGCCTCTATTATTTCGGCCTCCGCCCATATTATCAAAAACCTCATCCATAGCAAAACCAGTAGAGTTGATGTTGTTTGACGAAGCGAGAACACTAATTTTTTGTTTATTATTAAAGAAATTTAAAAGAAGACTGCTTTCATAGCGATCATCAGAACCATAACCTCCCAATATTTTTCCGAAATAACCTTTATTTTTCTTTTCATCGATCGTGATATTAAGACTCGAAAAATCCGAAGTAGATTCTTGTTTTGAAAGCTCTTCTTTTTTGGTTTTAAAATCCGAAACTTGAATTTTCTTTATAATATCAGCTGGAAGATTTTTTATAGCTATGGCACCGTCTTTATCAAAAAAAGTCTTTCCATTTACTAAAACTTGATTAACCTCTCTCCCATTTACTGTGATTTTACCATTATTATCAACATCAAAACCGGGCAGTTGTTTCAGTAAAGTTTCAACATTTGAATCGGGACGTACTTTATAAGAAGCTGCATTAAACTCTAATGTATCTTTTTTTATAGTGATTGGAGCGGCTTCCGTTTTTATAATTACATCTTTCAATGCATTTACATTTTCTAAAAGATACAGTTTACCAAAATCTTTACTTTCCAACAGTCCTTTTTCTTCTTCAAAATAGGGTTGATATCCCATATAGTTCACTTTCAAGAAAACAGGTTTGTCATACTTTCTTGTTTTAATACTAAAAAAACCATTTTTATCTGTGGTGGCATATTCTAAAACGGTTGAGTCTTTAACAGTTGTAAAGTAAACCGTTGCCAGCTCTAATGGCAGTTGAGTATTAATATCAACAACGGTACCTTTTACAATGATATCGTTCTGGGCATTAGCCGAAAAACAAAGAAAACAAATGAGTATAAGCGAAAAATATTTGGTCATAAAATTGGGTTGGTTAATTAGTTTGATCAATTAGACTACAAAATAGGAGAAAGGTTTAATTGTGGTTTTTACATTTATCCAAATAGCATGCCATTAAAAAACTAGGCACAAAAAAAAGTCCCCTTAAATGGGGACTCCTATTTTTATTTCTCTCGAATATAAATATCAATCGGAACTCCTGCAAAATCCCAATTGTCACGAATTTTATTCTCCAAATATCTTTTATATGGTTCTTTTACGTATTGAGGCATATTGGCAAAAAATACAAACTGAGGTGTTTGCGTTGGCAATTGCATGCAATATTTAATTTTCACATATTTACCTTTTGTTGCCGGCGGCGGATATGCTTCAATAACTTTCAACATATATTCATTGAATTTTGAAGTCGAAATTCTTTGTTTTCTATTTTCAAAAACTTGAACTGTAGCTTCTAATGCTTTTAGTAAACGCTGTTTTGTTAAAGCCGAAACAAACAAAATTGGCACATCTGTAAAAGGCATTAATTCTCTTTTGATTTTTTCTTCGTAATCACGGCTTGACATGGTATCTTTTTCAACCAAATCCCATTTGTTTACTAAGATTACAACACCTTTACGGTTTTTTTCTGCAAGCCAAAAAATACTTTGATCCTGACCTTCAAAACCACGAGTTGCATCGATTACTAAGATACAAACATCGGCATGTTCAATTGCTCTTACAGAACGCATTACGGAGTAAAACTCTAAATCTTCTTTAACTTTTGCTTTACGACGAATTCCTGCAGTGTCAACTAAATTGAATTCAAAACCAAAACGGTCAAATTTAGTATCAATGGCATCACGAGTTGTACCAGCAATATCAGTTACAATATAACGATCTTGACCAATTAAGGCATTGATAAAACTAGATTTTCCTGCATTTGGACGTCCTACAACTGCAAAACGAGGTAATTCTTCAGTAACTTCAACTGGTTCTTTTTCTGGAAATGCATCAATTAAAGCATCTAATAAATCTCCAGTTCCGCTTCCTGAGATACTTGCAAACGTATAATAATCTCCTAAACCAAGATTATAAAACTCAATTGCATCTTTCTCACGCATTGCGTTATCTACTTTATTTACAGCCAATAAAACTGGTTTTGTTACTTTACGCAACAATTTAGCAACCGTTTCATCCATTGGTGTAATTCCTTCTTCTACATCAACTACAAAAATAATAACATCGGCTTCGTCGATAGCAAGCTCTACTTGTTTACGGATTTCACCTTCAAATACGTCATCAGATCCGCGAACGTATCCACCCGTATCAATTACAGAAAACTCTTTTCCGTTCCACTCGCTTTTACCATAGTTTCTATCACGGGTAACCCCAGATACTGAATCTACAATAGCTTCTCTTCTTTGTATCAGCCTATTAAAAAGGGTCGATTTCCCTACATTAGGTCTTCCTACTATCGCAACAATGTTATTCATTTTTTTGAATTTTAGATTCTTGATTTACAATTTTAGATTTGTTTTTTGACTAAATCACAATAAATTATAAATCCAGAATGCTTTATTTAAATTTTTTGCAAAGGTAGTTAAAAAAAGTTGCTGAAATGCTGCGTTTCTAAGTACCTACGATTTTATTGTCTTTTTTGTTTCAGGTTTCAGGTTTCAACTTTCAGGTTGAACGTTAAGGCCTAATCTGAAACTTGAAACAAAAACTCTATTGATTATAACCAAATCGTTTCAACATATTAGCGTTGCTTCTCCAGTTTTTATTCACTTTTACATAAAGCTCAATGTGAATTTGTTTTCCAAAGAATTTCTCTAAATCAACACGAGCATCCATTCCCACTTTCTTTAAAGCTGCACCTTTGTGTCCAATGATAATTCCTTTTTGAGTATCACGTTCCACCATAATTACAGAACGGATTCTTATAATCTTTTCATCTTCAAAGAATTCTTCTGTTACGATTTCTACTGCATAAGGAATCTCTTTACTGTAATTCAATAAGATTTTTTCGCGAATAGTTTCGTTTACAAAAAAACGTTCTGGTTTATCTGTTAACTGATCTTTTGGATAATAGGCTGGTGATTCTGGCAATAATTCGATAATTCTGCCAAAAACTTCAGGTACATTAAAGTTTTGTAAAGCCGAGATTGGAAAAATTTCTGCATTTGGCACTTTTTCTTTCCAAAAAGAAACCTGCTCTTCTAATTGTTCCTGATTCGAATTGTCGATTTTATTTAAAAGTAATAAAACCGGAATCTTAGCATAAATAATTTTATTGAAGAAAGCTTCGTCTTTTAAGTCCTGCTCACCTATTTCGACCATATAGATTAAAATATCAGCATCTTCAAAAGCCGATTTTACGAAATTCATCATCGACTCCTGCATTTCATAAGCCGGTTTTATAATTCCCGGTGTATCAGAAAGTACCAATTGAAAATCTTCGCCATTTACAATTCCTAGAATTCTATGACGTGTTGTTTGTGCTTTTGATGTAATGATAGATAGTCTTTCACCAACAAAGGCATTCATTAGTGTTGATTTTCCAACGTTTGGGTTCCCGATGATGTTTACAAAACCTGCTTTATGTGACATTTGCATAATATTTTAAGGTGCAAAGGTAGTCATATCAACTCAATACAGAAAATAAAACATTTTTTTAAGTTTTCGTTGGATTTCTAAAAAATCGGCGTATCTTTGCACCCGAAACATCGCGGGATAGAGCAGTAGGCAGCTCGTCGGGCTCATAACCCGAAGGTCACAGGTTCGAGTCCTGTTCCCGCTACTATAAAAATTAAAAAGCCTGAGAATCTAGATTCTCAGGCTTTTTTTTGTGGTTCGAAAAATCTTGTTTTATTAAAATAAAAAACAAAATATCAGTGCTTTCAAGGAAAATTGGTTCGAGTCCTGTTAAGTTTTGTAGAGTCCTATTTTTCACCAACGTTCCTTTTCAACAAGAGACTTTGGTATTAACTTAAGCCTTGTTTTCGGATTTGCCTAAACTTCCCAAATACAACACCATTTTCAAATTAAGCCAAAATACACAAATCTCTTGTAGCAAGTTAGCGGTAGTTTTTATTTGTATTTCTTGTCCATTTGTTCTAAATAGACCTTATAATATTTTGTATCTCTAAGATATTTATTGTCGTTCAATCTGTTAATATTTATTGGATGTTCTTCAAATCCAAAAGTTTTAGGTATTTCTTGTTTTTCTATTGCATTTAATATTTTTTCATTGTCAAAAAGTAGTTTGGCATATTTAATACCAATTTCTACTTTTTCTGAAACTTTTCTATTTACAAAATTCCCTATAAATTTCTCTTGAATATAGTTGAAAAACTTGATCAACAAATGGTGTCCTTTGTCATTTGCTTTTATTATTTTTTCAATGTAAGGAATATGATTTTCAAAATCATTTTCAACTAAATATTCAATAGCGAATTCAAAACTTTTTATTTCATCTGTTTCAAAAATAGACTTGTAATATTTTTCAACAATTAAAAATCTACTATAAATAACAAGAGAATTTAAAATTGAAGCATCTGCTTTTTCAATGTCTTTATTTGTTTTTAAGAAATCAATGATTTTAGATATATCTTTTTCCTCTAAGTTGTCAGAATCATTCAATAAAAAGTAATTTGTTACTTGACCAAGTTTAAGACGGTCGTCTAAAAGATTCAAAACTTTCGTTGTTTTTTGTCGCCTTAGTTTTTCGAAGTAGGCTTCAAAATTTCCTTCCATAGTTTTTAATACTTCAGTTTCTAAGTTTTCAACTTTTTCTACAATCTTTTGATTTGGTTTTAAAACAAGAAAATAATTTATTAAAGGAATTGCAACAACTATAATTGTTAGTAATATTGAAATTATTGTAAAAAACGTAGAGATCCCATTAAATATATTTGTGTTTGAATCAATATTAGTTTTATAAAGAGCATTTTCTTGATTTAAATAAGCTTGTTTTTTGTCAATTATTTTAATTATTGAATCAATTGAATTGAATTTGTTTTTTAATTCTTTGTTGTCAGAGTTTATTTCATTTGTTGTATGATTAGTAGACGGTTTATAACTTGTTTGTCCAAAAAGGTTAAAGCATATAACAAGCAAAATGGTGAGTAAATATTTATTCATTTTTTAGTTAAAAATTTTATTTGATTATTGAATTCTCCATTTTTAGGTAAAATTACCGCTAACGTTTCATTGCTTCAAGAGGTCTGGGATTAAATTAAGCCTTATTTTCGGATTTGCTAAACTCCCACCAAATACAAGATCATTTTTAAATTAAGCTAAATGCTCAAATTGCTTATTTCGCGTGTTAGGCATAGTTATTTTTACTGTCCTGGAATACCTCTGTTTTTTCCACCATTTTGACTTATTCCAAATTCATCTTTATATTTTAACCCTTCATAAATTGGATCTACATCTTCATTAATTACTTCATTTAAATCCATTAATGAAAACAAGATTTCTCCAATCGAAGTGAGTTTGAAATTATTTGGAACTATGTCATTTCTCGTATTCGTCATCATATTGTTACTATCAAGTATTCCCAAATTCATTAATTCGAAAACATCTTGTTTAAGCATTTCGGTTTCAATTGAATAAGTGGCATTGGGATACCAGCAATATGGATCTCTTAATATTTGAGTTCTATCATAATCATTGATCCTTTTGTAAAAAGAAACGATACACATTTTTCGATAAGTAAAACTCTCAGCTAAACTTAATACTTGATTGGCTGTACCGTATGTTATATTTTCGTCAAAAACTGTTTTTTCATAGATTTTTGATAGAAAATGTATTTTTTTTTCTTGGTATTGGTCTTTACACTTTAAAATAACCCCTTCGAATAATTCTTCGGCATTGCTCCTCCCATTTTGATTATCGAAAAAGTTATCTTGTCTAATTTGTTCGCCATTTTCAAGTTTATTATTTATCCCCGTCAAAATGTAAACTGTTGATGCCGAAACACGAACTTCTTGTCTATTAGATAATTGTCTATTTATGAATTCTTTAATTACATGAGTTATAGTAACACCAAGCGCACCACCAGCAATTGCTCCGACTGGTCCTCCTATTAAACCTAGTGCTCCGCCAATTGCACCTCCAGCAATATCAGTTCCTTTCTCAAGGTATCTTTGTAGTTCTTTTTTTTTCATATAATTATACCTAACTTGTATATAGGCCTGACGATGTTCGACTTATCTACCCTAAATTTGGGCGCTATGTCTGACAATTGTCAGTGTTTATTTATTTTCAAAAATAGGATTTTTATTTCATAAATCATTAAACTGGCTTTGTATTGTTGGGTATATTTAGTAAATATGTAATTATAAATAAGAATAATTTCACACCTACTAATCCTTCTTTTATAACCCAAATCAGTTGCGCTTTCTTATCATAAAAAATTTAAATATGCATACTATTTCAATATTGTAAATAGGTAGGATGTAATTTAAACATGGAAATCAATATAAAATAATATTTACTTTTTTTAAATCATCAACAAAACGGTTCGAGAATTGTCTCGTTAGGGCTACTAAGAAAAACACCACTTGAAAAAGCTGGTGTTTTTTTTTGTTTATAACGTTTTGTATTATGGAAGAATTTGTAGTTTACATTCTTTATTCAGAAAAATTTAATAAAAATTACACTGGCTTTACTTCTAATTTAATTGAAAGATTCAAATCTCATAATCTTCTTGCAACAAAAGGTTACACCATAAAATTCAGACCTTGGACAATTATTCATATTGAATTTTTCAGCTCTAAATCTGAAGCAATGAAAAGAGAAAAATACTTAAAAACAGGAATAGGGAGAGAATTCATTAAAAATATCATCTTAAACTTATAGCTCGACGGACTCATATCCGCCGCGGCGGACACAGGTTCGAGTCCTGTTCCCGCTACTAAGAAAAACACCACTTGAAAAAGCTGGTGTTTTTTTTTGTTTATAACATTTTGTATTATGGAAGAATTTGTAATTTACATTCTTTATTCAGAAAAATTTAATAAAAATTACACTGGCTTTACTTCTAATTTAATTAAAAGATTCAAATCTCATAATCTTCTTACAACAAAAGGTTACACCATAAAATTCAGACCTTGGACAATTATTCATATTGAATTTTTCAACTCTAAATCTGAAGCAATGAAAAGAGAAAAATACTTAAAAACAGGAATAGGGAGAGAATTCATTAAAAATATCATCTTAAACTTATAGCTCGACGCACTCATATCCGCCGCGGCGGACACAGGTTCGAGTCCTGTTCCCGCTACTACATGGGACAAAGAAGAAAAAGTCTTCTTTGTCCCTTTTTTATTTGTTGATATTCTACTATTAATCAAGTAGATAACTTGCAAAACTTCATTGACTCTGGTGGTTCGAAACTGATTTTCTGAAATCGTGAAATTCTCAGGATAAATCGAACCAATCAAATCTCTTGATTGAGACCAATCCCCACTATCATAGTATTCATTGAGCTTCAAGAGGTTTTCTACACCTACTTTTAATATTTCATCAATATCTTGATCTTCTATATTAATACCTGCTAATTTAATTTCCAGTCTGTTAATTACTGCCCCATAGTCAGATTTCATATCTCTATAATCTGAAGCATCGATTTGTTGTGTTGCTAATAAATCTCTTGCGTGCGAAAGTCTCTTTTCATAATCTTTGAGCTGAGCTATTATTTTAAACTTTTCTTCATATATTTCTTTGGTCTGCTCTCTATAACATTCTGATAAAACAGAAATATAAAGATTTTTTATCTCTGGTATGGGAACATACTGTTTTAAATTCTTTATAAATACCTCGTTTGCCGTATCAGAATTTATTCTGTATTTACAGCCTGCACTACAATGATAATAAGGATAATATTTGTGTCGCCCTTTGGAAATACTTGCCGTTAATATCTTTGAACATTCCGGACAGGTAAAAAATCCACGCAATGGAAACGGTTTAGTAGTAATTGCTTTTGGCAGATATGTTTTTGATCTTCCATCAAGTATGTCCTGTACTTTATAGAACAGAATCTGCGATATTAAAGGTTCATGTTGACCTGTTACATAGGTGAGATCTTCATCTTTATATTTTGGAATCACGATCTTACCACAATAAAGAGGATTACGAATAGCTCTCCAAAAATTATTTTTACTTGCTTTAAGACCTTTTTCTTTTGCCATGCAAAGAACCTGCTCAGTATTAAAAATCCCTTTTGAAAGCTCTTCAAAAGCCCACTTCAAAATAGATGCCTCAGGCTGGTCAAATGCAATATACTTAGTCCCATCTTCTTTAACCTTGTTAACATATCCCACTGGAGCATATCCCATATACCTTCCCTCTTTCCTTGCTCTACGCATACCATGAAAAGTATTAAGTGCCCTTCTATCATTCTCTACCTCAGGAGCAGCAAGATAAAAAGCGAGCATCATTTTATTCTCAGGAATAGTCAAATCAAGTGGCTGTTCAATACCTTGCGGCTCTACACCAAGTTTCCTAAGGATATTTATCATTTGATAAGCATCTCCAGCATTACGGCTGAACCTATCCCATTTTGTGAATAAAACAAGATCAATTTTGTTTTTGTGCTTTTTTAAATTTTGCAAAAGCTTATTCCATTTGGGTCTGTTAAAGGTCTTTGCCGAGTGATCTTCATAAATCACGTCTCTTACCTCAATGGAGTTAATTTCACAATATTTACGCAGTACTTCTTCCTGATTTCTTTGGGAATATCCTCTATCTGCCTGTTCGTCGGTACTCACTCTTACATATAAGTCTGCTATCATTTTCATCCTCTTCTTTTTAAATACTTAGTTACTGTAATATTTGCTAATTTACGCAAAAAATCCAAAATATTATTAGCTTGTTCAAGCGTTACATCCAGTCCCTCAGACCTTAACATTTCCAAGGCTTTCTCCGGAGTAATTCTTCTCTTCTCATTTATCTCTTCATTAACTTCTTTATTTTCCATACTGCTTTCTTTAATGTTCACCATCCTTTATCATTCGCTAGTAACTTTCATAATGCTAAGATAACAAAATGTTTTTATAATTTTATATTTTATAAAAACTTTATCTATATTTGTACCGATTTTAAGTATATTATAACCAATATCAGATCAAACAATTCCGTAAAACAATATGAACAAACTATCTAAAATAAGCTATAAAACCTATTTCAACGAAAAACTGAAACAAGTTCCATTGGGTAAAATCATGACACATCCTTTATATGTGCAGGTTACTTTTGAAAGGAAGACGCTCTTTTTTAAAAGTAATTTTTTCGAATTATTTTCAAAACCAAAGTATATTATAGCTGTTGCGGGACTCGTAGGAAGCCCTTCTCTTGAAAAAATCATTACATTAGAAATGGAAGTAATTGAATTCATAGAAAACAAGCATTCCAGTAATTTTTCACTAGAACTATTCAAACAAGAATATGCTTTTTACAGCCAGGATCTCTGTGATATCATGGAAGAGGAATTTCGCAATTATCTTTATACCTTTTTTCAGGACAAAAGTATGTCTGTCTTCGCAATAGCAATTCGCGAAGGGAGCAGGCAGCGTATCCCTTATGAAATTATTAGAGATCTAAAAAAGGCTTGTACAAAACCTTTCTATGATGAACTTATTGAGAATTCATTGTATTACGGACCTCCCTATTTTGCATTATATGAATTTATGCAACAGACCAAAAAATGGCCAATGCTTTATCTTAGTGTTATGGAATGGGAAACGGGTAATACTAAAACAGAATTTTTTGAATATGTAAAAAAACACTATCCAAAACATAATGCAGTTGAAATAAAAAATGAAGTAGAAAAGTGGATCGCTTATATAAAAAATAAAAGTATTTAAAAGTATTTTTGGTAGTGTCTCACTAACTGCATAAGTAAAAAAAATGAGGTTTTAATACCTCATTTTTTTTCAATTTTACACAATCATATGAAAAAATAAGATTCTTATCTGCTTTACTCTCTTTACTATGACATACCTGCGTCTTTATGTAAATACTTCCCTTTACACTCAAGTACATATCTGCCTATGCTAAGTTCTGAATCCCTGTATTTTTACATACCTATGTTTCAGAGTACTTTCCTTTATACTCACATACATATCAATAAAAATACCTTCTTTTATACTTGAATTCCGACAACCAATGTAATCCTGAATAAAAAGAACATAATATCATAGTAGTTAGATTTAACGATAGTTTTTAGCATTACATTCAACAGCAATGCTCTTATAATTCATCTTTTTATGATGTAAATGGATTTTTTTAAATGGTTTTATCAGCAACAGACTTCTACAAATCCGAAAAAATAAAATAGCCTAAAACTGTTTTTTCTTATTAACTTTAATCTGCCTTTTCAGGCGGATTATTATGTTCACCAGAACATAGGCAAGTTGTGTTCTGAGCTGCTTGAAATACTTTCCGCAGCTCAGAACCACTTGCCCTGTCGGGAGCTGAAAACACCTTCCAAAGTCAGGTCTTTTTTGTAGAAGTTAAAAATAGATTTTCCAACAAATCACAGCATTTACTTATACTTGTTTTACAGAGATAAAATCTAAAACACTGAATATCATAAACAAAATTTACCCATGAAAAAAAGTTTCATTCCTAAATTTCACAAAGACAATATCCTTCATCATTTTGATCGACATAATATATACATCAACTCAGGATCTAAATATGAATAATATAAAGATAAACAGGATTTCAATTTTTATACACTTCAAAATATGATGTAGATAATGAAAAGGTAATCTGTAAATAATCTGAATAAATATTAAAAAACATCCAGAGCAAGAGCTCATAAATCTACTTTAGAAATCGAAAAACTTTTAAAAGAATTTAGAAAAGTCTCTATATTTAGGATCATAATATCATTTAAAAAAGCAAACCTCGCTTAAATAAAGTCTTAAGCGAGGTTTATATTAATTATCTTCAGAAAATTATTCTAATTCATCTTTCTTTATTAATCTTTGGTATAATTATTTTATATACTCAATCTTCAGTACCTCTGAACTCAAAACTCTAGTTCCGTTTTCATTCATAGTTTGCTTTACGGTTACTTTAATTTTATCATATTGAGGGGTAGGGAACTTCATCAGGTCTGAGATATTTTTATAATCGAAAGCCTTCGCCAATAGTGCAATATGTCGAGTTGAGTATTTGTGTCGTTGAGTAAATGATTCAACATTACTTACAAAACTTTTGGCGACTCCCATTTTTAAACTGAGCTCATCTTGTGACCATTTTTTATCTCCACGTAAATTTTTTACGTGATTTATTAAGTCAAAATCAAATTGAGTAGTATCGAAAATAATATTTTTTATCATAATTTACAAAAATTAACAACCCAACATATTGGGTTGTAAATAGTTTTTATTATATTTGTTCAAGCGAATTGATTATAAGCCTCTAATAAGGTATAATTAAACGATGTTTTCTCGTTCCGTAAAGTCCTATTTAGCAAACGAGAGTATCGTGGAATCGCTCCATGTCAAAAAGTTTTTTACTTTTGCAACGGCATGCGAGCGGTTCTCACATATGCTTTCAATTGCAAACAATAATTATTAATTATTGATAAGGGTCGTAGGACACCCACGGATTGAAAGTGTGAGGCCGCTCCTTGCTTTTTTCTGCAAGAACCCTTTATACCTAGAAATACATCGTTCCATAACCATAAACTTATGAGAACGATTTTTTTATATATAACCGTTATCAAACCACCTTAGCGATCTGCTAAAAGTGAGCTACCTTTTGTTGTTCCAAAACTAGACAACCATTGTGTTAGGATAGGGAAATATCTAGAAGTACTCTTATCACAGACACTTCTACCGTCAGAATTTTAACTCTACCTTGATATAAAAAAAGAATTATAAAATATAATATCCTGTATATCTAACCGCAACCCTAACCTAAAATATTTTTGGCACTTATATTTAAGCTTTTCATCTTTAAACTCGCACTTTAAAGGTATTGCCTTTATTTCTATTTTCCAAAGGGCATATTAAATTTTTAGAGTTTGTTTCGGAAAGATAATCAGGATGAGTTTTTTTAACACCTAAATCCACGCATGTATGTTATAGTAAAAAACATCATCCCTAAAGACTTTCAACTTGATGTCTTAAGAATAAGAAAAAAAGCCCTCTACCCACTGTTTGCGACACGTGTAGAGAGCTGAATTAATAAAAACTTTCGTTTCAAATTAACTAACCCAAAATTATGAAAACTTTTTCATTGAACAAAGGGTTGGCGGCACTTTGGTACCCGTTTATTTTCGGGTTCTACCTCTTTTGCACACCAGCCTTAGCACGAAATACCTTGCGGTTTTCCGCTCTACAACAACAAACCCATGTCACAGGTATCGTGACCGACGGTATTGGTCCTCTTGCCGGTGTCAGTATCTCGGTAAAAAACCAGAAAATTATTGTCATCACAGACTTCGACGGTAAATTCACAATAGCAGTATCACCTGATGATATTTTAATTTTTAACTACATCGGCTTTAAAACGATTGAAATTCCTGTTGTCCGAAGGTTGGTAATCAATGTTCAGCTGCAGGAAGACGCAATGGCACTTCAAGAAGTAAAAGTAAATGCCGGTTATTATTCCGTAAAAGAAAGCGAACGTACAGGAAGTATTTCAAAAATCAATTCAAAAGACATCGAAAAGCAACCCGTTACCAATGTATTAGCAACAATGCAAGGGAGAATGGCTGGAGTAGATGTTATACAAGATGGAGGTACTGCCGGAGGGTCGTTCCAAATAAAAATAAGAGGACAAAATAGCTTACGTACCGATGGCAACAGCCCTCTTTATATTATTGACGGTGTACCTTATTCATCCGAATCAATAGGTTCAAATGAAACTTCCACAACAACAGCGAGCCAAACAAGTCCCCTAAACAGCATTAATCCTGCAGATGTTGAAAGCATAGAAGTACTTAAAGACGCAGATGCCACCGCAATCTATGGTTCACGTGGCGCAAATGGCGTGGTACTGATTACTACCAAAAAGGGAAAAGCAGGTAAAACAACCGTTACTATTAACGCATCATCCGGTATAGGAAAAGTAACCAAGATGATCGATCTTATGAATACCAGTCAATATTTAGAAATGCGGCGACAAGCTTTTTTTAATGACGGTATAACGGTTTATCCCGATTCAGCATATGATATTAATGGCACATGGGATCAAAATCGATATACCGATTGGCAGGCAGCGTTTATTGGTGGAACCGCTCAAACAACCAACACTCAGCTTGCTGTAGCAGGAGGTTCAGAATCTACCCAATATCTTTTAAGCGGCAATTACCGAACAGAAACAACCGTATTTCCAGGCGACTTTGGATATAATAAGGGAGCAATCCACTTTAACATGAACCATGTCTCAGACGACAAAAAGTTTAAATTGATCGTTTCAGCAGGTTATACCTCCCAGAAAAACAATCAACCCTCCACAGACCTAACAGGCATATCAAGATCATTAGCACCAAATGCCCCAGCGCTCTACGATAGTGATGGAAATTTAAATTGGGAGAACAACACCTTTGACAATCCACTCGCAAGCCTGCTTAGTACAGGGGAAATCAAAACCAATGACTTGCTTGCAAATGCAGTGCTCAGCTATGAGCTCGTTCCTAATTTGGAAATTAAAGCAAATTTAGGATTTACTGATCTTAATAATAATGAGATGCGCACCATGCCCTCTACAATGTACAATCCAGCGTATGAAATCGGCAGTAGTGAATCAGTATTACTAACCAATGTAACAGGAAGACAATCGTGGATATTTGAACCACAAATACGTTGGAACCATACAGTCTGGAAGGGAGAATTTGATGTATTGCTAGGTGCTACGGCACAGCAGCAAAAGACCAACCGACTGTATCAAATGGGATATGGATTTGCAAATAATAGCTTGTTATATGATCTGGCTTCGGCAACTTCTGTCTTTACGTTCATGAGTGATGAGACGGTCTATCGTTATCAGGCATTTTTTGGAAGGATTAATTACAATTGGCAAAAACGCTTTATACTCAACCTAACTGGACGAAGAGATGGTTCAAGTCGTTTTGGTCCGGGTAAGCAGTTTGCAATTTTTGGGGCCGTTGGGGCAGCGTGGTTGTTTTCAAATGAAAAATTTTTAAAAAACAACACTCGTATATTAAGCTTTGGAAAGCTACGAGCCAGTTATGGGACTACAGGAAATGATCAAATTGGAGACTATCAATTTCTGAATACTTATGCTTCGTCAGGAAAATCATATCAGGGAACTGGACTAGATCCAATAAGACTGTTCAATCCTAATTTTGGTTGGGAGATCAATAAAAAATTTGAAGTTGCACTGGAAACTGGTTTTTTCCATGACCGCATTTTTCTAACTACAGCCTGGTACCTCAATAGATCTTCAAACCAACTTGTGGGTATACCGCTTCCCGGTACTACAGGATTTTCATCCGTAAACGCAAATCTGGACGCTACCGTTCAGAACAGCGGGCTCGAATTTACATTTCGAACGTTAAATATCGACCATAAGAATTTTAGTTGGACAACAAACTTCAATATAGCCGTATCAAAAAACAAGCTTATTTCATTCCCTCGACTAGAGGCTTCAACCTATGTAGATAATTATGTGATAGGAAGATCTTTAAACATTACAAAAGTTTTTCATTATACTGGACTCAATACGCAAACGGGACTTTATGAATTTGAAGATGTAAACGGAGATGGCATTATTACCGCTGATAAGGACAGAAAGACGATTGCAGATTTGACTCCAAATTATTTTGGAGGGTTACAAAATCAGTTTCAATTTAAGAATGTGCAATTAGACTTTCTATTCCAGTTTGTCAAACAAAAAACCTACGATTATATCGCCAATGTTCCCGGAGGAGCTTTTTACAACCAAAGAGCTGCAATGACCAGTGCGTGGCAATCTATAGGTGATAATACAACCTATCAACAGAATACCACAGGGGTAAATAGTGACGCTGTAACAGCCTTTTACAATTACAAATCCAGCGATGCGATTATTGTGGACGGATCCTATATTCGACTAAAAAACATCTCGCTGAGTTACGATTTACCATTTAAAATGGAAAAGAAGATAAAGTGCAAACTCTTTTTTCAAGGACAAAACCTATTAACATTTACTCCATACAAAGGAGGAGATCCAGAGTTTAAATACACCGGTTATCTTCCGCCATTAAAGATATATACCATCGGTGTTCAACTGATTTTCTAACACAATACTTTTTATTATGAAAACTATATATAATGCATTTCTGCTTTTCATTTTTGAAAAACGGACAAGTATCAGGGTGATTGCTATTTCAATTTTAATTGTTATAGTTATCCTCACAACTTCATGCGACAACTTTGTAGAAGTTGACCTGCCCACTTCACAGCTTACTTCTAAAACTGTATTTGAAGACGTGACTACTGCAAATGCAGCTATGACCGGAGTTTACGCAAAACTTCGCGACACAGGATTACTCACTGGTAATTCCACCGGTTTAACCTGCAGACTAGGACTTTATACAGATGAACTCGATTATTACAAATCCAACGATCCCAATTATTTCTATACAAATTCTCTTTATTCGGCTGAGGCTGGCATACAGGACTTGTGGAATCAAAGCTATAATGTAATATACGCGGCAAATGCCGTAGTAGAAGGTATTTCAGCATCCCATTCATTGGCACAGAAAGATAGGGACAGATTACGGGGAGAAGCACTTTTTGTACGGACCTTAGTACATTTTTATTTGCTCAATCTTTATGGAGATATTCCCTATGTAACTACAACTGATTACACCTATAACAGTACTATTCATAAAGCACCAACCCCCGAAATTTATGGCAAAATAATTACCGATTTAGAAGAAGCGACCTTAGTACTACCTGAGAAGTATAGTTCCCCGGAACGAGTTCGACCAAACAGGGCCACTGCACAGGCACTATTAGCCAGAGTTTATCTCTACATGGGATTATGGGCAGAAGCTGCTAATAGCGCATCAGCTGTTTTAAACAATCCCCTTTATTCCTGGGAACCGGATTTAGACAAGATATTTCTAAAAGAAAGTACTGCAACCATATGGCAGTTTAAACCCGATAGTGATAGTGGAAATACTAAGGAAGGTAATTTATTTGTTTTTAATTCCGCCCCCCCTCCTACAGTGGCACTCACTATTAATTTGGTCAATGCCTTTGACCCAATAGACCAAAGAAAAACACATTGGATTAGAGCCATTACAAAGGGAACAACCACTTGGTATCACTCGTTTAAATACAAACGTAATGCTAAAGCAGCGGATTCTAATGAGTATTCAATTGTGTTTCGTCTTGCCGAGCAATACCTAATCCGGGCAGAGGCACGCGCCCTGCAAGGGGATCTAATTGGAGCAAAAGAAGATTTGAATGTAATCCGACATACAGCAGGACTGCCCAATACAACTGCCGTTTCTGCAATTGAGATTCGAGAAGCCATAATTAAGGAACGCCGCCTGGAGTTTTTTACCGAATTCGGGCATCGGTTTTTTGATTTAAAACGAGTGGGCAATCTTGATTCAGCCCTTTCCTTTTCAAAACCGAAATGGTCCGATAATGATGCACTTTGGCCAATTCCAGCGCAGGAATTAAGTGCTAATCCAAATTTGAACCCGCAAAATACTGGATATTAAAGCCATCTGAAATGAAAAAAAGCAACAGAAGAAATCACAATGTCGCTCATTTTAGGGAAAGCAAAATTATGGTCAGTATATTTTTGCTGCTATGCTTTACTTCAATTGCCCAGCTGAAAAAGCATTTGACCCAGGACGACTATTCCCAGTGGAGCACTTTTAGTAATGTGGCACTGTCTGAAACAGGGAATTGGGTGAGTTATAAACTAAACTATGAAAACAAAGAAGATACTCTCTTTGTTAAAAGTACTCGTCAAAATAAGATATATTCATTTCCAAAAGGAGCAAATGGTAAATTTTTAAAAGGCTCTATTTTCACTTATCAGCAACCTGAAAAGCGATTAATGCTTATTAATCTGGACACGCAAAGAAAGATAGAATTGTCTGATGTAACCCGTTTCGAGATTGTAAATAACGGAAAATACATTATCACGTTAGGTAATAAATATGGTTCCAACAGTACCATGTCCATCAGGGATGAAAATGGAGAAACTATAGATGTTATCGAAGGTGTTACAACACATGTATTAAATGATAAAAGAGACGCACTGATTTATAGTAGTGATGTATCAGACAACCATAGTGTCGGGCATATTGATTTAAAAAAATACAAGAGAGATCTAATTATTTCAGAGAATGGGCATCCATTTCACAACCTTACATGGCAAAGAAATGGAAATAGCATTGCTTTTTTAAAAGAGACAGATAGCCTGACCAAAAGTAATGCGCTCTTATTATATCGAGTACCTCAGAAAAAACTAATTATTCTTGAACCTCATGACTTAAAAGAAATGCCAGAGATGCATATTATAGCGGAATTGAAGTTAACTATTTCAGATGATGGTACTAAAGTCTTTTTCGGTGTTAAAAAGAATAACTCTGTATCGTCAGACACAAAAAATAATGAGGTCGAAATTTGGAATGGTAATGCTCCTTGGGTTTATCCTATGGAAAAAAGTGTGGGCAATTGGGAAGATGCAGCCAAACTTTCCGTTTGGTTTCCAGAGAATAGTATTTGTATGCCCATATCTTTCACTGAATTACCCAATGTTCAATTAACAGGAAAGCAAGACTACGCCATTCTTTCAAATCCTAAATCTTATGCCCCACACTATAAATTAGATGGGGATGTAGATTACTATATTACCGATTTAAAAAAGAACACGCGCTCGCTTTTTTTAAAACAACAGCCCACAGATGAAAACAACCTCATTGTTTTTCCTTATGGAAATCAAATAGCTTATTACCGTGATACTAACTGGTGGCTTTATGATCCTGATAAAAACAAACAAATAAATTTAACCAGTGGCATTGCAACTGTTTGGGATTCAAAAAATGATAATTTTGCGCCTCCAATTTCTCCTTATAATTGTCCCGGTTGGAGTTCAGATGGAAAATACATATTACTTTATGATACCTATGACCTTTGGATAGCAGCTTTGGATGGCAGCAGTTGTAAAAGACTTACTTATGGACGTGAGAAGAACATCGTTTTCAGGATCAGTCCGTATGAATTTTTACATAAATTTTCTGCAAAATATGGTGGAAGAAGTACAGCGGTGTTTGATTTGTCAAAAGAAATAATTCTAGAAGCTACTGACAAAGATGATAGTTCTACAGGATATTATATTTGGAATACTAAAGAAGGAGAAAAACTACTGGTACATAATGACAGTGCAATTGATCAAATACAAAAAAACAAAAATAACTCATATGTCTTTGTAGAACAGAAATTTGACAGGTCTCCGGTTTTATTGTTTAAACAAGAGAAAAATTCAAAAAATACAGTTCTTTTTGCCAGCAATCCCCAACAGCAACGTTACAATTGGGGCAGATCAGAACTGGTTCACTATACAAATAAAACCGGACAGGCACTCAAAGGTATATTATTATATCCGAGTGATTTTGATAAGGAAAAAAAATACCCGATGATCGTTCATATCTATGAAATAAGATCAGCAGGACTTCACCGATATACAAATCCTTCACAGTATAATGATGAAGGTTTTAATGTTACGAATTACACCCTGAATGGTTATTTTGTTTTGCTGCCGGATATTGTATATGAATCTGGAAATCCCGGTGTTTCAGCGACAGCATGTGTTTTGGCAGCAGTCAAAAAAGTAACCGATATGGGATTTGTGGATCCTAAAAAAATCGGTTTAACAGGACATTCTTTTGGAGGATATGAATCCAGTTTTATTATAACGCAAACCGATGTTTTTTCAGCGGCAGTATCAGGGGCTGGGATAAGTGATATTGTAAGATGGTACTTTAGTATCGGTAAAGATATTAAGGCTCCGGAGGCCTGGAGGTTTGAGAGCCAGTTATTCAGAATGGGTAAGACATTCTATCAAGATAAAGATAGCTATTTTCGTAACTCACCAATACTGCATGCAGCCAATATTACCACACCTTTATTACAATGGACAGGAAAAGAAGACCCGACTGTTTCCTGGGATCAAAGCATTGCTTTTTATATAGCCCTGCGAAGATTGCAAAAAAAGCATATGCTGTTAGTATATCCCGATGAACCTCATGTAGTTTTTAATAGAAACAGTCAAAAGGATTTAACAATACGGACACAGCAGTGGTTTGACCATTATTTGAAAAAACAACCACCAGCAGCTTGGATTACTGCGGGTACAAGATGGGATTAGAATTACAAAAAATAATGCAGTTCCTAATAACAAGGAACTGCACTACTTTCAACTAACTTGAACAATTACGGGTTACTTCTATAAAGCTGAAGAACACACGGACTTGCATCCGTTTCTTTTCTGAACACTTGAAAATTTTCGTACATACATACAGGTCCAGGTGAGGCCGTACAATCTACAGTTACCTCTTCACAACTTGTAGCTAGCGGATCATGGATATACCCTTCAATTAAAAGGGTATCAGCCTTACTTTCTTTTGACACATTGGTGCTTACAGCGCCTGCGCTTGCCAATACAAATGCTGCAATTGGCAATACTAAAGTTTTTACAATAGGTCTCATAATATTAAAAATTTAAATTGATGATCTACTCTTTTTTACAGGTTTTCGATCTTACTCCTGCTACCAACTGGTATGAATCACGTGATTTTTTATTTCTTTATTAAAGCTTTTTTTATGGAATTTCCCAGCGAATATTTTTGCAATAACTGACCGGAAATCACATACAGATTTGATTCTGTGACAAGGAAATATTTCATCTTTATTTTTCCGGAATCATAAATATAAAAACTCGATAAATATTCATTTTTAGCTATATCATAAACATCAATTACGGATGCCTGAGTCCAGACTTCTTCATTTTCAAATCTTCCCTTGAGTGCGGAATTAACAAAAAGCAAATTGTTATATACTGCACTGTTTTTGTTGACCATATAAGGTGGTGCGGCAAGTTTGGTGTCTCCTGAGAGTTTTACTTTTACTACGTTTAATTTTGCTCGTGTTGTGGTGTCAATTGTATTTCCTCTGTAAAGTACTAATGGTGAATCGTTCGCAACAATATATTGGTTCCTGTAATAATAGGTATAAACTAAATTCCGGAGTTCTTTACTATATTGCAGTGTACCATCGGTGTCGAATATTCCATCTATTTGCTTTTCCAAAATAGAAGGAGAAAATTTCGCATTAATGCCATTACTAAAATCGAGTGTTCCCATTAAATGTTCTCCTGTATTTTTTTTCTGACCTCGAATTGCAATTCTGGCTGAATCCATGACAATTGCCTTGGTAAAGAAGTGATTCCCATTGTAAATTATTTTAGCTTTCCAGTCTGCTATTTTACCCTTGTATATCACTGGAACCATACCATCGTAAACGTAAAAATAAGGCGGTTGAATACTTACTTCTACAGAACGAAAAGGAAAGTCATCACGGTCTAATTGTATTGTAGAATGCTGTTTGTTTTTCAAAGCACTATCGACAACAATGATTTGTAATGGCGCATCGTGATTTCCTAAATATATTTTTCCGCTCTCTACTCCCGCCAGATAAAAAGAGGCATTTTGTAAACGGGTTTCATCAATTTTTTTTATTGCATATTGATCAAATCTTCTGATAAACGGATTTTCTTTGGCCATAATATCTTCAGATAACATAAAAAGCAGTGCAATAATGCCAATACTAAAAAAAATACTTACCGAAAGAGAACTGACAAGAACAGCGGGTTTTGAAATCAGGGATACCTTTGGCATCCCATCGCGCAGTATCAGGATACCCGCTGCTGCCAGCATTATGAAAACGAAATTAAAAAAAAGATGTTCCGTCCATCCCATTTTCTCCAGGATTCCTCCACAGGAACACGGAACAAAGGAGCTGTAATTTAAAATAATATAGATATATGTGGTAAACATAACCATCAAACTAAAGGCTGCAAAAAGACCACTTAATCTGCATTTTTTAAAAACAAGTAACAATGCAATAAGCAATTCCAGTATTGGTACAATCCACGCAATTGATCCTGCAAAAGCGCTCAGTAGCGGGGATTGTCCGAGTTGCACACGAAAGTTCTCAAAGTCAAGTAATTTACTCAGCGCCGCATATACAAATAGAATTACATACAACAGGCAAATTATCTCCAGAATTGCATTTTTGATTTTTATATTTAGCTTCATGTTTTCTAATCTTTAAATTGATTGAATTATGAAATATCAAATCATATTTAATTGGTATGGAAATTTTTATTTCAGTTTTCAATTTTTGCTATTATTCAAATAGTAAATTGTACTCACTAAATCAAATTCCATTAAACTCAAAAGAAAAACATTTTAATCCTTTTTCTTTTTTTTAGAGTTAGAGCGAAAACAAAACTACAATAGATTATTTTACAAAGTGTTGTCAAAATCCTGTCGAAGTTTTGCCTTTTCCTGCCATTTTTATTGCGAATAATTAAAAAGAAATATTTTTTCTTATAAAAAATAGTATAAGTTAAATTGTATCCAGTTAGTCTTTTAAAAAACATTCTTATTTCTAACTTTTTTCGATACTGATACAATAAATTTTAATGCCTTTTTTAAAATTCTATTTGCGATTGCTGCTGAAACAAAATTACAACAGGCTCTTTGATTGCTTGTTATCCAAAACGGAGTAAAACTTGTCAAAAAAGATTTTTTTTAGTTGTAGTTTGTAAAAGATGGAATTCAAAATGTCTGAGATTCGTGTTTTGAAAAAAAACAGACTATTTTTTTCTATTTTGTTATACAATAGATTTCGACATCCAATTCAAATTACATTTAATAAAAAAGTTTTTTATAGCTCATTTAATTATTTATAATTCTGATGAAACAAAATTACAATAGCCTTTTTGATAACATGTTATCAAAATCCGGCATCAATTTGTCAAAATCCGATATTTTAGTTAAAGTTTTCAAAAAAACATTCTTAAAGTAGAACTGAGCATCAATATGTTCAATAAAAAAATGACTAAGTACTAGGTTTAATTTCTGATAAGTACCTCGCAATTATGATCTTGCCCCTAATGAAAAACAAACTGAAATAGTAAAAAAAGATGTTGTAGTTTCAGTTAATAAAAGAACAAAAATTGATCCTCTGCTTATCTAGGACGCAAGTTGATGGACACAAACAGACTTTTTGTCTCTTTTTTGTTTTGGAATACTATTTGATTTACATCAAAGAACTACCAAAAACTGACACCATGGATAAAACTATAAAACTCCGAGTAAAAAAAGAAATTGACAGAAGTAACGAGCTTAAAGTATTGAAACTAAAAGGCTCTTTAATCACAAAAGGCTACACTGAAATTATTCACATTGCAGATGAAAATGAAGATTTTTATCTCAACTCCTTTTCAACTTCTGTTGAACACAAAAAAGAAGCGGAAGATTTTGTATTGGATTATATCTTTGTTAATAATCTAACTGACACAATTACTTTACTGTAAAGAGATAATTTCAGATTGCATTTATGTTTTAAGAACATCCACAAAAACCTTCATAAAAACATTCAGAATTTTGCGGATTATAAAAGTCATATTGTTTGAAAAAGTACACTTCTTCTTTTGTTATTTTTTCATTGGCTTTAAGAAGCGTACACTTTCAAAAGACTTTTTAAAACTTTTCAAAAAAGAATAAAAAGCAAGCGAATTTATTGGACATCGGCAAACGAAGTGCACATAATGACACGCCTCGTTCCTCGCCTTGTCACCCTTCGGGACTTATAGCACTTCCTTTGCCTGGCTGTCCCATTTTTAGATTGCTTTCTTTTTCCCTTTTCTTTTGAAAAATTTCATTAAAGGATATAGAATTTATTTATATTAGATATCTAGCTGTTTGAAAATGCTTTCAATTTTATTTGCTCCTTAAGTCCTAAAAAATCCTTAGAAAAATACATCCCAAGTAAGTATCGACATTCATCCCAGTTAACAAATTTTGATTGTATTTTTTTATTCTGATTTTCTCCGTAAATGAAAAACAGATTTAAGTCTTTATGAATTTCAAGAACATACTCCTTGTCATTATGTCCAACCCAAAAAGTACCGTGTTCTTTGCCAATTTTAATTATTTCTTCAATTGTAACATTAGTATCTTCAATTGTTGCGTTATCAACTGATTCTCCCCAACCTTTCTCTATCCAAAATTCTGTAGTCATATTTATCATTTTAAAATCTCATCAAAATTATTTAAATATATAAACTATATACTAAAGTTTATTATAAATCAGCTTGATAGATTGCACATATTTTGTCTACTTAAATTTCTTCTAAAAAGTACTTATAGGAACAAAAAAACAGTATTTCCGCTAATCAAACCAACTCGTGTCATGGACAAAATATGTCCATCATAGTCTAATCTCAAATATTCTATTTAATTTAGTATATACCTTTTAAAGGTCTAAAAGATTGCCACGTTCCTGCAATCAGCAAGATGAACGGTTGTTTAACAACCGCCTATCTTGCCACCCATTGCCTCGGAACTCGACCGTGGAGAAACTTAAAAGAAAAGAGTTTGATAACAATGAAAATGAAAGATGATGAAAAGAGAAAATTCAAACAGAACACGAATCGTGGGACTGCGATTCACTCCTTTGGAGTATGCTGAACTGGAAAAAAGATTCAGAGCAAGCACCTGCAGAAAATTAAGTGACCACATCAGAAGCCACTTATTCAACAAACCAATTGTTTCCACCTACAGAAACCAGTCTTTAGACGAACTGATGGAAGAGACTGCCGTACTTACTTCCGAATTACGGGCAATCGGCAACAATATCAATCAGATTGCCAGAAAGATAAACACGCTCAAAACGGTTCCCGATTTCAAAGGGTATCTTTATCTGTTCGAGATCCAGAGAAAAAGACTTTTTGATAAAATGGAAGAGGTCTCAGGCCACACCCAGAAAATAGCAGAAAAATGGTTGCAGTGATAAAAACAAGCTCGTCCATAAGAAGCATTCTGAATTACAACGAAAATAAAGTTGAGATCGGAAAAGCGGAATGCATAAGTGCTGTGAATTATCCTCTTGAACTGGAAAAACTGAGTTTCACTTCAAAATTAAACCGCTTTCTAAAACTGGCGGAGCTCAATACCAATGCGAAACGGAATACAGTGCATATCTCGCTGAACTTTGATCCTTCGGAGAATCATTCGAAAGAAAAACTGGTTGAAATTGCAGACACCTATATGGAAAAACTGGGATTCGGCAGACAGCCTTATCTGGTCTATCAGCATTATGATGCAGGACATCCGCACTGCCATATAGTGACAAACAACATTCAGAGAGACGGAAAAAGAATTGATCTGCATTTATTAGGGATCAGAAAATCAGAACCTGCCCGAAAAGAAATTGAAGAAATGTTCGGACTTGTAAAAGCCGACGGAAGAAAACAGAAAGAACAATTTTCGTTAAATCCGATAGATGTCAGCAGAGTCCAATACGGAAAAGCAGAGTCCAAAAAGGCGATCAATTCAATTTTAAGCAAGGTTTTATTTGACTATAAATACTCAAGCCTGCCTGAACTCAATGCGGTTTTAAACCTCTATAATGTACATGCTGACAGAGGAAGCGAGGAATCAAGAGTTTTTAAAAACAACGGACTTCTCTATAAAATACTTGATGAAAATTCAAAACCGATCGGCGTGCCGATAAAAGCCAGTGAATTCTACAGCAGACCCACCTTAAAATTTCTGGAGGAAAAATTCAGGGTAAATGAAACAAAGAAAGAATACTGCAAAAGCCACGTTAAAAATGCTTTGAGACACGCTTTCTCTGATGAAAGAATGACTTCTGTCGAGAGATTATCCGAAAGGCTCAAAGATGAAGCCATTCATACTATTTTAAGAAAAAGCAGTGAGGGAAAACTTTATGGAATTACTTTTATCGACTTTAAAACACAGTCGGTTGTCAATGGAAGCAGTCAAGGAAAAGAATTCAGTGCAAAAGGGATTCAGGAAACTTGTGCAATGAATATTCTTGCCCTTGAAAGAAAATATCAAAGTAGTCTTTCAACTGCTTCTGAAAATTTTCAAAATATTGAATTAAAAGAGTATGTGAAAAAAAATCTGGCAGATATACTGCTACGTGGAGAAAAAGTAAATGAATATGTTTCAAAACAATTTAAACAAAAAAAGAAAAAGAGGCTTTTTAAAGGAATCTAAAAATGATTAAGGGTGCATTTTGCACCCTTAACTATGTCTCTAATTTTAGTTTTCAAATCCACTTTATTCTCATGACCTAATTTGCAGCATAAATCTAAGGTAAAAGCATTTTAGCGTTTATTAAAAGGTAAAAAAACAAAGAGACGACCAAAAAGGTCGTCTCTCAAATATCTAATGCATTATAAAATTAGATTTTTTCAGTTAATTATATTACTATTTTATATCAAACACTTAATCTGAAACATTACCTAAATTATTCTATTTATCATGAATCATATTTACAACTTTACCAGTTTTTGCATCTAATGCAATTTGGAAAGTTCCTCCAAATTTAGGAATATTTGGATATAGAATTTTTTTCCCTAAAAATATGTATCGATTATTTAAGAAATAGTCAATATAAAATACTTTACTTTATTACCTCAGGATTCACAATTACAAATTCTGTTCTTCTGTTTAATTGGTGGTCATCTTCTGAGCAATTTACACCGTTTGAACATTTATTGACCAATTCCGTTTCACCAAAACCTTCAGCTTTAATTCTAGATGGATCAATTCCCTGTCTAACAATCCAATTCTTAGAAGATCTTGCTCTTCTTGTAGACAGAGACCAGTTGTAAGCATCGCGTGCTCTACTATCTGTATGTGATCCTAAATTAATTTTCAGTTCTGGATATTTCTGCATAATTCTCACCACGCGTTCCAATTCCAATTCTGCATCTGGTCGGATATATGATTTATCCAAATCAAAATATATCGGATTAATTTTAATCATTAGTTTACCTCTTACATAAACAAATTCACTAGAACCCAAATCCAGATTAAGAGCCAGTTCCAAATTAGCTTCATTTGTAGATGCAAATGTCTTTTCGTCCATATCATAATAATCCTTTACAGCAGTAACTTTATATGAAGAATCGCAATTTACTTTAAAATTAAAAACAGCAAATTTATCTGCAATTGTGCTTTCTACTTTAGTACCGTTTGCATCATACAAAGTTACTAAAGCCCCTGGCAAAAGTGCCTCTGATTCTTTTTCGCGAACAGTTCCTTGAACGAATTGCTTACATTTTGCAGCAATCGGATTAACTAATTCTTCGAAAAAGTAAATATCATCATCTCCTTTTCCGCCTTCTCTGTTAGAAGAAAAGTGACCTATTTTTTTTCCGCTTTGAAAAACCAAAGAGAAATCGTCCTTTGCACTGTTTATTGGAAAACCTAAGTTTACAGCTTCTCCAATTCCTTTTTTATCCTGAACTTCTATTGCATAAATATCTAAACCTCCATTTCCGTCTTTTTTACCATCTGAAGAATAATAAAGCACATTATCAGCATCAATATGAGGAAACATTTCGCTTTTTACTGTATTCACTTCTGGTCCTAAATTATAAGGTTCGCTATAAGTGCCATCCTTATTAATATCTACAGCCCAAATATCAGTAAGTCCCATAGAGCCTGGTCTGTTTGATGTAAAATACAACTTGTTATCATTAGCATTTAATGACGGATGTCCCGTATCAAACTGATCGCTATTAAATGGCAGTTTTGTTATATTTTTCCAATTTCCTTCAGCATCAATATCGGCTTTATATAATTGAATTAAAACCCAGCCTTTATCGTCTGTCTTATACTTTTTGCTGTTGTAGTTATCTCTTGAAAAATAAACAGTTTTTAAATCTTTTGTAAAAGTTACATTAGATTCATGCATCTTAGTATTCAGATCTTTTGAAAACAATTCAGACCCTGTAAATTCGCCTGTATTGGTAACAGTTGCTTTGTATAAATCTAAAAATGGCTGGCTGTTTAAATACCATTTTCTATTTCTGGATTGTTTAGTCTTTTTTGATGATGCATAAATTGCAGTGTTTTCACCATAATAAGTTACACCAAAATCAGAATATTTAGTATTAGCATCTATATTTTTGATATTGTAATTTTGAGAATAAACGCCAGCTCCAAATAACAATACTATAATTAAAGTAATTTTTTTCATATCTTATTTTTTATCTAGAAGAATCGAGGGCTTTTTATTTTTTTCTTATACAAATCAAATAATATCATAATCTCGTGAGATCCTGAATTAAACACTCCGTAATTAGAAGTTGTATAATCGTAAGCATATCCAATTCTCATTCCCTGGCTTATATTATATCCTATCATAGCACTTACAGAGTCGTCTAATCTCATTGAAAGTCCAAATTCTACTTTTTCCTGCACCAACAAGTTTAAAGACAAATCAATTGAAAGAGGTGCTCCAGATGCTGCTTTTAACATTGTTGAAGGTTTCAGCTTTAAGTTTTCATCCAAATCAAACACATATCCAGATGTAAGGAAAATATGTGCCTTTTCTGAAGCTGAAGAATAGATTCCGTTTTTCTGGTCTAAATATCTTGATTCAATAAAATTCGGTACAGATAAACCAGCATAAAAACGCTCATTATAGTACATTACACCCACACCAAAATTAGGTGCAACCTGGCTTATTGGTGCATTTAACGGATCTGGATCTACCGTAGTAAATTCTCTAATATTCAAAAATGTTGCTCCAGCTTTAATACCAAATGCTAATTTATCTTCTTCAGAAAGATTTAAAGTATACGAGAAATCAACATATGCATTATCTTCTTTTACAGGTCCAATTTCATCATGAATAACAGAGAATCCTAATCCAACATTCTTACCAACAGGGCCATTTATAGATAATGTTGCAGTTTGAGGCGCACCATCTACTCCTACCCATTGCGTTCTTCCTAGAATACCAATACTTGTAAATCCTTTAGAACCCGCATAAGCTGGATTTATAATATTCATGTTATACATATATTGTGTATACTGAGGATCTTGTTGAGCAAAAACAGTACTAGCGGAAAATATCAAAACAAAAAATCCAATTAGTATTTTAATTTTTTTCATAAAAATGAGTTTAATTTTTGAAAGGAGAGAAGATTTTTAACCTCTTCTCTCCTTAAAGAATAGTTTTATTTTTTTAAATATACCCAGCCCGTTTGTGGCTTTCTTTCGTTATTGTTGAAGTGAATAGTATAGAAATAAGTTCCAGCTGGAAGCGTCTCTCCAGAGACATTAAGTCTTCCTGTTGAGTGACCATCCCACCACAATGGAGTCGTAAATTTGTCTCCATTATGTTTGTACTTGTACACAAGGTTTCCGTATCTATTTACAATCTCCATACTAAAGTTTGGATACAATACTTGTAAATGTTCTATTTCAAAAACATCATTTATACCATCACCGTTTGGAGTGAATCCTTCTGGGATGTTTAAAGGAACTGTAGGCTCTAATGTCACAGCATCTTGATCGTCTTCCTGTAATTTATTATTTCCAGGAGTAGAATCGATATCGGTTTCATTTGCTGCAATCACTTCCGCAACATTGGTAAAATCACCTGCTGGCAATACATAAGCTGTTACTTTTAATGTTTCTATTGCATTGATATCGATGTTACCTACGTTCCAGATTCCTGTAACAGCATCATAATTTCCAATTGTTGTAGTGGCACTTAAGAATTTGAATCCTGACGGAAGTAAATCTTTCACCACCACACCAGTTCCTCTGCTCGGCCCTTTGTTTGATAATGTTATCATAAATTCAACATTCGTTTCAGCAATTGGTTTTAAGATATCTGCCTCTTTAGTCAATTCTAAATCTATTACAGCTAGCGGTGCTGCAGTGATACAACTTTGATTGTTAGCTGGATCTATATCTGTTTGGTGCATTGCTTTTATGCTCGCACAATTTTGATAGTTTCCAGATTCATTAACAATAACATCAACAATCAAAATCTCCGTTTCTCCGTTTAGTATCTTACCTACTTTCCAGTCTCCTGTTACATAATCATAAACTCCTCTTGTAGAACTATAATTAACGAACGTATAACCTGAAGGAAGTACATCTGATAACACAACACCTGTTGCATCTATATCTCCATTGTTTGTTAATAGAATCTCGAATGAAATCTCAGAATTTACTTTTGGATTCATAGTATTCTTCAAGATCGTCTTCACAACAGCTAAGTCCACCGATTGATTAGGCGCTGCCGCAGCACAAGCATAATCATCTTCTAAATCATTTCCATTACCTGGAGTAGAATCAATATCTGGTTCATTTGCTTTAGTAATTTCTGCACAGTTCATGTAATTTCCATTATCTAGAACTCTCACATCTACTAATAAAACTGCTGTGTTTCCAGGTTCTACAAAACCTACTTTCCAAAGACCTGTTGAAGGACTGTATGTTCCAATAGTTGAACTATAGTTGATAAATTTATATCCAGAAGGAATTAAATCTACTACTTCTACTCCTGTTGCTTTTGTAGGTCCGTCGTTCATCACTCTAATTTCAAAAGTGATTACATCGCCTACAGCAGGATTTGTAACATTACCTACAATTTCTTTTGATAAACTCAAGTCTATGTATGCAGTTGGTACAATAGCCACACTGCCAATGTTATTTGTCGGATTAGAATCTGCCTGATCCGCTTTTACTGCACTAGTTGTATTGGTAATTGTTGTACCATAAGTTCTAGCATTTACCGTTGCATCAATTGTAAGGGTTGCAACAGCACCATTTACTAGATTACCAATTGTCCATAATCCAGAACCGTTGTTATAATTTCCTGCTGAAACTACATCACTTACATAAGTAACTCCTACAGGTAATTTATCTACCAAACTTACATTGGTTGCATCACTAGCTCCGTTATTCGTTACTCTAATAGTATAACGAATCGTTTCTCCTTCATTTGGCGTAGCATTGTTTACTGTTTTAACAACTGCTAAATCTAAGTTGGTAACCGTTATTGTTTCGGTTGGATCATCAGGAGTTCTGTTTGTATCAAACTGATCCTGCGTATTAGATACTGTATTTACTAATACATTACCTCCTTGATCTAAACCAACAATCGCTTTAATTTCAATAGATCCTTCTTCGCCTGGCTGTAATGTACCTACTGTCCAGTTTGGAGTTGTCCACACTCCTTTTCCTGGAGTAGCTGAAACAAACGTTAAACCAGCTGGCAAATCATCTTTTACAACTAAATTCGTTACTAATGTTGTTCCTTTATTTGTTACAGTAACGGTATATGTTACGGTTTCTCCAATGTTAGGCGTACTATTGTTTACTACTTTAGTCAATACAACATCGGCACCATTTTGAACTATGATAGTTTCTATTAAATCATCTCCAGCAGTTGTTGGATCTGATTGATCTCCTTTAGCAGCAGTCGTTGTGTTTCCAATCGTTTTACCTGCTGATCCAGAATCAATTAACACATTAATATCTAAAACTTTAGTTGCTCCGTTTGCAAGATCTCCTATTGTCCAGATACCAGAACCATAATTATAATCTGCTCCCTGATTGTTGCTTACATAAGTAACTCCAATTGGAAGAATGTCTGTTAAACGAACTCCCGTTGCATCACTTGGACCGTTATTAGTAACTCTAATGCTGTAAGTAATCGTTTCACCTTCACTAGGATTTGATTTACTTACCTTTTTTTCAGTTACTAAATCTGAACTTGTCACAATAATTGGCTCTGTTAGATCATCTCCTACAGTTGTTGGATCAGATTCATTTCCTGCCGCTGGAGTAACTGTATTTACAATAGGCGTTTGACTAACCGTTCCTGCTGCAGTAACTCTTGCATTGATTAATAATGTTGCAGAAGATCCAATGTTTATGTTTCCAATATTCCACGAACCTCCAGAATATGTATTAATCGTTCCTCCAGTTGCTACATGCGATACATAAGCCAATCCTGCAGGTAAATTATCTGTAAGATTTACTCCTGTCGCCGTACTTGGACCATTATTTACGACAGTAATTGTATACTGTACAATATCTCCCTGATTTGGATTTGATTTATCAACTGTTTTTGTCGTAACCAAATCAACTATTTTCACTGGAACAATTGTCACATCTGACTGATCGATTTCATTCGGAGTGTTGTTTCCGTGAATAATACCATTTGGATCTAATTGATCTACTTTAGTAACCTCAGCAACGTTTGTATAATTTCCTGTTGCATTAATGCTTGCAATTACAGTTAATGTCGATGTTGACGTATTGGTTAAACCTCCTAAATTCCATAAACCATTAGATGCATTATAAGTTCCACTGCTTGGCGTTGCGCTCACAAAAGTGTAACCGCTTGGCAGTTTATCTACAATGTTTATTCCTGTAGCATCACTTGGTCCGTTATTTACTGCTGTAATTAAAAACTCAACATTATCTCTTATTCTATGAGGAGCTGCTGTTACAATTGCTTTCGTAAGTGCTATCTCTGCTAGTGCGTTTACAGTATCAATATCCGTTTGAGTATTATTACTACTATTTGGATCCTGAACAGTCGATGTTGCACTTGCTGTATTTACAATCTGATCAGTATAGCTGCTTGGAACTGCAATTGTTACAGTATATGTAACCGTTTCGCCCACATTTAAACTGCTAATTGTTGCATTACCAGCGTTTATATCTCCAATACCATTTGCATTTGGAAGTATTGTACCTCCTGTACCAACAGCCGTCCATGTTGTAACAGCCTCCAAAATTGGATCTGTAATATCATCAAGCACTACTATATTTGTCGCTACCGATGGTCCATTATTTTTAACTGTTATCGTATAAACACTGTTTGTTCCAGGAACATACTTCTCTTTATTATCTGTTTTAGTAACAACCAAGTCTGCTTGAGGTATAACTCTAATTGTTATTAAGCTGTTATTTGAAACATTACCTTCATTATCTCTAATGTTATAATTGATTGGAGTTGGATCTATAATAAAACCAGAATTTGGTGTAAATGTCACTCTTCCGGTTACTAAATCTACATTCCATCTTCCTTCTCCAGGAATTGTTATGCTTGTAATATCTCCCGTTGGATCCTGAACAATGTTGATTCCGTTTCCTGGATTAACCAAACTTACTGTTGTTGGATCAACTAAATCTCCTGTTGTATCATTAGCTGTTACATCAACAACTACTGGTGTATTAATTGGATTTCCTATCGATAAATCAGGTGAAGTGATTGGAGCATAATCTATTGTGATGGTCGCTGCATTCGAATTATTTCCTTGATTATCTTTTATGGTATAATTAATTACCGGTGGATCAATTGTGTATCCTGTCTCTGGAGTAAATGTTACATTTCCAGCTGCATCTGCAATCCAACTTCCAACTCCTACTACAGAAACTTCTCTAGGAGATACCTGAATTCCTCCAAAGACACTTGATGCATCCAGTTCTACTGTCGATACATCTACTGTGTCTCCTGCAGTATCATTTCCAGAAACATTTAACGCAACTGGTGAACCTGGAGTTCCCGGTGTTGTATTTCTATCATTGGCTGCAACTGGTACATAATCTATAGTTACCCTTGCATTATTAGATATATTGCCATCATTATCTTTTACATTATACTGAATATGCGTTGGATCTTTATGGAATGTTGGTAATGGCGTAAATGTAATTGCACCAGTTACTGGATTAACACTCCATTTTCCTTCATTCGGAACATCAAAACTTGTAATTCCTTTTGAATCTGTTACGATAGCAGTTGCTCCCGTTGGACTCAACAAACGAACCGTTGATGGATCTATAGTTCCATCTGGATCTGCGTCTACACCAGAACCATTGTTTGCTAATGGATTTACTGTTACTGCCGTATTTACAGGGTTTCCACTGCTTAAATCATTATAAGCTATTGGTGCTTGCATCACATACGTTACTGTTATAGTCGCAGTGTCACTTAAGCCCGTTTGTGTTTCTGTTAATTTATATTCTAATGGCGTTGGATCTGATGTAAATCCTGCCTGTGGAGTAAATACAATTAAACCAGTTGCTGGATCATAATTCCATGTACCTTCTCCCGGTACTATAATTGTTGTTTCTACTCCAGTTGTATTAGGATTTAAATCAACAATAGTATTTGCAGGAGTCGTTAGAGTTCCATCTCCTAATCTATCATTTGTTAGAATATTTAATGGAGTTGATGGCTGATTTGTTGTATTACCATTACTAATATCATTTGAAGCAATTGGCGGTAAACTAACCACAATCGTTTCCTCTAGGTCGTCTCCAACTGTTGTAGGATCTGTTTGATCTCCTTTAGCAGCAGTTGTTCTATTAATAATAGTTAAACCTTTAGTACCCTCATTTACTTTTGCTGTAATTTCTAAAGTAGCCGTACCATTAACTGCCAAGTTTCCAATAGTCCATACACCAGACGCATAGTTATAAACTCCAGCAGTAACTGTATGACTTTCATACGTTAAACCTGCGGGAAGAATATCTGTTAAACTAACACCTGTAGCACTAGTTGGACCACCATTATTTGTAACCACAATACTATATCTAATAGTATCTCCTTCATTTGGTCTTGATGCAGAAATACCTGTTACAGCAACGGCCGAAACTGTTTTTACTGTAACTAAATCTGATACATTAACCGGAGTAACCACTACAGAACTTTGATCATTTTCTTGTGGATTATTATTTCCTGGTATTGAATTAGGATCAAATTGATCTGCACCTGTTACTTCTGCTACATTGTTATAATTTCCTGTAGCTAATACTCTTGCAGTAATGGTTAAAGTAGCACTCGCACCATTTGCTAAATTTCCAACTGACCATCCACCAGAATTAGAATCATAAGTTCCTACTGGAGATGTTGCACTCACAAAAGAATATCCAGATGGCAATCTATCTGTAACTACAACTCCTGTTGCATTACTTGGTCCATTATTGGTAACTACAATAGTAAATACTGCATTTTCACCAACATTAGGAGATGCATTTGCTACTGTTTTTAACAAACTTAAATCCGAAATTGCTCTTGGAGTACTAGAAACTTCACTCGTATTATCAGTAATATTTCCATCAGTTTCAATACTCGTTGCTGTAGCTGTATTAAGGTAATTACCTGTTGGATTCACAGTAGCAGAAATGTTTAAAGTTCTTCTCGCTCCGTTTGCTAAATTACCTATTGTCCAGTTTCCAGAAACATTATCGTAGTTTCCTGCTGCATCATCACTTACCCAAGTATAACCGTTAGGTAATCTATCATTCACAACCACATTTGTAGCATCACTTGGGCCATTATTTACAACATCAATTGTAAATACCACTGTAGACCCTACGTCTGGAGTTGCATTATTTATTCTTTTCACCACTGCAAGATTTACTAATGCAGATGGTGCTGTAGTTACTGTTGAAAAATCATCTCCAGTTCCGTCATTTGGTGTAGAATCTGGATCTGGCTGATCACTTGCAATTACTTCTGCATTATTTACATAAATACCGTTCTTTAAAACTTTTGCAGTAATCTGAATTGTTTCTGTTGTATTGGTAGCAATTGGTCTCGAAACCGTCCAATCTCCTGTTGCTCTATTATACATTCCTGCAGTCGGAACTGCATTGACGAATTCATAACCAGAAGGAAGCAAATCTCTTACAACAACACCAGTAGCATTGCTAGGACCTGCATTTGAGACAGCAATTGTAAACACAACATTATTGCCTACTACTGGAGCTGCCACATCAACAATCTTATTTACCGATAAATCAGCAATTTGTCTAGGAGTTACAATTACTTCACTTTGGTCGTCTTCTGTAGAATCATTGTTTCCTGGAGTAGAATCGCTATCTACTTCATTAAGTCCTGTAACTTCAGCTATGTTATTGTAACTACCCGTTGGCAATACTCTAGCTTGAATGATTAAAGTAGCCGTATTTGTGTTTGCCAGAGTTCCTATTGTCCATGAACCTGACGTATTATTAAAACTTCCAACTGATGCAGTAGCACCAACAAATAAATATCCTGAAGGTAATCTATCTGTAACAATTACTCCTGTCGCATCGCTTGGTCCAGCATTACTAACGTTAATAGTAAAAGTTACAACATCATTAACATTAGGTGTAGCGCTATTAACTAATTTTGTCAAGCTCAAATCTACTAACGGACCACGAGATACAGTTACCTGATCTTGATCATCTTCACCTAAAACATTATTGCCTGGTGTTGAATTTACATCAGTTTCATTAGCCTGCATAACTTCAGCAACATTTGTATAATCTCCTAAAGCATTAACTCTAGCAGTAACAGTTAAAACTGCTGAATTTGCATTTGCAATTGTTCCGATAACCCAAGATCCTGTTAGATTATCATACGTTCCGTTTGAAGCTACTGCACTAACAAAAGTATAACCACTAGGAAGCTGATCTCTAACTTGTACTCCTGTTGCACTACTTGGTCCTGCATTTGATACTCTTACAGTAAATACCACATTTGATCCCGCTGAAGGACTAATATTATCTACTGATTTGGTTAATGATAAATTAATTAAAGCTGTCGGAACAGTAGTTACAGTTGAAGTATTATTAGCTGTATTCGGATCTGTTACACCACTTGCTGTTACCCTTGCTATATTTCTATATTCATTAGCAGTTCCTGTTATTGGATTTACTTTAACTAAAATATCTAAATATTCTGTTTTTCCATTTGGCACAAATCCTGAAAGTATCCAATTTCCTGAAGTTGCATTATAAGCTCCAGAAGTTGATGTATAGCTTACAAAAGTATAACCTGAAGACAATAAATCATTTACAACAACTCCCGTTGCATCACTTGGTCCAGCATTTCTTAATGCGATGGTGAATTTAATATTATCACCTACTCTTGGTGCTGTAACATCTACACTCTTCGTAACTACCAAGTCTGCTAACTGATTTGGTGTAATAATCACTTGCTGTTGATCATCCTCTGCTGCATTATTATTTCCAGGTGTCGAATTAGGGTCAAATTCATTAGAATGAACTACTTCGGCAACGTTTCTATAATTACCAGTTGCATTTATTCTAGCTGTAACAGTTAACACTGCTGAATTACCGTTAGCTATAGTTCCGATATTCCAAGATCCAGAAGCATTATTATATGTTGTAGTTCCTGAAACTGTGTGACTCAAATAAGTAAATCCTGTAGGCAAATAATCTAGTACATTTACAGCAGTTGCAGAACTTGGCCCAGCATTACTAACTGTTACCGTAAAAGTAACGTTACCGCCAACATTATGTGGAGCAGCGCTTGCAGTTTTTGTTAAACTTAAATTTGCAATTGCTCTTGGTGTACTAGAAATGCTACTTATATCATTATTAGTGTTAGTGTCTGTTTCAGTACTCGTTACTCTAGCTGTATTAACATAATTTCCAGTTGGATTTACGCTAGCCGTAATGGTTAAAGTAGCTCTTGCTCCATTTGCTAGAGTACCTATAGCCCATTGACCATTCGCCAAAGTATAGGCGCCCGTAATTGTACTAGCATTATTGAAAGTATAACCATCTGGCAAAAGATCAGTTACTAAAACTCCAGTAGCAGTGCTCGGACCGTTATTTACAACTTGAATCGTAAATTGGACATTAGTTCCCACGTCCGGAGTAGCATTATTTATTTGTTTCGTTATCGCTAAGTCAACATTTTGTGTTGGAGTAAGCGTTAAAGAATCTTGATCATCCTCTGAAGGATTATTATTATTTGGGGTTGAATTTGGATCAACTTGATCACTTGCTGTTATTTGAGCTGTATTTGTATATTCATTAGATGTTCCTGTAGCTGCATTTACTCTAGCTCTATAAGTTAGATTTAAAGTAGCTCCATTTGCAACTGATAATCCAGACCAGTTTATTGCATTTCCTCCTGCATTAAAATTACCTTGGTTAGAAACACTTCCTGTAACCAAAGAAAAACCAGCTGGTAAATTATCTCTTACCGCAATTCCAGTAGCATCACGATTTCCGTTATTTCTAACAGCAACTGTAAAAGTTACAATATCTCCAACTCTTGGTGTGGTAATATTTGCTGTTTTAACTAGGCTTAAATCTGTCTGACCAACTAATGTAATTTCTACAGTATCAGAATCAACAGCGCATGAACCATTAGAAACGGTATATTTAAACACATATTTACCCGGAACCGTTCCTGCAATTTGTGTCGTTGGGCTATTAACATCTAAAATAACTGGATTATTAGGTCCTGATACAAATGACCATGTACCTGTATTTGGCGCAGGATTTGTTGCAGCCATTGTAACAGTACTATATTCTCCTAATGTTTGGTCTGGACCAGCATTTACAGATGCAATTGCTGGGTTGATAGTAACCAGCATAGTATCTTCTAAATTACATCCTCCTCCATTAGAACTTGACCATTTAAATTCGTATGTTCCATTTGTTAAACCAGATACAGTAGCTTGAGCACTAAATCTATTAGAAAAAATAGCTGTTGATGGCCCTGAAACTTGACTCCATGTTCCTGTTCCAGGATTAACAGGGTTAGCATTCATTACCGCACTCGTAGCGTTGCATAAATTCTGATCTGGACCTGCATTGGCAGGTGTTGGAGGTGCTCCTGTAAATGTAATATTTACAGTATCTGTACTTGAAGTACAGATAGGTCCATTTTTTACTGTCCAAGTAAACGTATAAGTTCCTACTGGCAATAAATATGGGTTTGCAATTGTCAATGTTGATTTTGGATTATTTGGACTATCAATAACAATTCCTCCATTAGATGGATCAGTAGTTAATGTCCAAGTTCCAATTCCTCTTGTTGGTGCTTGTGCATCAAGTTGAGTTGCCAACTGACAAGCACTTTGGTCTGCTCCAGCATTGGCTGTACTTGGAGGCATGTAAGCATTTATTCTAACAACATCACTTAAATTATTACAACTACCATTACTTGCTGTCCATTGAAAAATATATAATCCTTCTGTTAGGCCGTTAACTGCTGTAGTATTTGAGTTTGGTGTTGCTATTGTTCCTCCAGTTGGTCCACTTACTTTAGTCCATGTACCAGTTCCAGAAGCAATAGTATTACCACTTAAAAAAATTGAAGTACCTCCAGATAAACAAATATCTTGGTCAACTCCTGCATTAGGTGTTGTTGGTAAAGCACTATTTGTAACAGTCATAGTGTCTGTCGTAGGTCCACAACTTCCTGAACCTGCTACACTATATTGAAACGTATAGTTATTTCCTGGCACAATCGAAGCTCTAGCTGTAGATGATGAAAGTGGTGTAATTGTTGCACCAGTTCCAGAAGTTACAGTCCAAGTACCTGTAGATCCTTTTGTACCTTGTAAAATAATTTCAGTTGCATTACATAACGTTTGATCAGGACCAGCATCTGCAGGAGCAGTTACATTTAATGTTAAATCATCTGTTGAAGTAGCGCAAGCAGGTCCATTTGTACTAGACCATCTCAACACATAAGTTCCAGTTGTAAGTCCTGAAACTGAAGTTGTACCACTATTTACATTCGCAAAAGTTGGATTATTTGGCCCTGAAACAACCGACCAAGTTCCTACTCCTGCTGTTATTGTGTTTCCTGTTAAATTCGCTGTTGTAGTACAAACAGATAATGGTGAATTCGTAACTACCGCTGTAGTTGGCGGTAAGCTAACTTTAAAACTCACATTACTTGATGCAGTATCACATGTACCTCTATTAACTACCCAACTAAAAACGTAATTTCCAGGAGCTAAGTTACTAAACACAGCTCTTGGGTCATTTATATTAGAAACTGTCCAAAAACTATTTCCTGAAACCTGAACCCAAGTTCCTGTTAAACCTGCTGTAAGTGTATTTGCGTTCATGGTAACACTATTACCTAAACTATCTGTACAAACATCTTGATTAGCTCCAGCAGTAGAAGTTGGTTCTGGAGCAATGGTAAGACTTGTAGTATCTGAAAAAGTAGAACATGAAGGCTCAGTTGTGGAAGTAGTCCATCTAAACTGATAAACACCATCTACTAATCCTGTTATATTAGCATTTGCACTATTAACATTGCTAAAATTAACTGTATTCGGCCCCGAAACTTGAGTCCAAGTTCCCGTACCTACTGCAGGTGCTGTCGCAGATAATGTCGCAGTAGTTGTTCCTGCAGGAAAACATCTGTCTGCTCCAGCTTCTGCCGGAGAAGGAGAAAATGTAGACGTAGTATTTATAACAACATCACTAGATGCTGGAGCACAATCTGATGCGGCACTTGTCACAGTCCATCTAAAAGTATAAGAACTGCCTGGTGCCATTCCGTTAACATAAGTTTGCGGACTTGTTGAATTTACAATTGAAACTCCTGGAGTACCTCCAACTTGTGTCCATTGTCCAGTTTGCCCTTCTACCAATGCAGCCGCATCCAGAAAATAACTTCCCGCACATACCGTTACAGGTGTTGTTCCTGCATCTGTTGTAGGCGACTCCGATACTGTAATTGATGTTTCGCTAAAAGTATCAACAGCGTTTGTTCCCCCTGTGATATTCCATCTAAAAACATATACACCCTCAGCTAAACCACTTACATTAGGGTTGTAATTATTAATATTATCAAAAATAGCTGTGTTAGGCCCGCTTACTTGCGACCAGTATCCAGACAATCCAGATGTTGCCATCAAAGCAGGATTATTACCTGATAATTGTGTGGTTTTAATTCCACAAAGTAAAGCCACTCTAGTACCAGCATTTGATGGTTCAGGGCTTCTAGAAACAACAACATTCAGATCAGCAAATGCCTCAGAACAGCCTGTAGCAAAACTACCGCTTGTGTATCTTCTTACTCTAAATGTATAAGTTCCAGGTAAGGATAATCCCGAAAAAGTAAAATTGTTTCCATTAAAACCTCCTGTAGCTGCTACGGGACCATTAACAAAAATAGCCTCGCTAGCATTACCATCTGTATAACTCATTACTACACTTCCTGAAGTATTGTTAACAGGTAAAACAACAGTACTTTGTCCATTATTTAAAATAAGACTTGTCGGACTATTAACATAATTTACAGTAAAAGTTGATTGTGTTTCACAATTTGGATTAACTGCACTATTTCCTTTTATTTTATAGATAAAAGTATATGATTGATTACTACTAAAATTTAATCCTGTGATTCGTGTAGTTGGACTATTTGGAGAAACAATAGTTGCTCCTGAATTTGTAGTCCATTCAACCGTTTCTCCAGCATACAAGGGAGTATTTCCTTGTAAAATTGTTGAAGTAATTGAACTATCGCAAAAAGATTGTGTATTATTAGTTCCGCCAGCTTGTGTAACATCTTGTGTTGCAGCGGGCACAGTTATAGTTACAGTATCTGAACCAACGGCACACGGCCCTTGAACTGACCATCTGAACACATAAGTTCCTTGCGATAAGTTAGAAACTCTCGCCGTTCTTGTATTACCGTTAGTAATTGTCGGTACAGTAGGACCTGATACAAACGACCATGTTCCTTGCTGAGTTCCAGTTCCATTTCCTCCTACTGATGCTGCTAAGTTTGTGGCTTGTGTAGAAGTATAACATTCTGATAAAGTTTGATCAGGACCAGCATTCGCAATAACTTCACCTCCATAATTGGTTACCGTTATTGAAGAAGTTGATGTACAATCAGCAGAACTAATTACCCAGTTCAATTGTGTAGTACCAGAAGCATTTGTAGCTAATGAGATCGTTGAATTTGGTAAAGTTGGGCTATTTACTATAACACCAGCATTATTTGCACCACTTACTACCCATCTTCCCGTTTCTCCAGGATTTGCGGGAGCATTCGCTGAAAGCCCGTAAGTACCTGGACAACCTTCTATATTTGTTCCCGCTCTTGAAATAGTGATTGGATCAACTGTAAAAGTAACATCTTGATAAACAGAACCTATAGCACAAACTCCCGATATACGAAAAGTATAGGAATTACCTCCAACAATACCTAGAACTGGTGTCACAGCGTTGTTAGGATTTTGAATAACCACTGAAGGACCAGCAATTTGAGTCCATTTAAAACTTACAATATTCCCTCCGGTAACCCCATTTAAAATTAGTGGATCATTAGCACAAATTCTTCTAGAAATACCAGCATTAACAGAACAATCCTGTGCATAGGTGCTTGTGTCAAAAAAAAGAACAGCAAACAGTGCTAAAAAAAAGGAAAGTAAAGTATTAAAATTCGATTTTTTGTGTTTAGACGAGTAGTTTTTTTCCATAAATAATCTTAATAATAATCTTTATTTAAATTCTAATAAATTCATTTAAAACAGATAGTAACAATTAAACTGAAAAGGTTCAGAAGCCCTCTTAACTTTCTAGACCTATAAGTAAAATATTTGTTATTAGTATGAAAGGTGAGTTATGTATTAACAAACCATATCAATTCTATCTTCAAAACAAAATTTATGTGATACCAGAAGCTTTTTT
>NZ_MUHD01000033.1:3188-102273 GCF_002217395.1 Flavobacterium plurextorum | reverse complement strand
TACAGCGTCGATAATTCAGGAATTGTAACTTTTACTCCTGCAGCAAACTACAACGGAACGACAACTCCAATCAGTTATACTGTAAACGACAATCAAGGCGCAGTATCAGCATCAGCGACAATAACTGTAAAAGTTAAAGCCGTAAACGACAAACCAGTTGCTGTAAACGACAACGCTGAAACCGACGAAGACACTGTTGTAACCATTGATGTTACTGCAAACGACACCGATGTTGATGGAACCATAGATGTTACAAGCGTAGATTTAGATCCGGCAACAGCAGGAATCCAAACTTCATTCAGTGTAACAGGACAGGGAACTTACAGCGTAGATAATTCAGGAATTGTAACTTTTACTCCTGCAGCAAACTACAACGGAACAACCACACCAATTAATTATACTGTACAAGACAATCAAGGCGCAGTATCAGCATCAGCGACTATAACTGTAAAAGTTAAAGCCGTAAACGATAAACCAGTTGCTGTAAACGACAGCGCTGAAACAGACGAAGATACTGTTGTAACGATTGATGTTACTGCAAATGACACCGATGTTGATGGAACCATAGATGTTACAAGCGTAGATTTAGATCCTGCAACAGCAGGAATCCAAACTTCATTCAGTGTAACAGGACAGGGAACTTACAGCGTAGATAATTCAGGAATTGTAACTTTTACTCCTGCAGCAAACTACAACGGAACTACAACTCCAATCAGTTATACTGTAAACGACAATCAAGGCGCAGTATCAGCATCAGCGACTATAACTGTAAAAGTTAAAGCCGTAAACGATAAACCAGTTGCTGTAAACGACAGCGCTGAAACAGACGAAGACACTGTTGTAACGATTGATGTTACTGCAAATGACACTGATGTAGACGGAACTATAGATGTTGCAAGCGTAGATTTAGATCCGGCAACAGCAGGAATCCAAACTTCATTCAGTGTAACAGGACAGGGAACTTACAGCGTAGATAATTCAGGAATTGTAACTTTTACTCCTGCAGCAAACTACAATGGAACTACAACTCCAATCAGTTATACTGTACAAGACAATCAAGGCGCAGTATCAGCATCAGCGACAATAACTGTAAAAGTTAAAGCCATAAATGATAAACCAGTTGCTGTAAACGACAACGCTGAAACAGACGAAGACACTGTTGTAACGATTGATGTTACTGCAAACGACACCGATGTAGACGGAACTATAGATGTTACAAGCGTAGATTTAGATCCGGCAACAGCAGGAATCCAAACTTCATTCAGTGTAACAGGACAGGGAACGTACAGCGTAGATAATTCAGGAATTGTAACTTTTACTCCTGCAGCAAACTACAATGGAACTACAACTCCAATTAATTATACTGTAAACGACAATCAAGGCGCAGTATCAGCATCAGCGACAATAACTGTAAAAGTTAAAGCCGTAAACGACAAACCAGTTGCTGTAAACGACAACGCTGAAACAGACGAAGACACTGTTGTAACCATTGATGTTACTGCAAACGACACTGATGTTGATGGAACCATAGATGTTACAAGCGTAGATTTAGATCCGGCAACAGCAGGAATCCAAACTTCATTCAGTGTAACAGGACAGGGAACTTACAGCGTAGATAATTCAGGAATTGTAACTTTTACTCCTGCAGCAAACTACAATGGAACAACAACTCCAATTAATTATACTGTACAAGACAATCAAGGCGCAGTATCAGCATCAGCGACTATAACTGTAAAAGTTAAAGCCGTAAATGATAAACCAGTTGCAGATAATGACACGTACATTGTTGCGGAAGGAGAAACTTTAACAATTACGTCACCAGGTGTTTTAGTAAATGATACAGATGTAGAAGGAGATACTTTGACTGCCGTTTTAGTTACTGGTCCAACTCATGGAATTTTAACTTTTAATGCTGATGGATCTTTTTCTTATACTCACGACGGAACTGAAACATTAGCAGACAGTTTTACTTATAAAGTAAACGATGGAACAGTTGACGGAAATACTGTCACTGTGAACATAACTGTTAAAGCAGTAAATGATGCTCCAGTGGTAAGAAATGATATAAATTCGATCATTTCTTCGACATCAGAAGCAACGGGAATAAAAGCTTTACAGGCAAATGATATTGATGGAACTATTGCAAGTTATACTATTTTGACATTACCATCTCATGGCGTTTTGGCTGTTGGCGGAGTTCCAGTAACAGTAAATCAAGTATTAACACCTTTAGAGGCAGGAACTCTTACTTATGATCCAAGTGGAACATTTACAGGAATTGATACTTTTACTTTTACAGCAACTGATGACCTTTTTGCAACAGCATTAACAGCAGGAACAATTACAATTCCAGTTGGAAATAATGCGCCAATAGTAGAAGATATTATTACCGCAGGTATTCCGTCAAGAGCAGGAGTAACAGCTATTAGTGCTTTAAAAGGAACAGATACAGACGGAACTATAGCAGATTATACTGTTTTAAGTTTGCCATCAAATGGAATTTTAGCGTTAGATGGAGTTCCAGTAACAATAAATCAAGTTTTGACACCTTTAGAAGTCGGCAGGCTGACTTATGCGCCAAGTGGAGCATTTTCAGGAAATGACATCTTTACTTTTATCGCAACGGATAATAATGGTGCAATTTCAAGTCTAGGAAAAGTAACAATTAAAGTAGAAAAAACGATTCTAGATGCAAAGAATGATGTAATACCTTCTGTTGTAGGGATTGATAAGACAATAACAGTGGTTAACGTACTGGATAATGACCTTTTAAATAATAGACCAGTAGTAATTTCTGATATTAAGTTAGGCGTATTGACATCAGATCCAAAAGGGATGTTAACGCTTAAACCTGACGGCACAGTAGAATTGTCTCCTAATGCACCAGCTGGAGATTATTCGTTGACGTACGAAATTTGTGAGAAAGCCAATGCTTCAAATTGTACTTCAGCTGTAGTTTTAGTTACAGTTGAGGCACCAACAATGACAGTTACGACAAATAGCTATTGTTCAGATAATGCGCCATATGTTTCGTATACTGTTACAGGAGATAATTTTGTTCCAACAGGATTATTAACGATTAATTGGATAGACAGCGCGAACAAAATTGTAGCAACTCAAACCAATATGCCTTTAAACGGAAGCGTTTTATGGCCGGGTGCAATTGTTGATGCAAATAAAAAAGCAACAGATTGGCCGGGATGGATATTAGTAGGCGGACAATGGATTGAAGGAAATGATGGTTTTGAATTAACAAGACCAGCTGTTAAAATGCAGTTTAGCTTGAATCCTACTAAGACTGTTGTTGTAAACTATCCATCTGCAATATCTGGTTGTAATGCAATGCCTACGTTTGGAATTAATGCATCAAATGATGATGATGCAGCTTTAGCTAATGGACTTAACGGTTCATCAAAAGTAATTAATGTACTTGATAATGATAAGTTAAACGGCGTTCCTGTTAAACCTGCTGATGTTATTATAAAAGGTTTAGATCTTCCAAAAGGAATTACATTAAATGCCGATGGTACAATTGATGTAGCACCAAGTACAAAAGGAGGAAATTATACAGTAACATATCAAATATGTGAAAAAGCAAATCAGTCTAATTGTACTACTGCAACAGCTAAGGTTTTTGTTGAAGTTCCAGAAATTTCGATTATAAAAACAGTTGAGTTAAATGACAGCAATAATAATGGTTATGCCGAAGCTGGTGAAACTTTAACATACAATTTTACAATAACAAATACTGGTAACGCTGATCTTGAAAATATCCAAGTTTCAGATCCTTTACCTGGAATTTTAATGAATGGAGGCCCAATTAATTTGGCAGCTGGTCAAAGTGATATGTCTTCAATTAGTGGAACGTATACTTTAACTCAAGCCGATGTGAATTCTGGAAGTATCAGTAATCAGGCAACTGTATCGGGAAGTACAAAGAGCGGAATAACTGTTTCGGACAAATCAGATTCTAGTGATCTTAAAGGTGAGAAACCAACAGTTTTAGGATTAAGCGGCTGTGTTATTAAAGTTTATAATGCCGTTTCTTCAAATGGAGATAATAAAAATGAAAGATTCTATATACAAGGTATAGAATGTTATCCTGAAAATACTGTACAGATTTACAATCGTTGGGGAGTTTTAGTATTCGAAAGAGATCATTATAATAATAACGACATTGCTTTTAGAGGTGTTTCAGAAGGTCGTGTTACTGTTAAAGATTCAGACGGATTGCCAGAAGGAACTTATTATTACATCATTAGATATAAAGATAAGCAGTCTAACGCACAGCAAGAAGCGGGGTATTTATACCTAACCAAATAATATTCTGTACAATTTAAATGGCTTAGTGAACAGCTAAGCCATTATTTAAAATAAAATCAATGAGAAAATTAGTTTTAGTTTTATTGTTTTGTTCCGCTGCCAGTTTTGCACAGCAAGATGCACAGTTTACACAATACATGTATAATACCATTAATATAAATCCCGCATATGCCGGTTCACGTGGTGTTATGAGTGTTTTTGGATTATATCGCACCCAGTGGGTTGGATTAGATGGTGCGCCAGAAACCAGCAGTTTTTCTATAAATACTCCAATAGGCAGTAATGTAGGATTAGGAGTTTCATTAATAAATGATAAAATAGGTCCTACAAATGAAAACAACTTAGCTGCAGACTTTTCCTATTCAATACCAACATCTGCAACAGCAAAACTTTCTTTTGGTATAAAAGGATCAGCAAATTTATTTAAGCTTGATCCCACAAAACTAACGCCGGAAGATCAAGGAGATCCCCAGTTTCAGGATTTTGAAAATAAATTCACGCCCAATATTGGAGCAGGTGTTTACTGGCATACAGATAAAGCTTACGTAGGTTTGTCGATTCCTAACTTTATTCAAACGAATCGTTATGACGACAATGATGTTTCTATTTATAAAGACAGAATTAACTATTATTTAATTGCAGGTTATGTATTCAATTTAGATCGTTATGAGATGATTAAATTCAAACCCGCTGTAATGACTAAAATGGTCGAAGGTTCTCCGCTTCAAGTTGATGCATCGGCAAATTTTATGTTTAATGAGAAGTTTGTTATCGGATTAGCTTATAGATGGAGTGCTTCTGTAAGTGCATTAGCAGGATTTCAAATTACTGACGGCTTGTATTTAGGTTATGCATATGATCGTGAAACAACCAAATTAGTGAACTATAATTCAGGTTCACATGAGATATTTCTTCGTTTCGAATTTATAAACAAATATGGCCGAATTACTTCACCAAGATTCTTCTAATTATGAAAATTAAAAATATAATTTGCACCGTTTTTTTGTCTGCAATAAGTTTTAATGCCGCAGCACAAAAAGGAGTTTTAAATAAAGCCGAGAAAGATTACAATCAGTATGCTTATATAGACGCCATTTCTATCTATGAAAAAGTGGCCGATAAAGGGTATAAAGACGAAAAAATGTTTCAAAGATTGGGGAACGCTTATTATTTTAATGCAGAGCTTGCCAAAGCTGCAAAATGGTACGATGCCTTATTTTCTTTAAACAATCAGCAAGAACCAGAATACTATTATCGTTATGCACAAACACTAAAATCTATTGGTGATTATGCTAAAGCAGATAAAATGCTCGAAGCCTTTAATGAGAAAGTTAAAACAGATACAAGAGGAGTTTTATTTGAAAAAAATAAAAATTATTTAGAGCAGATTAAAGCCAATTCAGGAAGATTTATAATTGCTGATGCCGGTATTAATTCAAAACAATCAGATTACGGAAGCACACTTTTAAATAATAAATTAATATTTGCTTCTGCTCGTGATACAGGAAATGTAACACGATCAACATTTAAATGGACAAACAAGTCTTTTACAAATTTATATGCTGCACAGTTAAAAGCTGATGGAAGTCTTGAAGAGCCCGTTCGATTTGACAAAAAAATTAATTCGAAATTTAACGAATCTACTCCTGTTTTTACCAAAGATGGAAAAACAATGTATTTCACAAGAAATAATTTTTTAAAAGGAAAAAAAGGGAAGGATGAGAAGAGAGTTACTTTATTAAAATTGTATAAAGCCGATTTGGTCAATGATAAATGGACAAATGTTGTCGAATTGCCATTTAATAGTGATCAATACAGCACAGCACATCCCGCTTTAAGTACAGATGAGAAGAAATTGTATTTTGCATCGGATATGCCGGGAAGTTTAGGACAATCTGATTTGTATAGTGTTGCAATTAATAGTGATGGTACATTTGGGAAACCCGAAAATCTTGGCGCGGCAATTAATACCGAAGGCAGAGAAACATTTCCTTTTATAGCAGGAGATAATGAACTTTACTTTGCCACTGATGGACGTCCAGGATTAGGAGGTTTAGACATATTTACAGCAAAAATTAATGACAATGCTTCTTTTGGTCCAGTTCAGAATATCGGAGAACCTGTAAATACAAAATTTGATGATTTTGCCTTTGTAATAGACAACAATACCAGAAAAGGTTTTTTCTCATCAAATAAAGATGGAGGAAATGGCAGTGATGATATTTACAAATTTGTAGAAACTAGAAAATTAAATTGCGAAAAAGAGTTATCAGGAGTTATTAGAGATTCTCAAACCAATGAAGTTTTAAGTGGAGCAAAAGTAATTTTGCTTGATGATAAATTTCAACAAATCACAGCAGTAACTTCAGGTACTGATGGAAGTTACAAGTTTCAAGTAAAATGCAATACAACTTATCATGTAAGAGCAGCGAAGGAAAACTATGAAACCAGTGAAACACCAATTCTAATTCAGCCGACAGATGATAAATCAAAACTGGATATTAAGCTCGAAAAACAGATTAAAGAAATTGGTATTGGAACAGATCTAGCTAAAACCTTAAATATTCCTATTATTTATTTTGATTTAGATAAATCATTTATTCGCAAAGAAGCTGCTTTTGAGTTAGAGAAAGTTTTAGCCGTAATGAAACAATACCCAGCGATGAAAATTGATGTTCGCTCGCATACTGACAGCAGACAGACTGAAAAATACAATCTGACTTTGTCTAACAAAAGAGCAAAAGCAACTATTGACTGGTTGGTAAAACAAGGAATTTCCCCAGCTAGATTAACTGGACGAGGTTACGGTGAAAGTCAATTGGTTAATAAATGTTCCGATAATGTAAATTGTACCGAAGAAGAACATCAACTAAACAGAAGAAGCGAATTCATTATCGTTTCGATGCAATAGCTTTAGAAAAGTAAAAAAATCGATCCCAAATTTCAAGTTTACGTACTTATTAGATTTGAATTTTTGTTTAAAACCGCTCAATTGAGCGGTTTTTTTGTTCTATATCACTTTGTAATAACAGCTCTTTATGTCTCAGGATTATCATAATTATTTAGAGGTTGAGATCACTTTTTTAAAGATGCAGAATATAATTCATCCCAAAAAATATCTTATTTTTATAATATCCTTTTTTCATAAAAAGATAACGATTAATCGCAGTAGGAAAGAAAATCACATTTTCTGCGTTTTCGATTATACCACTTGAATAGTAGTAATAGTAAACAAATTTACAATGAGCAACATAAAAAAGCTTAAGGCAGTGGCCTATGGTGAAGTGCTTTGGGATGTTTTTGTCAATGAAAGAAAAATTGGCGGTGCACCTCTTAATGTTGCAATGCGAATGAAAACATTAGGATGCGAATCGGCCATGATCAGTTGTGTAGGAAAGGACGCAGATGGAGAAGCAATTATTGATTACGTAAAAAGTTTAGGACTTGAAACTGCGGCTATTTTTAAATCAGAAGAATTTGCAACAGGATTAGTAAACGTTACATTAAACGAGCAAGGATCTGCAAGTTATGAAATAAAATATCCATCAGCTTGGGATAAAATTGTATTGAATGATTCAGCCAAAGAATTAGCTGCTAATGCTGATGTTTTAATATACGGAAGTTTAGTTTGTCGAGATCAAGTATCGAGAAATTCGCTTGACGAACTACTGAAATCAAGTGTTTACAAAGTTTTTGATGTCAATTTAAGAAAACCTCATTATACATATGAAATTATAGAACACCTAATGAATACGGCTGATTTTGTAAAATTTAATGACGAAGAATTATTAGAAATTACTTCCGTAATGAATTCTCCTTTTTCAAGTTTAGAAGAAAATATGCAGTTTGCTGCCGAGAGAACAAAAGTAAAAGCCATGTGTGTAACTAGAGGTAAAGACGGTGCTTTATTAATGTGGGAAGGACAATTGTATGAAAACGTCGGTTATCCAGTAAAAGTAGCTGATACAGTAGGCGCAGGAGATTCATTTTTAGCAGCCTTAATTACATCACTGCTCACTGGTAAAGAGCCGCAAAATGCTATTGATTTTGCATGTGCAGTTGGTGGTTTGGTTGCCGAAGCTCCAGGAGCAAACCCTGAAATTTCACAGGCCCAAATTGAAGCAATAATGAAAAGAGTTAGAGCGTAAAATATAAAATCTGAATAATTAAAGCCGTTCAATAGAACGGCTTTTTTGTTTTCGATATAAAAAGACAGTCTTTTTTTTAGTTTTGTAATGCTTTGTTTTCGTGTGCTTTAACTTTTTTTTTATTAAATTTGATGTAAGAATTTCTAGTCAAAACCATTATGGAAAAATTAAAACGCCCGGTGTATCTTAAAGCCGGTACTGATGATTTTTTTAAGAAGTTGCGCACAGAAGTGAACGAAACGGTATTACAAAACTCATCTTTGTACCTATTCAACATTATTAAGTCGTTAGGACTTTTGGTACTTTTCTTTTCCTCTTATACTTGTATTCTACTGTTTGGAAATAGTACCCCTTTATTATTCTTTTTCTATATTTTGTGCGGTATAACTATGATCGTACTTTTTATAAATGCCTTTCATGACGCTGCGCATGGAGCTTTATTTAAAAAATCAAAACATAATGAATGGTTTATGTATGTGCTGGAGCTTTTTGGTGGTAATCATTGGCTTTGGACAAGGCGACATATCAATCTTCATCATGCATATCCAAATGTTCCCGATTGGGACATTGATATTAAGCAAAGTGATATCATAAGGATTTTTCCAAACAGTCCATTGTTCAATTATCATAAATATCAGCATATTTATATGTGGTTTATTTATCCGCTGTACAGCTTAAATTGGATTTATATTCGTGATTTCAAAGACTTTTTTGGAAAGAGAAATAATTATGTAAAAAAAGTAGTCGAGAACATTCCGCAAAAAGAAATATACAAACTGTTTTTAGCAAAAGCGGTCAACCTGATTTATCTGCTTTTTATTCCCATGATTGTATTAAAGCAACCTTGGTATATAGTTTTAGCAGGCTGGTTTTCGATGCATTTGTGCGGCAGTATGTTGGGAGTTGTCGCACTCGTGTCAACACATGTAGATGAAGATGCACATTTTCCTGAAACGGATGAAGATGGAAATTTATCAGCAACTTGGGCAATGCATCAAATGATTGTTACTAAAGATTTCAGTACCAATAGTAAATTGGCGAATTTTTTATACGGAGGCTTTACACATCATGTTGCGCATCATCTTTTTCCGGGTGTCGGACATACTTATTATCCTTATATAACACCAATTATTATACGTTACGCGCAAGAATATGATCTTCCTTATACTTCCTATCCGTTTTATCATGCAGTTCGGTCACACTTTAGAATGCTCAAAAATAAAGGCGTGAAAGAAAATATCATGATAACAGGAGAAATATAAAGATTCGTCTTAATTAATTTCTAGTCCTTTACATTGATTTTTAGAGAAGTTTATTGTGGCTGTAATGCTCTTCTGGGGCATTTTTAAGACTAATTTTTAAAGTCTGCATAAAAAATGATTACACCAAATGGGTTAATCCTATCTTTTTCATATAGAAATGGAGCTAAGAATGTAAATGAAAAGTTAATGATTTGTAAATAAAATAAACAACTAGAGGTTTATTCTTTAAAAAATCTGATTTGGCTTAGGTATTTTGCTTTTTTTGGAAAAATTTAAGAATCGGTTACTTTTCAAATTACTATATTTGGCCCACCATCAAGAAAAGTATACTCTTTTCAAACAACAAATATTGTAATCCTTCGCTTTGCGTTCATGAAACAAATTAAGTTCATAAGTGTTATTTTACTCTTTCTGCTCACTTTTACAAGTAGCGCGGAGTACTTTAAGCACCCTTCTGAGTTTTCGATTTGTCATGGTCAGGATTTCCTTTCAACATCAGAAATACCAGAGGTTTTACCTTCAGCACTAATTATATCCAAAGATCTGGATATACATTTTATAGTCAAAAAGAAGATGAAATCTCGTGCAGTCTCTTCAGACAGCAATATTTTAAAAAGCTTATATTTTACCAAATTAGTACATTTTAAGGTCTTCGAAGACAGCTTGATTTATGGTATAGCAAACATATATCAAATTCAGCGTCATACACACCTTCACTTGTACCAACTATTCTAGATTTCCCATTTCCCTTTTATTTTTATATACAGAAACAACTTTCTGCAATACTGCTTTGTATTTATTTTATAAAGGTATTTGCGCTATAAAAATATGCCATAAAACGGTGCTGCTTAAAACAATAAGCAGTATACGATAAACTCCCTATTTTCAGTATTTAACCCATTTACCACTCCCTATAAATCAATATAGGGAGCCAGTATATTTATGTAATTTTTAAAAAACAATTATGAGCATTAGTAAAAAACAATTCCTTTTGTACGCATTCTCTGTTTTATTTCTAGCTTCTTGCGGAGATAAAGCCGAAAAAAAATCCGCAAATATAAAAACACTGCCTGTATATAAGGTAACTGTAAAAGATACCATCGTTTCAAATCGATTTGTTGCTGATGTACATGCTAAAAATAATGTCGAAATTCATGTTCGCATCCCTGGATTACTAGATAAAGTTTATGTAAGCGAAGGACAAAGAGTAAAAAAAGGACAAATTCTTTTTAAGATCAGCGACGTAGAACTTCAAATACAACTTTTAAAAGCTGAAGCTGTTTACAAAAGCACATTAGCAGACCTTCGAATTGCTACAGTTGAACTGGAGCAAGCTCAAACTCTTTTTAATAAAAAAGTAATTGCTGATAAAGAATTAGAATTATCAAAAGCAAAACATGATGCAGCAAATGCTAAAGTTGCTCACGCTTCGGCAGAGAGAAAAGCGATAAAACAGCAAATTAGTTTTACAACGATAACAGCACCTTTTGACGGAACTGTAGATCGTATTCCATTTAAAGAAGGAAGCTTAGTAGAAAACGGCTCTTTGTTGACGACAGTTTCACAATTAGACGATGTATATGCCTATTTCTCAATACCTGAAAATATTTATTTTCAAATGATGGCAGATAAAAGTCTTAATACCAAAGGCGATATCAAATTAGTATTGCCAAATGGTATGGTTTACGGTCAAACAGGAGAATTAAAAACAGCCGATGGAGAAATTGACAGACAAACAGGTTCAATTCAGTACAAAGCCAAATTTCATAATCCGCAAGGCTTTATCAAACACGGAACATCTGGAAAATTGATTATTTCAGAGCCAAGAACCAATGTTGTTTTAATTCCGCAAAAAGCAGTTTTCTCTATCCAAGACAAGCAATTCGTGTTTGTAGTTGACAAAGGAGGAATTGTAAAAATGACCAATATTGTTATTGGAAGCACTCTTGATGATGTTTACATTTTGAAGAAAGGATTAAAAAAGAATGATCTTATTGTACATGAAGGAACCCAATCACTTCGAGATGGAGATAAGATTAATATTAGAGACGCACAAAGTGTAAGCTTATAAGCCATTACATAATTATTACTAAAAAAATATAAAATGATAGAGTTGTTTATCAAAAGAAAAATATTGTCACTTATTATATCCGTGATGATAGTACTTTTGGGGTTATTGGCTTTGTTTCAATTACCCATAACGCAGTTTCCCGATATTGTACCGCCGTCTGTAACCGTAACGGCAAAATATACAGGTGCCAATGCCGAAGTATCGGCCAATGCCGTGGCACTTCCTTTAGAACGAGCTATAAATGGTGTACCGGGAATGACTTATATGTCTACCGTTACCTCAAATGATGGTTTAACCCTAATTCAGGTTTTCTTTGAAGTAGGAACAGACCCTGATCTTGCCGCCGTAAACGTTCAAAATAGAGTAACAACCATACTAGACGAACTTCCCGAAGAAGTAATACGGGCCGGAGTAACGACCGAAAAGGAGGTAAATAGTATGTTGATGTACTTAAATATCACAAGTACTGATAAAACGCAGGACGAACAATTTATCTTCAACTTTACGGATATTAACATTCTTCAGGAATTAAAACGTATTGATGGAGTAGGTCGTGCTGAGATTATGGGACAGAAAGAATACTCAATGCGAGTATGGCTGGATCCGCAAAAAATGCTTTCCTATAACATTTCGGCAAACGAAGTGATAACTTCACTGCAAAAACAAAATATTTCTGCAGCTCCCGGTAAAGTTGGAGAAGGATCAGGGCAGCTTGACAATCAACTTCAATATGTAATAAAATACGGAGGGAAATTCTTCGAACCTAAACAATATGAAGAAGTACCGCTTCGTGCCAATTCAGATGGAACAATCTTACGATTAAAAGATATTTCTAATATCGAATTTGGAGCAATGAGTTACGGAATGGTTTCTAAAACCGACGGTAAACCTTCGGCTTCAATTATGTTGAAACAAAGACCAGGTTCAAATGCCTCTGAAGTAATTGCCAGTGTAAAAGAAAAAATGGCAGAGTTGAAAATATCGTCTTTCCCTCCAGGAATGGATTATAACATTGCTTATGATGTATCTCGTTTTCTTGATGCCTCAATAGATGAAGTTTTAAAAACATTAATAGAAGCCTTTATTCTAGTTGCTTTTGTTGTTTTTATATTTCTGCAAGACTGGCGTTCTACATTAATACCAGTATTGGCAGTGCCAGTAGCCTTAATTGGTTCATTTGCTTTTATGTCGATGATGGGATTCTCTATAAACCTGCTTACCCTTTTTGCCCTAGTACTTTCCATAGGAATCGTTGTCGATAATGCCATTGTAGTTGTAGAAGCCGTCCATGTTAAAATTTCCGAAGAACATATGGCGCCTCTGCCCGCAACAATTAGTGCGATGAAAGAAATTACAGGAGCCGTTATTGCGATTACCATTGTTATGGCAGCCGTGTTTATACCAGTTGCATTCTTGAGCGGTCCTGTTGGAGTTTTCTACAGACAGTTTTCGCTTACTATGGCAATTAGTATTGTAATTTCTGGAATTAATGCCCTTACATTAACACCAGCTTTGTGTGCGATAATGCTTAAACCGCATGATCCAAATAAAAAGAAAACATCATTATTAGATCGTTTCTTTGTTCGTTTTAATGCGTGGTTCGACAACATTACTTCAAAATACATCAGAGTATTGTCAAAATTTGCAGACAGAAGTTCGATGACTATCGGTCTTTTAGTTTTGTTCTGTTTCCTTACTTGGGGAACTTCGAAGTTCTTACCTTCAGGATTCATACCTTCTGAAGATCAGGGAATGGTATATGTAAACGTAACTACACCGCAAGGAGCTACTGTAGAACGTACCGAAAAAGTGCTTGATGAAGTAACTCGCATCGCCAAACAAATTGATGGAGTTGACAACGTAACAACTCTTGCAGGTTACAGTATCGTTACTGAAATTGCAGGAGCTTCTTATGGTATGGGAATGATAAATCTGAAAGACTGGAAAGATCGAAACATTTCTGTAAATGAGTTTATTACAATGCTTACGCAGAAAACAAAAGGTATTGCAGATGCTCAAATCGAAGTTTTTGCACCGCCTACAGTTCCTGGTTTTGGTAATACCAGCGGTTTTGAATTGCGTTTATTGGACAAATCAGGCGGAACGATTAATAATACCGATGCAGTTACGAAAAACTTTATTAAAGAATTGAATGCTTCGCCAGAAATACAAAATTCATTTACAAGTTTTGATGCTACATTCCCGCAGTATTTAATACATATTGATTATGATCTTGCGGCCAAAAAAGGAATATCTGTAGACAACGCCATGTCTACCCTGCAAACCATGCTGGGATCGTTTTATGCCACAAACTTTATTCGTTTTTCTCAAATGTATAAAGTAATGGTACAAGCAAGTCCGCAGTTTAGAAAAAATCCAGAAAGTATTCTAGACATGTATCTTAAAAATGATGCAGGCGAAATGGTGCCATTTTCAACATTTATAAAACTAGAACGAGTTTACGGTCCAGAGGTTTTAACCCGTTATAATATGTATATGTCAGCTATGATCAATGGTGAACCAGCAGATGGATACAGTTCTGGAGAAGCTATTGCTGCAGTAGAAAAAATCGCAGCCGAAAAGCTGCCAAGCAGATTTGAACTTGAATGGTCAGGAATGACACGTGAAGAAATTTTATCAGGAAACCAGACCATTTACATCTTTGCATTATGTATCCTTTTCGTTTACTTATTACTTGCCGCACAATACGAGAGTTTACTGCTTCCGTTTCCGGTGCTTTTAAGTTTGCCTGTAGGAGTTTTTGGTTCCTATCTCGCATTGCTGGCAGTGGGCTTAGACAATAATATTTATGCTCAGGTCGCCTTAGTCATGCTTATAGGACTCCTCGCCAAGAATGCCATTTTGATTGTAGAGTTTGCGATTGCCCAGAACAAGCTGGGGCAGGGAATTACCGAAGCTGCAATTGAAGGCGCAAGATTACGTTTCAGACCTATTTTGATGACCTCATTTGCTTTTATTTCTGGGCTTATACCATTGTGTATTGCCTCTGGAGCTGGTGCAATTGGAAACCGATCTATTGGTACTGCAGCTGCAGGAGGAATGTTAATAGGAACTGTTTTTGGACTGGTAATAATTCCGGGGCTTTACATCCTGTTTGCAAAAATTGAAAAAGCTTGGAATAAATAAATGAAAACAATGAAAAATAATTTTAGAAAATTTCTTAAACATACAGAGTCAATATATCTCACCACGAATAAATCAAAATATGTACTTGTAGTTGTGTTTTTAATGTTACTTTCTGCCTGTTCTGCCCCGAAAGAGGCAGAGCAGCAGAAGGTAAAAACACTGCCTGAAAATTTTGCCTCAAATCCAAAAACAACAGACAGCCAGCAGACATTTACACCGCTAAAAACAGAATCGTATTTTAAAGATCCAGAGCTGGAAAAACTGTTAGACATAGCAGTAGCTCAGAATCCTGATTATTTAGCAATGCAGCAGAGAATTCTAATTGCAAATTCGCATCTAAAAGTGGCAAAATTAGCTTTACTGCCATCATTTGATATTGGTGCTGATGTTTCAGGAACACATTACGGTAAATACACTATGGATGGTGTAGGGAACTTTGATACTAATTTCTCGCAGAACATATCAGAAAAACAAAGAATTAATACAGATGTAACTCCCAATTTGTTTTTAGGAGGAAAAGTATCTTGGGAAGCTGATATATGGGGAAAACTGAGCAATAGAAAAAAAGCTGCCCAACAAAGATTTCTTGCATCACAAGAAGGAGTAAGATTGTTGCAGACAAGATTATTGAGCGATGTTGCTGAGCTTTATTTTAAGCTTATTGCCCTCGACAAGCAAAAAGTAATTTATGAGCGAAACTTAAAAACGCAGCAGCGTGCCCTTGATATTGTTTCGGCACAGCGCGCAGTTGGTAAAGCAACAGAATTAGCTGTGCAGCAATTTAATGCTCAAAACAATAGTATTTTGGCTGAAGCCGAAGAATTGAACCTTAGTATAGATCAAACCGAAAAAGCTTTGTTGACTCTTTTAGGTGAATATGGAGGTAAAGTAACCAGAAGCAAAGATTTTCTATCAGGACATCTTGAAGTGCTGAATCAAAAAATGAGTGTTGATTCAATCATACATAATCGACCAGATGTGTCACAAGCTTATTTCGAATTACTGGCTACAAAAGCAGATGCAAAATCAGCGAGAGCTGCTTTTTTTCCAACAGTAAACTTAGGTGGTTATGTTGGTCTTAATTCATTTTCTTTTGCAACATTCTTCGACAGCGGATCATTTGCGTGGCAGTTATTGGGCGGAATTACTGCGCCAATATTTAATAAAGGACAAATTAAACATGAATTTTTTACCGCCAATCGCAGACAGCAGATTAGCTTTTTAGAATATCAAAATTCGATCACGACCGCTTACAATGAATTGAGTGCGTTGTTGTATCGCACAAAAGCGTTTGAAGATGTTTTAAAATACAAATCAAAACAAGTTGAACATCTTGAAATTGCAGTAAATGTGTCAAATGATTTGTATTTGAGCGGTTATGCCAATTATCTGGAAATAATAAACGCACAAAAAGACATGCTTCAGGCAGAACTTGATTTTGTAGACATACAATTTAAAAATGTAAGCTCGCAAGTGTTGTTGTACAAAGCTTTAGGAGGAGGAATAAACTAAAAACTTCTTCAATACTATCTCTAATAAAATGCGTAAAGGTCTCTGACTTTTACGCATTTTTTTGTTGTTTAAATTCATATTTATCTTGGAATTGTATTCATGTTTAATCCGTTGGGTGAAATTAATTTTAACACATAGAAACATAGATTTTGTACTCTCAAAAGAGGCGTTTCACTTATTTTAAACACACAGAGTTGGCTATGTTCAAGGAATATATTTCTCTTTTACATTCTTTGTTGTGCAAGAAGAATCTATGTTTCTATGTGTTGGTTTTTTTTTTATCACCATACTAAGCGAACAGGCAAAGTAATTACATCCAATGTGTTCATCTGTAAAATATTTTAGGAAGAAAACCGATTAAATAGGAGATTGGCAATTTTTTGAGTAATTTCATTTTTTCAAAATTTAAAACTCATGGTACAATTAACCAAAACTCTTTTTGTAATCGCTTTTTTTTCAATAATCTCTGCAAATGCTCAAAACGAAACATATGCAAGTCCCAAAGAAGTTGCGGATACAACTTTTGTAAACTTAAAAGACTACAGTAAAGATTTTGTGTACGATATGAAATATGCAACCGAAGACAATTTTTTGAAAGCAAAAGTATACGATTGCGCGGAGTGTTTACTTCGCTACAAAACAGTTAAAGCTTTAATTGCCGCCAATAAAGATTTTATAGAAAAAGGCTATAGAATTAAGCTTTTCGACTGTTACAGACCTTTATCAATTCAGAAAAAAATGTGGGAGATTGTTCCAAAACCAGAATATGTTGCAGACCCGAAAAAAGGATCTATACATAATAGAGGAGGAGCTGTAGATATTACATTGGTAGATTCTAACGGCAAAGAGCTGGAAATGGGAACTTCTTTTGATTACTTTGGATTTGAGGCAAGCCATAGCTTTCCAACACTTCCTAGAAAAGTAAAATCGAATAGAAAATTTCTAAAAAAAATAATGATTCAAAATGGATTCAACCCGTTTGATTCAGAATGGTGGCACTATAATTTAAAAACAGGGCTCAAAGACCCTGTTTCTAATCAAAAATGGAACTGTGAATAATTAATTATTCAACACATCTTATGTTTTGCATAAAGTAAGTATTAGGTTGGAACGTCTTGCCGTTCATTTCAGAAACCAACTCGCTTTTTACAATATAATCATCTATATCAGTCAAGTACTTAATTCTCATGATCGAAACAGGGGATTTTTTCAATTCCTCAAAGTTATCTTTCATGAACATAAAAATTCCTGTATTTACACGGTTGTCAAAACCTTTATCATCGCGAAGTAAAGTGCCGCAGTTTTCTTGATTGATATGTAGTAAAGTAACAATTTTACCATTTTCTAACTGCAAAAATATTTTTGAGTTTTTATCAAAACAGTTGGCTTTCATAAAGTCTTTACTTTTTTGAATCAACTGCACGTTCAAAGTTGGAAGACCATCCGTTTGTGCCAGCGAAAAGAAAATGTAGCTGGAAGTACCTCCAAAGTTTTTCTCGCTTACTAAATATTCATTAGTTATTTTATAAGTCCCAATAGAATCGGTAACATTAGTACTGTATTCACATGGTTTTTGTGCAAATCCGGTAAAGGTTAATAAAAAAAAGGTTAGCGTAATTAAGTGTTTCATTTTAAATTATTTTTGTGCAAATTAAAACTATTTTGTTGTCATTTTTATCAGTTGTAAAAAAACAATATTTATTACCTCCATTTTTTATTTTCCATTTTTTTCGAATGTTCTCTACCGTTTCAGGAAAATTTCGCGTGGTAATATTTGCCTGCTCATTTACAAGCTCCGTTTTCATATCATTTTTACTATACGGAATCACTTTCTCAATTTCGAAAGTGCGCCCTGGAAAATCAATTAATTCGTCAGATGTATATAAATGCGAATGTTTATGCAGTTTACCAATTTTAAAAATCGAGCTTACTTCATCAAATCCGCCAGATTTCATTATTGCCGAATTAGGTTCGTAAATATACTTTTTAGGCAATTCATATGGTATAAAATCCATTTTATCATCCAAAACAAATTCAAAAGTTTCAATTTTATCCTTTAGAATATTAGCCGTTTTTAAAGTGATGGTGCCTTTATAATGATTGTGAATTTCAAAAAGTAATTCCTTAACCTCATTTTCTAGAGCAATTATATGAATGTTTTTTACAAATTTTAATTCAGATAAACCTGCAGAAATATCCAGTAAAGGAGCCGTTTTAATTAAAATAGAATTCGATTTTTCAAAATAGAAGTCTAATGATTCTGGAACATTTGGCAAACAGTCTTTCAACATAAAAACCTTGCCTTTGGCATCATTTCGGCGAGAAGGATCAATATAAATCCAATCCCAAACATCAGCATCTGATTCTTTTAAGATATTGGCAGAATCCGTTGCATAGCAAAAACAATTTTTAATTTGTAATTGCTGTAAATTATGTTTTACGATATTGGATAAATCTTCATTAATTTCGCAATGCGCGACAACTTTAAACTTTTTAGAAAAGTAATAATCATCAACACCAAAACCTCCAGTAAGATCAATTAAACATTTACCAGAAATTAAAGAAGCTTTATATTCAGCCGTTTTTTCTGATGAGGTTTGTTCAACAGAAACTTTACTTGGATAAATAATGTTTTCAGTAGAGAACCAAGTAGGCAGTTTATCTTTAGCTTTAGTTCTGGCTTCGATTTGATTTAAAACTGCTATCCAGTCAACCTCAGGAAAAGGATTTTTCTGAAGTGCAAGTTTACTAATAGAAACACCAGTATTTTGAGTAATAAATTCTTGAATGTTTTTGTTTAAAATCGAAAAGTTCAATGCTAAATTCTTTCAGTTAATACGGAGACAATTTTGTTGTCAGGGAAAAATTCTTTTAAGATTACTTTTACCATCGTAAAAAATGGAATTGCAATAATCATTCCTACGATTCCAAAAGTGATACCACTGATTACCGTAATCAAGAATATCTCTAACGGATGCGAATTTACACTTTTTGATGAAATTATAGGCTGGCTGATATTATTATCAATAGCCTGAACAAGTAAAAAGCCTATGACTACATAAATGGTCGTAGGTAAAATCTCCGATTGAAAATCTTGACCAATTAAACTGATCATAGTTAATAACGCCGCCAGTATAGTACCGATAATTGGTCCTATATAAGGTATGATGTTTAAAATTGCACATAAAAAAGCAATTACAAATGCATTTTTATTGCCAAAAATAAGAAGCACAATAAAATACAAAATAAATACCACAGTTAATTGAAGTAGTAAACCGATAAAATAACGGGTTAAAAAATGATTTATCTTGGCAACTGAGTTTAATATTTTGTCTTCATTAGTGTCAGGCAGAATTTTTCTAGCGGAAAGTTTAAAAGCATCTTGATCTTTAATGAAGAAAAAAGTAATGAAAAATACCGAAACGAATCCCATACCCATATCAGCCATAAAGCTGAAAATAGAATTCAAGAATCCTGTAAAGTAAGTTAAATCCAGCATGGAAGTTATCTTTGATTCTTTCAAAACTTTATTCAAATCTAAGTGCTGAATATTAAAATAACTTTCAATACTTTTTTCTGTTTCAATAAATTGCTGCTGTAAGGCGTTAGTGTCCAGCAGTGATAAGTTATTGGCTTGAGAGATAATTAATGGAACAAATAGTAAAATAAAACCCACTAATGCTAATACAAAAAGTACAAGTGTTGTAGTGGCAGCTAATGAGTTGCTGAATTTTAATTTGTTTTTCAAAAACTGCACTAACGGATTTGCAATTAGGCATAATATTAAAGAAATGCATAAGTAAACAATAACACTTTGAATTTCATATAAAAAATAGAGTCCCGCGCCAACAAGTAAGATTGTAGTTAAAGCTCTTAAAATTCCGTTTGAAATAGTTTTTGACGTCACCATATTTAAATTTTAGATGATAAATATAGGAAAAAGCTTTTGAAAATTTTGGATAAACAAAAAAAAGCGAGATGATATCATCTCGCTCTTTGTTTTATAAATGCTGTACCTGTTCTAGATTCCAAAAGCAGCTCTTGGTCCTCCCGAAAGGAAAATTGCAGCCATTCTTGTTTTTTGGCCTTCTGTAAACATATACATAGCATTGTCATCAACATAATCCATGTAATTCATTGTCATTTCTACCGGAGTTCCAGTACATGTACTGTAATGAGGATATGCTGGAACACCATAGTTTTCTGCATTGTGAGTAGGTGTATCAGAAACTAAGTCATTTCCACAAGTTGCATCTCCCCAAATGTGGCGTAGATTCATCCAGTGACCAACTTCGTGAGTTCCAGTTCTGCCAAGGTTAAATGGTGCATTTGCTGCGCCTGATAAACCAAAGTATTTAGAATCAATTACAACTCCATCAGTAGCCGAAGCACCGCCGGGAAATTGTGCATAACCCAAAATTCCGCCTCCAATAGCACAAGACCATAAATTTAGTTTTGTTGTTGGAGAAGTTGGTGCAATACCGCCTTGAGCCGTTTTTTTCATGGCATCATTTGTACCCCAAGAAGTTTTGGTAGTTGATTTTCTGATCACTTGATCTAAAACAAATGTAATTCCTACATTGGCTTTAACTCCTGAAAATAAGGCAGGAACATTTCCAAAATCAGAATTTTGTGCGTTGAAATCTTTGTTTAAAACATCGATTTGCGTTTGAATTTGAGCATTCGAAATATTCTGTGCTGCAGTTTTGTATAAAACATTCACAACAACTGGAATTTCGATTTTGCCATTCACTAAACGATTTGTAAGTAATTTTTGACTGGTAAAGGCTTCAATTTCATTCATCCTAATGGCTAATGTAGGATCGGCCTTTAATTGTGCTTCTAAAACTTCCTGTGAGGCACAAGCACGACGAGTTATTGCACTTGTGTCTGAATTTGACGGTTCAGATTGGTCGTTTTGACATGAAAACAGCACTAATGCTGTAATTGCGGTAATAATAACTTTTTTCATAATACTTGGGGTTTTTGTTATAAAAAATTAAATTTGGTTATTTATGTCGCAATTTTATAACAAAATGATCTTTTGACCAAAAAAATATAACAATTTTTTTGTCAGAATTTTACAAGCCCTTGTATAGTCTAGTTCTTACAAAAATGTTAAATATTTTTTTATGAAGTAAATTCGTATAAAGCTATACTTGCAGCTTGCACAACATTCATGCTGCTGTTTTTTCCAAACATATTTATGTGCACAATTTGATGTGAAATTTTTAGAAGCTCATCAGAAATTCCATTAATTTCATTGCCGATAATAAGTGCAATTTTTTGGTTTTTAGGAATTTGAACTTCTTTTAAAGGTTTGCTGGTGCTTGTGATTTCAAGCGAGATAATCTCGAAATTGTTTTCTTTCAGAAAAGTGATTAAGTCAGAAGTTTCTTCAATAATACTATGAGGCACATGAAGATGTGTGCTGCGTGAAGTTTTATTTATTTTTCTTGGAGTTAAAGGAATATCCTTGCCTAAAAAAATAATGCTCTCAACTCCTAAAGCTTCACCAATTCTAAAAAGCGAACCAATATTTTGCTGAAAATAAATATGATCGCAAACCAAAGTTATTGGAAATGTTTTTCTTTCAAATTGATTTTCTTCGTGAGTAAGCTGCACTTTTTAGTCTTTAGTTGGTAAAAATATAGTTGATGATATTAGCGCCCATTTTTAACGCTTTATCTCGAACATTTGCGGGATCATTATGTACTTCTGGATCTTCCCATCCGTCACCTAAATCACATTCGTAAGTGTATAATAAAACTAATTTATTTTCGACGAAAATTCCAAAAGCCTGCGCACGAGTTCCATCATGCTCATGAATTTTAGGAAGACCGTTTGGAAAAGGATAAGGTTTTTGAAAAATTGGGTGATTGGAAGGAATTTCAATTAAATCATTATTTGGAAATATTTTTTTTATTTCCTTTCGAATATATTGATCCATTCCGTAATTGTCATCAATATGTAAAAAACCTCCACCAGTTAAGTAATTTCTAAGATTAGTAACATCAGAATCGCTGAAAACAACATTTCCATGACCGGTCATATGCACAAACGGATACGAAAGTAAATCTGGATTACTAGGTTCAACAGTTGATGGTTTTGCTTTTATTCTAGTATTAATGTTCGCATTGCAAAATCGTATTAAGTTTGGGAGCGATGTTGGATTTGCATACCAGTCGCCGCCGCCGCTGTATTTTAACAAAGCAATTTCTTGAGAGAAAGAAGAAATAGAAACGAATAAAAATAAAAGAAATATTTTTTTCATAGTTGTTGAATAACAATTAGTTTGAAACTTCATTAAAAAATACAACACTATGACAAGCTGCAACTGCAGCAGTTTCAGTTCGCAATCGAGTATTTCCTAAAGTTACCGGCTGAAAATTATTTTCAATAGCCAACGCAATTTCCTTATCCGAAAAATCTCCTTCAGGACCAATTAATAAAGTTACATCTTCGTTCGGTTTTAAAGCACCTTTCAAAGATTTTTTGTCTGTTTCCTCGCAATGCGCGATGAATTGCAACCCTTTATTTTTTTGTTTAATGAATTCTTTAAAAGAAACAGCGTCGTTTAGTTTTGGAAGAAAAGTTTCATTTGACTGCTTCATAGCCGATAAAATGATTTTTTCAAAACGCTCTAAGTTGATAACTTTTCGTTCAGAACGATCGCATATAATTGGCGTAATTTCCTGAATTCCAATTTCGGTGGCTTTTTCTAAAAACCATTCAAAACGATCATTCATTTTAGTTGGCGCAACTGCTAAATGCAAGCGAAATTTTGGTTCTGGTGATTTTTTTATAGAAAGTACTTCAACAATACATTTATTATCAGAAGCCAAAGTTATTTCGGTTTCAAACAATAAGCCTGAACCGTTTGTAACATGAAGAATATCTGAATCTTTCTTGCGTAAAACTTTTATAATATGTTTGCTTTCTTCTTTATCAAAAGAAAAACTTTTTGTTGTTTCGTCTATATCAGGATTGTAAAATAACTGCATAATTTAAAATTGAATTCTCGCTTTTGAAACAACCGCAGAAGTTTCAAAACGTTTTGATAAATATTTTTGATAACCTACAATTCCAATCATTGCAGCATTATCTGTGGTATATTCAAATTTAGGAACAAAAGTTTTCCAGCCGTATTTAACTTCACTTTCTTTAAGTCTGGTTCTAATACCTGAATTTGCCGAAACACCTCCGCCAATTGCAATTTGCTTAATTCCTGTTTCTTTGACAGCAAGTTTTAATTTGTCCATCAAAATTTCAATAATAGTATATTGTATTGAAGCACAAATGTCATTAAGATTCTCTTCGATAAAATTTGGATTTTCTAGTTTATTTTTTTGAATAAAATATAGAATTGCCGTTTTTAATCCTGAGAAACTAAAATCTAAACCTGGAACTTTTGGTTTGGTAAAAGTAAATGCTTTTGGATTTCCTTCTTTGGCATATTTATCAATTAAAGGTCCGCCGGGATAAGGAAGGCCAAGAATTTTGGCACTTTTATCAAAAGCTTCTCCTACAGCATCATCAGTTGTTTCTCCGATAATTTCCATATCAAAAAAGCCGTTTACTTTTACAATTTGAGTATGTCCGCCGCTAATTGTTAAAGCCAGAAATGGAAATTCTGGTTTGTCAAAGCCTTCTTCATCTATAAAATGCGCCAAAATATGAGCATGCATATGATTTACAGCGATTAACGGAATTTTTAATGCTAATGCTAATGATTTACTGAAAGAACTTCCTACCAATAATGATCCCATTAAGCCTGGACCTTGTGTAAAAGCGATCGCAGTTAGCTGTTCTTTTTGTACATTTGCCTTACGAAGTGCAGCATCAATTACAGGCACAATATTTTGCTGATGCGCCCTTGAAGCTAACTCAGGAACAACACCGCCGTATTGGTTGTGAATTAATTGGTTGGCTACAACATTTGAGAGTACTTTGTCGTTATGTAAAACTGCGGCCGCAGTATCGTCGCATGAACTTTCGATGGCAAGAATAAAAACCTCTGGATTTTGCATATAAAGGCACAAATTTTGAATTATATTTGACAAATCAAATTTTCAATTTTCTTTGATTGTAAGGAGAAGCCAAAATTAAAGAATTTTTATCAAAACAGTCGTCCTTTGTCTGTTCAAAATAAATTAATACAAAAACAATAATAAAAAGCAGTTATCAAACGAATTAAGAAAATAGTATCCAGAACCCTGATTGGCTTAATTTTACTTTTGCTGGTACTTGCTATCACATTGTCGCTGCCTGTTGTACAAACAAAAATTGCACGATATATAACTGAAACTCTGAATACTGATTTTAAAACAAATATCAGTGTAGAGAAAACGGCAATCAATATTTTTGGGGGAGTAAAACTTAAAAAAGTCCTGATTTTAGATCATCATAAAAAGACTTTAATCTATTCTGACCTTATTACTACAGATATTTTAAGCATTAAAAGATTGCTTGATGGTGATTTAATTTTTGGTGATCTTCGTTTAACGGGTTTGATTTTTAATTTGAAAACCTATAAAAATGAAAATGAAAACAATATTAATAAGTTTATTAAATTGTTTGAAACTGGAAAAAAAACACCAAAATCTGCAAAGCATTTTCTCTTAACTGCACGAAATGCTTACATCACTAATGGTAATTTTTCGGTTATTGATGAAAATAAAAACACACCAAGATTCCTGGATTTTAAAAAACTGAATGCTTATATCAGCGATTTTAAGTTGTATGGTCCTGATGTAAATACTACTATTCACAGATTTTCTTTTTTAGACCATCGAGGTTTATATGTTTCAAACTTTGCCGGTAAATTCAGTTATACCAAAAAACAAATAAAAGTCGAAAACTTAGCCATAAAAACAAAAAGATCGTGGATTTATGGAAAAGCAATTTTAAATTATAAAATCACGGATTTTCTTGATTTTACAGATAAAGTTCAGTTTGATGTAGCTCTAGATTCGTCTTCGATTGCTTCAAATGATATTCGTTATTTTTATGACGGACTTGGTAAAAATCAACATTTTAGAGTTAGAACTAAGATAAAAGGACCTTTAAATAATTTAAATTTAAATCATCTTAGACTTAGCGATTCTAACGGATCGAAGATTTTTGGAAATATTAATTTTAGAAACCTGTTAGGAAGTAAAACGCAAAAGTTTTCTATGAACGGGAAGTTCGATAAATTAATTTCAAGCTATGATAATCTAGTAGTTTTACTTCCAGAGGTTTTGGGTAAAAAACTGCCAAAAGAACTTAAAAAAATTGGAAAGTTCAATATTGTTGGTAAAGCCAAAGTTTCGACTACAGATTTAGAAGCTGCTTTCAAAATGGCAACAGATCTTGGTAATGGTGTTGTAGATCTGCATATGAATAATATGGATTTTATCGACAAAGCATCATATTCAGGGAATATTGTACTTGATAATTTTAATGTAGGAGCATTATTAGACCGAAAGGATATTGGCAAAACAACCTTAAACTTAGATGTTGACGGTGTAGGTTTTACAGAGAAATATCTAAACACTAAGATAAAAGGTGATATTGCAAAACTAGATTATAATAAATATACCTATAACAATATAGTAGTAAACGGGAATTTTAAATTGCCTTATTATAAAGGACAGGTTTCTGTAAATGATCCAAACTTGAGTTTGTCTTTTGACGGTATGGTTGATTTGAGCAAACGCGAGAGTAAATATGATTTTCATATAAATGTAGAAAATGCCGATTTAAGAAAACTTAGATTTGTAGACGATTCAATTTCGCATTTTCAAGGTGATGCTGTTGTTGAAGTGACCGGTAATTCAATTGAAAATCTTAAAGGGAACATTTTTATTAAAGATGCTGTTTATCAAAATCCAAAATCGACTTATATCTTTGATGAAGTTACTATAAATTCTGGTTTTGACGAAAATAAACTGCGTACCATAACAATTAATTCTACCGACGTTGTTAATGGCGAAATAGTGGGTAAATTTCGTTTCGATCAGTTAGATAAACTGGTTATGAATTCCGTAGGAAGCTTATACACCAATTATAAACCTTATAAAGTAAATAAAGGCCAGTTTTTACGCTTTAATTTTCATGTATATAATAAGGTAGTCGAAATGCTGTATCCTGAAATGAAAATTGACTCAAGTACAGTTGTGCGAGGTAAAATAGATGCTGATCAGAATGAGTTTAAATTTAAGTTTAATTCGCATCAAATTACAGCAGCCAAAAATACGTTTGATAATATTAGAGTTAGTGTTGATAATAAAAATGCACTGTATAATGCTTTCGTAGAATTAGACAGCATCAAAACTCCTTATTATAAAATACGTGACTTTAATTTGATTAACGTTACTGCAAAAGACACTCTGTTTGTTAGATCTGAGTTTAAAGGAGGAGAAAAAGGCGAAGATTACTTTAATTTGGATTTGTTTCATACGATTGATAAAAACAAGAATAACATTGTAGGGATTAAGAAATCTGAAATGAAGTTCAAAGATTATCTATGGTATTTAAATGAAAATTCAGAACAAGACAATCAGATTATTTTTGATCAGTTTTTCAAAAATTTCACCTTTGATAATATAGTTTTATCACATGAAGATCAGAAAATTGATTTAAATGGGGTGATAAAAGGTAAGGACTATAAAGATCTGGTTTTGAATTTTGAAGATGTTGATATTAACAAGATTACGCCTTTAAATTCCAAGTTTGTTTTTAAGGGTAACTTGAATGGAAATATAAATTACAAGCAAAATAAAGATGTTTATCAACCCACCGCAACAATTTCAATTGATAAGCTGAATCTAAATGACATAGATTTAGGGACTTTGAAATTTGATATTGCCGGTGACGAAAGTTTTAAAAAGTTTACCATAAATTCCTCTATTGTTAATGGTTTTGCCGAGTCGTTTAGAGCAAATGGTACTTTTGCTATAGAAAATAAAGAAACGTTTTTAGACTTAAGTTTAAAGTTAGAAGGATTTAATCTGGCAACTTTAGGGAAAGTTGGCGGAGATGTTTTATCGAATGTGCGAGGAACAGTTTCAGGAAATGCAGCGGTAGTCGGGAATTTGAAAAAACCTGAAATCAACGGAAGACTTTATGTTGAAAAAGCAGGAATGACAATTCCGTACTTGAACACAGATTATGAACTTAGCGATCGAACGGTAATTGATTTAACAGATGAGAAATTCTTGTTCAGAAACAATCAATTGACGGATACCAAATTTGGAACAAAAGGGTTGCTGAATGGTACAATTGAGCATCATAATTTTGGAGATTGGAAATTAGATTTAACCATAACTTCTAAACGTTTATTGGCGCTGGATACAAAAGACAGCGAAGACGCGGCTTATTTTGGAACGGCTTTTATAAATGGAACTGCAAGTATAAAAGGACCTACAGACGGTTTATTTATTAAAGTAGATGCTAAATCTGAAAAAGGAACCGAAGTCAAAATTCCGATAAACAATTCACAAAGTGTTGGTGAAAGCAACTGGATTCATTTTGTAACGCCAAAAGAGAAATACAATTTGGCAAATGGTATTGTGGAACGAACAAAAAACTACAACGGATTAGAGTTGGAGTTTGATTTTGATATTACGCCAGATGCAGAAGTTGAAGTAATTTTAGATAGAAATTCCGGACATGGTATGAAAGGAAAAGGTTACGGATCGCTGTTGTTTAAAATTAATACACTTGGTAAGTTTAATATGTGGGGAGATTTCCAGGCATATGAAGGAACTTATAACTTTAAATACGGCGGTTTAATTGATAAAAAATTCTCCGTTAAAAAAGGAGGATCTATTATTTGGGAAGGAAACCCAATGAAAGCACAGTTAAATCTTGAAGCAGTTTATAAAACATCAGCAAATCCTGCGGTGTTGCTTGATAATACTTCTTCATTCAATAAAAAAGTACCAGTAGAAGTAGTTATTGGTTTAAGAGGAGATTTAACAAGTCCGGAGCCTAACTTTGATATTCAGTTTCCATCTGTAAGTAACGTGCTTAAATCTGAAATACAGTATAAGTTAGACGATAAAGATATTCGTCAAACACAAGCGCTTTATTTATTGTCTACAGGTTCGTTTATGAGTACAGACGGATTTAGTCAAGGCGATTTGTCTGGAACATTAACAGAAACGGCTTCCAGTTTATTAGGTGGAATTATAAAATCAGATAATGATAAGGTTAATATCGATTTAAATTATATCTCTGCAGATAAAAGGCTGGGACAAGAAGCGGATGGTCAGTTTGTGGCTAATATATCTTCTCAAATCAACGAACGTATTACGATCAATGGTAAATTAGGTGTACCGGTCGGCGGTGTTAACGAATCAGCAATCGTGGGTGATATTGAAATTTTGTATCGCGTAAATGATGACGGATCAATGAACCTTCGTTTGTTTAATAAAGAGAACGATATTAATTATATCGGACAGGGAATTGGTTATACACAAGGAGTTGGTATTTCGTACGAAGTAGATTTTGATACTTTTAGCGAATTGGTAAACAAAATGTTCAAAAATCATAAATTAGAAAGAGCAATTAAAAATTCAAATGATTTTCAAGATTCTAATTTAAATCCTGATTTTGTTAATTTTACCAATAAAAAAGAATCCGAGAAGAATAAGAAAGATGCTGAGAAAGATAAAAAGAAATCTCAGAAAGAAGAAGAGAAAAAACCGCAGCCTAGAAATAATAATGAAGGATTAATTCCGGATAACGATTTTTAGTTGATTGTTAAAAAAATGCTATTTCAACCCATTATTTACATAATGGGTTTTTTTATGCGTATTTTAGTCAATTCATAATTTTTCAGCGTAATACGATTTATGTGTTTTTTGTAACACTTCATTCGGCTATTGTTAATTTTAAAGAATTAATTAAAAAAATAGAGTTTTATTATTTTAAATGAAATTTTTATAGTCAAAAAACTTATTAACGAAAACGTTTGAATTTAACATATTTTATTAATTTATTATAAACAGAACCCGAAAAGTGGTGAACGTTTGCTAATTTTACACTTTAATACTTAAATAATGTCAAAAACAATAAAAAAAGTAGGTGTTCTTACCTCAGGAGGAGACTCACCAGGAATGAACGCTGCAATACGATCAGTTGTTCGAACATGTGCTTATCATAATATAGAATGCATAGGAATTTATAGAGGTTATCAAGGAATGATCGAAGGCGATTTTAAAGAAATGGGCCCTCGAAGCGTTAATAATATAGTAAATAAAGGAGGAACGATCCTGAAATCTGCTCGTTCCGTTGATTTTAGAACACCAGAAGGTAGAAAAAAAGCACACGAAAATTTAGTAAAAGCTGGAGTTGATGCTCTAGTAGTTATTGGAGGAGACGGAAGTTTTACTGGAGGTCTAATTTTCAATGCAGAATATGGTTTTCCTGTAATGGGAATTCCTGGTACAATTGATAATGATATTTTTGGTACAAGTCATACATTAGGTTATGACACCGCATTAAATACAGTAGTAGATTGTATCGATAAAATTAGAGATACTGCAAGTTCACATAACCGTTTGTTTTTTGTAGAGGTTATGGGTAGAGATGCAGGACATATCGCTCTTAATGCCGGAATTGGTGCTGGTGCTGAGGAAATTCTTATTCCTGAAGAAGATTTAGGTTTAGATAGATTATTAGACTCTCTTCAAAAAAGTAAAGCATCAGGAAAATCATCAAGTATAGTTGTTATTGCTGAGGGAGATAAAATTGGTAAAAACGTTTTTGAATTAAAAGACTACGTTGAAGCTAATTTACCGGAATACGATGTTAGAGTATCTGTTTTAGGACATATGCAGCGTGGTGGTTCACCATCTTGTTTTGATCGTGTACTGGCAAGTCGTCTTGGTGTTAAAGCAGTAGAATCTTTAATCGAAGGAAAATCAAACTACATGGTTGGTCTTAAAGAAGACAAAGTGTCGTTGACTCCGCTTGAACAAGCAATTAAAGGTAAATCTGAGATTGATAGAGAATTATTGAGAGTGTCAGACATCATGTCGACATAATTATATAAGACAAAGTTTAAAAAAGAAATGAAGTTTATTGTGAGGAAATTAGACTTTAAATTAGTGTAATAAAAACAAAAGCAAAAAATTAGTAAAATGTCAAAAGTAAAATTAGGAATAAACGGATTTGGACGTATCGGAAGAATCGTTTTTAGAGAAACTTTCAATAGAGATAATGTAGAGGTTGTAGCAATCAATGATTTGCTAGACGTAGATCACTTAGCTTACTTGTTAAAATATGATTCAGTTCACGGTCGTTTCAACGGAACTGTAGAAGTTAAAGAAGGGAAATTATATGTAAACGGAAGAAATATCCGTATCACTGCAGAAAGAAATCCAGCTGACTTAAAATGGAATGAAGTTGATGTTGATGTTGTTGCAGAATGTACTGGTATCTTTACAACTATCGAAACTGCAAATGAGCACATTAAAGGTGGTGCTAAAAAAGTAATCATTTCTGCTCCTTCAGCTGATGCTCCAATGTTTGTAATGGGAGTAAACCACGAAACTGCAAAAGCTACTGATTTAGTTGTTTCTAACGCTTCTTGTACTACAAACTGTTTAGCGCCTTTAGCTAAAGTTATTCACGATAATTTCGAAATCGTTGAAGGTTTAATGACTACTGTTCACGCGACTACTTCAACTCAAATGACTGCTGACGGACCTTCTAGAAAAGACTGGAGAGGTGGACGTGCTGCTGCAATCAATATCATTCCTTCATCTACTGGAGCTGCAAAAGCAGTTGGAAAAGTAATTCCTGCTTTAAATGGAAAATTAACTGGAATGTCTTTCCGTGTTCCTACTGCTGACGTTTCTGTAGTAGATTTAACGGTAAAAGTAGCTAAAGAAACTACTTACGAAGAAATTTTAGCGGTATTGAAAAAAGCTTCTGAAAACGAAATGAAAGGTATCTTAGGATATACTGAAGATGCAGTTGTATCTCAAGATTTTATTTCTGATAAAAGAACTTCAATCGTTGATGCTGGTGCAGGAATTGGATTAAATTCTACTTTCTTCAAATTAGTATCTTGGTATGATAATGAGTACGGATACTCAAGCAAATTGATCGATTTATCTGTACATATTGCAGGTTTAAAATAATATTATATATTTTTGCAGAATCCCGTTCGACGCGTCGAACGGGATTTTCTTATTTTGTTTCGTCTTTAATTATTGTAAAAAACACACTTATAGTTTATTGAAGAAAAACTAATCCAAAAACTAAATAAAATGAAATTAATAGTTGATAGTGGATCTACTAAAGCCGATTGGATTGCAATTGATGATAATGGAAAAGTATTATTCACCACACAAACCTTAGGATTAAATCCTGAAATTCTAGACGCTCCAGAAATCATTGAAAGATTAAACGATCGTTTTGATATTTTGCAAAATAAAAAAAATGCAACCCATTTGTTCTTTTACGGAGCTGGCTGTGGAACTGACAGAATGAAAGAAGCTTTAAAGCTGATCTTTCAGGATTATTTCACTAATGCAATTATTGACGTACAAGAAGATACTTATGCTGCCGTTTATGCAACAACACCAAAAGGTGAAGAAGCAATTGTTTCGATCTTAGGAACAGGTTCTAACTGCAGTTATTTTGATGGAAAAGTATTGCATCAAAAAGTGCAGTCATTAGGTTATATCTTAATGGATGACTGCAGCGGAAATGTTTTTGGAAAAGAATTAATTAGAAAGTACTATTTTAATAAAATGCCAAAAGAATTAGCGGTAGAACTTGAAAAAGAGTACGACGTTGATCCTGATTTTATTAAAAACAAACTATACAAAGAACCAAATCCAAATGCTTATTTGGCAACTTTTGCAAAGTTTTTAATCAAACACAAAGACACAGAATTCTGTAGAAAAATTATTTTCAAAGGAATGAAATCTTTCGTTAAAAACTATATCAAACAGTTTGATAACTGCAAAGAAGTTCCTGTACATTTTGTAGGTTCTATTGCATTTTATCTAAAAGATGAATTACAAGAAACTTTTGATAAATATGAACTTCAATTAGGGAACGTTTTAAGAAGACCTATTGATGGATTAATTGCGTACCATGTTGCTAACCAATAGTTCTGGATTTATGGAAATTGCAATCATTGCTCACGATGGCAAGAAAGCTGATTTGATCGACTTTTTGATTAAAAATAGTGATGTATTACATCATGAGTCAATAAAACTTATTGGAACAGGAACTACTGGAGGAAAAGCCGAAGCTGCGGGATTTAAAACCCAAAGAATGCTTTCTGGACCTTTAGGCGGTGATGCTCAGATTGCAGGCAGAGTAGCGGAAGGAATTACGAAAATGGTTTTCTTTTTTAAAGATCCTTTATCAAGTCATCCGCATGAAGCCGATATTAATATGTTAATTCGCGTTTGCGATGTACATAATGTGCCGCTGGCAACAAACGAAGCAACGGCACAATTATTATTAGATGCTATTGCGCTGCGATTATAGAAATCTCAACATTTACATTTTTTGGCAGACATGCCACTTGAACCGTTTCACGTGCTGGAGCGGTTTTTTCGTTAAAATAAGAACCGTAAACAGCGTTTATAGCGCCAAAATTATTCATGTCCATAATGAAAATAGTTGCTTTAACCACATTCTCAAAAGTCATATCTGCGGCTTCTAGAATTGCTGCAATATTTTCCATTACTTGTTTTGTCTCATCATTGATGTTTTCAGTTACAAGCTCTCCTGATGCTGGATTTATAGCAATTTGACCAGATGCATAAAGTGTATTTCCTGATAATACAGCTTGATTGTAAGGTCCAATTGGAGCAGGAGCCTTATCTGTAAAGATTATTTTTTTCATATGTAGATACTATTTGTTTTTAAACAATTATGATATAATAATTATTACGATCTTCTAATCATAATAAAACAGTTAAGCAAATGGATTATCGATTTGAAGTACTTCGCTTATTCCATTTAATGTCACTCAACATACCAGATTTAATTCCGATGAAGAAATTCCAGTTAGAATTTGGTCCAATAGGTGTCCAGTTAAAAGCCATTCTCCAGCTTAACAAATCCCTTTCAAAACGAAATTGAGTAAAAGTCACCCCTTTTTGAACAAAATCAAATCCAGTCGAAACCCCGCCTTTCCATTTAGGCGTAATATCCATGTTCATAGAAACCATGATTGAGTTTCCGGTTATTTTGTTTTCTCTGTTAGCATTCGAGTATGTCAAGGAATAAGCAAGCGTCATATCCCAAGGTAATTTTGAGCTGAAGAACTCCGTAATTACATCTTTATCGTCGTCTTTTTCGTTTGCAAATTGGCTGTTTCGGCTGTCGTTTAAGTCTGTATTTGTACCAAATAAATCATCATTACGACCACCATTCCGCTGACTTTGATTGTTTTTTTCTTTATTATCCCCTCCTTTATTCGAAAAAGAGTAATTCATAGTAACATTCGCACTGGTCATTCTAAATAAACTTCCGCCATTGTCAATGTTGTACATATTCATTACGTTACCTGCATTGTCAATTGCATATGGATTTAAAACAGCTCCAAAATTGACATTCATTTTGTTTTGAAAAAGCTGTGTTCCACCACTCACGAGAATAGGCTGAAAAGCCAATGTTTCTTTACCGTTTGCATTAAAATTATAACTTGTGCTGAAGTTTAAATTGTTTAACAGCATTATCTTTTTAGGTTCCGTTTTTGTGCTGTCACGATCTCTTACTTTAGCTTCAAAAGTATTGCTTAAAGAAAAACCAACAATGTTAGAATTGTCTTTTCCAGGTGCACCGTAAATACCGTTTGCAAAACGAGAATATTCATCTGTAGAAATCTTTCCTGCAGCATCAACAGTATAATGATCGTAGTATCTTTCGAAACTCGGCGTATAAGAGTAAGTAATACTTGGTCTCATGACGTGACGAATAGACTGGATTCTTTTATCAGCTCCAAAATTAAATGTACCATAAATTGTAGTACCTAAATTAGTGCTGAAATTATAAGTTCTATAAGAGTCAAAACCATTTACAGTTTTATCTACAACCGCACTTTTATCTACATCGTAATTCTTTTCAATTGTTTTGGTCACCCAAGTTTCTTGATAATTTGTAGAAGCTCCCGCACTAAAGTATTTGAATATTTTGAAATTGGTGCTTATTGGAATAGAATGCTGCATACCAATTTGAGCATCTCTAAACATTTGCGGTTTAAAGAATAAAGAATCCGTTGTTTTAAAGTTATTCTTTCCAGTTACGTTATACTGTAGGTTTATGTTTTTTATAAAACCTTTTTTTACACCATCTTTTCCAACAAATGGATAAACACGATCAATACTTCCTTGAAGATTAGGAAGTGTCATTAAGATTTCTTCGGTTTGCGTATTTTGTTGGTGCGTAGCAGACAACGATATACGTGAACCTGGAATTGTATTGAATGTTTTGTTGTATGAAATAGACGAACTTAAAGTATTATTTAAGTTAGATCCAATGTTGGCCTGATTGATAGATCGCTTAAAATATTTACTGCTACCCATATTTACAGAAGCAGAAAAACTCGAGTTAGGATTTGATTTTGTATCCTTTGAGTGTGACCACTGAATGTTGTAGATATTTTGTTTGGAGTAGTCTGGATATCCTCTTTCGCTGTTTATCAGGTTTTCGAATCGAATATTGACATTCCCTCGATATTTATACCGTGTTGCATACGCCGATTCAAATCGCATGGCGTAACTCCCATTTGTATAGTAATCTCCTAAAACTGTTAAGTCGTAATTATCGCTCAAAGCAAAATAGTAACCTCCATTTTGTAAAGAGAATCCACGAGTGTTTGAATCGTTGTAACTTGGAATAATAATACCAGAAACACTTTTTTCCTGACTCATCGGAAAATAAGCGAAAGGTAAGGCTAGAGGTGTAGGAACATCTGCAATAACCATGTTTGTTAAACCTGTAATAACTTTTTTACCAGGAATAAATTTTACTTTATTAGTTTGAAAGTAGTATTCAGGATTATCGATATCTTGAGCAGTTGTAAAACGAGCACCTCTTAAAAAGTAAACAGAGTCATTCTCTTTTTTAGTTACCGCTGCTTTTATTTTAAATTCGCCTTGCTCAGTTCTTGAGTTGTAAATTAAGGCCTTTTTTGTTTTAAAATTAAAACGTATAGAGTCGGGTTGAACCTCGCTTGCGCCTTGTTTGAAGTTTGGGTATTGTGTTAATACACCTGCAGAATCTTTTATTCGGCCGGCATAAACTTCGTCTTTTTCGTAATTAAGTACAATTATACCAGATTTTAGTTCAACATCTTTATAATATAATTCAGCTTCATTATAAAGAGTAATGATTTTTTTCTTCTGATCTATTTTGGCGTAATCCTTTGCTTTGTATTTTACTTTCCCGTCTAAAAAAGTCTTCGTTGGCTTAATGCTGTCTACTTTAATAGTGTCAATAGGTTTAATTTGAGGCTTATCTGTTTGTTTTACAGCGGGCAAAGACTTTTTTTTGGATTTTATCTCTTGTGAATATAATTTACCACATCCTGCAGATAGGAAAAATGATAATAAAACGATATTAAATAAGTTTGTGTGCAAAGGTTTAAATGCTATTTTTGTAAAATTATGGCTTGTTTTTTGACATGTCAAACTTACATATAATTTTTTGGCAAAAATAATCAATTATAAAAATTATAGCAGTTGCGTTTTATTAAAATTAACTTTTAGATTTATGAATAGATTGAGCAAAATTAAGGTAATCTTTACTTTTTTTCTAACAATAATGTCTTTTTGTGCTTACAGTCAAGCTAACGTTTTTAAAGTTACACTTGATGCTGGACATGGAGATCATGATTTTGGCGCTGTTTACAGCGGACGGATCGAAAAAAATATCGCCTTAGCAATTGTTCTAAAAGTTGGAAAAATTTTAGAGCTTAATCCTAATGTTAATGTTATTTACACGCGAAAAACAGACGTTTTTGTTGATTTGATCGAAAGAGCAAATATTGCTAACAGAGCAAACTCTAATATTTTTGTTTCCATTCACTGTAATGCTAACAAAAATACAGCGGCATTTGGTACAGAAACCTATGTAATGGGTTTGAGTAAAACAGCTTCAAATTTGGAAGTTGCAAAAAATGAAAACTCCGTTATTATTCTAGAGAAAGATTATAAGCAGAAATATGATGGTTACGATCCAAAGTCGCCAGAGTCTATGATTGGAATGAATCTAATGCAAGAAGAATATCTTGATAATAGTATCTCTTTGGCTATTAAAGTAGAGGAGAATTTTGGTAAACTGGGAAAAGTTCGCAGAGGAGACGGAGGAGTAAAACAAGCTGGTTTTATGGTTTTGCATAAAGCTTATATGCCAAGAGTATTAATTGAGACAGGGTTTATCTCTAATCCAACGGAAGGAAATGTTTTAAATTCTGAAGAAGGACAGGATGAAGTCGCTAAAGCAATTGCAGAAGCTATTTTAAGTTATAAAAGAGAGTATTTTGGTTCAGGGACACCAGAAATAATTGAGGCGCGACCAGCTAGAGATACATCTACTCCTGCAAAGAGTAAAGTGGTAGAATCTGCTGCAGTGGCAAAAAATGCTCCAAAAGGCACTTTTTTCAAAGTTCAGTTAATTGCCAGCATTAAAAAAACACCTTTGGATGCTAAAAACTTTAAAGGTTTAAATAATGTGACAATGTTATATGAAAATAATATTTATAAATATTTCTACCAAGAAACTTCAGATTACGAAACTGCAAAAAAATATTTGCAAGAAGCTAAAAGTAAAGGTTATGGAGCAGCTTTTTTAATTGCGAATCGTGATGGTCAAAAAATCAGCATTCAAGACGCCATTAAATAATAAGCCCTAGTTCGAATATTTATATTATTTTTGTACAAACACTTAGAATTTTGAAACTAACAAGAGAAATTAAAACGGCTATTTTAGTCATCGCGTCAATCTTATTATTTATTTGGGGCTACAGTTTTTTAAAAGGCAGAGACCTTTTTACGAATTACAAAACATTATATGTCGAATACGACAATGTAGAGGATTTGTCAGCATCAGCACCTGTTACCATTAACGGACTTTCTATTGGTAAAGTAAATAAAATCACAATTAATGAAATAACAGGAAAATTATTAGTTGAATTACAATTAAAAACAGATTTTCCAATTTCTAAAACTAGTACAGCTGCTTTGTACTCTCCAAGTTTAATTGGAGGAAAACAGATAAAAATTGTTCCAAATCTTACAGATAAAGATCCTGTAGAAGATGGTCAAAAATTAGCAGGAACTGTTGAATTAGGTTTGACAGAATCTTTAGGCGGAAAAATTGAGCCTATTCAGATGAAATTAGAAAAAATGCTTCTAAATATTGATAATCTTGTAACAGGATTAAACAATGTTTTAGATAAAAAAACGCAAGACGATTTAAAGAAAACTTTGGCTGAGTTAAGTCAGACTATGGAGCAATTTCATAAAGCTTCAGGAAGTATTAATAATATCTTAGATACTAATAAAGGTCAGATAAATGGAGTTGTGACAAACTTTAATAAAATGTCAAGCAACTTTAATAAAATTTCAGATTCTTTAAACAAAGCCGATTTAGGAAAAACGGTTAGAAACCTAAATCAAACTTTGGCTAAAGTTGATGGTATTATGGCTAATTTAAATTCTGGAAAAGGTACTGCAGGTAAATTATTAAATGATGATGCTCTTTATAATAACCTTGCAAAAACTTCAAAGGAACTTGAATTGTTGTTACAGGACGTTCGTTTATACCCAACACGATATGTAAATGTTTCTCTTTTTGGAAAGAAAAACAAACCTTATGTAGCTCCTGCTGAAGATGTAAATTCAACTGATAAAAAATAATTGTAATGAGTTATTTAGATAATATTTTGTTCGCCATACTTCTTATAGTTGGTTTTGGTTTTTTTGCAGCGAGCGTGAAAAAAATCATCCGAAACATTAACTTGGGAGTAGATGTAAATCGAAAGGATAATTCTAAAGCGCGCTGGAAAAACATGGCAATGATTGCTCTTGGGCAGTCAAAAATGGTGAGACGCCCTGTAGCTGGAATACTTCATATCTTTGTATATGTAGGTTTCATAATTATTAATATCGAGTTACTTGAAATTATTATAGATGGGTTATTTGGAACTCATAGAATTTTTGCGCCTTATTTAGGTGTGGTTTATGATGTTTTAATAGCTTCTTTTGAAATACTGGCAATACTTGTAATTTTTGCTGTTGTAGTTTTCTGGATTAGAAGAAACGTTATTAGACTTAAACGTTTTATAAATCCTGACTTAAACGGATTTCCTAAAAGCGATGCAAATTATATTTTGTATTTTGAAACCGTTTTGATGCTTTTGTTTTTATTGATGAATGCTTCCGATTTGCATTTGCAGAATGTTCCAGGCGGATTTTCTCATTTTCATAAAGCAGGAAGTTTTCCAGTAAGTCAGTTTATTGCTCCAATTTTTAATGGAATGTCAAACGAATTAGTTTCATTATTGTTTGAAGCTTTTTGGTGGCTGCATATTGCGGGTATTTTAGTTTTTATGAACTATTTATACTTCTCAAAACATTTGCACATTCTTTTAGCTTTCCCTAATACTTATTTTGCAAATTTAAATCCAGAAGGTCAGTTTGATAATTTAGCTTCTGTAACAAAGGAAGTTAAGTTAATGATGGATCCAAATGCAGATCCATTTGCAGCTGCTCCTGTTGATGAAAATGCAGCTCCGAGTAAGTTTGGAGCGAGCGATGTTCAGGATTTAAATTGGGTTCAATTGTTGAATGCTTATACTTGTACAGAATGCGGACGCTGTACATCATCTTGTCCAGCAAATCAAACAGGAAAGAAATTGTCTCCACGTAAAATTATGATGGATACAAGAGACCGTTTAACAGAAGTAGGAAATAATATCGACGCTAATAAAGGTGTTTTTGTACCAGATAATAAAACCTTATTAAACGATTATATTACACCGGAAGAATTGTGGGCTTGTACTTCATGTAATGCCTGCGTAGAAGAATGTCCTGTTAATATTAGTCCGTTGTCTATTATTATGGATATGCGTCGTTATTTAGTGATGGAGCAGAGTGCTGCGCCAATGTCATTGAATGCAATGATGACTAATATTGAAAATAACGGTGCTCCTTGGCAATACAGTCAGCAAGACCGTTTAAATTGGAAAAACGAAAATTAGAAAAGTTTAATTGGTTATTTCTTTAACTGTTTAAGCGATTTGAATAAAAATAGTAAGGTTTTTAGTAGGTAATAGCAAAGAGTGCGATTAACCAAATAAACGATTAACCGATTTAACAACAAAAAAAGATGTCAGAAAATTTAGTAGTGCCAACAATGGCTGAAATGCTAGCTCAGGGAATACAGCCAGAAGTTTTATTCTGGGTAGGTTGCGCTGGGAGTTTTGATGATAGAGCAAAAAAAATCACAAAAGCATTTGTACGCATATTAAACCGTACTAATGTTTCATTTGCAGTTTTGGGTGCAGAGGAAAGCTGTACTGGTGATCCTGCAAAACGTGCTGGAAATGAATTTTTGTTTCAAATGCAGGCCATGATGAATATCGAGGTTTTGAATGCCTATGAAGCAAAAAAAATTGTTACCGCTTGTCCGCACTGTTTTAATACTTTAAAAAATGAATATCCAGAATTAGGTGGAAACTATGAAGTTATTCATCATACAGAGTTTTTAAAATCATTAATTGATGATGGAAGACTTACTGTAGAAGGCGGACAATTTAAAGGAAAAAGAATCACTTTTCACGATCCTTGTTACCTAGGAAGAGCAAATAAAGTTTATGAAGCTCCAAGAGATTTAATTCAGAAGTTAGATGTTGAATTAGTCGAAATGAAGCGTTCTAAAGCTAATGGATTATGCTGTGGAGCTGGTGGCGCGCAAATGTTTAAAGATGCTGAACCAGGAAATAAAGAAGTTAATGTATTACGTACAGAAGACGCTTTAGAAGTGAAACCAGATATTATTGCGGCAGGATGTCCTTTCTGTAATACAATGTTGACAGATGGTATCAAGCATCAAGAAAAAGAAGGGCAGGTAAAAGTGCTGGATATTGCAGAATTAATTGCTAATGCACAAGATCTATAGTTTTAAGGTGCAAAGTGGAAAAGATTCAAAAGAGCAAAGGTTTATTCAAAACTCTTTAAAAATCTAAAATTTATAATTTAAAATCTAAAATTTAAAAATGTATATACCTTTTGAAAATTTACCTGGTGAATCTAGAGTTTGGATTTACCAATCGAACAGAAAATTTTCTGAGGAAGAATTTTCTGAAATCGAAACCGATTTGAAAGCTTTTGTTGAAGAATGGGCCGCACACGGAACAAGTCTTGAAGCTTCATTTTTACTTAAATACAATCGTTTTATCATATTAGCAGTTAATCAAGAAGTGCAAGCTGCTACAGGTTGCTCGATTGATAGTTCGGTTGAGTTTATTCAAGGTTTAGAAAAAAAATATAACGTTGATTTGTTAGATAAAATGAACGTTACTTTTAAACTTGGAGAACATATCGCACATAAACCATTAATTGATTTCAAGAAAATGGTAAAGGATAAATCAGTTTCTGAGAACACAATTGTTTTCAATAACTTAGTCAACAATATTGAAGAATTTAATGAATCTTGGGAAGTTCCTGCTGCCGACAGCTGGCACAGCAGATTTTTCTAAGAGTAATTTGTAAAATATTTAAAAGGCATGAAACTTTAAGTTTCAGGTTTCAGGTTTCAAGTTTCAGGTTTTTGCGAAAGTTTGTCAAAGTTGGTTTAAGCATGTTCTTATAAAAACAAAACGTCTAATCTAGCCCCGATGGAAGCGATATCCTTTTTCTGGCTTCTTTAGACAGGAAAAGATAGAGCGTACAGCGGGACTGAAGTTTCTTCCGGCCGATATGGTTCTGCTTCTAGAGAAAAAACTCACTAGAATTAATCTAATTTTGTCAAAAATCTAACAATTGAAAAGGGTAATTAAACAGTATTTTTGAGTATTTTCGTAGAATTAAATTTTATACATGAAAATAGCAATAGTTTGTTATCCAACATTTGGCGGTAGTGGTGTAGTTGCAACAGAACTAGGCCTTGAATTAGCCAGACGCGGACACGAAATACACTTTATAACATATAGTCAGCCGGTTAGGTTGGCGCTTTTAAATCCGAATGTTCATTATCACGAAGTAAACGTTCCAGAATATCCACTTTTTCATTATCAACCTTACGAATTGGCTTTGTCAAGTAAATTGGTCGATATGGTGAAATTGTATAAAATCGAAGTTCTTCATGTGCATTACGCAATCCCTCACGCTTATGCGGGTTATATGGCGAAACAAATGCTGAAAAATGAAGGAATTAATCTGCCAATGATTACAACGCTTCACGGAACAGATATTACGCTGGTAGGAAATCATCCGTTTTATAAACCTGCTGTAACTTTTAGTATCAATAAATCAGATTATGTGACATCAGTTTCGCAAAGTTTGAAAGATGATACTTTGAAACTGTTCAAAATCAAAAATAAAATTAAGGTAATCCCGAATTTTATTGAATTGGATAAAGTTAAGAAAGATCCAACTGTGCCATGTCATCGTTATGTAATGGCAAAAGAAGATGAGCGAATCATAACACATATTAGTAATTTTAGAAAGGTAAAACGTATTCCGGATATTATTAAGATTTTTTATAATATTCAGAAAGTAATGCCTGCTAAATTAATGATGGTGGGAGATGGGCCTGAGAAAGAAAAAGCAGAGGTTTTGTGCATGGAATTGGGGATTTATGATAAAGTAATCTTCTTTGGAAACAGCAACGAGATTGATAAAATTTTATGTTTTACCGATTTGTTTTTACTTCCATCAGAAACAGAAAGTTTTGGTCTTGCTGCATTAGAAGCAATGGCTTGCGGAGTTCCTGTTATTTCAAGTAATTCTGGAGGTTTGCCTGAAGTTAATTTTGATGGAGTTTCTGGTTATTTAAGTAATGTTGGAAATGTCGAGGAAATGGCTGCCAATGCTATTAAAATTTTAAAAGACGATGAAACTCTGAATCAATTTAAATTAAACGCTTTAGAGGTTGCTAAAAAGTTTGATATTAAAAACATCTTGCCTAAGTATGAAGCTTTGTATCAAAAAGCAATAGATGATTATAAAGAGTAAAAGTTTTTAAATAATATAAGCGTAAATGAAAAAAGTAATTTCGGTTCTAGTCCTTTTTGTTTTGATTTCCTGCGGTGTTAAAAAAACATCAGATTCAAAAGGTTTGTATGAGATTTTAACGGAACAGTCTGACGGCGGTGGAAATATTAAGTTTTATGAGATTTTGACCGAGCCAAACGAAATCAAAATGTTAGAAAATGATCCGCTTTTGGCTGACAAAATGAAACAGACTGATATTAATAATTCCAACTATATTATTTTAAATATGGGAGAGAAAAATACAGGAGGTTATTCTATTGGAGTTGATAAAGTCGAGGAAACAGATAAAAATATTATTATAACTGTAAAAGAAAACAGTCCGGCTAAAGATGCAATGGTTATGCAGGTTATTACATATCCGTATACAGTTGTGAAAATACACTCTAAGAAAGAAATTATTATCAAATAATACACTGTAAGTATTTAGGATTTTAAAGCAAGTGTTTCTTGTTTTTTTAAGCATAAAAAAAACCTGCCGTATTTAAAACGGCAGGTTTTTTCTTTTTTAGTTGTTGATTTTTTTTGATTAAAATCTAAATTTAACACCAAGGCCAACATCAAATCCGAAGTTGTCATCATCATAATATCCAGAACCAATTTCAGGTCTGGCATCTAATGATAATGTAATTGGCACTTCACTAAATCTGTATTCTATACCAATATCTCCAGCTGCAAAAACATAAGTTCCGCTGTCGTTATATTTGTAGTTGTTATTGTAATAATCATGATCCCATGCGGCTAATCCACCACCAACACCAGCATACCAGTTAAAACCGCCGTCAATGTTCCAAACCCATTGGTATAAAGCAACACCTTTAATGGCGTCAACATCGCTGCTGTTTCTCCATCCTAAATCAAATTCAAGTCTATTTTTTTGATTTAATCCCAGTTGGTAAGATACTTCACCTCCAAAACCGTTATTGTCGCCTAAACGTATACCAAGAGCGTTTTTTGAAATTTCTTGTGATTGAGCCGTAAATGCTAATCCTAATAGCATAATGGCAGATAGAATAATCTTTTTCATAAAATGGTTAAATTAATTTTTTTCAAATGTATAGTTCTCGTAATTCAAGAACGTATAAGATTTTTGGAAATTGTTATATAATTCACATTTCGCAACATTTGAAACGTTGTAAATTAACCTAAAAGTAGTGGTTTGCTATATGTTAACTATTTAAGAATTATTGATGAGATTAATTGAGAGGTAATAATGTCTTCCATTTCGAAAAGATTTTCTTCTTCTGAAAAATTACTTTCTGTATAAGAATATAATTTCCAGCGTTTTTTATGATATTCTAATGCTGTCAAATTTTCGATCCAGTCACCGGAGTTTAAATATAATGTTGATCCGTGTTTGTTTTCTTTTGTAACTATTTTGGGCTCGTGAATATGTCCGCAGATTACATAATCGTAATTTTTTTCGATAGCCAAATCAGTTGCAGTGGTTTCAAAATCTGAGATGAACTTAACAGCTTTTTTTACGCTGGCTTTTATTTTTTTTGAGAAAGAGTAAGGTTCTCGACCTAGTTTTGCCAAACACCAATTAGCAAAACGATTACTCAAAATTAAATAATCATATCCTAAGCCGCCTAGTTTTGCAATCCATTTTGAGTGTTGAACAGAAGCATCAAATACATCTCCGTGAAAAATCCAAGCTTTTTTATCATCTAATTCTAAAACTAATTTATCAACCAAACTAAAATTTCCTAGATTCATGTCGCTGAATTTTCGGAGAATTTCATCATGATTTCCAGTAATATAATAGACTTTTGTTCCTTTAGAAGCCATTCCTATTATACGTTGTATAACTCTTAAATGCGATTTAGGAAAGTAAGATTTTCTAAACTGCCACGCATCAATTATATCTCCGTTAAGTATTAAAGTTTTAGGTTTAATGCTTGATAAATAGTTGTTTAATTCTTTGGCGTGACTTCCGTAAGTTCCTAAGTGGACATCTGAGATAATGACCAATTCAACATTTCTTTTTTTCAATTTTTATTAATTTGAAGTTTAGCAAATAAAAGAATCTCTTCGTAAAACGGTTTTATCAAAAGGTTACTAATTTGGCTGCAGTTTTAATAAATTGTGATTTTTATTTGTTTGATCTTTAATTAACAATAACAATTTTAAATTTTTTAATTTAATTCATAAAACTTACATTTGCTCAAAACAAATAACAATGGCAGGAAATAGCTACGGCACCCTATATAAAGTTACGACATTTGGAGAATCTCATGGTGAAGCTTTAGGCGGAATTATAGACGGTTGTCCATCAGGAATTGAACTTGATTTAGAAGCAATTGAAGTTGAAATGTCTCGCAGAAAACCAGGACAGTCAGCAATTGTTACCCAACGTAAAGAACCAGATGCAGTTCAGTTTTTATCTGGAATTTTTGAAGGTAAAACTACCGGAACACCAATAGGTTTTATTATTCCAAACACCAACCAAAAGTCAGACGACTATTCGCATATAAAAGATAATTACAGACCAAGTCATGCTGATTATGTGTATGATCAAAAATATGGTTTTCGTGATTATCGCGGCGGCGGAAGAAGTTCTGCACGTGAAACGGCAAGCAGAGTTGTAGCAGGAGCAATTGCAAAACAAATGCTGCCTGAAATTAAAATTAATGCTTACGTTTCTTCCGTTGGACCTATTCATTTAGATACACCTTATCAAGATTTAGATTTTTCTAAAATCGAAAGCAATCCAGTTCGCTGTCCAGACGAAAAATCAGCAGCAATTATGGAAGAATATATTCGTGATATTCGCAAACAAGGAGATACCGTTGGAGGTGTTGTGTCTTGCGTAATTCAAAATGTTCCAGTTGGTTTAGGAGAGCCGGTATTTGATAAATTACATGCTGAATTAGGAAAAGCGATGCTCTCTATAAATGCAGTTAAAGGTTTTGAATACGGAAGCGGATTTTCTGGATCTGAAATGAAAGGAAGCGAACATAACGATTTATATAATCCTGACGGAACTACAAAAACAAATCTTTCAGGTGGAATTCAAGGTGGAATCAGCAACGGAATGGATATCTATTTTAGAGTTGCTTTTAAACCGGTTGCTACAATTATGCAAACTCAAGATTCACTTGATAATAAAGGAAACATAACACCAATGACCGGAAAAGGACGTCATGATCCGTGCGTTGTCCCTCGTGCTGTGCCAATTGTTGAAGCAATGGCCGCAATTGTTTTGGCTGATTTTTATTTAATCAACAAAACATATTAATAAAAGTTAAGACAGTGAGGGTCTTATATTTTAATAATTAAAAAACAAATTAATGCAACAAGTTACAGAAACCAAAAAAAAATCATTTCTTTCAGGACTAACTGGGCAAATTTTAATTGCTATGGTTCTTGGAGCAGCTCTAGGAATTACATTGCACCATTATATTTCGCCAGAAGCTGCGTTGTCTTTCAGCAACAAAATAAAAATGCTGGCAACTATTTTTATCCGTTTGGTGCAAATGATTATTTCGCCTTTAGTTTTTACAACTTTAGTGGTTGGAATTGCAAAATTAGGTGATATAAAAACAGTTGGAAGGGTTGGAGGAAAAGCACTTGGATGGTTTTTTACAGCTTCATTTATCTCCTTATTGATAGGGTTGTTTTATGTTAATATTTTAGAACCTGGAGTTGGAATCAACTTAGGACATGTTGATATGGCATCTGCAACAGAGGTAACTGGGAAAACTCAAAACTTATCTTTCGAGAATTTTGTTGAACATATCGTTCCTAAAAGTATTTTTGAGGCAATGGCAACCAATGAGATTTTGCAAATCGTTGTGTTTTCAATCTTTTTTGGATTGGCTGCTGCATCATTAGGAAATACTGTGAAGCCTGTAATTGGTGCTTTAGATAAAATGTCACACATCGTTTTGAAAATGGTGAATTATGTAATGAACTTCGCTCCAATTGGAGTATTTGGTGCTATTGCAGGTGTATTTGCAATTAGAGATGCCGAAGAGTTGATTATAACATACTTTAAATTCTTTGGGTCTTTCTTACTTGGAATTGGTACATTATGGGTTGTTTTAATTGCTGTAGGTTATATTTTTCTAAAAGGAAGAATGACAGAGTTGTTAAGACGTATTGTAGGACCTTTGGCGATTGCTTTTGGAACTACAAGCAGTGAAGCTGTTTTTCCTAAATTAACTGAAGAATTAGAAAGTTTTGGTGTGAAAGATAGAATTGTATCATTTATGCTGCCTCTTGGTTATTCGTTTAATCTAGACGGAAGTATGATGTATATGACTTTTGCGAGTATTTTTATTGCTCAATTTTATAAAGTTGATTTAGATTTAGGAACTCAAATGGTAATGCTTTTAGTATTAATGTTAACCAGTAAAGGAATTGCAGGTGTGCCAAGAGCTAGTTTAGTTGTTGTTGCTGCAACTTGCGGAATGTTTAAAATTCCTGTAGAAGGTATCGCCTTGATTTTGCCAATTGATCACTTTTGTGATATGTTTAGAAGTGCAACAAACGTTTTAGGTAATGCATTAGCTACTTCAGTTGTTGGACAATGGGAAGGTAATGAAGAAACAGAGGTTGTATCTGAAAGTTAAAAAAAAGATACTTTTTTCAGTAGAAAAACGTGTTTTTATATATAAAAAAAGAGCTGTATTTTTTAATTGAAATACAGCTCTTTTTTTAAATTTTTAAATGTATATTTGATAAAATTAGCCGATTAATGCCCCGAAAACGGATTTTTTTATTTCTTCTTCTATTTCTGAATTGTTTTGTCAATTCAGCGATCGGGCAAACTGAACCCATATCAGAAGCAAAGATCGATAAACTTATAAAAAAAGCATTAGCTGATTTTAGAGAGTCAAACTTCGAAAAATCATTAATTATTTCAAGAGCTGCACTAAATGCTGCAACTAATTCTAAGAATCCTACCTTAATTTCTCGTTCGTATAATATTATAGCTGCAAACTATAATGAGTTGTTAGAAGTTGACAAGGCAATCTTTTTTTACAACAAAAGTTTGTATTATGCCAATAAAACAAAAAACGATTCTATTAAATACAATCTTTATAATAATCTAGGAAATATGTACTGTTTTGAAAAAAAACAGTTCGAGAAAGGAATTCAATATTATAAAAAATCGATTGTTTATGGTTTAAAAATTAAAGATTTAAGTCAGGTTTATTTTAGTAATGTAAATATTGTCTGGGCGTATTTTGATATTAAGAAATATGAGGAAGGTTATCCGTATCTGAAATATGTAAATGAGAATAAGGAAAAGTACGGAGACGAATTGACGGAAATTGTTGTGAATATGTTTAATGGCATCTATCACAATTTTCGTAATGAAGACAGCTTAGCTGATACTTTTTTTATAAAAGCTATAAAAGCAGGAAAGGATAATACTCAAAAATCTGATTTAGCGTTTGCTCATTTAGAATATTCAAGATTTTTAACTAAAAAAAGCAGACTTAAAGAAGCTTATGAACATCTCTCGATGTATACCAAGCTTACTGATGAGTTGTATAATGATGAAAAAATTAAGAAAGCTACTGTTGCTGGTTTTAATCTTGAATTAGACGAATATAAAAGGCAGATTGATAAAGTCGAGAGCGAAAAAGTAGAACAATATCACAGTCTCAAAAAATCAAAAATTATTGTTATTCTGTTTGTTTTAATTTCTTTGATTTTGCTGTTTCTGATTATTACTTTAATTAAAAATATCAGACTTAAGAAAAAACACAATTTAGAGCTTTTAAAAGCAAAAGAAATTGCAGAGGAAGCCTCACTCCTGAAAACTCAATTTATTTCGACTATAAGCCACGAATTACGTACTCCGCTTTATGGTGTGGTTGGTATAACGAATATGCTGCTCGATGAGCATAAGGAATTAGCACGAAGCGAGCATTTAAGTGCTTTGAAATTTTCTGCCAGATATTTATTGTCGCTTGTAAATGATATTCTTCAAATCAATAAAATTGAAGAAAATAAGGTAGTGCTGGAGAACTTAACATTTAATATTTCTGATGAGATAACTGTAATCAAGAACTCTCTTTCTTTTTTATCTCAAAAAAATAATAATAAAATAAACATCGATATAGACAACAAGATTCCAGAATATCTAATTGGAGATAAACTTCGTTTAGCTCAAATTTTAATGAACTTGGTTAGTAATGCTTTAAAGTTTACTAAAAATGGTGAAGTCGATATTGTGGTTAAACTGGACCGAATTGAAGGGAAGTTTTACTTTTTAGATTTTTTAATAAAAGACAACGGAGTTGGTATAGCTGCTGTTGATCAAAATAAAATTTTCGAAAAATTTGTTCAAGTGGGAAGAAAAGATGAAGATTATCAAGGAACCGGTTTAGGGCTTAGTATTGTGAAAAGATTATTAGGGCTTTTTGGAAGCTCAATAAGTGTAGAAAGTGATCTCGGTAAAGGAACCACTTTCTCTTTTAAAGTTCCATTCGAGCATGATCCTCAGAAAACTAAAAAGATTATAGAAGAAATCGAGGTTGATTTAACATCGAATGAGATCTATAAAATTTTAATTGTTGAAGACAACTTGATTAATCAATTGGTAACCAAGAAAATTATCGAGAAAAACAATTATATCTGTTCTGTTGTAGATGATGGATTCGGAGCTTTAAAGATATTAGAGACTGAGGAGTTTGATCTTATTTTAATGGATATTAATATGCCTTTAATGAATGGATTTGAAACCACGAAAAGAATCCGTCTTTTGGGAATAAAAACACCAATAGTTGCCTTAACTGCTTTTGATAAAGATGAAATAACAGATGAAGCAATTTCATCAGGAATAAACGATATTATTGTAAAACCGTTTGAACCTGTTAAGTTGTTTAAGATTTTAAACTATTTAATAAATGAAGCAAAAAACGCTGGTTAATACCAGCGTTTTTTATTTTGTTTAGAAGCATTTGATTTTCTCGATTTATGAGCTCCGCCGCTTCGGTTTGAATTTTTAGGTTTTTCACCTGCTTCAGGACTTCCTTCGTGCCAAGGGTAAGGATGATCTGTAATAGTTTGAACATCTACTTTTATTAATTTTTGGATATCTTTCCAGTATGGATGTTCGTCTTTTCCGCAAAATGAAATTGCAATACCTCCATTTCCTGCACGCCCGGTACGTCCAATTCGGTGTACGTAAGTTTCAGGAATATTAGGAAGGTCAAAATTGATAACATAAGGAAGCTGTTCAATGTCGATTCCTCTTGCAGCAATATCTGTAGCTACAAGTACGCCAACTTCTTTGTTTTTAAAAGCATCTAGGACACGTTGTCTTGCATTTTGAGATTTATCTCCATGAATTGCTTCTGCAGGAATATCTTTTTTTCTAAGTGCTTTTACAACATTATCAGCCCCATGTTTTGTTCTTGAAAACACAAGCACATTCGATAAGTTTTCGTTTTTTATCAAATGGTATAATAAATTTCTTTTTTCTGTTTTATCAACAAAATAAATACGTTGTTCTACATTTTCGGCAGTTGAAGAAACTGGAGAAACTTCTACTTTTTCTGGATCTTGTAAAAACATTTCAGCCAGTTCGCGAATTGCTAAAGGCATTGTAGCAGAGAAAAGTAAAGTCTGTCTGTTTTTTGGAGTCAGTTTTACAATCTTCTTTACATCATTTATAAAACCCATATCAAGCATTTGATCTGCTTCATCAAGAACTAAAGTATGCAAATGATTAAAATCTAGAAAACCTTGTTTGTGTAAATCAAGTAAGCGGCCTGGAGTGGCTACTAAAATATCTACACCATTTTTTAAAGCTTCAACTTGTGGGTTTTGTGAAACGCCGCCAAAAATAGTCAGCTGTGTTAAGTTTGTATATTTAGCATAAGTGTCAAAACTTTGACCAATTTGTACTGCTAATTCACGAGTAGGAGTAACTACAAGAGCACGAATTTGTTTGGCCTTTTTTGAAGAGCCTACAATTCGGTGTAATTGATGTATGATAGGAATTGCAAATGCTGCAGTTTTTCCCGTACCTGTTTGCGCGCAGCCAATTAAATCTCGCCCAGCCAAAACAATCGGAATTGATTTTTCCTGAATTGGGGTAGGATTTAAATAGCCTTCTTCAAATACGGCTTTTTGTATACTTTTTGAAAGTGATAAATCTTCGAATAACATATCTTAGTAATTAAGATTTTAGTTTTAAGTACTAAAATCTGTGCAAAGATAGGTTTATTCGGTCAATCGTTTATTTGATTCTTGTATTATTTGGGAAATGTGTGGTTTTAAAGCGGTTGTCGTTCATTGTGATTTTTCTTTTTCGTTATTGGCTTTCACAAAATCGGTAACTAAATAACCAATTAATTTTCCAATTAAATTGTTATTTGGAGAATCGGCTAAATCTGGTGCACCTTCGCAAATATGAAGATATGCTGCATTTTTATGCTGTCCGAAAAAAGAAATAAATTGTCTGAGTTCTTCAACCGAGAATCCGCTTATAGTCATTGCGCTGCTGGCAATGTTTGGAATTGCATCTAAGTCAATTTCAATTCCAAATGAATCTGTTTTTATAAATTCAAGTGCAAGAGCCATTTCTTTGTCAAAGTCTTTTTCTTTACGAATATTGACGCTGTCGTAAGTATTGTAACGAACGCGGTCTTCTAGTTTTTTGATAATGTCTAGAACACTTTTTGAAGTATAATTTTCATGGAGCCCAAAAATGAAATATTTTTTTAGGAAACCTTCTTCGTAAGCGTACGAGAATCCATTTCCGCTGTGGCGGCCTTCGAGAATTCTAAAATCTGAATGGGCATCAAAATTTATTGCATTAATGGGTTTTCCTTTGGCTAAAGCCGAACCTTTAATGTTTCCGTAGGCATTATTATGACCACCGCCAATGATAATTGGAGTTTTTCCAGCTTTAATTATAGTAAAAATAATATGCGAAACCTCTTTGTCGATTTTTTCTACCAATTGACTTAGTTTAGATCGGTCGTCAATGTCGTTAAAATCTAGATTTTCAACATTGCGCATTTCTTCGGAAACATTGAGTTGTCCTAGAACTATAATCTGGCTGCCTTTGCAAAAGCGATTATGCTGAATATTGGCAATGCTTTTTATGGCACTATCCCAAGCAGAAGCAGCTCCGGGTCTGCCGTAGTTAGCACGCACGCCTATATCTTCTGGGATTCCCAAAAGAACATATTTTGCTTCGCTTTCTTGTAAAAATTTGATTTTATCAGCTCCCTTAGGAATGACAATCATTTTTTCTCCAAATTTTATTTCGCCGCTTCGATGATTTGTGACTTTTGCCAAATCATTGACTGTAAAAGGAATTAGTTTTTCCATTAAAAAAAAAATATTTTCCAAAAATAATATAATTGCGTCAACTTACGTTATTACGATATATTAATTCTTAAATTTGTTTTTAAAGAAAATTATTCAATATGGAAAACCCAAAGAACAACAATTCAAGTCTAAAGGCGATTATCGCAGTTTTAGCAGTCCTACTAATTGGTAGCTTAGTGTATGTTTTTAAACTTTCTTCTGATACTGAAGTGGTTAAAACTGAACTTACAACGACTATGACAGAGAAAGAATCTGTTATGAAAGATTTGCAAGAGTTAAAAGCGACTTATGATGCTGCAATTGCAGAGAATACTTCAATGTCTGATGAATTAATTCAAGAAAGAGATAAAGTAGTAGCTTTAATGGATGATTTGAACAAATCTAAAGGTGACGTTTCTAAATTCAGATCTCAAGTTCAAGCAATGCAAGGTAAAATGAAAACTTTAGTTGCTGAAAACGATGAGTTGAAAAAACAAAATGGTGTTTTAACTACTCAAAGAGATAGTACTATTGTAGTATTGGGAGAATCTAAAAAGTATAACGAAGTACTAGTTGGCCAAAATGAAGAATTGGCTAAAACTGTAGAAAGAGGTTCTAAATTATCAGTTTTAAATACTAAAACTGCAGCTTACAAATTGAAAAGCTCAGGAAAACAAGTTGAAACTGATAAAGCAAGCCGTGCCGATGTTTTGAAAGTAAGCTTTACAATTGCTGAAAATCAAATCGCTAAGTCTGGTGATAAAACGTATTATGTTCAAGTAATTGATTCTAAAAATAACGTTTTAGGTGATAAGAAAACTGAAAGTTTTGGTGATAAATCATTAACATACAGCTTTAAAACTACTGTTCAATATGAGAACAAAAGCGTAAATGTTACTGAAGATTTACCAGGTAAAGATTTTGCTAAAGGAACTTACTTTATCAATGTTTTTGATAATGATGAGTTGGTTTCTAAAACAAGCTTCAGTTTAAGATAATACCACGTCGCTTAAGTAATAATACCACTAAAATATTAAAGGTCTGTGATTTCTCGCAGACCTTTTTTTATTGATAAAACTATTTGAAGATATTGCTGTTATATAATTTTTCCTTCTATAAAAACACTTTCAATTAAATTACTGCCAAAAGCGTAAGGTATTTGGTAATAAGAAGAAATTGGTTTGGTCAGGATAAGATTGGCCTTTTTTCCTTTTGTGATACTTCCATGTGTTTCAGAAAGTCCCATTGCATAAGCTCCGTTAATTGTAGCCGCATTTATAGCTTCTTCAGGAGTCATTTTCATTTTTATACAAGCCGTTGCAACAACAAAATTCATATTTCCTGATGGAGTAGAACCGGGGTTGAAATCGGTTGCTAATGCAAGCGGTAAACCTGCTTTGATCATTTCGCGGGCTGGAGTATAAGGAATACTTAAAAAATAAGAACATGATGGTAAAGCAACCGGCATCGTTTCTGTGTCTTTTAAAGCTTCAATATCTTCAGGATTCATAATTTCAAGATGATCTACAGAAAGGGCTTTAAATTTAACGCCAGCTTGTATTCCGCCAATAGAATTGAATTGGTTTACATGTATTTTTGGTGTTAAGCCTGATTTTATTCCTGCATTCATTATTTTTTCGGTTTCTTCAACTGAAAAATAACCGCTTTCGCAGAAAACATCAATATAATCAGCAAGTTTATTTTGAGTAATTTCAGGAATCATTTGCGTTATGATTTCTTCGATATAACCCGCTTTGTTTTCTTTGTAATGTGTTGGAAAAGCATGAGCGCCCAAAAAAGTAGCTTTTATTGAAATAGGATAATTTTCGGCTAGTTTTTTAATTACACGAAGCATTTTTAATTCACCTTCAATCGTAAGTCCGTAACCTGATTTTATTTCGACAGCGCCAGTTCCTAACTGCATTACTTCTTCAAGACGAATTTTAGATTGGTCGTAAATATCGTCTTCTGAAGTTTCGTTTAGTTTTTTAGCCGAATTTAATATTCCGCCTCCGCGATTAGCAATTTCTTCATAAGTAAATCCGTTAATGCGGTCAACAAATTCCTGTTCGCGATTGCCGGCGTAAACAATATGAGTGTGACTGTCGCACCAAGTTGGCAGAACTACTTTTCCTGTGGCATCGATAACTTCGTCTGCATCGATTTCAGGAAGATTTTCCATCAATCCAAAATCGGCAATTAAATTGTCTTGTATCAGTAAAAAAGCATTTTTAAGGGTTGGAAGTATTGCCATTTCAGCTCCTGAAACTTTTGATATTGAAGTTTCGCGAACTTGAAGCAGTTCTTGTATGTTTTTTATTAATGTTGTCATTATTGTTATTGTTATAAAACACAAATTTCACAAATTATCACGAACTAATTCGCGAAATCTGTGAAATTTGTGTTCTTATTAGTTTTGTTTTATTATTCAGAAACGGTTATTTCAAACATTTTCTCCCAATATTTTCCCGTAACAAATATGGTTTTGGTTTGTGGGTTGTAAGCGATTCCGTTTAATACTTCGGCTTCTGGATGTTTGATAAATTTGCGTAAACCAGATAGGTTTAAAATGCCTTCAACAGCTCCAGAAGTTGGATTTATAACTGCAATCGCATCTTTTTGCCAAACATTTGCATAGATCTTTCCATTAATATATTCCAATTCGTTAAGAACTTTAATTTTTGAAGTTCCTGAATATACATTGATATAGTCAATCAGCTTTTGTGTATTTGGATCCATCTTCCAGATTTTTTCAGTTCCGTCTGAACGATAAATGTATTTTCCGTCATTTGTCATTCCCCAACCTTCAATTTCTTTGTCGTAGGTGAATGTTTTTTCAAGTTTTAATGTTTTAGCATCATAAATAAAACCTGTTTTTTCCTGCCAGCTTAATTGAAAAACTTTTCCATTAATAAAAGTAATTCCTTCGCCAAAATACTCTTTCGGAAGATCTACTTGTTTAATCACTTTTCCAGTTTTATAATCTACAGATCTAAAATAAGAATCTCCTTTTTGACCTGTACTTTCATATAAAACGCCATCATAAAATTCTAAACCTTCTGTAAAAGCTTTGGTGTCGTGCGGATATGTGTTTACAACTTTATAGTTGAGTAATTTTGGTTCAACACTTGAAACTAATTCAATTCTTTTAGTAGCATCAGATGAGTTTCCTCCATAATAAACTGTTGCTTTTAGATATTGATAACCTAATCTTTGATCTTTTAGTTCAAATTTAAATTTTTCATTTCCTTTTTTACTTCCCACTTTTTTATCGTTAACGAAGTATGCAACGCTGTCGATTTCTTTCGAATTTGGGTTCGAAATTCCGATTGAAACAGCTTCTTGTGGAAGAAAATGGGCAGGAAAAGCAGAATCGTCAATATTAAATAAAGAATTTTCACTTTTATTTTTATCTCCACATCCAATTAATGTAGTTCCTAATAAAATGACAGCTAGGAAGTTATATTTTTTCATAGTTTAAAATTTGAATAAGCCAATATACAACGATATTTTTATAGCAGCAAAGCTCTTGCAAAAATATAAAAAGATTGTATATTTGCACCGGCAAGTCCTACACGACCAGCTCCTGCAGACTCCCCCAGGATGGGAACATAGCAAGGGTACGTGGTTGAGCGGTGCGATGTAGGTCGCTTGCCATTTTTTTTTCTTTTTTTTTATTGTCCCGAAGTTTCGGGATTTTTTTTTAGAATTAATGTAAAAGTAGTCTTCCTTCGGGAGGATTTTTTTATTTTTGGTCCTTAGTGAAGTTTGGAGTTAAGCATTAGAGATGAAAAGTTTTGTCTTCTTTCGTAAAACTCATAAGTCACAATTCATAACTCATAACTCAAAAAATGAATAAAGTTGTTTTAATTACTGGTGCATCCTCAGGGATTGGAAAATCGATTGGTGAATTTTTGCATAAAAAAGGATTCGTTGTGTATGGAACCAGTAGAAATCCTGAAAAAGTATTGAATTCTATTTTTCCGTTAGTGGCTCTGGATGTTCGAAATGCTGAATCAATTAAGCTGGCGGTGAATAAAATTATTGCAGCTTCTGGGAGATTGGATATTGTAATTAATAATGCTGGAGTTGGAATTACAGGACCTTTGGAAGAAATTCCGATGGAGGAAATTAAAAACAATTTTGAAACCAATTTTTTTGGGCCAATTGAGGTAATGAAATCAGTATTGCCGCAAATGCGTGAACAAAAATCTGGTTTGATTATTAATATTACTTCAATTGCGGGTTATATGGGATTGCCTTATAGAAGTGTTTATTCGGCTTCAAAAGGAGCTTTAGAATTGATCACAGAGGCTTTGAGAATGGAAGTGAAGCAATTTGGGATTGAAATTACAAATGTTGCTCCTGGAGATTTTGCAACAAATATTGCATCAGGACGTTATCATGCGCCGGTTATTCAAGGTTCTGCTTATGAAAAAGTGTATGGAGAAACGTTAGCAACAATGGATGAACATGTTGATGCGGGAAGTAATCCAAATGAAATGGCTGAAGCTATTTTTAAAATTATTCAAGAAGATAAACCAAAAGTTCATTACAAAGTTGGCGCTTTCATGCAGAAGTTTTCGATTGTATTGAAACGTGCATTGCCAGATAAGGTTTATGAAAAAATGCTGATGAATCATTATAATTTGTAAAATTATGGAGCAGATGATAGAGTTTTTGCCTACTATTTTTGTTTTTTTAATTTTTCTTGTTGTTTGGTTTGTATTTCGAAGAATATTAAGCTCTTTGAGTGATAAGATTAATAATTCGGAAGTTTATAAAGAAGAAACGTTAAAAGTTCTTGAAGAAATTAGAGATGAATTGAAAGAATTAAATAAAAAGAATTCTTCTAAGTAATTATAAGTTGTAATTTTGCAGCTGAGTTTGCGTGAGGGATAAAGGTATTATCCTTTTGCGAAGTGAAGAGGAACAAAAGATATAGCCGAAAGCCCGTTCGCCGCAGCGAACACGCCCAAATAATATTCAACACAATTAAATATAAATAGATTATGAAATTTTTTATTGATACTGCTAATTTAGCTCAGATTAAAGAAGCACAAGCTTTAGGTGTTTTAGATGGTGTAACAACTAATCCGTCTTTGATGGCTAAAGAAGGAATTACTGGAAAAAACAATATCTTGAAGCATTATGTTGACATTTGCAATCTTGTAGAAGGTGATGTAAGTGCAGAAGTAAATGCATTGGATTTTGAAGGAATGGTGAAAGAAGGTGAGGAATTAGCTGAATTACATGATCAAATCGTTGTAAAATTGCCTATGACTAAAGAAGGTGTAATGGCTGCAAAATATTTTTCTGATAAAGGAATTAAAACAAACGTAACTCTTGTGTTTTCTGCAGGGCAAGCATTATTGGCTGCAAAAGCTGGTGCAACTTATGTTTCTCCTTTTATTGGTCGTTTAGATGATGTTTCTACAGATGGTTTGAATTTAATTCAAGAAATTAGAGAAATTTACGATAACTATGGTTACGAAACTCAAATTTTAGCAGCTTCTGTACGTCATACAATGCATATTGTAAACTGTGCAAAAATTGGTGCTGATGTAATGACTGGACCGCTTTCTGCAATTTACGGATTATTGAAACACCCGTTAACTGATATTGGTTTAGCACAATTCGTAGCTGACTTCGAGAAGGGAAATAAGTAATTATTAGATACTTATAAAATTAAAAACGTCTTTTTTCTAACGAGAAAAGACGTTTTTTTTTACTTTTATAGTAACCTAAAAACAAATTACTTATGAAAATTGTACTATTCTTAATGTCATTTTTTGTTGCGAGTTTATCCATAAATGCGCAAGCTGCGAAGGTTTTAACAAGTGTTAATGAAGCTGGTGATGTGGCTGCTTATGAGCTTGATTGCAGTGTTAAATTTCAGGTGTTGGCTAAAGGTTTGCGTTATAATATTACCCGACATGAATTTAAGGGACCTGAATTGAAAAACTCATACCGACTGATGTTGGTTATGGATGGATTTTATTCTAAAACACTCAATAAAACAATGACAATATCAGCAGTATTAAGTGATGGGACAATTATTGAGGCTAAAAAAATTATTGAAGATGACGGTTTTTTTGATGGCGCCTGTACATTAAAAATAAAAGATCCTCAGGCTCTTTTAGCGGCCAATATAGATAAAGTTATTGTTCACGCTGATAAAGATGTTGTGTATAATTTACGTGAGCAAAATAAAGCCGTTTTTAAGAAGAATTTGAGTAATATTATAAATGCTAAGTAATGTAATGAGGTTCAAAGAAGCAAAGTCGTAAAGGTTCAGAGATTGTTTTGAATTGTTTTTTGATACTGCTTGAATTTAGTTTTATGTTATTGGCAGAGTGTATAAAAAAAGTCCCATTTTATAAAAAATGGGACTTTTTTATTGTAATTATATTTTAATTAGTGACCGCCGCCTTCACTTTGAACGTGGCTGATTCCTTGTTTTTTTAATATTTTAGGGCAGTAGAAACCGTAGAATCCTAAATAAGCAAAGCCTAAAAGAGGTACAATGTAAGAGAAATGTGTCCATGTAATACCAAAGATTCCTTCAGGTTTTGTAAGGTCAAAATCACAGATACTTCCTTGTACTAAAGGAATAATTCCTCCTCCAAGAATCATCATGATTAGGAATGAAGATGCTTTTCCTGTGTTTTTTCCTAAACCAGCGATTGCTAAATCGAAGATTGAAGGCCACATGATAGACAAGAATAATCCGCCAGAGATAAAGAAGAATTTAGCAATTTCCGGGCTTGGACAAACTAATCCTGCAAGCATCATTAATAAACCAGATATTCCGAAAAGCATTAGCGTTTTTCCAGCATTTTTTCCTCCTATAAAACTCACTCCAATAAATACTAAAATCCAGATTGGGTAGATGTAGAATGAAGAAACATCGTGTGCTGCAAAAATATTAGCTCCAATAATTACTCCAAATGCAATAGCAGGAACAATGAATTTTAATGCTGTATTTACTAAGTTTGAAGTGTTGAAAACGTTAACACCACCATTCCAACGGCCAATCATTAAACTTCCCCAATATAGAGCGATAAATGGCGCGATAGCGTCTTCTAGGACATTACCAAATTCAGCAGTATGAAGTAAAGCAGGCAGGTTACTGATAATTGTAACTTCGGTTCCAACATAAATAAAGATTCCTAACATTCCTAGATATAGTTGTGGGTAATCAAGGATGTTGAATTTTTCGTGAGCTGTTTTTACTACTTCTTCCTCTTCTTTTGCCGGGTCTTCAATTTTAGAGAAGTTCATAAAAATTGCAACTGCAATAAATGCAAGACCAAGGATGATAAAAGGTAATTTAATATCTTCTAAAGAAAGTGCTGTTTTTTTGTTGTCTCCCATTCCAAATAAAGCGATTCCAAGTAAAATTGCTCCAATTGTTGTTCCAAAAGAGTTAATACCTCCTGCAAGTGTTAAACGGTGAGCTCCGGTTTGAGGGCTTCCCATTTTAATGGCTAATGGATTGGCAACAATTTGTTGAATAGAAAAACCTAATCCTACAGTAAATAAAGCTGTTAGGAAAAATGGAAAGCTTTCCATTGTTGCTGCAGGAATGAATAAAAATGAACCAAAAGCTGAAAGTACTAAACCAGCTGAAAGGGTTTTTTTGTATCCAAATTTTTGTAGAACATCTAATTTTAAGGAAACTAAAAAGAAAATCAAAGATCCTACAAAATACGCCGCATAAAAAGCCCACGCTACTAGTTGTGATTGAACTTGAGATAAGGTGAATACTTTTTTGAATACGGGAATAAGGATATCATTGGCGGAACCAACAAAACCCCAAAAGAAGAAGACTATTATCAACGAGATAAACTGCCCCCATTTGGTTTGCACATTTTCTGAACTCATAATTGTAATAAGGTTAATTTTTAATAAAATTGTTTTTTGAAGACCGTAAATATATTTGTTACACGAATCAAAAAAAAATTATTGATTAAAAATAATGTTAAATTTAAACGAACTACAGTATTTATTCAACAATGTGTTAATTTATATAGAGTTAGAAATGTTAAAGTTTTACTCCAAAATTCGATTTTTGACGTCTTTACTGTAATTTCTTCCAATAGGAATCGTGTAGGACTGAATCTGTATGCGGTTTCCTTCTATTGATTTTACTTTGTTTAAAGCAATAACATACGATTTGTGAATGCGCAAAAAGCGTTCAGCAGGGAGTTCTTCAGATAATGAGGTTAATGATCTGTGGGTGATATAAGTTTTGTCTGGAGTTACAACTTTTATGTACTCTTTCATTCCTTCTATAAACAGAATTTCTTCAATATTAATCTTCATCATTTTTTTATCTACTTTGATGAAAATATGCGAATCGCTTTTTGAGGTATCGACCTTAATATTGTTTTTTAAATTGTATTCTGTCGTAATTTTATTAATGCATTTTATGAATCGTGGAAGCGGAATAGGTTTTACTAAATAATCTAAAACATCGAGATCGTAACTCTCGGCAGCAAATTCTCTAAATGCGGTTGTTATGATTACTTTGGTTTTGTTTTCCATTAAACTGATAAGTTCAAAGCCAGTCATCATAGGCATATTGATATCAAGAAAAACGGCATCGACAGAGGTGCTGTTTATAAAATCCAGCGCTTCTAGAGAATTATTGAATGTTCCTATTACTTCAAAGTCTGTGAAATTTGCAAAATAATTTTGCAGCACTTTTATAGCTAAAGGTTCATCATCAATCAATACACATTTAATCTTCATTATCAATTGGTATTTGTAAACGTATTATATAGTAATTCAGTTTTGTTGTATCTTTTAAGCTAAAATGATTTTTGTAAATCAGTTTTAATCTCTTTTTTGTATTAACCAGACCAATACCGCCTTTTGAGTTAAGATTTTGTGAAAGTACAAAATTATTTAAGATTTCAAAATCTAACATTTTGTTATCAATAATCTTACAGTTGATTTTAATTTTTAGATTAGTATTGTTTATACTGCCATGTTTAAAGGCATTTTCTACTAATGAGATAAAGATCAGCGGCGGAACCATTATATCTTCAATGTTCGATTCTAGGTTAATAGTAACTTCTACATTCTCAAAACGTAATTTTTCAATCTCAACGTAATTCTGAATATAATCGATTTCTTTAATCAGCGGAACAAATTTAGTTCCTTTTACATCATACAGAACATACTCCATTAAGTTCGAAAGTTTGATAATTACATCTGGAACTTTGTCTGAAGATTCTAGTGACAATGCATAAAGATTGTTTAAAGTGTTAAAAAAGAAATGCGGTTGAATTTGATTTTCTAGATATTTCAATTTGATTTTAAACTGATTCTCTCGCAATGATCTGTTTCTTTCACGTTCACGAAGCCAAGTCAGCGTTAAGTAAACTGATGAAGCCATTGCTAGAACATACAATTCTCCAATACAAACCGCTACAATATGATTAATCTCAAACGGATGATATTCTCGATTCGCTTCCGGCCAAATATTTTCCGAGATAATATAAAAGGTAAGAGCTGTTTTTAGAAGATAAATACCAAAAAGACTGGCTAGTAAAGCAAAAGTGTAGGTAATGTATTTTTGTTTTAGGACATATTTAGGTACTAAAATAAATAGATTAAAATATACTAATGGAATGTGCAGTGAGAACTCAATTAAATTTGATTTAAAAGAATAAGGATAGTCATTAAAGTAAGCGCCCCATCTCAAAAAGTTGAGAGTGAAATAAGTGCCCCAAAACCAAATATGATTTTGAAGTTTTATGTCAAAGTTTAATTTTCGAATTTCGTTCAACTTTTTTAACGTTTTGTTATTATTTAGGGAGGACTTGTAAATACAGTACAACTTTACATAATTACTGTCAAAAACACAATTTTTTTGAATTAAATTTTAAAATAAATGTTAAAAAATACTGTATTTCAACGATATAACGTTTTCGTAAAACATAATGTTGAATGTTTCGTGTTGTTTGTTTAAAAAACTGTACTGTTTGTATAATATATTTTTTTTAACAGTGCCTTAACAATATTTTTATCGCTTAACTAATCAAAACCATGATAAAAATGAAACAAATTATGTTAATCCTTGCGATTATCTTTACTTCGCAAATGTCATTTGCACAAGTAAAAACAATCAAAGGTTTGGTAAGCGATCAAAACGGATTGCCGCTGCCTGGAGTGAGTATTATTATTAAAGGTACTAAAACGGCAACCCAAAGTGATTATGACGGAAAGTATACGATTCAGGCATCTGCGGGAGATGTTCTTGCGTTTTCGTATATTGGTATTAAAACCCAAACAGTAACGGTGACTTCTTCACCTACAATTAATGTTGTGCTTAAAGAAGATGCACAAAATTTAAATGAAGTTGTTGTTACAGCACTTGGGATTAAAAGACAAAAGAAAGAACTTGGTTATGCAGTTCAAGATGTTAAAGGTGATCAGTTAAATAAAGCGATCACAACAAATGTAACTTCAGCTTTATCAGGAAGAGTTGCCGGTGTAGACGTGTCAATACCGTCAACGGGAATTGCTGGTAGTACGAGAGTTATTATTAGAGGTATTTCAAGTATAAGCGAAAGTAACCAGCCGCTTTATATTGTAGATGGAGTTCCTATTGATAATTCTGGTTTGTCAAATGATAATGCTGCGGCAAGCAGATGGTTTGATGGACGTGATAATGGAGATGGGATTTCAGGAATTAATCCGAATAACATTGAAAGCTTAACAGTATTGAAAGGTGCAGCTGCGGCGGCATTGTATGGATCAAGAGCTTTGAACGGAGTAATTTTAATTACAACTAAAAAAGGAAGCAAAGGAAAGCTTCAAGTTGAATTGACAAGCGGTGTAAGCTTTGATCATGTAAATGCTAAGTATTCGGATTTTCAAAGTGATTATGGAACTGGTGCAAATGGTGCACTGCCGGATCCTAGCAGAGGTCCTTCTGAACTTTATAATTATACTACCAGTGCTTGGGGACCAAAGTTCTCTCAATCTGTAGGAGCACAAGTAAAAATATTTGATGGTTCTACAAGACCTTACGCTAAAGTCGATAATAATATTCAAGATTTTTTTAGAACTGGATTTACAACTACAAATGGAATTTCATTATCGGCAGGTAGTGATAATGCTTATGTACGTTTTGGATATAATAATTTAAATAACGATGACGTAATTCCGGGATCTGGTTTAGAACGAAATGATGCAAGTTTAAATGCAACTTTAAAATCAGAGAAATTTACGTTGGATGCTAATGTAAATTATATTGCCGAAAATACTGAGAACAGACCAGGTCTAGGGGATTCTCCTAATAATATTGGTTATTCATTAAGCGGATTGGCTCCAAATATTGATCAAGCTTGGTTGAAGAATTATAAGGATCCAGAAACAGGTAAGATATACGAATGGAATACTAATATTTACCAATTAAACCCATATTTTACGATAGACGAGAATCATAATTCATCTAAGAAAAATCGTTTTATTGGTAATGTATCTGGAACTTATCAGTTAAAAAGATGGGCAGCATTAACGTTGAGATCTGGTTTAGATACTTATGCTTTTAGTGCTAAAGATTTTATGGCTGCAGGAAGTACTTGGCCAGGAAGAGATGAAGGTTATTTAGGTTTAAATAATATAAATGTGTCAGAGATGAATACTGACTTAATCGCAACTTTTAGTGATATAAAATTAGCTGAAGATTTTACTTTCTCAGGAATTTTAGGAGCTGGAAGAAGAGATTTTAGAAGAGATCAAAATTCAAGATTTGGAACAAAAATTATAGAACCAGGAACTGAATACATTAGTAATTTTGTTAATCAAACAGAAAATGCTCCTGTTGAAACCAGAACCAGAACAAATTCAGTTTATGGTTCAGCAAAGTTTGATTACAAAGGGTATTTATATGCTGAATTTACAGGAAGAAATGACTGGTTCAGTGTAATTAATAAAGATGCTTTTTATCCTGCAGCTTCGTTAGGTTTTGTATTCTCTGATGCTTTTGATATTAAAAACGAAGTTTTTAATTATGGAAAATTTAGAGCTTCTTGGGCGAGAGTTTCTAATGCTCCTGGTGCTTATAAAAATGCATTAAACTATACCACGTTTGCATCTTACAATGGTCAGAGTGTGGTAAATATTAAAAATAGTGCTGCGCCAAATCCTAATTTGACTTACCAATCTAAAACAGGAGTGGAGTTTGGACTTGAAACTTCTTTCTTTAAAAATAGATTAAGAGCCGATATTACTGTTTATCGTGAAGATACTTCTGATCAAACTCTGGATCTTCCTTCATCTGCAACTTCTGGATATGAGTTTATTTCGGTTAATGCTGGAGAATTGCGTAACGAAGGTATTGAGATCTTTTTGTCTGGTACACCTATTAGAACTAAAGATTTTGAATGGGGAATTGATTTGAATTTTTCAAAAAACAAAAACTCAATTCTTTCTTTACATCCAGATATTCAGACGTATACAATTTCTGAAGCACGCTGGGCAGGAGCTTCTATTGTCGGGGAAGTTGGAGGTAAATACGGAACAATTATGGGAAGAGATTTTCTAAGAAATGATGCAGGTGAAAAAGTTGTTGGAGCAAATGGTCTGCCATTATTTACAGATGAAAAAGTAGCATTAGGAAAAGGTCTTCCAGATTGGGCTGCAGGTTTAACAAATAGATTTAGCTATAAAGGAATAACACTTCAATTTTTAATAGATATGAAGTTTGGAATGGATGTGTATTCTATGACTAATTCTGTTGCTGCACAAAAAGGACTTTTGGATGTTACTACTGATGGTAGAGATGCTTATAATCAAGCAAGAGCTCAGGCAATTGCGAGCGATCCTAATTTTAGTCAAGCAACATGGATTCCTACTGGAGGATATATTGCAGAAGGTGTTGTAAATGTAGGAACTACAGGCAATCCGAAGTATGAAAAAAATACAAAACCTGTAAATCCTCAGGATTATTGGAATACAGTATTTAATAACACACCGGCTCCATTTGTTTACGACGCTTCTTATGTGAAATTAAGAGAGGTTAGTTTAGGTTATCAAATCCCAAAAAGTGTTTTTGCGGGTGCTAAAATTAACTCAATTTATGTTTCGGCATTTGCAAGAAACTTATTGACTTTTAATAAAGATCTTCCAAATGTTGATCCGGAGTCTATGTATACATCTGGAAACGGACAAGGTTTTGAATATGGTTCGTTACCATTTAGACAGTCGTATGGTTTTAATATTAAAATTGCATTCTAAAAAAAAGATATTATGAAATTCAAACAAATAATAATAGCCATACTTGCATTATTTACTGCAGTAGGCTGTACTGAAAATTTTGACGCGCTGGAGAAAGATCCTGTGGCATTGACTGCGAATCCAGCTGGACAACTTACGTTTACACAATTGTGTATGTCTGGAGATGGGTTTTATCAATGGAGAACCAACTTAATTTATTCTGGTGGTTTTGTACAGCATTATTCTGGTGCATGGAACGTAACTACATTTGGAAGCAGATTCAACAAAGATGACGGATATGCTACAGCCTTATGGAGAAATGGATATTCTAATGAATTAAAGAATGTAGTAGATATTCTTGAAAATACAAAAAATGATCCTGCTGCTGCAAACATGAATGCTGTTGGTAAGATTATGAAAGTAATGGTGGCACAGCGTATGACAGATATTTATGGTGATATTCCTTATTCAGAAGCTGGTTTGGGTTATTCAAAAGGAGTTGTAACGCCTAAGTATGATAAACAAGAAGATATTTACGCATCGTTTTTTAAAGAATTAGATGAAGCTTATAATCAATTAAAAGTTGGCGGCGGAAGCATAAAAGGAGATTTATTTTATAAAGGCGATATTCTAAAATGGAAAAAACTGGCAAACACATTACGTTTGCGTCTCGGAATGAGAATTTCTGAAATAAAACCAGCCGAAGCTGAAAAACAAGTTAAAGCAGCTTTGCAAAACGGGGTTTTTACCAGCAATGAAGATAATTGTATCATGCGCCATCTGGATGCAAGTTTTAATGATGATCCAGCATCTATTGATTTTAGAGGAAATGGACTTGCTTATGCTTTTGTGGGGAATGAAAATGGAGATCACTTTACAACTTTGGTTATAGATTATCTTAGAGACAATGGGGATCCTAGATTAACAATGCTTGCTACTCCTAAAAAAACCAGCAGTGTTAAGCAAGGTGCGCCAATTGGGCCAGGTGAAAATTTATATGAAGGAGTAAAGCCAGGTTTGTACCAATATCAAGCTCCAGGTGGAACTGATGCTACATCAGGAATTCAAGATTATTTCAAGAAAAAAACGACACCTTTTTTACATGTTAGTTATTCAGAAACACAATTGTTACTGGCTGAAGCTGCTTTTAGAGGATGGGTTTCGGGTACTGCAGCTGATTACTATAAAAAAGGAGTTGAGGCAGGTATTAAACAATTAGAAATTTATGGAGCGCTTCCGGCTGGTCAAGCTAAAATAGATACTTATCTAAATGCTAAACCATTAGTTGCGGGAAAAGAAAAAGAACAAATCGCAACTCAGCTTTGGATAACTTATATTTTTAATAGTATTGAGGCTTATTCAAACTGGAGAAGAACTGGATTTCCAAAATTAGTTCCTATCACAAATCCAGATTCTGAGACAAATGGAGTTACACCAACACGTTTATATTATCCAAATGATGAAATGCAGAAGAATGAAGTAAATTATTTAGATGCATTAGCTAGAATGGGAGGAAAGAACGACTGGTTGAACAAAGTTTGGTGGGATGCTAATTAAATAGAAATTCCTGCATAAAGTTTTGCCTAATAAGGTGTTATTGTAATTAAATCTTAGAAATTAAAATTATGATAACATTTTATTAGGCATTTTTTTTAACATTTAAATACTTCTTTTTTTTAATAGTATTTAAATGAATCTGATAAATTTTATCTTAAATAACAGATTTTCAAATATTTGTGATTTGTTAAATGATTTTTAATAAAACTAACCTATTGTTGAATAAAATCTCCGTAAATGTGGTAAAAACTGCATTTTATAGATAGGAAAACGTTTTCGTGCAACGGATTATTGATCGATTTATGTCGTTTGTTTAAAATTTTAGGCAGTTTGTATAATATATTTTTTTTAACAATCCCTTAAGAATAATTTTACATCATAACTAACAAAATAAATAAACATGAAAAAAATTTTCTTAATCTTTATGATTGTTTTTACGGCGCAAGTTTCGCTTGCTCAGGTAAAAAATGTTAAAGGTGTGATTACAGATTCTGATGGGATGCCGTTGCCGGGTGCATCTGTTGCTGTGCAAGGAGGTCAAAAAGGTTCTACTACCGATTTTGATGGATTGTACACTATTGAAGTTACAAAAGGACAGACATTAGTTTTTACTTATGTAGGTCTTGAAACACAATCGATAGTTGTAGGTGATGCTACTACAATTAATGTTAAAATGGTACCAGCTGCATCAAATGCGTTAAACGAAGTAGTTGTTACTTCATTAGGTCTTAAGAAAACTAGAAAATCTCTTACTTATGCAGCTCAAGAACTTAAAGGAGAAGAGTTGACTCGTGTAAAAGATGCCAACGTTATTAATACAATTGCAGGTAAAGTTGCCGGTGTTGCAGTAACAAAAAGTTCTGCAGGTACTGGAGGATCTACAAAAGTACTTATTCGTGGTAACTCTTCTATATTAAACAGCCAGCCGCTTTACGTAATTGATGGTATTCCTTTGTATAATGGTAGTTCAAATCAGCCAAATGATTCATTTGGTAGTACTGCAGGAGGTAACCGTGACGGAGGAGATACAGTTTCTTTGATTAACCCTGATGATTATGAAGGAATGACCGTACTTAAAGGTGCAGCAGCATCTGTATTATACGGATCTCAAGGAGCAAATGGTGTTATTTTGCTTTCTTCTAAGAAAAATAAAGAAAACAAAGGAAACTTAGCCGTTTCTTCTGTTACTACTTTTGAGTCTGTACACTCTTTGCCAAAATTCCAAAATGAATATGGAACTTTAAATGCACAAAAATCTTGGGGTGGAAAAGTAGCTTCAAATGATTTTGTAAAAGACTTTTTCAATACTGGAGTTACACAAATTACTTCTGCTTCATTTACAACAGGATCAGATATTGCTTCTACAACTTTATCTTATGCTAACACTTCTTCTTCTGGAATTATTGAAGGTAATGGATTAAAGAAAAACAATTTTGGAATCCGTCAAACAGCTAAATTTTTCAACAATAAATTAACTGTTTCTGCTGATGCAAAATATACAAGCCAAACTATTGATAACAGACCGGTAAACGGACTTTATTCAAATCCTCTTACAGGTGTTTACTTGTTCCAAAGAGCAAATGACTTTAATTTTTACAAAGATAATTTCGAATCATTTATTCCTTCTAGAAACCTTTACGGACAAAATTTCTACACGCCATTGGATGCTGATATCTATGTTCAAAATCCTTATTGGTTAATCAATAGAAATAAATCTGTTGATAAAGATAATTTCTTTAACGGAAACATAGCTTTAGATTATAAAGCAAACAACTGGTTGAGCATTGGAGCAAGATACAGTTATAACAGAATCGAAAATGATTTTGATAAGAGAATTTATGCTACGACAAACAATTCTTTGTCTGGATATAATGGTAGATATATTAATGTAGCTACATTAAGTACACAACGTTATGGAGATTTAATTGCTAAAATCAATACTAATATCAACGAGAATTTCAGCTTTAATGCTATAGTAGGTGCTAGTATCAATAATACTTTAGGAAATCATGCTACTACTTTAGATTCTGGTATTACTCCAGGGCTTATTAATGCTAACTTATTTACATTAGGAAACTTTGGAAGTAATAAAGGTATAGATAACTTAAATCTTCAAGCTACAGGATCTTCTAGAGAAGTTCAATCTATATTTGCTTCTGCTACTTTTGGTTACAAAAACATGTTGTATTTAGATATTACAGGACGTAATGACTGGTCATCTACTTTAGTAAATACAGATACTCCATCATACTTTTACCCATCTGTGGGTGTGACTGCTCTAATCAGTGAAATGACAACTTTACCTGAATGGATTAACTTTGGAAAAGTGAGAGGAACTTATGCTGAAGTAGGAAACGATGTTTCGGCTTTCGTAACTTCTCCAAAATCAACAGTTCAAGGTGGTATTATTATTCCTCCAACTGTAGGACCAAGACCAGGCGAATCTTTAAAACCTGAGTTAAAATCAGAATACGAGTTTGGTACAGAGTGGAGAATGTTTAATAACAGATTTGGTTTTGAAATTTCTTACTACAATTCAGAAACTAAAAATCAATACATCCAAGTTCCTGCACCAAGTACTAACCCTTATGGTTATACAAATTACGGAATTAACGCTGGTAGCATCGAAAACCATGGTATTGAGCTTGTTCTTACTGGAAAAATCATCACTGGAGATAAATTTTCATGGGATACTACAGTAAACTATTCTCAAAATAAAAACAAGGTTAAAGAAATTCCAGAAGAATTAGGAGGAACAATTCCTTTAACTCCTGTAAACAATATCAACTACAGATATGCTTTAACAGAAGGAAGACCATTTGGAGTTATTGAAGGAAAAGGTATCGTTAAAAACGATAAAGGAGAAATTGTTTTAGATGACAAAGGAAACTTAGCAATTGAAGGAGCATTCCGTGAAGTAGGTAATGCAAATCCAGATTTCATGTTAGGTTGGTCAAACACATTTAAGTTTGGTGCTTTTACAGCTAATTTCTTAATTGATGGACGTTTTGGAGGTGATGTAATGAGTATTACAGAATCTATGAATGATTTTTATGGAGTTTCAAAAAGAAGTGGAGATGCAAGAAATGCTGGTGGTGTGCCAATAAATGCAGTTATGCCTAATGGTACTAAAGTTACTTCAATGGATGCTCAAAAATATTACGAAGCAGTTGGCGGACTTAACGGAGCTACAGCTGAGTATGTATATGACGCTACAAACGTAAGTTTAAGAGAGGTTTCACTTGGCTATACTTTCAGTAAAAAAACATTGCCATTTGTTAATACAGCAACTTTATCATTAATCGCAAGAAATTTATTCTTCTTTTATAAAGATGCACCTTTTGATCCAAACATTGCTTTAAGTACAGGTCAAGGTTTACAAGGAGTTGATATTTATGGTTTGCCATCAACAAGAAGTATTGGTCTTAATTTAAATGTAACTTTCTAATTTAAAATATCATGAAAACAAACAATATAAAAAAATCATTAATCTGTTTCGGTCTTTTAGCCTTAGTTGGTTGTACAGATAATTTCGATGAGATTAATAGTAATCCTGATGCTTTTACTCAAGAGGAAGTAACACAGGACTTTAACCATATTTTAGGTCCTTTTAAAAATATGTTCGAGAATGTAATGGTGAATACTCCAGGTTGGAGATATCAAATTGCCATTGATTTATCAGCAAATACTTGGGGAGGTTATTCAACAGCTCCAGGTTTTGATGGAGCAAATAATCTTTCTTACGCTCTTACTGATAAATGGAATGGAGCAGGATGGGAAGCTGCTTATTCATTAGTAATGGCAAATTTCTTGAAAGTTGAAAAAGAATCTAAAGGAAAATACGATCAGTTTTATGCACTTGCAACAATTATTAAAGTAGAAACTTTACATAAAGTAGCCGATGCTTGGGGACCAATTGTTTACTCTCAATTAGGAACTACTAATTCGACAATTGCATACGATTCTCAACAAGATGTTTATGCAGCAATGTTTAAAGACTTAGATTTTGCAGTAAATGAATTAACAAGAAGAATAGATGCAAAAGAACCAAGCTCTTTTGTAAATACTGACCGTTCAACTTACGGAGGTAGTTATGAAAAATGGGTTAGATATGCGAATTCATTGCGTTTAAGATTAGCAATGCGTATTGTAAAAGTAAATCCAACATTAGCTAAAGCAGAAGCTGAAAAAGCAATGAGCCAAAAATTTGGTGTAATGACAGCTGCAACTGATACTTTTATGGTAACTAAAGATGTTTCACAACATCCTTTAAGAGTAGCTGCTTATGAGTACAATGACAGTCGTATGTCTGCAGATATGGAGTCTATCATGGGAGGTTATAATGACCCTAGAATGAAAGCTTACTTTGCAACATCAGAACAATATCCTGATCAGTACAAAGGAATCCGTACAGGTGGAATTCTTGGAGATAAAACATTACACATGAAATTTTCAAATTTCGGAAAAGTAATTAAAGATGACAAACAAGTAGTTTGGATGAATGCTGCCGAAGTTTACTTCTTAAGAGCCGAAGGAGCTTTGAGAGGCTGGAACATGGGAGGCGATGCTGAATCATTATATAAAGCAGGTATTGCTGCATCTTTTGATCAACTTGCTACAGGAGGCGCTGCAGAATATACTGCAAATAATGTGAATACAGCAAAAGATTATGTAGATCCAGTTGCTCCATTCAATAGTGGTTTAGCGGTAAATAAAGTTACTGTTGCTTGGGACAATACTGCAAGTAATGAAGTGAAGCTTCAAAAAATCATCACTCAAAAATGGATTGCTAACTTCCCTGACGGACAAGAAGCTTGGTCTGATCACCGTAGAACAGGTTATCCTAAATTATTACCAATTCTTAATAATCAAAGTGCTGGTTTAATTACTACTCAATTTGGTGTGAGAAGAATAAACTTTGTTCAAAGTGAAAGAGATGGAAACCCAGAAGGAGTTAAAACAGGTGTTGCAAAACTAGGAGGTCCAGATAATGGAGGAACTAGAACTTGGTGGGATGTTAATGCTCCGAACTTCTAAAAACAGAGTATAAGAATTTAAGTTTGGTTAGTGAATGGTATAGGCAGTGAAAGTTGTCTATACCATTTCAAAAACCAAAATTGTAAATACAAAAAAAGAAAATAAATGAAAAGTGCTTTAGAAATAAAACCTGATATCAGCTATAAAAGTGCCGGAAAATTTGAAGAAACAAGATTTGAGAAAATCCATAATGAAATCTTCAAAAATTCAACAGAAGCTTCTATAATTGTAGCGCAGGAAATTGCGCAGTTAATTAGATCTAAGCAGGAAAAAAATAAAACCTGCGTATTAGGTTTAGCCACAGGTTCTTCTCCTATAAAAGTTTATGAGGAATTAGTGAGAATGCACAGAGAAGAAGGCTTAAGTTTTAGCAATGTAGTTACTTTTAATTTGGATGAATATTATCCAATGAGTAAAGAGAACAATCAGAGCTATCATTATTTCATGCATCAGCATCTTTTTAATCATATTGATATCAAACCAGAGAATGTAAATATTCCAGACGGTACAGTTGCAATTGATGAATTAAATCAATACTGTATCGATTACGAAATGAATATTAAAAATGCGGGAGGTCTTGATTTTCAATTATTAGGAATAGGTCGTACTGGCCACGTAGGTTTCAACGAACCAGGTTCACATATTAATTCTGGTACCAGAATTATTACACTGGATCATATTACAAGAGTTGATGCCTCATCAGATTTTAATGGAATTGATAATGTGCCTAAAAGAGCCATTACCATGGGAGTTTCAACCATTATGCGATCAAAAAGAATCGTACTTATGGCTTGGGGACAAAATAAAGCCGATATCATTAAAAGAACAACTCAAGGCGATATCAGTTCAGAAGTTCCAGCTACATTTTTGCAAAATCATCCTAATGCAACCTTTGTTTTAGATCAGTCAGCAGCATCAGAATTGACTCGTTTTAAAACTCCTTGGCTTGTTGGAGAATGTATTTGGAATCAAGAACTAAAAAGCAAAGCGATTGTTTGGTTATGTCAAAAAACAAAACAATCAATCTTAAAATTAACGGACAGAGATTACAATAACAACGGAATGTCTGATTTACTGGCACAAGAAGGTTCTGCTTATGATTTGAACATTAATATGTTCAATGTTTTACAGCATACCATTACAGGATGGCCGGGAGGAAAACCTAATACAGATGATTCACATCGTCCAGAAAGAGCTAATCCTGCAAAAAAACGAGTAATTCTTTTTAGTCCGCATCCAGATGATGATGTGATTTCTATGGGAGGAACTTTTTCAAAATTGATAAAACAAGGTCATGATGTACATGTTGTATATCAAACCTCTGGAAATATTGCGGTTACAGACGATGAAGCTTTAAAGTTTGCTGAGGTTGCCAAAGATTTTGTTGGTGAAGCAGGAAGTGGAATCAACTTTAAATCTGTAATTGAATTTTTAAACCATAAATCAGAAAACGAAATTGATTCTCTTGAAGTTCGAAAACTAAAAGGATTAATAAGAAGAAGAGAATCTTATGCTGCAACAAGATATATTGGGCTGAAAGATGAAAAAACTCATTTCTTAGATTTACCGTTTTACGAAACAGGACAAGTAAAGAAAAATCCGTTAGGACTAGAAGATATCGCGATTGTAAAAGAAATTATTGCCAGAATAAAACCACATCAAGTATTTGCGGCAGGAGATTTAGCAGATCCACACGGAACTCATGAAGTTTGTTTGAATGCGATTTTTGCAGCAATGGGTGAATTAAAATCTGAAAAATACATGGATGATTGCTGGTTATGGCTGTATAGAGGTGCATGGCAAGAATGGGATATTAATGAAATCGATATGGCTGTTCCTCTTTCTCCATCAGAAGTGCTTTTAAAACGTCATGCTATTTTGTATCACCAGTCTCAAAAAGACCGTGTAATGTTTCAAGGAAATGATTCAAGAGAATTTTGGGTTAGAGCCGAAGACAGAAATAAAAATACCGCTATTCTTTATGATGAATTAGGATTGGCAGAATATGAAGCAATCGAAGCTTTTAAACGTTTCGATTACTAAAAATTAGATTCGGATAACGAATCAAATTACAAAATTCAGATTGATTTCGCAGCGATTAGTGAGGTTCAATAAGAGTCCATCTGAGTTTTGTTTCTTTTATCTATTTATTAATGTTGTCTTAGGATAACATCTTTTCAAAAACAGTAAAAATGAAATATTTATTTGTCCTACTATTAGCAGGTGTAACCTCTAGCGCTCAAATTCAGAAAGAGCAGTTAAATCTTATGCCTTGGCCTCAGAGTGTTGAATTAAACGACGGGAATTTTGCTTTAAACAAAAACTTTAAAGTAAACATTACTGGAAATCCTAATCCAAGAATTTTTGGAGGAGTAACTCGTTTTTTACGCCGCTTAGATGGTAGAACAGGAATTTTCTTTCAGCAGGGTTTTATCACAAAATTAAATGAAGTTCCAAATGCCGAACTGCAAATTAATTGTACTAAAAGTGGTAAAATTGGTTTATACGAAGATGAAAGTTATCATTTAGATATCAAACAAAATAAAATTACGATAAACGCAACAAGCGATTTAGGTGCTTTACACGGACTTGAAACGTTGTTACAAATGCTGCAAAATAATAGTAGTTCATTTTATTTTCCAGTTTCTAAAATTTCAGATTTTCCAAGATTTACATGGAGAGGTTTAATGATAGATGCTTCAAGACACTTTCAGCCGGTTGATGTAATTAAAAGAAATCTAGATGGATTGGCAGCAATGAAAATGAATGTGTTTCATTGGCATTTAGTTGACGATCAAGGTTGGAGAATTGAAATGAAAAAACATCCAAAACTAATAGAATTAGCTTCGGATGGAATGTATTACACACAAGAGGAAATTAAAAATATCGTAAAATATGCTGAAGAGCGCGGTATTTTGATAGTTCCAGAAATAGATGTTCCAGGTCATGCATCTGCAATACTTACAGCTTATCCAGAAATTGGCAGTAAAGTGATTACATTGACAGGAGGAACTTCCGAAAAAAATATTCAAGGTACAGCAATCGCTACCTATGGAATTGAAAGAAATGCGGGTATTTTTTCGCCAACATTAGATCCTTCAAATCCTAAAACATATCAAATATTAAGTGAACTTTTTGATGAAGTATGTCCATTATTTCCAGGAGCTTATTTTCATATTGGAGGAGATGAGAATGAAGGAAAAGACTGGGATGAAAATCCAAAAATTCAAGAGTTTAAAAAGAAAAATAAGTTAACAACGAATCATGAATTGCAAACTTATTTCACCATGCAGTTAGTTCCGATGCTTAAAAAACACGGAAAGCAACTAATGGGCTGGGAAGAGATTTTGACAAAAAACATGTCAAAAGATGCTATTATTCATGCATGGAGAGGACCAAACGAAGGTGTTGTTGCAGGTCAGTCATTGATTGATGCCGTTAAAAAAGGGTATAAAACGGTAATGTCAAATGGATATTATGTCGATTTGTTGTACCCAATAGAAAGTCATTACTTAAATGATCCAATGCCAAAAGGTGCAGTTTTATCGGCAGAAGAAAAAGCAAGAGTTTTAGGTGGAGAAGCAACAATGTGGACAGAACTTGTAACACCAACAACTATCGATTCTAGACTTTGGCCAAGAACTGCGGCAATAGCAGAAAGACTTTGGTCTGCAGAAGATATTACCGATATGACTAGTATGAGAAAACGTCTTGATGTAGTTTCTTTCAGATTAGAAGAACTTGGATTAACACACATTCGTAACAAAGCAGTTATTTTAAGAAATATTTCTAATAATCAAAATATAGAAGCATTAGAAGAATTTTCGAATGTTTGTGAACCATTAAAAGGTTATAAAAGAAACAAAGGAGGAACTGAATATCAAATGTATTCTCCGTTTACACTTTTTGCAGATGCTTGCGGACCAGATGCTAAAGATTCATTAGCTTTTAATGATGCTGTAAGTCAGTATTTAGCAAATAAAACACCAGAAAATAAAGCTAAAGTAACGGCATTCTTTACTAAATGGATTTCACTTCATAAGCAATTAACAGAGTTGAGTGCAAATGCACCTTTAGTACAGCCATTTTTACCTTTAGCAAAAAGCTTAAGCGATGCATCGAAAGAGTTGTTGCTTGTGTTAGATAATAAGTCGCAATTAAAAGCTGATGAGCTTAAAAATTTAATTGAGCAATGTAACAATAAAGACCACGCTGATGTTGAATTATCAGTTTATGAAAGTCTTAAAAAATTAATATAATGAGTTTGGTTTGAGTTAGTACTTAGTAAGTTGTGTTGCCTGAATTATTTAGTAATTTTTTTTATCTCTGTCAGGTTTTCTGGCAGAGATAATTAGGGCAAAAATCTGTTGAAGACAGCTCTTTTAAGATAAGTGGAAATAGAATATTGGAATGGTTAAAATTGAGTTTGGTTATTTATTTTTTAATCTAAATTTTATTTCAGAATAATGATCAAATTTGGGTGATTTGTTATTTGGTTTTCACCCAGATGCGAACATTATAAAACCTGGTAATTTTATTACCAGGTTTTTTTATTAATGCATGTTTCCTAGTTTGAAGTTTGCTGCACAAGTGCCAAAACCAATTACAAAACCAATAATGGCGAACAGTATAATTTTCAACGAAGTTTTTCTGTCTCGTGAGATAATAATCAAGCGTAAAATTCCAACAAGAAAAGCAATTACACTTATAAAGGCGGCCATACCGCCAATTGCTACTAAAGGATTATTCATAATGTTTTAAATTAAAGCTGACTTACAATTAAGGCACAGGTGCCAAATCCAATTACAAGAATGATTATTGGAATCAGCATAATTATTAAAAAGAATTTTTTGTTTTCTTTTCCAGAAATTAAACCAATCAATCCAACTAAAAACATCACAGCGAGGATGAATCCAATAAATATTAATCCTTCCATATTTTAAAAAATTTGTAAATTAAACATTCAGTTTTTCTCGAATCTTATCAATTTTATGGTCTCTGTAGAATAAATTCATGGTTTCAAAAGGAATAATTTTCATCTTATCGCTTACAATGTGAACACAAGATTTTTTAACAGCCCGAACATCAAAATCATGCGCGTCCATAAAATTCATTATCAAAATTCGGAACAAATTATTATAGTTTAAAGTGTCTGATTGCACTCTTGGCAAGCAGCACATTAATTCATTCATTTCGGTTTCAGCACAATCAACAGAAATTCCAGTGCTAAATAGATTCAGCATATGAGTTTTTAGTTTTTCATCATGCTCAAAAACAATAGTGTTTTTGGAGTTGTTTAACAGATCTTCTGGATTAATTAAGTGTGTCATCGGGAAAACTTCTCCATCAATTTTTAATGCATAAGCCATACATAAAGCATCGGGATTACAAGGAACCGGAATTAAATCCTGAGGTGTAAAAAGAGGATACTGCTCATAAATTTTTCGGCGTACTTCGGTCAAAGTTATTCTTCCAAAATCATCATCATAATTATCATTTCTGCCTGCAACTTGAGTAGGCTGAAAAGTTACGCCACGAATACATTTTTGCTGTAAAGCATATTCAATTATCTGACCAATTTCATCATCATTTTCTCCTTTTTGAAGTGTAATTACTAACGTAGTCGAAATATTAAATTGATTTAAATGTTCAATTGCTTTTTTACGAACTTCAGTTAAATCCTCTCCGCGAAGTTTTTCTAATACTTCAGGTTTAAAGCTGTCAAATTGTAAGTAGATTTCGAAATCCGGCATGTAGCTGGCCAATGTCTCAACAAATTTTATGTCTTTTGCAATTCTTATTCCATTCGTGTTCAACATCAAATGCTTGATAGGTTTACTTTTTGCAATATCAAGAATTTTAAAAAATTCAGGATGTACAGTTGGTTCACCTCCTGAAATTTGAACAACATCTGGTTCACCTTCATTAGCGACAACAGTGTCGAACATTTTTTCAATTTCTTCTAAAGTACGATGCCTTCCATAGTTTGGAGCCGAATTTGCATAACAAGTCGGGCAGGCTAAATTGCAGCGATCCGTAACTTCAACAATCGTTAAGCAGGAGTGCTGCTCATGATCTGTGCATAATCCACAATCATATGGGCAGCCATAGTGCACTTTTGTATTGAACTTTAAGGGCATTTCAGATTGCTTATTATAATTACGAATTTGTTTATAATAATCAACATCATCAGCAATCATCGATTTCAATTCGCCGTGTGTTTTGCAATGTTTCAACATCATAACTTTATTGTCTTGAAATACAATTTTAGTATCAACAAGATCCAAGCAGGTTGGGCATAAACTTTTAGTATAATCGTAAAATATATAATCGCGGGTTTTCATTATGATAGAAGTATAGTTATTGTAAAAGTAAAGTTTTGCTTAAATGATTAAAAACCCGATTTATAAATTTCGAGTAGTAAATAAAAATAAAAATGGAGCTCCATTGAATACTGCTTAAATGAAAAAATAAAGGATTGTATGGCTTTATAAATTCAATTAAAAAGCGAAATAAAAAGTACAAAACCATGAATAGTTTAAATCGGTCACCATTAACGAGATTTCTGTTTTTTATTTTTTGAAAAAAGATAAAAAGTAAAAGCATGAAAAACATTTCATATAAAGCTACTGGATGTCTGTATAAACCATCTCCCAGATCCATTCCCGTAATAAAACTTGTTTCGATTCCGTAAGTAGGTTCAGCAATACCCATTGAAAAACAGCCAATTCGACCAATAAACAAAGCCACAATTATCGGAATTACATATAGATCACCTGAAGAGATTTTAACACCAATTATTTTTTTGAAAAGTTCCACACCAAGCAGTCCGCCTAAAAATCCTCCCGCTACAGTTTTGTTCTGAAAGAAAGTTAAAAAAGTCTGCTGTGTTATTTCGGCAGGATTTTCAAGCAAAGCAATAACTCTAGAGCCTATTAATGCACCAACCATTGCCCCAATTAAAATAATAAGACGATTGATATCTGAAATAGGATCTACTGTTCTTTTCTTCAAAAAGTAATATGCCCTTATCCCAATAAAAAAGGCTAATGTTTCAAATAAAGCGTGCCAATAAAAGGTTTCGTTAAAGAGCTTAAACTGAAATGGAAACGTCATTTTTTAGTCAGATTTTTTTGCTAATTTAATTAAATTAATTGGATTGTTTTTGCAAATTTTTTCTTTTAAGAAACTACAACAAATTAGTCTGATTTGTGATATGTTTCTTAGCTGTATATTTGTTTGTTTAATAATGAAATTATTACATTTATAACTTTTTTTTGTAAACAGAAAATATGATCTGTTATCGCATTTTTAATGCAGATATGATTTAATCATTACCTTATTTTTATAGAATAAAATATGAAAACAATAGCCATAATTAAATATGTATTTTTATCAATCGGAGCACTGATGCTTGCAGGAGCTTTTTATCTTTATCAGGATAAACAAGCCTTTTTAAAAAGAGCAGAAACCGTTCAGGGAACCGTAATTGAATTAATTAGCAAAAGATCTGATAATTCTACAACTTATGCGCCAGTAGTTACTTTTACAACAAAAAAAAGGGAACAAAATCGAATTTACTTCATCAGTGAGCAGTAATCCTCCAAGTTACAGCGAAGGTGAAAGTGTCGAAGTTTTTTACGATCCTGCAGAACCAAAAGATGCCAGTATTAATGGATTTGCTTCACTATGGCTTGGCCCATTAATTTTGGGGATTTTGGGAACAGTTTTCTTTTTAATTGGTTTCGGAATCATTTTATTCGGCTTTTTAAAACAAAGAAAAACGCTGTATCTACGAGATAATGGCAAACGTATTGATACAAAATTTGTTCAAGTGCACTTAAATTACAGTATGGCAGTAAATGGAAGGAATCCGTTTCAAATATCCAGTCAGTGGCTTAATCCTCAAACAAACGAAATGTATATTTTTGAAAGTGATAGTATTTGGTTTGATCCAACGGAGTTTATAAAAGACGATATAATAAAAGTGATGATCGATCCGAGTAATCCAAAGAAATATTATATGGATATTTCTTTTTTACCTAATCTCAAAAATTAAATAGATATTCTAGAAACCTTATAAATCTGTCTCCAGTATTTAAGGGCAATTTTAGTACTTTTGAGACTTAAATATTGTATTAAAAACCCATGCCGAAATCAATTCTTTTTATAGCAGCATTTTTAGTTTTTACCTTTGGTTACAGCCAAATTAAAAATGGAACGCCAGAAGTCGATCCAGTTCAAATTCAAAAAACGTTTAGCGATTGGTCCGTTTATCAAAGTAAAAAAATCATGCTTTCGAGAGATTTTACTGCTCTTGATTTAGAATCTAAAGAAATTTCAAAAGAAAAGTTTTTAGACCAATTAGCAAATGGAAATTATATTCCAATTCGATTAAAATCAGGAGATTCTGTCTACAGTTATAAGCTGTTTAAAATTCTGCCAAAATCTGATACGAGCATAAAAGCGACAATTAACCAAATAGGTTTTGATGCGCTTAAAAACTATCAGATGGAAGGAACCGCTTTTCCTAAATTTTCGTTCAAAGATCTAAACGGAAATCTGGTTACAAACGAATCCATGAAAGGAAAAATTATAGTAATAAAATGTTGGTACATTCACTGTACGCCCTGTATTAGAGAATTTCCACAAGTCAATACGTTAGTTGAAGAATACAAAGACCGAAAAGATATTGTTTTTATCAGTCTGGCAGAAGATTCGACGGAACAATTAAAAGCATTCTTAAGTAGAAAACCGTTGTCGTATGCTGTAATTCCTGATATGAAAGTTTATATGAATGAAGCTTTACAACTCAATTCATTTCCAACACATTTTATTCTCAATAAAGAAGGAAAGATTGCTAAAGTCCTTCCAAATTTCGAGAGTCTGGAAACCGCTTTGTCGAAAGAAAGTAAATTGTAATGGAAGTGAGATGTAAATTGTAAAATGTGAGAGGATAAAAGTTAGATATTTTGGAGTTGACATTTTACGTTTTACAATTTATAATTCACCTTTTCACATCTTTGCAACTCTGAACCTTTTTCACTACTTTTGCACCAAATTAATTAAAAAGACATTCATGTTAACAGTCAATAATTTATCAGTTCAATTTGGCAAACGAATTTTGTTTGACGAAGTAAATACAACATTCACTCACGGAAATATTTACGGCGTTATTGGAGCCAATGGTGCTGGAAAATCTACATTTCTTAAAATTATTTCAGGTGATATGGACCCAACTTCTGGGCACATACATTTAGAGCCGGGAAAACGTATGTCGGTTTTGAACCAAAATCACAACATGTTCGATGAGCATACTGTTTTGGAAACCGTTTTAATGGGAAATAAAGTTTTGTACGCTGTTAAAAAGGAAATGGATGAACTTTATTTAGACTACAACGATAAAAATGCTGACAGAATAGGGGAGCTTCAAGTTCAATTTGAAGAAATGAACGGATGGAACGCAGATTCTGATGCAGCATCAATGTTGTCTAACTTAGGAATTAACGAAGAGCATCATTATACTTTAATGGGCGATATGGAAGGAAAAATGAAAGTTCGTGTGCTTTTGGCGCAGGCACTTTTTGGAAATCCTGATGTATTGATTATGGATGAGCCTACCAACGATTTGGATTTTGAAACAATCGCTTGGTTAGAAAATTTCTTAGCAAACTACGAAAATACTGTAATTGTTGTATCTCACGACCGTCACTTTTTAGATGCGGTTTGTACACATATTTCTGATATTGATTTCGGGAAAATCAATCACTATTCAGGAAACTATACATTCTGGTACGAGTCTAGCCAATTAGCAGCAAAACAACGTGCACAGCAAAACAAAAAAGCAGAAGAGAAGAAACAAGAACTTGAAGAATTTATTCGTCGTTTTAGTGCAAACGTTGCGAAATCTAAGCAAGCTACTTCTCGTAAAAAAATGATTTCTAAATTGAATATTTCTGAAATCAAACCTTCAAGCCGTCGTTATCCAGCAATTATTTTTGATCAGGATCGTGAAGCTGGAGATCAAATTTTGAATGTAGAAAACTTATCAGCTTCAGTAGATGGTGAAGTTTTATTTAAAGATATTAACTTGAACATGGCGAAAGGCGACAAAATCGTTCTTTTCTCTAAAGATTCACGTGCTACAACTGCTTTTTATGAAATCTTAAACAACGAACAAAAAGCAGATTCTGGAACTTTTGACTGGGGAATTACAACAAATCAAGCTTATTTACCAGCTGAAAATCACGATTTCTTCGAAAACGATTTGAGTTTAGTTGATTGGTTACGTCAATATGCTAAAACAGAAGAAGAGCGCGATGAGGTGTTTATTAGAGGTTTCTTAGGGAAGATGATTTTCTCTGGAGAAGAAGCTTTAAAAACAAGCCGAGTTTTATCTGGAGGAGAAAAAGTACGTTGTATGCTTTCTAGAATGATGATGGAACGTGCAAATATTTTAATGCTGGACGAACCAACAAATCACTTAGATTTGGAATCGATTACCGCTTTCAACAACTCATTGAAAAACTTTAAAGGTTCAGTGATTTTTACAACTCATGACCACGAGTTTGCACAAACCGTTGGTAACAGAATCGTTGAAATTACACCAAACGGAGTAATTGACCGTTACATGACATTTGACGAATATCTTGATGATGAAAAAATTCAAGAGCAAAGAAAAAAGATGTACAATCTTTAATCTATAAAATTCCAATATTTTAAATTCCAAATTCCAAATTAAACTTGGAGTTTGGGATTTTTATTTTGGTCTAATTTTAAACACATAGAAACATAGTTTTAATGTCAAATTTAGTGCGAATAAAGACTACAAAAGAGAAATGTATTTCTTTCACACAGCTATTTTTTTTTTCAAAAAAGTGAAACGCCTTTTTTAAGTTCAAAAACTATGTCTCTATGTGTTTAAAAAAATCCCCGCTATGAAAATAACGGAGATTATTTTATGTCTATTTATTGCCAAAAAGTTTAGCGAAAATGAAAATGATTATCGCAATAATAAAGATTACGATGAAAATTCCAAATCCCATTCCGGCTTTAAAAATGTCTCCAATAACTTCGCAGCTTGTAAATGAAAACAGTATTACAAATACCATTAACATTCTTAGTATTTTATTTTGCATGATTCTGAGTTTTATAATTTCATAAATTAAAATTACCTCAGGAATCACGAAAATGTGTTATAGAATTTTTTGAAAATGTTTTAGGATTTGGTGTTTTAGTTTCTTTCGTACCAATTAATATATTTATTCTCTACTTATAGTGGAGTATACTATTTATAGCTGCAGATTTTCAATAAATGTATTTATATTTGAGTTTGTGCATTTTGAAATTACTTTTATTTCGGACTATTTTAATTTATTAAACTGAAATATGCTATTTTTAAAAGCTATTCAACTGGATTTTTATACCACAACAAATATGAAATCATACAAAATGAAAACCGCCTCAAAAAAAATAATATGCCAACTAATTATTGTCTTTTTTATAAACGGGCTGCTTTTTGCTCAGGAAGCTAAACCGCCAATAATGGGTTGGAGCAGTTGGAATAATTTTAGAGTGCATATCGATGAAAAAATGATTCGAGAGCAGGCTGATGCTATGATTACTTCTGGGTTGTACGATGCTGGTTATAGATATGTTAATATTGATGATGGTTATTTTGGAGGAAGAGATTCAATAGGTAATCTTTTTGTTGATACTCAAAAGTTTCCTTCGGGAATGAAGGCTTTAGTGACTTATATTCACAGCAAAAAACTTAAAGCCGGAATATACAGCGATGCAGGAAGAAATACTTGCGGATCTATTTATGATAATGATCAAAAAGGTATTGGAGTTGGTATGTATGGATATCTTGATGCAGATTGTAAAACTTTTTTTGAAGACTGGGGCTGCGATTTTTTAAAAGTAGACTGGTGTGGCGGAGAGAAAATGAATCTCGATGAGAAAACAGAATATTTAAAAATTTTAAAGGCTGTAAAAGCTAAGAACGAAGCAATTGTTCTTAATGTTTGCCGATGGAAATTTCCAGGCGAATGGGCAATCGATAAAGCGGATTCTTGGAGAATTTCCTATGATATTGATGATAAATTTTCATCTATACTTAAGATTATAGATTTAAATGTTGATTTGTATAAATACTCATCTCCCGGACATTATAACGATATGGATATGTTACAGGTTGGCAGAGGAATGACTTATGAGGAAGATAAAAGTCATTTTTCGATGTGGTGCATGTTGAATTCTCCTCTATTGGCAGGAAATGATTTAAGAAGTATGTCAAAAGAAACGGTTGGTATTCTTACCAATAAAGATCTAATTGCTTTAAACCAAGATAAGGGATTCTATCAAGCGAGACGAATATTTAAAGAAGGAAATATTGAGGTTTGGGAAAAATTGCTGGGAGAAAAAGGAAAAGACGGAAAAGCGATCGCTATTTTGAATCGCGGAGATGAAGCAAACCAATTTGTTTTAAAATCAGATTTAGTAAATCTCGAAAAATCAGCGAAAATTCGTGACTTATGGTCAGGTAAAAAGATTGGAGCAATAGGTAAGAAGGTGAATTTTAGTATTCCAAAACATGGCATAATAGTTTTGCGTACCGAATAAAACGGCCTGTGTTTTTTTTTGAAGAAGAGAGAAAAATCTATTGTTTTCTAATCGTTTTTATCTCGAGGAATATAAGTCCAGATATAATAATGATTTCTCCTAAAAAATAAGCCATACCAAAAATAGAAATACTTTTGGAGTTATATACGACAATTCCAAAAGTCATAATACAATATAGAATGTTGGCAATGCAGATTGTTTTTAGAAATGATTTCCAATTTTGCTTCACTAAAAAATAACAGGTAAGAGAATAAATAAAAAAAGCGAATGCAATAATTGAAAGGTATTCAAAGATATCTTTTGATAAACCAAAAAAAGTATTGAAATTTCTAAGTACAAAAAATAGTAATACAGCAGTAAGTAAAGCACCAAAACCATCCAGCAGAAAGATGTTTCTTGGTTTTGTTATAAACTTTTGCAAACTTTTCATCATTTTTATGGTTTAGGATAACATCTCAATAAGTTGAATATAGTTACCGCAAGTATCGTTTAAAACGGCAATTTTCACATTTCCCATTTCGGTTGGATTTGTTTTAAATGCTGCACCCAAATTTACAAGACGATTGTATTCTTCCTCAAGATTGTCTACATTAAATTGTGTACACGGAATTCCTGCTTCAAAAAGCGCTTTTTGATACGTTTTAGAAGGTTCAAAATGGTTTGGTGATGGTTCCAACAGAATTTCAACGCCATTTGGTTCCTCTTTAGAAACAACCGTCAGCCATCTATTATCGCCGCCTAAAGGCACATCGTGTTTTTTTATAAAACCTAATTTTTCTGTGTAAAACTGTAATGCCGTTTCTTGGTCAAGAACTGGAATTGATATGACTTTTGCTTTCATGATTTTGTGGTTTTATTAATTTATTATGCTGTGCGAAGTCTCTTGACTTCGTACCCATTCCAAATATGTTTTGATTTTCTTAGTGTCCTACTGTTGTCTCTGTGAAGTAAGGAGACTTCGCAGAGCGGGTTATAAACCTCACATTTTATAAAAGTCAAATTTAATTTAAATTATCTTTTACTATTCTTTATTCTTTGTTCAGTTGTTGATTGCTCTTTCGTGGATTTGTTATCATCAACACGCCAAAATTTAATAGTCAAAACAGTTATTAGAAAACTTAAAAAGGTGATTACAAAGCCTGCAATGACTATTTTTTTTCCGATTTTAGATTCAAACGATTTAAGTTTCAAGTCCAAATCCATTAATTTATCCGATTTAGCTTCTCGTTCAGCTTTTTTAATACGTTCGGTTTCTAAATCGTGTTCGATTTTAGTAAATCCTCCTTTTTTTAAAAATGAATCGACTAATCCAGAAGGTGATACAGCAAAAGGCTGTCCAATTGCTTTCACTATATTTATTAGTTCAGGTTTTTCTCTAATAATTTCTTTAATTAAGAACTCAATTTCGTCTCTATTTTTGTCTTTTAATATTACAGAAATTAAAGATTCAGAAGTAAAATATGTATCAGGATTTCTATTTGGATTAGAAATCATTTGTTGTAATATCAAATCTTTATCGTTCATTTTTCAAATTTTTGGCAACTAGTTTATATGTAATATAAATAACATATATCTATCTTATGCATAAGAGGTTAGTATGAAGTTTTTGATTTCAGCTAAAGTAGGAAAAATGTTTGTTTATAAAAAGTATGTTTCTGCTTCAATTCTATATCAATTTGAAAAAAAATATTTCCCCACTCAACACCCCAACAAATAAATTCTGATTTCGTATATTTGCCAACCAAACATTACAATTACTTATGAGCCAAAAAGTATTACTTAATTCAAAAGAAGTTACTATCATACTCCATCGTTTGGCTTGTCAGTTAATCGAAAAACATCTTGATTTCTCAGAGACTATTTTAGTGGGAATTCAGCCAAGAGGTGTTTTTTTAGCGGAACGTTTAAAACAAATATTAGAAAACGAATATAAGGTTCCCGAAATTTCTTTGGGATATCTGGATATCACTTTTTTTAGAGATGATTTCCGTCGTACTGATAAACCACTCGAAGCCAATAAAACTCAAATCAATTTTATAGTCGAAAACAAAAAAGTCATTTTTATTGATGACGTTTTGTTTACTGGAAGAAGCATTCGTTCTGCCTTAACGGCAATTCAATCTTTTGGAAGACCTTCAGAAATTGAATTATTGGTTTTAATTGACAGACGTTTCAGTCGTCATTTACCAATTCAGCCAGATTATAGAGGTCGTCAGGTAGATGCTATTAATGGTGAAAAAGTGATAGTAAGCTGGAAAGAAAATGATGGTGAAGATGTTGTTCACTTAGTGACAAATTAAAAAGTTTAATCGATTAATCGGTTAATTGTTTAATCGAAAGAAGCGATTAAACGATTAAACAAATAAACGATTAAACAGTAAAAAACAAATAAACAATAAAAATGAAAGAATTAAGCGTAAATCATTTATTAGGAATAAAATATATCAACGAGAATGATATTAACCTGATTTTTGAAACGGCAGATCATTTTAAAGAAGTCATTAATCGACCAATTAAAAAAGTTCCTTCATTACGAGATATTACCATTGCCAATATTTTCTTCGAAAACAGTACGAGAACCAAACTATCTTTTGAATTAGCGCAGAAACGTTTATCTGCTGATGTGATCAGTTTTTCTGCAGCTCAATCATCTGTTAAAAAAGGAGAAACTCTGATTGATACTGTAAATAATATCCTTTCGATGAAAGTTGATATGGTTGTAATGCGCCACTCTAATCCCGGAGCGGCTTATTTTTTATCTAAAAATGTCAAAGCGAGTATTGTAAATGCTGGAGATGGAGCGCATGAGCATCCAACTCAGGCTTTGTTAGACAGTTACTCTATTAGAGAAAAACTGGGAGATGTTGCTGGAAAAAAAGTAGTAATTGTAGGTGATATTCTGCATTCAAGAGTAGCCTTATCAAATATATATGCTTTGCAAATGCAGGGCGCAGAAGTAAAAGTATGCGGACCAAAAACATTGATTCCTAGATATATTGAATCTCTTGGTGTTACGGTTGAACCAAATTTACGTAAAGCTTTAGAATGGTGTGATGTTGCGAATATGCTTCGTGTACAAAACGAACGTATGGATGTGAATTTTTTCCCATCAACACGTGAGTACGCACAACAATACGGAGTTGATAAACCGCTTTTGGATTCTCTTGGAAAAGAAATCGTAATTATGCACCCAGGACCAATTAACAGGGGAGTAGAGATAACTTCTGAAGTGGCAGATTCTGACCATTCTGTTATCTTGAATCAGGTTGAAAATGGTGTTGCAATTAGAATGGCGGTTATTTATCTTTTGGCTTCTAAAATTCAATAATAATATTTAGTTTCAAGTTTCAGGTTTCACGTTGTTGGAACGTTCAGTTTTACAACCTGAAACTTGAAACCTGAAACAAATTAAAAAACTTCGTACCTTAGTAAAATGAAAGTAGATCAAAAAGGACATACCGTTACAATAAAAAATACACAAGGTGATTTTAATGGCTTTGTAGAAAAAGTAACGCAGCAATTTAAAACCTTTGAAAAACATAATGTTATAATCGATCTGTTATCAGATTCCGAGCTTTCAGAAAATGATTTGAAACTTTTTTTACCTCTTGCTAAATCTCAAAAAAAAGCAAAAAAATCATTTGTAATTGTTGTTTCTGATCTTGATTTTAATGCTGTTTCAGATAAATTAGTTGTTGTGCCTTCACTTTTAGAAGCACACGATATTATCGAAATGGAAGAAATTGAAAGAGACTTAGGATTTTAAAGAATCGGTTAATCGTTGATTTGTTTAACTGTTTAATCGATAAGTTTTTGATTATAATTTAACGCGATTAAACGATTCACCAAATAAACGAATAAACATCAAATTGAAGTTAACTATACTTGGCTGTTATGCCGCAACTCCTAGAACACTTACTAACCCAACTTCGCAGGTTTTAGAAATCAAGAATCGTTTATTTTTGATTGATTGCGGAGAAGGAACTCAGGTACAACTTCGAAAAAATAAGATTAAATTCTCAAAAATTAATCACATCTTTATTTCGCATCTTCATGGAGATCATCTTTACGGATTAATTGGAACCATTTCTACTTTTTCTCTTTTAGGCAGAACGACGGATTTACATATTTATGGACCAAAAGGAATAAAAGAATTAATTCTTCTTCAATTGAAGCTGACAGAATCTTGGACAACTTATAGTTTGTTTTTTCATGAATTAGAGTCGAAGAAAAGTGAAGTGATTTTTGAAGACTTAAAAGTTATTGTCAAAACTATTCCGCTTAAACATCGTGTTTATACCAATGGATTCTTGTTTCAGGAAAAACCGGGAGAAAGAAAATTAAACATAGAAGCAGTTCAGCACTATGATATCCATGTTGCTTATTATCAAAAAATAAAAAACGGCGGTGATGTTAAGCTTGATGATGGGACTTTACTAGAAAACGAAAAGTTATCGTTTGACCCAATTCCGTCAATGAGTTATGCATTTTGTTCAGATACTGCTTATAATGAAGATATAATTCCGATTATTGAAAATGTTGATGTTTTATATCATGAATCTACTTTTTTAGATTCTGAAGCTCCTTTGGCACAAAAAACACTTCATTCGACTGCAAAAGAAGCGGCAAGAATTGCATTAAAAGCAAATGTAAAACAATTGATTTTAGGTCATTATTCTACACGATACGACGGAATTGAGCGTTTTAAAGAAGAAGCTGAAACAATTTTTCCTAATGTACTTTTAGGAGACGACGGCTTGAGTTTTGAATTTTAATTTATTAGTTACAAAGGTGCGGAGTAACAAAGGTTTTAAACTTGAATATATGTATGTTACCTTGAGCGATCCTGAGGCGTCGGGAGAAGGGCTTTTGTGGTTAGAAGGGCTTCGACTTCGCTCAGCCTGACAAACTTGAAACTTGAAACAAAAAAACTAAAAACAATGAACGATTTAAGCAATTATAGAAAATCTTACGAGAAAAGTGAATTATTAGAAACTAATATTCCTGAAGATCCAATTAATCTTTTTAACAGATGGTTTCATGAAGTTGAAGATTTTGGAGGAAGCGGAGAAGTCAATGCAATGACAGTTTCTACGATTGGATTAGACGGGTTTCCTAAATCTCGTGTGGTTTTATTAAAGAAATTCTCGGAAGAAGGGTTTATTTTTTATACCAATTATAATTCAGAAAAAGGAAAAGCGATAGAAGCCAATCCTAATGTTTGTTTGTCTTTTTTCTGGCAGGAAATGGAACGTCAGGTTATTATAAAAGGAATTGCCCAAAAAACGTCTGAAAATATTTCTGATGGTTATTTTGATTCTCGTCCTGATGGGAGTAAGTTAGGAGCAATTGTTTCTAATCAAAGTGAGGTGATTCCGTCTAGAAGTTTCTTGGAAGAAAACCTAAAAAAACTGGAACATGAATTTGAAGGAAAACCAATCCCAAGACCTGAAAATTGGGGTGGATTTATTGTAACTCCTTTGCAAGTTGAATTTTGGCAGGGAAGACCAAATAGACTTCACGACCGCATTCGCTACACAAGCCAATCTGATTTTTCATGGAAGATTGAGCGTCTTTCTTCTTAATTTGTAAGATTTTTACTTTTGTTTAAAAATATTTTATGTAGTTTGTCGATTTTTTTTGTAGTTTACCGATAAATTAAATACGTTTGATATAGAAATGTAAAAAGATTGTCACATAATTATTTAAGGTTTTTGCCCCAACATTTGCTTTAAAACTAAACTACTAAGATTATGAAAAAAGTTATGTGCGCCATGCTGTTCATTGTGATTTCGATCACAATGAACTCATGCTCGGCAGAAGTCGCAGAAGGTACTGAAAGTACTGGGGGTACAGAAAAATTAATTACAGACTACAGCTACAATGCGTCTGAATTAGAAACAATGCAGTTAATAAACAATTACCGGGTAAGTATTGGTTTAAATGCATTGGAAAAAATTAATCATATTTCTTATGAATGTGAAGTTCATAATAAATATATGATTGATAACAACCTTGTAAATCACAATGATTTTGTTTTGCGTTCAAAAAACATTGAAAGTGTTCTTGGCGCCAAAAGGGTTGGAGAAAATGTGGCTTATAACTATAAAACTTCTGAAGCTGCTTTGAGAGCTTGGTTGGATAGTCCGGGTCACAAAGAAAATATCGAAGGAAATTATACTCATTTTGGTATTTCGATATCTACCGATCCCGCAACTGGGAAAAAATATTACACTAATATATTTGCAAAAATTTAAAAAAACTTTCAAATTGGTTGGTTAGTTTTCGTTGTAATTCCTGAGTTACAACGTTTTTTTTGTAAAAAAAAAGCTGTCTAGTTATAGACAGCTTTTTTTGATATAATGTATTTTGGGAGTATTATAATCCTACTATAATGAACTCGCTTCGTCTGTTCATTTGGTGTTCTTCTTCAGTACAAGGTACCCCATCAGAACATTTATTTACGAGTTGTGTTTCTCCATAACCTTTTCCTGTCAGACGATTTTTAGCTACGCCGTTTTTAATAAGCCAGGCGATAGTTGATTTGGCTCTTCGGTCAGATAAAGCTTCATTGTATTGATGAGTTGCTCTACTGTCTGTATGTGAACGAATATCTAACTTCATAGTTGGATTTTGATTCAATACATCTAATATTTTCTCTAAGTCTAAAGCAGCTTCAACACGAATGTTTGATTTGTCAAGGTCAAAATAAATCATTTTTATTCCGAAGCATTTTCCTAAATCGTCTCCGATAGCAACTTTACAAATGATTTTATCTAAAGCAATTGGCAGATCAGTTTTTCCGCTTACTTTTCCAATATTCACCATAACTTCTTTAGTCGCATAATCTGTTTTCACAGCTCTCACATTATACGATTTACCGCATTCAACTGCAAAGCTGTATTTTCCTTCGGCATTTGAAATCGTTGTACTTACAATAACCTGCTGGCTGTCATATAAAGTAAGTTTTGTTCCCGGCAGTATTATGCCACTTTCAGCGTCTGTAATTACACCAGTTAATTCTTGAATACATTTTAGTCTTCTAGTTTCTAGAAATTTATAAATATCATCAGAACCGTGGCCGCCGGCTTTATTTGAACTGAAATAACCTCTTCTAGTGGCTGGATCAATAATATAAGCGAAATCATCATTAGGCGAATTTACGTCAGCACCTAGGTTTTGAATATCACTTACAGTTCCATTATCCTGCAATTGTCCCACAAATACATCAAGTCCGCCAAGTCCTGGATGACCATCAGAAGCAAAATAAATTTCATTTTCACTGGTTACGTAAGGAAATGTTTCTTTTCCTTCGGTATTAATTGTTTTTCCTAAATTTTCAGGAGTGCCATAACCGCCATTGCTGTTGATGCTTACTTTGTAAATATCCGATTGTCCGATTGTTCCCGGCATATCAGATGCAAAGTAAAGTGTTTTTTCATCAGGGCTTAAAGCAGGATGGGCAGTACTAAAATTATCACTTGTAAAAGGAAGAGCTGCTATATTAGTCCATTTTCCATTTTCGAGTGTAGCTTTGTAAATTTTGATCAGAGTAACTTTGTTATCATCTTTTCCTTTTTTGCCGTCAATAAAATTGTTTCTAGTAAAATAAACGGTCTTTCCGTCTTTGGTAAATGCTGGAGAAGATTCGTGAAATTTTGTATTTAAGGCAGTTTTTATTTTATTTACCTTAGTCGAACTTCCGCTTTCAGCATCAATATCTGCATTGTAAATATTAGTAAAATATTCACCTGTCCATTTGTGTTTTCTCTGACTGAAATTACCAGTATCTCTAGCCGATGCAAAATAGATTTTATTGTCATATACAAAACTTCCGTAATCAGAATATTTAGAGTTGATTCCGGCATCTTCAATTTTATAGCGACCAGAGTTTAATTTGATTTGATCTAGGTAGTTTACATCTTCTTTATAAAGCTTACCTCTAGAATCGTTTTTATATTTTGTATTAAACTCATTGAGAACTTTATCAGCTTTTGCAAGCTGTCCAGTTGATTTTAAAGATTGTGCATATCTGTAAAAATACTCGGCTTCAGGAGACGGATTCATTGCAAAAAGCTCGCCGTACCATTTAGCAGCACCTTCAAATTCAGAATTGAAATAATAAGAGTTTCCGAGTTTTTTAAATAAATCTTCAGACTTATATCCTTTTTCGGCCACCCTTTCATAGGTTTTAATGGCATCAACATAAGCATATCCGTCGTATTTTTTATCACCTGAGTTAACCTTTGACTGCTGTGAATAGCCGTAAAAAATATTTAATATTATTAAGCAAAGGAGCGTATAATTTTTCATAATAATAAGTTTTAGAAGAAACGAGGAGTTGTCATTTTACCATTTTTCTTGAAGAATTCATATCGCAGGAATATCTCATGAGATCCTGAGTTGTAATTATTTAAGTTTGTTGTTTCTCGGTCGTAACCGTATCCTAAATAAAGTCCGTCTGTGATTTGAAATCCAACCATTGCACTTAAAGATGCACTCCATCTATAAGCTGCTCCAACTACAAATTTTTCAAAAAACATAAAGTTGGCAGAAATATCAACTTGTAAAGGTGCTCCTTCAACCATTTTGGTTAATACGGCAGGTTTGAATTTGATATATTGTAATTTATCAAGATCAAATACGTAACCGGCCATTAAATAATAATTGATTTTGTCTTTGTAAATAGCTACATCATTATCATCATAACGATTGGTTTCGATGAAATTGGGTACAGATAAACCAATGTAAGCTTTGTCTGAATGCCAGTAAACTCCAGCTCCAATGTTTGGAGAGAATTTATTGCTTAGGTCTTGAAACTGTGGATCGCCTTGATCTTCAGGATTTAGTTTGTTAATATCTAAATTGAATAAATTAGCAGTTCCTTTAATTCCAAAAGAGAGTTTAAAATCTGGCGAAGTTTGTATTGAATATGATAGATCGGCAGAAATATTATTCTCATTTGTTGGACCTATTTTATCATTTACCAGCGAAAGTCCTATACCCAATTTACTATTGTTTATTGGAGTGTTAATAGAGAAACTGCTGGTTTCTGGTGCTCCGTCTAAACCAACCCATTGAGTACGGTATAGACCAAAAACACTTAGAGCTCCGCGAGATCCCGCATAAGCAGGATTTATATTTATCGCATTGTACATATACTGTGTATACTGTGCATCCTGCTGTGCATAGCCTGTAAGGGCTACAAACATAATGACGAAGAAAAATAATTTTGTTCTCATAGTAGATGTGTATTATTTAGTTATTACCAACTAACTTTTTAATTCTTTAAAAAAGGTTTTTAAGTTAGTATGAATCTTTATTCAAAAATAAGTATTTTTTTACGAATTGTTATTTAATGCGCTATATATTAATGTTTTATATAGCGCATTTTCTTTGTTGTTTATTTTGAAAGATATAAGTATCCGTCTTTTTTATTATCTTGAACTTCATTATTTCCATTCAATGATTTGTAATTCAAAATGTAGAAGTACGTTCCAGTTGGTAATCCATCTGATTGTTTGATAGTTGTTCTACCTCTAGATGTTCCATCAAATGCATTGGTTTCATTATTGTAATTTGTTGTTTCAAATACCAATATTCCCCAACGATTATAGATTTCTACAGTGTTTCCTGGATAACAGGTCAAATCATCAATACTATCAATTACGAAAACATCATTTTTTCCATCTCCATTAGGAGAGAAAGCATTGTGTACAACTATATTTCCACATGGCAGTACTTTACAATCGTCGTTAATTTCCATGTTAAGAGCAATTGTTCTAGGGCAGCTCTCGTCTTTTATTCTATATTCGAATATGTAATTTCCAAGTGCTAAACCTAAAGTATTAAGTGTACTGCCTTGTAGGGCATTAGTGTTATTTGTGTCAACCCAAGTTCCTGTTGTTGCGGTTCCTTGTGGCAGTAAATTAGACAAGTTTAGTAATGTTGAATCATCATTACAAGCCTGACTTGCAATATTAGTTACACCGTTTGGCAGCACTATGATTGTTACTGTTGCTGTATCACAATTTCCAGGACTTAATTTGTCACAAAGACGATAGGTATAAGTATAAGTTCCAGCTGGAGTTAAACTTGATACTCTCACATTTCCTAATGTATCGAATGTTATATTAGAATCTGTTTTTACATTACTATTCGTTTCTGTTAATAATGTAAACTCTACAAGATCAAGTGTTGCTCTAGTTAAACCTTTAGTATCGTTACTTAAAACGTTACCTACTAGTCCAAAAGTGTTACAGCCAATATTGCTGTAAGTATCATCAACCGCATTAATTGGAGTTGGCGGTGCAGGATCAACAACTGTTATTGTTACAATTGCAGTGTCACAGTTTCCAGCATCAGCATTTTCGCAAATTTGATACGTTAATGTGTATGTTCCGCCGGTTGTACCAACTTTTACATCTACAGATCCATTAGGATTTAGTGTTAATGCTCCTGTTGGGTCTGGTGTCACTGTTGTAAGTGTAACATCTGCTGGATTAATTGCATTTCCATTTAAGGTGTCATTTGTATATACATTTACAACATTTGTTGCTCCAGTACCTCCAGAAATTGGACCTGCGTTATCATCATTAGCAACAATTGCAAATGTTGGTCTGGCAGTACAGAACGGTTCAGAAGGCGGATAATTTACAGTTATTGTTTCACTTGGATTAAGCGATAATGTAATGTTCGCAGTTGGGCGTAATCCTTCAAAACCGTCAGGCGCTTGAATCCATTGATTGTTTTGGAATACCCATCCTGGCCAGTCAGTACCTTTTCCGTTTGTATCAACTGTAGCTCCAGGCCATAAAACGCGACCACTTAGAGGTAAGTCAGACATGGTAGTTACCACTTTGTTTGCTGCATCTGCCCAAGTTATCGATACGCCATTTGCAGGAGTAAAGTTAACTGGAGTTACAGTGTAATCAAGGTATGGAACATCATTTATACAAATTGGTGATGCAGTGACTGTTATTACCGGTGCTACAATCGTTACTGTTACTGTTGCAGTATCACAGTTTGATGTTGCATCGGCTTCACAAATTTGGTATACCATTGTAAGTGTACCTACTGGTGCATTTGGTAAAACATCTACAGAGCCATCTGAATTTAATTGTAAAAACTCATTTGGTGTTACAGTAGTTATTACAACATCAGAAGCAGTTACTACTACGCCTTCAAGTGTATCGTTTGGTAAAACATTCAAGACATTTTTTGTAATATGATTTACACCAGCAATTGGACCGGCACTATCATCATTGGCAACTATATCTTTAAATTCTTTACAGTTTACACCAAAGTCAGCATCTAAATGAACTAAGTCCTCAGGAGTAACATTTACAATTATACCGCTTTGACTGGTAGTTTGACATACCGTATGCATTTGCAGTTTGGCAGGTTTTGATGTTACTTTTCTATCTGTTGAGCTTGGAAGTACTTTTACAAGTCCAGTTTCTCCTAGAGCAGCTGCAACAGCATCTAGATTTGCTTCTCTAACTAGTTTAATGTTATATTCTCCATATGGATTTGCTTGTTCTGGTCTATCTCTCCAGAATCCTTGAATTCCAATAATTACTTCAGAATGATATCCATTTGGACCATCAATTATAATATTCGGATTTGATGCGTTTCCAAAACCACCGGCATTTAATTCGCCTGCATTTGATGGACCAACATAACTTCCGTCACCATTAAAATCTATCCATTCCCAAAGACTGTAATCTACAGCACCTTCAGCATCTGGAATATTTTTAGTTACGACACCATCATTGTTAGCATCATACCATTCGTCTTGAACACCATTTCCGTTAGTATCGTACCAAACATAATCTCCTAAAACAGGAAGGTTTGATTTTCCGTATTCGAAGTTATGAACTTGGAATTCACATTCTTTAAGAGTAGTAAAGAACAAGCTCGAGTCGACTGGGTAAAGTTGATATGCACTATTTAAATTGGCATCTTGAACTTGAACTAAATAACTTCCTGCAGGCATTCCTGTGAAGCTGTACATACCATCGGCTCCAGTTACACGTAGTAAAATTGGTCCTGTGGTAGTACCTTGAGGAATCAATGTTACTGGAACATTTGCAATAGGAGTGTTAGTGTCTACATTTATAATTTGTCCAGATATTTTAACTTTATAATTTGGTTCTGTAATAACTACCGTTGCAGTTGCTGTACAAGTTTCATTTTCACTATTTACTACAGATGTCGCAGTAAGTGTGTATGTTCCAGCTGGTAAATTTGTGTTTCCAACTACTTCGTTATTTTGATTTGTAATAACTACAGTAGATCCAGGACTGCTGGTAACTGCAATTGAACCATCACTTTTTCCTTGGCAGCTTACATTTGTAGCAATACCGCTTACAGAAACTTTATTCTCAACAGTAAAGGTTTGAACTAATTCCGTTTTATTACCTGCACAGTCTGTTAAAGTATAAGTTCTAGTTAAAATATATGATTCTCCATTACATCCGGTTCCTCCATTGTTAGTGTCACTTACTGTAATTTTTACAGCTCCTGCACAGTTGTCTGCGGCATCTTTTATGTCAGATGGACTTCCTGCTGGAATGTCGGCGGCACTTTGTAGATTAGCAACATTTGATGGTGCAGTACCAGTTGGAGGTGTAGTATCTCTTACTGTTATAACTTGAGTATAAGAAATTGAATTTCCTCCACAATCACTTGTTGTCCATGTGCGAGTTAAGGTATATTCTGTACCACATTCGTTTTTAACATCGCTTTTAACTTCTTTGAAAACAATTGGTAAATCTCCATTACAATTATCAGAAGCTTCCATATTAAATGGTTCTGGAACAGCGTCACAAGAAACAGTAATATCTGAAGGAAGATTGCCAACGAAAGTTGGTTTTGTAGTATCCTGAATTGTAATTATTTGTGTGAATGTTTCAGAAGTGTTTCCACAATCATCTTTTACAGTCCATGTATTGGTGTAAGTACCGGCATTTCCGCATTCTTCAGAAGCTTTAAACTCACCGCTCACTTTATCAATGTTTGAAACATCAGTATCGCAGGCGTCAGTTGCAGCAGGGAATAAGGCTTGAGCCGATGCTAGAGCTTCTGTATCACTGCATTCTATGGTTCTGTTTAATGAAGCAGCTTCAGTAGACCAAGTTGGTGCTGTAGTATCTTGGATTGTGATTATTTGTGTGAATGTTTCAGAAATATTTCCACAATCATCAGTAACTGTCCACGTATTAGTGTAAGTTCCAGCATTTTTGCATCCTTCAACAGCTTTAAACTGACCGCTTGCTTTCAGAATATTTGTCACATTAGTATCACAGGCATCAGTTGCAGTTGGGAATAAGGCTTGTGCTGCAGCTAAAGCTTGTGTATCACTGCATTCTATGGTTTTGTTTAATGAAGCAGCTTCAGTAGACCAAGTTGGAGCAGTAGTGTCTTGAATTGTGATTACTTGTGTGAAAGTTTCAGAAATATTTCCACAATCATCAGTAACCGTCCAAGTATTAGTGTAAGTTCCAGCATTTTTACATCCTTCAGTAGCTTTAAACTCACCTTTTACTTTATCAATATTTGAAACATCTTGATCGCAAGTATCAGTTGCTGTAGGGAACAAAGCTTGCGCTGCTGTTAAAGCTTGTGTATCGCTGCATTCAACTGTTCTGTTTAAAGAAGCTGTTTGCGTTACCCAAGTTGGTTTTGTTTTGTCTTGTACTTTAATTGTTTGACTTACAGGAAGTGAAATGTTTCCACATTCGTCCTTAGCTGTCCAAGTTCTTGTAATCGAATAAGAACCCGCACAGTTACCAGGAGTAGTAACATCCTCATAAGTTAAAACAGGAGCATTACCACTATTATCAGTTGCTGTTGCTTGAGTAAAAACTGGCGTTGCAGGACAATTAATAGTAGAAGTTTCTGGTAATGGATTTATTACTGGTTTAACAGAATCTCCATCGATAATAGTTACTGTTTTTGTGACAGTACATAAGTTAGCATCTTTAACCGTAACGATATATGTTCCAGCTTTAAGACCTGTAGCTGTAGCACCAGTTTGAACAGGAGTTGTGTCCCAAGAATATGTGTAAGGGCTTGTTCCTCCTGCTGGAATTACAGTTGCAGAACCTGTTGTACCTCCACCACAAGCTACATCAACTTGTGTTGTAGTTGCACTTAAAGGATCTTGCGGCTGACCAATTGTAATTTCACATTTAGTAGTGTAATTTAATTTATCAGTAACTGTTACAGTATGTAAACCGGCAGTTAAAGCAACAGCAGTTGCAGTTGTTTCGTCATTATCCCATTTATAAGTATACTCGCCATTTCCTCCAACAGCTGTTACTGTAGCTTTACCAGTATTACCACCGTAGCATTTTACGGTTGCATCTTGTTGTATACTGCAGGATAATACATTTGGTTGTGTAATTTCTACAGTACATTCTGTAAAACAGCCATTTATATCTGTAACTTTTACACTATGCATTCCTGCGTTTAGTGCTATGGCTTTTTGTGTAGTTTCACCATTATCCCATAAGTAAGTATAACCAGGAGTACCGCCAAGAGCTGATACAGTAGCCTCACCATTGCTTAAACCGTTTGCAGTTACAGGTTTGTTTTGAACTACAGAACATGAAAGAGCTTGAGCAGGTTGTCCAACCGTAA
>NZ_MUHD01000033.1:2881-3101 GCF_002217395.1 Flavobacterium plurextorum | reverse complement strand
GTAATTGTTTTAACCGCCGTACATCCGTTTGCATCCGTAACCGTTACTTCATAAGTTCCAGCGCCGATTCCAGTTAAATCCTGAGTGGTTGCAGCAATTGCATTATTATCTTTTTTCCAAGAATAAGTATACGTTCCAGTTCCGCCAGTTACAGTCAAATCAATAGCTCCGGTTAATTGTCCAAAACATTTTACATCAGTTCTAGAAGTTTCAGCAATGT
>NZ_MUHD01000033.1:0-2809 GCF_002217395.1 Flavobacterium plurextorum | reverse complement strand
ATCGCAGCAGCAGGTTGTCCAACTGTAATTGTTTTAACAGTGCTACATCCGTTTGCATCCGTAACCGTTACTTCATAAGCTCCAGCGCCGATTCCAGTTAAATCCTGAGTGGTTGCTGCAATTGTATTATTATCTTTTTTCCAAGAATAAGTATACGTTCCAGTTCCACCGGTAACAGTCAAATCAATAGCGCCAGTTAATTGTCCAAAACATTTTACATCTGTTTTAGTTTTTGTAATAGTTACCGCAGCAGCAGGTTGTGTAATAACAACTCCGTTTATGGTTGCAGAACAGCCATTGGCATCAACAACTTTTATGTTGTAAGTACCAGCAGTTAAATTCTGTAAAGTATTTGCCGTTGTTCCACCGTTGATATAGTACAGAAATGGAGCTGTTCCATTTGTTACATTTATCTGAATTTTACCATCATTTCCACCATTACACTTAACATTGCTTGTTGGTCCTAGTGCAACAGTGTAAAATGGAGGTAAAACGATATTAGACGTTACAAAGTCTCTATTGGCATACCACCAAGTATTTATTGTATTTCTATTTCCGTATTGGGGACTATTATTTTGATTCGAGATGAAGCCATTCCATGTGTGGCAGCCACTTGGAGGGATATTATTTGGTGTACAGCCAGTCAAGTTTGTTTTAACCCCAAAAGTACCCCCGGTGTAGGTAATTTTACTATCATCCCAGTAAAGTTTTAAAATATAAGAAGAGGGAGCAGCGGGTCTTACGGTTGTACTTGAAAAACCATATTGATTCTCTTCTACATCATATATTGGAAAATGGAAAGCAGCTTGACCAAAAGTGACAACGATGGGTATAGAGGTACCTTGGGTAATTACGTTTCCTAGTCCATCTTTACCATCCCACGGAACACTTACAGCATATGGAGGTGCTCCAGATCCGTTAACAGTTTGTGTGATTATTACGTCTTTAGTACCAGGCGTAAATTTACCATCGCCGGCATCAAAATCAAGCAGTATTTCAATAGTTCCGCTTTTAACAACGCTGATGTTTATATTACTTTGACCGATACCACAATTGGTTATTCCGTTAATTTGAATGTTTCCATTGTAGGTTCCATTTTTCCAAATATTAATATCTGGATCATTTAAGAAAACCTCATACTGCGGTCTCATTTGCGTCGCATTCGATGCATTATAGATACTTTTTTGATCTTCAGCAGAATTTCCAGAATTTCCTGGACCAGTACTATTAAAAGCAACATTAAAATACCATGGTCTAAAACCAGCACCATTAAAATTGATTTTATTTACAAATCCATTTTGTGTAGTTGCTCCCGTTGTAGAACCAGTATCAGGTGCAAAAACAAAGAAAGCACCATTAAAATTGGTGACTTCATCATCCATTGCAAATGCCCAGCGTTTTGAGTAAATACGTCCTGGAATTGATTTTTTGGTTGTATTATTAGCGACAGTAATGTCATAATAGTTGTAGTAAATCTCTCCATTAGTGTCGTCAGGATTTTGAAATTCAATCCAATAATCACCAGCTGGCAAACCAGTTGGATCGAAGATTATAGGAGCGTAACCCGCCGTAGTAGTTCCATCAATACCATTTGGACCATTTTGAGCTATCGCAAGCTTTTGAGCTTCTGTACCAGTAATTTTTGAATTAGCAGTATTTAAAGTGTATTCGCCAAAAGCTGCAGCTATTGTTCCATCAGGTTTGATGATTCTAAATTTTGTATTGACTTCGTCATTGTCATTATCAGGGGCACTTCTTCGCGCTTTGCTAAACCCTAAATATACTTTTTCATCACTTGGATTTTGAATTCTGATATATAATCGCTGTTCGTTCGTTGAATTATATTTAGCAAAATTTCCATAAGTGCCATTGTTTACAGCAAGCGATGCCCTGTGATTAATATCAGGGGTTGTTTGTTTACTACCTTCTCCGCCATAAACATTAAGAAACAAAGTACTTAATACAAAACTTAGAAGGATTTTTATTCTGTTTTTGAAAGTAAAGTTTTTCATATTAAAAATTTTAATATTGATATAATGTTTTGACTAGCAGTAAAAACGAGTTGCAGCTACATGATGTAGTAAAAAAACATTAAATGTTTTTTGAGACGTTATATTTTTTGAATCTAATGAAGGTTTATAAAATCCAACTTCCTTTGTTTTTTTCGGTGGAATAAAGACATGCAGAATAGTTTGGCTTTTACTTTCTGGACAGTTGGTGGAAGTTGCTGTGACCGAAGTACCGTTCCATTGATCAAGTTTAGAAATATCGGCTAAACTTAGTTTTACATAGAATTCTGCTGCTTCGCCTGGACCAAGTGTAATCGTTTTATTCAGAGGAGCATAACTTTTAGTTTGCAGTCTATTGTTTAACAAAACATTGTTCTTGGTAATGCTGCCATCTGGATTTTCTGCAAAATTTGAAAAGTTCTCAGCAGATAATTGATACGTATCAGTATTAGTTCCAGTGTTTTTAATTTGGAGTAAAAAGGAAACTTCAGAACCAGTATATCTTTGCTGGTTTTTTCCGTCAACAGTTATTTCAGAATTACATGAACCAGATTGCGAAAATGCAATTGAAGTAATTGAAAAACAAAGCAGAGAAAAAAAGTTTTTTTGAAAGATGTTTTTTCGAGTAGAAAAAATATGCTTACAATTAGCAACAAATTTTACTGCTTTTTCAAGAGTAGATTTAGTTTTCATAACTTGAGATTTAGTTTTTGTGGTTTTTGTAAAATGTTAACACAATCAAAATTATAGTAGAGTTTTTGGATTTGTTTTTTTTTCTCTGTAACTAACCTAAAAACTCG
>NZ_MUHD01000032.1:96554-96742 GCF_002217395.1 Flavobacterium plurextorum | reverse complement strand
TACTAAAGTAGAAGAAGCTGCTAAAGAAGTAAAAAAATAATTAGAACCTAAATTCTAAAAATTTTAAAACCATCCATTGTGATGGTTTTTTTTTATGATTAATTTTAATTTAATCATTTCGCAAAAAAAAAGAGTTCATCAAAAATGAACTCTTTTTTTTTACTCCTCAATCTCTACCTCATCTTCCA
>NZ_MUHD01000032.1:0-96495 GCF_002217395.1 Flavobacterium plurextorum | reverse complement strand
AATCTAAAATTTCTGATTTCGAAGCATAAGTCACAATCTCCTTAATTCCCTTTTGCAAAAGTAATTCAGTTGTGTATTTTCGGCTTGTTGCAAAATGAACCTCCCCCAACATCAATTTAAAAAAATACTTCCCCCCAGAGCCTTTAAATTTCAAAAACCTAGAAAGATCGACATTACTTTTAAATTTTTCAATATCCTCCTCGCACTCAAACTTCAATTCATAACTCAAGCTTGTAAAAATCACCTTTCCCTTCCTTGAAGTAAATACAAATTTATACTCATCGTTAAATCGCCTGCTAATTACAAAAGCACCCATATTTTGATTATTGATTTTAGATTGTTGATTCTAGATTCTCTAAAATAAATTCACTCAGCAACTTATTTAAAGACAAGTTTACACCATAAAAAAAGCCTCTTCAAAAGAAGAGGCTTTAGTACTCAGAGCGGGACTTGAACCCGCACGAACATTGCTGTTCACTGGATTTTAAGTCCAGCGTGTCTACCAATTTCACCATCCGAGCATTGTATGGTTTTGAGCGAAAAACGGGGCTCGAACCCGCGACCTCGACCTTGGCAAGGTCGCGCTCTACCAACTGAGCTATTTTCGCATTTCAAATTCTAATTAAGAACCGCAACACTTGACTTGTCTTGCATTGCGAGTGCAAATTTAGGACATTTATTCAATTACACAAGCGTTTTTTCAAAAAAAAATCAACTTATTTTATAACTTTCTGATAACCTAAACTTTAAATATGAAATTATTTTTTAACCAACATTCTTTTTATCTCGTTAAGCTTCATCAGTGCTTCAACAGGTGTAATCGCATTTATATCAAGACCCAGAATCTCCTCTTTTATATCTTCTAACAAAGGATCATCTAAATTAAAGAAACTCATCTGCATTTCATCATTCACTTCTTTTACGCCATTTAAAGCCTCACTTGAATGATTCTTCTCTAATTTCTTTAAAAGTTTCTGCGCTTTCAAAATTACAATTTGAGGCATTCCTGCCATTTTCGCCACATGAATTCCAAAACTATGCGCACTTCCTCCTTTTACCAGCTTACGAACAAAAAGAACGGTATCTTTTAACTCTTTTACAGCAACATTATAATTCTGAATTCTAGGCAGCGATTCTGTCATTTCATTCAATTCATGATAATGCGTTGCAAACAAAGTCTTCGCTCTTCCAGGATGCTCATGTAAAAATTCAGCAATCGCCCACGCAATCGAAATTCCGTCATAAGTACTGGTTCCTCTTCCAATTTCATCTAAAAGCACTAAGCTCCTATCTGATAAATTATTCAGAATCGAAGCTGTTTCATTCATTTCTACCATGAAAGTAGATTCTCCCATCGAAATATTATCAGAAGCTCCAACTCTAGTAAAAATTTTATCGACAATTCCCATTCTCACACTGTCTGCAGGAACAAAACTTCCCATTTGAGCCAGCAATACAATTAAAGCCGTTTGTCTTAAAATAGCCGATTTACCAGACATATTAGGACCAGTGATCATAATAATCTGTTGTGTTTCTCTATCTAAAAAAACATCATTTGCAATATAAGGTGTTCCAACCGGCAGCTGTTTCTCAATTACAGGGTGTCTTCCGTTTTTTATATCAAGTTCAAAAGTCTCATCAATTTCTGGACACACATATTGATTCTCTACAGCTAACTGCGTAAACGAACATAAACAATCTAATTGCGCAACCAAATTTGCATTCATTTGAACAGGCTTAATATAAGTCGCAATCCAAGCAATTAACTGCTCAAAAAGTTCTGTTTCAATTTTATGAATCTTCTCTTCCGCTCCTAAAATTTTTGTTTCATATTCTTTTAATTCCTCAGTAATATAACGTTCCGCATTTACAAGAGTCTGCTTACGAATCCATTCTTCTGGAACTTTATCCTTGTGCGTATTTCTAACTTCGATATAATACCCAAAAACATTATTGAATGAAATTTTTAAAGACGAAATTCCTGTTCGTTCCGACTCTCTTTTTTCAATTCCTTCTAAGTATTCTTTTCCTGAAGTTGAGATAGCACGTAAATCATCTAATTCTTCACTTATACCTTTGGCAATTGCATTTCCTTTTGCAATCGCAACAGGCGCATCTTGATTTAAGGTTATTTTAATTTTCTCACGCAGCAAATCGCAGGCATGAAGACTGTCTCCAATAATTTTTACTGCTTCCTGCTTACTTTCCAACGCCAAAGTTTTAATTGGAATAATTGCATCTAAAGATTCCTTTAAATAAACAATTTCACGCGGAGAAACTTTTCCTGCTGCTATTTTAGAAATTAAACGTTCTAAATCTGAAATCTGCTTAATTTGATATTGAATATTGTGCAAGACTTCTGGACTTTCTTTCAAGTACGAAACGACATCATGACGTCCTTTTATTTTTTTGCTGTCCTTAAGAGGCAAAGCCAGCCAACGCTTCAACAATCTTCCTCCCATTGGAGAAAGTGTTCTGTCGATAACATCTAAAAGTGTAACAGCATTTGGATTATAACTATGATACAATTCTAAGTTCCGAATTGTAAAACGATCCATCCAAACATATGCATCTTCAGTAATTCGCTGAATAGCTGTTATGTGCTGCACACGATTATGCTGTGTTTCGGATAAGTAATACAAGATCGCTCCAGAAGCAATAATTCCTTCTTTTAATTCTTCAACCCCAAAACCTTTTAAAGAGTTGGTTTGAAAATGTTTGGTAAGCGTTTCGAGCGCATAATCTTCTTTATAAATCCAATCTTCTAAGTAAAAACTATGAAAATCATCTCCAAAAGCATCTCTGAAATCGCTTTTATTATTTTTAGGAACCAGAACTTCACTCGGATTAAAATTCTGTAATAACTTATCGATATATTCAGCATTTCCTTGAGCTGTTAAAAACTCTCCTGTTGAAACATCTAAAAAAGAGATTCCGATATTTTTATTAGCAAAATAAACTGACGCTAAAAAGTTATTTGTTTTAGAATGTAAAACCTCATCGTTTAAAGAAACTCCCGGCGTTACAAGTTCTGTAACCCCTCTTTTTACGATAGTTTTAGTCATTTTAGGATCTTCCAGCTGATCGCATATTGCAACACGAAGCCCTGCTTTAACCAATTTTGGCAAATAGGTATTAACAGAATGATGAGGAAAACCAGCCAGCGCGGTCTCTGTATCTGAACCCGCACCTCTTTTTGTTAAAGTAATACCAAGAATTTTTGAAGCTCTAATGGCATCTTCTCCAAATGTTTCATAAAAATCTCCTACTCTGAAAAGCAGACATGCATCAGGATATTTTCTCTTGATTTCGTTGTACTGTTTCATTAAAGGTGTTTCCTTCACTACTTTTTCTTTAGCTGCCAAAATTGATATATTTTAAATGAAAATTAAGACAGCGAATTTATAATTTTTTAACGGCATATTGAAGGCTTCAAAAATTAAAATATTTTAAGCTATTTTTAAGCTCACTTTTAAGAATTTTATATAGATTTGTTCAATCATTTAAACTAAGAATCTAAAAAGATGAAAAAAATAATTTTATTCGCTATGTTAGCAGTTGTTGGTATTACAGCTTCTAACGCTCAAAGCACTAAAAAAGCTGCTGCTAAAGCTGCCAAAGTAGCTAAAATTGAAGGAGCTGGAATGGCTTTTGAAACTGAAACTATTGATTACGGGACTATCGCTCACAATGCTGATGGAAAACGTGAGTTTGTTTTTGTTAACAACGGAACAAAACCGTTAATTATTACAAACACAACAGGATCTTGTGGATGTACTGTACCAACAACTCCAAAAGAGCCGATTGCTCCTGGTGCTAAAGGTATTATTGGTGTAAAATATGCTACTGACAGAGTTGGTGCTTTTACAAAAACAGTAACTGTTACTTCTAACGCTGAAGGACAACCAACAAAAGTACTTACTATTAAAGGTACAGTTTTACCAGATCCAGTAAAAAGCTAATCTGAAAAACAATAAAATAATCGAAAAAGCTTCCTTATCTTTGGAAGCTTTTTTTATGACCTGAATTTATACAAATGAGAAAACTAGAAAACAGCGAACTAGAGCGCAAATCAATTGAAGATTTCAAAAAATCAGACAAGACTCCTTTAATATTAGTTTTGGATGATATTCGCAGTTTGCACAATATTGGATCTGTTTTTAGAACTTCGGATGCTTTTTTGATCGAAAAAATCATTCTATGCGGTATCACTGCAACACCTCCAAATAAAGAGATTCATAAAACAGCTCTTGGCGCAACTGAAACAGTTGCTTGGGAACACCATGAAAATGTATTAGAAGTTATCGAGAATCTTAAAAAAGAAAATGTAATGACACTAGCCATTGAACAAGTGGAAAGCTCTATTTTTCTTCAAGATTTTAAAGTGGAAAAAAATCAAAAATATGCTTTGGTTTTTGGAAATGAAGTTTACGGCGTTGCACAAGAAGCTGTAGCTATTTGCAACGGCTGTATCGAAATTCCTCAATTAGGAACAAAACATTCTTTGAATATAGCGGTTAGTGCAGGAATTGTAGTTTGGGATTTATTTCAAAAACTAAACTGGCCGAATAACAATTAAGAAATCATTCGTTTGCAGAAAACTGTGATTTTTAAATCGAAAAACAGCTGTAAATGTTAGATTTTTAAATATATTTTTTTATTCTTATAAAATTGATACTTTTATAAAATGAAAAATGTTAATTTCTTTAAAATATCGTTTTTACTACTTCTTTTAAATGTGGTAAAAACTCATGCAAATGAGAATTTTAAAACTGAAAATAGGTACGGAGACATATGCTTACATGACAGTCTTAAAACGAATAAAAAAAGAAATGCAACGTTAGATTTTGCTATCACACCTCCCGTTATAACAGCAACTGGAAACCAATTTTACTGTCCGCAAAGCACTATAAAAATTGTAGAGACCATTACTATAACTCATGATCCTGCTGAACCATCTACTCAAGCAGTTTACATTCAAATTTCATCTGGTTATTCAAATGGTCTTGACAAACTAGAACTTTCAAACGCAGCCTCTCATCCTGCTATTACAACAAGCTGGGATGTGACCGCCGGAAAATTACGACTATATAGTTCAACAGGAGCAAATATCTTGTATTCCGATTTTGTTAATGCAATTAAGGATGTTGTATATTCTAATTCCTCAGCGACAGCCTCTGGCACAAGAACTTTTTCTATAACGATTGGTCAAGCCAATTATCTTCCATCGACACAACATTTTTATTTATTTGCGCCAAGTATTGGCATTACTTGGTCGAGTGCTAAAACTGCAGCAGAATCAAGCACTTATTATGGATTACAAGGTTATCTCGCAACTATTTTATCTGCTGACGAAGCTAAATTAATTGGTGAACAAGCCTCAGGAACTGGATGGATCGGCGGAAGTGATGCAGAAACTGAAGGCGTTTGGAAATGGGTTACCGGCCCTGAAACTGGTACTGTTTTTTGGAACGGAACTGCAAATGGCTCAACACCAAATTTTGCTTTTTGGAACACTGGTGAACCAAACAACCAAGGAAATGAAGATTATGCACATATTACACAACCTGGCGTAGGAATAAAAGGCTCTTGGAACGATTTACCAAATACAGGATCATTAATTTCAGGCGATCCTTATCAACCAAAAGGCTACATTGTTGAATATGGCGGAATGCCAGGCGAAGCGCCTTTACAAATTGCTGCAAGTACAAAAATTACAATTCCTGAAATAACATCTTTACTTACTCCAAATCCCGTTTGTGACTCAGGAAACTTTACTTTAAACGCGACTGCAACTGCCGGCGCCACTATTAGCTGGTATGACTCACTTACAGGCGGAACTTTATTAGGAACTGGAAATACTTACACAACTCCATCACCAATAACAACAACTACAACTTATTATGCTGATGCAGGTTGTGAAATAAACAGAAAATCAGTAATTGCAACGGTTAATAAAACTCCAGATACTCCAACTTCCGTTTCTTCGAATGTTTCAAGATGCGGTTCTGGAAGCGTAACTTTACAAGCGAGTTCAAATATTGGACTTATCAATTGGTACACTAACTCAACTGGCGGTACCAGTATTTTTACAGGCAATAGTTTTCAAACACCTGCTATATCAACAAATACAACTTATTACGCGGAAGCTTCAAATAACGGCTGTGTCAATACCAATCGTATTCCGGTTTCTGTTACCATCTATACTGCTCCAGTTGTTACAGATGAAACTTTGTCTTTATGCCAATTTCAAACTATAACATTAGATGCTGGTATTTCTGGGATGAGTTATTTATGGTCAAATAATAATGAAACTACTCCAAGAATTACCGTTAATAAAGGAGGCAAATACACTGTTGCTGTAACAAGTCCTGCTCCTGAAAATTGTACAAGTCAAAAGACAATTACGGTTGAAGAATATGAGGTTCCGCAAATGGATCGAATTGGCGTCAGCGGAACAAAAGTTGTGATTTATCTTAAAAAAGAAACTGCTTATTTTGAATATTCTGTTGATGGAATAAACTTTCAGGATTCAAATACATTTTATGATGTTCCGGGTGGATTGCAAACTGCGTATGCTCGAGATAAAAATGGCTGTGGATTGGATATGCAAAATTTTGTTGTTCTTATTTTTCCAGCATTTTTCACTCCGAACAATGATTCTTATAATGACACTTGGGAGGTTACCGGAATGGAAAATTATCCTGAGGCGCAGGTTACTATTTTTGATCGATACGGGAAGTTGATTGCCCAGCTAAATGCATCTAAAATGAGTTGGGACGGAACATTCGACAAAACTCTCTTGCCTGCTTCTGATTATTGGTATGCTTTAAAAATAGATAATACACAACCTATTTTAAGAGGTCATTTTTCACTGAAAAGATAATTATCTAATTATCTTAATTCAATTTCTTTCTAATTTCGTCTAAAACAAAAAGATAATCTTCTTGCTTTTTTACAAAATCACGATTAGAAACATCAATAATCAAAACATTTAAATCAAACTGAGATTTAATGTATTCTAAATAACCATTATTGATTTTATCTAAATATTCTGCTTCTATATTTTGTTCGTAGCTTCTGCCTCGTTTCTTTATATTTTGAAGGAGTCGCTCTGTATTTTGATATAAATAAACATACAAATCCGGCTTAGGCATTTCTTTGTAGATAATATCAAACAAGTTTCGGTACAAGCGATATTCATCTTCCGCCAATGTAATTTTAGCAAAAATCAGCGATTTAAAAATATGATAATCGGCTACGATAAAATCTTTAAACAAATCAAACTGCGCCAAATCATCTGACAATTGCTGATAACGATCGGCTAGAAAAGACATTTCAAGGGGAAATGCATATCTATTTTGGTCTTTATAAAACTTTGGTAAAAACGGATTATCCGCAAAACGCTCTAAAACTGTTTTTGCATTAAAATCATCGGCAATTTTATGTACTAAAGTAGTTTTACCAGCCCCAATATTACCTTCGAAAGCAATATAATTATAGTTTTCAAGTGCAATTTCCTGCAAGGGATTTTTTAGATCCTGAACTACTGTACAAACGCTGTCATCTGGCGAAACAGCAATTAACTCCGAAATTGATTTTTGAAAAACTGGATGCTTCCAATCCAATTTTAAATCTGATATTGGCAATAGAACAAAGTTTCTGTTCTGCATTAATGGATGCGGAACCTGAAGTTTTTCCGATTCGATAATTTCATCATCATAAATAATCAAATCAACATCGATAATTCTAGATTGGTATCCTTCTTTATTAGATCGAATCCTTCCTAATTGTTTTTCGACTTTTAAAACCTGATTTAATATTTTTTGTGCAGATGAAGCCGTATGCAAAAGTAAAGCGCAATTATAAAAAGCATCGCTCTCAAAACCCCAGGCAGGTGTTTCATACAACTTTGAAACCTTGATTACCGTTCCCACTTCCTGGTGTATCAAATCAATACAACTTTGGATGTTTTCTAACCTGTTTCCTTGATTACTGCCTATAGATAAAACGACTTGATGCTGTGACTTCATAATAAATGCAAATTAACTAAAACTATTTTAGAATTAACCACATTATTTGTTTCAAGAATTAGAAGTTTCCAACTACTTCAAACTCTTTCTTATTGTCTTTGTTTTCTGAAACTCGTTTTAAAAATGTATTTAAATCGCTCGTTAGAGGCAATTGGTTTTGACTTTTCCAAAATTGTTCTGAATATGGATATTTTACTTTAAAAATATCTTTATCCATAGACAAATTTGATTTTGCTTTTTCGGCAATAAAACTATTCGTTACAAAAAAATTGGTCGAATAATCATAAAAAGCTTTTGGAACCTTTTCGTTACCAAGCAGTTCAACTCTAACATCTGATTTTGCATTATTTAAATAATATTTATTGGTACTGCTGTTCTTTCTATAATTTGATGTTGTTTTAAAAACAGTTGTTCGATATTCGACACTACCCTTTTTTTGAAACGGTACTTTTTCTCCATCATCATAAAGATCAAAGTGTGTTTCGACAATTGCATAATCCTCCTTATTAATTATAAAATAACCGCTTGTTTTTTGCCCAACAGAATTATCTATTTTTTTACTAAAACTAATTTTAAAAAAATTATTCGCTGCATTTTTTTCCTGTGTAAGTTCGAAGTCTTCCAATTTTATAACTATAATTGCATTGATGTCAAATAATTTTTCAAAGCTTTGAAATTCAAAATAAATAAAATCTTCTTTATCCTTAATTCCAACTTTCCTCATATTCAAAATCTCAACTTCACATTTATTATCTGGTTGTGTTTTGGTTTTAAAAATACTTTTTCTTGATACTTTTCCATAAATATCCTGCAGTCTCACTAATTCATCATTTCTTTTCAAAACACATCGCAAAAAGAAATTTTCATTATAAGGTTCTAGTATATAGTTTTCCTTCATTTTAACATAGGCCTTTTTCATTATAGCCATTTCACCGCCCACTACTACTTCTTCAAGCTCAATTGTTTTGCTTTGTAAAAAAATTGTATCTCGTTTATTTACTTCCTCAAAACTAAGTTTAAGGCTTTCATAACCAATCAAACTAAAATTCAATTCATTATAATCTGTAATAAAAGAAAAATAACCCTCTTCATTTGTTATCGAGTTATCTTTTAAATTATAAACATTTACTTTTTCCAATGGCAGTTTTGTCAATTTATCAACCACCACTTTTTTAGTTTGTATTTTTTGTGCTTCGGCATAAAAACCAAAGAGAAGAAAAAAGCTCAACAAGACAATCTTATCTTTCATATTTACAGTACTTATTTTTATCAAATATAAAATATTCCAACTTCAAACCATACTTATCTTACAAAATATACTATCTTTAATTAGACGATCAAAAATGTAAAAACTACAGATATTTCGATATTGCGCATACAAAAGTTAAATCGATTTTAGATTATATTTGTAACAAATCAATCTTTTTGATACTTATTAAAAAAATATACATATGAAATTTTTAGGAAATGTAATCGCCACTGTTATTGGTATTTTTGTATTTATCATGATCTTCTTTTTTGGAGTTATTCTAATTGGAGCCATTTTTGGAGGAGAAGACAAGGTTTCAGTAAAAAATGATTCGGTTATAGAATTAAATCTAAAACAAATCAGTAACGATTATGCGGGTAAGTATAAAGATCCATGGGTAACTGTTTTTTCAGAAAAAAAAGGAGTTGGTTTAACGGATGTTATTAATGCAATTGAAGCGGCAAAAACAGACAGTAATATTAAGGGAATCTCGATTTTAAATGATGAATCATCTTTAGGATTGGCTCAATACAAAGATTTACGAAATGCACTTGAAAGCTTCAAAAAATCAGGAAAATTTGTTTGGGCTTATGCCAATACTTATTCTCAAAAAGAATACTATTTAAATTCTGTTGCCAATACTGTTTATTTGAATCCAGCTGGAGATTTAGATTTTAAAGGACTTTCGTCTGAAATTATGTTCTTTAAAGACTTTCAAGAAAAATCAGGGATTCATATGGAAGTTATCCGTCACGGAAAATATAAAAGTGCTGTTGAGCCATTTTTAGAAAATAAAATGAGTGATGCAAATAGAGAACAAGTTACTGCGCTTTTAAATTCTATTTGGACAACAGTTTGCAGCGACATTTCGAAAAGCAGAAATATTCCTGTTGCCAAATTAAATGAAATAGCAAATGGTCTATTGGCTAGAACTCCTACAATGGCAAAAGCAGAACGCTTAGTTGACATTGTTGCTTATGAAGATGTTTATCATAATGCCATCAAAAAAGCTTTGAAAGTGACTGGAGATGATGATTATAATAAAATTTCTATTTTAGATTACACTCAAAACAATATCACTACTGCTTTAACAAATACTGCTGATAATCAAATTGCTATTATATACGCTCAAGGCGAGATTGTTGGCGGTGAAGGTGATGTAACTGTGATTGGCGAAGGCTCAATGCGTCGTTCGCTGCAAGAAGCTCGAAAAAATGAAGATGTAAAAGCAATTGTTCTTAGAATTGACAGTCCAGGCGGAAGCGCTTTAACTTCAGATTTAATTTGGAGAGAAATTGAAATCACTAAAAAGGTAAAACCAGTTGTGGTTTCAATGGGAAATTATGCGGCTTCTGGAGGTTATTATATTGCTTGTAATGCAAATAAGATTTTTGCCGAAAGCAATACTATTACGGGTTCTATAGGTGTTTTTGGAGTATTGCCAAATTTCACGCCGCTGGCTACTAAATTAGGAATTTATACAGAACAGGTTAAAACACACGAAAATTCAGCAAATTACAGTCCGTTTGTGCCGCTTGATGAAAAATTTAAAGCTTTTACACTTGAAGGAGTTGAACAGATTTACAAAAATTTTGTTACGCACGTTGCTGAAGGTCGAAAAATGACTTTCGCTCAAGTTGATTCTATTGCTCAAGGAAGAGTTTGGTCTGGATCTGAAGCTGTAAAAATTGGATTAGTAGATAAAATAGGCGGTCTTAATGACGCTATTGCTGAAGCTGCTAAAATTGCTAAGATCAAAGATTACAGCACACAAAACTATCCTGAGTACGAAAAAACTTTTAGCGATTTAATGGCTAATCTTCCTTTTGCAAAATCGAAAGAGGCGTTTATAAAAGAAGAAATTGGAGAAGAAAATTATCTGCTTATCGAGCAAGTTAAAAGATTTCAAAGACAAAAAGGCGTGCAGGCAATGATGCCATTTGGAATAAACATTAAATAATGCTATCTAAAAAAATGAAAAATATATTTCTCTTTTTTTCCGTTTTATTCCTGACAATTGCAAATGCACAAAATGCAAAGCAGCATACTTTTAAAGAAACTAATGTAGCTTTAAAAATCAATATTGATCAGCTGTACGGAACTCTAACTGTTCCTGATGAAGTCAAAAAATGTCAGGTTGCTTTGATAATTGCAGGTTCAGGTCCGACTGACAGAAATGGAAACAATCCAATGATGAAAAATAATTCATTAAAAATGCTGGCAGAAGCTTTAGCAAAAAACGGAATTGCATCATTACGATTTGATAAAAGAGGAATTGGAGAAAGTAAAGCTTCTGCGATAACAGAATCGAGCTTAGTTTTTGAAAACTATACTGAAGATGTAAAAAGCTGGATTAACTTTTTGAAACTTGACAAACGTTTTACACAACTTACTGTTATTGGTCACAGCGAAGGTTCATTAATTGGAATGATTGCAGGCGCAAAGGCTAATAAGTTTGTTTCTATTGCAGGTGCAGGAGAATCTGCAGATAAACTTATAAAGTCGCAAATAGCCTCTAAATCAAACAAGCAATTGGAGGATATGACCTTTCCTATTATTGACAGTTTAAAAAGCGGCAATAAAGTAAATAAAGTTGATCCGCTTCTAAATTCGCTTTTTAGACCAAGTATTCAGCCTTACTTAATTTCATGGTTTAAATATGATCCTCAAACTGAGATTAAAAAATTAACCGTTCCTGTTTTAGTTTTACAAGGAAACAACGATTTGCAAGTAAGCGTTAAAGATGCCGAAAGTTTGGCTCAAGCCAATAAAAACTCGCAATTGGCCATCATTGATAAAATGAATCATATTATGAAAATTATTGACGGCGATAAGCAGGCAAATATGGACAGTTATAATAATGAAACCCTGCCAATTTCGGAAGTATTGATTGAAAAAATAGTCTCCTTTATTAAAAAATAAATACAATATCATAAATTTAAATCCGTTTGAAAATTATCAGACGGATTTTTTTTATTTCCGTTTTACAGCTATTTCTTACAGTTTTTAAGAAAACTTTATCGTCTGTCTCATTCAAAAAAACTATTTTTGCATGAGTCCTAATTTCAAATTAAATCTCAAATCTATAAATATGTTAAAGAAAATTTTAAAAATAAGCGCCATTGTAATTGTGGTTTTTGTTGCCGCATTATTCGCCATTCCTTATTTCTTTAAAGATCAAATCAAAGCAAAAATTGCTGATGCCATAAATGAAAGTGTAGATGCTAAAGTAAGTTTTGCTGATGCTGATTTGAGTTTGTTTAAAAACTTTCCAAATGCAGCGGTAGCAATCGAAAAACTAGTAATCATTAACAAAGCTCCTTTTGAAGGTGATACACTTGTTTCGTTAGGCGAGTTGAATTTAAAAATGAGTATTAAAGAACTTTTTAAAGGAAAAGATGAACCGTTGAGTATTCAGGGAATTACTTCTGAAAATGGTTTAGTAAATATCATCTTTAATAAAGACGGCGTAGGAAACTTCGATATTGCTTTGAAAGACAAGAAAGAAACTGCTAATGATAATTCAAGCAAACCACTTTCGTTAAAAATTCAAAATTATAAAATCGAAAATTTCACGTTCAGATACATTGATCAAGGATCAAAAATAAAAATGGTTGTTGATAGTTTGAACCATGAAGGAACTGGTGATTTTACCAATTCAAAATTGGATTTAACAACAAAATCAACTGCAAAAGTATCTTTAGATATGGACAAAATCAATTACATGAAAAATGTAAAATTGACTTTAGATGCAGTTTTAGGAATTGATTTAGACCAAAGCAAATACACTTTTAAGGAGAACAAAGCTTTAATTAATCAATTGCCATTAGAGTTTGACGGTTTTATACAAATGGTTGAAGCGGGACAGATTTATGATTTAAAATTTAAAACGCCAACCTCATCATTCACCAATTTCTTAGGCTTAATCCCATCAGCATATTCATCAGGTCTTGATGGCGTAAAAACAACTGGAGACTTTACGGTTGCCGGTTTTGCAAAAGGGCAGTTGACAGATACTACTGTACCAAAATTCAATATTGCGATTGCATCAAATAATGCTTCATTTCAATATCCGAACTTGCCAAAATCAGTTCAAAATATTGTAATCGACACTAAAATTATAAATGAAACTGGGATTTTAAATGATACTTATGTTAATCTAGACAAACTTTCGTTTAGAATCGATCAGGATGTTTTTAATGCTAAAGCAAATATCAGAAACATTACTGTAAATCCTTTTGTTAATGCGGCTTTAAAAGGAACAATCAACTTGGCTAATCTATCAAAAGCATATCCTATTAAAATGGATAAACCTTTGGCTGGTATTTTAAAAGCCGATGTTACTACACAATTTGATATGGCTTCTGTTGAGAAGAGTCAGTATCAAAACATTAAAAATGCTGGAACAATGAGTTTATCAGGATTTAAATATACTGATGAAAACAATAAATCGATGAACATCAGCACAGCATTGGTTGAATTCAATCCAAGTACGATTAATTTGAAACAATTTAATGCAACTACTGGAAAAAGTGATCTTGCTATAAATGGTGTTCTAGAAAATTTCTACGGTTTTATGTTCAAAAAACAGGAATTAAGAGGAAACTTTAATATGAGTTCAAATCAATTGGCTGTTGATGATTTTATGACTGCCGGCGAACCTGCAAAAACAGAAACGAAAACCGCAGCAAAACCAGCTGAAGCAATGAAAATTCCAGCTTTTTTAAACTGTACATTAAATGCAAAAGCAACAACTGTTTTATACGACAATTTGAAGCTTAAAGATGTTTCTGGAAAATTAATCATCAAAGATGAAAAAGCTTTACTGGAAAACTTTAAAACATCAATTTTTGGCGGAACAATTGGTTTAACTGGAGCTGTTTCGACTAAAACTAAAGTTCCAACATTTGATATGAATTTAGGTTTTAACCAAGTTGATATTGCGCAGACTTTTACGCAATTGGACATGATGAAAAAAATTGCTCCAATTGCAGGAATCATAAATGGAAAACTAAATTCGACGGTAAAACTAAACGGTAATCTTGATGCAAATGAACTTACTCCAGATCTAAAATCAATTTCAGGAGATTTATTAGGGCAGCTGCTTTCGACTACAATAAACTCTAAAAACTCTACTTTGTTGAATGCTTTAGGTTCAAACATTAAATTTATTGACATGAATAAAGTCAATTTAAATGATATTAAAGCGGCTTTGACTTTTGATAATGGAAAAGTAAATGTAAAACCATTTGACATTAAATATCAAGACATAAAAATTACGGTTGGCGGAACTCACGGTTTTGATCAAACTATGAACTACAATTTAAAACTTGATGTTCCTGCTAAATATTTAGGAAATGAAGCAAATGCCTTTATCGCTAAAATGTCTCCTGCAGATGCTGCAAAACTGCAAAACATACCAATAAATGCAATGATCACTGGTAATTTTTCTAATCCAAAAATTACTACCGATATGAAAACTGCAGTTTCTAGTTTAGCCACACAAGTAGCAAATCAGCAAAAAGAGAAGCTGACGCAAAAAGGTACTGCTGCTTTAACTGATTTAATCAACAAAAACACCAAAGCGAAAGATACAACGCAGGCTGCAAAAACTGAAAAAGAACAAAAAACTCAAGAGGTCACTAAAAAAGCAAGTGATTTATTGAATGGATTATTTAAGAAGAAGAATTAAATAAAAAAAGGCATCCTGTTAAACGGATGCCTTTCTTTTTTCTTTTACATTTAAATAGCTTTCGAAAAGATATTTAATTTACCATTGTTTAGAATTGAATTAATGGTTTTAATATAATCCTTTTTAGAATACAAATTAACGTCTATCCCCACACTGCAATTATCATAAGGCTCATATTTTTGAATGTTTGAAACAGAGAATAAACCAATTGTTGGTGTTTGAACTGCACTTGCTAAATGCATAATTCCGCTGTCAGCACCAATAAACAAATCCGCATTTGCAATAACCGAACCTATTTCGCGAATATCTTTACTATAAAATGTCGGCGCTTTAAAATCAATCTGTGAAACGTTTTCTACTGGCAGAATTTCAACAATATTATAGTCTTTATATTCTGCGGTAAGCTGTGAATAAAAAGATTCCCACCACTCTACTGATAAACATTTTGCACCAGTTGCATAAGTAAAGATGCAAATTGTTCTTTTGGCATTTGAAACCAAATCATTTAGAATTTCTTTTCCTTCAGCAATTTCAGAAGAAGATAATTTAAGATCTATAGGAGCTATTATTTTGTTGCTTTTTGCAAATCCTAGTTTCGTTAAATAATGTCGGAAATTATAAACTGGATATTTTGCAATATGATTGTAGTCACTTTTTACAAGTTGAGATTCTTCTAATAAATCTCCAAAGAATTTGTACTTAGCATTTGAGAACTGGACTGCTAAACGTCCTGAAGAAGAATTTTGATCGACGTTGATCGCAATATCATATTTTCGTCTTTTTATCGAAATCCAAACATTTAGATATTTTAATAAACTTTTGAATGGCTTTTTTGGTAAATCAATAACTTTATCGATACAGTCATAATTCTCAAAAATTACTGGAGCTAAAGTTCCCTTAACAAACAAATCTACTTTACAATTTGGAAACATTGCGCTGACTTCCTGAACGAGAGGAGTAATCAGTAGAAGGTTTCCTAATCTGGCATTTGGTCTGCAGACTAAAACCCTTTTTATCTCCATTTTGTCTACTAAAACAAAACCGGGATCTTCCTTCGGTTTTCCAATATTCTTAGTCAGACCGCGCATTATACTGCGCCTGTATTGATTTACTTTTGTTAGAACACTCATCTGTATCGAATAATTTATGAATTATTAAATCGCTCTTAATTTTAGAATAAAACCTGTTATGACTTGTTTCCAAATCTAGGTTCTTTATTTTTCTAAAAATAAATTCTTTCAATAAGCATTTATTACAAAATTGTAACCAAATGTATCAATATTTGCATCTTTATGTCTTTGGAAAGAGACATAAAAATACAATATTAATTTCATAAACAGCAAAATACTAGATAGTTACGCAACAAAAATCGACAGATAGGTAAATTTTCTAGACGTTTATATTTACTACATAGCCTTCAGAACCGCGAATATTAAAGACAGTTCCGTTTTCAAAAATTAAATACTGACCTTTTATTCCAACTAGTTTTCCTTGAAATGAAGGTGTTTTATCCAGATTCAAACTCGCTACTTTTGATGGGTAATTCAAAACAGGATAGTTTAACTCGTAGACATCGTTTTTCTCAGTGTAAAAATAATCTCTAACCTCAGCAGGAATTAGATTTTCTACTTTTGCTTTTTCAAGAATCAAATCACAAGATTCTGCGTTACTCTGCAGCATCTTTCTCCAATTTGTTTTATCTGCATAATGGTCTTTTAATGCAACCTCAGTAATTCCAGCCAAATAACGATTTGGAACTTCAACAATTGTAATTGCCTGCGTTGCTCCTTGATCGATCCATCGTGTAGGAACTTGCGTTTTACGCGTTACTCCTACTTTTATTTCGCTTGACAATGCCAGATAAACAATATGCGGTTGTAATTGCACTTTTTGTTCGTATTCTAAATCTCGATCAGCAACTCCTAAATGTGCCGTACTCAATTCTGGTCTCATGATCCAGTCACCCACAGCTGGACTTGAGTAAAAACACTCGTAGCAAAAACCTTGTCTGTAGATTTTTTTCTTTTTATGGCAATTCAAGCATTCGTAACCTGCAAAATTAATCTCAATTTCTTTATTCAATAACTGATTAACATTGATAAAACTGTCCTCGAAAACCAAATAATATTGAATTGGGTTCCCTAGTTCAGTCTGCATTTTTGTAAGTACACCTTGATATGTCATTATATTTTAGATTGCTGATTTTAGATTTTTAGATTACTTATAGACATTCCGAATTTTAATCTATAAAATTCATCTTTAATGAAAATAGAATGCTTTTTTTTTACAAAAAAACACTATTTTTGATACAACGGCAAAGTTAATATTTGTACATCGATATTCAAATTTTAAGTTTCTTGATTTTTACTCTAATTGTTCAATCTAAAATTTAAAATCCAAAATCAGCAATCTAAATTCTAAATTCTCTCCATGCCCTTATCCATTATAAATTCTTTCGCTTCTTGGGTCCTGAAACAAAGGATACATCAAATAGAACTTTTTCTAAAATATCCAAATGAAGTTCAAGAAGAACTCTTGCACAGTTTATTGACAGCATCAGAAAATACAGTCGTAGGAAGACAGTATGACTTTGCTTCTATAAATTCTTATCAAACTTTTGCAGAAAGAGTTCCTATTTCAAGTTACGAAGAACTACAGCCTTTGATTGAACGTACGCGTCAAGGCGAACAGGGTGTTTTTTGGGAATCGCCAATTAAATGGTTCGCCAAATCGAGCGGTACTACGAACGCAAAAAGTAAATTTATTCCCGTTAGTAATGAAGCTTTAGAAGACTGTCATTATAAAGGAAGTAAAGATTTACTTTGTTTGTATTTAAATAATAATGAGGATTCTGAATTGTTTCTTGGTAAGAGTCTTCGCTTAGGCGGAAGTTCTCAGATTTATGAAAACAACAATACTTTTTTTGGAGATTTATCGGCAATTTTAATCGAAAACATGCCTATTTGGGCAGAATTCAGCAGTACACCAAGCAGTAAAACTTCGCTAATGAGCGAATGGGAAACTAAAATTGCTGCGATTATAAATGAAACTAAAAACGAAAATGTAACCAGTTTTGCAGGAGTTCCTTCGTGGATGCTGGTTTTAATGAACAAAGTTTTAGAGAATACAGGTAAGCAAAGTTTATTAGAACTATGGCCGAATCTTGAGGTTTATTTTCACGGAGGCGTGAGTTTCTCTCCTTACAGAGAACAATACAAGAAAATTTTGCCGAGTAAAGATTTTAAATATTACGAGATTTACAATGCTTCTGAAGGCTTTTTTGCAATTCAGGATTTAAACAATTCTAGTGATTTATTATTGATGCTGGATTACGGAATTTTCTACGAGTTTATTCCAATGGAGACTTTTGGAACTCCGAATCAAAAAGTGGTTCGTTTAGCTGATGTTGAATTGAATAAAAACTACGCTATTGTTATTACAACCAATTCTGGTTTATGGCGTTATTTAATTGGTGACACCGTTCGTTTTACTTCGTTAAATCCTTATAGAATAAGAGTTACTGGAAGAACAAAACATCATATTAATGTTTTTGGCGAAGAATTAATGGTCGAAAACACAGATCAAGCCATTGCAAAAGCCTGTCAAATTACGCATACTGAAGTTATCGATTATACGGTTGCTCCTATTTTTATGCAAGACAAAGAAAAAGGCGCACACGAATGGATGATCGAATTCAAGAAAAAACCTGCCGATGTTGGTCTTTTCCAAAAAGTACTTGATGAAACGCTGCAAACTTTAAATTCTGATTACGAAGCGAAACGCTACAACAATATGACACTAAATCCTTTGGTGATTAATGTAGCTCGTGAGAATCTATTTTATGATTGGCTAAAAGAACGTGATAAACTTGGCGGACAGCATAAGATTCCTAGACTTTCAAATCAGAGAGATTATTTGGAGCAGTTGAAGGAGATGTAGAGTTTAAGGCTTTCAAAATAACTGATATTAAATCTAATAAAATATGCCGATACCAAGACATGACGAGATAAGAATCTCTGCATTAAATCTATTATTAAACGGATCAACAATGAAATTAAAAGATTTCATTGAACCATTATCTAAAGAATTTTCATTAACCGAAGAAGAAAAAAATGAAATGTATACTTCAGGAAATGGTCATATATTTTATGATAGAATATCATGGGCGCTAAGCTATTTAAACATGGCGGGGCTTCTAGACAAACCAGCAAGAGGCCACTATAAAATCAACTCCAAAGGAATTGAGATACTAAAAAGCCCAGAAAAAATTAATGCATATGTTGATGTAGAAGTGGCAAAACGCGATAGGACTAAAAAAATAAACAAAAATCCCGAAATCAAAATAATTGACACAAATGATGGATCGACTCCTCAAGAAAAGTTATATACATCATTTAGTAACATAAGAAATTCCATATATGATGAAATTTTAACAACAATTTTAAGCAAAACACCAACAGCTTTTGAAAAATTAGTTGTCTTATTATTACAAAAATGGGATATGGCGGTGAGATAAAAAACTCAGGATTAGTCACGAAAAGATCTAATGATGGAGGAATTGATGGCATTATAAAAGAAGATATTTTAGGCTTCGGTCGAATAAATATTCAAGCTAAAAGATATCGTCTTGATATTGCGATTGGACGTGAAGAAATCCAAAAATTTGTAGGAGCATTAGCTGTTGCACAATCTAACAAAGGCGTTTTTATAACTACGTCATATTTTTCTAAAGGAGCTATTGAATACGTTGAAAATTTATTTGGAAATACAACAGTTGTATTAATTGATGGGAAAAATTTAGCCAGCTACATTTATGATTTTGGACTAGGCATGCAAATAGAACAAACTATTGAAATTAAAAAAATGGATTCCGATTTTTGGGATTCAATGACTGATGAATTATAATGTCTTTTTTAGATTTTCTTACTTCATAAAAAAAACCTCAGCCTAAAAGAAGACTAAGGTTTTTTTGTTTTATTTAAGTTCTATTTGTCATTTCGACGTAAGGAGAAATCCTCACGAGAAGCTCGACAAAGATTAAACTCACGTTGTGGAGTTACTTGCGAAAATTTCTCCTTACGTCGAAATGACAAACTGTTTTATTTACATCATATCAATATAGCGGTCATGATATCCTAAAAGATACAGAACTCCGTCAAGTCCTAAACTTGAAATTGAGGTTGAAGCGCTTTCTTTTACTTTAGGTTTTGCATGAAAAGCAATTCCTAAACCAGCTAAGTTCAGCATTGGTAAGTCGTTTGCTCCGTCACCGACAGCAATAGTTTGGTTGATGTGAATTCCTTCTTTTTCGGCAATTGCTTTTAGATGTTCGGCTTTCTTTTGTCCGTCTACAATATCACCTAAATATTTCCCGGTTAATTTACCGTCTTTAATCTCTAATTGATTGGCATGAACATAATCGATTCCAAGTTCTTTTTGAAGATAATCTCCAAAATAAGTGAAACCTCCAGAAAGAATTGCGGTTTTATAACCGTAATATTTTAGGGCTTTCATCAAACGATGTGCTCCTTGTGTAATGGGTAAATTTACGGCAACATTATGCAAAACTTCTTCGCTCAAACCTTCTAACAAAGCCATACGTTGTTTGAAACTTTCGTTGAAATCAATTTCGCCGTTCATTGCAGATTCTGTAATTGCTCTTACTTGAGGCCCTACTCCATTCAACTCCGCCAATTCGTCAATAACTTCGGTTTGAATTAAAGTTGAATCCATATCAAAGCATACTAAACGACGGTTTCGTCTGTAAATATTATCTTCTTGAAAAGAAATATCTACGTTTAAGGTTCTGGAAATTTCCATGAAACTTGCTGTCATGGCAATCTTATCGACAATATCTCCTGTTAGTGATAATTGTATACAAGATCTTGGGTATTCTTCTTTTTCGACAACAGAGGTTCTTCCTGTTAATCTTATTATAGAAACGATATTTAAATTTTGATCGGACAAAAGTTTTGCTACGGCAGCCAATTGTGAAGCGGCAAGTTTTTCTCCTAATATATTAATAATATAGCGTTGCTTGGATTGTGTTTTTACCCACTTTTCGTAATCTTCAAGAGAAATTGGAATAAACTTTACTTTAACTTCTAATTCATAAGCTTTAAACAGCAAGTCTTTCAAAACTGGTCCAGAGGTAGAGCCGGCTTCGATCTCGAACAAAATCCCTAAAGAAAGTGTATCATGAATATCAGCTTGCCCAATATCAAGAATAACAGCATCATAAGCTGCTAATACTGCTGTTAAACCAGCTGTAACTCCTGGTTTATCATGTCCTGAAACTTTTAATAAAATAATTTCTTTATCCTCTACTACCATTTTATCTGAATTGATTTTAAGAAGCGACAAAAATCGACAATCTCTCGATCATAAAAAAGAATATTCTTTACTTTTTTAAAAAGAAAAAGCACATAAAGATGTGCTTTTTCTTTTTATTTAACAATTACAGCCAAGTATTAGAATAACGTAACTTTTACGATTATAATTTTAGAACTTAGCAGGAAAGTATCAAATAAAATTAGTTATAGTGTTTATATTAAATACGACCAACAGCTAATCATTTGTATCTCCAAAAGTGGACGTTTTCCGTGTATCTTTCATAAAACTGTATACAATCAAAGAGATAAAAATACATCCGGTAACGTACCAATAAAAATAGGTCTCATGTCCAACATTTTTAAACCAAAGTGCAATATACTCTGCTGTTCCTCCAAAAATTGCCACGGTAACAGAATAAGGGAATCCTACTCCAAGCGCACGAATTTCTGTTGGAAATAATTCGGCTTTCACCACTGCATTAATAGAGGTATACCCACTTACGATTATTAAAGCAATCATAATATAACCAAAAGCTTCCCACTTTTCCGAAGCTCCTGATACTGCTGAAAGCAATGGATAGGTGGCCAAAGTACCTAAAATTCCAAAAGCCAAAAGCAATGGTTTTCTACCTATTTTATCAGATAACAAACCAAAAACGGGCTGAATCAAGGCAAATATCAACAGCGATAAAAAGGTAACTAATGTAGAATCATCTTTTGATAGATGAACTGTATTGACAAGAAATTTTTGCATATAAGTACTATAAGTATAAAATGCAATTGTACCTCCCAGTGTTAAACCGACTACTATACCTAAAGATTTTTTATGGCGCATCAATTCTCTCAAAGAACCGCTTTTCTTTTTTACAGTTTCCTCATTTGTATTTTTTATGATTTTAAATTCATTAGTTTCTTCCATATGACTTCTTAAATATAAGGCTACCAATGAAAGTACGGCTCCAATAAAAAACGGCACTCTCCAACCCCATTCGTGCATTTGGTCTTCCGTCAAAAATAGTTTTTGCATTACTAATTGAATTCCAAGTGCTATTAACTGTCCTCCAATTAATGTGACATATTGAAAACTTGAAAAGAAACCTCTATGTTTTGCAGTTGCCATTTCACTTAAATAAGTTGCAGAAGTTCCATATTCACCACCTACACTTAATCCCTGAAGCAGTCTTGCGATCAATAATAAAATTGGAGCCAGAACACCTATAGATTCATAAGACGGCGTCAATGCGATCAACAGTGAACCTAAAGACATTAGCAAAACGGATAAGGTCATAGAAAATTTTCGGCCAACTCGATCTGCAAGACTTCCAAAAAGCCATCCGCCAATAGGACGCATTAGAAATCCTACAGCAAAAATTCCAGCCGTATTCAATAATTGTACGGTACTATCGCTTTGTGGAAAAAACACAGGAGCAAAGTAAATTGAAAATGCAGAGTAAGCATACCAATCATACCATTCTACAAGGTTTCCAATTGATCCGCTCATAATAGCTTTTAAGCGACGACTTGTTGTCATTTGGTCAGACACAACGTTTATTTTTTTTGACATAATTTAAGTATATTAAAGACATATTTGAACAGAAGCAATAAACTCACCGGCTCTTTCAAAAACATTATTTGTTATTTTATTATATAATGGACGACTGGAATATTGAAATGAAACTTTTGCATTGTGTCCGTCAAGCAGAAGATTAGTTCCAAGATCATAATAACTTCCTTCTTTTTGGAGTGCTTCCATATTTTTTAAAGTGTAGGCTGCAAAAGGCTGTATTCGGATTTTATCGCTAAACTTAGGCAGTAAAAACCCAGCTTGTGTATACCAAATCTGTCCGGTTCCTAAAAGATATCTTGCATTTCCAAAACCTTCTTTAGCTATTGGTCCTTTAAAATTCAAATCGGCGGTTCCTGGATTCATTATTCCTGTAGTTCGAATATAATCTGGTCCAAAATTGTAATTATAAAAAACACTAAGAAATGAAAGTGACATCTTTTTTTCTTTTGGTCCAACAGGCAGTTCTGTAAATACATCCAAGCCTAGAACCATGATATCATGACTTTTAAAGACTCCTTCCGAAGGCTGCGTGAGCGTTCCATCTTTTGTCGAATAAAATCCTGCACCTACATTTAAAATCTTCTTTTCCCCTAGATAAGTACCTACTAAAAATGGAGTACTCCTATTTTCAGTATCAAAAAACTGATAGTCAAAATATCCAGAATACGAAAGTTTACCACTCTTATTATTATCTACAGCACCACCTCCAACAGCAGGTATCAAATTGGTTGCAAAGGGTTTATTTACATTTACTCTATAAGCCGCTTTTTTATATTCACCATGGGCAAAAATACCAAATTGTCTTGCAAATTGATCTGAGACTTCGATGTTAATAAAATTAAAAACCGGCAGATCTAAAGTTAATACTTTAGTTGAGCTTGCATTTGTTAAACGACTCACTCCATTCCAACTGTGCAGACCTGCTCCCAGATAAAGACTAAAATCATTTACTTTTTTAGTTTCACTGTTCATCAATGGCAGTACGGCGAACTCATTGTAAGCATCATGTATAAAGAATACCGCTTTTTTACCAGCGCCATTACCTCCCGTTCCTGTTCCTCCGCCAGAAATAAAGGATTGATTGTTCATTCCCATTTGAACAAACATTAAATATCTGGGTGAAAGCTGACCTGTTGCAGTAATTCTCATTCTTCTAATTCCTGCATCATATGTGGTCGACTGTGGTACTCCATTGACCAATGTTCCTGGATTATTTTCGATAACCCTAAACCAAGCTTGATTGGAAAAACCAAATTTTAAATATTTGCTTCCATCCTCATTAAACTTAATTTTTAAATCGCCCAAAGGCTGTACTTTCGATTTGGGACTTTCCTTTTTAACAGCTTCAGGATCTTTAATTTCCTGAGCTTTCAAATTCCCTAAACTCAGCACACAAATTAATCCCATAAAAATTCTAAACACGTCTTTTTTCATATAGCTCATTAAATTTAAACCCATTAATAATTGAAAACTGCATTTTGTATCAGCAAATTAAAAGGCCCATCTTGAAGCAATATTGAAGTAAATCTATGTTTTACTTGAAATTTTGATTGTGGCAGTTAGAAGTCAAATATCTAAGTATCTGACTTTTTAAAAAATTTAATTTCAAGAATATGAAAGGAAGAAATGTAGTAGTAATGGATAGAATGATCGAAAATTTCGCAGATCTTTTTTGCAATTGCAAGGCCTATTCCAATTGAATCTAATGACTGATTGCCTTTTTTAAATCTGCCAAACAATTCGTCTATTGGAACTGAAGGCGCGTATCCTGTATTTTTTATTTTTAGTTTTAAATCTGAAATCTCGATTATAATTTCTCCTCCTGCAAAATTGTGTCGGATGGCATTACTGAAAAGATTATTTAATAAAATTCTTGCCAGATTCTCATCCATATTAATCAGTACGCCTTTTTTTATGTTTTTGGTTAACCTAATATTTTTCATTTCAATCAAATCAGAAAAAAAAGAATTTGTTTCTTCGACTAAAGCACTAATATCAGTATAGCAATTCTCTTTGTTTTCAAAATTTTCAAGTTTTATGAGCAAGGTTAAGGATTGGTTAATCTTGGAAAGCTTTTCTAACTCTTCCAACATAGAAGTTAGTTTAACCAACTGTTCTTCATCAAGATTTGATTGCAGCAGAAGCTCTATTTTAGCTTTAATAACTGCTATAGGAGTTTGCAATTCGTGTGAGGCATTTTCAGAAAATTCTTTTTGTGCAATGAAATCTTTCTGGGCTCTTTTGGTCATTTTTTTCAAAAATCGATTTAATTCCTGAAACTCAAGCGTATTTGTTTTCTCGAGTTTGATATTAGCCTTTTGATTTATTGTAAATTTCTTAACAGATCTTAAAGTAGCATTAAACGGAGAGAGGAAATAGCCCGAAATGACTTCACTTAATACAATTACCATTGAAGTAAGAAAAATAAAAGTCCATGCAAATACCATAAAAATACCGTTCAAATAAATATCATTGGTAATAATCATAAAGGTATGACTCGAAATTCCATAGTACTTATTGTTGATTTTATGGGTGGTTGTAACGCAAACTTCTGTTACATTATCCTGTAGTTCCTCACTCCAGACCACTTTAAACTTTACTGTTTCTATAGCGTTTTTTTCAGTGAGAGATTGTATTGCTACATTTTTCCTGGAGTTATGTTCTGTAAAGTCGCAGCCAGATTCAATTTGTTTGGCAATAATTGCATTTAAATGCTTTAATTCGCCTATTGTAGCTTGAGAAGCACTTCTTTTTACTGCTGTATAAACGATAGAAAAACCAATGAGCAGCACAAAAAAAGTAACTAAGGAATAGGCTTTCGTATAACGATAATTTAAACGTGTCATTACGTGCTCATCTTATAGCCAAGTCCGTAAATTGTACTGATACAATCTTCTCCTCCAGCATCGGTAATTTTTTTCCGAAGATTCTTAATATGCTGGTATACAAAATCAAAATTGTCTAGATTATCTGTATAATCTCCCCAAAGATGAGATGCTATTGCTTGTCTTGAAAGAATCCTATTTTGATTATTGAGAAAATAAATCAACAAATTAGTTTCTTTTCTGGTAAGAATAATTGGCAATTCATTGATTTTAGTTTCCATTGAAAGCAGATCAACTACAATGTCATTAAATTCGATATAGTTTCTGCTTTTATTATTTCTACGTGTTACAGCTTTGATTCTAGAGTATAATTCCGGCAATGGAAATGGTTTTGTAATATAATCATCTGCTCCTTCATCAAATCCTGTGACCTTAAAATCTAAAGAATTCTTAGCCGAAATTATGATCACACAAATTTCAATTTCTTCTTTTTTAATAAATTTAAGCAAATTAATCCCATTTCCATCTGGCAGCATAATGTCTAAAATAAGACAATCATAACTAAACAAAGCCAGTTTTTCACGCGCCTCTTCAATAGTAAATGCCATTTCACAAATATTGTTTTCATGAACGAGGTAACTACCAATGCTTTTTACCAATTCTGGATTATCTTCAACCAAAAGTAATTTCATCTATAATTAGGTTTAAATTTAAAGCTTCGTTATATATTTAACGATAAGCTATAAATATAATCTTTTTCTTATCATAAAATTAATAAACATAAAAAAAGACATCTAAAAATGTCTCTTTAAAATACGAAAGAATAAGATTTTCCCTTTTATAGGCTTTATTCTTGCAGCAAATTTTACTAATTTATTTCTTGTTTTAATTTCATAAAAAAAACAAAATCATTAATGAAGTGAAATTAACTCGTGAAATTCGCCGCAAAAATTTACTCTTTATCAGTAAGATTATCTAAAACTTGTGGTAAAAAACACCCAAGATTTGAATCTCAATTAACTATTCATGTTTTCGTCAAAATTTACCATCCAGCTCACACCGAATTTGTCTTTAAACATTCCGAAATAAGCTCCCCAAAATGTTTTGTTCATTGGCATGAAAACAATTCCACCCGCCGAAAGTCCGTTAAAAATTCTATCCGCTTCCGTTGTACTTTCTACATTTATTGAAATAGAAAAATTCGCTCCAAAAGCAACATCTCCTGATTGCTCATTACTATCGCTTCCCATCAAAATGGTATTTCCAATTGGCAATGAAACGTGCATAATACGATTGGCATCTTTTTCTGAAACTTGTGCGCAGCCTTCTTCTGCCGGCATATCTTTAAATTTTCCGATATAAGGAAATTCTCCTCCAAAAACTGATTTGTAAAATAGAAATGCTTCTTCGCAATTTCCGTTAAAAATTAAATAAGGATTTACTGTTGTCATGATTTCTTGTTTTTTGTTATTATTTGTTTTTTGTCTTCTATTTTTCTGAAAGTTCTTTTACTTTTTCCAGCCCGTTTGGGAAAGTTTCTTTGAAATAATCTAAATATTTCTCCACTACATCTACCTGAGCAATTAAGGTCGTGAACTCCTCTTCAGGAATTAAACGATAGGTTTCCATTGCACCCGTCCATTTTTTTGTTTCTTCATCAAGAGGCTGTTCTTCAAAATTTTTTATTTCTCCTAAATGCTTAAAAGCCATATATTCATTTTGAGTTTTGGTTTCTATTATACTATACATTCCTTCTCCGTTTGGTGACATAAAATGTATTTTATCCCCTTCGTTCCAGTTGCTTATGGTATGAGATCCTTCGCAAAAAACACTTGTCCATTTTTTATACGTTTCTTCATTCCATAAAACATCCCAAACTTTCTCTGCTGGAGCTTTAATTTTGATTGTAAATTCTAAAGTTTCCATAATTATGATAGTTTAGCAAAATCCATAAATAAAACATTCCATCGATGACCGTCTGTATCTGCAAAGCCAAAACCATACATCCAACCTTGACTTTCTGCAGGCGGAGCAAAGATAGTACCGCCGGCATCTTTCACTTTTTTGGCTAGTTCATCGACTTCTTCTTTGCTTTCTGCATCAATAGAAATCAGAACTTCAGAGCTTAGTTTTGTATCTGTTAAGCTGTTCTGAGAAAAACTCGCAAAAAGCGATTCTTCAAAAAGCATTACTACAAATTTCCCTTCACCAACTATCATGCAGGTCGAACTTGGCGTATCATGTTCTTCATTAAAAGAGAATCCTATTTTCGAAAAAAAAGCTTTTGAAACTGCCACCTCTTTTACCGGCAGATTCAGCCATATTTGCTTTGTCATTTTTTGATGTTTTTCATTAAACATTTTTTATTACGAAGGCACTAAGACATAATGTTTACTTTGTCACAGTTTAATTCTTTGAATCTATGCACCTATGAGTCTTTGAACCTAAAAAAACTAATTATTCTCAACGTAACTTTTAAAATTATCCAAAATAGCCTGCCATCCGCCACGCTGCATTTCTTCAGGATTTTGAGTTTCTGGGTCAAAACTTTCAATTACTTCTACTCCTTTTTCAGTTTCTTTAAAGCTAATTTCAACTTTTCTGCCATCGCCCATTATGTATTCAATATTTTCATTTGGTTTAACCAATGTATATTCCCCTTCAAAATCAAAACTCATGCTGCCATCTTTTGCTGCCATAGTCGATTTGAATTTTCCTCCTTCTTGTAAATCATTTTCGGCATAAGGCGTATGCCATTCTGGAGACGCAAAACTCCATTTTGTAATATGTTCTGGAGATGTCCAAAAATCCCATACTTTGTTTATAGATGCGTTGATAGTATTTTGTACTGTTATCATTATTTATATTTTTAAAAATTATACTTTGATTTATATTCTAATTACATCTGCTCCGGAATCTGCGTTTCATCCATAAAGAAAACTTCCCAATGATGCCCGTCTAAATCCAGAAAAGTTCGTTGGTACATCCATCCGTAATCGTTTGTTCTTTGATAATCTGTACCACCGGCCTTAACTGCTTCGTCTATTATTTCGTCGACCTCTTTACGTGTTTCAACAGAAATGGAAATAAGAACTTCACTAGTTTTATTTGAATCACAAATCTCCTTATCAGTAAACGTTTTATAAAACTCTTCAAGCAAAAGCATTACATTTATGTTTTTGCCAATAACTATACAGGCTCCCTTTTCATTTGTAAATTTCAAATTGGTAGAAAAACCCAATTCATTAAAAAATGATATTGCTCTTTTTAAATCTTTTACAGCAAGATTTATATAAATTTTCGTGTCCATAATATCTAAAGTTACAATTATTTAAAACAAATTTAGAATATTACAATTGGCTTTAGGATACAATAAAAGTCAACTTTAGGGGCATTTAAGACATTTTACTTACATTTGTTACACAATTAATTTTCCAAAAAACCACAAAATCATGAGCAAAAGAGTAGGTTTAATCGTGCCTCACGACTATAAATTGTTGAGTATTGCTGCAATTTTAGAAGTATTTGAAACGGCAAATAAATTAAGTAAGGAATCCGAAAAACCATTTGACATTATGGTTTTTCAATCGGCAGAACAAATTAATCAGGGAATTTTATTTGGATATGAAACCAACTCAATTGAAACTTCAAATAAAGTTTTGGATTTGATTTTGATTCCTGCTTTCACTACTGATGATATGAGCGAAATGATCGCGAAGAATAAAAATTTTATTCCGTGGTTAAAAAAGCAGCACCAATCTGGAGCTGAATTGGCGAGCTTCTGTACAGGAGCATTTTTGTTTGCTGCATCAGGGTTATTAAACGAAAAACTGGCTACTACTCATGTTGATGCCTGCAGTGCTTTTACAAAAGCTTTTCCGATGGTAAAATTAAAACCAGAAGAAACTTTAACTGCAGATGGCAGTTTGTATACAAGCGGCGGTTCGACCTCAACATTTCATTTGTTGATTCTTTTGGTTCAAAAATATTGCGGAAATGAAATTGCGGTGCAAATTGCTAAGATTTTCTCGATTGATTTAAATCGATATAAACAAAGTTATTTCAGCACTTTTAGACCGAATCATTTACATAATGATACTTTGGTTGCTATGTTACAGCATAAAATTGAAAGTCAATATCACAGCATAGAAAAACTAGAGGAAATTACAAAAGACATTCCTACCAGTGCCAGAAACATGACACGTCGTTTTAAACAAGTTACCGGGATTCCGCCAATTGAATATCTGCAAAATATTAGAGTCGAGAGTTCTAAAAAATATCTTGAACAAACGCAGCTTTCTATTTCAGAAATTATAGAAAAAACAGGGTATAATGACCCAAAAGCATTTAGAAAGGTATTTTATAAAATGGTTGGAATGAAACCTATTGAATATCGAGAAAAATTTAGGGTGCAGTAGTTTTTTTTGAAGCAGAACATTTCGATTTCAAAAAAACCTTTTGTCCTGCTCTACACTATATCTTTTGTTGCGTCCCGAAGCCTCGGGACCGCAACAAAAGGATGCCGTTTCGATCAGGGCTGATTTAGAACTTTTTGTTTTCAAAATATCAATTAGTTCTTAATTATTATTTTTCTTCTTGATGAATAACTTGATTATTGAAAAAAGCATTAAACATTTTAAATTCACCTAAATATGAATCTTGAAAACTAAAATCTTCAAATTTATTGTTTAATATTTCATTTGGAAATTTTGAATAAAACAACTTTTTTTCAACTATATTTTCTACTTCTAAAACCAAATCTTTAATTTTCCTTGGATCTAAATTTTCCATTTCCAATTCTTCAATTCTAGCTCTTGGTATGATCATTTGGTTTTTATGAACCAAAACGCTAATTACATAATAAGGAATCAATATACTCAAATATAAGGTTATAGAACACAATTCTCCTTCCTCAACGACATTCAAAAAAAAAGTATAACATCGATCCTGATTATCAAGCCTAGAAAAATCTTGAAAATCTTTCAAAACTGAATCTTTAGCAAATTCGGCTTTAATATTGCTTCGAATTTCCTGATTGCTATCTGAATCAAAAAATTCAATTAATGACTGTAATCTTTTATATTCTGCAGTTTCAAAATATAACTCTTTTTGAGTCCACGGACATATATTTTTAGGATAATATAGATGAGCTAAATTTTTCAAAACTTCAGTTATCATAATTTATGGTAAAAGATTAAGTATCAAATATATTATTTTAAGTAAAAAAAGAAAAACATGATTTAAGAATATTCAATAAAAAAACCTGCTCAAAAAATGAACAGGTTCTAAAAAAATATCTTTTAAAATTTACGAAGCGATTTCCATACGCTTCAATAAGTTTTTACTTAAAGTATGTTCTGCATAATCCTTATCGATTGATAGAACTTTATCATCAGAACTTGGCAGTTCGTACATTGCATCTGTTAAGATTGCTTCGCAAAGCGAACGTAATCCACGAGCTCCTAATTTATACTCTAATGCTTTATCAACAATAAAATCTAATGCTTCATCTGTAATTGTAAATTCAACCTCATCCATTAAAAATAATTTCTGATATTGTTTTACTAGTGCGTTTTTAGGCTGTGTTAAAATCGCACGCAATGTTTCGCGATCTAATGGATCCATATGTGTTAGAACTGGCAAACGACCAATAATCTCTGGAATCAATCCAAAATCCTTAATATCTTTAGGAATAATGTATTGCAGTAAATTGTCTTTGTCAATATTATCAACATTTTTAGAAGTTGAGTATCCAACTGCCTGACGATTTAAACGTTTTGAAATAATACGCTCAACTCCATCAAAAGCACCACCAGCAATAAACAAGATGTTTTGAGTATTTACCTCAACAAATTTTTGATCTGGATGTTTACGTCCTCCTTTTGGCGGTACGTTTACAACTGTTCCTTCTAATAATTTTAATAATGCCTGCTGAACACCTTCTCCAGAAACGTCACGTGTTATTGATGGATTATCGCTTTTACGGGCGATTTTATCAATTTCATCGATAAACACAATTCCTCTTTCGGCTTTGGTTACATCATAATCCGCAGCTTGCAGTAAACGTGTCAAAATACTTTCAACATCTTCACCTACATAACCTGCTTCTGTTAATACAGTTGCATCAACAATAGCCAAAGGAACGTCTAACATTTTTGCGATAGTTTTAGCAACTAATGTTTTTCCTGTTCCAGTTTGACCAACCATGATAATGTTACTTTTTTCAATCTCTACTTCGTCATCCAATTGCTGCTGCATTAAACGTTTGTAGTGATTGTAAACGGCAACCGACATTACTTTTTTTGTCTGGTCTTGCCCAATAACGTATTGATCTAAGAAAGCTCTAATTTCTTTTGGTTTCTTTAAAATTAAGTCTCCAACAAGTTTTGAGCTTCCGCTTGATTTTAATTCTTCTAATACAATTCCGTGTGCTTGTTCAATACACTTATCACAGATATGTGCATTAATACCTGCAATTAATAAATTAGTTTCTGGCTTTTTTCTTCCACAAAACGAACATTCTAATACTACTTTTGCCATTCTTTATTTAAGTTACTAAGCTGCAAAGATACTAAGTTTCTAAGCTTTTTACTTTAAAACTTAAAAACTTAACTCCTTTACAGCTTAATATTTGTTTTTTTGTTTCAAGTTTAATTTTGTTTCAGGTTTCAAGTTAATCTTAGTCCCGAGGCCTCGGGATAGTTATTTAACAACTTTTAACCTTTAAAAAAATTATCCTCTTCTTAATACTTCATCAATCATTCCGTATTCTTTTGCTTCGTCTGCAATCATCCAGTAATCACGCTCACTGTCTTTGTGCACTTTGTCAAAAGTTTGTCCTGAATGCTGCGAGATGATATTGTATAATTCATCTTTCAATTTCAACATTTCGCGTAAGTTGATTTCCATATCAGTTGCAACTCCTTGTGCTCCTCCTGACGGCTGGTGAATCATAACTCTTGAATGTGGTAAAGCCGAACGTTTTCCTGCTGCTCCTGCACATAATAAAACTGCTCCCATAGAAGCTGCCATTCCTGTACAAATTGTTGCTACGTCTGGTTTGATGTATTGCATCGTATCGTAAATTCCTAATCCTGCATAAACGCTTCCTCCTGGAGAGTTTAAGTAAATTTGGATATCTTTTGAAGCATCCGCACTTTCTAAGAATAGTAATTGAGCCTGAACGATGTTTGCTATTTGATCATCGATACCTGTTCCTAAAAAAATAATTCTATCCATCATCAATCTTGAAAACACATCTAATTGAGAAATATTCAACTGACGCTCTTCAATAATATATGGAGTCATATTAGTTGGATTCATCGCTGCTATGATTTTGTCATAGTACATAGCGTTCACTCCTTGATGCTTTGTAGCAAATTTTTTGAATTCTTTACCGTAGTTCATATGTATCTGTTCTAAGTTTTACTTTATTTAATGTATATATTCTTTCATCAAAGGTTGTACCTCTTTCTAAAGGATGTCAATTTGTCTTATTTTGAAAATTTGTTTCAGGTTTAATTTTATTTCCAGTTTCAGGTTTCAAGTTCTCGGACTCGCTTCTTACATAGCCCAGATAGTAGTGAAAAGCTTTTTGAATTCCGGTTTTTAGTTTTTTTATTCTTGAAAAGCGACTGAAAGAAGCTCTTGCAAGAATAAAAAAAACTTAAACGGAAGAAAAAAACTTGTAACGGATAGCTGGATTAGCTTCTGAAAAGTAATCAAAAATAAATTAAAACAAAAGAGCGTCAAGAAAAAACTTCCTGACGCTCAAAATTATGTATTGTTTTAGAAATTATTCTCCGTAAGAAGCAGCAATAAATTCTTCGTAAGTTACTTCTTTAGTTGTTGGATTTGCTTTTTCTTTAAACAATTCTAACAATTTCTCCGCTACAACTTGCTCAGAAAGTCTTTTCACCTCTTCTTGGTTAGATAAAACTCTAGCCACAATTCCTTGAACTTCTTCGTCTGTTGGGTTAGTTTGACCAAATTGCGCCATTTGTTGTTTGATAGCACCTGTTGTAAAAGCTTTCAAGTCATCAAATGTAATTTGGATATTACTTTGAGCCATAGCTTTTCCTTCGATTAATTGAAAACGTAAACCTTTTTCAGATCTTGCGTATTCAACTTCAGCTTCTTCTGCAGAAAGTTTTTTCTCTCCAACAGTTTGTAACCATTTTTTAAGGAATTCAGCTGGTAAATCAAATTTTGTGCTTTCGATCAAGAAATCTTGAACGTCTAACAATAATTTTTGATCTGCTTGTTGTGCAAATTGAGCTTCAGCGTCTTCTTTAATTTTAGATTTTAAATCTTCTAAAGAAGCTACTTTTCCTTCTCCAAAAAGTTTATCAAATAACTCTTGGTTTAATTCCGCTAATTCAGCTCCGTTGATCGCTTCAATTGTAAAGTTTACTTCGATATCTAGACCGTGAACATCATCATGAGATACTTTTAAGTAATCCATTAATTGGTGATCATCTTCAAATAAACCTTTTGTGCTTACTGCAACAACATCTCCAACTTTTTTACCGATGAATTTATCTCCAGCAGCTTTATTGAAAGTAGATAATGAAATTGTAGTTGTATTGTTGATACCTTTTTCTTCGTTTGAGAAAGTTCCAGTTAAATCAGAATCTGCAGACACCACTTCTTGCGGGATTGCTTTTCCGAATTGTTTTTGGATACGTTCAACTTGACCGTCGATTAATTTATCATCAGCCGTTACGATATATTTTACGATATTATTTTTTGCTTCTAAATCAATTTCGAAGTTTGGAACTAAACCAATTTCATATTCGAAAGTTAGTTCTTCAGCATCCCAATCAAAGTTTTCGTTTTCTTTAGCAAGAGGAGTTCCTAAAAGATTTAATCTTTCAGATTGAACAAAACGCTCTAAAGCTAAATCAACTACTTTTTTAACTTCTTCTTGCTTGATTGCTTTTCCGTATTGTTTTTCAACAAGGTCTTTAGGAACTTGTCCTTTTCTAAAACCTTTCACGGTAGCCAATGGCATTTTTTCGTTTATTCTTTTTGCTACTTGACCTTTATAATCCATGTGAACAACGTTTAATACAATCGTTTCATTCACAGCGTCTATTGCTACTCTTTTAATATCCATCTTCTTCTTTAATTTACATAATAAAATTGGGTTGCAAAATTATAAAATTTTTGCAACCCAACCAAGTTTTTAATATATTGTATTTGAAGTGGTTTTTAAGTCACTTTAATACCTTAATTATTTATCGTCTCCTACTATTTTATATGTAATAGATTGCAGAATAGATAATATAACACTAAACCATAAAGCTGTCCAGAATGAATCAACTGCAAATCCTCCTACAATATTAGTGCACAACAAAATAATAATGGCATTAATAACCAATAAAAACAATCCCAATGTAATCACTGTAACCGGCAATGTTAAAATAACCAATATTGGTTTTATAAAAAGATTCAATAACCCTAAAACCACTGCAACGATAATTGCTGTAGTAAAACTGGCCACATGCACACCTGTAAGAAAGTTAGCAATTAACAAAACCAAAGCAGCGGTAACAAGAAGTCTGAGTAATAATTTCATATCTTTTTCTTTTTAAAATTTTAATAAAAGTAACAAATTTTTCATCAAAAAAATTACTCTTTTAAAAACGTTGTTGTCAATTCAAAAAACATTTTTGGATTTTCAGCATGAAGCCAATGCCCTGCATTTGGGATAGTTTCTAATTTAAAATTTGGAAAATGTTTTCGAATATCTTCAAGATCCGAATCCTGAATATAGCCTGACGCTCCGCCGCGAATAAATAATGTTGGCTTATCAAAAACCAAATTATCTGCCAGCGGTTTTCCTATTGCATCTAAATTATTATTAAAAACGGCTAAATTAAATCTAAATGCCAATTGTCCAGGTTCCTTCCAATATAAATTTTTTAATAAGAACTGACGAGTTCCAAAGTCAGGTACGTATTGCGCTACTATTTCTTCAACATCATTTCGGCTTGGTTTTACAGAAAAATCAACTGCATTTAATCCTGCTAAAATATCTTGATGATGCTGTTTATAGAATTTAGGCCCAATATCTGCAACAATTAATTTATCTACAATTTCAGGATGTGTTGCCGCAAAAAGCATGGCTACTTTCCCACCCATTGAATGTCCGAGGATATCAATTCTAGTTAGATTATTTGCATTACAATATTCAAATACATCCTGAACCATTGCTTCATAACTCCATTCATCAGAATGAAAACTACGCCCGTGATTTCGTAAATCTAAAATATGAACCTGAAATCCCGCTTCTACATATTGTCCCGCAAGTGTTTTCCAATTATCAGACATACCTAGAAATCCGTGCATGATGATAAATGGCTTTCCTTCGCCTTCTATTTTTGAGTATAACATTTATATTTTTCTTTTAAAACTAAAACAAAGGTAAAAAACTTATCCATCAATCTCTAATGGCATAAATTTGCTTCATTTTTTTAACAAAAAAAAGTCTACCTTTTACGGTTTCCCGTAACAAAGAACCAAACTTAAAATGTACCTTGCAGCGTAAATTTCGATATACGAAAAAACCTACTTTAATTTAATTTATACACAAACCATGATCAGAAAATTTCTTTTATTATCATTAGTTGTTTCTCAACTTACAGTTTCTTGTTCTAGTGAAGATAGTCCTGAGACGACAACTGAACAAACATTAGCAGAACAAATTGCTGAAATCGTTAAACAACCGTACTCAAAATTAACTCCAGCAGATCAAAAAATAAAATTAGAAGCTGAGGCTAATGAAATGCTGACTCAGTTAGACAAATCAAAAAGCTCAAGCGCTATTGAAGCAATAGAAAATTTAAACCGTTTGTTAGACATTAGCACTGTTGATATTTTTAACGGAAAAAATGATAATAAAGTAGAAGATATCTTAAACATTTCTGGAGTTTACGGTATCTACACTTGGAATAACGCTAAAAAAAGCTGGGATAAAACAGATTCAAAAACAGAATTAAAATTTGCTTTTCCTGCTAAACAATCTCAAACGGCAAACAATGCTGTTTTTTCTGCAAAAGGAGTATCTTCTGATGTTAAAGTTAAATATTATGATGGCTACCTTAGTAGTAATAACGGAGGAAAAGAAATCTATGACTCTATTTTCCTTCCTAGCTCATCAGATGCGACTTTAACAATTGACAATGCTCAAGCTGCTACATTTACTCAAACTGCCAAATATTCATCTAAAAACGCATCACCTGATGAGTTTGCATACAAAATGACATTAAATGATGGCTATACTTGGGAAATGAGCGGTAAAAAAGGTACTGAAACTACTGCTAAAGCTGTTCTTACTTACAATGGAAAAAATTTGATCGACTTCAATTCAGGCAGTACTGCTAACATTGATGGTTTAATCGAAAATGACGAGTTAATCCAATACAGAGGAAAAGCAAATGGATTATTCAAATTAATGGACAACTTTATTATTGTTGCCAATATGGATTTAGCTACTGATGGGGCTGACAAAATTGCTTTAGAAAAAACACTTCCAAATCCAGTTTACAGCACCAAAACATATTATTCAGATATAAACACAAGCAATCTTAAGTATTCTGAAGGTGCCGTTTTAAACTTCAACAAAAACATGAAGTTGATTTTAGTATCTAAAAAAGATGGAACTAAAATAGCTGATATTGTTCAACGAACTGAAAAATCAGGATCTTATCCACGTTATGTAAAATGGGTTGTTGACACAAAAAATGAAAATGGCGGATACTGGACTTATGACTCTAATGATACAAGTATAGTTACTAATGAATATGACGAAGTGCTTTACTTAAAATTCAGCGACAATACCGAAGCTTCATTTAGCACTTATTTCTCTAAAGGTTTTGAAAAATTTGAAACTAGATTTGAAGATTTCATCAAAGCTTTTGATAAAAACTAATAAGTCTTTAAAATAGATTTAAAAGCCGATTTGATACATTTCAAATCGGCTTTATTTTTTGGGCGGTGTTTTCACAATAATAGTACTTTGCCCATATCCTGCCCAAATACCAATTCCGCCTGTTATATTAGATTTCAAACTTGTATTTGCTGGATAAATTGGATTTCGGCTGTTTACAATTTCATTTTGCCAGCTGTTCCAGAAATCTAAGGCATCTTTATTTTGAGTTCTTAATTTTACATATATTAAATCCCCATCGGCAAAATAAGGCGTAAACTTGGTTTTAGGAAAAAGCAAAACACCTCTATTTATTTGAACTGAAACTGATGCTTTATCAAAATTTTTATCATCTAAATTGCCATAAAAAGACGGAACAAAAATTGGTTCTTCGCCATCAATTTTTGTTGCAATCTGATAATAATTTTTTTCATCTAAAGGATCATCAAATTTCACAAAAATGTATCCTGTAGTATCTGACGCATTCTTTTTTACATACTCGGCACTTTGAAGCTTAACAGATTTGGGAATTGTTGTTACGGCTTCTATCTGACGGTTTAAATACTCTACTTTAAGCGAATACTTTTTTCCCGATTCTCCTTTTAAAACGGAACCATAATACACAAATGGCGGAACTCTGTTTTTATCATTTTTCACTCTCAAAACTTCTGATGTTAACCCATCAGAAATAGTGATTTTTGCCGATCTAATTACATGATTTAAAACATTAGTCGAATCAATCACATCTGTAACAGGAATACTGCTAGACAATAGAACCTCAGCATAATCTCCCTCTTCAATCCATCCTTCGACGACAACTTTGGACTCAAGACTTTTTTGCTCACTAAAATCATCTTTGGAACAACTCACTATTACTAAAGCAAAAAGAAATAATATATACTTTTTCATGTCTTAAAATTTAAATCTCCAACTTAATGAAGGCAAAATTCGATACAAAACCTTCTTCTCTTGTTTGACAATTACGCTTGATTTATCTTCATTTACCTGAACATTCAAAACAACATAAATTGGATTTTCTATATTAAATGTATTGTAAATAGAAAAATTCAACGCACTTTCTTTTTTATTTGTTTTCAGAAAAAAATAATTAGCAGAAACGTCTGTCCGGATATAATTTGGCATTTGCGCATTGTTATATCCAGAATATTCTTTGACTGGATTATTATTTATAAAATACCACGAAGTAGGCATTGTGAACCGGTTACCTGAACTAAATATCTGCGTAATACCAAAATTCCACCTTGCATTTAAATCGTACATTCCCACAATCGAAAGATTATGCCGCCTGTCGTATTTCGCAAAATAAGTATTTCCGTTATTTAGTTTATCAAAATTTCGATCTGACCAGCTTAAGGTATAACTTAGCCAACCTGTAAATTTTCCACTGTTTTTTCGCAGCATCATTTCAAATCCGTACGCTTTTCCCTTTCCAACCAGCAAATCATTCTTTAAAGTTGTGGTTTCATTAAACTGAGTAATTCCATACGGATACTCTAATAAATCCTTCATCGAGCGATAAAATCCTCCGAATGATGAACTGATTTTTTTTGAAAAATTCTGATTTGATCCAATTGCAAATTCGTCAGATGATTGTGGTTTAATTCCATCAGTACTAGCAATCCAGAAATCCGTAGGAATCCCAACACTTGAAGTTGTTATCAAACTCAAATACTGATATTGTTTATTGTACGAAGCATAAAAAGAATACTTATCGTTTGCATAATAATTTACAACAGCACGAGGCTGAAAATGTAAATAAGAATCACTAGATCCAGAAGTATAGTAATTAATTCGAAGTCCTAATTCAGCGGTTACGTTCTCAAAAAGTTTTGGCTTTGCTGTTATAAACACAGCAGCTTCATTTGAATCAATTGCATTATCCTGCGAGGCATTATTATTAGTCGTCAAATTCTCAACATTGACTTTTTGAGGTTGTAAATCATGATAAACATATTGCAATCCTGACTCGAAAGGGATATTTTTTATGGAGTATCGAACTGAATTTGTAAATCCGAAATCTTTAACAAATGAGGAAACTCTAAACTGAATTGTTGCTTGTTCCATACTCAAATCATTAGAGTATTGACTAAAATAAACAGCGTTTGACATGCTTGTTTTTGGAGAAAAAGTAGTTATTAAAGATGGCGATACTGTAAAATTATTCCATTTTAAACTGGTTCTAAGCGCCAAATTTTCATCTTTTACTTTCAGCTCATCACCACTTACAAAAGCATCTATCAAAAAAAGATTCTTTTTTGAAACTTGAGACACAAACGTAAAATTTCCATCTGAAAATCCATATTTCATATCTTGAACATCATTGTTTTCTGAACCTGATTTAAGCAGCGGTCCAACAATTTCGTCTATATATGTTTTCCTTCCAGAAATATAAAAACCTGTCTCATTACTAACTGGAATAGCCAAAGTTAATTGTGAAGCCAGAATTCCAATATTCCCCTGAATAGAGAAATCTGATGGTGCTTTTTTATTCGAATTCAACAATGTAGTCGAACTTAAGCGTCCTCCATATTTTGCATTTGAACTTGATTTATCAAACTCAACATCCTTGATATGATCTGTATTATAAAAAGGAAAAATCCCTAACAAATGTGACATTCCATATATTGAAGTTCCATTGTACAAAATAGCATTATGCCCAGGATCGCCGCCGCGTACATATAAATAACCATTTGCATCACCAGAATTTTGAACTCCGGGAGTTAATTGCAGAAGTTTAATAATATCGGTCGTTCCTAAAACTGTTGGGACTGATGACAATTCTTTTAAATTAAAAGACAGCTTTCCTCCTGACAAAGTAGTTATGCCATTTTTTTTATCATTAGATATGATTACTTCTTTTAAAAGAGAAACATCTTTTTCTAAAACAACTGAAATTACAGTGTCTTTAACACAATTAAAGCTAATCGATTTTTCAAGATAACCTAATTGATTAACAATCATCTTGACTTGTCCTAAAGAGATCTTTGCAGAAAAATTGCCCAGCGAGTCAGATGCAGTAAGATAATGTTGATTATTTGCATCGAAAGTAATAGCTGCACCAGCTAAATTTTCGTTTTCAGAAGATTGTACCTTTCCAACAATGACTTTTGTCTGTGCAATTATATTGGAAAAACAGAATAAAAAAAGGAGAACAATGAATTTTCGCACTTGATTTTAATAAGAAAAGTGCGAAAATAAACAATTATAACCCAATTATGTCAGGTTATAATTGTTTAATTTTTTAAACTTATTTCAATTTATTCAAATACATATTCACAACATTATCCAAGCCTAGATAAAGCGCTTCTGAAATCAAAGCGTGACCAATAGAAACCTCTAATAATCCTGGAATGTTTTGTTTAAAAAACTGAATATTATCTAAACTCAAATCGTGTCCTGCATTTATTCCTAAACCTAATTCATTTGCCAATTCTGCTGCTTTAACATAAGGATCAATTCCATTTTTATTTCCTAAGTCGTATTGATGTGCAAAAGCCTCAGTATACAATTCAATTCGATCTGTTCCCGTTTTTTTTGCCCCTTCAATAACTTCCAAAACTGGATCTACAAAAATAGAAGTCCTGATTCCGTTGCGTTGAAACTCTTGAATAACTTCTGTTAAATAAGATTGATTTGCAATCGTATCCCAACCTGCTGAAGAAGTAATTGCTCCAATTGCATCTGGAACTAATGTTACCTGATCTGGCTTACATTCGAGAACTAAATCAATAAAATTATGCTGTGGATTTCCTTCGATATTGTATTCTGTAGTAACGATTGCTTTTAAATCACGTGCATCTTGATAGCGAATATGTCGTTCATCTGGACGCGGATGAATCGTGATTCCCTGTCCTCCAAAACGTTGTATATCTACAGCAACTTTTAATAAATCAGGAACATTTCCGCCGCGCGCATTTCTCAGCGTTGCGATTTTATTGATATTTACACTTAACTTTGTCATATAAATAGATAATTAATTCTAGTAACACTATATTTGTTACGACAAAAATACAAAGTAAAACGCAGCAGTTTTTGGTATTTTTTGATTATTTTGCATGAAATATCTCCAATTGATTTATGACAGAAATTACAAACTATATCACCAATGATTTCGGACCAATTGATGGTCAGGAAACTATAGCATCGGTTCAAGACTTTTTTGCCGAGGTAAATTTTTCTCATTTCCCTGTTTTGGAGGAAGGAATTTTCATTGGAAGTATTTCTTCTGATGATGTTGAAACTTTTGATTCAGACAAAAAAACAATTGATTACAAATATACTTTAGAACGTTTTTTTGCCAGAAAATCTATGATTTGGCTTGATGTTTTAGAAGTTTTTGCAAAAAACCATACTAATACTATTCCCGTTCTTGACGAAAACAACTCCTATGTCGGTTATTATGAAATAGAAGATATAATGAAGTTTTTTCAGGAAACTCCTTTTATAAAGGAACAAGGTGGAATTATTATCGTTCAAAAAGGTCTTTTAGATTATTCAATGAGCGAGGTAACACAAATCGTTGAAAGCAATAACGGAAAAATACTAGGCTGTTTTGTTTCTGAAGCTGATTTAGAAAACGTTCAAATTACCATAAAAATAGGATTGGGCGCAATGAATGAAATAATTCAAACCTATAGAAGATATGGTTATGAAATAATCTCAGAACACCAAGAAGACACCTATATTAACAGCTTAAAAGAACGCTCTGATTATTTAGACAAGTATCTTAATATTTAAATTAGAAAATTCTCAATTAAATAAATTAACACATTCCCTCATTAGCTAATTAAGAAGAATGAAAATAGCCATTTACGGACAATATTATCAAAACAGTACCGAACCTATCATAAAAGACATTTTCACGTTTTTAAGTTCCAATAATGTGGAAATGGTAATTGAAGAAAACTTCCTAAATATGCTTTACGACAAGCAGCTTATAAAAAAGGAATACAAAACTTTTTCACCAAGCACTACTTTAGATGATAGTTTTGAAATGCTTATTAGTATTGGCGGTGACGGAACAATTTTAAGAGCCGCTGCTTTAGTTCGTAATTCGGGCGTACCACTTTTAGGAATTAACGCTGGACGTTTGGGCTTTTTAGCTAAAGTGCAAAAAGAAAATATTGATAGTTTATTGCAATTTGTTATTGATCAAAATTACACTACTTCCGAAAGAACATTGCTTGGTATAACCTGCGAACCAAAAAATGATGCTTTCGCGGAACTTAACTTCGCCATGAACGAAGTAACAGTCAGCAGAAAAGATACTACCTCGATGATAACCGTAGAAACGTATTTGAACAATGAATATTTAAATTCTTATTGGGCAGACGGTTTAATCATTTCTACTCCTACAGGTTCTACAGGATATTCATTAAGCTGCGGCGGACCAATTTTAACGCCAGACGTAAAAAGTTTAGTCATTACTCCTATTGCACCACATAACTTAACCGCAAGACCACTTGTTATACCAGATGACACAGAAATTAAATTGCGTGTTTCAGGCAGAGAAGATCAATATTTAGTTTCATTAGATTCTAGAATTTCATCTGTAAAAAATGAATCGATTCTAAAAATCAAAAAAACAGATTACAAAATAAAAATGGTCGAGATACCAGGCGAAACTTTCTTAAAAACATTAAGAAACAAATTGCTTTGGGGAGAAGACAAGAGAAATTAACCCTTTTTCTTACTCAACACTATACGATAACAGCACATTTTCTCGTTCTGCCTGTAGTGACTCATCATTAAATGTCTCGAAATCATATTGTAAATTGAAAAAAAAGCACATTTATGTAAAGGAACGTTGATTCGTATCGATAATTATTATATTTGCACGCAATTCTGAATTAAATGAAGAAAATTTTTAATTTATTGTTATGTTTTTTTCCCTTTATTACACTAAATGCTCAAATCAATGAGATTGGTGTTTTTCTTGGCGGAAGCAACTTTGTAGGCGATGTGGGAAGCACAACTTACATAAACCCTGACAAACTGGCTTTTGGTGTTTTGTATAAATGGAATAAAAGCCCTCGTCACTCTTATCGAATTTCCTACACGCAGTCAACTGTCGCAGGAAATGATTTAGATTCAGATGAAACAGGAAGAAACAGAAGAGGATATCGTTTTGAAAATAATGTAAAAGAAATCTCTGCAGGTTTGGAGTTCAATTTTTTTGATTTTAATTTGCATGATTATCACAGAAAAATTACTCCTTATATATACTCTGGATTAAGTTTTTTTATTTACGACGGATTGTATCGCTATGCAACAAGCCCAAATGTTACACAGAAAGTAAACTCAAATTCGTTTGCAATACCAATGACATTGGGTATAAAATCAAATATAACGCCTCGCTTTGTCTTAGCAGCCGAAGTTGGAGCACGATATACATTTACAGACAACATTGATGGAAGCAATCCAAAAACCAGCAATGCAAACATTTTAAAATTTGGAAATTTAAACAACAATGACTGGTATGTTTTCTCAGGTTTAACATTAACGTATACCTTTGGACAAAAACCTTGCTATTGCGCAGAATAATACAATGAATTTAATAGACTCTATAGATCAATCAAACTTACCTAAACATCTGGCCATTATTATGGACGGAAACGGACGCTGGGCTAAACAACAAGGCTTTTTAAGAGCATTTGGACATGAAAATGGCACAAAATCCGTTAAAAAAACAATTACAACTTGTGCTAAGCTTGGTATCGAGTACTTAACCTTATATGCTTTTTCTACAGAAAACTGGAATCGTCCTAAACTAGAGGTTGAAGCATTAATGAAGATTTTAATCAATTCATTAAAAAAAGAGCTTGTTACGCTTCAAGAAAACAACATTCGACTTAATGCAATTGGAAATCTTGAAAAATTACCAAAATCTGCTCAAAGAGAACTGCTTGATGTAATTGACAAAACAAAAAACAATACTCGTCTTACGCTAACTCTTGCTCTAAGTTACGGATCGAGAGAAGAATTGGTAAATGCCGTTAGAATCATCAGTGATAAAGTTAAAAATAATATAATTTCAATAGACGCTATTGACGATTCAATTATAAATGAGCATCTTTACACGCAAAATTTACCTGATGTAGATTTGTTAATACGAACAAGTGGAGAACATAGAATAAGTAATTTTTTGCTATGGCAGATCGCCTATGCAGAATTGTATTTTACTAATGTCTTGTGGCCAGACTTTAAAGATCAAGATTTATATGAGGCTATTATTAGTTATCAAAAAAGAGAACGTAGATTTGGAAAAACCAGTGAACAAATTAAATAATTTTTTAGTGTTACAAAAAAGAATACAAATAGTCTTTACCCTTTTACTTTTGGGTAGTTTTTCACAAATTAAAGCACAAGAAAGAGTTCCTTTTGATCAAGGAAAAAAGTATATACTGGCCAAAGTTTCTGTAGTTGGTAAAATTAGCTTTAACGAACAAACTGTAGTAACATTTTCTGGACTTCAAACAGGTCAGGAAATAACTGTACCCGGAGAAGAAATTACCAGCGCAATTAAGAAATTAGGTAAGCTTGGTCTTTTCGACGAAATCGCTTTTTACATCAATAAAGTTCAAAATGACAGTATTTATTTAGATTTAAATATTGTTGAGCTCCCAAAGCTTAATGAAGTTAAAATCACTGGTGTAAAGAAAAGCAAAATCGAAGCTTTAATTAAGGATAACAATTTGACCAAAAACAAAATTGTAAACGAGAACTTAATTACTACTACAAAAAACTACATCGAAAACAAATACAAAAAAGACGGTTTTTACAATACTAAAGTCACTATTACAACAACACCAGATACAATTGCCGGTAATCAGGTTAATATGTTGGTACGTATAGATAAAGGTGACAAAGTAAAAATCAGCAACATTGACTTTATTGGAAATAAACAACTTACAGAAAGTCAATTAAGAGGAGCTATGAAAGACACAAAACAGAAAAATGTTTTCCGTGTTTTAAAAGCCTCTAAATTTATTCCAGAAAAATACAAAACTGACTTAGAAAAAGTTATTTCTGCATACAAAGAAAAAGGATATCGTGATGCACGTATTATTTATGACTCTGTTAAATACAACAAAGAGAAAAATATGCTTGGCATTAAAATCAATGTTGAAGAAGGAAACAAGTATTACTTTGGAAACATAAAATTCTTAGGAAACACAGTTTACTCAGATCAGCAGTTAAATCGTTATTTAGGAATCAAAAAAGGAGAAGTTTATAATGGTGTAATGCTTGAAAAAAGGATTGCAGATAATTCAAAACCTGACGGGGAAGACATTACAAACTTATACCAAAACAATGGTTATTTATTCTCAAAAATCAATGCTGTAGAGGTAAAAACTGTAAATGATACTATTGATTTTGAAATTAGAATTACTGAAGGTCCAATTGCATATTTCAACAAAATATATGTTACGGGTAACGACAAAACAAATGACCACGTTATTTATCGTGAGTTAAGAACAAAACCAGGAAACAAATACAGCAAAGAAGAACTAGTTAGAACAATTCGTGAAATTGGACAATTAGGATTCTTCGATCCTGAATCTATCAAACCTGAATTTAGAAATGTTGATCCAGGAGCAGGAACAGTTGATATTGAATACCAATTAGTAGAAAAAGGATCAAGCCAGGTTGAGCTCCAAGGAGGTTACGGCGGAGGTGGTTTCATTGGAACCCTAGGTCTATCTTTCAACAACTTCTCGGCGAGAAAATTATTTAACAAAGATGCTTACAAACCACTTCCAATGGGAGACGGACAAAAAGTAGCACTTCGTTTACAAGGAAGTACTTATTTCCAGACTTACAGTTTATCATTTTCTGAGCCTTGGTTTGGAGGAAAAAAACCAGTACAATTTAGCTCATCTATCTCGTACAGTAAACAGTTTAATAATAATTATGTTACAAGAACTGTTGATAGAAGCCAAAGTTTTAATATTTTTACAGTACAAGTTGGTTTAGCGAAACGTCTTACTGTGCCTGATGATTACTTTGTATTATCACAATCTGTAAGTTATCAGCACTATGATTTGAACAATTACTATACTGGTTTGTTTACTTTTGGTAACGGAGCATCTCGAAACCTTGCTTATACAATAGGCATTTCAAGAAGTAATAAAGGGGTTAACCCGATATTCCCAACTTATGGTTCTGAGTTTAGTATCTCTGCTAAAGTAACACCTCCATATTCTTTATTTAATGGAGTAGATTATGGAAATTTAGCTAATGAAAAAGAATACAAAACCAGATATAATGGCACAACCACTATGACAGGAGCTGATGGGCAACCAATAAATCCTGGAGATTACACAAAAAGTGAATCTATAAATGGCAGTAATCAAACGGTAAGTGTGGGATCTGATTATGCAAATGCAGATACAGATCAAGCTAAAGTGGATCAGAAAAAATACAATTGGTTAGAGTATTATAAAGTTAAATTTAAAGCAGACTGGTATACTAAGGTATATGGTAAATTAGTTTTAAGAACATTAACAGAATTTGGTTTCTTAGGTGCTTACGATCAATCTAGAGGTGTTGTACCATTTGAACGTTTTTATTTAGGAGGAGATGGTATGGCTAACTACTCTATGGATGGTAGAGAAACTATACAGTTAAGAGGTTATCCAAACAACTCATTGACGCCAATTATTGAAGACAAAACAAGTTCTAGATACGGGCAGCAAATTGGAGCAACTATTTACAACAAATTCTCAATGGAGTTACGTTATCCAATAACATTAAAACCATCTGCATCGATCTATGCATTGACGTTTTTAGAAGCAGGTTCGTCATATCCAACATTCAGGGATTACAACCCGTTCGATTTATATCGTTCTGCTGGAGCTGGTTTACGTGTATTCATGCCTGCATTTGGATTATTAGGTATCGATTTTGGTTATGGTTTCGATGCTTTGCCAGGATCTGTTACAAACAAAGCAAATGGTTGGGAAACTCACTTTATTATTGGACAACAATTTTAGAAATAATACGTTTGGTTAAAAATCATCGAATAAAGTAATGTTATGAGAAAACAATTTTTATTTATATTTTTAGCCTTGATTGTAGCTAATACAAGTCAGGCACAAGGCAAGACAACTAGAATTGGCTATATTGATATGGAATATATCTTGGAAAATGTTTCTGATTATAAAGAAGCAAAGTCACAATTAGAGTTGAAAGCTCAAAAGTGGAAACAAGAAATAGAAACAAAAAAAACAAACATCAATACGCTTAAGGAAAACCTTAAAGCAGAAAAAGCTTTGTTAACCAAAGAATTAATTGATGAAAAAGAAACTGAAATTAAGTTCTTAGAAAACGAAATGCTGGATTATCAGCAAAAACAATTTGGAGCTGACGGAAATTTAATTCGACAAAAAGCTGCTTTAGCAAAGCCAATTCAAGATCAGGTATTTACTGCCGTTCAAGATATTGCAGAAGCTAAAAATTATGATTTTATTTTTGATAAATCATCAGATTTGACAATGCTTTTCAGCAACAAAAGATTTGATATCAGCGATCAGGTTATACGTATCTTGAACAGAACTGACAAAAGAGAACAATTGACTAAAAAACAATTGAAAGATCAGGAAGTACAAGAAAGCAAAGAAAATGCTATCGATGAAAATCCTGCTATGGCTGATCGACAAAAAGTTCTAGATGAAAGAAAAGCGGCTAGAGAAAAGCTTATTGAAGACAGAAGACTGGAGCAAGAAGCTAAGAAAAAAGAGTATGATGACAGGAGAAAAGCGATACTAGAAGAAAGAGAAGCTAAAAAAAATGGCACGGTTTCTGAACCAGCAAAATCAACTCAGGCAGCAAAAACAACCGAAGCAGTTAAAACGGATGGAACAACAGCAAAACCTGCTGCTGCTGCCACAACAACAGCTGAACCTGCGGTAGATAAAGCCGCCGAAAGACAAAAACTTTACGAACAGCGTAAAAAAGAATTAGAAGAAAGAAGAAAAAAAATATTAGAAGAAAGAGAAGCGGCGAAAAAAGCAAGAGAGGCCGAAACACAAAAAACTAATACGACCAATAATTAATTAATATTTTAAAAATGATGAAACAAATCAAAACTTTACTAATTGCTGCAATACTAATTTTAGGAGCAAGTAACACAATGAACGCACAGGCGAAGGTTGCCCATGTTGATGTAAGCGACATTATGTCGAAAATGCCTGCTATGCTTGATGCTCAAAATCAACTGCAAAAATTAAGTGGTACGTATGATGCTGAATACAAAAAAATGGTTGATGAGTATCAAACTAAAATCAAAAAGTACGAAGCTGAAGCTGCAACTGTAACAGAAGCTGTTAATGGAGATCGTTCTAAAGAAGTTCAAGACATGCAAAAAAGAATTGTTGACTATAGAGACAATGCTCAAAAAGAATTGCAACAAAAAGAAACTGACATCGTAAAACCATTAATGGAAAAAGTAAGAGCTTCTATCCAAAAAATTGGAAAAGCTAAAGGTTTCCAATATGTTTTAGATGGTTCTACTCTATTATTAGCTGATGGTCCAAACATTACTGCTGATGTAAAAAAAGATTTAGGATTCTAATAAAAACGAATTCTCTAATTAAAACTGTTCAAATTTTTAAAAAATTTGAACAGTTTTTTTTTACATTTATTTAAAATAAAAAAAACATCCCATTCGCTGATTACAATTAATTTCAACTATCATTTTGTTTCAAAAAATACTAAATTTGTACTATGACAAACGATAATCCTATAGGTGTTTTTGATTCTGGAATTGGAGGAACTTCAATTTGGAGCGCCATTCATAACTTACTTCCAAATGAAAAAACAATTTATCTGGCCGATAGTAAAAATGCTCCTTATGGTCAAAAAACCAAAGAGCAGATTGTTGCCTTAAGTAAAAAAAATGTAGACTTTTTACTGGATATGAAATGCAAGTTAATTGTTGTAGCATGTAATACAGCAACAACAAATGCTATTCGAGAACTCCGAAATGATTATGATATTCCATTTATTGGAATTGAACCTGCAATAAAACCTGCAGCCAATAACTCTAAAACACAAGTCATTGGTATCCTGGCTACAAAAGGAACATTAAACAGCGAGTTGTTTAATAAGACTGCAGAAATGTTTCAAAACACAACAATTATTGAACAGGTTGGTTATGGGCTTGTTCAGTTAATTGAAGATGGAAATTTGTATTCTCCCGAAATGACGCAGCTTTTAGAATCATACTTGCAGCCTATGATAGATGCAAACATTGACTATCTAGTTCTAGGATGCAGCCACTACCCCTATTTAATTCCTCAGATTAAAAAGATTCTTCCTGAACATATTCAGATTATAGATTCTGGAGAAGCAGTAGCAAGACAAACTCAAAATATTTTACGCGATAAAGTAGGCTTTACAACAGCTCAAAAAAGCGAACCTATATTTTACGTTAATTCAAATCCAGTTGTTTTAGATTCCATTTTAGAACATAAATACAACGTAGTCCAAAAAGATTTTTAATTTTATTCTATCTTTCTTTTAACAAACCAAATACCATCTAAGGATAAGTTTACAGAAAGTTTATGATAGTTTTCTTTAATTAAATTATTTGAAATACTTCCTTTTTGCCCGTATGAATATGAAATATTTAAGGCTGAAAAAGTATTTTCGATAGGCAGATTAACTCCAATTGAAATCGAAGCATTGTTAATTCTTTTTCCGTCTATTTCGAGATATCCCGTATCAAAATTTGCACCTGCAGAATATTTTACTCTATCCCAATACTTTCTGTAATTTCGTTTTTCGTTAAAATAAGTAAAACCAAGTGCAAACCTATCTTGATTTACATAATCTCCATAGAAATCAGATTGGTTTGTATCCTTCCATAAGCTTTTTTCATAATCGAAAGTCATGTTCAAAACTTTTTTGAATCGTTTACTAATACCAATTCCAATTTCTAAAGGCATATAATAATCATCTACATCAGAAACTGCTTCAGATTGAATATCACTCACCACATTATCGTTTATTGACTCAACCGACTGCACTTTTGAACCTTTAATTTGTGCTGGCAATTTGACTGTTGCAGCAATAGTAAATGTAGAATCAATTTTATACTGAGTTCCCAATGTCGCACGAAGTCCGTTGTAATCTGTTTTTTTATGTATGGTAGTGACCGAATTGAGAATTGTAAAAACTCTATCATCAACAGTGTTTCCAAACAACAAAGCTGCAGACGCTCCTACTGTAAGTTTTTTACCAAATCGATACCCATAAGAAAAATCAAAATTGTTCAATCCGCCCGAACCTGTAGCCGATAAACTATAGGATTCCTGACTATCTGCAATTGGCAGAATAAGATTAGAAATTTTAAATGCAGAGCTAGAATACGGACGCAATGCAACGCTAAAACCAGAATTTTTAGTTACTGGAAAAGCAAATGCAATATGTGAGAACTGAAAATTGTTGCGATTCTCTGTTTTTAAACTGCTTTGATAAGTTGTAGCAATAGCTTTACCGCCAATATCAAACATAAAATGGTTTAGCGGAAGCGAACCCAATGAAGCTGGATTCAGATTATTAATAAAACTATCTGACGGCAGTGCGATTCCTGCGGATCCAATTGAAGGAAGCGATCCAAAATCGGCATCGTATAAACTACCTACTCCATACAATGAATACGGCGAACTTGAAATACTTTGAGAAAATGATGCAAACGATATTAAAATGGCGCAGTAAAAAAAAACTATCTTATTTTTCATTTAATAGGAGATGTAATATATTTTAAGTTGAATTTTATTGTTTAAATGCTTCTGATCTCCTAAAACAATTCTATTTACAGTTTTCGAAATACCCGGAAGCGTAAGGATTAAAGAAGATTTAGAATCAGAAGTTCGAAGCATTTCTTTTTGTAGAAAATTACCTAGCGGTATCGTATATCCAATGTTTTCATTGAACTCATCACTTTTCTTATTCAAAATACCATAAACTGCAGCTCCAGCAGAATTTAGCAATGAACTGCTGATTCTATTCAAATTGTCTCCTACGTATATTTTTAGGGAATCTGCCAACGGATATTTTTCAGAATAAGAATTATTGACTGGTTTTAAAATCAATTGTGCGTCGACAATGGCGCCGTTATCTGAAATATATTTCAACTGTCTTAAATTTGGAAAATCGATACGACAGGCAACTCCTGTTCCAGACTGAATAAATCCCTGTTTGTTAGTTGCTGCACTCGAAAGTTTACTGCTGGAAACAGGAAGATTTTGAATTAATGTTCCTGTTTTATCTAAAGAAATAGAATTGAACTGTTTTGTGGCATCCAAAACAGAAAAATCGATAACAAATGGAACCTCATCGACACCTGCCTGATATCTGGAGTAATACAAACGTACTAAACTCTTAGAGGTATTAAACCCAATAACACTTGCCGAATTAGATGTCGACGGCACAATTACAAGTCCCTTTAGATATTCTGTAAAAGTGTCAAAATCAGAAATATCTCTTTTCTTTATTCTTTGAAAAAGAGCTTCACCAAATGCATTACTCATTTTTATACTAATAGAATCTTTTCCAACTGGACGAGGCTTGTATGAGAATGTTCCCAAACTTTCCTCATCGTAACTCAAACTCGAATTATTATAAAAACTTCCAGTATCAGTATTTGGCTTTACTTTTTGCGTTAAACGATGAATATTAAATGTTTGAATTTTAGTTGTATCACCGTAAAAATAGTTATCATACTTTAAAACCATAGAAATGGAATCAAAAACATAATTAACATACTCCGTATCAGAACCGCCATTATTTAAAGCATAATTATTTGATGACAACTGAAAATAACTATTCGATTTTACCTTACCAAAAATAGGATCATCATAATTTCCAACTAAGATTCGACTTTGATTTGAAGTCACCAGCGAATCAAAATTTATTGTAGACATCTCGACCGTTACAGTATCGATCATAATAACCTTATTATTCAACGCTAAATAATCAGATCCTACGACAAATTCTCCAGCATCGGTATCTGTTCCGCATGAAAATAATGTAAAGGCAAAAAACAACATAAATAACAACTTGCGCATAATCGATTTTTTGCGCAAATATAAAGTGGCGCTCTCTAGACACCACTATAACATATACAGTCTTGCATTTTCATCCTATAAACAGTAAAAAAGCATCTATAATAGATAAAGTGCTGTCAATAATTCATTCGCCTTTAAAAAGCATGATTTAGTCTATCAAAAAGGGCAATACATATATCTTCTTTTTTTAAAACTCTTCTCCAACCTACTTTTGAACCAATAAATAAATTTTAATACACTATGAATAATTTTAAAAAAGGAATATTATTCGCTTCATTACTTTCTAGTCTCTTTTTTGTAAGCTGCAGCAATGACGACGAGGATGATGAATTAATGGGAAACTGGGTGAAAAAATCCGCTTTTGACGGACCTGCAAGATCGAGTGCCACAAGTTTCGTAATTGGTGATTATGCATATGTTGCCGCTGGTTATACTGGCGATGTATACTTGAAAGATTTATGGGCTTACAATTCAAATGGAGATTATTGGGAGCAAAAAGCAGATTTTATTGGCACAGGAAGAAGCTCTGCCTCTAGTTTTGCATTAAACAATAAAGGTTACATTGGACTTGGATATGATGGAACTAATAAACTGAAGGATTTTTATCAGTACGATCCTTCTAACAACAGCTGGACTCAAAAAACAGATTTTGCTGGAACAGCTCGTTATGCTGCAGTAGGTTTTCAGGCTGGCGGTAAAGCTTATTTCGGAACTGGTTATGATGGAAATTATCTAAAAGATTTCTATCAATATGATGATCAAGCAAACAGCTGGACACTTGTAAACGGTTTTAGCGGTAATAAAAGACGTAATGCGACCGTATTTGTAATTGCTGATAAAGCATATCTCGCTACCGGAATTAATAATAGTGTGTATCAGGAAGATTTTTGGGAATTTGATCCTGCAACTGATACTTGGACAAGAAAAAGAGACATCGACAAAGATACTGATGATGATTATTCATATAATGACGAATATGCAATTGTACGTGCCAATGCATCAAGTTTTTCGATAAATGGACTAGGATATATAGTAGGCGGCGAAAACATAAAAACAATTTGGGAGTACAATCCAACGACGGATCTTTGGGTTGAAAGAACTCCGCTTGAAGGAGCAACAAGAACTGATGCTGTAGGCTTTGCGATAAATAATCGTGGTTTTTATATGTTAGGAAGAATTGGTTCTTCTTATTTTGATGATGCTTGGGAATTTAAACCTTTGGAGGAACAAAATGACAATGATAATTAATAATAAACTATTCTTCTGGAGTAATATCCAGAAGAATTTATTGCTTTTGTGTCTTGTTTTACAAATGGCTTCTTGCGGAAAAAAAGAGATTTATAGAACGGAGATATTTCAAACCAATTCCGGCTGGGGATATTCGATTTCGTATAAAGATAAAATCATTATTAAACAATCGATTATACCAGTAATAAGTGACAACAAAAGTTTTTCTACAGAAGAAGATGCATTAAAAACTGCCCATTTAGTAGTTGAAAAACTCAGCCAAAACTTATCACCAACAGTAAACAAAAATGAATTAATTTTATTAAAAATAAAATTATAAATGAAAATCGGAGCCATCAAAAATACTAACTCAAACAAAATTCTATTCCATTGTATTATATGGGTTTTCTTCATTCTGACTTCCTTAATTCAGTTTTATGAAAGTCCGTTTAGGATCAATAATGATTTTTATGTTCAGTGGGCATCAGGAATAATGTTGTTTTACCTCAACTATTATTACATGGTTCCGTCTCTTCTTTTACAAAAAAAGTATTGGCAGTATTTTCTATTTGCATTTATAATTATTGCTGTTTTCATGATCATCAGAATTAATTATTTTATTCCTGAATTCAGACATTTACCGCCTTCAAATATTGCCCGCCCGCATTTCATGCCAAATGAAACCATTCTTTTACGAAAAGCTGACAACTTAAAAATTGAAATGAAACGTCCGCTTTTCTTTAAAATCGGCCCTTCCTTTTTCTATATTTTAATTCTTACCATAAGTGCAATTATTAGAACCTTGACAGAATTTTATAGTAATGAACAAAATAAACTAATTGCAGAAACCCATAGAACAAATACTGAATTGACTTATTTGCGCAAACAAACCAATCCGCATTTTTTATTCAATTCACTAAACAGTATTTATTCTCTAGCACATAAAAAATCTGATTTGGTCCCTGATGCCATCGTGACATTATCTGAGTTAATGCGTTACATGCTGTACGAAACAGATAATAAAACGGTGGCTTTAGAAAAGGAAATAAATTATATTCAGAATTATATCGAACTGCAAAAACTACGACTTAACAACATTGAAGATATTGTAATTAATGTTCATGGCGATACTAAAAACAAGTTTATTGAACCTTTGCTGCTAATATCGTTTGTTGAGAATGCTTTTAAGTACGGAACAGATTATAAAGGTGCAGCGCATATCAAAATTAAAATTTTCATTTCAGAAAACAATCTTGATTTTTGGATTGAAAATACAATTGAGAATTACATAAAAGATCCTGAAAATTCAGGTATTGGACTAGTAAATATTCAAAACAGACTGGATTTACTTTATCCAAATGCTCATGAACTAACTATAAACCAGGATAACCAATTTTACCGCGTGCATTTAAATCTAAAGTTAGATAAAATTAAAACTACAGTAAATTAAATTTTGAGATTATGGACAGAAAAAAATTCATCCGAAATGGTCTTTTGGGCATCACCGCTTTGGCTGGTGCTTCAAAAATATTAGAATCGTGCTCTAAAAGTGATAATGATGATTCTGGCACAAACTCATCTGTCGACGGAAGCTGTACTGTTTCACCATCTGAAACTAAAGGTCCTTTTCCTATCAAAACACCAAGCCAATTAGTTTTAGAAAATATAAAATCTGACCGAGTTGGAGTTGCTCTATTGATCAATTTAATTATTGAAAATAAAAATAATAACTGCCTGCCGCTGTCGAATGTTTTAGTAGATGTATGGCACTGCGACAAAGACGGTAATTATTCTGAATACGGCGGAACTCAAATGCAGCAGACAGATTATACTTCTGTTCATTTTTTAAGAGGAAGACAAACAACAAATGCTAAAGGAGAAGTTTCATTTATTTCTATCTATCCAGGATGGTACCAAGGCAGAGCTCCGCATGTACATGTTGAAGTTTTGTCGAGCAGCGGATCTTCATTATTAGTTACTCAAATTGCTTTTCCTGAAAGCACTTCGAGTACTGTTTACTCCAGTACTAATTATGCTGCTCACGGACAAGCCGACACTTCTAATACGAGAGATAATGTTTTTGCAGACAGCCTTGCCAGCGAAATGGCAGTTTTAACAGGTAATTTGACTGATGGTTATACTTTGACCAAAACAATTACCGTAAACGGATAATTGAAATCAAACCAGTATTTTATGATAATTTTAAAACTTAATTTACTGGTTTAAAACTACTTTTGAATTCCAAACCGAATAAATTTAAACTCCTGCAGATGAAATGTGTAATTATTGATGACGAACCATTAGCTGTTGAATTATTGGAAGATTTTGTGCAAAAAGTCGATTCACTTGAATTGATCAGTACTTTTAATAATGCTATTGATGCCGTTTCATTTATCAATCAAAATAATGTTGATTTGATTTTTTTAGACATTCAAATGCCGCATTTTTCTGGGATAGATTTTTTAAACACGATCGAGAAAAAACCTCTTGTTATCTTTACAACTGCCTATTCTGATTATGCTGTAGAAGGATTCAATCTTGGCGCTGTTGATTATTTAGTAAAACCAATTCCCTTTCATCGTTTTCTAAAATCAGTAGTGCGTGCGCAGCAAATTGTTAATCCTGCGACAGCTGTTTCTTCAATTTCTGAAAACACACTTACTCCAGAACTTGAGCAGGATTTTATGTTTGTAAGAGCTGAATACGAAAATGTTAAAATGAATTTTGCTGATATCCTGTTTATTGAAGGTTTGAAAGATTATGTAAAAATCTATACTACCGATAATAAATATACACTGACTTTAATCAGCTTGATAAAACTCGAAAATTTACTTTCAAGCAAAGGTTTTTCGAGAATTCACAGATCTTATATCATTAATATAAAACATGTCAAATCAATACAAAAAAATAAAGTTTTGATTAGTGATAAACGGATTCCTATAAGTGAAAGCTACAAGAATGCTTTCTTTGAAAAAATCAATTTATAATTCTATTAAATTTAAAAATAAAAAAAATCCAACTTCAAAGGCTTGACTCTTTTGGAATTTGGATTTTATATTTTTTGGAATTTTTTATAATTTATTCTTCGTTTTTAAACCATCCAGAATACATTACATAATTGTTTGAAATACGTTCGATTTCACCTGCAAAATCAGACTGGTCGATATCTTTTACTTTCTTCGCAGGAACACCAGCGAAAATAGTTCCTGAAGGAACAACTGTATTTTGTGTTAAAACCGCTCCGGCAGCGACAATCGAGTTACTTTCTACAATACAGTTATCCATTACAATTGCTCCCATTCCAATTAATACATTATCCTGTATTGTACAGCCGTGAACAATAGCATTATGCCCTATCGAAACATTATTCCCAATAATTGTTGGATGTTTTTGATAAGTACAGTGAATTATCGCGCCATCTTGAATGTTTACCTTATTTCCAATTTTAATAAAATGAACATCTCCTCTAATAACGGCGTTGAACCAAACACTGCAAGAGTCGCCAAATGTAACATCTCCAATAATGGTGGCATTTTCAGCAACATAACAATCTTCTGGAATCAAAGGCGATTTCCCATTTACGGATTTAATAAGCATAATATTTTTTTAATTGATTGCTGGACAATTACAATCGTAACGTTCCTTTTTACAAAATAAATTAATCCCTAAAGTTATTTGATGATATCCTCCGGTATCAAATTTTACATCTCCCATAACTTGAGAATACGTATAAGCAAACATAAAATTTTTATAATTTACACCTATAATAGGAGTGAAATATTGCAGTTTTTGGGAGGAAACACCACCGCCAGAAGTAAATTGCGCACCATCAAAACTTCTTCTATAAGACAAAGCTGCCCATAAACTTCCAAAATCCATGTTTTTGTAGGCTTTCATGTTTAAATCTATTGACTTTTCTTTCGTTTGATCAAACAATTGAAACAAAATTGAAGGCTCCCAAGTAATCTTTTCTCTTTTACCAAAAACGTATCCAGCACTTAAAAGAAACTTTCGTAAATTATTACTTTCGTAATCTGTGTACAGCTCTCGTCGTGTTTCAAGTAGACCTTGAATTGTAGCGTGTGCATAAAAATCAAGAAAATTATAAGAAGCACCAATGTCTACATTAAAATAGGAGTCTTTTTGAATTGAACCAAAAACAATAGGATCAAAAGTTCCGCCAAATTTAGTTTCATCTAACTGACTTTGAATCAATCCGCCGCTGATACCAAATGAAAGCTGATTTAAGTCGATTTCATCTCTTGAAAACATAAGATGATGTGCATATGTAACTTTTACACCTTTTTGAGAATGATACCCGTTTTTATCATTAAAAACAATAATCCCTGCCCCTGATCGCTCACCTACTCTGCCATTAAAACTTAAAGTTTGAAGTGAAGGCGCATCTTCCTGACCAAACCATTGCTTTCTAGCTGTCAATCTGATTTTTGCACAATTTGCTGCTCCTGCCATTGATGGATGAATCAAGTAATAATTATCTGATAAATAATCTGAATAAACCGGAATTCCTTCTTGAGAATAAGAAAAAAAAGTAGTGATTAAAAAAATAAATAAAAACCTGATTCTTAACATCATAATAACCGATGAGTTTACAAATATTTTATACTCTTAATAATTAAGTACGAATTTCTTGAAAAGAGTCATAATTATTTTATTAAAAAATCAAATATAGGTATTAGTAGAAAATAACTTTAGTAAATTTGCAAAAAATTACTACCATGACAAAAATCACTATAAAAGAAACACAAAATCCTACTATATTAAAGTTCGAATTTGAAGACTTCATTACTCAAAATCAAAACTTTGAGTTCAAAAATATCGACGAAGCACAAGCTTCTCCTTTAGCGCAGCAATTGTTTTATTTACCATTTGTAAAAACGGTTTATATCTCAGGAAATTTTATTGCTATCGAAAGATACAGTATTGTTGAATGGGATGATGTAAAAGATGCTGTTGCCGAACAAATCGCAGCATTTGTAGACAAAGGCGGTGTTATTATAACAATCGATGAAAATAAGACTAAAAAGCAGCCTATTACGGTTTACGGAGAAACAACTCCAAATCCAGCCGCTTTAAAATTTGTTGTAAGCAGAATGCTGACTAGAAACGCAATTGAGTATAAAAACATCGATCAAACGGCTTCGTCTCCGTTAGCACAGGAATTATTTAAATTCCCTTACGTAAAAGAGGTTTTTATTGATGAGAACTATATTTCTGTTACTAAGTATGAAATCAACGACTGGGCAGAAATCACTTTGGAACTAAGAACTTTCATAAAACAATTCATTGAAAACGGAGGAACTGTTTTAGATGAAAGTTTAGTTCAAACAGCGACTAAAAACGACGTTACTAAAGATGAAGCGTTTGACAAACTAGATGTTACTTCTCAGCAGATTATTAATATTCTTGAAGAATACGTAAAACCAGCAGTTGCTGCAGATGGTGGAAACATCGCTTTTGATTCTTATAATGAAGATGACAAAACGGTAAAAGTAATTTTACAAGGAGCTTGCAGCGGATGTCCATCATCTACTTTTACTTTAAAAAGTGGTATCGAAAACATGCTGAAAAGTATGTTGAATGATGAAGCTATCAAAGTTGAAGCAGTAAACGCATAACAATACTTTTGCTTTAAATAACTAAAAGCGTTCGATAATCTCGGACGCTTTTTTTATATCTCATTGTTTTTCAACAAATTATTACGATATCGAATTACTATTTCACGAAAAATTCGTTAATATTGTATTATAAACCAATCAATTAGAAAATTATGGGATTAAATTCATTCTTTAAAAATTTATTTGGCTCTGCCAAAGAAACTGTGGTTGATCTGGCTGACCAAGCCGAAAGTACTTTTGAACAAGCTAAAGAAGCTGCAGCTCCTTATATCGATAAGGCAGAAACCTTTGCCGATGAAACTATTTCGAAAGTCAAAGAAGCTTCTGAACCTATAATCGCGAATGCAGCTGATTATGCGCATCAGGCAAAAGACATTGTGAGCGAATATGCCGATAAAGCATCTGACGCATTAGACAATGTAGTTGAATCTGTAAAAGAAAAAACAAACGAATTTACTAACAATACTAAAACAATTGCATCAGAAACCGTTGCGGACGCAAGTGAAGCCAGCGCTGCAGAAATAGACAAAATTTCTGATAAAACGGATAAAGATTAAGAATGCATCGCTTTTCTATAAAAAGAAATCTTTTTATATTTGCACCACTAATACACCTTCTCTAAGAGAAGGTTTTTTTTATTTAAAAAAAGATGAACATGAGTCCAGAACAACTGAGTAATTACGCAACAAAATTCATTGATATTCTAATTGATTATTCTCCAAAGCTAATCTCAGCCCTTTTAATCTTATTTGTAGGTTTATATGCAATACGATTAATCAATAGAGTTATTCGAAAAATAATGGTTAAGAGAAATCTTGATCCTACTTTAACTAAATTTCTTGCCGACATTTTATTGTGGGCACTTAGAATTTTATTATTTGTAACTTTTATTTCAAAACTAGGAATTGAGACTTCTTCCTTTGTTGCTATTTTAGGAGCAATGGGACTTGCTGTTGGTTTATCATTGCAAGGATCTCTTTCTAATTTTGCAGGCGGTATGTTGATTATTGTTTTCAAACCTTTTAAAGTAGGCGATACTATCGAAGCTCAAGGGGTTATTGCAACCGTTTTAGAAATTCAGATTTTCGTTACCAAAATGCTTACAGGAAATAACCAAACGGTTTTTGTTCCAAATGGGGCGTTATCAAACGGAACAATTATTAACTACTCCATGCAGGGAGAAAGAAGAGCCGATTTGACATTTTCAATTTCGTATGATTCTGACATTAAAAAGACAAAAGATATCCTTTTGGATGTTTTAAACAAAAATCCAAATGTACTTAAAACGCCGGCTCCAGAAGTTTTTGTAAAAAATCTGTCTGCCAGCTCTATTGATTTTGCAGTACGCCCGTGGGCAAAAAACGTGAATTATGGCACTGTCTTTTCTGAAACATTAGAGAATTGTAAAACAGCTCTAGATGAAGCAGGAATTTCTATTCAGCCGTTTACAATTCAAAAATAAAATAAGTGTTATTTTTTTGATGGCAGCGTCATCATAAAATCTTTTAGATAATACGGTTCAAAATAAGCGACATCTACAATGTCGCTTTTTTGATATTTATCATAACTGATTTTACTCATTTCTCTAGCTGACGGATATTTAATTTCTTCTAAAAAGATAAAATTTTCTTTTGTTAAAACAGCTTTGCATTTATCAGCACAATCTCCAACAAAATAAATAGTATCTGTATACTCAGCAAATGAATCTTCGTTTATAATCTCCGCTTGAATTGGTCTTTCAATTTCAATTTTGGCATTAAAAACAGCGCTGTATACTTCCATTCTTCTAGCATCAAGCATTGGAACTATTTTTCCTTCAGAAATAGAAACCTGCGAAGCTAAAGTTTGCAAAGTATCAACAGCAATTAACGGAATATTTAAAGCAAAACACAATCCTTTTGCTGCCGAAACTCCAATTCTCAAACCGGTATAAGATCCTGGCCCTTGACTTACTGCAACTGCTTTTAAATCTTGAACTGAAACTCCAGATTCAGCAATAACCTCTTCAATGAAAACGTGCAGTTTTTCAGCGTGTGAATAACCTTCTTCAGCGATTTCTTTACATAAAATAGTTTCACCATTTTTCGCAATGGATACTGAACAATTTTTGGTTGCTGTTTCGATATTTAAAATAAAAGACAAAATATTATTTTTAAAAATTTGTATTATTTAGAAACTACTTTTTAGGTGTTTCTTCTTTTTTAAGCTTCACTTTATCTCCAGAATTTAAATCTTTAGATACTGTTGTGTAAGGACCTGTAATTACAACATCGCCTGCTTTTAAACCAGACATTACTTCGATATTAGTATCGTCCTGAATTCCGGTTTTAATGATTCTGATTTTAGCTTTATCGCCAACTTTTACAAAAACACACTCAAACTTTTTATCGCTTTTTGGAGTTGCTTTTTTGTCTTCGTTTGGATCTTCAACTTTAAAGTCTTTTACAGCAGTAGTATCTGATTTTACAACTACAGAGCTTATTGGTACTGCTAAAACATTTGTCTTAGTTGTGGTAATAATATCAACTGTAGCAGTCATTCCAGGTCTAAAAGGAGAATAAGTACTAGGTTTTCCTTCTAATAAATCTTGGTAAGATTCTTTTAAGATACGAACCTTAACTTTAAAATTTGTTACTTGATCTGAGGTCAAAGTTGTACTTGCTGAGTTTGAAATACTAGTTACAATACCTTTAAATTTCTTTTTCAAGTAAGCATCTACTTCAACATTAGCTTCGTCGCCAATTTTTACTTTTACAATATCATTTTCGTTTACGTCAACTTCAACTTCCATGTTATTTAGGTTTGCAACTCTCAAAAGTTCTGTACCAGCCATTTGCTGCGTTCCTAAAACACGTTCTCCTAACTCAACATTTAAAACTGAAATTGTTCCATCTGCAGGAGCATAAATTGTTGTACGGCCTAAGTTATCACGCGCTTCTGTTACAGAAGCTGATGCACTTTGAACATTGTAATAAGCATTTTGCTTTGTCGCTTTTGCAACTTCGTAGGTTGAAATAGCTTTATCCCAATCTGATTTTGAAATCACACCTTTATCGTACAACGTTTTATTACGTTCGTAACTTGCTTTGGCTTCTTTAAAACTTGCTTCAGATTGCGTTAAACCAGCTTTAGTTCCGGATAAATTTGCAACCGAACGCTCTAAACCAGAAGTGTATAAATCAGGATTTATCTTAACTAATAAATCGCCTTTTTTTACAACTTGACCTTCTTTTACATTTAAAGCAATAATTTCGCCCGAAACCATTGATGATAATTTTACTTCTATTTCAGGCTGAATTTTACCAGTTGCTGAAACTGTTTCAACAATTGTTGATGATGCTACTTTAGAAATTTCAACTTCTTTTCCTTCATCTTTACTTCCTATTACTCCTGCTTTGGAAAGACCTACTAATGCGGAGATAAGCACTACAGCTCCGCCGAGTAAGAAGTAAATTGTTTTTTTTGACATAATAAATTATTTTGAAATAATTGGAACAATTGGAATTCCGAAATAGAATTCGATTATTTTAATCTTAAACATATAATCATATTTCGATCTAATAACGTTTGACTGTGCATTTGTCAACAAAGTTTGTGCTTGTGTAAAATCGAATGAATTCATTAAACCAACATCATACTTTTCTTTAGCATAATTATACGCCTGCTGTCTTGCTTCTAACGTTACCACTGTTGACTCATAAGTATTTAAAGCTCCTTTTGCATCTGTAAAAGCAGTATAAACGTTACGTTGCAAATCTAAACTTTTTTGCTCTAAATCTATTTTAGATTTCTCTAAAGTTACTTTGTTTCTTTCAACATTATTTCTAGTAGCGAAACCATTAAATATAGGAACATTCAATTGAAAACCAAAGTTATGTCCTTTATTCTTACTAAACTGATCAAAAATAGGATCAGGTCCAACTGTATAAGGTTTATCATTTGCGTCTAGTTTAATCTGATCGCTGTAACTTGCTCTCGTATTAAAACCATAAAAACCTGTAAGTGTCGGCTGATAAGCTCCCTTTGCAATTGCTACATTTTTTTCGGCAATTTCAAGATTAGTCTGAGCCAGTTTCAGCTCTGTTCTAGTCTCTTTTGCTTTATTGTAAATATCAATAGGATTTTGCTCCATGATATTATTTTCATCTTTTGCATTAGTATCATCAACAACATCAAAATCTGTAAATTCTTTAAGCTGCAAAAGCTGCGCTAAACTCAATTTTGAGATCAATAAATTATTCTCTGAAACGGTTATGTTTTGCTGATCTGTAGCAACTGTCGCTTTTAAATCATATAAATCACCACGAGGAATTGTTCCTGCATTTACCATCTCTTCAGAACGTTTTAAACGCTTTTCATCAATAATAAGTTGCTCTTTCTTAATTTTCAAATCTTCCTTATTCGATAAAATTTGAAGAAAAGCATTTGCTACATTCAGCGAAATATCTTCCTGCATTTTTAACAATTGATATTTTGAAGCGACAATCGATAGTTTAGCTTTTCGATATGCATTTTGATTTTGCAGACCTTTGTAAATATCAACACCAGCGTTAAGTCCTACAGAAGAATATTGCGTAGTTTGATTACGCAAAAGTCCTGTTGTAACGTCCTGGTTCAAACCAATATTCCAAGAGTGCGAAGCATTTCCGTTTACAGATGGCAAATAGTTACCAAATGCTCCTTTTTTATCAATATCTGCTGTTTTAACATCTAGTTCTGACAGCTTAATAGTTATATTATTGTCTAATGCATATCTCACGCATTCCTCTAATGTCCATTGTTTTGTTTGAGCATGCCCCGATAATCCTAAACCGAATAACATAGCGAAAACAAGACTATTATATTTATTTATTTTCATATACTTTGAGTGAAAGCACAGCAGCCAAGCTGCGCATATTTAACATTTTTTAAAACCAAAAAACTTCTTATAATTTCAATCTATTTTTTCTCGCCTTCGCTGATTAAACCTTGGTTCCAGATTTTAATATTATCGGTGTTTTTAATTCCGCTTTTAACCTGAACATAAATTCCATCGCTTACTCCTAAAACTAAATCTCTTCTTTCAAATTTTTTAGGAGCTGTTTCAACTTCAACATATGGTTTTTGTGTTTTTTTGTCAAACTGAACCAATGACTCTTTTATAGCCATAACTTTATCAGCTTTTTCAAGAATAATAGACGCATTAGCACTTAAACCAGCTCTGATAAAAGTACCTTCATTGTTTTCTAATTTGGCTTTAATTTCAAACTGAATTGCTCCATTTTCTGTTACTCCTTTTGGCGCTATATCAGTAAGAACTGCTTCAAATTTTTTGTTTTCAATTGCTCCAACTGTAATTTCGATAGGCATTTTCTCTTTAATTTTACCTACTTCAGATTCATCAATTTTTCCAATAAAAATCATTCTTCCAACATCTGCAACGCTCGCAATCGTAGTACCTTCGTTAAAGTTATTACTTTCAATAACCTGATTTCCTACTTTTACAGGAACTGCTAAAACCATTCCGTTTACAGTTGAACGAATTAAGGTATTTGCATAGTTTCCTAATGATGTTGTTGTTCCTGTTTTAACAATATCTAAGCTTTGTTTTGCAGCTAAATAGTTTTGCTTCGCTTGTTTATAAGCCAATTGCGCTGCATCAAAATCATTAGCAGAAATTACATCTTTAGCAAAAAGTGTTTTTTGTCTTTGATAAATTTTCTCTTGATTATCTAATGCGATTTTTGCTGTTTGCACTTGATTTTGAGTACTGCTTACATTAGACACATTGGCAACGACTCTAATTTTTGCAATCATGTCGCCTGCTTTGATTTTTTCTCCTGCTTTGATATAAACTTCTTCAATAATACCTGAAATGTTTGGTTTGATTAAGACTTCTTCATCAGGTTGAATATTCCCAGTCGCAATTGTATTTTTTACAATTGTTTTAATTTCTGCCTTCTCCGTTTTAAATACTATAGGCGGCTCTTGATTCTTTGCGTACAAATAGTAAAGTGCACCAAAAAAAACTACGGCAATTAAAATTAAAATTGTTACGGTAAATCCTTTTTTCATTTTGTTTTTGGTTTAATCGATTATTTTTGATTGATAATTTTATTCTGTTCGTAAAGCATCCACCGGCTTCACATTAATAGCTGTTTGCGCAGGAATAAAACCCGCAAGCAAACCTGAACCTACTAGTATCAGCAGGGCAACAAACACAACTCCTAGATCGACACTTGGATTTGCAAACATAGTATTACTGCCCGGAGGCATAGAATCTAAAACCATATTTAAAATCGCAATAATTCCAGTTGCGACGGCTATGCCCAACATACCTGAAATAATAGTTAAAAATATAGATTCAGCTAAAATTTGACCACGAATAGCGGCTGGTGTCGCTCCCAACGCTCTTCTAATTCCAATTTCTTTCGTTCGTTCTTTAACCACAATTAGCATAATATTTGAAATTCCGATAACACCAGAAATCAAAACCAAAGTTCCAACGAAATAGGCAATGATTTTTAAAATATTAAACAAACTCTGTACTTTATTAAATTGTTCGTACAAATCAAAATTCCCAACAGCTCTATCATCAGCTGGATTTACAGAATGAAGCGCTTTAATTAATTCTAGAATTTTTGGCTTCAATGACGTAATCGAGGTTTCATCCTTTGCAGTAATAGCCATCCAACCTACTTTATCTCCAAAATTAAAAGCTTGCTGAAAAGTGGTAAAAGGAATAAAAATATTTTTTTGTTCCTGTTCTGCATTTCCTCCTTGCTGTTTAGAATTATAAACGCCGACAACCATAAAGTTTATGCCATTAATTTTCACATAAGTTCCAATGCATTCCTCTTCTTTACCATAAAGTTCGCTGATAACTCCTTTACCAATTACCGCAACTTTTCTTCTTTCCTGAATATCCTGCTGATTTACAAATCTTCCTTTTATAATATCCATCGGCTGCTGTTTAATCAGCTCTGGATAATCTCCATATACTGTAAATGCTGACGTTTTTGTACCGCGAACTACATTATTTGTTCCGTTAAAGTCTCCTAATTGATTCCTTGGAGAAACATACAATAAGTCAGGTAATGCCGCTTTTAAGGCTGTCACATCACTATTTCTAAAATCATAACGACGTATCTTCGGAAGTCCTTTATATGCTTTTGAGGTCGTCTGACTCCACATAAACATGGTATTAGTAGCAATTCCGTCAAATCCTTTTTTAATTCCATTCTCCAAGCCATTACCTGCCGCAAGTAGAATTACTAGAATAAAAATTCCCCAAAAAACACCAAAAGCCGTCAGAATCGTTCTGAAAGGATTCGCCGTTAAGGCCTGTAAAATCTCGTCCCAATTATCTTTCTTAAACATAATTATTCGTCTCTAAGTGCTACAATAGGTTTAATTTTGGCTGCTCTGTATGCTGGAAAAAATCCAGCAAGTGCTCCTGCAAATACAAGCAGTGCAAGTGTCGTTAATGCCACACTGAAATCTACCTCAGGATTCTGAAAATATTCACTCTGCACCATCGGCCCAACAAACTCCAACAATAACAAACTTGCAAGCAGCCCTACAAAACCAGCAATTGTGGTAATAAATATAGATTCGTGAAGAATCATTGTAATAATAGAAAATGGAGATGCACCTAACGCTTTTCTAATTCCAATTTCTTTTGTTCTTTCTTTTACAATAATCAGCATAATATTACTAACACCAACAACACCGGCAATAATAGTACAGATACCAACCCACCAGAAAAACAATCTGATGTATAAATTTAAATCATAAAACTGTTTTGCATCTTTAACAGAATTATAAACTCCAACTCCACCGTCATCATCTGGTGCAACTATATTTTTACTCTTCAATAAATCTTTTAAATCCTGAGTAAATTTTTCAGACTGCGCTAAGGCTTCATCATAATCACTTGTCTTTTTTAAAGTAAAAAACAAATTACTGATTTTATCTCCGGCTCCAAAAGTCCTTTGTACGGTACTCAATGGCAGATAAGCTCTTGTCTCTTCTCTTTCTCCTCCTGGATCAGTAAAGATTCCAACTACTTTAAAATTAATTTTATTAATAGAAATTTCTTTTCCAAGAGCCTCTTTGTCTTTAAACAAATCTGTTTTTAATTTCATTCCGATAACAGCGACTTTTTCATTGTTCTGTAAATCTTTAGCATTTACATATCGCCCCTGAACTATCGTAAGATTTTCAATTCCTCCATAATCTGGATCCACTCCTCTATATTGATAATTTCCTGATTCTTTCCCGTAAGAAAAAGGTGCTCCCCAATAGTTCTGTGTTGAGGCTCTCAAATCTAATTTATCTTCAAACTTTTGAACGGATTGATTAAAATCACTATTCCGAAACTGAATTTGTCTTCCTGGATTAAGTCCTTTATACTCCTTTGTTGTTGTACCAGACCAAACTTCAACAATACCAGCAGCATCGCGCTCAAATTGTTTTTCAATACCATTTTGGAGACCTTTACCAGCACCTAGCAAAATCACCAAAATAAATATTCCCGAAGCAACTGAAACTCCTGTTAAGAATGTTCGCAGCCGATTCTTGGAAATTGCCTCAAATATTTCTTGCCAACGCTCAATATTAAACATAAGATGAAGCTCTAACTTGTTCTACTAATTTATCATCGATAATTAATCCGTCTTTCAGGACAACGTTTCTTTTGCACATAGCGGCAATATCTGGTTCGTGCGTAACGATCAAAATAGTTTTTCCTTCGTCGTTAATTCCCTGAATAAGCTCCATAACCTCATACGAAGTTTTAGTATCCAGCGCACCTGTAGGTTCATCGGCCAATAAAACTTTAGGATTTGAGGCCAATGCTCTTGCAATTGCAACACGTTGTTTTTGTCCTCCCGAAAGTTCATTAGGTAAATGATGTGAATGCGAGCCCAGACCCACTTTCTCAAGATATTTTAAAGCAATATCATAACGCTCTTTTCTTTTTACACCTTGGTAGTATAAAGGCATTGCAACATTATCAAGAGCTGATTTGTAGTTTATTAAATTAAAGGATTGAAATACAAAACCTAAAAACTTATTGCGATATTTTGAAGCTAAAGTTTCATTTAACTTCTTAATTGGAGTATTGTCTAAAATATAACTGCCAGAATCAGCTTCATCTAGAATTCCTAAAATATTAAGAAGAGTAGATTTACCAGATCCTGATGATCCCATAATCGCAACTAATTCTCCTTCGGCTATATTAAAATTTATCCCTTTTAACACATGCAATTCCGAACTTCCCATTTTATAGGATTTGTGTAAATCTTTGATCTCGATCATGGTATTGTTAAATTTTTAAACAATAATAATATTTTTTATAAGTAATTTATGATAACAAAACGTTAATAATTTCGTTTCCATATCTAAATAAGACGGCGATCTTAACCAATTGTTACACTTTTTTAAGATAATTTAATTGTTTTCTTAATTTTGTTGCACTTTAAAAATTTAATACAAATGAAATTTCTTTTAAGGTTATCACTATTTACAGCATTTACAGTAATTTTCAGCTGTTCAACGACTCAAAAACTTGAAACGCTAAAACCTGAGCCAGATGACGCAAGCCCATTGGTTTATGATGCAAACCCATCTTTTATAAACTTACCAATAACGGTAAAACTTACTGATATTGAAAGTCAGACAAATGCTCTCTTAACGGGATTAATTTATGAGGACAACAACATCGAAGATGATGATATTGAAATGAAAATTTGGAAACTGGCACCCATAAAAATTCAAAATGATCCGGCTAATCCAGATAAAAAAATTAAAACAATTCTGCCATTAAAAGCTAATATAAAATACCGAATTGGAACCAAGAAACTAGGAGTTGATCTTTATGATACACGTGAGTTCAATTTAAATGGCGTAATTACTCTATCTAGTGAAGCTGCTTTGACAAATTGGAAGTTAAACACCAAAACAGAATTCAAATCACTTGATTGGAACGAAAGTCCTACAATGAGTGTTTTTGGGAAAAATATGCCTATTACTTATTTAATAAATCCGGCAATCTCCATCTTCAAATCTAAATTGGAACGCAAAATAGATGACGCAATTGAAAAGTCTATGGATTTTAAACCTAATGTTTTATCTGCTTTAGAAAAAATCTGTACACCATTTCAAATGAGTGACACTTATGAAAGCTGGTTGAGAATCGTTCCTGTCGAAATTTACTCGACTAATGCAAAGCTTAAAAATGACTCTTTTTTAATGGATATGGGAATGAAATGCAATATGGAAACTATTGTAGGCAAACAACCAGAATCTAAATTCAATGCCAATAAAATTGTTTTAAAGCCAGTTACAAAAATTCCGAATCAGATTTCTGCAAACATTGCTGCAATTTCGAGTTATGTAGATGCTTCAAAAATTATGACTAAGAATTTTGCCGGACAAGAGTTTGGTTCTGGAAGCAAAAAAATAACGGTTAAAAATGTTACTATCTGGCATAAAGACGGAAAAATGGTAATCGCTCTAGATGTTTTAGGTTCTATAAATGGAACGCTTTATTTGAATGGATTTCCACAATACAATCCTCAGACTAAAGAAATCTATTTCGACAAACTTGATTACGTTCTAGACACCAAAAGCAAGTTAATGAGAACTGCAAGCTGGCTCGCACAAGGATATATAATTAAAAAAATGGAACAAAGCTGTCGATATTCTATACAGCCAAATTTAGAAGAAGGCAAAAAAAACATGGCAGCTTATCTTAAAAACTATTCACCAATGCCAGGCGTTTTTGTAAATGGAAAAATGGAAGATATTCAGTTTGATAAAATACAGCTGACGAATCAAGCCATCATTGCTTTTATAAAAATCAACGGAACGGTTAATGTATCGGTTAACGGATTGAAATAAAAAAAAGGCAGAATAACTATTCTGCCTTTTTCTTTTTAGATTGGTACATCCTATAAATAAGATACCCAATTATACCTACAAGTAAATATGGAATAACCATTAAATAAACGATTCCATCATTTACTGCTTCCGCTTTTTTTACATTTGAATCACCGCCAAGTGCCGCTCGACACATTGCGCATTGCGCATTTGCAACAACTCCAACAAAGAATAACAAGATTATAAAAGATATTCTCTGCATCCTGAAACTTGAAACTTGAAACTTATTTTTGTTTTTAATTAGCATAGTAAGGAGAAATCATTAAGTAAACTACAACACCTGTAACCGCAACATACAACCAAAGCGGAAAAGTAATTTTAGCTATTTTTTTGTGTTTATCAAATCGTTTTGCAAGTGCTCTTACATAAGTAATTAATACCAATGGAATTATTGCGATTGACAATAAAATATGAGTTAACAAAATAAAGAAGTATACATAACGTACAATCCCTTCCCCTCCAAACTTAGTGGAATCTGCCGTCATATGATACGCCACATACATCACTAAAAAAGCAACTGACAATCCAATCGCAAGAGTCATTAATCTTTCGTGCAGCTTTCGTTTTCCGTTTTTAACGGCAATTACTGCCCAAACTAAAACAATTGCTGTAATACCATTTGTGGTAGCATATATAGGAGGCAAAAAAGAAAGCGGCTCTACATTAATTCCAAAATCTTTCAATTTGATTCCGAACAAAATCGCAACAACCACTGGTATCACAATCGAAACGGCAATAATAAATTTGCTAAACTTTTTTTCTAAAGACTGATCTTCCATTTTTACTCTTCTAATAATATTTTAATATCTTGTTGAATTTCTCTAACTCCTTTTTTATCTAACCCGTCATAATAAATACTAGGGTTACCATATTCGTCTTTTCTGCAGCGAATGTTTCCGTCTTTATCTATTAAAGCAAATAAACCTGAATGCTCAAAACCACCGCTTACTTTTTCATTTTCTCCTGCATAAAGATTAAATCCCTTATTAGATAAATCCATAATTGTATTTTTATCTCCAGTTAAAAAATTCCAAGTTGATGATTTCACTCCCAATAGTTTTGCATGATCTTTTAAAACTTTTGGTGTATCATGAGCTGGATCGATAGTAATGGAAACAATTCCGAAGTTTGGATTACCAAAGAATGTTTTCTCAATCTCCAACATGCTTAAATTCATTTTTGGACAGATTGACGGGCAGGTTGTAAAGAAAAATTCTAATACATAAACTTTCCCTTTGTAATCAGCGTTAGATATTTTAACATTGTCTTGATTAGTCAATTCGAATTTTGGTGCTGGGCCAATGGTTAATAATTTTCCATCTGCTTTAGAATTTTTCAACCCAACATTATCCAAACGGTTTCCTTTTACAACTTCACCATTCTTAATTCTCTCTACTATTTTAGGAACTGCATAAATTCCAAAAATTAGAATAATAAATGAAATTCCTATGTATGATTTATTTTTGAACATTATATAATGAATTTAAAGTTGTTTAGTAGCGTTATGATTCTTTTTTAATGCTGCACGGTATTCGTACAAAATAATTTTAAAATCATCCAACATTTCATTACTCAATTCTGATGGATGAAAAGTATTATAGCCTTCCTTGTACTCGTCCTTTTTATCTTTGTCACCGCCTTTACGTCCTCTTAGATTTCTCTCTTTATCTATAATGTAAACATTTGGAGTTCCAAGGTTTTTATCTAGTTTTCCTTTTAAATGCAACTGATTGTAAAAAGTTTCAATTTCAGCAGGTGGAGCAAAAATAAAATTCCACCCTTTAACATCTGTAAAAGGCTTAAGTGCGTCAAGTACTTTTTGAGCTTCTTCTTCTGTACCTTCTGGACAGACTACTACGAATTGAAGATCTTCAAAGCCATAATAACGTTTGTATATTTTTTCGTTGAGATTAAAATAATTTCCTCTGTTACTTAAAATATCAGAACCCGAAAATCCTAAAACTGTAATTTTTTTATCGAGAGAAACTTTTTTGCCGTCTAAAGATTTCCAATCTCCAAAATCAGCAATCTTTGGTGTAATTACCGGAAGTGTTGTAAAACTATTTACGCCTGAAGCAAAAAACAAATAGGCTACAATCGGCAAAACAAAAAGTACAAAAAGAACTATATTTTTTTTCATTGTATTAACAGAAGTTATTGAGGTACAAAAATAAAAAAAGCTCCGCAAAACGGAGCTTCTTTTCGAATTAATATCATGTTAAAAATTCCATTTAATAGTAGAATCTTTAAAAACCCCATAAATATAATGTCCTTCTGTTAATAGAATAAACAATAAATATAAAACTAGGAATATAACCGGCGACACAACAGACCATCTAAGGTTGCTTTTTTCACCTTCCATGTGCATAAATGCCCATACTATATAATATGCTTTGAAAATAGTTAAGATATAAAATATCCAGTTTAATAAATTCAAACCAACAAAATGAGTAAGTTCTAATGATTCTGGTTTTAAAATACCTAGAATAACTTCTACTGTAGTTACTACTGATAGTAATGCGAAAACAAACCAGATTCTCTTTGTATTTGATACGTGCTCGTGTGACATAATAATTAAAATCTAAAATTAAACTAAGTAGAAAACTGTAAATACGAATACCCAAACTAAATCTACAAAGTGCCAGTATAAACCAACTTTCTCTACCATTTCGTAGCTTCTTCTTTTCTCGTAAGTTCCTAATAATACATTAAAGAAAATAATGATATTAATAATTACTCCAGAAAATACGTGGAATCCGTGAAAACCTGTAATAAAGAAGAAGAAATCAGCAAACAATTTGTTTCCGTACTCGTTTCTAATCAAGTTTGCACCTTCTACTACATATTTTGCATTTGCTAAATGAGCTTCAGATTCTGCTCTATCTAGAACAGTTTTCTTCTTTTTCTCAGTAAGCTTTTCTGTTCTGATCAATAATTCAGGATGTGCTTTAAATCCTGCTTGAACTTCGGCAACTGTGTAAGATGGCAATGCATGAGCATCTTCCATAAACCAAGTTGTTTTATTTCTTGTCAAAGCTTCTCTTTGTTCTGGTAGTTTTACAGCAAAATCTGCAAGAGCAACTCTTTTACCATCTTTATCAACAAACTGTAACAAACTTCCACCTACTGTTTCAACTGCACCGTACTCACCTTTAATGAAGTTTTTCCACTCCCAAGCTTGTGAGCCCACGAAGATTAAACCTCCAATAATTGTTAAGAACATGTAAATTGCAACTTTTGTTTTCTTTAATTGATGACCTGCATCAACAGCCAAAACCATTGTTACAGATGAAAAAATCAAAATAAAAGTCATTAAGGCTACATAATACATTGGAGCCGAAACACCATGCATAAAAGGAAAGTGAGTAAACACATCATCAGCCAATGGCCAAGTTTCAATAAATTTAAATCTAGAAAAACCATAGGCTCCTAAAAATCCAGAAAATGTCAAGGCATCTGATACGATAAAAAACCACATCATCATTTTACCATAACTTGCTCCTAGTGGCTGAATCTCATGACCGCCTCCCCAAGTTTTTTCGTCGTTGTTTGCAGTAGTAACTGTCGCTCCCATAAAAGATATTCGTTAAAAAGTTCCCAAATTTACGTTTTTTTCTTATTTAAAGAAATATAAAAATAAAAATAAATACAACCATAATAAATCCAAAAAGTGCCAATACATCGCACCTAGTTCTATTCCAAGAGTTTGAGTCGAATTGTATTTTTGTTTAAAATGATTATAAATTATAATTAAAAGTGAAATTAGCCCTCCTGCCAAGTGTAATAAGTGTGTAACGGTTACTACATACAAAAAAGTTGTAGTAATTGAGCTACCTTCTCCAGTAAAATAATACCCGTTTTGAACGATTTGTCCAAAACCAGCAAACTGCAGCACAACAAACAAGATTCCTAAAGCTAATGTTCCTAATAAAAAAGCAGTAGTTGCGCTTCTATTTCCTTTTTGAATGGCTTTTTTAGCCAAATAAAAAGTAACACTACAACCAATAATAACTACTGTACTATAATAAAAAGCTGTTGGCAATTCAAAATTCTTCAACCAGTCAGCTCTTGACTTACTCACTACAAATGCACTTGTAAGTCCTGCAAACATCATGGTCATACTAACCATTGCGAACAACAAAATCAACTTAGCTGATTTTGCTTTTCTTACTTGCTCTTCTCCTTTTGTCATTGTCATTTCCATAAATAACTATCTTAAAAATTTATCTACTATATATACTATCTGCAACAGCGAAATATAAGACACACTAACTAACATTAATGTTCTTGCCGCTTTTGCAGTTCGAAGCTGATACAAACGAACAGCAAAGAATAACATCCATAAGCCTAATAAAAACACTAGAACTGCAGCAATTGGCGAAATAAACAATTGCCCTGTATATCCTAAAACTGGTAATAATGAAGCAATAATAAGCCAAACTGTATACAAAATAACCTGTAGAGCTGTTCCTTTATCCTTTTTTCCGGTTGGAAGCATAAAGATTCCTGCTTTTTCGTAATCTTCATATAAAAACCAGCCAATTGCCCAAAAATGAGGAAACTGCCAGAAAAACTGAATTAAAAACAATGTACCTGCTTCTATACCAAATTCTCCTGTCGCAGCAACCCAGCCTAACATAAAAGGAATTGCTCCAGGAAATGCACCTACAAATACAGACAGTGAAGTTACTGTTTTTAATGGTGTATAAATACTTGTGTATAGAAATATTGAAATTGCAGCAAACATTGCCGACTTAGCATTTATTGTATAAAGCAATGAAATACCAATTATAGTAAGTAAACTGGCAACAACCAACGCTGTTGTTGGCGACATACGTCCTGAAGAAACTGGACGATTTTTTGTACGATCCATTAAAGAATCGATATCTTTTTCGATTACTTGATTAAAAGCATTTGATGCTCCAACCATACAATAACCACCAATTGCCAAAACCGCCAAAACACTCCATTCAAAAGGGTGCTCATCATTTACACCTAATAAATATCCAGCAATTGAAGAGAACAAAACACTAATAGCCAAACCTGCTTTAGTAATCTCTTTGAAATCCTGAAATATTGCTTTTATTGAAAATGTTTTTTTTGAAGCGTTCAATACCGTAGTGTTTGTATTTTTTTTTGAGTGGTGCAAATGTACAAATTTGATTGTAGAATTTGGAACTATAAATTTAGATTTTTTTCAATAAAACTGTCCCAAATCGAGAAGTTTCAATTCTTTAACACAATTACTTCGAAAAATCTTATTAAAAATTCTAATAATCGAAGTACCAATTAAAAATATCAGAGCGTAATCCTATCGTAAACCAAGTAGTACTTTGCTTAAAAGTTGACGCAGTCTCTTTTGTTGGATCAAAGTTTCTATAAATAAAATTTCCAAAAAGCTTTAGATTAGTAATTGGATTTATTAAATAACCACCTTGAATATCGGTAATAAAAACACTTGTTTTATTTCCCTGTCCCACTTTTACGCCCGTATTATATGGTCTTTTTTCATCATAGCTTTTATAAATATTTCCGCCATAATTGTAACTGTCTTGTGCCGTATCAAAATCTAAACCTCTTGTACCGGTTGTGATTTTTGCATCTGCAAAAATACGTCCTTTATGATAACGTGCAATTGCCACAAGTTCTTCAAAATTACCTCCCCATTGATGTCCAACACTTTGATTATTGTGTCCGTAGTTTGTAATTACAGCGCTGTGTGAGTACACGTAAGGTCGAACATGATTATATTCTAACTGTAAAAGCAAATCTTTTACTTTAAATGCATCATAATATTTCGCTCCAATCTGATATCCAAATTTATTCTTCCAGCTTTTATTAGCCGCTTTTACATCTGACACCGAAAATTCATCTATTAAAAACTGCCCGTATAAATTGATCTGATTATTCCATTTGTACTTTGAAGTTATGCCTAAAAGTGCATTTCCGCTTCTTGAAGAAGATGTAAATTCAACGGTACGATAAAAAATAATTGGATTTACGAAGTTAACATCAAATCCTCTATTATTAGAATCTGTCCAAACCACAGACTCAAAAAAGCCTAAATTTAATTTGTTTGAAACATTCCAGCTTAAATAATGATTTGCCATAAATTTTGATGCATACGTTTTCTCGACTGTCACATCTGGACGAACATCTTTAAGCCACATATAAGTATTGGTGTATTTTATCTTCCAAAAAGTGGTATTGATTTTAAAATACGGATATGGGCTGGCTCCATCACTTTCAAGTAGAGAACGATATCCATCTCCAATAAAATTTCTTCCATAACCTAACTGAAAATCAAAAACCTTACTTGGTGTAAAAGTTATATTAGCTTCTGCTAAAGGAAAATCGTAAGCATCGGTTTTAAATCTTTTAGCAATTCCAACTCCCGGAATGATTGCAGGATTCCCTCCTGATGGTTTTATCGATTCGGCATAATCATTAAAATAACCTGCAAATCGGCCTTGACTTTCAAAAACTGTTGTAGTAAAGTTAATTTGCTTTCCCAATCCTCCTCTAAAATTCAGTGCACGAGTATTCACATAAGTATATGAAGCATCAATATCTGAGGCTTTCCCCATCTGCAAATCAACAATTGGATTTAGTGCCAGCCAATAATCTTCTCCTTGAATTTGAACCATATTTTCGTTCCAAAACTTTCTTCCTAACCACGTTGAAACGTTTTTTTGAAGGGATTGATTTACTGCTTTCAGATTATAATATTTAGATACTTCGGTATACGTATAAGGTTTTGAAGCTGTATGATTATTAGTCCCAACTTGATTCAAAGCACCATCAAACTGCGCGTAATAACTGTGTGAAAAAGGCACATTCAAATGACTTTCAAACTCAGGCATATTGTACTTTTTATAGACAATACTATCTAATTCTGTCATGGGTTTTTCAACCGGCCTTAAAATCTCGGCTGCAGCCAAAGCTTCTTGAGCTATTTGATCTGCGCTTTTTAAAGGTATATCAATAGAGATCGTATATTTAGAATAAGTTGGATTCCCACTATAAGTAGAAGGTTTTATTTTAGGAAATTTACCAAAAACGCGCTTAACTTCATCAGACAATAAGTCGTTTGCCGCATTTACATAAATTACTTTAAAATTGCCATTAGCATCAACTTCAAAAAGCACTTTAACTTCTCCTTTATAATTATTTTGTTGAAGATTTTCAGGAACTTTAAAATTATGAAATACAAAATCCTGTACTTCTTTATAGAAGCAGTTTTCAAGATTCTTAGACTGAAGATTTTCACAATTTGGAAAAACTGGAAATTGTTCTGTGGAAAAACCTGTTTTTATTTTTGTTTCTTGAGAGAAGAGAAAATAAGGATATAAAAAGATAACAACAAGTGAAAAAATCTTGTTCACGTAAATTTAGGCTTATAATTAATACTGATTTGTAGTGCTTTCTCCGTCTGCAATTACTTTTGCTGCTGAAGTTCCGATGCGTTTAACTCCTAAACGAATCATTTCTAATGCTTCTTCATAAGAACGAACGCCGCCTGCAGCTTTTACAGACAATGGAGATGCGTTTTCTAACATTATAATTACGGTAGGAACTGTTGCGCCGTTTGGCAGATCGTTTTCCGTTTTATAAAACCCTGTCGAAGATTTTACAAAAACTGATGCATAATCTTCTTCATTAAAATTGGATACAACTACATTTTTTATAAGTGAAGAAAGCTGAATAATTTCTTTTTCATTTAAAGCTGCAACTTCTATAATCCATTTTACTGTTTTATTGTTTGCCAGCCCAATTTGAGTTCCTATTAAAACTTCTTTTTTTACTAAATCAGTATCACCATTTTTAAAAGCTTCGTAGTTACAGACAAAATCTAAATCATCGGCTCCATTTTCAATTGCTTCATTGGCTTCTTTTATTTTAACCTCTAAACTTGATTTCCCTTCAGGAAAATCTATTACGGTACCAACAAGCAAAGCTGAATTTGCTTTTACGATCATTTCTTTGGCCATAGCTACAAAATCCGGCCGAATCATAATTAGTTTAAACTTCTCTTGAATTGCTTCTTCAATTGCTTTTTTTACGACAATAGTATTCTCTTCTTCCGTAAGTCCGGCTTGAGAAGCTGTTTTTAAATAAGTTGAATCTAGGTATTGCTTGATATTCATAATTTTAAAGCTAAATAGAATGGCGCAAAAGTACACTTAAATTCACAAAAAATACTCTTTTATAAAGCTTGATTTTTGAGCAATAAAAAACCCACCGAAGTGGGTTAGTAAATTCTTATATTTTGTCAATCTGTTTCTTGAAAATCATGGCTGAAAAAACTGCCACAACTGCACCTAATGCATTTGCTAAAATATCTGTTACATCCGAAGCTCTTGTAACTGTTAGAACACTTTGCAAAATTTCGATTGTAATTCCGAAAAAAACGGAAAATATAAACGAAATCAAATAGGCTTTGTAATCATCTGCTTCTTTGCCTTTGAGTTCCTTTTTGAAAAAAAAGATCCACGAAATCGTAAAACCAAAATGAAAACAAAAGTGCACGATTTTATCTATACTCGGAAAATTGACTACTGGTATTTTGCTCGAATCTATCAAACAAAAGTACGCAATGATTCCCGAGCAAATAATCGCCCAGATTAAAAGGATTTGTTTAGGCACCTATTAATTGTTTGTATGCTTCATCAGACAATAATGATTCTATTTCTGAAGCATCTGCAATTTTTATCTTAATCATCCATCCTGCTCCGTAAGGATCAGAATTTACTGTTTCTGGAGCGCTTTCTAAACTATCATTAAAAGCAATAATTTCTCCTGTTAAAGGCAAAAACAAATCTGAAACTGTTTTTACAGCTTCAACTGTTCCAAAAACCTCATCTTTATCAAGTGTTTGATCTAAAGTTTCTACTTCAACATACACAATATCTCCTAACTCTTTTTGTGCGAAATGAGTAATTCCTACTGTTGCAACATCTCCTTCGATGCTAACCCATTCGTGATCTTTTGTGTACTTTAAATTTGCTGGTATGCTCATAATTGTGTGTTTGAAAATTGATAATTTAATAATTCTGCAACAAATGTAATAATCTTCTAATAAATTCCTGTTTAGAAACTCAAATTTAATTTCCGAAATTATATCGAAGCGTGAACCCTGATCTAATATTTGTTAAAGGAAATGATGTTGAAATAACAGCTTTTGAAAATGAATGATCGTAATAAAATATTGCGGTCAAGTTTTTACTAAAAGAATAATCTGCTGTTAATTTTAACGACCAGATATTTTGTCCTGCTGCAAGTTGATTATTATCGTAATCTAAATATCGTACTAATGTTTCATTATTTCTAAATGAGAAATCGGCCTTAATATTTATATCACTCTTAATAATTCCTGTTGGAGAATCTGCTAATCTTGACGAGAAAATAACATCTTTAAAACGATACCCCAATCCAACTATATATTCTACACCTCTAACTTCTGTCAATAAGTTATTATCAAAACTCATTGATAATGCTCTGTCTTTTTTAATCTCAGAAAGCACACGTAAAGAACTCTTCAATTCAAAATCCATTCGAATTAATGGACTAAATTGCTCTACTAAGTTAACATTAGACATAATAATTTGATTATAGAAATTAGTATTAACGTCTTGTATCTTAGCAGGATCATTATAATCAAAATTAGATCTAAACTGATTCACAGTATAAGATGCTCTGTAATTATGCTGTAATGAGAAACGCTTGAATTTATCTTTAAAATATTTATAGCGCATTAATCCATTATATTTAATACTCCAGTTTGGAATTGGAAAACTTCTAAAAATATCTGTAGATGAACCAGAAGCGTCTCCGCCTGTATATGCTGCTAAGAATGATGGCAACAGAACGGCTTGATTACTTTTTGTATACCCAATAGGATACCCTTGATTAGAAAGATATATTTTATAGTTAGGATCTGTTTCTGCTGGAATTGGATTATTTGCGTCTCCATATCTCGGAATTTCAACTCCTGCACCATAGTGTTCTTCTGCCAAACGGTTTGCAATTATCAAACGATTGTTTCTAAAATCATCAAATGCTGCTGACTGTGTTTCATTACTAGTCGAAAAAGCTGTTTTTATCAAAACTGTCGAAATAGAAAACATTCCGTAAGTGTAAGGCGACAACGGCATATATTCTCTTGTCGCTGGATCAACACTAAATTGCTCTGATGAATTTTCAGAATAGGCACGATCCATAGACAAATCAATTTTTAAGTCAGGAAGCAAATCAATATTGGCTGTAACTTTTAAAAGCTTATTTGTAACTTGTGTAAAGCTTTGATTGAAATCTTGATAAGTTGTAAGCCATCCATTTTTTGCGGCCTCATAACGAACATCATCTTGGCTTCCAAATACAAATCCTAAACTTGGTTTAGATGTTCCTAAGAAACCAATACTTGGTGTATATCCAGGTAAAACGGTACCGCTGTTTTTGGTGTAATTAATTTGAACATTTTTCACACTAGTCAACACACCAATTAAACCATCATAAAAAGGATTACTGCTTACAACTGGTTTGGCTGTATTCACAATTTTCTCACCTGGTTTTGGCGGAACTGCTGTTTTAGGTTTTGCAGGAGATTTTGCCCCTGGCGTTAATCCTAAATACTTATACAACATATTCATGTTTAAGGTTGTAGTAAGTGTATTAGAATTTGCGTTTTGAATCGTGTTTCCTAAGTCGTATATATTACCACTAGAATCTTCGTATTGCGTAAATGCTGTTGAAGCACGATTCCAACTGTAATCTGCTGTATAAGAATAACTCGCTTTTACAAAACTAAAAATTGGTATTTTATTGATTGGAATATCATAGTTCAATATTAACTGCTGAACGTGTTGATTTGGCGTACCAATATCCCAATAATCATCCCAAATATTAAAATCTTCTTTTGGAGAATTATCATCGTTTAAGAAGTTTCGAACGATATTGTTTGATGCTGCTGAATAATTTAGTTTTAATGATTTTGTTAGGTTAAAACCAAAACCATATTGATAATTAAAGGCAAAATTTCTTCTGTATAAAGGATCAAGTCCAATACCTTCAACTTCAACTAATCTATACTGCTGGCGGTTGCTTTGTCTTAGAATATTAGTATTAAAAGATATGTTTGACGGCAGATAATTAAAATTGATGTCGCTTAACATTTTCCAATAATCGCTTTTCTTCATGAACTTTGTAGTCTTAAACGGAACTACTTCTTTGGGTTGAAATGTATAGGCATAATTTACTGCCGTATTAGACTGTTCGTCTTCATAACTTTCAACTTCATAATCGTGTCGTTCAACCTGATTGTATGATTGAGAAAATGTAAAATTCTCTACATCATAAACATGAGGTTTCTGCTCTGGAGCTCTATCTTTTCTAACGCCAATAAAGTTGATACTTTTACGTTTTGTATAATCTACAGCACGAGTTCTAATATTGTCTTTTTCAGCCTCATTAGTTGTTTCTCTTATTAACTGATCCAACTTAATATCCTGATTAAAAGGATCATATTCAGGCGTAATCACTTCTTCACCGATTGCATAATTAAACGGCAGATTGATTCCCCATTTTGGAGGCAATAATTTTCCTAAATTTAAATTTGTTACAATATTATATTGCTGTATGTCTTCACGGCTGCGTTCGTTTGCTCCTTGTTCTAAAGATCCAAAACCTATTGTACTTTTTCTACCGGTTGCAGATACAGTTGCAAAATCGGCCATATTAGTATCAACATTTAATATAGCTGCCATTCCGCCTTTGTTCTCTAAATCTGCTAGTCGAAGTTCATTAAACCAAACTTCTCCTTTAATATCTTTATGATCGGCCCTGCTTTTTACTCCAACCATTAAATTTCGAACCAAACCAAAATTAGGATTTCCTTTTATACCTAATTTCAATCTACCATCACCATCTCCTCCGCTTGATAAATCATCATCAGGATAATAGATTCCGTTAATATCACGCTTATCAGAATTGATATCAATAGACATGGCTTTAATCTTCATACTGGTCAATAAATCAAGAGCTAAATCTATGTTATTCTCTTCCATCCAAACCAAGTCTGGACTTATCGTACAAGAACCTCCAGTTCTGGTAACTTTTAATGGAATTTCTACTTGATAGAAGTTTTGTGTAAAGTCATTTCCAAAACGAATGAAACCAACCATTTCATCATCTTCAAGTGTATTTTCATTTGGCAGAGATTCGGCATGTAAAAACATTTTAAGTTTTTTGTATTGACGCATATCAACACTTACGTTTTTAAAAACCGCTCTTGAATCTTGATACTGTAAACCTACACCGCCAATTCGTACCGCCAAAGATTGCTCGTTTTGATTGATAACAGTATTGTTATTATACAACTGCTCTCTTCGAACTCCCGGTGGAATTACATAATTTACTGGACACTTGGTTCCGTTTTCTTGAATATTTACTGCCGCTACATCAAACTCTACTCCATCGTCGTCTGGATTTGGATCATTTGCATCAAGGGTTCCTGTATATCTTCTCCATTCACCTCTTACTAAATCTAAGGCTCCAAAACGAACAGTTGTCTGATTATTAAATCCGGTCATGAACATACGCATGAAACGAATAGATCTAAAATCTGTAATATTTCCAATTGTGTTTTGCGGCTGTGAAACTGGAATTTTAAATTGAATCCATCTTGCTGTAGTTGTCCCTCCGTTTGGCAGCTCGACATTACTTACTTCTCTAATATCTGTAACATAATTTTGTCCTACCTGCATTCCTGGCTTAACATCAATACTATATTCATAATAAGCATTAATCGTACTCATGGTATTATCACGATTAATATCTTCAACATCTGGAAGAGTTGTTGAACCACGATTTGGATCATTAATACTTACTGCTGAATTTCCTTCAACTCCATTGTAATTTTTGTAACGTTCAAGAACACCGCCATCAGTATTTAAGTAATAGGTATAATCATCTGCAGCTGGATCAGCTTCTCCTGCATAATTTGTATAAATCGCACCTTCTTTTGAACTTGGCAGACCATCTAAACCAACATCTTGATTTTTTCGGTTATCTGGATTGGTGTCAAAAGCATAAATCAAAGATTGCGACGCAGGAACATCTCCCCAAAGCGGCTGAGGGTTAACCATTATCTGATCTGGTCCTAATCCGTTTTCATATTGTTTTCTTCCGTCTTTTAAAACGTCTTCAGAGATTTCTCCTAAGTTGAAATATATTTTACCTGTATTAGTTCCTGGTGATTCTCCATTTCCAACATAAGGATCTAGAACCCAAAACTGAATATACTCAACGTTTCCTTGCTCAAAATTTGTTGAGTTTAAAGCTCGCATAATTCCTCCAAAATTTGATGATGGATTACTTGAACTAAAATTTGGATTATTATTATAAGGTCCTCTATCTGATGGATAATACGTTAAATCAAGTGTGTTAACTACCTGAATCTGTCCTTGAGCAATATCGGTATTTGGATATAATTCTCGGCTGTAAATTCTTCTTGTTGTATTTAAAGACAAATCATCATTTGAAATTCCAGATGGTTTTGAGGAATAAAAAATTGGATCAATAGTATACCAAGATAATTTTGCTCTTTTATAACCGTATTCTAAAGTATTAGAATTGGCATTAAATGTATTATCGTTTATAGAATTAACAAATGGTGTTGATGCTAAACTCCATGCATAAGCAGATCGCATATCGATTGTAGTCTGCGAACCTTCAAAATCATCAATGTAGATAGTTGCTTCTCCTTCAAAATCACTTGCTTTTGGAGCATCTGGTCTTAAAAATGCAACTTCTCCTCGTATAGACAAATTCGACGGCACATCGGTATCAATATTAGGCAGCTTGTTTGCTAACCTTGTCAAAAACGGAACTTCTGTTGAGTAATTTCCATTAAAACCAAAAATGGTATTATTTACTGACTCTTGACCATAACTTGATTTTTGAGTAAAAGGTCTTTCTGTCATTTTTAAATAAGTTCCTCCAACTACAAATTTATCTGAAATTTTATGCTCGACATTGAATCCCATAAATCTTCTCGTCTGTTGTCCGAAGATTGAATTATTTTCTAATGAAACTTCTATTGGTGTGTTTGATGCCTGAAGTGAAGGATCCAAAATTTGCACTCTTCCTAATTGGTAATCGACACTATAATCGATCCCTTCAACCAGTCTTCGTCCTGCTGCAGTAACAACGACAGATCCTTGAGGCACATTAAACGCTCCAATAGGTATTCCGTTGCTTCCTGATGATTTATATTTTCCTCTTAATAAGAATTTATTTTTATCACTGTCTTGCAATGCTCCTGCCTGAGTGTTTTTATACATATTTCTAAAAACATACTTTTGCTGATTGGCATTATAAGTTGTTGGATCGTTATATGTTTCTCCTGTGCTGTTTTGTAATTTCTTAAAGATAAGTTCTCCAAAAGGCTCTTTTGTTGTAAAAATTACTCGCCCATTCTGAACATCGACTGTTATCCCTGGAATGTAATCAAAAAATCCATCTCCACCTGTTTGCGGATCATTATTGTAGTTTAAGCGATCTAAGTTGAAAACATTTAATAATGGCGTTTGCTCCACTTTATTATCTGGTGCTGGATTTGGAGGAAAAGTAGTTCCTTGAACTGGTGTAATGTAGTTTATAGGCGATGGGTCTGTGTAAAGGATATTCAACCTAAAATCATCTTGTTTAATTTGATATGCCTGTGGAATTTGATAAACGTTTTTCATCATTAAGTTCCAAACTGGATTCTTAACGTTTGTCAAATTACTTTTCAGCATTTTTAAAACTAAACTTTGTGTAATAATTGCCTGATTACCATTATTGTTTCCTGTAACCACTGTTCCGTCAATACCATCACTTCCAAATTCTCCAACTTGGTACACTTTTCCACCAACTGTATATTCGAAAGCTACTGCTAAAATTTCATCGTTGGCTAAACGCTGCTGTAACGATAAATATCCTAATTGAGGATTAAATGTATACTCTGCTGCTGTTAATTTTCGAGCATTTTCTAATACCGAATAATCAGTGGCTTCACTTACATTGGTATTATTAAATCCTGATTTTGCTGTTACTATTTCTCTAATGTTAGAGTTTAAATATGCTCCCGCTTGACCAATGGTTGCAGGATCATATTTATTATTGGTGTTATTTGTTGGTGTATCTATAGGATTATTAAAGAATCCTGTACTAGAACTTATTACAACAACTTCATTATCTGGAATACCACTTATTTGACCTTCACCTAAATCTTGAAGTGCTATGATATTTCTTAAGTTATTATTGTTTGTGCTTACACGGTTTTGCTTGTTGGTTACCCAAACTTCTAATCTCGTTATCTGTACACGACTATCAATAATTGGATAATTCCTTAAAGATCCATCGTATTTATTTCTAAAGTATTGAGATAAGAAAAAATGTCGATCGTTATCGTAATCTAAAGCATACAAATCAAAGTTTTGAACTGTTCCTCCGTTTTCGGCAACAACGCTTTTTGTTTGTGATTTTTGCTCTGAAAAAACACCTGTAATAGTTGTTTTTCCAAACTGCAGCTGTGTTTTAACCCCGAACAAACTTTGGGCTCCACGAATTAAAGTACTATTAAGCGGCATGCTGACGTTACCAACTTCTACTTTTTGGATGATATCATCTTCTGATGGTGTGTATGCCAGTTTAAACAAGTTCTGAAAAGCAAATGTTGACTGTGTATCGTAATTTGCATTTACTTCTAATCTTGTTCCTACTTTACCCATTAAACTCATACTGATTCGTTGATCAAAATCGAATGTAAGACTTGATCTATTACGAGGTGAGAAAGAAGGATTGTCTTGTTTTGTGTAACGCATACCCAAATCCATCTCGACAGATCCGGTAGGTTTTACATCGATAGTGTTACTTCCGAATACACTTTCAAAAAGGCTTGAATTAATGTAATAACGAGGAAGTAAATCTTTTTTGGCAGCTTCGCTATTTGTCTTTTTCCCATCGATTGCATCGGATTTTTTTCTAAAATAATCTCTTCTAGATTCTTTTAAAACTAAATCTTCGTATTCTTTAGGTGTTAAAATAAGAGGATAATCAATGGAAAAACCATCCACTGATTTTGTATAAATGTAACGATCTGTAATTGGATCATATCGATAAGCTGAAAGTATACTAGGCGGATTTTCTAACTCTAATTTTCCAACAGAAAACTGAGTTTTGGTTGTATCTTGAGCCGCCGGATTTACTTGTGATCGCAAAACGTTACCACATAATAAAACCAGCAAAAAAATACAAATTTTACGCATACAATTCGTTTATCAAGATTGGGTTTATAAGCTTTTTAATGCTTTTTTAATAATCGTTTCTACGGTAGCTTCCGGATCTTCTTTTACAATCTTTTCGACTACTTTTTCTGAAGTTTTTCTAACAAATCCTAAAACTTCCAAAGCAGATAACGCTTCATCTCTATTTGTATTGTTTTGAACAACGGAAACTTCATCTAAATCGTACAACTTTAACACTTTTTCTTTTAAATCAAGTATTACGCGCTGTGCAGTTTTGTTTCCAATTCCTTTTATAGACTGAATAACACCAACGTCTCCTGATGCTATGGCATTAATAATTTGTCTTGGTTCAATAGAAGACAACATTGTTCTTGCAATATTGGCTCCAATTCCTGAAACAGACAAAAGCATTCTAAATATTTCTCGCTCTGATTTTTCGACAAAACCAAATAAAGTATGCGCATCTTCTTTGATTTGAAGATGCGTATACAATTTTACAAAATCAGCATTAGGAATTAATGAAAAGGTATGTAACGATATGTTTACATGGTATCCCACTCCACCACAATCAATTACAACTTCTGTGGGATTTTTTTCAACTAATTTCCCTTGCAAATGTGCTATCATAGTATTATTTATAAGTATCAAATATAACAAAAATGCAATAAAATTAAGACAATATTATTTGATCCTTACTTTATTGTACTACTCTGCTAATTTGTTTTTTTTACTTTCTTTTTGTTGTGCGTCAATTACCGCAATTGCTGCCATGTTGACCATTTCTTCAACACTTGCTCCTAATTGAAAAATGTGAACTGGTTTACCCATTCCCATCATAATTGGCCCAATAGAATTAACTTTATATAATTCTTTCAACAATTTGTATGTAATATTTGCTGACTCTAAATTAGGAAAAATAAGTGTATTAACTTTTTTACCTGCTAACTTAGAGAAAGGAAATTTTTCTTTAAGCATATCTGGGTTTAAAGCAAAATCTGCTTGAATTTCTCCATCAATAATCATTTCTGGATGATTTTTATGCAAATAAGCAACTGCTTCTCTTACTTTTGAAGCGCTTTGACTTGTAGATGACCCAAAGTTTGAATAAGAAACCATTGCGATAACAGGCTCAACACCAAACATTTTTGCTGTTTTTGCTGTCATAATAGCAATGTTCACTAAATCTTCTGAACTTGGATTGATATTTATTGCTGTATCTGACAAGAACATTGGTCCGCGAGATGTAAGCATCATATTTGCAGTGGCAACTAGTGATGCTCCTTGCGCTTTTTCTATCAACTGAAGCATTGGTTTTACAACACTTGGATAACTTCTTGAATAACCTGTAACAACTGCGTCAGCTTCTCCTTCATTAACCATCATTGCTGCAAAATAATTTCTTTCGCGCATAAATTTCTGAGCGTCAAGCAATGAAACACCTCTTCGCTCTCTAGTTTCCCAATAAGAATTTGCAAATCTATTTCTTCTTGCTTCTTCTTCACTGGTTTTAGGATCAATAATTTCAAGATCAGCATCAAAACCTAATTCAGCTTTCAATTCTAAAATTACTTCCCTATTTCCTAATAATACTGGTGAACCAATACCATCTTCGTAAACAATTTGAGCTGCTTTTAGAACATTTAAATGATCTGCTTCTGCAAAAACAATTCGTTTAGGATTTAATTTAGCACGATTGGTAATCAAACGTACCATTTTATTATCGTTCCCCATACGCTCACGAAGTACATCTTCATAAGCTGCCCAATCTGTAATAGGATTTTTTGCTACTCCAGATTCCATTGCAGCCTTAGCAACAGCAGGCGCTACAATAGTAATTAATCTAGGATCAAAAGGTTTAGGGATGATGTATTCTTGACCAAAACCAAGTTTTGTTGCTCCATAAGCTACGTTAACTTGTTCTGGAACTGGTTCTTTTGCTAAAATAGCTAAGGCTTTTACAGCCGCCATTTTCATTTCTTCATTAATTTTAGTAGCACGAACATCTAATGCTCCTCTAAAAATATATGGGAAACCTAAAACATTATTTACTTGGTTAGGAAAGTCTGAACGTCCTGTAGCCATAATAACGTCCTTTCGCGTTTGAACAGCTAAATTATAATCGATTTCCGGATTTGGATTTGCCATTGCAAAAACAATCGGATTTTCTTTCATTGTCAATAACATTTCTGGCGATAGAATATCTCCTGAAGATAATCCAATGAAAACGTCTGCTCCTTTTACAGCTTCAGCTAATTCAATTTTAGGACCGTTAACTGCATATTTTAATTGTAGCTCTGAAAGTGCAGGATTATCTTTTGTTAAAAGCCCTTTACTATTGTACATTAAAATGTTTTCGACTTTTACTCCTAATAAAACATATAGGTCAGTACAAGCAATTGCAGCAGATCCTGCACCAGAAACAACCATTTTTACATCTTCGGCTTTTTTTCCTGCTATTTCAAGAGCATTGATTAAAGCTGCAGAAGAAATAATTGCAGTTCCGTGCTGATCATCATGCATTACCGGAATGTCTAATTCTTCTATTAATCTTCTTTCAATTTCGAAAGACTCCGGCGCTTTAATATCTTCAAGATTGATTCCTCCAAAGGTTGGAGCAATATTTTTTACTGTTTGAATAAATTCTTCAACATTTTTAGTATCTACTTCGATATCAAAAACGTCTATATCAGAGAATATTTTAAACAACAACCCTTTTCCTTCCATTACTGGCTTTGATGCCTCTGGACCAATATCACCAAGTCCTAAAACAGCTGTCCCGTTTGAAATTACAGCAACTAAATTTCCTTTTGCTGTATACTTATAAACGTCTTCAATGTTTTTTTCAATTTCTAAACATGGCTCAGCAACTCCCGGCGAATAAGCCAGTGATAAGTCTCTTTGGGTTGCATATTTTTTTGTTGGAACTACCTGAATTTTTCCTGGAGTTGGCTCTGCGTGGTACAGTAATGCCTCTCTCTTTTTACTCTCTTTGTTCATTTTTTTTAGCTTTTATTCTAGCTTACAAAGATATAAGTCTTAGCTTAAAAAGGTATGTTTTTACCACTTTCTTTTGTTAAATTGTTAAATATAAGAAAGACAAAAAAATAGCCCATAGAAAAATGGACTATCTAAGAAGGTATATTAAATAAAATTAGTTTACTGTGAGATATAGGAATTTAAGTGATTGATGGTATCTTTTTGAATTTCGATAACAGCTTTTACCACATCGCTGATCGAAATTATTCCTACTACAATTTCGTTTTCTAAAACTGGGAGATGTCTAATTCTTTTTGAACTCATTAACTCCATACAATCCTCGATATTATTAGATAATTTTACCGAAAAAACATTGCTTTCCATGATTTCATGTACAAGGGTTTCTTTGGAAGATTTATCTTTTAAAACAATTTTTCGAGCATAATCCCTTTCAGATAAAATTCCTTTTAAGTCATTTTCGTCAATAACAAGGATTGCTCCTATGTTTTTTTCGCCCATTACTTTCAAAGCTTCATAAACTGTTGTTGTTGAATGTACCGAATAAACATTTTTACCTTTTGCGTTTAGTATTTGATCTACAGTCATATCTGAAAAATTTTAGATTTATAAAGTTAAAAAAAAATCGCACACTATTTACTTCTAACGTTACATTTTAAAAACACAACACATTCATTTTAAACATTATACATCAAATTTTAAATTTCTAAAATGATCCATTAAGAAAGGATTCTTTTTTTGATGCTTTTTTAGGAATAATCCGCTTTTTTAACGTTTACTTCTTTATATAAAAAAGCCTTTTTCTAAATTTAGAAAAAGGCTTTTATTTTTACTTCGAATTAGTTTCAGTTATTAAAAATCAAGTAATTCTTTTATAGATACTTCTAAACCTTTTGACAATGCAAGCAAATAAAGATATGTAGGATTGAATTTACCCGCTTCAACTTTATGTATCGATTGCTGATCTTTAAATATCAATAATCCCAACTTAGCTTGTGACAATCCTCTAGCAATCCTCAGTTCTCTAATCCGAACTCCTAAACGCTTTAAATCTTCTGACTTATCCACCTATCTTTTAATTTCAGACAATTTGCGTTTTCTATTTATTCTTTTTAACATACTATAGTATGTTATTTAAAGTTTTTCGTACATTTGATTTTTATCTAAAAAAAAACAAAATACTATCATGGAGACAACAGAAATTAAGAATTTAGAACGCCTTAAAAAATTAATTACGTCATACTTTCGCACTCTAAAACCATCTGAGGACAAAACAGAAACTAATGTAGCTCAAATTAAATTTGCCAATTATTATGAACTAGGCTGTGTTATAACCAATATGATTAAAATGTGTGTTTTGGCACTGGATCATGATGCTCATAAAATTTCGACGACCAACCGAGATCAAATAAATGTGTCTTTAATTTTAGAACAGGTATTGGAAATGTTTCCTTTGCATGAGTTTGAATTTTTAAGCGAAATTAGTGAGCTGTTCATTGAACATCCTAATAATGTCTGCCAATAAAAAAGACCTTACTAAAATTTAGAAAGGTCTTTTATAAAATTACATACTTGTGATTATAAACTCACTTCGTCTGTTTTGCTGATGTTCTTTTTCGGTACATGGCACACCATCTGAACATTTGTTCACTAATTGGCTTTCACCAAAACCTTTTCCGGTTAATCGATCTGATGCAATACCATTTTTTATAAGCCATTGTACAGTCGATTTAGCTCTTTTATCTGATAAGGCCATATTATATTTTACCGTTTGACGGCTATCTGTATGAGATCGAACGTCTATTTTCATTTTAGGATATTGCTGCATTACGACAAGAATTTTTTCTAATTCGAATGCTGCATCTTTACGAATAACTGATTTGTCTAAATCAAAATAGATAATTGGAATGTCGAGTGTTTTAGCTAAATCAGTTCCTACATTAATAGGCTTGTTTCGCTTTTCTAACATTATATCAAGATTTGTTTCACCTGTTTGCTCTTTTATAGTAACTGCGGCTTCTTTAGTTTCGTAATCTTGTTTTTCTGCTTTTACATAATAGTTTTTAGCACAATCTACAGCAAATTTGTAAATTCCATTTGCGTCTGAAACTACTTGATCTTTTATATTAAAGTTTGCATCAAGTAAAGTCACTTTTGCATTTTCGATCGTTTTACCAGTTTCTAAGTCGGCTGTTGTGCCTTTTAAAATTTGCTGGCAAAGTATTTTTTTAATTTCTGTAAATCTGTAAATATCATCATTTCCAATTCCGCCTTCTCGATTAGAAGAGAAAAAACCGTTTCTGTTTTTACTATCGATAACAAAAGCAAAATCATCTTGCTTTCCGTTTATTGGAGCGCCAATGTTTTGTGCTTCCGAAAAAGTTCCATCGTTATTAATTTTAGAAACATAAACATCAAGTCCGCCTAAACCGGGCTGACCATCACTGGCAAAATACAACTCATTATCTCCTGAGATAAATGGAAAAGTTTCTCGTCCTTCTGTATTGATTGTTTTACCTAAATTTTCTGGTTTTGCAAAACTGCCGTCACTATTGATCGCTACTTTATACAAATCTGACTGACCTAATGTACCTGGCATATCTGATGCAAAATACAATATGGTTTCATCATTGCTTAAGGCTGGATGCGCCGTGCTGTATTGATCACTATTAAATGGAAGTTCGGTAATATTCTGCCATTTCCCATTTACAAAATCCGCTTTATACAGTTTTAACAATGTAACTTTTTGTCCGTTTCTCCCTCTTTTACCATCAAGAAAATTATTTCTTGTAAAATACATTGTTTTACCATCTTTTGTAAAGACAGGTGTCGATTCGTTAAACTTAGAGTTTATCTTTTTTTCAAATCGTTCAGGCTTTCCAATTGTTCCATCGGCTTTCAACTCAGCTTCATATAAATTGGTAAAGGTTTTATTGGTCCATTTAAATGTTTTTTTTACAACTCCGCCTGTATCTCTTGCTGATGCAAAAACAATTTTATTGCCTAAAAAAGAAGTTCCGTAATCGGTTTGAGTCGAATTGATTCCTGCATCGGCAATTTCAAATCGTCCTGAATTACTTTTTATTTTTTCGAGGTAATTTTTGTTGTTTTCGAATAATATTCCTCTTTTATCTGTTTTTACTTTTTCAGTAAATGCTTCAAGAATTTTATCCGCTGCTGTGTAATCTCCTTTTGCTTTTAAGGCTTGAGCGTAACGGTAATAATATTCTGGTTCTTGCTCTGTATTCATAGCAAAAAGTTCATCGTACCATTTAACAGCTTTGGTCAATTCACCATTAAAATAATAGGAATTACCAAGTCTCTGAAACATTTTTTCATCTTTATATCCTTTTTCGGCCACTTTTTCATAAGTCGCGATCGCGTCTACATAAGCATATTGGATATAATCTTTGTCTGCTTTATTTTGGTTTGAGTTTTGCGCACTTATTTTTAGAACTGTAAGTCCTAAAAAAAGGATACAAATTATTTGTTTAATGCTCATCTTTGGAGGGGATTTAAAAGAATCTTGGTGAGGTTATACGACTGTAATTATTAAAGAATTCGAAACGCAGGAATATCTCGTGAGAACCTGAGTTATAATTATTTAATTTAGTGGTTTCACGATCATAAGCATAACCTATATACATTCCATCGGTAACCTGAAAACCTGCCATTGCACTAATGGAAGCACTCCATCTATAAGCTATTCCGGCAACGAATTTATCGTTGAACATAAAATTTCCTGATAAATCAATTTGTAATGGAGCACCTTCAACCATCTTGGTAAGGACAGCCGGCTTAAACTTGACATAATAATTAAGATCGAAAACATAACCTGCCATGAAATAGTAGTTGATCTTTTCTTTGAAAATTGCTACGTCGTTATCATTATATCTGTTTGTCTCTATGAAATTAGGAATCGACAATCCAACATAAGCTTTGTCTGAGTGCCAATAAACTCCTGCTCCAATATTAGGCGAAAATTTACTATTTAAATCTTGAAACTGAGGATCTCCTTGATCTTCGGGATTAAGTTTGTTTATATCTAGGTTGAATAAATTGGCTGTAGCTTTAATTCCAAATGAAAGTTTGAAGGTATTTGATGTTGGTACTGTATAAGACATATCTGCCGATAAAGTATTCTCGTTTGTAGGTCCAATTTTATCATTTACAAGCGAAACACCTATTCCTAAATTGCTATTGTTTAATGGTGTATTTAATGAAAAACTGCTGGTTTCTGGTGCACCATCAAGTCCAACCCATTGTGTACGATACAAGCCGAAGACACTCATTGCTCCGCGTGAACCGGCATATGCTGGATTTATATTAATGGTGTTATACATGTATTGTGTATACTGTGCATCTTGCTGTGCAAACCCTACAGCAGAAAAAAATATAAAAATTAAGCTTAATTTTTTCATTTAAAAAGAGTTTTAAAAACGGCTTAGCTCAAGACTAAGCCGTTTGTATTTTTTATTTATTAAGATATAAATAACCTGAAAGTTCATGAGGAGTAGAATCGCTATCATTATATTTAATAATATAAAAATAAGTTCCTACTGGCAATCCATTAGATTCTTTAATCGTTGTACGTCCTTGTGAAAATCCTGTAAATACTCGATCTTCATTATTGTAACGATCAATATCGAAAACTAATACTCCCCATCTGTTGTAGATCTCTACTGTATTATTAGGGTAACACTCTAATCCTTGGATGTAGAATCTTGAATTTTTAGCGTCTCCATTTGGAGAGAAAGCATTAAAGACTTTTATCACACATCCTGTTAGTCCTAAAACAGTTGGTTTATCTCCTGTAAGACTTGCATCGTCAGAAGCATCTTCAACTACAACTCCTTTTGCACTGCTACCTTTTACAGTTGCTTGGTTACTTACACTTCCGCGATTTATGTCGGCTTGTGTTATCTTGTATTCCGCTGTAAAATTGGTGTCATTAGATTCGTTTACATTTAAATCAATTGCTTGACCAAAAACTTTAACACCAACTAAAGGATCATTAATCATAACTCCTTTCAATGGAACATTTCCTGTATTTGTTACTACAAATCTATAGGTAATTGTTTCTCCTGCATTAGCAACTCCATTACCATTTTCATCGTTGAATACAGCTGTTTTAACAAGTGCAATTTCTGGAACTTCAACAAAAACATTTAACATTCCTGTACTGCAATTAGATGAATCTGCTTTTTCGCAAACTTGGTACGCAATTGTATAATTTCCACCAGGTGTATTTGGTTTCATATTTACAGTTCCATCCGAATTAAATTCAAAATATGGACTTTTTGATATATTAGTAATTACAATATCTAAAGAACTTATTAGCTTATCATTCAAGAAATCATTGTCTAAAACGTTAACAAATTCAAGTGAGCCATTTATTCCATCTGCAATACCTTGATCGTTTCCAAGTACAATTTTTGAAACTGGAGGATCTGGATCAACGCTATTTTCAACTGAAACTTTCACTTTTGCCTGACTGCAATTAGTTGGATTTAAGACTTCACAAATTTGGTAAGTTAATTCATAATCTCCAACTGGAGTTCCATCTTTTACTTCTATCGATCCATCCGCTTTTAAAATTAAATTAGGATTTGAAACTACTGTAGTCAAAATAACAGCTGAAGGAGTTACTGCTAAACCATTAAGCATATCATTCTTAAAGATGTTTACGTTTGGTTTTTCTCCTTTATTAGTATCGATGGTTCCTCCATTATCATCATTTGCTTTTAAAACTCCTCCAACTACCGGAATATAACTTTTGATAGTAGCGCAGTTTGTTGGATTTAAATATTCGCAAATTGTATATTCAATCTCATAGATTCCTATTGGCGTTCCTGCATTCACTTTCACAGTTCCGTCTGCATTTAATGTCAATCCTGCAGTAACATTTACACTTGTCAAGATTACTCCGCCATTACTATTTTTAATAACAACTGGAACTCCGTTTAGTATATCATTTAATATTAACGATGGAGTTGTTCCACCCGTGCTGCCATTAATCTCAATAGTTCTCTCAGTTATGGCGTCAATTGCTGGTTTGCCTACTACTACAATTGAAGTTACTTCATCACAATTGTCTGGATTGGTTACTTCGCATATTTTGTAGGTCAAATTATAATTTCCTGCCGGAGTGTTCGGTGCAACTGTTACCGTTCCGTCTGCATTCAGCGTTAATCCGGTTGGAACATCTACTGGAGTCAGTTTTACTTCTCCAGGGTTTGTACCTATTACAACAGCAGCTCCGTTTAATTTATCGTTTGATGTTAAGGCTGGAGTTGTTCCGCCTGTAAATCCATTGATTGAAGCTGTTGTTTCTGTAACGGCATCAATTACAGGCTGTCCTACCACTACAATTGAAGTTACTTCATCACAGTTTGTCGGATTGTTTACTTCACAGATTTTGTAGATTACATCATAATTTTTTGCAGGAGTGTTCGCCGCAACTGTTACAGTACCGTCTGCATTCAGCGTTAATCCGGTTGGAACATCTACTGGAGTCAGTTTTACTTCTCCAGGGTTTGTACCTATTACAACAGCAGCTCCGTTTAATTTATCGTTTGATGTTAAGGCTGGAGTTGTTCCGCCTGTAAATCCATTGATTGAAGCTGTTGTTTCTGTAACGGCACAAATAAAATTCGACACAACAATATTGTCAGAATATCCTGAAGTACAGCCTGCAGCGT
>NZ_MUHD01000031.1 GCF_002217395.1 Flavobacterium plurextorum | reverse complement strand
ATAACTTGAAAAGAGTATTTGTTTTTTATTTTTCCATATTGGAGACTGTCAATAGGAAGGGAGTGACGTTTTTTGAAATTCTCTTTTCGGCTGTCATTAGAAACCCCTGCAACCGTTTTGGTTATTTTTTCAGTTTTGTTTGGAAGGGAATATTCTACTGCAAATTTCTTCTTAGAACCATATTCTATTTCAAAATATTTAGCAAAAGAACTGTTTATTCCAATAGATTTTCCAGAAATATTATAGGTGGTATAATATTTATTAAAGTCCTTTATTATTTTGTTGGTTTTAATTTTGTTAATGCTATAAATTTGGGAGCCTATCGGAATTTCAGAATTTTGAAAATTAATGACTAACTTATCTTCGATAAGTTTTACAGGATAGGGAAAAAATACATTTCCTGATGAAAATTTATTCAGAAATTCATCAGGAAGTGTTGTATCATTATGAAGGCTTCCTTCGAAATCTGTAATTTTTAAAATTATTTTATAAAAGTCAAGAAGCGTTTTAGGTTTGTTTATTTGTAAAAATGCCCAAGAATAAATGCTGTCAATTTGTTTTGGAGTTCGGTATTTATAAACTCCCGAATTTGCTTTTTTTCTAATTTCTTTAAAAATGGTAAGATCTTGTTTTAGTTTTTCGGCAGATATTTTTTCATTTTGAGCATTTATAAAAAACGGAAAAACTAAGAAAAGGATTATTTTAAGTTTGAGCATTTTTAGAATTTTAGAACCTAAAAATACTCAAAAAATCTATATTAAGCCTTTTATTTTAGCATGCTGCAATAAAATAATAGTTTTAGCATCAACAATTTCTCCAGATTCGATCATAGCATAAGCTTCATCAAAAGTATACTCAAGAACTTCAATGTTTTCTTGTTCAGAATCCAATCCGCCGCCATCGCTGACTTTCATGCTTTCATCGTATTGACCTGTAAACAAATATAGAATTTCGGTTACAGCACCTGGAGACATATAGGTTTCTACAACTTTTTGAACTTTTGTTATGCGATAACCTGTTTCTTCTTCAGTTTCACGAATGATGCATTCTTCGGGATTGTCTTGGTCTAAAAGTCCTGCACAAACTTCAATCATCATTCCTGTTTTATTGCCATTTAAAAAAGTTGGCAAACGAAATTGACGCGTTAAGATAACAGTTTTTTTTGTGGTATTGTATAATAATATTCCAGCTCCATTTCCGCGGTCATAAACTTCGCGTACGTGTGTCTGAATTTTTTCGTTTTCTTTTTGATAAGTAAAATTTACTTTATTTAAAATGTACCAATTGTCTGAGAGTAAAGATGTTTCTGTAATTTTAATTTCTGGGTTTTTCATATGGCGAATAGATTTGTATAAAAAAAACGCCCTGATTATCAGAGCGTTTAAATGTGTTATTTTGTTATTGTTTGCTTTCTGTCTGGTCCAACCGATACAATTTTGATTGGCACTTCGATTTCTTTCTCAATAAACTCAATATATTCTTTTAGCTCAATTGGCAATTGATCGTAAGTTGTTAAACCTGTCAAATCAGCTTTCCAGCCTTTAAATTCTTTGTAAACTGGAGTAACGTTTTCTGGCTCAATGTTGTAAGGGAAATGAGCAATATTTTGCCCTTTATAGTTATACTCTGTACAAACTTTTAAAGTTTCAAAACCAGAAAGTACATCACCTTTCATCATCATTAACTGAGTAACTCCGTTAACTTGAACGGCATATTTTAAAGCTACAAGATCTAACCATCCGCAACGTCTTTGTCTTCCTGTTACAGATCCAAATTCGTTACCAACTTTTGCCATAGTAGCACCAACTTCGTCAAAAAGTTCAGTTGGGAAAGGTCCGCTTCCAACACGTGTTACATAAGCTTTAAAAATTCCGTAAACTTCTTTGATTTTGTTAGGAGCAATTCCTAAACCAGTACAAGCTCCAGCAGCAGTAGTATTTGATGAAGTTACAAACGGATACGTTCCAAAATCAACATCTAATAATGAACCTTGAGCTCCTTCACATAGAATAGATTTACCAGCTTTTTGAGCTTGGTGCATGTATTCTTCACTATCAATAAAATCTAATTTTTTCAATTCTTCGATAGCTTCGAAAAATTCTTTTTCAAGTTCTGCTAAGTTGTATTGAATGTTAACATCATAAAAAGCAATCATTGCTTCATGCTTGTCAGCTAAAGCTCTGTAACGATCTTTAAAATCTTCTAATTCAATATCGCCGACACGTAAACCGTTTCTACCAGTTTTATCCATGTAAGTTGGTCCAATTCCTTTAAGAGTAGAACCAATTTTTGCTTTTCCTTTTGAAGCTTCAGAAGCTGCATCAAGCAAACGGTGAGTTGGTAAAATTAAATGTGCTTTTCTTGAAATGATTAGTTTCTTTTTGATGTCAAGGTTAAATTTCTCTAAACCTTCAATTTCTTTTTGAAAAACTACTGGATCAATTACAACTCCATTTCCGATGATATTTACTGAGTTTTTATGAAAAATCCCTGAAGGAATGGTTCTAAGTACGTGTTTAATTCCGTCAAATTCTAGTGTATGTCCTGCGTTTGGTCCTCCTTGAAAACGTGCAATAATATCATAATTTGAGGTAAGAACGTCAACAATTTTCCCTTTACCTTCATCTCCCCATTGTAATCCTAGTAATAAATCTACCGTCATTCTGTTTTAATTTGCGTTGGGACAAGCTGAGTTGTCCTACTGATTAATGTAGTTAATTTTCTTTTTTTTTATTTTTTAAATAATACCTGTTCGGGATTATTGCTTTTGCTTTTTGTTTCCGTAGAAATAAAGTGAATGATTCGTAATTTCGATATCAAATATTTCTTCGATTGTTTTTTTGATGGTTTGAATTCTTGGATCGCAAAATTCAATTACTTCGCCAGAATCAGTCATGATGATATGATCGTGCTGTTTATCGAAGTATGATTTTTCGTAATAAGCTTGATTTTGCCCAAATTGATGTTTTCTAACCAAAGCGCAGTCCAGCAGCAGTTCAATCGTATTGTATAACGTAGCTCTGCTCACACGATAGTTTTTATTTTTCATTTTGATGTATAGATTTTCTATGTCAAAATGCTCCTCGCTATCGTAGATTTCCTGAAGTATAGCATAACGCTCAGGAGTTTTGCGATGCCCTTTTTGTTCAAGATACATTGTAAAAACATTTTTTACAATTTCTTGATTCTTAGTGTTGTCAGTTGAAATGAGTGTCATATCCGGCAAAGATAATTTTTTATTTTTAATGAATAAAAGTTTCGGGTTTAAAGTTTCGTTACAAAATTCTTATAGTTTCCCTAAAAAGTTAGGTTCTATACTCTCTCGTAACCTTGTCGACACCGTCAATTTTCTTAATTGCATTGATCATTTTTTTCAAAATAGTATTGTTTTGAACAATAACCGCAATCTGCCCGTGAAAAATTCCCGCATCTGTACTCAGTGAAATACTCTGAATATTAACGCTCATATTGTTTGAAATTACACGAGTCAATTGATTGGTAAGTCCTAAAACATCCATTCCTGTAATATTAATAATCGCTTTAAACTCTTCTTGAGAAGAATCGATCCATTTGGCGCTCATAATTCGGTAAGCATAATTAGACTGCATTCCAATAGCATTTGGGCAGTCTTTTTTATGCACTTTGATTCCTTCGTTGATCGTTACAAAACCAAAAACGTCGTCGCCCGGAATAGGATTGCAGCATTGTGACAGCTTATAATCTAATTTGTCATGCTCAGTTCCAAAAACCAGCATGTCGTAATTACTGCTGATAACAGGTTTGTGTATATCCTCTGAAGCGGTAGTGTCTTTATTTCTTTTAATTTTATTTTTAAAGAAATTAATAAACGTATTGCTTTTTTGTGCAGCGTAATCTTTTAACTGTTGATTTTCTATAGCGCCAATTCCAACGCGATAAAATAAATCTAAGCTTGTTTTTAATTTAAAAAAGTTAACTAACTCATTTGTAGTTTGCTCGTTAAGCGTAATTTTTAAATGTTTTAGTTTTCTGGTAAGTAATTCTTTTCCTTCTTCGGCAATTTTTTTGGTGTTCTCGTTTAGAACGTTTTTAATCTTGTTTTTTGCTCGCGAAGTTGTTACATACTCAAGCCAGTTTACCGTTGGTTTTTGGTTTGCTGAAGTTATAACTTCAACCTGGTCACCGCTTTTAAGTTCGTGATTTAAAGGAACTAAACGACCGTTTACACGAGTTCCTCTTGTTTTAATTCCAATTTCAGAGTGAATACTGAATGCAAAATCAAGCGATGTCGCACCTTTTGGCAGTGATTTGATTTCTCCTTTTGGAGTAAACACGAAGATTTCTTTAGAATATAAATTCATTTTGAAATCCTCAACAAAATCAACCGCATTGGTTTCTTGATTTTCTAGCGCTTCGCGTAGTAAATTCAGCCAAGTATCTAAACCACTTTCCTCGGTTGCACCGTTTTTATATTTGTAATGCGCCGCATATCCTTTTTCGGCAATTTCATCCATACGCTCACTTCGTACTTGAACTTCGACCCAGCGGCCTTTTGGTCCCATAACGGTAATGTGAAGTGCTTCGTAACCTGTTGATTTTGGCGATGAAATCCAGTCGCGCAAACGACTTGGACTTGGTCTATAATGATCTGTTACAATCGAGTAAATCTTCCAAGCGATAAATTTTTCATCATGCGGATCTGATTTATAAACAATTCGCAACGCAAACTTGTCATAAACTTCATCAAAACTTACATTTTGTGCACGCATTTTTCGACGAATCGAATAAATTGATTTTGGACGGCCTTTTATAATGTAATCAACATTCTCAGCATCTAAAGATTTCTTCAAAACATCCGAAATATCTTTGATGTAAGCATCTTGCTCTTCCTTAGTTTCTCTAATTTTGCTTACAATATCATTGTAAACCGCAGGTTCTGTATATTTTAAACCTAAATCTTCCAATTTAGTTTTAATATTATAAAGTCCTAAGCGATGGGCGAGAGGAGCATAAATATAAAGCGTTTCCGAGGCGATTTTAGTCTGTTTATATTCCGCCATCGAATCCATTGTCTGCATATTGTGCAAACGATCTGCCAGCTTAATCAAAATAACACGTACATCATCATTCAGCGTTAAGATCATTTTTCTAAAATTCTCTGCCTGCATTGACGCATTTAGATCTTTTTGAACTAATGAAATTTTTGTTAAGCCTTCAACTAACTGTGCTACTTTTGGATTGAATAATCGCTCAATATCTTCTACAGTCATTGGCGTATCTTCGACCACATCGTGTAATAAAGCCGCGGCAATAGAAGTTGCTCCCAGACCAATTTCTGAGGCAACAATTTTTGCAACTGCAATAGGATGAAAGATATACGCTTCTCCAGATTTGCGTCTTTGCTCTTTGTGAGCATCTACAGCAACGTCAAAAGCCTTTCTAATTAGTTTTTTATCAGTGGGCGATAAAGTCTGATAACTAATTCGGAGTAATTCTTTGTATTCCTGCGCAATCGCTTTGTTTTCTTTTTCTGTATCTATTTCTATCATAACGGCATGGTTCAAGTACTAAAAATAGGAAAAAAAAAGAATATACACAAGGGAATAGAGTGTTGATTTTGGAATGAAATTATTTTGTTTCAAGTTTAAAGTTTCAAGTTTTTGCTGATTGTTTATACCTTAAGTTTTCAATGAGAAACCTGAAACCTGAAACCTGAAACTTGAAACTACTTTTTAGAAAAATCTAAATCTTGAAAATCATAACTAAAATCAGTCAGATCAGAAATTGGAAGCATTTTTAAGTTAACCACATTTCCGTTTTCATCATATTTGAAAAGCAAATGAGCATCTGCATGAAAAAAGGCATTATTCCATTTTACAACATAATTACCATCTTTATAGAAAAAAACTTCACCAGCAAGCTGCGGAGAACGTTTTGAAGCAAAATACAGTTTTCCTTTTTTCTCTGTAATCGTTATTTCGCCAAACCAGTTGTCTTTGTAAGTGCCAATAATTTTTGTAAAATCAACTTTTAGTTTGTCTTTTTTATTTTTTGCAACAACAGCCCAAACTTCGTCTGCAACTTTATCTGCAGATTCTTCGCTGGCTTTCATTCGGTTACTGTAAACCGTAACATAATCATCAGATTTTATGCCTAAATAACTGTCTTTAATTGTATTTGTAATGGCGCTGAATGCAGCTCCAGATTGCTGGTTGGTTAAAACAATAATCCCTAATCCTAATTCTGGAATTAGAGTCGTTTGTGTAACATTTCCTTCCAAACCTCCAGTATGTGAAACTTGTTTGTATCCTTTTACGTCACTTAAAAACCAGCCTAAACCATATCCGTTAAAATGAGTATTGTAAGGAGGTCTGGTTTTGGTTGGAATTATAGTTTGTAACTGCCACATTTCGTCATGTTCTTTTTCTGAAAACAACTGTTTATTGTCGCCGTATTTTCCGTTATTGATTTGCAGAATTGCCCATTTACTCATATCATTTACACTCGAATAAATTCCTGCAGCACCGTCAAAAATCTGATTTTCGTAACGTTTTATCGTTTTTAATTTCCCGCCAATAGGAACGTGTGGCGTAATTACGTTTGTAGTGTCTTTTAAACGTTTTACCGATGCGACACTATTGGTCATTTCTAATGGTTTCATGATTCGTTCTTCAACAAAATCAGCCCAAGTTTGTTTGCTTACTACATGTACAATTTCGCCCGCAATTATATACATTAAATTGTCGTAATCGTATTTTGTTCTAAAACTCGAAACAGGCTTTAAATATCGTAAATTATGAATAATATCTTGAGCTTTAAAATCGCTTCCGTCAGGCCAAATCATCAAATCGCCTGCGCCAAGACCAAGTCCGCTTCTGTGTGTTAATAAATCACGGATTGTAAATTCGCGAGTTACAAAATCATCATACATTTTAAAATCTGGAAGATAAGTAATTACTTTATCGTCCCATTTTATTTTACCTTCGTCAACCAGCATTGCTAATGCCGCAGATGTAAAAGCTTTACTGTTTGAAGCAATTCCAAACAACGTATTTCCATCTACTTTTTGTTGTGTTAAAACTGATTTTACGCCATATCCTTTGGATAAAACTACTTTTCCATCTTTTACAATTGCAACTGCAATTCCCGGAACATCAAAAGTTTTTATGGTGCGATTTACCAAGTCATCTACTTCTTGATTGGTTATTTGTGCTGAAACAGAAAAGCTAAATAATAATGCTAAAAGTGATAATTTGTAATTCATGATGGAAAGTTTTTTTAGTTAAATCCTCTTTGGCGTTTGGCTTCAAAAATTAAAATCGCGGCGGCTACAGAAACATTCATACTATCTATTTCGCCCTGCATTGGGATAATGATATTTTGTGTTGCTGCATCACGCCAGTCCTGCGTTAGTCCTGTGGCTTCTGTACCGACAACTAAAGCGGTTGGAGTTGTAAAATTTTGGGTATGATAAGAAGTTGAATTTTGTAACGTAGCACAGTAAAAATCGATCTTTTTTTCTTTCAAAAAAGCAATGATTTCTTCCGTAGTTCCTGTGGCAATTTGATTGGTAAATAAGCAGCCAACGCTGGAACGTACTATATTTGGATTGTACAAATCGCTTTTTGGATTTGCAATTAATACGGCGTCTAAATTTGCGGCGTCTGCAGTACGTAAAAGTGCACCAATGTTTCCTGGTTTTTCAGGAGATTCGGCCACTAAAATTAAAGGGTTGTCTGATAATTTTAGATCAGAAAGTTTTAAAGATTTGGTTTTGGCTACTGCCAAAATGCCTTCGGTTGTATCTCGATACGCTAGTTTTTGGTAAACTTCTTTATTGATTTCGATCAATTGAACCGATTTAGAAACTAGTTCATGAATTTGATTTTCTGTAACTAATTCAGGTAAAAATAAAACCGTTTCGATTTCAAAACCGCCTTTTATAGCAAGTGAAATTTCGCGTTGTCCTTCAATCAAAAATGTTCCGGTTTGCTTTCGGGCTTTTGCTTTTTCTTGTAATAAAACAAGCGATTTTATAAACGGATTTTGTACTGAAGTAATTTGTTTCATTTTTTTAAAGGCTCAAAGTTGCAAAGGTTCAAAGGTACTGAGTTTTTTTTAAAAGAGGTTCAAAGTTGCAAAGGTTCAAAGTAGTAAGATGAAATAAAAAAAATAGCCACGAATTTCACGAATTTACACGAAATAAATTTTATTTATCACTGGTAAAAAAATCGTGTAAATTCGTGAATCTCGATAGCTATCGGGAGTGGCTAAAAAAACAGATTATTTCTTAAAAACTTCTTTAACTTCAGTATCTACGGGATGATCTGCGTTAAAAGTGTAGCCCATAATTTTGGCAATAGTTTGAGCAAACTGTTTTTGATAAATTTGAGATTCTGTTTTGATTTCACCTTTTGGAGCAATTTCTGGTCCCATCGCTGCAAACCAAATTTGTGATGCACCAGCGATATCAGAACCATGATCCGTCCATTGCGTTTTTATTTTGTCGCCTCGTCCATGATCGACTGTTATAAAAATGGTTGTTTTATTTTTGTATTGTGGATCATTTTGTACAAAATCCCAGATTTCTTTAATCCATTTATCAACTTGATTGGCAGCGTCAAGATATGATTTGTATTGTCCGTGATGTGCCCATTCATCTGTTTCGCCATAAGCAACATAAAGTACTTTTGGTTTATTGGTTTTTAGTTCGTTCATCGCTTGATAATGTGTAAAAACATCTAGACATTCACCTTCATTAAAAGGTTTGTACGAGTTATTACGCATATCGTTCAATAATTTTTGAGTTGCCGTTGGTTTACTTCCTCCAACATTATCGAAAGCCGAAATAACTGGAAAACCGCTTCGTTCTTCGTTTAAAATTCTATCAAAAGCATCCCAAGCTCCAAAAGCTGCAGTTTTGCCTTTTATTTTTGGCTGCTGATTTAAATACTCTAAAATATTTACATTCGGATTAGCTTTGTAACTGTTAGAATTTACCTTAAGATCAACATTTCCAGTCATGATTTCGCTGTATCCAGGGTAACTGAACCAATACGGATTTGCAACATCGACTTTGTTGCCAAGATCACGATTGCCATAAATTTGTCCTTTCGAAACAATTTCCGACCAGAAAAAAGGCATTATTTTTTTACGAGACGAAGCATAATCAGCACCAGCGTAATTTTTATAAATATATGTGCTGTCACCTTGATTGAATTTTTTATCATTGGCAATTGCAGGATCCAGTCCTTTAAAAACTTCCTGCCATCTAAAGCCGTCTGTGGTGATTACAATAATGTTTTCTGTTTTTTGTGCGCTGCCTATAAAGCTTATTAAAACAAATGCGGTTAAAAATAGTTTTTTCATAGTATAGTTTTTTTGAATTGTAAAGGTCGAAATATTCACGATTTTAAAAATAAACATTTGTATTATCTTTTGTTTTTTATAATGTAAATAATAAAGATTATTTGACTTAATAAAAAAAGAAAAAGTGAAGCATAAGCAGCAATGTCAAGTAATGTGATGAATTCAAGAATATCTTTTGAATTTTCGGCAGTTGTCATGCTGATAAACATATTAAATCTTGCATAAAATACAAAAGGAAGGCAAAGAATAAAATGTACTGCAAAAAATTTAGAAGAAATTATTTTTTCTTTTCGAAGTATTATCCAATAAGTTATAAGGATTACTAAAAGTATGCTCCATACAATTATTTCTAAATAAGATGTTGACGGAATAACAGTGTTCCATCCTGAATTTTCAATTGTGAGCCCTGATTCAAATGGAGTTGCAACAAGGAAAAGTAATAAAAATGATAAAAAAGGAACGTATTTTTTTTTCATCTGCCTATTTATTGAATCAATTTACCTTATCATTTACTACAAAATCCCTCGCGCCTTGATTTCCAAATATTTATTAATGGCGTCTAAAGTCAGATTCTCAGGCTGAGTTAAAACGGAATGGATTCCGTATTTCTTTAATTCGTTTGCAATAAGGCGTTTTTCGAACATGAATTTTTCGGCAATAACTTTATCGTAAACTTCTTGAATAGTGTCCGTTTTTTTGTTGATGATATCGTTTAATTCTGTATTCTGAAAAAAGACAACTACCAATAAATGGCTTTTTGCAATTCCTTTTAAGTATGGTAATTGACGATTTAAGCCGTCCATAGTTTCAAAATTGGTGTACAGAATAATTAAGCTTCTTTGGTTGATGTTTTTCTTAATATCGACATACAATCTGCTGTAATCACTTTCGAAAAAATCAGTTTTAATGTTGTATAAAGTTTCGAGTATCTTTTGCATTTGAGAACCTCTTCTCTCCGCAAAAACTCTGTTTTCTACTTTTTTAGAGAAAGCGAAAAGACCCGCTTTATCTTGTTTCTTCAGAATTACATTGGATAAAACTAAAGTCGAATTTATCGCATAATCTAATAAACTTAATCCATTAAAAGGCATTTGCATCACGCGCCCTTTATCAATTGCCATGTAAACCGATTGTGATTTTTCGTCTTGAAATTGGTTCACCATCAAAGTGTTTTTCTTTGCTGTAGCTTTCCAGTTTATGGTTCTAAGATCGTCGCCTTGAACATATTCTTTAATTTGTTCAAACTCCATTGTATGACCAATTCGGCGTATTTTTTTGATTCCGTATTGATATAAATTATTAGAAAACGCTAATAAATCGTATTTTCTCAATTGAATATACGACGGATATGTTGGAACCATTTGATCTTTGGCAAACGAAAATCGGCGGGAAATTAATCGTAAAGGAGATGAAACATAAATATTCAAGTAGCCAAAATAATATTCACCGCGTTCGGTTGGACGTAAATCATATCCAATTGCTTTTTGATCTGAAGCTTTGATTTTTTTTACGATTTTAAAATCGCGTACTTGAAATTGAAATGGAATTTCATCAATTATCTTAACTAAAATAGGAAAGGTATAATAGTTTTTTATTTGAATATTGATAGGATTTAAATCTCCATTTGAAAGCTTTTCTGGTGTAATTCTTTCTGCTTCGATTCCAGTTTTTGTGAGATATAATATTAGAATATCAAGGGCTAAGAAAGTGAATAGAATCAAAAACACAAACCATACGGCATTGTATAAATTTGGAAAAATAAAAGCACAGACAAATAATCCTATAATGCCCAAAAGCACATAGAAAAAGAAATTATTCAGGTATAGACTTTTTATAAAATTCACTGTTTTTTTAGTTTCAGGTTTAAAGTTTCAGGTTTGCTTCGACTTCGCTCAGCACGACAGAATTGAAAAAAAAGTTATTTTATATTTCTTCATTCACATTTACAATTCACCATTAAACATTTTATCTCGGAATCTCTACTGTTTCGATAATTTGTTTGATAATTTCAGAGCTTGTAATTCCTTCCATTTCACGCTCTGGAGTTACGATTACACGATGTTGTAAAACCGGAATTGCCGCTTCTTTAATATCTTCGGGCGTAACAAAATCACGTCCGCGAATAGCAGCAAATCCTTTCGAAGCATTCAAAATCGCAATAGACGCACGAGGCGAAGCTCCTAAATATAAAAAGGCATTTTCTCGAGTGTTAACTACGATTCTAGCAATGTATTCTAATAAATTTTGCTCTACTCTAATTTGTTTTACTAAAGCTTGATAATTGTTTATTTCAGATGATGAAAGAATAGTTTTAATAGCTTCTAATTTGCCATGATCCTGTAAGAAATGTTCTCTCTGGATAATTAAAATTTCTTCGTTTAATTTTGGATAATCAATCGTGATTTTAAACAAGAAACGGTCTAATTGTGCTTCAGGTAAACGGTATGTTCCTTCTTGCTCAATTGGATTTTGGGTGGCAATTACTAAAAACGGAGTTTCTAATTGATAAGCAGAACCATCAATTGTAATCTGACGTTCTTCCATAACTTCAAAAAGTGCGGCCTGAGTTTTTGCTGGAGCACGATTAATCTCGTCAATCAGAATTAAATTAGAAAAAATCGGCCCTTTTTTAAATTCAAATTCTGAGCTTTTCAAATTAAAAATAGAAGTTCCCAGAATATCAGAAGGCATTAAATCGGGCGTAAACTGAATTCGGCTGAAGCCAATGTTTAATGTTTTTGAAAGTAGTTTCGCTGTAATTGTTTTCGCAACTCCAGGAACACCTTCTAATAAAACGTGACCGTTTGATAAAATGGCAACTAGAAGCTGATCGACCATTTTATGCTGGCCAACAATTACGGTTTCTAGTTCTTTCTTAATCGCGTTTACATGTTCTAAAAGCGGAGCTAGATTTATTCTGGCTTCAAAATTCACATTTTCATTGGTGATTTCAGTTTCTTGAGTATTAATATCGTCCATGATTGTGTATGTTTTTTATTTAATTGGTATAAAATATTAGTTTAAAATCTTTTCAATTGCAGTATTAATTCTAATTAAATCTTGCTCAATACTGGCATGATAACCGTTTCGATGTTCGTTGATTAAAAATATAAGTTCTTGAATATCCGTTTCGTTCTTTCCCGTTTTATGATGCAGTTTTTTTACAAAATCATCATCAAGCTTTGTGGTATCGATTAAATATTCAGTTCGAATTTTTTCTAAGAAATAAATGATTTTTTTATCAATAATATTGGTGTGATCTCCTTCTTGATAGTACAAATTGCCTATTGTTTTAGTAAAGTCAATAGTTGAATTTGCTAATGGCTGCAAAATAGGAACAATACGCTGTTTTCGTTTTGCATTGAATATCATAAAAATCAGCATTCCGATTAAAAATAAATACCAAGCCCATTTTAATGCGGGCTGACTTAGAATATAACGAAGCGGTGATTCTGAAATATTTTCATTGTTCTGCCCTTTTGTGTACCAGTAAATATTGCCTTTCGGAATATATGACAATACATTTTCAGTATATCGATATCGATCTTCTTTTAGCAAATTATAATTGGTAAAAGCCACAGGATTCATATGCAGATAGAAATAACCGCTTTTGTAGGCAACTTTTATAAAGTTGATGTTTTTTTTCTCTTTTGGATTTCCTTGATAGCCTAAAACAGTAGTGTTTAAAGTGTCAATTTTAGTAAAGTAATCAACAATATTGCCTGATGATTTGTAGATTTTTGAACTCAGTTTTTTATTTGCCATCCAAACAGAATTATTTTCAGTTTGAAGAAAACCAGAATTATAATCTATTTTAAGACTGTCTAATAAAGGTTTTGGAAAATTGGTCATGCTTAAAAAAGCATTATTTCCATGCGAGACAAAATACATAATTTCTTTAATCGATTGGTCATCAATAGTATTTTGCGCCGAAATATTTAGAAAAGTTCCTTTTACAGTATAAGTTTGCACCAAAGTGTCTTCATCATATTTAGAATCTAAAAATTCATACGGTGTGACATCAGCAATTTTTTCAATTTTTTGTTTTTTAAGAATACCGCCAATTTCTTTGTCAAAAACATACAACCCCAAAGGGATTTTGTCATTGACAGAGTAGGTTGGTCTCCAATCGATAGGTTTTGGTTTGTTGTAATCTGAAACTAAAATTAAGATCAAGATAAAAACCAGAATTCCAATGTAAATTTTGATATTTTTACTCATCAGCTAAAGGTTTTTAAAGCATTCTTAAATCGATTTTCAGCCTTATTGAAGGTTGTATCGTTAATTTCAAATTCGCCGTACCAAATATAATTATAGAGATAAGATAAATAGGTAAACTCTTCTTTGTGAGCTGGTTTTTGAAGTTCGTATAAGTAATCTGAATTGGTTTTTTCAATATCCCATTCAATATAATTATGCTGTGCCATCGTTTTTAAAAGCCAAAGATAATAGTATCGAACTGCGGTGCGTTTTTCGCCCGAAGCAAGGCTTTCTTTTATCAGTTTTTCAAAATCAAGAAGATGAATGTTTTTTTCAATATCAGAATAATGAACTGTTCTTTTTTGTGAGTTTTTTCCAAAAATCCATTGACCTTCTTTATTAATAATGGCTTTAACAATTAAATAAATCACTAAAACAATAACCAGAATAGCAATGATTCTTAGAAAAAGAACGGTGAATTTTAATGACGCTTCTGTTGTGCTGAAAGAGAAGATGCTTCGTAAAATACTGGCAAGCCAATCTTTAAAACGCTCCCAATAGCTTTTTTCAGGAGCTTTTTGCTCGTAGATAAAATTTTGATCGGTATATTTCTTTTTGAAATTTTTAGAGAATGTTTTTGCTTCTACAGTACTCGAATCAATTTGAATATCAGCTTCGGTATATTTTACTGAATTAATCTTTGGAGGTTCTTCTGTCACCAAAGAATCCTGAGCATGCGCGATGCCGCAGAAAAAAAGAAAAGATAAAATAAATAAAAATTTATTCATTACTGGTGTAGATTAATTCGATTTGGCAGATAGTTTTTGTACTTTTTTATGAACTATAAAAGGATAAATCAGATAATAAAATGAAATTATTACTAACGTAAACAGGATAATAAAACTGCTTAACCAATTTGGCATATCGATAGAATATCTTGTTATAAAACCTTCTAAAAATCCAGCACTGATTGTAAAAGGAAAAGTGCTCAAGAATATTTTGAAGCTGTTTTTGAAACCAATTTTAAATGAATTCATTCTCGAAAAAGTTTTAGGAAATAGGATAGAAGCTCCTAGAATAAATCCTGCAGCCGATTCTATAACTATTGCAAAAATTTCCATAGAACCATGAATCCAAATACCACGAACGCTTTTCCAGAATACGCCTTGATCGTAGAAAAAATACTGAAAAGATCCCAGCATTATTGCATTTTGAAGAAAGATGTAAAATGTGCCAATACCGCCGGTAATTCCGAACATATAACATTTTGCACCAACATAAAGATTATTTATCGTAATGCCAATAAAACTTCCCCAGTTTGATCCAGATCCATAAACCGCCATCGGATTTCCTTTTTTGATGTTCTCGAGAGACATATTTACATAATCATCACCCAAAATCAAACGAACAAAATCGGAGTCATATCGTGCAGAAACTACTCCAATTGCAACAGTCACAAAAAATAAAATAAACGCGTACATCAAATATCTCTTGTATTCAAACAAAAGCAGCGGAACTTCGGTTTTGAAAAATTCAACGATTCTATTTTTTTCAGTTCGTTTCGTTTTGTAAATTTTTTGGTAAATCTGCGAAGCAAGATGATTTAAGTATACAACCGTCTTACTTTTAGGGTAATAAGTTTGCGCATACGACAAGTCATTCATTAATTGAATGTACAAATTAGCTAATTCGTCAGGATTTTTCTTAGCTTTGCCGAAAATAGCTAGCTCAAATTCCAGCCATTTTTCTTTATTTTGTTTTATAAATGCAACTTCTCTCATTGATGGCTAAAATATAAAATATGTCAGAATTATCTATTAACACGACACAAAATGTTCGAATAAATTTTATCGCTGCCACGGTAGGCGAGCGAATGGGGGCTTATTTTATAGATTTAGGTATTAAATTATCATACATAATCGTTGTTTCGCTGCTTGTTTTTTATTGGCTTGACCTTGGTCCGCTTATGGATAATTTAGATACTTGGTCACGAGGAGCCATATTTTTAATGCTTTATTTCCCTTTAATTATTTACTCTATTACTTTAGAAAGTATTTTTGAAGGCCAGTCTTTTGGAAAGAAATTAGTCAAAATAAAAGTGGTTAAAATAGATGGTTACCAAGCAGGATTTGGTGATTACCTAATGAGATGGTTTTTTAGAATAATTGATTTTTCATCTTTTTACGGACTTGTTGGTTTAATTGCGGTTGTTTCTAGTAAAAAAGCACAGCGTTTAGGTGATATGGCGGCAGGAACGGCAGTAATTACATTAAAAAACAAAATAAATATAAGTCATACTATTCTTGAGGAAATTGGAGACGCTTATGTACCAACATATCCTTTGGTTATTAAATTGTCTGATAATGATATGAGAATTATCAAAGAAACATATCAAAAAGCCGAGGCAAAAAACGATCATGAAGTGATTTATAAATTAGTTGCTAAGATTGAAAATGTAACAGGAATAAAGAATCAATCCGGAAATAATATTGATTTCATTAGAATAGTGTTAAAAGATTACAATTTTTACACTCAAAACATGTAATGTTACTTTTTTTGTAATTAGTCGTTTGATACTGCAGAGTTTGTTTAGAAAAACAATAGTTTTCAAATTTTTAGTATAATTTTTTAACACACTTCGCAAATCGCAGAAAAAAAATGCTTTTAAGCTCAAAACGGGTTAGATGATTTCTTAAATTTGTTAAAGAACTTAGTGCTAAGTTTCTTTAAAAAATGGCGTAACCGAAAAGCCAAAGAGTAGGAAGATTTAAATATAAAATCATGAAAATTAAAAGTGTATATGCTGTTGCAATACTGTTTTTGGTGTCAATCGCAGCCTTTGCTCAGGGCACAAAAAAATTAGATAAAATTATAAAAAGAGACTATCAGGTAATTGAATGTACAATTAGTAAGATGTCTGATAAAGCAGTTGAATATTCTCTGCCGGGAGAAACAATGCAAATTTCGCTTGATACTGGACAAATTGCTCGTATTGATTTTGCCAGCGGACGTTCACAAACATTTGATGTAACTCCAACAAGCAGTTCACCAGCAAGCAGTTCACCATCAACAAGATCAACCGCAGTTGTTTCTTCTGAAATGAAACAAAATACAATTGCCGTACTTCCAGTTCCTTATTTAAATTCAGATACACAAGAAAGTTCTGAAGATATGGCCAAATTTGCACAAAACGATCTTTACAATAAACTGTTGGACAAATCATCAAATATTTTTCCTTTAACAGTTCAGGATTTAAGAACAACTAACAGTTTGCTTCGTAAAGCCGGAATTGATTATAAAAATATTGATGAAACACCAATTGAAGATCTTGAAAAAATTCTAGGCGTTGATAATATTGTAGCAGCTAAAATTTCCTATACTATTGGGTCTGGTACAACAGCAACAACTTACAACAGCGGAAATGCAAAAGTAAGTGACAATAACAAGAAAGTAAAAACCAGCGATATTTCGACTACAACAGCCAATACGCAAGAGTATTACTATTACACCGTATATTTTGATATGTATAAAAATGCATCAAAAATATATTCGCAAACACGTAAACCATTCTTGGCAGTAAAAGACAGCTGGATCGATTCTGTGCAGTATTTGCTAAAAAGAAGTCCGATTTACTCAAGAAAATAACAACTTATAGAGTTGCAAATGGTTTAATCTTTGTATCTCTGCATTTTAAACCTTTGCAACTTTAAAAAAGAATGTTTCATTTATTAGATATTATCGGCACAATGGCATTTGCAATGTCTGGCGCATTAACGGCAATGCATAAAAGGCTTGATCCGTTTGGCGTTTTTATTATTGCTTTTGTAACCGCCGTTGGAGGCGGAACCCTGCGCGATGTTTTAATAGGCAGAACTCCCGTGGGCTGGATGCTCAATCTGCAATATGTATATGTGATTATTTTAGGTTTTTTTCTAGCTATTCTTTTTAGAAAAAAGTTCGATAAACTTAGAACCTCTCTGTTTTTGTTTGATACAATTGGTTTGGGTGTTTTTACTTTAATAGGCCTTGAAAAAGGAATTATGATTGGTCTGCATCCTGTAATTTGCGTAGCGCTGGGAACTATGACAGCTTGTTTTGGCGGTGTTCTTCGTGATATATTATGCAATGAAATTCCAACCGTTTTTAGAAGAGAAATTTATGCAACGATCTGTATTTTTGGCGGAGTTGTTTTTTTTATTTTAAGAAAATGGAATCTGGCAGACGATGCGCTGTATTTAGTAACCTCTGTAGTTATTATTTCTGTACGTTTACTGGCAGTAAAATACAAATGGCATTTACCAGCATTTGATCATAAATAAGATTTATTTCTGCCGCGAATTACACTAATTCCCACAAATTATACTTGATGAATAGGAGTCGTATGCTTATGAAAAAGTTATAATTTTGATCTTATTGAGTGTAACTGAAAAAATTAGTGAATATTCGTGAATCCTGATCGCTGTCGGGAGTGGCAAAAGAAAAAATGAAAAACCTTATAGTAAAAAAATACACGAAAAGCGATTACGACATTTGGAATGATTTTATCGATCATGCCAAAAATGCAACGTTTTTGTTTCATCGTGATTTTATGGAATATCACGCAGATCGTTTTGAAGATTTTTCACTTTTAATTTTTGAAGATGAAAAATTACGAGCTATTCTGCCTGCAAATAAACGATCAAATTCCGTTTATTCACATCAAGGACTTACATATGGAGGTTTGGTTTTTTCAGCCAAATTAAACGGAGAAAAAGCAGTGTCGATTCTAGATGCTGTTTTGCTTTTTTTGAACGAAAACAGTATTGAAACCTTCTATTATAAACCAATTCCGAGTTTTTATCTTTCAGGCGGAAATCAAGAAATCGACTTCTTTTTATTTAAAAGAGGTGCCGTTTTAGAACGTAAGGAAATGAATTTGGCCGTAAATCTAAATCTGCCTTTACAAATTTCTAAAAGCAAACTAAAACATTTTAGACGAATTGAAAATCTTGATCTAGATATCGTTGAAGAAGAAGATTTTCAGCCTTTTTGGAATGAAATTCTTGAACCAAGACTATCAGAAAAATTTAATGTAAAACCAGTTCATTCAAAAGAAGAAATTGCTTTATTGAAAAACAGATTTCCTCAAAATATAAAACAGTTTTCCGTATATCAGAATGATGAAATTATTGCCGGAATTACAATATTTGAAACCAAGAATATTGTAAAATCACAATACGGCGCTACTTCAAAAAAAGGAGAAGAAGTAAGAGCACTCGACTTTTTATTCATCAATTTGATTCATAAATACAAACGAAAAGGAAAGCACTTTTTTGATATGGGAATTGTAAATGATGATAATGATTCAGGTTATCACGCTGGATTACTCAAACAAAAAGAAGAATTAGGCTGTACTGTTTATAATCAGGATTTTTACAAAATTGCGATAAAATAATTTCTATTAGACAGCTCTATGCGTATTTTGATAAGCAAAATACCTATTTTTGAGATTACAAATTCTATCCTTTAAGTAATTCAAATTTGGGGTGATTCAGAAAAAAAATATTTAGCAGATAGAAACATATTTTTTTGCGCAATAAAGAATGTAAAAGAGAAATATATTCCTTGAACATACTTAACTCTGTGTATTTAAAATAAGTGAAATGCCTTTTTGAGAATACAAACTCTATGTTTCTATGTGTTGAAATAAATTTCGTACAACGGGTTACTACAAATAGATTTTTAAGAATTAATTGCGCGAATTTTTAATCCGTGGCTGATACAAAATATGATACCATTTCTAGATCTAAAAAAAATTAACGAACCTTATGAAGCTGTTTTTCAGGAAAAACTGAAAGAGGTTTTAGATAATGGCTGGTACATTTTAGGAAAAGAAGTTGAAATTTTTGAAAAGGCTTTCGCCGAATATTGCCAAACAAAATACTGTATTGGAGTAGGGAATGGTTTTGATGCTTTAGTCTTAATCTTTAAAGGTTACATACAACTTGGCAGACTGCAAAAAGGCGATGAAGTTATTGTTCCTGCAAACACTTATATTGCCAGTATTTTGGCCATTTTACAAGCAGATTTAGTTCCCGTTTTAGTTGAACCAAAATTAGAAACCTACAACATAAATCCTGATTTGATTCAGGAGAAAATTACGTCAAAGACAAAAGCCATTTTAGCTGTTCATCTCTATGGGCAATTGGCCGAAATGGAGAAAATAAATGAAATTGCTGTTCAAAATAATCTTTTAGTAATAGAAGATGCTGCACAATCGCATGGAGCGATTGAAAATTCTAATACTTCCAAATTCCAAATTCCAAACATAAAGGAAGATAAAATCAGCAATCAAAAATCAACAGTTAAAAATCTAAAATCAAGCGCAGCGCATAGCTTTTATCCAGGAAAAAACCTTGGTTGTTTAGGTGATGGCGGTGCAATTACTACAAACGATTCAGAATTGGCAAATGTGCTTTTTGCACTTCGAAATTACGGTTCGCAGCAAAAATACTATAACGATTATATTGGCGTAAATTCGAGATTGGATGAATTGCAGGCAGGATTTTTAAATTTAAAATTACCCAATTTAGATGCTGATAATAGTAAACGACGAGCAATTGCAAAACGTTATTTGTCTCAAATTAAAAACGATAAAATAATATTGCCCTATTGGGATAATTCTAATAATCACGTGTTTCATTTATTTGTTGTTAGAACGGAAAATAGAACTGATTTACAGCGTTATTTAACAGATAATAATATTCAAACCATAATTCATTATCCAGTTCCGCCGCACAAACAAAATGCATTTTTAGAGTGGAATAATCTATCTTTTCCTATCACCGAAAAAATTCATAATGAAGTTTTAAGTTTACCAATAAGTCCTGTTTTGACAAAGGAAGAAGTTGACTTTATTATCGAAACAATTAATCAATATTAATTAGTGTCTGATAGTAAAAAATCATATCGTGATATTTTAAAAACAACTTCGTTTTTTGGAGGAGTACAGTTTTTTTTGATTTTAATTTCTGTTATTCGAACCAAGTTAATTGCTGTTTTTATTGGTCCAGCAGGAATGGGAATTGTTACTTTATTAAATTCAACTTTAAGTGTTTTAAACAGTATTTCAAGTTTAGGAATTGAAACCAGCGCGATAAAAAGCATTTCCGAAAATTATAAAAACGATGATATAAAAACAGTCTCAAAAACAATTCAAATTGTAAAAAAGATTGTTTTTATCACTGGAATTACTGGAATGCTGTTTACTTTAATTTTTTCAAAAGCCTTAAGTATCATTACTTTTGGCGATTCAAGTCAAACCTATTCGTTTGCATTACTTTCTTTAACCGTTTTATTTAAGCAATTATCTTCAGGGCAATTGGCTGTTTTGCAAGGTTTACGTCAATTCCGATTTTTAGCCGAAGCCAATCTATATGGTAATTTATTCGGATTACTATTTTCCATTCCGTTGTATTATTTTTTAAGGATTAATGCCATAATTCCAACCATTTTCATAGCTTCATTATTTGCCTTAATTTTTTCATTTTACTATTCCAATAAAATAAAAACAGAGAAAGAAAGAATTCCTAAAACAGCAGTTTTCGCAGAAGGAAAATGGATTGTAAAACTTGGTTTTATGCTGACTATAAGTAGTGTTTTAACGCTTTTGTCAACATATCTAGTTCAGATTTATATTGGTAAAACCGGTGGATTGGAGCAAGTAGGTTTTTACAATGCAGGATTTACATTACTGAATTCTTATGTTGGAATTATTTTTACAGTCATGAGCACCGATTATTTCCCAAAATTAGCGTCTGTAAATACTGATAACAATAAAATTAGAACCAGCGTACAGCAGCAAGCTTTTATTTCAATTTTGCTTATTACGCCAATCATTGTTTTGTTTCTTACTTTAAGCTCAGTAATTGTGCAGCTTATTTATACCGCAAAATTTGATGCTGTAATTCCTATGATTTGCATTGGAATTTTAGGAATGTTGTTTCGTGCCGTTTCGTGGGCAATGGGATTTGTTTTAATTGCCAAAGGTGATTCGAAAATGTTTGTAAAAACTGCCATTGGATTCAATATACTGTCGTTATTGATGAATATTTCAGGCTATTATTTTTATGGTTTGGAAGGTCTTGGGTTTAGTTTCTGTTGTTATTTTTTATTCCATTTTATAGGCTTAAAAATAATTACTAAAAAACGATATGATTTGTATTTTCAGAAAGATTTCTATGCAATTTATCTCGTGTGTTTTATAATCTGTATTACTGCATTTTTATTAAGATATATTGAAAGTGAAGTTTTAAAATACACTTTATTATCTATTATGATTTTGCTTTCTTTTTGGTTTAGTTGGTTTCAAATCAATAAAAAGATAAATTTAAGCGAAATATTTACGTCATTTGTGCAGCGAAAAAAAGACAGAAATGATTCGGAGCAGTTATAGAAAATGTCATTCTTTTTACCAAAAAATCAAGTTTTTCTCTAAAGTAAACTGGATCAAAACGCTGTATTTTAATTTCAAGAAATTTCCTTTCAAAACAGCAAAAAAACTTCCCGTTTTCTTTTATGGACCTGTAAAGTTAACTTCGATAAAAGGCGAGATTCACCTTGATGGAAAAATTCAAAAAGGAATGATAGGTTTTGGCCAGCCTTATGAATTAAATTCTGTTCATAAAGGAGTTGCTGAAATTGCTGTTTATGGAACGTTACTCTTTAAAGGGAAGTTTCAATTTGGAAAAGATTATTTTCTATTTGTTGGTGAAAACGGCGTTTGTGAGCTTGGCAATATGGCTTCAATGGCTTCAAGTTCAAAATTAATTTGTACTGAAAAAGTTGTTTTAGGAGATTATGCCAGATTTGGCTCTGAATCGCAGATTATTGATACTAATTTTCATGATTTAATTGATACGGAAACAGGTGAGAAGTTTAAAAAATCGGCTCCAATTCGCATAGGAAATTATAATTTTATAAGCAACAGAGTTTCGATTCTTAAAGGAACTCAAACACCTGATTTTTGCACTGTTGCATCAAATAGTTTGTGTACAAAAGAATATACAGCTTTAGGCGAAAATATTTTAATTGGCGGTGTTCCTGCTAAATTGATCCAAAAAAATATTTCCAGAGATTGGCAGGGAGAAAAACAACAACTAGATGATTTTTTGACAATCTAAAAAAAAATAGACGCAGATGACGCGGATTCGCTAAAGCGAAAACGCTGATAAAAACGGATTTTTTTAAATGTATTACTATCAAAAAAAGTGATTTATCCCCGTCTTTACGAAGTAAATCCGTAAAATCAGCGTTCAATTATTATTCGGATACGTTGTTTTATTTCTAATAAAATATATCGAAACAACAATTTGAAATTCGAAGTTTTAAATGCCAAAATCATTTCAAAATGCATTCGTTTTAAAATTGCTTTGTGTTCTTCTTTTGTTCTGTTTAAAGCAATTGCCTTTTGGATAATCAAATAAGTAGAATGATTTATTTTTCTAGACCTTTCGTCGTTTTTAAGGAAAAAATGAGTTCCTTGAGAAGTTGACACAATTCGTTTTTGAATCAAAATGGCATCAATAAAATCAAAATCATATTTACGAGAAGCGCGAATCCAAAGATCTAAATCTTCATAGGCAAGATTTTCATCATAACCTTGTAAATCATTAAAAACAGATTTTTTGACCATCGATGAAACGGAACAAATACTATTACCGCCAGAAATAACACTTAAATAAATATCGCCGGCTGCTCTAGTTTCAATTGTTTTTTTTGACGAATCAACAGGGAAGTAATAAGAGTCAAACTCACCATTTTCAGTAATTAGTTCCGTATTTCCGTAAACAACACCAAGGTTTTTGTATTGAGTTTTTTGAAATGCTTTTATTTGAAGCGAAACACAATTTGCTGCTAAAATATCGTCGCAGGCTAAATCAATTATGAAATTACCTTTTGCATGTCGAAGCGCTTTATTAAACGATTTGGTACTTCCTAGATTCGTTTCATTTTCAATAAATAAAATCTCAGGATAATTGATAAGCCAGTTTTTAATAATTTTTCTTGAATTATCGGTGCTGAAATCATCAACAATAATTAATTCAACGTAAGGATAATCTTGATTAACAGCCGACATTAAGCTCTCGACAATAAACCTTTCGTGGTTATAACACAAGCAAATTATAGTCACTAATGATTTATCCGGCATATTATTTTAAAAAGTTATATTTGATACGAAAATAAGAAATCACGAATGATATTGTCTCACAAAAAAAAGAAAATTGCGCTGATTGGTTATCGCTTAAGCGGAGGCGGAAGCGAAAAAGTGATGGCAAACTTATCTGTTTTTTTTGAAAGCAAAGGTTTTGAAGTTGATTTAATTATTGTTTTAGACGAAGTTAGCTATCCCTATTCTGGGAAATTGGTAAACCTGGGTTTACTCAAAAATAAAAGCAATGGTTTTTTTAATAAAGCCAGAAGATTAAAGGTTTTAAGGGATTATTTGAATCAAAATCAATTTGATTTTATTATTGATTTTCGCTTTCGGACTAAGGTTATTCAAGAGCTTATTTTGGCTCGATTTATTTACAATACAAAGACTATTTTTACGGTTCACAGCTTTTTAATCGATCATTATATGCCCAATAATTCTTGGCTGACACGATTAATGTACAATCATTGTTTTGCGAATGCTGCCATTACTGAAGAAATGAAAACGCTGATAGAAACTAAACATCAATTAAAAAATGTTGTAACAATTGCAAATCCTGTGAACTTTGATGAGATTGAGCAAAAACAGAATGAAAAGATAGATTTACAGTTTGATTTTATAATTGCAATAGGACAGTTTGAAAATGAAATAAAACAGTTTAACAAACTCATTTCGAGTTACGCTGAATCTGATTTGCCTCGAAATAAAATTCATTTGGTTATTATTGGAAATGGAAACGAAAACAAACTCAGAAAAGCAATTTTAGAGAATAATAGTACTGATTTTGTTCATCTTTTAGGTTTTCAGAACAATCCATTTAAATATTTCAGTAAAGCAAAATTCTTAGTTCTAAGCAGTAAAAATGAAGGTTTTCCAAATGTTATTTTAGAAGCTTTGGCGTGCGGAACTCCAGTTGTTTCATTCGATTGTGATTTTGGTCCCAGAGATATGATTTCTTCTTTTGAAAATGGTATTTTAGTAGAAAATCAAAATTGGGAAAAATTAGCCAGCGCCATGAATTTGTTTGTTTCAGATGAGAATTTGTATAATCACTGTAAGCAAAATACAATTAAAAGTGTGAGCCCTTTTTTATTAGAAAAAATTGGCGAACAATGGCTGAATTTAATGAATTTGAACTAAAAATATGACCACAATTCAAGACATAACATTGATTAAAATTCCTGTAGTAGAAGACTTAAGCGGAAATCTGGCTTTTATTCAAAACGGAATTTTACCTTTTGAATTCAAGCGGGTTTATTATCTTTTTGATGTTCCAAGCACAGCTTTTCGAGGCGGACATTCGCATGTTGATCAGCACAAGGTTTTAATTGCTTTGAGCGGTAGTTTTGAAGTGATTGTAAATGACGGAAAGGAGAAAAAAAGCTATTTACTCAATAAACCAAATGTTGGATTGCATTTACCAAATGGAATTTGGCGTGAATTAGAAAACTTTTCTTCTGGTTCAGTTTGTCTTGTATTAGCTTCAGATGTTTTTGAGGAAATGGATTATGTCAGGGATTATGAAACTTTTTTGAAGTCTAAGAAATGAAACTGCTTTATATTGTTCCCACAATTAAAAATGCTGATGGTGTTGCGAGAGTTTTATCCATTAAAGCCAATTATTTTATAGAACATTTCAATTATGAAATTCATGTTTTGTCTCAAAATGAAACGGACAAATTGCCTTTTTATGACTTCAATTCTAAAGTTGTATTTCATTCTATTGCGCTGCAAGGAAATGCTTTTAAGTTCTTAAAATCCTATCAGAAACAAATCAATCAAAAAATACAGGAAATAAATCCTGATGTTATTTTAGTTGCAGATAACGGTTTAAAAGCATTTGTTTTTCCTTTTTTAATTAGTACAAAACGTCCAATTATTCTAGAATGTCACAGCTCTAAATTTATTGAAGAGAAACAGCAGAAATCAGGTTTCTTGTCGAAATTAGTTTCAAGTATAAAATATCGTTTTAAAGATTTTGGTGCGCAAAAGTTTATCCAAGTTGTTGTTTTATCAAATGAGAATTTAAAAGAATGGAATGCGAAAAATGCAGTTGTAATTCCTAATCCGTCTTGGATTAAAACAGAAGTAACAGCTTTTTTACAAAACAAAAAAGTAATTGCCATTGCCAGAAATTCATACGAAAAAGGTTTAGACCGATTATTGCCCATTTGGTCAAAAATAAATGAAAAGCATTCGGACTGGGTTTTGGATATTTATACAGATGAAATCGATTCGTTGAAGAAAGAGGTTGTTCGTTTAGGATTAAGTTCTGGAGTTAATTTTTTCCCCTTTCAAAAAAACATTGAGAGTATATATTTAGAAGCTTCTATTTTCGTTATAACTTCTCGATTTGAAGCTTTTTCTATGACTTTGGTTGAAGCAATGTCTTTAGGATTGCCTTGTATTGCTTACGATGGTCCCGCGGGTCCAAGATCTATTATTACTAATGAAACAAATGGATTTTTGGTTCCTGACGGAAATATAGAATGGTTTGCAGAGAAAATTTCAGTTTTGATTGAGAATGAAAATGTACGAAAACAAGTAAGTTCAAATGCAAAAGAATCTATGAAGCTTTACGAGATAGATGCTGTAATGGAAAAATGGAAGAAACTGCTGGAAAGTTTGTAACTATATTTCTGTTTCAGGTAGTTAATTTAAACGCATAGTCCCGATAGCTATCTGGATAGGTTCTAGTTTCTTATAAAAAAAAAGCATTTCATTTGATTAAAAAACACAAAGTATGCTTATGTGAAAGAAGTGTATTTCTTTACTGTATACTTTTTTGCTGTAAAATCTATGTTCCTATTTGTTTAAATAAAATGTTTTAGGATTCGAAAGAAATGAATAGATAAAACAATTACAGCCAGTAGATTGTTAGATTAGTGGTGATTTTATTTTAAACTGCAGATATAACTTATTTTGAATACGTTCAACAGTGTTAAGGAAGGATTGTTAGAATTTAATTGTTTGTAAATAATTCGATTAAAAGCGCTGTAAAACAAGTCTAAAGCAAATTTTAGTTTATATTTTTTTAGCAGATTGTGTGCGTATAATATTTTTACAAAACTAGGATCAATTTGTTTTTTTTGATCTAAAATAATCAGGTTTTCCAAACTATTTTTTACTTTTGAAACGTAAGTTTTACTGCTGTCAATTTCTCCATGTTCAACAGCATTATCAATATGTTTTACACTAAAGTTTGATTTACTGACTTGAAAAGCAAAAAGAGTGTCTTCGTGACCGTATTTTGTTAAATCAGAATCAAATTGTATAGTGTTAAAACAATCTTTTTTGATCAAAGTATTATTGAACATCAGAGTTTTGAAAACAGAAGAATTTCTTTGAGAAACAGTTTTATCTTCAATCAATCGTCCATATTTCCATCTTAATTTTTGTTCTTTAGATTCGACTTTCAGCGGATGAATTCTGCCGCCGTAAACGATATCGAAAGAAGTATTATCGAGATAATTTTGTATAAAACGGGAATTGATAATAATAGAATCTCCATCAATAAAAAGAAGATTCTCGTATTTAGCTTTTGAAACAAGTAAATTTCGATTAGAGCTTAATCCAATGTTTTTTTCTAAAGAAATAAAAGAGGAATTCTGCAAAGAATTTATAGACTCATTTTCCTTGTTTAGTACAGAATTTGAGGCGTCATCTTGAGCAATTATTTCAAAATGAATTCCACAGAAACTGCATTGCTTTACGAGTTCGTTAACGAGCGATAAAACATTTTGATTGTAAACCGGAATTAAAATCGAAAGCATTTACACGTTTCTTTGCACTACTTCAAAGATTCTTTCATCTTCACATTTTAATGTTTTAGATGGAAATTTCATCAATAATGCATAATCGTGAGTCGCCATGATAATAGTTTTACCATTAGCATTAATCGTTTTTAGCACTTCTAAAACTTCTGAACTCGTTTGAGGATCAAGATTTCCTGTTGGTTCATCGGCTAAAATAAATTCTGGATCGTTAAGCAAAGCTCTTGCGATCGCAACACGCTGCTGCTCTCCTCCAGAAAGTTGGTGAGGCATTTTGTTAAGATATTCTTTCATGCCCACTTTATCCAGAACTTCATCAATTTTACGTTCCATTCCTTCTTTGTCAACCCAGCCGGTTGCTCTTAAAACAAAAAGCATATTGTCTTTTACAGAACGGTCTGGAAGCAATTTGAAATCTTGAAAAACAATTCCAATTTTACGTCTTAAATACGGAATATCATTTTCTTTTAAAGTAGCCAAATCAAAATCGACTATGTGACCTTCACCTTCCGTAAGCGGTAAATCTGCGTATAAAGTTTTTAAGAAACTACTTTTTCCAGAACCGGTTTTACCAATGATGTAAATAAATTCACCATGCTGAACATCTAAATTAATGTGAGATAAAATTTTTCTTCCTTCTTGATATATAGTGACTTCTTTAAGAGACAGTACGGTTTGTGACATAATAAAATTGATTTGATTGGTAAAAGTAATAAGATAACGGTTGGATTCAAAATAAATTTCAATCATTTCTTATAAAAAATCGAAATGTGATTTTAAACCATATAAGTCCTATAAGTTCATTTTAGAGATGTTTGTTTGGGATTTTTACTACGGCAGCTTACATGATTTCTCAGCGTTGGAAAAAGATTATAAAACTCTTGACTTATAATTACTTATAGGACTTATATGCTTTGAATTATGCTTTTAAACTGTAGATCTTAATTTTTTGTTCATAATAAAAGTCTGAAACGTTTCGTTATAAACGGTATAAAATGATAAATTTGAATACTAAATAAAACTAAAATGCGTAAACTTTCCTGGTTCTTTTTATTCCAAATTATCCTTATCTCGACCACGATTTCAGCACAAAAATCAGCTATTTATACTTACGATTTAAAGGATTTTGACAAAGCACTGGCTTTATATAATGATAAACAATATGCTTCGGCACAACATATTTTTCAGTATGTAAAAAATCATGCTGATACTGAAGAAGTAAAATCTGATTGTGCTTATTACATTGCTAATTGCGCTATTAGAACAAATCAGGTTAATGCCGATGAGTTAATGGCGAAGTTTGTTGACGATTATCCAACAAGTACAAAGCAAAATCAGGCTTACATTGAAGTTGCGCAATATTTCTTTGAACAAGGAAATTATCCAAAAGCATTGCAATGGTTTGATAAAGTAGATGAAAGTTACATGAGTAAATCTGACTCAGATAAATTTAATTTCCAAAAAGGATACAGCTATTTTAATGCTAAAAAGAAAAAAGAAGCCACAACTTATTTTAATAAAGTAGTGAATTCTCCTGTGTTTGGTTCTCAGGCTAAATACTATTTAGGATTTATGGCTTATGAAGGCGACGATTACAAAGAAGCAACTAAGTATTTTGATGAAGTTTCGGGTGAAGAAAAATACAAAGAAAAGCTTTCGTATTATCAGGCCGATATGAATTTTAAACTTGGAAATTTCCAAAAAGCAATCGATTTGGGTCAAAAAGCAATGGCGAAATCAAATGCGATGGAAAAATCTGAATTGAATAAAATTATTGGCGAAAGCTATTTCAATTTAAAACAATACGATAAAGCGATTCCGTTTTTAGAACAATATGAAGGTAAAAAAGGAAAGTGGAATAATACCGATTTTTATCAGTTAGGTTATGCTTATTATGAGCAGAAAAACTACGAAAAAGCAATTTCGCAATTCAATAAAATTATCGAAGGAAAAGATTTTGTGGCTCAAAATGCTTACTATCACTTAGGTTTGAGTTATTTGAATACGGGTAAAAAACAAGAAGCGTTGAATGCGTTTAAAAATGCTTCGGAAATGGATTTTAATGCGCAGATTCAGGAAGATGCAGCATTAAATTACGCTAAAGTGAGTTATGATATTGGAAACGCTTATCAAACTGTTCCTGGTGTTTTACTTGATTTCTTGAAAAAGTATCCAAATAATTCCAGCAGAGCAGAGGTAGAGAAACTTTTAGTAGATTCTTATATTTCTACAAAAAACTATAAAGAGGCTTTGACTTTATTGGAAAAAAATAGAACTGCAGAAAATAAAGCGGCTTATCAAAAAGTACTTTTTTACAGAGGTGTAGAATTGTTTAATGAATCGAATTACACTGAGGCTGCAAAAATGTTTAAAAATGCAATCAGCGAACAAAAAACGCCTGAGTTTACAGCTCGTGCTACTTTCTGGAAAGCCGAAACAGAGTATGTTGCGGATGATTTTCAAAATGCATTGTTGACTTACAAACAGTTTGCTGGACTTGCTGCGGCAAAATCTACTGCTGAATATAAAAACATCAATTATAATATTGGTTATACTTATTTTAAACTGAAAGAATACGATCAGGCGGCTAATTCATTTCAAGCTCAAATTGATAATTCAAAAGAAGATAAAGTTCGTTTAAACGATTCGTATTTGCGTTTAGGAGATTCTCGTTTTGTAACTTCAAAATATGCACAGGCGAATGAAGCTTACGGAAAAGCAATTGATGCAAAAGGAGTTGATGCTGATTACGCACAATTTCAAAAAGCACTTTCTTACGGTTTTATGTCTAAAAACGATCAGAAAATTGCTGAGTTGAATAACTTTCTTAAAATGTATAAAAAATCAGAGTATCGTGATGATGCTTTGTATGAATTAGGAAATACTTATGTGGCTGATAAAAAGAATGATCTAGCGATTAAAACTTTCGATCAGCTGATTTCAGAATATAAAAATGGTTCGTTTACTTCAAAATCGATTTTAAAACAAGGTTTGATTTATTACAATTCAGATCGTGACGAACAAGCTTTAACGAAGTTTAAAAAAGTGGCAGCAGAATTTCCAAAAACACCAGAAGCGCTTGAAGCTGTTTCGACTGCGAGATTGATTTATGTTGATTCAGGAAAAGTGGACGAATATGCAACTTGGGTTCGAACATTGGATTTCGTTTCGGTTACAGATGCTGAGTTGGATAATGATACTTACGATGCCGCTTTTAAACAATACAGTCAAAGCAACAATAAAGCTGCAATTACTGGTTTTGCAGGTTATGTGAGTAAATTTCCATCAGGATTACACGCACTTGAAGCTAACTTTTATTTGGCACAGCTGACTTATGCTGAAGGTTCTGAAACAAAAGCGGCAACAAATTATCAATATGTTATTGATCAGCCAAGAAGTGAATTTACAGAACAATCGTTAAGCAGATTGGCTCAAATTTACCTAAAAGCAAAAGACTGTGATAAATCGATTCCGGTTCTAGTACGTTTAGAAAACGAAGCTGATTTTCCTCAAAATAAAAGTTTTGCACAGGCTAATTTGATGAAATGTTATTATGATAAAAAAGATTATAATAATTCAGTTGTGTATGCTGATAAAGTATTACAGAATGTAAAAACGGATGCAAACGTAAAAGCTGATGCTCAAATTATAGTTGCGCGTGCGGCAATGCAGACTGGTGAAGAAGAAAAAGCAAAAGCGGCTTATGCAAAACTTTCGGCAACTTCAAAAGGAGAATTAGCAGCAGAAGCTTTGTATTATGATGCTTATTTTAAAACGAAAGAGGGCAAGTTTGATGCTTCAAATGTATCTGTACAAAAATTAGCGAAGAATTATTCGGCTTATAAATATTATGGAGCAAAAGGTTTGGTTTTAATGGCTAAAAATTTCTACGGATTAAAAGACAGCTATCAGGCAACTTATATTTTGGATAACGTAATTAACAATTTTACAGATTTTCCAGATGTTGTTGAAGAGGCTAAAAAAGAGTTGAGTGCGATCAAATTGGAAGAGTCTAAAACCAATTCGTCGATTAATAAATAAGAAAAAAGAGAATAGAAGCAAGAGAATAGAAGCAAGAAGAAAGATTGCTAAAGTCTTTCCTCTTTATTCTTTCCTCAATTCTCTAAAAAAAAGAAAGAAATGAGTTTACCTTTTTATATAGTTGATGTTTTTGCAGATAAAAAATATGCTGGAAATCAGTTAGCGGTTTTTTTAGATGCAGAAAATTTAAGTAAGGAAGAAATGCAGCAGATTGCAAGAGAAATAAATTTTGCAGAAAGCACATTTGTAACCAAACTGGATAAAGAAAATAATAAAGCCGAGATAAAAATATTTACTCCTGCTCATGAAATGCAGTTTGCAGGACATCCGATAATTGGAACTTCATGGGTTTTGATGAATAAAGTATTTGATAATTCGCCAGAAAGTATAAAACTAAATGTGCCAATTGGACCTATTTCAATTCATCAATCGGAAGGTTTGATTTGGTTAAAAGCAGCACAGCCAAAATTTTGGGACATTTTTTCGAAAGAAGATTTTTCAGTATTCAGTAATTTGAAAAATCACGATTTTGAAAATCAATTTCCAATTCAGGAAGTTACAACCGGAAGTGCTTTTGTAATGGTTGGATTAAGCAGTAAAAGAGCGCTTGAAGATTTGGTTTTAGACAAAGATAAAACCGATGAATGGTTGAAGAAGAATTGTAAAACTTCACACAGAGCATTGTATTTCTATTATTTAGAAGGTTCAAAATTGTTCAGCAGAATGTTGTGTATTGAACATAACCAATTAGTTGAAGATGCAGCAACAGGAAGTGCGAGCACTTGTTTACAGGCATTTTTATTAAAATATCATAAGCCACAACTTGAAATAGTTAATTATCAAGGAGATTATATTAATCGTCCTTCAGAAATTTATTTTAAAGGAGAATTAAAGGAGAATGACTTTGATATTAAAATAGGAGGAAAAGCTCAATTTATTGCAAAAGGCGAGTGGGAAGCTTAAAAATTAAAGAATTAGAAAATTAGATAATTGTTAAGATGTAAAAAGTGAAATGTGAGAAGTGCAATGTTTCTGGAGGAGTTTTTTAGAGTTTACATTTCACATTTTACAAAAGACATTTTACAAAAAAAAAGATATATGAAAATTAATTGCCGAAATAAAATCATCGTTTTACTAGTGTTGCTTGTTGGTCAGCTTTCATTTTCTCAAAAGAAAAATGAAAACATCGGAACTGAAACTGTAAATGTGGTAAAACCTTATTCGCCGACAATCTCAGACGCTTTTAAAGTAAAAGAAACTCCTTCGCTGGACGATGCTGGAAATCAGCCTAAAGAAACGATAAAATATAGTATTTTATCAGTTCCTGTAGCGTCGACTTTTACACCATCAAAAGGAAAAGCTGAAGGCGTTGAAAAATCAAAAAAGGAAAGATTGTTTAATAATTATGCGACTTTAGGTGTTGGGAATTACGGAACATTAAACGCAGAGTTATTTGTAACGCAGGATTTAGGAAATAATGATTATTTAGCAGGAATGTTTCGTCATCATTCTTCGCAAGGTGGAATTAAAGATGTTAATCTGAACGATGAGTTTTATGATACGGCATTGAATGTAGGTTACGGCGTAATTAATCGTGATGTATCTTGGGGAGTTGATTTGGGTTATCAAAACCAAATTTATAACTGGTATGGTCTGCCTTCTGATTTTGGAATGACGCTTCCGCCGGCAACGCAAGAAGATTTGATTCGAGGAATTAATCCAAATCATTCTTATAATACTATTTCATTAGGAGGAAATGTAGAGTTTAGCGAAAGTATTTTTAATAAAATCGATGCGAGATTTACACATTTTTCGGATAGTTTTTCTTCTTCAGAGAATCGTTTTTATTTAAAACCGACTTTTAAAGTCGATGTTATGGATCAGGCAATCAATACCAATATTATTGTAGATCACGTTAGTGGTTCGTTCGATCATAATTATGCGTATAATAATGTTGAGCCATTAAAATATAGTTTAACAAATTTTGGAGTTGAACCTAGTTTTGTGATTCATGAAAACGAATGGACGCTAGAGTTAGGAGCGGGATTATTTTATGCTTTAGATTCAGAAAACAGCGGTAATAAGTTTTTTGTTTATCCAAAAGTAAATGCTTCATACAAATTGGTAGGTGATTTAATGATTTTTTATACAGGAGTAAATGGAAGTTTGAATCAAAACTCTTATGCTGATTTTGTTACTCAAAATCCATTTTTATCTCCAACTTTAAATATGAAGCCAAGCAGTACTCAGTATAATGTTTTTGCAGGATTAAAAGGTAAACTGGCAAATAATATCAATTATAATTTAACCGCTTCTTATTTGAATGAAAAGGACAAAGCATTGTTTAAAAGCAATGATTATACAGAAGATTTTTCGAATCAGAATTATGCTTTTGGAAACTCATTTGGGGTGATTTATGATGATGTTAGAACTTTGCGTTTCTACGGAGAATTAAAAGCTGATTTTTCTCAAAATGTTTCTTTTGGAATCAACGGAACTTTTAATAGTTATAAAACAGACGGTTTAGAAGCATGGAATCTGCCTTCTATGAAATTGAGTTCAAATCTAGATGTTAATATTACTAAACAATGGTACGCTGGTTTAAATGTTTTTTATGTAGGAGAACGTAAAGACATGCAGACTAATTTGAATGTAGCAGCTCTTGGAAATCCAATTACATTAAAAAGTTATTTTGATGCTAATGCACATTTAGGATACAAATACAGTGAACGTTTGACTTTCTTCTTAAAACTGAATAATATAGGAAATCAAGCTTATGAAAGATGGTTGAATTATCCGGTACAAGGATTTCAGGTTCTAGCTGGAGGAAATTATAAATTTGATTTTTAAGGATTCTTAACCGCAATCTCAATAGCTATCGGGAGCTAAGATTTTACTTATTACTGCGTTTGAAAAACACAAAGTTCGCAAAGCTGGTTCAATACAAAGCTTTGCGAACTTTGTGTTTTATAATTCGTAAAAATTTGTGTAATTCCTGGCTGACTTTTTTTGTGACTGTATAAAACCTTTGCATCTTTGTAACGTAGAACCTTTGTAACTTTAGAAAAGATGGAAATCAAACTTAGACAAGAAAATGAAAATGATTATAAAAGTGTTTTTGAGTTAATAGAAAAGGCTTTTGAAAAGGAAGAATACAGCGATCACAAAGAGCAATTTTTGGTTGAAAGACTGCGAAAATCGGAAGCTTTCATTCCTGAGTTATCTATTGTTGCCGAAATTGAGAATAAAATCGTCGGACATATTTTATTTACAAAATTGGAGATTAAAAATGAATCTCAATCATTTCAGTCTTTAGCGCTCGCTCCAGTTTCGGTTTTGCCAGAATTTCAAGGAAAAGGAATTGGCTCAAAACTTATTTTATACGGTCATGAAACAGCAAAAAAGTTAGGATATAAGTCGGTTATTTTATTGGGACATCAAGACTATTACCCGAGATTTGGTTATGAACTTTGTGAAAAATACAATATCAAAATGCCTTTTGATGTTCCTGCAGAAAACTGTATGGTGGTCTCTTTGACTGAAAATGGATTGTTTGGTGTCAGCGGAAACGTGATTTATCCAAGTACTTTTTTTGAATAAAAAAAATAGACCAAGAGAAAAAACCTTTGCACCTTTGCAGCTCAGAACCTAAGTACCTTTAAAGAATGGAATTCAAAGAAAAAATATACAATCATTATCTACAAATGGTTCAGGATCGAATTGATGTTTTTAAAGACATGATTTCCGGATTGACAGAAGATTCTAAAAACGATGCAAAAGGATCGGCCGGCGATAAGCACGAAACGGCTTTGTCGATGATGCATATCGAACAGGAAAAATTGACCAATAAATTAAAAGAAGCAATTGCGCAGAAAGCAATTTTAGATAAGATTGATCCTCTAAAGACTACCGAGAATATTATTTTAGGAAGTCTGGTAAAAGCAAATGGAATCTATTTGTACTTAAGTGTTGCGCTTCCTAAAATTACAATCGACGGTATTAATGTTATTGCGCTTTCTCCGCAATCTCCGTTGGGAAATCATTTAATGGGAAATAAAGTTGGTTTTGAGTTTGAGATTAACGGTACAAAGTATCTCATTCAAGAAATTAGCTAATGGATTATCCTTATTTAATATGCAGTTTTTCTTTATTTGGAGCCTCTTTTGCTTTTTATAAACTTCATAAACTGTGGAAAAAAGATGTTTTAGAAAATAATAAACGATATAAATCTGAAGTTAATTTTAAGACGTTCAAAAATTGGACTACTATAATTACGTTTATAGTTTTAGGAATAATCTATTTTTTTAAAGCATTGCCATAACTGCAATAGTCTCCTTTCAGTCGAAATGACAATATTGAGAAAATTTCTTTGTGCTTTGGTATATTTTTAGTGTTTTTTAAATATCTAAATATTTAATTCAAACATTTGTGTAAAACCTTCAATTTTACTCATGTTTTATCTCTGAAATTAAAAATTATAAGTTTAGCCCTTTTTTTGATGTTAAAATTTTACATTTTGTATGTAAAATTTGTTTTATGGTTTTAAATTGTAACTGAATTTGATATTTGTGTTTTTCAATTGTAACTGATATTGCATCTTTGCCTTATCAAATTAAAATTTAAAAATAAAAATATAAGATTATGTGTGGAATTGTATGTGCCTTTGATCTAAAACAAAAAGCCGAGACTTTAAGACCTCAAGTATTAGAAATGTCTAAAATCATTCGTCACCGCGGACCGGACTGGAGCGGAATTTACAGCAATGATAAAGCTATTCTTTCTCATGAGCGTTTGGCTATTGTAGATCCAGCTTCAGGAAAACAACCTTTATTTACAGAAGATAAAAAATTGGTTTTGGCTGCAAATGGTGAAATTTACAACCACAGAGAATTGCGTAAACAATTTGAAGGAAGATATAACTTTCAAACAGAAAGTGACTGCGAAGTGATCTTGGCTCTTTACAAAGAAAAAGGACCTCATTTTGTTGACGAAATGAACGGAATCTTCGGATTTGCTATTTATGATGTTGATAAAGATGAGTATTTTATTGCTCGTGACCATATGGGAATTATTCCTTTGTATATCGGTTGGGATCAGCACGGAACTTTTTATGTAGCTTCAGAATTAAAAGCTTTAGAAGGATACTGTACAAAAATTGAGTTGTTTCCTCCAGGGCATTATATGACAAGTAAAGATGGTGAATTTGTACAATGGTACAAAAGAGACTGGACAGAATATGATGCAGTAAAAGATAACGAGACTAGTATTCCAGAAATCAAAAAAGCGTTAGAAGCTGCGGTTCATAGACAATTAATGAGTGATGTTCCTTACGGAGTTTTACTTTCGGGAGGTTTAGATTCTTCTATTACTTCGGCTGTAGCCAAAAAATTTGCGCAAAAACGTATTGAGTCAGATGATACTACAGATGCTTGGTATCCGCAATTACACTCTTTCTCGGTTGGTTTAGAAGGTTCGCCGGATTTAGCAGCAGCAAGAAAAGTAGCAGATCATATTGGAACGATTCACCACGAAATTAAATTTACAATTCAAGAAGGTTTGGATGCTGTTCGTGATGTAATTTACAACCTTGAAACTTATGATGTTACTACAGTAAGAGCTTCAACTCCGATGTGGTTAATGGCAAGAGTTATCAAATCAATGGGAATTAAAATGGTGTTGTCTGGTGAAGGTGCAGATGAGTTATTTGGAGGATATTTATATTTCCATAAAGCACCAAACGCAAGAGAATTTCACGAAGAAAACGTTCGTAAATTAGGAAAACTTCATATGTACGACTGTTTGCGTGCTAACAAAAGTTTAGCTGCATGGGGAATTGAAGGGCGTGTTCCTTTCTTGGATAAAGAATTTATGGATGTTGCAATGCGCATCAACCCGCAAGATAAAATGATCAACAAAGAACATCCAATGGAAAAATGGGTTGTTCGTAAAGCTTTTGAAGATATGCTTCCAGAAAGTGTTGCATGGAGACAAAAAGAACAGTTTTCTGATGGAGTAGGATACAGCTGGATTGATACTTTGAAAGAAGTGGTTGGCAGAGAAGTTTCGGATGAGCAATTGGCAAATGCAAAATACAAATTTCCATTGCAAACGCCAACGTCAAAAGAAGAGTACTACTATCGTTCTATTTTTGCAGAGCACTTTCCAAGTGACGCAGCAGCATTATGTGTACCTCAAGAAGCAAGTGTAGCTTGTAGTACAAAAATCGCTTTAGAATGGGATGAAGCATTTAAAAACATGAACGATCCTTCTGGAAGAGCAGTTGCAAGCGTTCATGATGATGCTTACGCTAAAGCATAAAAAAGTTTATTTTAGAATTAGTATATTTTGATGAAAGACGTTCTCTAACCGAGGACGTTTTTCTTGTCTAAGAATGTTAAATTGTTTGATTTTTAGTTTTTTAAGCGTGAAAAATTGAAAATTGATTTTGCTTTTCTTTTATATTTGATATTTATCAAAATAAAATAAAATCAACGCATTTTTTAATACTAAAAAATTAGAAAAGAAAGAATTAATATTTAGCTTTGCTTTTAATAGAAATTTTAATGATTTTTTAATGTTGGATTCAATTTGAATTTTCATTGAAGGGAATATAATAAAAAAATAGAATAGTATGTCTGGATTATTAGCCGTTATAGGCAAAGGAAAAGACCCGCAGCTTGTAAAAGAGCTTTCTAAAAGAATGTCATATCGTGGTCCCGATGAGAGTGATTTACAGATTATGGAAAATGGCAGTATACTTTGCCATGAAAGTTTATCTATAATAGATTTGCAGTCAGGGAAACAACCTATTCAGGGAACTAAAAAAGCCTGGATGGTTCATGATGGTGAAATTTATAATTATCAGGAATTAAAAAATACGATTTTAAAAGAGCATACATTCAGAACAAATTCAGATTCTGAGGTTATCGTGCATTTGTATGAAGAATTTGGATATGATTTTTGTAATAAGTTAGACGGAGATTTTGCTTTTGTAATTATTGATGGTGATAATTATATTGCCGGACGTGATCCAATTGGTGTTAAACCTTTGTATTATGGTTTGGATGAAAGAGGAAGAATATATTTTGCTTCAGAAATGAAATCGATAGCAGACCAATGTAAGTCGTTTTCAACATTTCCTCCAGGACATTATTATACAGCAAAAAAAGGTTTTGTAAAATATTACAATCCAGAATATGAAGATCGTGCAAAGGCTAATCAGTCTTTAAATTTAGATGTGATTCGTAAAACATTCGTAGAAGCTGTTCGTAAGCGCTTGATGGGTAATGTGCCGGTTGGTGCTATATTATCAGGAGGTTTAGATTCTTCTTTAATATCCTCTATTGCTTCACGTTTCTTTAAAGAAGAAGGTAAAAAACTGTCAACATTTTCTATTGGTTTAGATGCTGATTCACCAGATAATAAAAAGGCTCGAAAAGCTGCTGAATTTTTAGGAACAGATCATCATGAAGTTCATTTTACTGTTGAAGAAGGTGTAGAAGCATTAGAAAAAGTGATTTATCACATAGAAACGTACGATATTATTTCAGTACGTTCAGGAGTTCCAATGTACTTATTATCGAAAGCTATCAGCGAGAAAGGAATAAAAATAATATTTTCAGGAGAAGGTGCTGATGAAATTTTTGGAGGTCATTTGTATTTTAGAAATGCACCTTCGGCAGAAGAATTTCAAGATGAAACAATTGAAAGAGTTCAGAAGCTATTTACAGCTGATTTACTTCGTGCCGATAAAGCAACAATGGCAAATGGAATAGAAGCTAGAATTCCGTTTCTGGATTCCCATTTTTTAGATGCTGCAATTCGAATTAAAACGGAAGAGAAACAGCCTAAAATGTATGATGGAATTGAAAAATACATTTTGCGTAAAGCTTTTGATACACCAGAAGATCCTTATTTGCCTGAGAGTGTTTTATGGAGACAAAAAGAACAATTTTCTGATGGAGTTGGATATCGCTGGGTTGATGAACTTATAGAATATTGTTCGTCTCAAGTTACAGATGAGCAATTGGCTGGTGCGGCGGGAGAATTTCCGTATAATACACCAACAACAAAAGAAGCTTATTATTATAGATCAATATTTCATAAGTACTATCCGCAGGTTAGTGCGGGACAAACCGTTAGAAAATGGATTCCGAAATGGCAGGATAATCTTGATCCAAGCGGAAGAGCAAATGCGGCGCACGTTGCAGATGATGTGGAAACCGTAAAATCAGGATTAGCAATCTAAAGTTGGAAATCCATGTTTCTATTTTGATTTAAAATCTTAAAATAGAATATAAAAAATCCGAAACTACCTTTTAAAGGTGAGTTTCGGATTTTTTTTGGTTTAGAATTAAGAGGTTTTACTAAGCAGTATGTTAGAAGTTTATCTAAAAAGTAAAATGCTAAAAGTAAGTTAATTTCAATTTGCCTTGGTTAGGAAAAATACTATATTTGAGTACCAAAAAAAATACTGCTTATTTAATCACTAACTATTACCTATGAGAAAATTATTACTAAGTGGAGCGTTGTATTGTGCGTTTGTCTCCATGAGTTCTGTTAATGCACAAAAGATTGAAACACCAAAATACATCAAAAATGTTGAAGGTGTAAAAGAATATTCTTTGAATAATGGATTGAAAGTTCTTTTGATTCCAGATGCTTCACAAAGCAATATGGTTGTGAATATTGTTTATAATGTAGGATCGAGACATGAAGGTTACGGCGAAAAAGGAATGGCGCATTTATTAGAGCATATGCTTTTTAAGAGTACAAAAAATCTTGGTGATATTAAAAAAATGCTTTCTGATAAAGGAGGAAGTGCAAATGGAACTACTTGGTTAGATCGTACTAATTATTATGAAGTTTTTCCATCTACTGATGAAAACTTAAAATGGAGTGTTGAAATGGAAGCTGACAGAATGATAAATGCTACCATTTTGCAAACTGATTTAGATAAAGAATTTTCGGTAGTTCGAAACGAATTTGAAATAGGAGAGAATAATCCTGACGGGGTTTTACAGGAAAGAATTTTATCGACAGCTTATCTTTGGCATAATTACGGAAATAGCACTATTGGAAGTAAAGAAGATATAGAAAGAGTAAAAGCGAATACACTTAGAGTTTTTTATGAAAAATACTATCAGCCAGACAATGCGACTTTGATTATTGCAGGTAAATTTGACGAGCAAAAAGCATTGCAGTATATTGGGCAGTATTTTGGTGCAATTGCAAAACCTAAGCGAGTTTTAAATAAAACATATACGATTGAACCAGCGCAAGACGGTGAAAAGTATGTAGAACTTAAAAGAGCTGGTGACAGTAAAAATGTTGGAGCTTTGTATCATACAGCAGCTTATGTCGATAAAGATTATGCGGCGATTGATGCTTTAGGTGAAATTTTGACTTCAGATCCTTCAGGATATTTGTACAAAGCGTTGGTAGAAACTCAAAAAGTATCTAGTATATATTTCTGGCAGCCAACAACTAGAGATGCTAGTTTTATGTATTTTGGAGTTGCAGTTCCTAATGATAAGGATGTAGTAGCGACAAAAGATTTAGTAAGAACAGAGTTGGATAAGATAGCTTCTACAAAATACACAGATGAAGATGTAAATAGAGCTAAAGCGAAACTTATTAAGCAAATTGAAAGTGTAAAAAATAATACTATTTCATTTGCCATAAATCTTACTGAAATTATTGGTGCGGGCGATTATAGATTGGGCTTTTTGTATAGAGATGCAATCGAAAACCTGACAAAAGAGGATATTCAAAGAGTTGCAGAGAGATATTTTAGAAGTAATAACAGAACAATCGGGATATTTGTTCCATCAAAAGACGAGCAAAGAGTTAAACCTTCAGAATATACAGATGAGCAGTTAGCAGCTTTTACAAAAGACTACAAAGGAAAAGCTTTAGAGAAAGAAACCGCAGCTTTTGAAGCTTCTATAAAAAACTTAAAACAAAATTTTGTTGAAGGAAAATTAAGCAATGGAGCAAAATATGGTCTTATTAAAAAAGAAATAAAAGGCGGAAAAGTGCAAGCTAGTTTTAAGTTTCCTGTAAGTAATGAAAAAGACTTGGCAGGAAAAACAAATACTGGAGCGATCCTTGCGCAATTGCTAAAAACAGGAACTAAAACTAAAACTAAGGAGCAAATTAGTGATCGATTAGATCAGTTAAAGTCTAGTTTGAGTTTTAATTATTCTGGGCAGAATTTGACAGTAAATATCAATACATACAAAGAAAGTTTCAAGGAAGTTATGGAGATTTTGGGTGATTTATTGGTGAATTCAACTTTTCCTCAAAATGAGTTAACCAAAACAATCAACGAATACAATACTTATCTAGAATCTAGTTTGAATGATCCTCAGGCTGTTGCTTTTGTTCAGGTTTCAAAACAAACGGAAGAATATGCTAAAGAAAGTATTTTTTATACATCAACAGTTCAAGAACAAATTGATGCTTATAAAAAGATAAAACAATCAGAAATAGTTGATTTTTATAATAATATCTTAGGAGGAAACAACGGATTTGGGAGTGTAGTTGGGGATTTAGATGCAAAAACTACAGGAGAAATTTTAGAGAATACATTTGGGAAATGGAATTCTAAATCAAAATATGTGATGGCACAGCCAACTTTTTTTGAAACAAAAAAGTTAGACAAAGAATTTATCACGCCAGATAAAGAAAATGCTGTTGCAATAGGAAAAATAAGTTTTAAAATGAACTTAAAAAGTCCTGATTATCCGGCATTTGTTATGGCGAATGAAATGTTAGGAAGCGGAGGTTTTTTAACAGCCAGAATTCCGATGAGATTAAGGGAGAAAGAAGGAATTAGTTATGGAGCGGGATCGTTCATAAATGTACCAGTTACAAACGATGTTGCATATTGGTTGTATTATGCTTTTTTAAATCCAACGAAAAAGAATGCAGTTGAAACTGCTGCTAAAGAAGAAATTTCAAAAGCACTAAAAGATGGTTTTACGGCTGAAGAATTAAAATCAAATTTAACAAGCTGGCTTAATGAAAGAAAAACTAGATTAGGAAATGATGGTACTTTGATTGCTTTAACAAATTCTTATCTTCAATACGGAACTCCCCTTGAGGATTATGATACGCTTGAAAGTAAAGTAAAAGCGTTGAAAATTGAAGAAATTAATGCTGTTTTGAAAAAGTATATAAGCTTGGATAAAATGACTTCTATTTATGCTGGAGATTTTAACAAAAAATAATAAAGGTTAAAATTCCCAACTTTATAAAATCCAATTTGGGATGAATTATAAAATCCGAAATAACATTAAATTGTTATTTCGGATTTTGCTTTTATGTTGTTTTCCGTTTTGAGATTTGGAATTTAAAATATTCGTGTTTGAAAAAAATGAAGATATTTTTGGTTTTATTTTTTTAAGAGGCTATTTTTTGGAATTTAGAGGTTATTTTTTGATTTTTTAAACAATTGTGTTGATAACTTAAGTGCTTTAAGTCGGAATTTTATGGGTATATAGTCCGCGTTTTTATATATTTGCGTGTTAGACAATAAATACATTTTTTAGAATAAATTATATGAGCGAAGAAATCAAGAAGAACAATTATTCAGCAGATAGTATTCAGGCATTAGAAGGAATGGAGCACGTAAGAATGCGTCCATCGATGTATATTGGAGATGTAGGGGTTCGAGGGCTGCACCATTTGGTTTATGAAGTTGTCGATAACTCAATTGATGAGGCAATGGGAGGACATTGTGATACGATTAGTGTTGCAATAAACGAAGATGGCTCTGTAACAGTTGAAGATAACGGACGTGGTATTCCTGTTGATTTACATAAAAAAGAAGGAGTTTCTGCACTAGAGGTTGTAATGACTAAAATTGGTGCCGGAGGTAAATTTGATAAAGATTCTTATAAGGTTTCTGGAGGTCTTCACGGTGTTGGGGTTTCTGTAGTAAACGCACTTTCGGTTCATATGAAATCGACAGTTTTTAGAGAAGGTAAAATTTACGAGCAAGAATACGAAAGAGGAAAATCTCTATATCCAGTTAAACAAATAGGAGAGACTGAAAAAAGAGGTACACGTCAGACTTTTTACCCTGATAATACCATTTTTACGCAAACTACAGAGTTCTCTTATGATACTTTATCAGCTCGTATGCGTGAGCTTTCTTTCTTGAATAAAGGAATTACAATTACGTTTACAGACAAAAGAGAAGTAGATGAGAAAGGCGAATTTAAAAGCGAAGTATTTCATTCGACAGAAGGTCTTAAAGAATACATTCGTTATTTAGATGGTAATCGTGAGCCAATTATTTCTCACGTAATCAGCATGGACCACGACAAAGGTGAAATCCCTGTTGAGGTTGCCTTGATTTATAATACAAGTTATACAGAGAATATTTTTTCTTACGTAAATAATATTAATACACACGAAGGAGGAACTCACCTGCAAGGTTTTAGAAGTGGTTTAACAAGAACCCTTAAAAAATATGCAGATGCTTCTGGAATGTTGGATAAATTGAAATTCGAAATTGCGGGAGATGACTTCCGTGAAGGATTAACAGCTATTATTTCGGTAAAAGTTGCTGAGCCTCAATTTGAAGGACAAACAAAAACAAAACTTGGAAACAGAGAGGTAGTTTCTCCAGTTTCTCAAGCTGTTGGAGAAATGTTAGAAAATTATTTGGAGGAAAATCCAAATGATGCAAAAATAATTATCCAAAAAGTAATTTTAGCAGCTCAGGCACGTCACGCAGCAAAAAAAGCGCGTGAAATGGTACAGCGTAAAACTGTAATGGGCGGCGGTGGATTGCCAGGAAAATTATCTGACTGTTCAGAACAAGATCCAGCAAGATGTGAGGTTTATCTAGTCGAGGGAGATTCGGCTGGTGGAACAGCAAAACAAGGACGTGATCGTAACTTTCAAGCGATTTTACCATTACGTGGTAAAATCTTGAATGTTGAAAAAGCGATGCATCATAAAGTATTTGAAAACGAAGAGATTCGTAATATCTTTACGGCTTTAGGGGTTACAGTTGGAACTGCAGAAGATAGTAAAGCATTAAATCTTGAGAAACTAAGATACCACAAAGTAATCATCATGTGTGATGCCGATGTCGATGGTAGTCACATTTCTACCTTAATATTAACATTCTTCTTCCGTTTCATGAAAGAGCTTATAGAAGAAGGACACGTTTATATTGCTGCACCACCTTTATACTTAGTTAAAAAAGGTCAAAAGAAAGAATATGCTTGGAATGATGTTCAACGTGATCAAGCTAACGAAAGAATGGGAGGAAGTGCTGCTATTCAACGTTATAAAGGTCTTGGAGAGATGAACGCGGAGCAGTTATGGGAAACAACCATGGATCCAAGCTTTAGAACACTGCGTCAAGTAACTATCGATAGTTTAGCTGAAGCTGATCGAGTTTTCTCAATGTTAATGGGGGATGAAGTACCGCCGCGTAGAGAATTTATCGAGAAAAATGCAGTTTACGCAAATATTGATGCATAATAAAACAGAATAGAACCTTCAATTCGTTTAATTGTTTAAATTTACTTAAACGATTAAACGAATTGTTGATTTATAAATAAACAGATTAATAACCGATAAAGTAAAAAATATGAAAGTTACTATTGTAGGAGCAGGAAATGTTGGAGCTACATGTGCAGATGTTATCTCGTATAGAGGAATTGCAAGTGAAGTAGTATTGTTGGATATTAAAGAAGGTTTTGCTGAGGGTAAGGCTTTGGATATTATGCAATGCGCCACCAATACTGGTTTTAATACCAAAGTATCAGGTGTAACCAACGACTATTCTAAAACTGCAGGAAGTGATGTAGTTGTAATTACATCAGGAATTCCAAGAAAACCAGGAATGACCAGAGAAGAATTAATAGGTATAAACGCTGGAATTGTAAAAACTGTTGCAGAAAATGTATTGAAACATTCTCCAAATACTATAATTGTTGTAGTTTCAAATCCAATGGACACTATGACTTATTTAGCTTTAAAAGCAACAGGTTTACCAAAAAATAGAATTATAGGTATGGGAGGTGCGTTAGATAGTTCTCGTTTTAGAACTTATCTTTCTCTTGCTTTAGACAAGCCTGCAAATGATGTTTCTGCTATGGTGATTGGCGGACACGGTGATACTACTATGATTCCATTAACACGTTTAGCGTCTTATAATGGAATTCCAGTTTCACAATTTCTTTCTGAAGAAATATTACAAAAAGTTGCGGCCGATACAATGGTTGGAGGTGCAACGCTTACAGGACTTTTAGGAACATCTGCTTGGTATGCGCCGGGAGCTTCTGTGGCATATTTAGTGGATAGTATTTTAAATGATCAGAAAAAAATGATTGCTTGTTCTGTCTTTGTAGAAGGCGAGTATGGGCAAAATGACATTTGTATAGGAGTTCCGTGTATAATTGGTAAAAATGGAGTTGAAGAGATCGTGGATATTAAATTAAACGATCAGGAGAAAGCTTTGTTTGCTAAAAGTGCAGATGCAGTTCGTAGCATGAATGATGCTTTAAAGTCGATTTTAGTATAAAGAATTTGATAAAAAAAGGAAAAGGCTGCACTTTTGCAGTCTTTTTTTTGAGATTAATTAATAAATAAATTGCTTAATCATTTCGAGAATTATATATTTGCTCGGTTTAAAAAAAATGTTGTAATTCGTGATCTCGATTTTTTAGTTTTAAAATCTCATGTCAGGGCTTATTTTTAGGGAATTTAGAACCAAAAACAAACAATAAAACATAATTAATTTTTAGTAATAATGCAGAATAAAGGACTTATTAAATTTTTCGCAATTCTATTTGCATTGG
>NZ_MUHD01000030.1:76295-76399 GCF_002217395.1 Flavobacterium plurextorum | reverse complement strand
GGCATTAAGTATATCATGTCTGTTTTTTTTATTATGGATAAATTAATTTATAATGATTTAGAAGTTATGATAAGTTGAATAGTACCACACGAAAGGATTCGTGC
>NZ_MUHD01000030.1:0-76227 GCF_002217395.1 Flavobacterium plurextorum | reverse complement strand
TCGTGCGGTAGCGGGGGAAATGATATTTCCATATACTCTTTTTTACTATAAAATAAAAAAAAACAGGCGTTGACGAATACATAACATACATAGATTCAGTTTTTATAAACAAGTAGAATGAAATTATGAAATACATATATAAATATATTTTAATAATACTTACACTCTTTTCTTGCCAACAGAAAAAGCCAATTATTGTTGAACAAATAATTTCGAAAGAAGTTGTTACAATATTACCTAATTTAAAAAATCCATCCATAAAAGATAGCGTTGTAATATCGGTTCCAATTGAATTTAAAGTTACAATGAATTCTACTGTTGACTATGTTGTTTGGCTTTTTAGGATTAATAATAAAACCTTATGGGATGATGTAATAGACTATCAAGTTTATAAAAAGCAAAACAAAACAAAATCAATTTATCAATTAGATTCTGATAAATCATTAATTGACAAACCAATTGGTATAATCATTAAAGAACGAAATCACTTAATTTCGAAAACTGATGCTAGAAAACTATTAAGAAAATATAATCAGAATTGGTCGTTGGATAATTTGAAATTTGGAGATACAATAAAATTAGTAACATACGATAAATTTAGAAAGGAAAACAAAATATTGATTGATGATTTTGAAAAAGTAAAAGATTCTATTCACTTTAAAGCTGTAAGAGGTGAAAAAGAAAATTTTTATGTAGTTAAAAAAATCAATTGGTAAGAAAAGCAAAATGATGAATAAGCCAATTGGATTATTTTAAACAGGTTGAGGTTCGTAATGCACTGTTAAAAAATGCTGAAAAATTGAACTTCATTTTAAATTGTATAGATGTCGTTAATTTCGGGATGGATGGAAAAATGGAAACTTTAACAACTATGTTTGTTCCTTTAGACTTTTTGAATGCTGTCGTATATCCAAGTATTAGTAAGCCTATTGAAGAAATATGGGATAATATTGTGGTACATGATGTTGAACAAGCAAAAGACAACGGTCTTCGAGGAATTTATGAACTAGCAAAAGGAAAATTATTTAATGAGGAAAGATATGGAAATTATGAATGTACCAAAGTAAATCAAGAAATACTTAATAAAATTCTTCGTAGAGAAATCAAATCTTTAGATAATTGGCAAGTTTTACAAAGAGAGCAAAAAGAAACAATGGAACATTATGAATATGAAGAAAGTTTGATTTATACTGTTCTTCATTACTCAAAGACAGATGAAAAAATAGATAGATTAATAACATATATCGATACTATTTTTATAAACTAATACATAACATTTATGAAATATTTATATCTATTTTTATTTTTAACATTATTCTCTTGTAAAAGTGACCCGATTAGTATTAAACAAATTCCTTGTAAAGAAATAGTGATCTTAGAAGATAATTATCGAGATCGTAAGATTTTGAAAGATAGTTTTCGAATTAGTATTCCAATAGAATTTGAGATACTAATCAATTCATCAAAAGTTAAATATATTACTTGGAATTTTCGTGTTGATAATAAAATTCTAGATAAAGATTTTTATGATTATGATTTTTATCTTAAAGAAAATACACTAAAAAGAATATACCAACTTGAATCTGATTTTTTATCAAATAATAAAAAAATTACGGCTATTGTCAGAGTAAATAACTATTTAATTTCTAGAACAGAAGCGTTAGAATTGATAAGGAAATATAATGTAAACAAATCGTTAGATGACTTAAAACCGAATTCTTTTATTGAATTAACAACTTATGACAAATTTAGAATGGAAAATAAGTCAATTATTAATGAATTTAATAAAACTGCTGATTCAATCAGTTTTAAGGTAGCTAGGGGGGAGAAATATTTTTTCTATTTAAGCAAAAAAATAGATTGGTAAAGGTTTATGTAAAGACTATTACACTAATAAGTAGAACTAAAAAAAACAACAATTCAACAAGATATAGTAACATATTTTACAAAGAAATTAAAGGCTAAAAAATATGAAATTTATAATTGCACTCGTGTTTTTAACACAACAGTTCGTTTTCTCTCAAGAAAAAAAGATTGATTATTTACCTCTAAATAAAGAGAATTTTCACGTTAGACTTAACTCAGTAACTTATAAGTTTTCTGTTCTAGCTAGTAAATATAAAAACCGTTATGATCTCGCTCGAGACACAATACTAAAAGAAGGAAATTATATAATTAAATACGACAATTTTTTTACAAAATTTTCAATAAATAAAGCTGGCAAAATTGACGGAAAACTTGATGAAAAGTTTATAAAGCATGATAAAACATATACAATTAAATACATAGTGAGAGATGGCTTTGTAAATAAAGCTACTTTATATGATTCTAATAATAGTTTAATTCATGACAGCGATGTTTATTATTGCGAAGACATTATTGAAATAGTGATGATTACAGCAAATGGTGAGAAAAAAATAACAATTGAAACTCCCGATACTACAGAGATTAGAAAATATGATAAAAATGGCATTTTTTTAGATGAAGAAATATGGAATAAAGCTGGAATAGGTGGTCCAGGGAAATAAACGTACAAGATTAATAATAAACAAAATACTTAAATTCTAGTTTGATAACCTTATGCAAGTATGACCACAATTTTTCTTTATACTAGAATATCATCAAGCCTACCTTGGTTTTTTGTAATATGTATAGTTTTAATCCGCATTACTGCATATTTTATCGGAAAATATCAACTTAATAAATTAATAAAAAAAGAGAAAACAGAACTAAATTATTTTAAACGGCATGGAGATAAAATTGTTATTAGATATGATGAGTTATTGTTAAAAACAAACTGCTGGATAGAAAATGAAGAAGATTTAGAAAAAATATCAGATAAAATAAGTCGAAATCTAATAATTTTAGAAAAAACGCATAGAGGACATCATTTTAAAATAGAATATGAAATTTATATGGAGCCCGAAATATTAAAGATGAAACTTGCATTAAAATATGAATTAGACTTTTATTACAATTCCAATAATTTTGATGATAATCTGCTGGATTTTGAATTTTTATTTAAATAAAACTCCTACTGGTGTGAGCGTCCCGCTCGTGAATACAAAGTTTATGTAATAGAATTGAATTAAGTCAAGTGCACAAGGGAAACGCTCGCGCCAGCGGGGATAACCCGATAGCATAACCCGATAGCGCGGATTTGTAATCCGTGCCCGTAAAGATTGGTGATTGGTTTTCTATTTTAAATAAAATAGTATATGATTCTTTGTAGCTTTTGTCTTTGATAATTTGTGTTGTGCCTTATTCTTGAGGGCACGGATTACAAATCCGCGCTATCGGAATTATCCCATGAAATGCAAAATGTAATAACATGAATTTATACGCTTTAAAAATTAAAATTGTTCAATCAAATCGGTAATAAATAATAGTTTAAATAATAAAAATGAAATTAGTCATAACAATCTTTTTACTAATATTAATTGCTATATCTGTACAAACCTATTTTTTTAATGGAGATTCACATTCTACAGAGGCTGTTTCTTTTGGGACCATTATAACAATGGATATATTACTGATATTCGTTTATATTCGGGAGAGCGAGAATTTATTGTATAGAAGAATCATAGGGGCATTATTAGTTTGTTTTGTTATTATTTCGGTCATTTGTTGGATGTTGTTTTTGTACGTAATGGGATTGAATACAGCTTTTAGAAATTGAATTATGAAGAAGGAAATAATATATAATTTAACGAATAAATTGCTTACAGTAATTTTATTAGTAACAATAATTGCAAATGTTTTTCAATTTTATAATTATAAATCATACGAAAGATTTGATTGGACAGGAAGTGTTATAAGTAGTAAAGGAAATATTGTACAGGTTGCAGTCTGTGATTTTAAAGGAAATGATTATCATATTAATAAAGATAAGATACTAAATGAGGGTTGGGACCAAATAAATGATTGTAAAGAAAATATGAAGAACAGCTTCCTTCCTGATAGTCTTTCCATAACATGGTTTTCTTACAATGAACAAAAATTTTATAGTGGTAGCTTTGCTTTACCTACTGAAATTATCCTTACAAAAGCGACACAAATAGGTGTTCTTCCAAGTATTAAAAACGATTATGATTTAGATAGAGTTCTTCATTTTATTGCTGAAGTTCAGCCAAAAGGGAAAGTTGCAGTGTGGATACAAAAATCTAATAAAAACGACAAGGATTCAAAGCTTAAAATTGGAATATATCAAGCCAAAGAAACAAAAGCAACTTGGCATATCTTTGATTATTCAGAAACCGACAAAAATACGCGTTAGCACGAGCGTTTCCCCCGCTACCGCACGAATCCTTTCGTGTGGAGGTATGTTGATAAAGTCTAGTTTTTAATAAAAGAGGAATGATAAAAAAACGTATTCAATTTCTAAACAAAAAAAATAAGTTTTTCTTGTGTTTTTTTTAAAACTGCAAATAAAACTTATCATAATTGTATTTCTTTTATGCAGTTGTACACACAATAAATTTTCAGGCTATGTCTATGATTTTGATACAGGAAAACCTATTCAAAATGTTGTTGTAAACATCAATGGCAATAGTACGAGCACAGACAGTATTGGGTACTTTGAGATAGAGGCAAACATAAATTCTGATTGTGTTATTAGTTTAAAACGGCAGGGTTATGTTATTAGGACCATGTTTCGAAAACCAGATTTTTTGGGGAAAAGTAAAAATAGTAAAATAAAAAAAAGTACTATTTATATGTTTAAGAGCGATAGTGACCTCTAAATAAAATCATTCAGTAATTCTAAATAAGTTTAAAGAAGTTAAGCAATGAGACAAGAACGAATAAAAGACAGAGTATTAAAAAGAGCAGCAAGATCATGGGGATTTTCAGATGTTGAAATGGAAACTTCATTTGATCCTGTAGTAGCGATGATGCTGAATGCATTATCGTATGAACTCGAAAAAGTGGCTCATGAACTCGAAGATTCTAAAACCCGTATTGTAGAAAGAGTTTTAGAAATTATGTTTCCAGAAGTAACATCAGGAGCAAAACCTTCAAGAGCGATTGTTCATGCGTTGCCAATCGAAAATAATATCAAAGTTTCTCTGCAAAATCAAATGACAGCAAACAGAAGAATTCATAATATTTATAATCCATTGGCGCCAATTACAAAAGAGATTGCACTTGCTCCAACTCTCGAAGTAAAGTTGTCAACCTGCGAAATAAAATATGTTGCTTATGAAAGAAATCTGTACCAAATCTCCAATCTTTTTTACAAAGATCTTGTTAGAGATTACAATCATACGCTGCCATCGGGAGAGATTGTTTTAGGAATTGAATTAGGCGACCAAAAGGTATCAGAGCTTGAAGATTTAATGCTGTATATTGATATTAAAAATACCCACCAGAAAGAAATGTTTCATTATTATTTAAAACAAATGAAATGTTTTATTGATGATAAAGAAATAGAAGTAAAAGAGGGGTATAATGTACCTCTTAATAATCTTGATGTTGAAGGTATTATTAATAACAATTATTCTAATCTTACTGAGGTAATGCAGGAAGTAAATGCATTTTACTTTGATAATTTTTATACTTTAAAAGGAGTTTTAAAATATAAAAATATAAAAGAGTATGCGGCTGAGTATAAACCATTTGAAATAGTAACAGATAAAGGTGAAAAACCAGTAATTTGGTTAAAAATGATATTTCCAGAATCATTAGTTCCTCAAATTATTGATAATGTTTCTTTTACAGCAAACTGTATTCCTGTAATTAATAAAAAGAAGCATACACTTAGTAAGCCACTAGGAACTTTTTTATCTTATATTGCTTTAGACACAAAGAATGATATTTTTCTTGATATAGACGCTGTTGTAGATGGATTGAATAGGCATTACGAAATAAAAGAATTTAAAGAAGGTATTTTAGAAGAGGGAAATGCAGTATTAAGAACTGGAGGAGTTTCTAGGTTTGATTCTAGAACAGCTTCTGAATTGCTGCAAAACGTTTTAGATTTATTAAAAGACGAAAGTTCCTCTTTTGCAGGTTTAGGAAAAGATTTTATGAATAGTTCGTTGATTGAAATCAATCAGTTATTGGCTTCAGTCGAACAACAGGCCAAGGAACGTAATTTTTCTAAGAATAATGATCCTTATTTAATGATTAAACCCAAAGAAGATGAATCAATAGGGAAAGGATTTAAGATTAGTTATTGGTCTACATGTGCAGAAGAAGGAAATGATATTAAGGCAGGAACTGTTTTGGAATGTAAAGATGATTTATTTTTTGTAAGTCAGACAACAACTCTAATGACCAATACAGCCGGCGGTTTAAATAAACAAAGTAACAAAGACAGAATTCTGGCGTATAGAAATGCTTTACTGACCCGTGGTAGAATTGTAACATTTGCCGATATTAAAGCCTTTGGATTTAGTCATTTTAAAAGTTCAGTTGAAGATATTAAAATCGAAAAAGGCACACGAAAAGAAATTTCGGTAAAAGCAGGTTTTAGCCGAACAGTTGATATTTATATTAAAACAAATCCTGAGGAGAAACAACATTTGTCGGATTCTGAATGGAGTTATTTATGCGAAAGCTTTATGAAGAATCTAAAAAACAGATCTTCAAATGTGTTTCCGTATCGAATGTTTGTTGATTAAATGTAAAACGGCCAAAAGATGATTTTTGGCCGTTTTTTTTCTAAAAATTATTTTGGTTTTACTGGTATTTCTTGTCCGTAAGTGTTTTCATAAAAGCAACAAGCGCTTTTTCTTCCTTTACAGTTAAATTCAATTTATCAAAAGGAAGCGTTTGGTTTTCTACTTCATAGCCTAAACCTTGTCCGCCTCCTTTATTGTAAAAAGAAACTACTTCTTCGAGGGTTTTAAAAACGCCGTTGTGCATATATGGAGCTGTAACTGCGGCATTTCGTACAGTTGGAGTTTTAAAGGCACCAACTAATTGCGGCATTTTGTTATACAGATAACGACCTTTATCCGGGCTTAATGTTTTTCCTGAAGCTTCATTTGGAGTTCCAATAACTTCATGCTCAGTTTTAGAATAACTAGGCGGAACAGTTCCGTTAAATAATGGCGTAAAATGACAAGTTGCACATTTTGCTTTTCCCATAAAAAGATTCATTCCTTCTATTTCTTCATTGTTAAGACTGTTTTTATTCCCTCGCATATATTCATCAAATCGAGAATCGAATGCGTTTAAAGAACGAACATAACTAGCAATAGCATTTTGAATCTGCCAAGCTTCAGGTTTTGAAGTTTTTGGATATGCTTTTTTGAACAATTTTATATAATCTTCGTCGAGCTGAATCTTCGCATGAATATTTTCGATAGAACCATGCATCTCATCTTTATTTTGAATAACATCTACACTTTGTTTTTCTAAATCTAATTGGCGCATATCCCAAAATTGAGCATTTTGTAAAGAAGCGTAGGTTAGAGTAGGAGTATTTCTGGCTAAATTGGAACCAGTCAAAGAAACGTTTGTTTTTAAGCCGTCTGTAAATGCTTTTTCAGGATGATGGCAAGAGGCGCAGCTTCGATCATTGTTTTTAGAAAGACCTTTATCATAAAATAATTTTTCTCCTAAAATGGATTTCTCTTTCGTGAAATTATACTCATCAGAAAGTACAAAAGCATTAACATCAAACGCATCTTTATCAAATAAAGTTTCAATAGCTGGGTTTAACGGACTACTCTTTTTTACATTTTTAATATTTTCTTCTTTCTGAAAAGCTTTTATATTTTTTGAAATCGGATTTAGATATTCCGTTATAAAAAAGGCGCGATTAAAAGCATTGAAATTATTGTTTTCAGTACAGTACTTTTGCGCTTTTAAAGTCAATTTTTTCAGTTCTGATAATGACGTATTACCCGCGTTAATTTTTTCAAGTGATTTTGGAATTACAATCAAGCTTTCGGCCGCTTCTGGAATTGAAGATTGTAAAATTGGACTGTCAAAACCTGTGATTCCTAATGTAATAACCCTAAATACATTTTGTTGAACAGCATCGAGAGCATAATCGTTACTGATTGTAATAACTTCAAAAGTGCTTTTCAGCTGTTTAATATTGGACTGAAAAATATTAAGTTCTTTGATTAAATCAGGATTATTTTCAGCATCATATTCTGGATAAATCATTTCTTCGATAACCTGAAAACCATGAGGTTCAAATGATCTGTTTTCTTCAAGTTCCATTTCGTCTAAAGCTGGACCATTCATAAATCTTGCCGTTTCAGGCGCAAAGTATTCAATTGCCCATTCGACTTTTTTATAAGCCAGACGTGATTGTTTAAACTGTTCAACAATTTCTTTTTGTGATGAGGTATTTGTTATCAGCTTCTGAAATTGTAAAATTTCATTGTTTAACTTGGTCAAGTCAACTAATAAATCTTGTTTTATAGTCGTTTTTGAAACTTCATTTTTTTGACATGAAAAGAAGAAAGAAAGTGTCAAAAGTAGAAAAGTAAAGTGCTTTAATTTCATAATAGTATTGTAATAGAAACAACCCTTATCTAGAAAATAAGGGTTGTTGATAGATTTTGGCTGTATTTATTATCGTTGTACGTTTCTAATAATTACAGTTTGCCCTCCTTCTTTGTTAGTTTGAGTTCCAGAACCATCAGCGTTTTTAAACGCATCACTCTGCCAAGTGTGAGGGTGAATATTTACGGTAAAAGTATCAGGAACACCAATGATGTCAGATATATCTTCCATTGCTCCAAATTCCCAGCTTCCAAATCTCATTTCACCAGTTTGGTTGTAAAGAGCATTCCAAGCCGTATCCGTTCTTTTGTGGTTCATGTTTAACCAAGGTTTGTTTTGTTTTGTAGCGATATTGTATTGCCAGATGTACGAATCGTGTTTAGCATCAGTATAATAACTATCACCATCTTCTTGAATGTAAACGAAGTTTTCAGTTACACATAAGTTATCTGGGTTAATGATTCCAGTTCCTGGAGTACTATCACCTTCAACAGCCAATTCTAAAGTTCCTTTTAGCGGATCTGCAGCGTCCATTTTTAATTTATAAACTCTTCCCCACATTGTATATCCGTCAACAGGAGCATTGTTTGTTGCTTGGCCAGTTGCTGTAAAATAAACTTCTCTGTTGTTGCTTGCGCTTCCTTTTCTGTAATCTACGTCTTCAACTCTTGAAAAACGAATTGCTTTTAAGTCATTAACAGTTGTATTAATTACAGCTCCAGTTAAGTTTTTCGCATTCGGGATTTCAACAAACTGAACAGGATAAGAATTGTTTAGTTTCATTGTAGTTTCTACTTGATTCCCGTCAGTTCTTTTTAAAGCATATAATTTACCATTACTTAAATCTCCAACAGTAGAACTCATATACATAATCAATTGTCCTGCACTTACGTGTGAAGTTGCATACGATTGATCTTCTCCAATAAGGATAACAGTTTTCCCTGGATAAGCTTCTTTAGGAAGCGGAACTGCATTTTCCATACTTGCTTTTCCTAAAGCTGGTAAAACTCTATCTGTTCTGCTTTTGTCTGATGATTGTCCTAACGGATTAATTCCGTGAACCATACTTTCTTGTCCGCTTTCTCCTGCAGTTAAAAAGATAGGGCCAAATCCGTGAATTTCTGGTGTTGCTAAAGTTGCAGAACATAAACGAGTTAAACCTCCAACTCCGTCAACAAGATAATCTCCTTTTACAGGTTTAAAAGTTTTGTCTAAATAAACTCTAGAAACTGATTGCAGGATTTCATGATTTGTGATCATAATATAACCTTCTCCAGTTGGATTTTTCATTAATCCAGCACCATCAGGCTGTGCACCGTAAACAAATTTAGGAGAATCTGGAAGAACATCAGAACTTGCAATTAAAGTGCTAATTTTAAGGTTTTCAAAACCTGCCATCGGAAATACAAAAGCAGGAACTTTTGAGTGTGAAGTAAAATCGATAGCGGCGTTTACATCTTTAGATGAATCTTTGTCGTCATTTTGGCAGCTAATTACAGAAAGTCCTGTAATTCCAAGCAATGCAACTGATTTTAAAAAATTAGTTTTCATATTTGTTTTTGTTTTTTTGATTGAGGCAAAGCTATCCTCGAAAAACAAAATATATGTTACGCTAGTTTTTTCTTATTGCTAATAAATAATAAGTCAAAGATTACTAAATGGTAAATTATTACGTCTAATGTAAATTTTAGAGTGTTAATAAAATCTTAAAATTATTTAAAAAGCTGATTTAAAGAAATTTCTTTTTTCTCTTTTAATTTTTTTACAATTTTCAAAAAAGCAATCGCGGTGATGTAAGCATCACCTAAAGCAGTGTGTCGGTCTTTTTTTGAAATATCAAATTTATCTGCAAGATCGTCTAAAGTATAATGATCTTTACGTTCAAACAAATGAGATTTAATTAGTGTTTTCTTGTACAAATGCGCTGTATCTAAAGTTTTATTAGTTAACTGTGGCAGATTATTTCTTTCCAAAGCTTTGTTAATCATAGTGATATCAAAAACGGTATGATGTGCTATGATAATAGAATCTCCTAAAAAAGTTAAAAACTGCTGTAAAGCCTCTAGTTCACTTGGGCGTTGTAGAACAAAATCTCTTAATATTCCATGAATTTGCGCAGTCGATTTGTCGTAATGATCTTGCTGAAGATAAATTTCCAGTGTTTCCTGAATAGAAATTACGTTGTTTTGCAACACTAAAGCACCAATGCATAAAATTCGATCATTTTCGTAGTCGAATCCTGTTGTTTCAGTATCCAAAACTACAAATCGTGTTTCTTCGATAGTGATGCTTTCGTCGAAGAGTTCGTCGTCTTTTTTCCAAAAATTAAATAAACCCATCGCTATACTAAATTTGAAATATTAAATCGTATTGAGATAAGTTCTTGAAGTTCTTTTATAGTTTTAAAAGTACGTTTCAGTTTAATTTTTTCCATTTTAGATAAAGATTCCAAAGCAATAAATTGTCCTGAATCATGATGTAAAAGTCCTTGTTTGGTTCTAAATTTTAATAAAGCTTTAAAGGAGTAGGAACAGGATAAATAAAGTTCTCTGTTATTAGGTTCTAATTCTGCCAGTTTTTCAAAACGCTCTGCAGTATTGCTGATTGATTTAACAGAATGTGATAAAATTAATACTCGTGCAGCATCCGTTAAAGGCATTAAAGCTCGTCTTTTAATATCGAAATTATCTTTGTTTGCGCCGTCTTGCTCTACAAGAAACTGTCTGAAGAAACCTGTTGGAGATGGGTTTTGCAATGCACCGCTTACTAAATGGACATAAAATATTGGATTAGCTTTTATATCTTCAAAAATAAAATCAGAGAGCTGATTCGCAATTTCGGCATCGCCATAAGTTATATTATAATCAAAGAAAATAAACGACAGTAAAACCTCATTTTTTCCTGGATTTGTAATCCAGTGATGCACTTGAGCCTTCCATTCATCAAGGCTCATACACCATTTAGGGTTTGAAGCCATCATTTCGGCAGGACAGTAATCGTAGCCAATATCAAATAAACCTTTATTGACCAATGCAGCAAACTTTAAAAAATAAATTTTAGTTTCATCTTTAAAAACATCTGAAACATTTTCATATACAATTGCATTGTCTTGATCTGTATGCAGCATTTGTTCTCCTCTTCCTTGACTTCCAAGTGCGAGCCATGCAAATTTTACCGGGGGCGGACTGCTCATTTTTTCAATGCAAATTTCGATTACGCGTGTTGTGCAGGCTTCATTGAGTTCTGTTATGATTTTAGAAATCAATGTCATCGGAATGTTTTGATCTAAATACCCTTGAAGAAGCTGCATAATGCGGTTTCGAATAGGCTTTATTTCTTTAGTTTTTTTAGCTCTTTTCAAAGCTTTAATCAAAACTGCTGGATTATTTCCAAGCGCAACCATTACATCATGTTTCGATAAAATTCCAACTGCTTTTGTATTTACAGTTCCATCTTTGGTAAGACATAAATGACTGATATTGCTTTTCATCATCGCCATTTGAGCCTCAGTAACGGTCATTTTTTTCGGATACGTAATTACTGGTTTTGTCATGATTGTTTCGGCAGTAGTCATGATTGAATAATCTCCAGTAACAATTTTATTGCGAAGATCTTTATCAGTCAAAATACCAATTGGCAGCATTTCGTCGACAATCAATATGGCGCCTACTTTTTTATCGTTCATGATTTTGGCAATATCCTTTACCGTTGTGGATGGACTGCAAGTGACAATTTTTTTAGAATATTTTATTGGCGCTAAATCAAATGAATCATTATTGGAATGACGGTTTTCATTCAATAAATCATCATCGCCGTATAGTTTGTCTTTATGAATATCAGAATAAGGATTTTTAGTATTTGAAGCATAACTTTCAATCAGGAAATTACCAATATTTCTATTTTCCAGCGCATAAGGCTTAAATACGGCTATTGGAATTGCATACAGAATAGTTTCTTCATGTGCCACAGCTTCCATAATATAATTTTCCTGTGCTAAAAGCGGACGTAATCCAAAAATATCACCTTCGTCACACATATCTAAAACAGTGCTTTTTTGACTCTTTTTAAGTGCAACTGCTCCTTTGTGAACTACATAGAAGGAATCATGAGCTTTTTCATTTTCGGCAAAAATAACGGCATCTTTATCTTTATAAACAATAGAGATTTGTTCCGAAAGCTTTTCGAGATCCATTGGATGCAAAAAATTAAAAGGAGGGAAGTTCTTTAAAAAGTCGGCAACTCTTTGTGAAATGGTATTTTTCATGCGTCAGATTTGAAATCTAATGTACTATATAAAATAGAAATGTAAAAGAAACACCTGATTATTATTTTGGTTACAAAGGTGCAAAGGTGAAGAGGTGAGAGGAAGTTTTTAAAAGTATCAAAAAAAAAGTCCCATTCTTGGGACTTTTTTATGTTTATGCTTGTCTTTTGCGGATTCTCATATTAATAAATTCCACAGCAAGTGAAAATGAGATGGCAAAATATAAATAACCTTTTGGTACAGCACCAATGTGTTCACCTGCAAGAGCAGCGTTTGATAAGTGCATACTTTCTGTAATTAACATGAATCCAATTAAGATTAAAAACGAAAGTCCTAATATTTGAATTGATGGGTTTTTGTTTACGAAGTTTCCAACAGGAACAGCAAATAACATCATAACGGCAACCGAAATAATAACTGCGGTTATCATAATAGTCAATGCGCCGTGTACACCATTTGTCATTCCAACAGCAGTTAAAATGGAATCCACAGAAAATATTAAATCGATTAATAAAATCTGAACAATAACATTCGAAAATGATTTTTTTGCAGCTGTTTTAATTGTTTTTTCTTCTTCGCCTTTATGATCCACTTTTTCGCTGATTTCTTTGGTGCTTTTATAAATTAAAAATAAACCTCCAAGGAATAAAATAACGGCTTGTCCAGTAAAATCACCTTCAAACCAACCCCAATGAATGCTGAATATTGTCGCTTTCATAGCAATCAAATAAGAGATTCCCATTAATAAAGCAATACGCATGAACATAGCCAGAAATAAACCTATTCGGGTTGCTTTTTTACGATCTTCTTCAGGCAGTTTTCCAGTAACAATAGATATAAAAATGATGTTGTCGATTCCTAAAACAATTTCAAGAAAGGTCAGAGTCAATAAGGCAATCCAAGCATCAGGATTTAAGAATATTTCCATATCAAAGGCGTTTATTTATATTTATTTAGTCAATTTTAAAAACTGTACCGCGTTGTTTTTCTTCAGATCCAACCATACCAAATTCAAATGTATAAGAATCTTTTGTAGTGGTTAGAATTTTCATGCTGATTGCTTTTTCTTCAGCCATGTTTTTTGGGTGTTTTTTTTGCAGTACATATTCGCAGTCGCTCACCCAGCGAATAGTCGAAGTATCTGTTTTTCCTTCAAATGTTTCGATTTCAATATTTTCTTTGCGCTCAAAAACCGTAGTTTTTTTTACGCCGTTTACTTCAAACTCAAATTTGAATTTCCCGGTTTTAAAATCTTTACAATTGTGTTCGGCATTATAACATGATACCAGCGCCAATACTGGAAGTAAGAATAGTATTTTTTTCATTTAATTTTAATTATTGCGAAGTAGATGTTTATGATTTTGTACGTATGAATTATTTGAATATGAAGATCAAATCATAAATCAAAAATCGTTATTCATCATTCAAAAATCGTTTCATTTCAATTTATTTAATTCATCATCGGTAAAGTTCTTAATTTCTTTCTCTTTGGCAAACTTTTCGGCATTGTAATTTCCTGATTTATTCTTTGGAATGGATAAGCTGTCCCAAGAACTGTTTTTTAGTTGTTTAGCATAAAAAATAATCTGCCCAACATGATAAGGATAATGTGCAAGTTGTCTATTTATGGCTTCGATAACGGTATGACCTTCATTTCGAATATAAATAATATCTGAAAGCTGTTCTGGTTTTAGGCTGCTCAATGCATTTTCCAGACATTTCCAGCCTTTATTCCAAACTTCTAAAACCTCTTGTTTTGACTGTAGATCATTCTCAAATTCTGAATCACGATTTCGCCATTCCTTCTCACCGTCAGAAGTTAAAAAGTCTGTCCATCGCGAAAGCATATTTCCCGAAATATGTTTTACAATCGTGGCAATACTGTTAGTATCATCATTTGTTTCAAAAAAAAGTTGTTCAGGTTCTAATTGATTGATCGCTTTTTCGCCAAGTGTTTTGTAATACAAAAATTGTTTTTTAACACTTTCTAAATAAGATTCATCTGTTTTCATGATTTGCGTGTTTTAAGATTGAAGCTCAATTTTATTTTCGGAAATCAGTAATTTCCCCCAATCATTAAGTTTCCATAGTATTTCGACTAATTGTTCTCCAGTTTCGGTCAAAGTATATTCAACACGCGGAGGAAGTTCATTAAAAGAATGTTTTATCAATATGCCGTCTTCTACCATTTCATTTAACTGCTGATTTAAAACGCGTCTGTCTACTTTAGCAATGCCGCGTAAAAATTCACTTGGTCTTTTTTTTCCGTCATTAATCTGCCAGACAATTGGAATTTTCCATTTTCCGCTGATACAGTTTACAGCAATTTCTAATGGACAAATTTTATTTTCTGTGTTTCGTTCCTTTGTTTGCATAAAATTGACTTTTGTGTCACTATGGGGTAAAAATATGCGGTATTGCCAGGCTGATTCAACTTACCGATCTTTACAAAAATAGTCAAAATTTTAAGCAGAATGAGCGAATTAACGAATCAAATTGAAACATTGAATACAACCATAAAACGTAAAGGAGCACGATCTGCAAAAGATATTCCGAGTTCTATTTTAGAGCAGCTTAATAAAGGCGAAATTGAATCGGCGAATTTGGTAGAATGGCTTGCTGTTAATCAAACTGTACTTCTCGAAAACCTCTTGAAAGAATTAAATAGAACGGAATATTTGGAACCTATTTTAATAGATATTAATAGTTTGAAAAAGCAAACAGTTAATACTATAAATGAAGCAATTGGAACTGGAATATTAAAATTGTCTGCTTTAAATAATGATTTAAGCATCCTGTCAGATATTTCTAAACATAAATCAGATTTAGTTAGATGCTGGTCAGCATATACAATAGGAAAAAATCCAAAATATACAATTGAGGAAATGTTAGAAAAAATTCAGTTTTTAGCAGCCGATAAGCATTTTGGAGTTCGAGAAATTTCATGGCTGGCTGTCCGTTCAAATATTGTAAAGAATTTGGATAAAAGTCTTGAAATTCTATTAAAATGGGCTTTAAATGAAGATGAAAATATCAGACGTTTTGCAACCGAAGCAATTAGGCCGCGAGGAGTTTGGTGCGAACATATCGAAGCGCTTAAGAAAAAACCGGAATTGGCTTTGGAAATTTTAGATTCTCTGAAATCTGATCCATCAAAATATGTTCAGGATAGTGTAGGGAACTGGCTTAATGATGCCAGTAAATCGCGACCAGATTTTGTTAAGGATTTATGCAAAAAGTGGCAAACAGAAAGCACTGTAAAAGAAACAGCTTATATTATAAAGAAGGGATTGCGAACAATTGAAAAATGAAAGTTGAGCCGCTATTTATACAATCTTGATATCGTATTTATCTAAAAGTCCAATGATTCCCTGAGTTGAGAATTGAGCTTTTCGCATTGCATTAAATTCAGGATCGATTTTGTAATTGTAAGCAGTTCTAAAATCAACTGCTGCCAGTTGGGTTTCATTAAAAATAGCACCGTCTAAGTTACAATTGTCAAAAACAGAACTGGTTAAATTAGTTCCAACAAAAGTTACTTCTTTAAGTGACGAATTAATAAACTTTGTTTTTGGCATTTTTTTATTAGCAAAAGAAGCGTAATCTAAAGCACATTCTTCAAAATGAACTTGAAATAAAAAATCGTCACATTCGTTAAAAGCAATTCCTAAAAGTTTGCAATTTCTGAAAGTCACATTTTTTAAACTCGTTCCTGCTAAACTTGTCATAGATAAGTTGCAGTCAATAAATTCGCAGTCTAAAAAAGTATTAGAGTTAAAATTACTATTCGAGAAATCACAATTTTTAAACACACAATCTTCAAATTCACGATTGTTTATTTTTTTATCGATGTAAACAACTTTTTCGAATGTTTTTTGAATGTGAATTAGACTTTCCATAAATGTTTTCTCGGTTTTTGTGCATTGTGACGCACTCGAAGTATATAAATCGTATCTTCTGTAACTTGGTAAGAAACAGCGTAGTCATAAACAGAATAAACTCTAAAACTGCCATCATTATTGATTTTTTGTTTGTCAAGTTTGTAAACTTCTGATTGTGTTTTTAATATATCTGTACTGTTAAAAATTGTATTAACTACTTTGTCAGCTATTTTAATGGATTTACTTTCAAAGAAAATATAGAAGTGAATGTCTTCTAGCTGGTTCAAAGCATCGCTTGACCAGATTATTTTCTTCCCCATTTTTTGGCTATTTCTTTTGCTTCGTCTTCAGTATAAAAATTACCTTTTTTTATATTATTCAAGGCATTTTGGATATCTAAATTATAAGCAGCATCTGAGTCAATTGTAGAATTGTTTACAGATTGTAAAAGATGTTTTAATTTTTCAACAAACGAAGGGTCTTTAACTTTATCAATTTCTTGATGAATCCAGTTTAATTCTGCTTGAATGTCCATAGTAAAGAGTTTTAGTAAAGATACAAATTAGTCATTAAATATACCTTTCATTATTGTTTTCAATCCGTAGAAAATTAAAAACATAGAAGCTAAGCAAGCCACAATTCCAATTCCTAAAACCAAATAGTGCCAATTGGTATGTTGATTCATAAAAGCATTGTAAATCAACGAAGGTCCAAGAAACATTAATGGCAGAGCGCCAGTTAAATATTTGATTCCTTTTCCTAATAATTGTTTATTTGTAGCCATTTGTGTGTTTTTTGTTTCAAGTTTCACGTTTGAAAACTTGAAGAAGTTTGCGGTTAAAAGTACCACAAAGATTTTTTTTTATTTATGATAATTATCAACAGCATTTCTTACGCTGCCATATTTTTTTAGTAATTCTGATGCTTCATCGTATGAAACAGGGATTTCACCCATAATCATTTTAACACCTCGATCTACAAGTTTAACATTACTTAACTGCATATCGACCATTTTGTTACCTCTTACTTTTCCAAGCTGAATCATTGCAGCTGTCGAAATCATGTTTAAAACCAGTTTTTGTGCGGTTCCAGCTTTCATTCGCGAACTACCGGTAATAAATTCAGGACCAACGACAACTTCGATTGGAAACTTTGCTGTTAATGCAAGCGGACTTCCAGCATTGTTGGTAATACAGCCAGTAACAATATTGTTTTGGTTACAAGCTTCTAATCCTCCAATAACATAAGGAGTTGTTCCAGAAGCAGCAATTCCAATTACTACATCATTTTGATTAATATTGTAAGTCTTTAAATCAATCCAAGCTTGTGTTGGATTATCTTCTGCATTTTCGACTGCTCGTCTTATAGCGGTATCACCACCTGCAATTATACCATTTACTAAATCAAAAGGAACACCAAAAGTAGGCGGACATTCTGATGCATCAACAACACCAAGACGTCCTGAAGTTCCCGCACCAATATAAAATAATCTGCCGCCAAGTTTCAATTTTGCAACTATTTTTGGTATCAAAGCTTCTATTTGAGGTAAAGCTTTTTCTACTGCATAAGGAACAGTTTTATCTTCTTGGTTGATATTTGATAACAATTCATGAACAGACATTTTTTCTAAATGTTCATATTGTGATGAGAGTTCAGTCGTTTTTGTAAATGTCATTTTAGTGTTATTTAGACCAGTCAAAATTAATATTTTTTTATTTTAATCAAGAAAATTACAACACAAAGTCACAAAGATTTGTAATCTTTTTTTATGCTCTATTTTTTATCAATAAAGACTGTTTGTCAGAAGTTTTGTTACGCGAATGAGAAAAGTAATATGGTTGAAAAGTTAAGATTAATAAATAAACTAGACTTACTAGCTGGAATATCTAGGATTTTGGTTCGTAATCAGCTTCTTTTTTGATGAAAAGCCAAAAAAGAGGAAGGCTTTATTTCTTTATCGGTTATTTAAAATTTCATAAATGCCAAGAATATTCAGCGGTATTATTTTAGAAACTTAATACTAAAAAGCAAGTAGGAAAAAGCATCATTTTAAATAATGAAAGATGATGTTCAGCTGCTAAAAAGGAAGCAAAATTTCATGAAATTACAAGAAAAATGCTAGTAAGATTCCGAGTACAATCATAGAAACTTTGGCAACATTAAACTTATGTCCTTCGCTGCTTTCAAAAATAATAGTCGATGAAATATGAAATAATATACCAATTACAATTGCGGTAATTTCAGTATAATATTCATTTAAAATTGGCAGATATTCAGAAGCAACAGTTCCTAAAGGTGTCATTACGGCAAAAGTAAGCATGAAGGCAAAAATGGCTTTTTTGTCTAAATCGGCATTGATGAAGAATGTTGTTAAAATTACTGCAATTGGCAAATGATGAATAGCAATTCCAAGGGCTAAATCATGATGATGGCTTACCGGAAAACCTTCTAAGAAAGCATGAATGCAAAGACTTATAAAAAGCAGCCACGGAATTTGCGACATTTTTGCATGTCCATGAACATGTCCATGTTCTGCGCCTTTTGAGAAAAATTCAAGTACAATTTGAAACAAAATCCCAAGCATAATAAAAATCCCAATATTATGATTGTGAGATTCATAAACTTCGGGCAAAAGATGCATTACCGTTAATGATAACAAAAATGAACCGCTGAATGCCAGCAGTAACTTTAAATTGGTTTTGTTTTTAGGTTTTAAAAACAAAGCCACTATATATCCTAAAAGTACAGAAAATAAGGGTAGTAAATAGTTCATTTCGTTTCGTGTAATCGTTGATTTGTTTAATCGGTTAATTGTTTTTTGTTTAGCGATTAAACGGTTAAACAATTAACGATTCCCCAATTTATTTAAAAATCATGATTAATCGTTCGCTTTCAGTTTTATGGAATTTTTTGAGTTTGTAATCTCCAAAAATATCTAACAGAAAAATTCCTGCTTCATCCATTAAATCTTGAAAGTCTTTCAAAGTTAATGCTTTTACTTTTTCTGTAAAATGATATTTTCTGCCTTGATCTTCAAAGTCAATTTCTTTGAAAATATGTCCATCTTCAACATATCTTTTAATATGAAAATCGATTCCGTCAACTGTTTTTACTTCTTGAGGAACTAAAGTTTCAATAACCTGATTTACGTTCATAAAATCGATTACCGCAAAACCATATTCAGACAAGCTTTCTTTAATAGCTTTTAGCGTAGTCAAATTATCGTCGTCACTTTCAAAATAACCAAAACTGGTAAAAAGATTAAAAATGGCATCAAATTTTTCGTCAAAAGGTTCACGCATATCGTGCACTTTAAAGTGCAGTGATTCATTACTGTTTTTATTAGCTTCAGCAATACTGTTTTCAGATAGATCAGCACCTAATACATTATAACCAAGTTGGTTTAAGTATATGGAATGTCTTCCTTTTCCGCAGGCTAAATCAAGCACCTTAGCTTTTTCAGGAAGATTAAGATAATGAGTAAGATTATCCATAAAAACCTGAGCTTCTCGGTAATTTCGATCTTTATAAAGAATGTGATAATACGGAGTATCAAACCATGAAGAGAACCAGTTTTCTGTATTACGATCCTGATTTGGTGTTGATGAGTTTGGTGCTTCAGACATTTATTCTATTTCATTTAATTTAAAGTACCGCAAATTTAGTGTATTTTTGCCGAAAAATAACTATTTCGCAATGATACCTAAATATTATCATTGCATAATGTAGAGATGCACCACAGTGCATCTTTTAAGATTTAGTTTTTTTAATTTATAGAGAAATGGAAGAAAATTTTAGAATGATTGCCAAATGTTTTTTTGGCTTTGAAGAGATATTAGAACAAGAATTACGTACGCTTGGTGCTCAGGATGTTGAAAAAGGAGTGCGAATGGTAAGTTTTAAAGGTGATAAAGGGTTTATGTATAAAGCCAATTTGTCGCTTAGAACGGCGCTGAAAGTACTAAAACCAATTTACTCTTTTAGAGCTAACAATGAGCAGGCATTATACAAAGGAATTTCGGGCATAAACTGGTCGAAATTGTTAAATGCCAATCAAACTTTTGTAATTGATGCAACTGTGCATTCTACTTATTTTAATCATTCTGAGTTTGTTTCTCAAAAATGTAAAGATGCTATTGTAGATCAGTTTAGAGAAAGAACAGGGCAGAGACCAAGTATTGATAAGCAATATCCAGATTTACGAATCAATGTGCATATCGACAAAGATCAGGTTTCAGTAGCTTTAGATACTTCTGGAAGCTCATTGCATCAGCGTGGGTATAGAACTGCGACAAATATTGCGCCTATAAACGAAGTTTTGGCAGCGGGAGTTCTATTGCTTTCAGGATGGGAAGGACAAAGTCATTTTTTAGATCCAATGTGCGGATCAGGAACTTTTTTAGCAGAAGCAGCGATGATCGCCTGCAATATTCCTGCAAATATTAATCGTAAAGAATTTGCTTTTGAAAAATGGAAAGACTGGGACAACGATTTGTTTGATCAAATTGTAAACAGCTTGATGAAAAAAACAAAAGAATTTCATTATACAATAAAAGGTTTTGATAAAGCACCAAGTGCGGTAAGCAAAGCAAAAGATAATATTAGAAATGCTAATCTTGAGGATTATGTAACAATTTCTGAGGACAACTTTTTTGATTCTGAAAAAGAAGTAGAAGGAAAATTACATATTGTATTTAATCCGCCGTATGATGAGCGTTTAGATATTCATATGGAGAAATTCTACAGCAGTATAGGTGATACTTTAAAGAAAAACTATCCAGGAACAAATGCTTGGTTTATCACGGCAAACCTAGAAGCGTTGAAATTTGTTGGATTAAAGCCATCAAGAAAAATCAAGCTTTTTAACGGAAGTCTTGAAGCTCGTTTGGTAAAATACGAAATGTACGAAGGAAGCAAGAGAACGAAATTTCAGGTTACAGAGTAAATAAAATAGATTCAAAGTTACAAATGTTCATAGTGGCATAGGTTTTAAAGCTTTGTCGTGAAGAGTTTTGTAAAGTTGTATTTATAAGAAGATAAAATTTCAAATAGAATAAAACTTGCAAAGTGGTAAGACTTTATAAACGCAAAGAGTAGATCTTTGTACCTCTGAATCTTTGCTGCTTTGCACCTTTAAAAAGAAAAAAATGACAAAACTACAAATAAGAGCTTTTTTATATCAATTAGGATGTTTTGCAATTCTGTTTATTTTAGGCAGATTTTTAATTGCGACTTATACAGGATTAACTGGATTATGGATTCCGATGACTGCATTTATTGTGTCGACCTTAATTTCTCCAAAATTTCAAGCCGCAAGAACAAAAGATGGCGAGAAGCTTTTTATGAAATGGATTTTTATAAAAGGAATTAAGGAAATAGGATAATTTTTTTAACCTTTAATATCAAGGAAGATTGGATTTATTGAAGGTAAGCAGGACTTCAATTGTATAGTATAAAAAAGCCCCGAATTTTTGAATTCGGGGCTTTTTGTATAATAAGAGAATTTCTATTTTTTAGAAGTTTCTTTTTTGATTTCTGGAAGAACTACTTTTTTCTTATAAATTGGAATAAAATAAGAAACGGTATAGTTAAATCCTACTCCAAAACTTCCATCATAAGTTCTGTTAAAACCAGGAATATAAAGATTGTCAAAGCCAGAAGGTTTGTTGTTCATGACTAAAAGTTTAAGCTGAACACCAAAACCAACAAATACATTATTAAAAACTTTAGCTTTAATTCCGCCCGCAACCTCAATCCAGCCTGCGCTTAATCCGTTGTATTTTTGATTTGCAGCAATATAAGGCTGTTCGCCCCAATACGGATTTGGATTGTAAACTTTATAGCTGTTTAAGTCTTGACTAAAAGAACTGAAACCACCACGCATACCAATAGTTATTAGGTTTTCCATATCTAACCAGTTTTGGTATAAATTGTAGTCGAATCCTGCTTTAATATAAGTTCCCTTCGCAGTAGAATTTAATCGGTCATCGTCAGTTGTTTTGTTTTCAAAACCCAATTCAGCAGCTAAATAGTACGTTTTGGTTAAACGATAATCTCCTACAAACTCAATTCCTTTATAATCTTTATCGTAAAGACCTCTTGTTAATTTGTATAAATCTACTCCAACACGCAAACCATAACGGTCTGTTTTTGTTGAAATACTATCAATTTTTGTTTCCTGAACAGCAGGTTTTGCTGTTTTTTTTGGTTTTTCGGTAACGATTTCCTTTTTCGCAGCTGATGTTTCTTGAGAATGTCCTAAAAACATTGAAAACACTAAGCAAAAACTAAAAATATATTTTAACATGTGTTTCATTTTCTGTTTGAATGTTAGGAGTTAGTATATCAATACTCTGCATCCATTGACCGTCGTTAGCAGGATCTGTTCGTACGATTCCAGCAGTGCTTGAATTATCACTTGGGTTCAATGTGAAATTAGTTTTAAAACCGCAAGCTCTAGATACGTAAATGTTTTGCGTTGCATAATTAAATGTCAATACATCTGTATTTACGGCTGCAGGATTGCTGTTTATAGCATTAAATATAAAGCTGTAAGAAGTAGTTGTGCCAACTGTTTTTAGCGGAATAGAAATAGTGCTTCCGTTTGCTAAATATTTGGTTATCTCAGTTCCGCTTTTATTAAAAATAATCCCATTTGGATCACCTCCGCCAATACCAACAACTTTTAAGTTTGTGACATTTTTTACAACAGATGGATCCGAAATGTTATAAAAGGTAATAACAAGTCGCGGAGTTGTAGGTGTATTTCCATCGCAAATGTCATCTTTTTCACAGCTGGAAAGTCCAAAAGTAAAAAGAAGTAAAAGAGAGACTATTTTTTTCATTTATAATTTTATAATTATCGAAGTTCTAAAAGTACAACATTTTCAACGTGATGTGTTTGTGGGAACATATCAACAGGTCGAACGCGGGTAACTTTGTATTTTTCGTCCATCAATGCTAAATCACGAGCTTGTGTTGCCGAGTTACAGCTTACGTAAACTACTTTTTTAGGAGCAATTTTTAAAATCTGATCGATTACGGCTGCGTGCATACCATCTCTTGGCGGATCTGTAATAATAACATCCGGTTTACCATGCTGAGCAATAAATTCTTCATTGAATACCACTTTCATGTCACCAACAAAAAACTCGCAATTTGTAATATTATTGCGCTCTGCATTTGCTTTTGCATCTAAAATTGCTTCTGGCACACTTTCTACACCAATTACTTTTTTTGCTTTTTTAGAAACAAATTGTGCAATAGTTCCTGTTCCGGTATATAAATCGTAAACCGTTTCATTTCCTGATAAGCCAGCAAAATCACGCGTAATTTTGTATAATTCGTAAGCTTGATCAGAATTTGTTTGATAGAATGATTTAGCATTGATGCTGAATCTCAAACCTTCCATTTCTTCTAAGATATAATCTCTTCCTTTATAAAGTTTGATATCTTGATCGTAGATTGTATCGTTTTGCTTAGCATTTACCACATATTGCAAAGAAGTAATTTGTGGAAATTTCTCGTATAAATGATCTAAAATAAGTTCGCGGTTAGCTTTGTCATTTTCGAAAAACTGAATCAAAACCATAATTTCGCCAGTTGAAGCCGTACGAATCATTACCGTTCTTAATAAACCAGAATGTTCTCTTGGATTAAAGAATGCTAAATTATGCTCCTTTGCAAATGCTCTGATTTCGTTTCTAATAGCATTTGAAGGATCTTCTTGTAAGTGACATTTTTGAATGTCTAGAATTTTATCCCACATTTTCGGAATATGAAATCCTAAAGCATTTCTGTTTCCTAAATCTTCTTTGCTTTCAATTTCTTTTTCTGTTAACCAACGGCTGTTAGAAAATGAAAATTCCATTTTATTTCTATAGAAAAATTGTTTTTCCGAACCTAAAATAGTTTCAAATTCAGGAAGCTCAACTTTTCCAATACGCTGTAAATGATTTTTTACTTCGTTTTGTTTGTAATACAACTGTTGGCTGTATTTCATATTTTGCCATTTACAACCACCGCAAACACCAAAATGATCGCAGATAGGTTCAATACGATGCTCTGATAATTCGTGAAATTTTACGGCTTTACCTTCGTAATAGGCTTTTCTTTTTTTGAATGTCTGTACATCAACTACATCACCCGGAACTACATTCGGAATAAAGATTACTTTTCCGTCAGGTGCTTTTGCTACTGACACTCCTTTTGCTCCAGCATCAAGAACCTGGATTTGATGAAAGACAACTTTGTCTGTATTTTTTCTTCCCATAGCGCAAAAATAAGCGTTTGAAAACTTTTATAAATTTAATTTTCAAAAAAAATTATCAAATTGTTGAATTTATTAGTTTAATTGAGTTTAAAAGTTAACTTTGTTTTAAGCATTAATCTCAAATTTATCAAGTATAACCTATTGTTTGTCGTGTTTTATGAAGTTGTATCACAATCTTTCACAAATCAGCTTTTTGAAAAAAAGTTATGCATTTAAATTCTTATTTGTCGCATTTATAGGAATACATATTCCGCTTATAGGGATTTTGTTTTTTGTACTTTTTTTTGAGCATACCGTCTCGCCAACTTCAATTTTAGTATTTTCTTTAATTATGACTTTGCTGGCAACGGTGATTACGCTTTTGATATTAAAACAATTAATTAAGCCTATTTCGATCGCTTCAAGATCATTGGATGATTATAGAAATAACAGACAGCTTTCAGTATTGCCAACAGAATATACTGATGAAGCAGGACTTTTGATGTGTAATATTCAAGAATCTATTTATGAGGCAGAAAGTTTTATAAACGAAAAACAAGATTTAATTTATATGCTTTCGCATGATTTGAAAAATTTCGCAGGAAATCCGCAAGGTTTAGCCGAGCTTATTTTAAGCGAAAATCCATCCGAATCAGTTAAACATTTGGCAGGTTTAATTTGCGAATCGACTAATTTGCAATTTCGATACATCGAGAATTTTATAAAATTATTAAAGGAACAAGATCAAGTAGTAAAAATAAATCCAGAGTTTAAAACGATTTTAATCTCGAATATCCTGCCTTTTATTAATGAGCAGGTTGAACAGCGTTTGATTGATAAAAAAGTAAACTTAAAAGTAAATGTTGAAATTGACGAGGTGAAACTTAAAATCGACGAAGGTTTATTAGTTCAGGTTTTAGTTAATTTAATCAGCAATGCCGTTAAGTTCTCTTATTTTGACAGTGAAATAAAACTTAGAGTTTTTAAGGAGAATTCGAATATAATTATTACAGTTACTGATGAAGGAATTGGTTTTGACAAAAATCAAATTGATGAATTGTTTAAGAAATTCACAAAAATGAGCCGTTTAGGAACTGCAAATGAATCATCAACTGGAATAGGATTGTATTTATGCAAGAAAATTGTAGAGAAAAATAAAGGAAAACTAACTGCTTTAAGTGAAGGCAGGAATAAAGGTGCCGAATTTAAAATTGAATTCGAACTTTAGTTTTTTAAGAAGTTAAGGTTCTGAAATACTAAGATGATAAGTTTTAAACTTTGGTAAAACCTTAATATTTCAGAACTTCAGAACCTTTGTGTCTGCTAAAAATTACCAGAGCTGATGCACAGATGGTTTTACATATTCTTCGTAAATTTTATTCATAGCTGAGATTTTTTCAGGGCTAAGATTTGGGAGATCATAAATCGATAAATTCGAAAGAACATGTTCTTTTTTTGAAGCTCCGGGAATAATACAGCTCACTTCATTAAAACTCAAAATCCATTGCAAGGCAATAGGAGCAAGGTTTGCTGTTTCAGGAAATAAGGTTTTTAGTTTCTCGACCGCTTTTAAACCTAATTCGTAATCAATACCAGAAAAGGTTTCGCCTTTATCAAAGGCATCTCCGTTACGATTAAAATTGCGATGATCCTGAGTATCAAAAGTTGTTTTTGAATCAAATTTGCCTGTTAAAAGACCACTTGCGAGCGGAACACGCGCAATGATGCCGATATCTTTCTTCTTTGCTTCAGAGAAAAATAATTGCGACGGACGCTGGCGGAATAAGTTAAAGATAATTTGAACCGTAGTTACATTTGAATATTCTATTGCTTTTAAGGCTTCTTCGACTTTTTCGACGCTTACGCCAAGATTCAAAATTTTGCCTTGTTCTTTTAAGCGGTCAAAAAGTTCAAAAATTTCAGGACGATAATAAACTTCTGTAGGCGGACAATGAAGTTGTATTAAATCTAGAGTTTCTAATCCAGTTCTTCTTAAACTGTCTTCAACAAATTTCTGAAGTACTTTTGGCTGGTATTCTTCATTTATATGCGGATTAATATTGCGTCCGCATTTTGTTGCCACATAGATACGTTCAGAACGTGAACGAACAACGCGGCCAACAGCAATTTCGCTTAGTCCGTTTTCATAAACATCGGCAGTGTCAATAAAATTAACACCATTGTCTATGGCAGTATTTATAAGTTCATCGGCAGTTTTATCATTAAATCCTGATCCCCATTTTCCTCCAACCTGCCAAGTTCCCAGTGAGATTTCGGATATGTTGAAGTTTGTTTTGCCTAGTTTTCTGTAGTTCATTTCTTTGAGGTGCTGAGTTGTTATGTTTTTTTGATTGAAAAAGATTTCGATTTAATTTTCTTTTTGTAAAAATTACTGTTTACTAATTCATCGCTTAAGTTTTCTTTTTTCTCTTCATCAGTCAGATCAAAAGGTCTGTAGATTAATGCTAATTGTTTGAATTTTATTTTATCATCAAAATAAACATCGTTTTTGGTAATGTATTTAGTGTCGAAATTGAATTTTAGAGTTGAAAAGGGTTTGCAAATTAAGATGTTGTCAGATGTTAATTTTGCCTTTTTTGTCATTATAGCAGGAGGCGATTCTTCGATAATAAATGCATTATTAGGAAAAGTTTCGATCAGGTAAAAATAATTGAAGCTGTTTGTATTGTTATTTCCAACTGTTTCTACAGGAAGAGGTAAAATTATGGTCTCTTTAGAGTTGTTTTTCAATTCACAAAAAAGAATAAACTCTTTCGAGCCGTTTCGAAGATACTCTTTGGTGTTTAAAATTTTAATTTCTTGTGCATTTATAGTAATGCTGTAAAGAGATAGGAGTGCAAAGGCTAATTTTTTCATTTTTAAAACAGCAAAGGAGTAAGATTTTTTTAAGGTTCTAAGCTTCCTTAGATTCTGAGTTTTTAAACTTAGAAGCTTTGCAGCTGCGAACCTTTGTTCCTCTTTTAATCAAATAAATCAGATGATAGATAACGATCGCCGCGATCACAAATAACGGCAACAATAACACCGGATTCTAGCTGTTCGGCAATTTTTAAAGCTACAGCAACAGATCCTCCGCTGCTCATTCCTGCAAAAACGCCTTCTTCTAAAGCTAATCTCTTTGTCATTGCTCTGGCTTCCTCTTCACTTACATCAACAACAGTATCGACTTTTGAAGCATCGAAAATTTTAGGCAGATATTCTTGCGGCCATTTACGAATTCCCGGAATTTGAGAGCCGTCGCTTGGCTGCGCGCCTACAATTTGAATAGCAGGATTTTTTTCTTTTAAATAAGTAGATGTTCCTATGATTGTACCAGTTGTTCCCATTGCTGAAACAAAATGTGTAACAGTTCCGTCAGTATCATTCCAGATTTCTGGGCCAGTGGTTTTGTAATGCGCTTTCCAGTTGTCGTCATTAGCAAACTGATTCAGCATTAAATATCCGCCTTGGGCGACTTTCTTATCAGCATAATCTCTTGAACCGATAATTCCTTCACTCGCTGGTGTTAAAATAACCGTAGCGCCATAAGCACGCATAGTTTGTGTTCGTTCTTTTGTAGAATCCTCTGGTAAAACCAATTCAATTTCTATTTGAAACAATTGCGCAATCATTGCTAGTGCAATTCCTGTATTGCCGCTTGTTGCCTCAATTAGTTTGTCACCTTTTTTAATATCGCCTCTTTCAAGTGCAGAAGCAATCATGTTGTAAGCTGCTCTGTCTTTTACACTTCCCCCCGGATTGTTTCCTTCAAGTTTTAGTAAAAGTTTTACGTTTTTATTTTTAACCAAATTGACCGTTTCCATTAATGGAGTATTTCCAATAAGGTTTAACAATTTTTGTGGACCCATTTTATCTTTTTTCTTTTATTTTAACGTCAGTTGTAGTAGTGTTCAGTACAATAGAATCTGCAGGAATAGATTTAGTTACCCATGCATTTCCTCCAATGACACTATTTTCGCCTATGATAGTTTCTCCGCCTAATATTGTGGCATTCGCATAAATGCACACATTTGCTTCTACAGTTGGATGTCTTTTTGCATTTTTCATTTCCTTGCTCACACTCAAAGCTCCTAAAGTAACCCCTTGGTAAATTTTAACGTGTTTTTTAATAACAGAAGTTTCTCCAATAACAATTCCAGTTGCGTGATCAATAAAAAACGGCGATGCAATGCTTGCTCCCGCGTGTATATCAGTTCCTGTAATTCGATGCGCATATTCGCTCATTAATCGCGAGAACAATAATAAATCTAGATGATATAATTCATGGCTTAATCTATAAATTGCAATAGCATAAAAACCCGGGTAACCTAAGTAAACTTCATCTAAGCTGTTTGATGCTGGATCATTTTCTAGAATATATGCAGCATCTTGATTAAGTTTTTCTAAAACTCCAGGAAGTTTTTCAAGAAATCTATCCCAAATCGATTCGCATAAGTTTTCAGGTTTTTGACAAGCTAAAACAGCAATTTCTTTAAATCGTATTTCAAGTTCATTTATGCTTTCGTCTAATGCAGCATTCGAATCAAAAAGAGTATAAAACAGCTTTTCAGTAAAAGCTTCCGTTTTGGTTTTGATACCGTAGTTTATTGTAGAATGGCTTTTTAAAGCTTTAATGTTTTGTATGATAGTGTCTTTTGTCACAATTATAAAATTGAATGGATATTTTAAAACGTTAAAAGTAAGGTGTTTTTTGTAAATACAGGCACGAATTAACTAAAGAAATTTTGTGCTGAGGGTCGTATTTGTGATAAATGAAAGATTATTGAAATCTAAAATATTATATGATTCTTAAGAAGTTAATTATGTAAATTAGCCTATAAAATTTACAGAAATGAAAAACAATTCAACGTTCAAGAGTGCAATTTCAAATATAGATTTTCCTGAAAATGATAAAGTCTATGGAAAATCAATTCACGACCCAATTCTGGGTTTAATAATCAAAGATCATCCTTCTTTTTGCGATGATGATTGTATAGCTGTCGAGGAATTGAATGAATATCGTCAGAGATACATTTCGAATTATTTATCTACTGAAATTGGCGCACTTTCAGATCTTGAAAAAAATGTTATCTCTTCCTTGAAAGAAGATAAATCAATTGTAAGTACTGTTGAAGATGAAGCTGAGACAAGAAATTTTGGTCAGAAGATTGCGGATCAGGTAGCAGATTTTGGCGGAAGCTGGACTTTTATAATTTCGTTTCTGGCTTTTATTGTTATTTGGATTGGCTCAAATGTTTATATTTTGGTTAATAAAGGCTTCGATCCATATCCGTTTATTTTGCTGAATTTGATCTTATCTTGTATTGCAGCTTTGCAAGCGCCGGTGATTATGATGAGCCAAAATCGTCAAGAAGAGAAGGATCGAAATCGTGCCAAAAAAGACTATATGATTAACTTAAAATCAGAATTAGAAATTAGAATGATTCACGATAAAATTGATCATTTAATTATGCATCAGCAGCAAGAATTAATCGAAATTCAGAAAGTGCAAATTGAGATGATGAATGATATTTTGAACAAGATTAAGAAGTAAAAAAAAGGACCAAAATTATCAAAGATAAAAGTGTTTGTAAAAGTAACCGGCGAGCATAAAAATGATGTTCAGGCTTGCCGCTTTCCAAATTATTTTTTTATAATTTCTCGACTTATCTACAAAATATAAAACGACTAAAAGTAAAAATAAAAGGGTAGTGTAAACTGCCGGATACATATTAAAAGCCGCTAAAAATTCACCTTGAAAAAGTAAGAATAATGATCGCTGAAAACCGCAGCCTAAACACTCAATTCCGAAGAGCGTTTTGAACATGCAGGGGATCATATATTTTTCTAAAGACACGGTGATTTTTTTTTACAATTTTACGAAAAAAAAATAAGATAACATTTCAAGAGGAGGGAACTGTTATTTTAAAGTTTGTTACTTTTGAATTCTTAAACTTTAAAATATGAAAACGTTTAAAATTTTAATTATGATTCTTGCCATTTCGGTTGCGTTATATGAGCAGGTTTCAGCCGAAAAAAATATCTATATCATAGTAATTGCAATTGCAGTTTTTATGTATGGAATGATGCAGCTGAGTGCAAAAACACCAAGTAAAAACCAAGATAAAGAAGAGAAGGATGTTGACTAAAGGAGATAAGGTTTCTGTCTTAGACGAAGCCATAAACGGAACGGTGGTTTCAGTGAAAAACAATGAGGTTTTGATTGAAACTGAGGACGGATTCATGATGACATTTTTTGTCAATGAATTGCTTAAGATTCAAGAAACCAGTAATTTAATGAATTCTATTAAAAGAATTGATTTAGATGAGATTTCAAAAGAAAAAACAGAGCCAAAACCACGTAGTTTTGTCAAAGAACGCAAAGATAAACGTGAAATTTCGGCTCCAGAATTTGATTTGCATATTGAAAAACTGGTTCCAAATAAACGCGGAATGTCGAATTATGACATCTTAACTTTACAGACTGAAACAGCAAAAAGACACATTGAATTTGCGATCAAAAACCGCATTCCAAAAATTGTTTTTATTCATGGTGTCGGCGAAGGAATTTTAAAAGCGGAATTAGATTTTTTGTTGGGTCGTTATGATGGTATAGATTTTCAAGACGCCAATTATCAAAAATATGGACTAGGTGCCACCGAAGTTTATTTTAGACAAAACAACAAATAAACACGTTTTGAAGTCTTAAATAAGCTCTTTTAAAAGTATAAAAAAACGTCCGTTTTTCGTCTTGATTTCCGATTGAAATCAGTCTTGAAAAATGGACGTTTTTTGTAAGAATAAAAAAAGAAGCAAAGACTGTTTTTGAACAGTGTCTTTGCTTCTTTTTCGTTTTGTTTTTTTACTTTTTACTTGGTAATTTTTCCTAGAATGAAACTGGTTCCAAGTCTAAATTTACTGTTTCCTTTTACTAGCGAAACGTTTGCAAGAACAACAGTGTGAATAAAGTTTGTACCTACTTTTTCTGTTGTTACTTGTACTTCAGCTTTTAAATCTGCGTTTGTGTTTTCACCTACCCAAGTTTCATTTACTGCAGGTAAAGAAGGAGTGGTTTTTTGACAAAAATAGCCTGAAGAAATACTTCCGGTTCCGCTTAAAAAAGTTCTGTAAAAAAGCTTATTTGTAGTTGCTCCAATTGCTCCTGTTCTTGGCTTTCCTGGAGGGGTAACTACATTTTCAAGTAAGCTTTGATCGAAGTTTTCAATTGTTAAAGTAAAGGACGTATTGTAATTGTAAACAGTTAAGTTGTCAGGGCAAATAAATGCTTCGCCGCTCGCGGCATTTTGAAACGTTAAATTAGCTGGAGTAACCGTAGTTTTATAATCTCCAAACGTAAATTCAGCTTCAACTTGATCTCCCGCAGGTTTTGAAAATGTAATATTTTGAAAAACGATATTATGGTTGTAGCCATTAATTCTTGTTGCTCCATTTACATCAGGATCAGTTGCTATTTGTGTAGTTGTAATTACAATTTTACCAGTTTTTCCAAGCCACTCTTCAGTAACATTTGGAGTTCTTGGTGGTATAGCGCCGCAAATATTTGTAGTTTCTACTTTACCATCATAAGCTCTGTATACAACGCGATATTGGTTGTTGTCTATGTCATAGATGTAAACTTTAGGATCATTTACAATTCCGTTTGCCTGCGGTAATTGAAGTAATAATGATTCTTGTGTTTTAAGTTTGTAAAGTAAAGTATTTGTTGCGGGATCACAACTTGCAGCTGTAACATTATCAAAATCGATTGTATCCACTGTAAGGTCGCCATCGTCACAGCCGTTTAGCAAAAACGCCAATAATACAAGGCTTGCATATTTTTTCATCGTAAATTTTATTTGGGTCAAAAATAGTGAAAAATTTGGCAAATGATATTTAAGATTAGACAATTGATATTTCATAACTTTGCAGTAATGAAAAAAGTATACCTCGATAACGCCTCAACAACTGCGATGCGTCCTGAAGTTATTCAGGAAATGACTAAAGTAATGACTGAAGATTTTGGTAATCCATCGTCGACACATAGTTTTGGGCGAAATGCAAAAACAGTTTTAGAACTTTCTAGAAAAAGTATTGCTAAACATTTAAATTGTTCAGCTCAGGAAATTATTTTTACTTCAGGAGGAACTGAGGCTGATAATTGGATTTTGAGATCGGCAGTAGAAGATCTTAAGATAGAACGAATTATTACTTCAAAGATTGAACATCATGCCGTTTTGCATGCTGCTATGGCTTTAGAGGAAGAATATGGTGTTCAGGTCGATTATGTAAAGATAAATGCGGATGGAAGTATTGATTTGACGCATTTGTCTAATTTATTAAGCGACGAGAAAAAAACAATCGTTAGTTTAATGCATGTAAACAACGAAACAGGAACTATTTTAGACTTGGATAGAGTTGGGGTTATTTGCAAACAATATAATGCCTTATTTCATTCAGATACGGTTCAGTCAATTGGGAAAACTGAGATTGATCTTCAAAAAACTTCGGTAGATTTTATTTTAGCCAGTGCGCACAAATTTCACGGACCTAAAGGTGTTGGTTTTGCTTTTGTTCGAAAAAATTCCGGATTACAGCCTTTGTTTTTTGGAGGTGAACAAGAAAAAGGACTTCGCGCAGGCACAGAAGCTGTACATCAAATTGCTGGAATGGCAAAAGCTTTGTCTGTTTCTTATGAGAACTTAACAGAAGAACGCGAGTATATTTCTGAGCTTAAGAAATATCTTATTGAGCAATTAGAAACTCATTTTTCAGGTTTTAAAATTAATGGGAGAAAAGATGATTTTTATAATATCATCAATATCACACTTCCGTTTTCTTCAGATAAAACGTCAATGCTTTTGTTTAGTTTAGATATGAAAGGAATTGCTGTTTCTAGAGGAAGCGCTTGCCAATCTGGTAGTATAAAACCGTCGCATGTTTTAAAAGAAATGCTTTCGGAAGATGATTTGCAACTGCCAAATCTCCGAATTTCATTCAGTCATTATAACACAAAAGAAGATATTGATTGGCTGATTGAGTCTTTGAAAGTTGTTTAAAGGTACAAAGGGTCAGAGTCGCAAAGGCTCAAAGGTTTCTTTAGTGTGAAAAGTCCTTCGACTTCGCTCAGTCAGACAGATCTTTTATGTCATCCTGAGCGAAGTCGAAGGACTTTTATTTTCTAATCACTTTTACCTGAGAATCGTTTGTCAGTTTTATAATTGTCGAAGGTTTTCCCGCAACTTTATCGTGATATAAATTAACCACATAGTCAACTCCGTTGATGATTTCTGGATTAATATCTTTAAAAGCAATTGGAGTAGGCTGCCCTGAAATATTTGCCGATGTTGAAACCAGTGGTTTTTTCATTCGTTCTAGTAATTTAAAACAAAAAGGTTCTTTTACTAATCGAACTGCAAGTGAGTTATCTGCGGCGATAATATTAGCTGCAACATTTCTAGGCTCATCTAAAATTAAAGTTGTTGGTTTTTCAGATAAATCTAAAATTTGCCAAGCTACTTCAGGAATGTTTTTAAAAACATTGTACATCATTTTTTCGCCATTCATTAAAACAATCATGCTTTGCGTTTCGGCACGTTGTTTCAGCTTGTATATTTTGGCAACAGCTTCAGGATTTGTAGCATCGCAGCCAATTCCCCAAACAGTATCAGTTGGGTATAGTATAATGCCGCCTTCTTTGATTACTTCGTATGCTTTTAGTATTTCTTCGTTCATTTTGTAAAATGTAATTGGCTATTAAGATTGCAAAGGTAGCAATAAAAAAAAATAATAAATTACCATTTTATTTACTTGGTTTGCTGGAATATTCGATAGATTATGCTTTGTTTTTTCTTTTTGCTAAAGACATTAAAGGCAGTTCGATATATTTAAAAGTCAGCTGACAAATCAGTATTAAAGGGAAAACAGATACCGTAATAATCGACCAAAATTCAACATCAGTTAATGTTTTTGCTTTTTCAAAGCCAACTATGTAATGAAATATAACAAACAGTAAAATACCATGAAGTAAATATAGACTGTAGGTAATTTGACCAAATTTACGCGAAAAAGCACTCGATAAAACTCCGAAAAAATTGTTTCCAGATGCTATAATCAAAAATACAATAGACGCCGCTATCAGCGGATAAGGTTTTCTGCCGCTGTTGAAAAAATAGACTGAAACAGCTAATAATAACAGTGCTAATATGGTGTACTTTTTCTGTTTTAAAATCGTATTAAGCTTTTTTGTGTTTATTAATAATGCAACACAAATTCCGCCAATAAAAGGCATAAAATGTCTTAATGACGATTTGTTTATAACCATAATTATTGCAGCGGTAATTGTAAAACCGATTAACGCTTTGTAGTTGATTTTTATTTTAAAGAACAATGCAATAAGAGGCAATAAAAAGTAAAAAATCCATTCGTAAGGCAATGTCCAAGTAATTCCGGCATTAAGAATAAAAGTGTCTTCTAAGCCATTTAAGTTTGAGTTTTTCTTGCTGACGTTAAAAAATATCCAAGAAAGAATGCTTTTTAAGTTTTCTAAAAACGGAACTCTAATAGTAAAATTAGTCAAGCAGGCAGCCAGAATAAAAATGATAATTACGGAGAAAAAATACATTGGAAAAAGCCTGAAAAATCTTGATTTAAGATAGTTTGACCAATCAATTTCTCCCGTTTTATTATTGAGTAATTTGGTTGTAAACAAAAAAGCAGTAATTATAAAAAAGAAAACAACAGTAGTTTCTCCAAATTGATTGAACAAGTTAGATTCTGGATCTTCCCAATTTTCAGTTTTTAAATATACCTGCCAGATATAACTGTGGTGTAAGAAAACAAAAAAGGCTAAATAACCTCGCAGTCCATCAATTTCGGGATAACTAACATCAGTTAACTTTATTTTTACTAGCCGATTAATTGCTAAAACAGATAGTACTAAGGCAATTAAAGCGGTAATTATAATCAGAGAAAAGGTGAAATTCATTTTGTTTTACATATTGAATAACACCAAAGTTTGACAATGAAAGTGAGGTGGTATTTTTATTTTTGTGCAAACATACAGAATGATTAATTAAAATTGAACGAATTACAGGGTGTTTTTTTATGTATTTAAGAAGTATAAATTGGTTAATTAAAGTATAAAAGAAATAAACAATACAGTATGAGAACGCCAAATACGCTCAGTTTTTAATATTGAAAAGCTGCAAAAAGTAAAGGATTTACTTGAGATTCTTAAAAATTACATTCTCGCACCATCCTTCGATAGTATATTGATGTAAGATAGAATCAGGAATTTTTTCGTATTCATTTTTAAAAAAATCGGGAGAAATTACAGGATTCTTTTCATCTATAATAAGAATGTTATTAGGATTATAAAAATCGTAATTTTTGATGTCAGAGTTCGTAGTAATTAACTTTTTATCCAAACCTAAGCTTTCAAAAACTCTAAAAGTTAATCCAATCTGACCAATTCTGTTAATGTCCAAAAGTACTTTTGAGCGGCCGATATAATCGTTTACTTCAGATAATGGCATATGTTTGTTGATATAAGTAATAGTATTATCAACAGGTTTTCGTTTTTTATCGTAAACAATAAATTTAAATTTTATTGATTTAGATTTTAACTCATCAGCGATTCGAGCTAAAATTGGCAGTCTTTTATCGATTGAGCTAATATTGAAAACATCGTATTCAAAAGCAGTATTGCTGCTTAAAGAAACATTGTTATTGTAGATCCAATTTGGAGCAAATTTTAGATTAAATTTCGCACAGTCATCTTTTTCAAACGAAAAAACGTCATCAAAACAATGCAGAACACGTTTAATTTTTGGACAACGATAGATATTGTCGTTAAAAAATCCAATAGACTTGTTAGTGTATTTTTTAAACTCAAGAATACTTTTAGGATCTATAAAATCACCTTTTATAGTTAGAATTACATCTTGAATTTCCTTATTTTCCTCTAACCGTTTTAAAATTTCTTTACCAAAATGCTGATGCTTTAGGTTTGGTTTGTTTAAAGCTTTTAAAATAAAATTATAAGCCTTGTGCAGTACAGATGGATATTTGTATTTGAAGGTGTTGAAATCGATATGCTGAACTATATGTCCTTGTTTTTCTAGAGTTGAAGCAATATGTTTATTGAGTCCCCAATTGTCAAGACTTATTAGTGTAATACGCATTATCGATATTTTTTTTTTATTAGATGGTAAAACTAACTAAATTTGCTGAAACATTTTTTATGATCTTAAGATTAAATCGAGGGTATGAAAAATTCGAAAATGAGATTGTCGAATTTATTCAGTTTTTTGACACCAAAGGAGAAGACTTCGTTATTGGTCAGCGTAATCAGATAAAACTTTTTGATTTTAACAATCAAAAAATAAATATCAAATCGTTTAAGGTTCCACATCTTATTAATAAAATCGCCTATAAATATTTTCGAAAATCAAAAGCAAGACGTTCTTACGAATTTGCAAATAAATTATTAGAATTAGGCGTAGGAACACCAAAACCAATTGCTTATGCCGAGTTTTCTTCGATCGTAGGTTTAGAGAAAAGTTTTTATATCAGCGAACAGCTTCAATGTGATCTGACTTATAGAGAACTGGTTGAAATTCCTGATTTTCCGGATCGCGAAAATATTTTAAGACAGTTTACCAGATTTAGTTTTGATCTTCATGAAAAAGGAATTGAGTTTTTAGACCATTCGCCTGGAAATACTTTGATTAAAAAGAACGCTGAGGGAAATTATGATTTCTTTTTAGTGGATTTAAATAGAATGGAATTTCATAAGACAATGACTTTTGAAATGCGTATGAAAAATTTATGCCGTTTAACTCCTCTTGAAGAAATGGTTGCGGTTATGAGTAATGAATACGCTAAATTATATTCAGAATCTGAAGAAAGAATTTTTGAGGTATTATGGAAATATACTTCTGATTTTCAGGAGAAGTTTTACAGAAAAAAGCGCTTAAAAAAGAAACTTAAATTTTGGAAGAAGTAAGTTCTTGCAGTTTTTTGTAACGAACAAAAACGCTATAAGCATTTAGGTAACAAATGGTAACGCCATTGAGACCGTCGAGAAAGCCAAGACGAATTAAAAATTGGTATAAAAAAGTATATAAAGGGTGAAGAATCATTAAAATATAAGATGATTTTTGCCCTTTTTTTAGTTTTTCATTCGCCTTCAAAATTCCGTAATTATACATTTTTGACTTGTAATCTTGATACGAAGTATAAGAAAAGTGAATGATTTTGTTCTTTAAAATCGAAGTTTTACCGTTTACGATTAACTTTTCATGAACCATTCTTTCGGCATTGTATCTGCAATCTGATTTTTTAAAAAGCCTGAAAATCTTGTCAGTCTGCCAGCCGCTGAAGTTTAACGGCTTATTTTTGAACATAAAAGTTCGATATATTAAATAAGCACTTGCAGTGTTATTGCTGTTTATTGTCGAGATAATTTCAGTTTTTAATTCTGAAGTCAATCGTTCATCGGCATCAATAAATAAAACCCAAGAATTTCTAGCTTGATCTAAAGCAAAATTACGTTGAGCAGTATAGTTTGTAAAATGATTCTGAATCAATTTTACATTCGGAAATGATTTGACTATAGCAACAGTTTGATCAGTGCTGTAGGAATCGATTACGATAATTTCATCAGCAAAATCAATGTCTTCGAGCAGAGATTTTATGTATCGTTCCTCGTTGAGTGTAATTATTAGAACCGATAATTTTTGCTCTTTATTAATATGCATAATGGTATCCTGAATATTCTCAGTTTTTGTACTCTTGAAAATAAGTTTCTAATTTTTCAAGCATTAATGGCAAAGGATACTCTGCATAATACTCAAAAGTATGTTCTTTTATGTATTGCTCAGTATGCTGCTCGTAAATTTCAGGTTTTAAGTCTTTCAAGTGAATAGAAGCATTTTTAGCCTCATTTTCAAATATTTGCCAAGTTTCTTTTCTAACAGAAGGTGTGAATATAGAAAATGTTGGAATTTCAAGTGCTTTTGCCATGTTTACCGCGCCGCCTTCATTTCCTATAAGCATTTCGCATTGTGATAGAAGTGCTAAAAAAGAACGTAATTCAGTACAATATAAATCAAAAGCAATGTGTTTTTTTGTTTCCTCACTACAATAATTATAAACTTCCATAGCAAGATCTTTTTGATCTGGAACATAATTAAAGATGATCGAAGCATTAGTTTTGGCAACCGTAAAATCAATTATTTTCGCCATTCCTTCAAGCGGATAAGTTTTATAAACCTCGCTTCCTAGAATTCCAAACATGATTAAGGGTTTGCTGGTGTCAATGTTATGACTTTTTAAAAGACTTTTGGCATCATTAATTTCAGATTCTTTTAAAAAGATTTTTGGTTTTACATCTGTAATTTTTTCAGATATAAAAGGTTTTAAAAGTAACAATCGGTTTTCGATTGCAAGACCGTGTTCTGATTTTACAGCATCAAAACGCTCGTAACTGTGATTGTAAAAAACGCTTGAATACCATTTATGATAAGAAACTTTATATTTTGCTCCAGAGAACAACGTAATTAAATTTGTTTCTAATTTGCTGTAAACATCAATTACAGCATTGTATTTTTTTCTTCGAATTTGAAAAATAAACTTAAATAAGGAAGGAATTGACTTTCTAACCTTATTTGTTAATACAATAACATTGTCAATATTAGGATTTTCTTTTAGAACATCAACAGAATTAGGATAGCACATATAATCTATTGTGGAATCTGGATATTTTGTTTTTAGATTATTACAAATTATTGTACTCGTTAATACGTCTCCAATTCTTTTTTGCTGAATGACTAATATTTTCATTTATTTCTTTAATTCAATTTGAGGCTAAATTACAAACTATTTTATAATGTGTGCAAGCTGATCGTTAAGAATAGGATAAAACTAATCTAAAAGTTATCTTTGCATTAAAACAAATCGAATTTTAGAATGGAAATAAGCGGCTTAGTTATTACTTTTAATGAAGAGAAAAACATAGGAAAATGCATTGATGCTTTATTAAAAGTTTGTAATGAAGTAATTATTGTAGATTCTTTTAGTAAAGATCGTACAGTAGAAATTGCCAAAGAAAAAGGTGCAATAGTTATTGAGCAGGCTTTTTTGGGCGACGGACCACAGCGTACTCATGGTTTGCCATACTGCAAAAATGATTGGATTTTAAATCTTGATGCGGATGAATTTTTAGATAAAGATGCTGAAGCATTTATTTTGAATAAAAAATATCTTGAAGGAAATTATGATGCATTTAGTTTTCGAGTAAAAAATTTCTTAGGCGATAAATTGATTAATTTTTCTGGATGGTATCCAGATCATAAAGTTCGTTTTTTCAATAAACAAACAGCGCATCCTTCTGATTCAAAAGTACATCAGAAAATAATTACTCAAAATGAGAAAAAAGTTGCGGTTCATATTTTGCATTACGGCTGGGATTCTTTAGATCAGATAATTGCCAAAAAGAATCAATATTCTGGTTGGCATGCACAGCAATTATTCGATCAAGGAAAAAGAATAAATACTTTTAAACCAGTACTTAATGGCGCCGTTGCATTTATTCGTTGTTACTTCTTTAAAAAAGGTATTTTTAATGGTATTGACGGACTTACAATTGCAATGATTCAAAGCTTTTTCTCTTATATAAAATATGCAAAGCTTTTAAAACTACAAAAAAAGCAATAATTAAAGAGCATCAAGATTAAAATTATTAAGAAAGATGCTCCATAAATATTTTAACTATAATTTATTGCAGACAATCTCAATGTCTGCTTTTTTTGTTTATAAAAATTAGGTTTACAGTTATTATAAACGTACGGAATCTTCTGTAAATCAACTTCGATTATTGCCTAATTTTACATTGGTTTACTAGTTGGATTCTTATTTTTAGGTTAAGAAATATTTTTTTTGTGAATAATAATACTATTAATGTTAGATTTGCAAAAAAAATGCAAAAGTAAATGTCAAAGCTGCCAATTTTAATGTACCATAATGTTGTTGAAGATGAAGCAAAATCTTTGAATTTATCTATTTCTGTGTCAAAGTTAGAGGCACAGTTTAAATTTCTTTGCGATAATAATTACACAACATTTCATTTTAAGGATCTAGACAATTTAAAAGAATTGCCATCAAAAAGCATTATTATTACTTTTGATGATGTTACCGAATGTCAGCTTTTATATGCTGTGCCTTTGCTCGAAAAATACCAATTAAAAGCTTCTTTCTTTATACCTTTTACTTACGTTGGAAATTTTGATTATTGGATAGAAGGAAAAGAAAAGATAATGAGTGCAGAACAATTAAAAGGATTAGACAGTAATCTTATTGAGTTGGGATATCATTCTTTTGAGCATAAAAAATACAGTTCATTATCTAAAGAAGAACTGGAAGCCGACTTTATTAAATCGAATAATTTTATACTTGAAAATCAATTAGATATAAAACCTGTTTTGGCATATCCTTTTGGAAATTATGCTAAGAAAGATACCGAATTTGCTGTTTTTGAAAAAATAATGCGCGATAATGGTATCAAATATGGTTTACGAATAGGGAACAGGGTGAATAAATTTCCTTTTAAGAACAACTATTTAGTAAAAAGAATAGATATAAAAGGAGAAGATAGTTTGTTGAAATTTAGATTGAAACTGAAAATAGGAAAGCTTAAAATATTTTAAGGAAATGGAAATTAGTGGGTTAGTAATTACCTATAATGAAGAAAAGTGTATAGGTAAATGTATTGATGCTTTGTTTAGAATTTGTGATGAAGTAATTGTTATAGATTCATTAAGTGTTGATAATACGGTTAAGATTGCAGAAGAAAAAGGGGCTAAAGTTATCTCGCAAGCTTTTTTAGGCGACGGACCCCAGAGAATTCACGGACTGCCTTATTGTAAAAACGATTGGATTTTAAATCTAGATGCTGATGAGATTTTGGCAGAAGATGCTGAAAAATTTATCTTATCAAGAAAATATGAAGACCAGCATTTTGATGTTTATGCTTTTAGTCTTTATAACTATTTAGGAAATAAGTTAATAAATTTTTCTGGCTGGTATCCTGATAAAACATCTCGTTTTTTTAATAAAAAAACAGCATCACCATCAAAAGACAGTGTTCATCAAAAGGTTTCAGGAAACAATAAAACCCATTTAAAAGTTCATGTCCACCATTATGCATGGGAGGATTTTGATCAGCTTATCAGGAAGAAAAATCTATATTCGACTTGGCATGCACAACAGCTTTTTGAACAGAATAAAAAGATTAATAGTTTTAAACCGATATTAAACGGTTTGGTTGCTTTTATAAGATGCTACTTTTTTAAAAAAGGCTTTTTAAATGGATTGGATGGTCTTACATTCGCAATGATTCAGAGCTTTTTTTCTTATATGAAATATGCTAAGCTTTTAAAGCTTCAGGAAGCAGGCAAGAAGCAGAAATAACAATAAAAAAGGAATGAGTTTTTGAAATTCATTCCTTTTTTCTTATTTATAAAGCTATAAATTAAACAGCAACATCGTATTCACGAAGTGCATTGTTTAGGGAAGTTTTTAAATCTGTAGAAGGTTTACGAGTACCAATGATTAAAGCACATGGAACTTGAAATTCGCCGGCAGCAAACTTTTTAGTATAACTTCCAGGAATTACAACTGAACGAGCAGGAACAAAACCTTTCATTTCAATAGGTTCATCGCCAGTAACGTCGATAATTTTTGTTGAAGCAGTTAAACACACATTAGCACCAAGAACAGCTTCTTTACCTACATGAACTCCTTCGACAACAATACAACGAGAACCAATAAAAGCACCGTCTTCGATAATAACTGGAGCAGCTTGCAATGGCTCAAGAACACCGCCAATACCAACACCACCGCTTAAGTGAACGTTTTTACCAATTTGAGCACAGCTTCCAACAGTTGCCCAAGTATCTACCATAGTTCCTTCATCTACATAAGCACCAATATTTACATAACTTGGCATTAAGATTACACCGCTTGAAATATAAGCTCCGTAACGTGCAACAGCATTTGGTACTACACGAATTCCTTTTTCAGCATAATTTCTTTTTAGTAACATTTTATCGTGGTATTCAAAAATACCAGACTCCCATGTTTCCATTTTTTGAATTGGGAAATACATTACAACAGCTTTTTTTACCCATTCGTTTACCTGCCATTTATCGCCAACTGGTTCAGCACAACGTAATTTTCCAGCATCAATTAATTCGATAACCTCTCTAATAGCGTCAGTTGTTGTAGTTTCTTGTAATAAAGCTCTGTTTTCCCAAGCTTGTTCAATTATAGTCTGTAAAGAATTCATAGTGTTTAATTTTTGGCAAAGATAAGGTATTTGGGCAAATGCAAAAAAGAGAAAGCCTTTTGAAGATGTTATATATTTAACTTTTTGTTTGTATTTTGATAAATAATAAAGAAGCAATAATATAAAAATTGAAATTAAGAGCCATTAAAAGTTTTTTTAATATCAAAATATGACAAAAATCAGATTTTGCTTTTTTTCTTCTGTCTAATTTCGCGACATAATTCCAGAGCAATTTTGTAAGGAAATTAAGCGTACAATCCAAAACAAATAATATAAGCAGAAAAAATGATGAATCAAGAAAATCAACTTCAAAATCGAATTCCAGTTATAGATAAAGAGGTTACGTGGGACAAGACACAAGTAATTATGAGTAAAACAAATGCGTTTGGTATTATTGAATATGCCAATGAAGTTTTTGTTGATGTTTCTGGTTATGAAGATTACGAATTAATGGGACAGCCGCATAATATTATTCGTCACCCAGATATGCCAAAAGTCATTTTTAAAGTTTTATGGGAAAATCTTAAAGCTGGAAAAAACTTCCATGCAATTGTAAAGAATTTAGCGAGATCTGGACGTTATTATTGGGTTATTACCGATTTTGAGATTGCAAAAGATGAAAACGGAGTCATTATGAACTATTTTGGAAGAAGACAAGCCGTTCCGCAAGAAGTTATTTCTCTGCATATTGAACCGTTGTATAAAAAACTGCTGCAAATAGAAGCTGCAAGCGGTGTTGAATACAGCGAGAAATATTTAATTGGATTTCTAGAGGAGAAAAAGAGAACTTATGTAGAGTATATAAAAGAGTTGATATACGAACATGAAAAAACACAGTCTAAGTTTGCGAATTACGAAGAGAAGGAAAAAGAAGACGAGGAGGAAGAGGAAGAAAGAGGCTTTTTTAGAAGACTGTTTAATAGATAGATATATTTTTTTAGTTTTAAATATTTTTGGTGAGGTCCGTTCTGAGTTTTTCAGAACGGATTTTTTATTAGAAAGTTAAACCTAAATGAGTTTACATAGAAAAGGTCTATATTTGTATGGTAAATGATAGTGTTATGGAAGCGATCAGATTAGAGTTTCAGCCGGAAATTAAAGAGAAAATCTTAAAATTATTAAGTTCATTTTCTTCAGATGAATTGAAAATAGTTGAGGAAGATAGCTTTGTTGATCCTAATTTTGTTAAAAATAAAAGAAAATTTGAGGCTACAGCAGCTAAAATTGATAATGGTACCGCAAAATTCTATACGTTTGAAGAGTTAGATGAAATTTTAGAAAAAACAATTTCTAAATATGAAGATTAGTTTTACGGAAGATTTTGCGTTACAACTTAAAGAATTAGTAAAATATATAGCTAAAGATAAACCAAAAGCTGCGAAAAAATTTAAACAAGATCTGCTTAAAAACATTAAAAAAGATTTAATGAATCCTTTTTATTTTAAAAAGTCTATTTACTTTAAAGACGAAAAGTATAGAGATTATGTTTTTAAAGGTTATACTACAATTATAAGAATCGAATCTGAAATAGAAATAGTTTATATTATTGGTATTTTAAAACATAAAGCATTATTTTAAAGTAAATTTGCTAAAAAAAATAAAATGCCTAGAATCCTCTCATTAGATTACGGACAAAAACGTACAGGAATTGCTGTTACTGACGAAATGCAGATTATTGCATCAGGATTAACTACGATTCCAACTCATACTTTAATTGATTTTCTAAAAGATTATTTCGCTAAAGAAAAAGTAGAAGCAGTTTTAATAGGCGAGCCAAAACAAATGAACGGCGAACCATCTCAGAGTGCATCGATAATTAAAGGTTTTGTAACTCACTTTTCAAATATTTTTCCCGAAATGAAGGTAATTCGTGTTGATGAACGATTTACTTCAAAAATGGCATTCCAGACCATGATCGACAGTGGTTTGAGTAAAAAGCAAAGACAGAATAAAGGTTTGATTGATGAGATTTCGGCAACAATTATGCTTCAGGATTATCTTTCTTCAAAGCGTTTTTAGGTTTATTTCTGATTAATTTCACATTTTTGGAAAAATTTATAATTTTCTAACTTTTATCATGTAAAAATTAGTTTTTTTTTGCGATTGAAAAAGGTACCTTTGCACTTTAAAAACAAATTACTGTTATGCCTGACAATACAATACGTTCCAATAGTGAAGTAGTGCTTATTGGAGCTGGAATTATGAGTGCAACTCTTGGATTAATTTTAAAAGAGCTGCAACCAGATATTAAAATTGAAATTTATGAAAGATTAGATGTGGCTGCTGCCGAAAGTTCCGATGCTTGGAACAATGCAGGAACCGGACACTCTGCTTTTTGTGAATTAAATTATACCCCAGAAAAGGCTGACGGAAGCATTGATCCAAAAAAAGCAATTAGTATTGCTGAATCTTTTGAAATTTCCCGCCAGTTTTGGTCTTATTTGGTACAACAAAATAAAGTACCTTCTCCAGAAAATTTTATAAAAAGTGTTCCTCATATGAGTTTTGTTTGGGGAGATAAAAATGTAGAATACCTTAAAAAGAGATTTAAAGCACTTCAAAGTAATCCTATTTTTTCTGAAATGACATTCAGTACTGATTTTAATCAGTTAAAAGAATGGATGCCATTGGTTATGGAAGGCAGAGCGGCTGATGAAAAATTAGCAGCTACTCACATGGAAATTGGTACCGATGTTAATTTTGGTGCGCTGACAAGAAGCATGTTTAATTATCTTGAAAAATTAGATGGTGTTAATTTATACTTTAACCACGAGGTTAAAAAATTAAAACAACGCGAGGATAAATCTTGGAGAATTAAAATCACTGATTTATCTACTGGTCAAAAGCGAAAAGCATATACTAAATTTGTGTTTATTGGAGCTGGTGGAGGTTCGTTACCTTTATTAGAAAAAGCAAATGTTCCTGAAGGAGCAGGTTATGGTGGATTTCCAGTAAGCGGACAATGGTTAAAATGTACAAATCCAGACGTTATTGCAAAACATCAGGCTAAAGTTTATGGAAAAGCAAGTGTAGGAGCACCGCCAATGTCAGTTCCACATATCGATACACGTGTAATCGATGGTGAAAAAGCATTGTTGTTTGGTCCTTTTGCAGGATTCTCAACACGATTCTTGAAAAATGGTTCGTATTTAGATCTTCCACTATCGATTAAAGCAAACAATTTAATTCCTATGCTTTCTGCAGGATATCATAATATTCCTTTAACAAAATATCTAATTGAGCAAGTTCGTCAAACTCCGAAAGACAGAATGAAAGCACTTCGTGAATATTTGCCAAGCGCTCGTTCTAAAGATTGGAAATTAGAAAAAGCAGGACAACGTGTGCAGGTTATTAAAAAAGGTGAAGATGGAGGCGGAGTTCTAGAGTTTGGTACAGAAGTTATCAGCACACACGACGGAAGTTTAGCAGTTTTATTAGGGGCTTCTCCTGGAGCATCTACTGCAGTTGCCATTATGATTGATTTGATTGGAAGATGTTTTACAAATCAGATTAAAACACCAGAATGGGAAGCAAAAATGAAAGAAATGATTCCTTCTTATGGAAAAACGCTTAATGACAAACCAGAACTTTTAGCAGAACTTAGAAAAGAAACTGCCGAGGTTTTGAAATTGAATAATTAAAGTCAATATTTATATAAAAAACAACAAATCCAGATCAATTAATCTGGATTTGTTGTTTTTAGTTCTTTTGTAATTTTTAATATTTTTTCTGCAAGATTGCTCATCCAAATTAATTGCTCAATAACCATTTGAGCTTCCTGCATTTTTGCTTGACGTGTTTCCTTGTCCAGTTCATCATCAGCAGCAAGACGCGAAAAATTTCGGCGTTTAAGCTCTTCAAATTGCAGTGTAACATCTTCTTTGTCAAAGAAAGTATCTGTTATAATAGCTTCATTTCTTAAAATTGAAATAGAATGCTCTAAATTTTGAAGAATAGTTTTTATGATGTAATTGAATGATTCTGAGGCCGATGTTGTTTGATGTGACTGTATGTAAGTTGACAAAGAAGCTAAAGCTGATAAAAAAGAATGATTTAAAACCACTAACTTGTTTACCAAAGGCATAGTTTTTTGCTTAGATTTTGGTTCTTGCATCATCCTTTGAAAAGAAGTCATTAAATTTCCAGTCTCAACAAAAGCGTTTTTTCTTGCTAATTTATAAGAGGTAGGAACTTCACCTTTTTTATTATAGAAATCAGCAATTTCTTTAAGATAATTTCTATTTGCTCTAATCGAATTTTCGATATGAATTGGTGTATTTAAAAATTCCCAAGCCGGCCATAAAAATTGATTGGCGATAAAAGCCAAAGTGGCGCCAGCAAGCGAATCGAGTATTCTAAACTGAATTACTTCAACAACATTTGGCGTCAAAATTCCGTAAATAAACACAACATACATCGTTACAAATGTGGCGCTTATTTTATAGTTAATTTGAGTAAACGAGATTCCGAGAAGCATACAAACAATCGAGAAAATACTCAAAGCAACATGGTTTTGAATAAGTGATACAATTCCAAACGCTAAAAGGCCTCCTAGAATAGTTCCGAAAATTCTATTATACGATCTTTCTTTAGTTAAGCCATATCCAGGGCGCATAATTACAACTATAGTTAACAGAATCCAGTAATTATTTTGAAGATGTAATAATTGACCAAGAATTAAACCGCACAAAATAGTTACCGTTAAGCGAATCGAATGTCTGAATATTGACGACGAATAGCTTAGATTTTCAATTAAAGTTCGCAGTGGATAATATTGCGGTGTTAAGAATTTTTCTAATTCCTTGTCTTTATCTTTTAATTTATAAGACTGCATTGCCAGTGATAATGCACGTTGAATAGTTTTGATTTTTCCAACTTGATTTTTGGCGTATTTCAGCATATTAGTAAGCATTAATACGCCTTCTGCAGCTTCTTCTTTACCTAGACTCTTTTCATAATCAAAAATTGCAAACTCAAGAGCATCAAGTTCATCTTTCAAATCATTTTTGTCAACATAAACAGCAATATGTTGTACGTTTTTAGAAAGCTTTTTTAAAGTTGATGCCAGTTTATAAGCTACATTTTGATAGCTGCGTAAAACTTCAGGATGTTTATTAAATTTTTCATGAATCTTATTATGATCAAAAGAAGTATACAAAGCAAGCTCTTGAATTTCTACTAAGGTTATAAAAACCAACAGCATTTTTCGATTTTGACTTGTTGTTCCTGATGTATTTTGATTTCCAATCAGCATTTTTCTCAAATCTTCATGAATCAAATTAAGATCAACTTGTATTGCGAGTTGTTTTTCGATTATCTTTTCTCGATTTGCTTCAGGATTCCATAAATCGCCTCTAAGTTTTAAGTATTTAGACGTTAGCTTTATACCTTCGGCAATTTGCAGTTCTATATATTTATAAGGCTGTACAAAGTGAAAAACAAGAGAAACTACTAAATATAAAATTCCTCCGACAAAAATAAAACCAGAGTATTGAAAAGCTTCCCAGCCTTCATGCAAGTGACCAAATGATAATGAAATCGATAATAAAGCAGAAAATGAAACCAATGTTGCTCTCTGGCCATATACCGAAATCATTGAGCATATAAACAATAGAAAGCCCAAAAAAGGATAAAATAAGTAAGGATGCGGATAGGCAAGATTTACTAACAAATTTACACCCGAAACAATAAAAGAAGCAACAATAAGACCTTTTATTTTATGACTTAAAGAACTTGGAATATCACTGGGATATGTATAAAATGCACCTAATGCGATTGTAAAACCTATTTCGAAATGTCCTAAAAAATTTAAAATTAAAACGGGTACAACTGAGGCGATGGTTACTTTTGACGCATTTAAAAAAGAAGTACTATTTGTGAATTTCGAGATACGTTCAAACATAAAGTGAGGTTTACTAGCAAAGGTAAGAATTGTACGAGCTATTTTGGCATAATTATAGCTGAGTTTTTAGAAGCATGCAAAATATATCATAAATATAGGTTTAAAATTATTCATTGACTATTTTTTACTATTTTTGCCAGCTGAAATATAAGAACCCAATATAGGGTTTTTGTTAGATAAAACATTAAACAAGAACAAATGATTTTACCAATTGTAGGATATGGTGACCCAGTTTTAAGAAAAGTGGGTACGGCAATTACACCAGATTATCCAAACTTAAAAGAGACTTTAGCAAACATGTATGAAACCATGTATAATGCATATGGAGTTGGGCTTGCTGCACCGCAGGTTGGCCTTCCAATTCGTGTGTTTGTTATTGATACAACTCCTTTTAGTGACGATGAGGATTTATCATCAAATGAGCAGAAAGATTTGAAAGGCTTTAAAAAGACTTTCATCAATGCAAAAATCATTAAAGAAGAAGGTGAAGAGTGGAGTTTTAATGAAGGATGTTTAAGTATTCCAGATGTTCGTGAAGACGTTTATAGAAAACCAACCGTTACTATCGAATATTGTGAAGAAGATTTTGTAATGAAAACGGAAGTTTTTGATGGTTTAATCGCCAGAGTTATTCAGCACGAATACGATCATATCGAAGGCGTTTTATTTACAGATAAAATATCATCTTTGAAAAAACGTTTGATTCAGAAAAAATTGAAAAATATTACTGAAGGTAAAACATTTCAAGAATATAGAATGAAATTTGCTGCTGCTAAAAAAGGAAGATAAATGTTCGGAATAATTTAGAACATAAAAAAAATATAATAAAATTCTTAATACTAATTTTAATAAACATGAATTTAGACAAAATTTTAGCCATTTCTGGGAAACCAGGTTTATATGTATTGAAAGTACAGACTCGTACAGGTTTTGTGGCAGAATCATTATTAGACGGAAAAAAAATTACTGTAAACTTAAAAAGTAATGTAAGTTTATTATCAGAAATTTCAATTTATACATACGAAGGAGAAAAACCATTGACTGAAGTAATGCAAAAAATTGCTGCTAAAGAAAACAAAGGTCAAGCTATTTCGCATAAAGAAGATAACGCAACATTAAGTGCTTATTTTAAAGAAATTTTACCAGAATATGACGAAGAAAGAGTTTATCCTTCTGATATTAAAAAAGTATTAAACTGGTATAATTCACTTCAAGCTAAAGGTTTAGTTACTGATTTAGCACCAGCTGCAGCAGAAGCTCCAGAAGAAACTCCAGCAGTAGAAGAAAAAGTGAAAAAAGCTCCAGCTGCTAAAAAAGCAAAAGCTCAGAAAGAAGAATAATAGTTTTTCTGAATTTAAATATATTAATCCTGTTGAGATGTTTTCTTGACAGGATTTTTTACTTTTACAATCACTTGCCTGAAACATAAAAAATATAAAAAATGAGCAAAGAACTTCAATTAAAAGCTTTTGAAAGATTATTAATTATAATGGATGAACTTCGTGAGCAATGCCCGTGGGATAAAAAACAGACATTGCAAACGCTGAGACATTTAACGATTGAAGAAACTTACGAATTGGGTGATGCTATTTTAGATAATGATTTGAATGAAGTAAAAAAAGAACTAGGTGATTTACTGCTTCACATTGTTTTTTATGCAAAAATAGGTTCAGAAACAAATGATTTTGATATTGCTGATGTATGTAATGAAATTTGTGGTAAATTGATTCATCGCCATCCTCATATATACAGCGACACAGTCGTGAAAGATGAAGAAGAAGTAAAACAAAACTGGGAAAAGCTTAAACTTAAAGAAGGTAAAAAATCAGTTTTAGAAGGTGTACCTAGAAGTCTTCCTGCATTAGTAAAAGCAAGCCGTATTCAAGATAAAGTAAAAGGTGTTGGTTTTGATTGGGAAGAACCGCATCAAGTTTGGGATAAGGTTCAAGAAGAATTAGAAGAACTTCAAGTAGAAGTTAGATCCGGCGATCAAGATAAAATTGAAGCCGAATTTGGAGATGTTTTATTCTCCATGATAAATTATGCGCGTTTTTTAAATGTTAATCCAGAAGATGCCCTGGAACGCACTAATAAAAAATTCATCAAACGCTTTCAATATTTAGAAAGTAAAGCAGGTGAATTAGGGAAACCTTTAATGGATATGACTTTAGCCGAAATGGATGTTTTCTGGAACGAAGCAAAAAAGCAATAAACTATTCGGCCATTTTTTTTAGAGCCTTAATATTTTTCAGCATAATTTTTTTTCCAACAAGTTCAATCAGGTCCAGTTTATTAAAATCAGATAATAAACGGATACAGCTTTCTGTTGCTGTACCTATTATTCCCGCCAATTCCTCTCTTGTAAGTTGTACTTTTAAGGTTTTGTCTGTGTTTTCACCAAAACCTTCATGCAACTGTAATAAAGTTTCAGCTAAACGCTGTTTTACTGTTTTTTGAACTAAAGCAATTTTATCATTTTCAGATTCTTTTAAATCTTCGCAGACAGACTGCATTAAATTCAAAGAGAATTGATTGTTTGTATTGAAGAAATGTATGATTTCGTTTTTAGGAATAAAGCAAACCTCCATATCTGCAACCGCTTTTGCAGTTAAGTTTGCAGGTTCATTGCTGATCATTGAGCGTTGTCCTAATAATTCACCAGATTTTACCAGTTTTACAATCTGATCTTTTCCGTTAGCGCTTAACTTAGAAAGTTTTCCAACACCATCTTTAACACAAAATACACCATTGGTAACTTCGCCTTCTTCAAAAATAGCTTCGCCTTTTTTAATTGTATAGGTAGTTTTGCTGCTAGCCAATTTTACAACTTCATCTTTACTGAGGGCTTTTAGAGAAGAAAGTTGTCTTACGATACATTGATCACATTTACTCATGGCAAAAAAATTTAGTGCAAAATTAACCAATATTGACGTTTAATACTAGTAATATCGCTTAAAATATCTATAAAAAAGAGGATGATGCAATTTGGCAGTTTTATTTTCATTAAATTAGAATTCTATTTCATTTTAATATGATAATTGTCATAGTTAAAAGTGGTACTTATTTTGAATATTTGTTGCATTAAAAAAACAAATTATGATTGAGCAGAGTTGTTTTCATTGCGGATTAACTATTCCTAAAAATGAAGAAATCAATTTTGATGAAAAAAAGTTTTGTTGCACCGGTTGTAAAACGGTTTATGAAATTTTCAGTTTTCATGATTTGACCTGTTATTACGATTTTCAAAAATCACCGGGAGCGACACCGCAAGATATTCAGGGGAAATATGATTTTTTAGATAATGAAGCAATCCTTTCAAAAGTTTTAGAATTTCAGGAAGGAAATACCGCTATAGTTTCATTAAGTATTCCGCACATTCATTGCAGTTCATGTATTTGGATTCTAGAAAATCTTAACCGTCTTGAAACGGGAATAAGTACTTCGCAGGTTAATTTTCCAGAGAAAAAAGTTCGAATTACCTTCAATTCAGACGTGGTTTCACTAAAATCAATAGCTTATTTATTAAGTTCAATTGGTTATGAACCTTATATAAGTTTAGAAAATTACGAAACAGGAAAAAACAATGTTGACAGAAGTTTGACGTATAAACTGGGTGTTGCCTTTTTTTGTTTCGGAAATATTATGCTTCTTTCATTTCCTGAGTATTTTGAAATAAAAGAGTTTTGGCTGGATAATTATAAACCGTTTTTTAGGATATTGATTTTTGTTTTGGCACTGCCAAGTTTCTTATATTCTGCAAGTGGTTATTACGTTTCAGCTTATAAAAGCATAAAATCAAAAATGCTTAATATAGATATTCCAATTGCTTTAGGAATCATCGTAATGTTCATTCGCAGTACTTTTGATATGGTGATGAATTATGGTCCTGGCTTTTTTGATAGTCTAACAGGGTTAGTATTCTTTATGCTCCTTGGAAAAATGTTTCAAATTAAAACGTATAGCTTTTTAAGTTTTGAACGTGATTTTAAATCTTATTTCCCTATTGCAGTTACTCGTATAAATCCTGATTTATCAGAAGAAAGCGTTCCTATTTATGATGTTTTAAAAGGAAATCGTTTGTTGATACGAAATCAGGAGTTAATTCCTGTTGATGGAATTTTAATAAGCGAAAAGGCTGAGATTGACTATAGTTTTGTAACAGGAGAAGCAGATCCTATTATTAAGAAGTCTGGAGATAAAGTATTTGCCGGTGGAAAACAGATTGGAAAAGTCATTGAAATGGAAGTACTGCAATCTGTTTCACAAAGTTACTTAACGCAATTATGGAGTAATGAGATATTTCAGAAAAAAGTACTTCAAAAGCATAAAACGATTACCGATGCAATAAGTCGTTATTTTACTCCTATTTTATTATTGATAGCCTTTGCAGGTTTCGGTTATTGGATTTTTATAGATGCAACTACAGCATTTAATGTTTTTACGGCGGTTTTAATCGTTGCCTGTCCTTGTGCGCTTGCGTTAACTGCACCATTTACTTTTGGTAATATACTGCGTATAATGGGGAAACAAAAAATGTACTTGAAAAATGCATTGGTTATTGAGCAATTAGCAAAAGTTGATACTATAGTTTTTGATAAAACAGGAACTATTACGACCAATAAAAAGTCTAATATTTTATATGAAGGAAAAGAGATTTCGAAAGAAAATTATATCCTGATAAAAAACGTTCTTCGTGGTTCAAACCACCCTTTAAGCCGTATGCTGTATGATTTTTTACCTGATGAGGATCGCATTAAAATTGACGAATTTACGGAGATAACAGGAAAAGGAATTTTGGCAGAAGTTAATAATCGAACAATAAAAATCGGGTCAGCTTCTTTTGTAGGAAATCCAAGTTTAAATACGTCAGAAATAGAACGAACTGCACTGCATATAAAGATTGATGATTTGTATTATGGACAGTTTGTGTTTCAAAATAAGTATAGGGAAGGTTTGGAGAAACTTTTTGCAACACTCAGCAGGGATTATAATATTAAAGTCCTTTCGGGAGATAATGATGGTGAAAGAGCTAATCTGGAAGCTATTTTACCTAAAAACACAGAATTGGTTTTTAATCAAAAACCCGAACAAAAACTTGATTTTATTAAAAAACTGCAAGATGCAGGAAAGAATGTTATGATGGTTGGTGATGGACTGAATGATGCTGGAGCATTAGCGCAAAGTAATGTAGGAGTATCAGTTTCTGAAAATGTCAATGTTTTTTCTCCGGCTTGTGATGCTATTTTGGATGCAGGAGAGTTTTACAGATTAGATTATTTTTTAAAACTGTCGCATAAATCCATATTAATCATCAAAATGAGTTTTGGATTGTCGCTGCTGTATAACATAGTCGGGCTCTCATTTGCTGTAACAGGAAATTTACTACCTTTAGTTGCGGCCATTATAATGCCATTGAGTACAATTACAATTGTCAGCTTTGTAACTGTCATGTCTAACTATTTTAGCAAGAGTAGTTTAGAATGATTTTAAATAATTCAAAGAGTAAATTTTATAAATTTAACATTATTCTTTGATTATGATAATTATCATATTTTACACGCAGGTAACCTATTAATTTTGTTAACATAAATTTACGGTATGAGTGTTATTTATCTATTAATTTCAGTAAGTATTTTCGTAGCAATATGTTTCTTTATTGCTTTCATCGCAGCGGTCAAATCTGGGCAGTACGATGACGATTATACGCCTTCGGTCAGAATACTTTTTGACGACGAAACCAAAATTACTTCCCAAAATAATAATTCACCAATAGAAGAAAAACAAGTATAATTATGGAAATGGAACAGTTTTATTACGACAACAAAATTGTAAAAAAATTCATTTACGCCACCATCCTTTTTGGAGTAGTGGGTATGTTAGTGGGGCTGACCTTAGCGGTCATGTACCTTTTTCCCAATTTGACAGATGGGATATCGTGGTTAAGTTATGGTCGCTTAAGACCGTTGCACACCAACGCCGTTATCTTTGCATTTGTTGGAAATGCCTTTTTTGCGGGGATGTATTATTCCATGCAAAGATTGCTTAAAGCCAGAATGTTTAGTGACTTTTTAAGTAACTTACATTTTTGGGGCTGGCAGTTAATTATCGTAGCCGCCGCAATTACATTGCCATTAGGCTATACTTCTTCAAAAGAATATGCTGAGCTTGAGTGGCCTATAGATATTGCCATAGCGCTTATTTGGGTGGTAATGGGGATCAATATGATAGGTACAATGCTGCGACGTAGGGAACGTCACTTATATGTAGCTATTTGGTTTTACTTGGCTACGTTTGTAACTGTTGCAGTTCTTCATATTTTTAACAATATTGAAATTCCAGTTTCAGCATTAAAAAGTTATTCAGTTTATGCTGGAGTACAAGATGCTTTGGTACAATGGTGGTACGGTCACAATGCAGTTGCATTTTTCTTGACGACTCCATTTTTAGGATTAATGTATTATTTCGTGCCTAAAGTAGCAAATCGTCCAGTTTACTCTTATAGACTGTCAATTATTCACTTTTGGTCTTTAATCTTTATTTATATCTGGGCAGGACCACACCATTTATTATATTCAGCATTACCTAACTGGGCTCAAAATTTAGGTGTTGCATTCTCTGTAATGTTAATTGCTCCATCATGGGGAGGTATGATCAACGGATTGTTAACATTAAGAGGAGCGTGGGACAAAGTTCGTGAAGAACCAGTTTTAAAATTCTTTGTAGTAGCTATTACAGGTTATGGTATGGCGACTTTTGAAGGACCAATGTTATCTCTTAAAAATGTAAATGCTATCGCGCATTACACGGACTGGATCGTTGCTCACGTGCACGTAGGTGCATTAGCATGGAATGGATTTATGTCTTTTGGTATCATTTATTGGTTGATTCCTCGAATGACAAAATCAGATTTATTCTCTAAGAAATTAGCAAACTTCCATTTCTGGATCGGTACATTAGGTATTATAGTATATACAATTCCATTATACGTAGCAGGTTTTCAACAAGCTTCAATGTGGAAACAGTTTAATCCAGATGGTACATTAACGTATGGAAACTTTCTTGAAACAGTAACTGCAATTATGCCAATGTATTGGATGAGAGCAATTGGAGGAAGTTTGTATTTGATAGGTATGTTGACTTTGGTTTACAATATCATTATGACTGTAAAAGCTGGGCAGACAATTGAAGATGAATTGGCTCAAGCTCCAGCCTTGCAAAAAATCAGCAGTGGAAGACTTAATGGAGAAAAATTCCATTCTTGGTTAGAAAGAAAACCAATTCAATTAACCATTTTAGCTACAATAGCAATTTTAATTGGAGGGATTATTCAAATTGTACCAACCATTATGGTAAAATCTAATATACCAACAATTTCAAGTGTAAAACCATATACACCGTTAGAACTTGAAGGACGTGATTTGTATATCAGAGAAGGTTGTGTAGGTTGTCACTCACAATCAGTTCGACCATTTAGAAGTGAAGTTGAGCGTTATGGAGTACAATCAAAAGCAGGAGAGTTTGTTTATGATCATCCGTTCTTATGGGGATCAAAACGTACAGGTCCAGATTTATTAAGAGTTGGTGGTAAGTATAATGATAACTGGCACTTTAATCATATGTGGAATCCGCAAAGTACATCTGCAGGATCGATAATGCCAGGTTATAAATGGTTGTTTGATAATGAGCCAATGGACATTTCATTAACTCAGAAGAAAATGAAAGCAATGATTTCACTTGGTGTACCTTACACTGAAGAAGAAGTTGCAAATGCACAAAGAACTTTAAGAGATCAGGCAGTTAAAATTGAAAAAAGCTTAGAAAGTGATCCTGATTTTGTAAAAAGTTATGAAGACAGCAGGAAAAAAGCAGAAGCTAAAGGCGAGAAATTTATTCCTATGAATGAAAGAGAAATCGTTGCTTTGATTGCTTACATTCAAAGACTTGGTACTGATATTAAAGTAAAAGAAACTTCTAAATAACAGCATTATGTTTGAACAAATAAAACACAATATGGAAACGATATCGGGTATAGAAATTTACCCGATTCTTTCTCTCTTGATTTTCTTTTTCTTTTTCGTAGGATTAGGCTTTTGGGTATTTTCTTATAAGAAAGATAAAATTCAAGAAATGAGCCAAATACCTTTAGAGGATAATTTAATTTCAAAAGATAGATAAAATGAAAAAGTTTTTCCCAGTATATGTTAGAGTACCGTTGATTTTTTTCATCGTTTTTGCTTTGATGGAGTATTTTATAGATTCAGGTGATAAACCGGCATTTATTAAATATCCAATGGTATCTGTCTTTTTGTTTGTATTTCTATTTATTTTGATTGCAATCGAAATTACGCTTAGCGCAGTAAATCGTGTTATGTATCAATTAATGTCTCCCGAAGAAAAGGCAAAAGCTGAGTATGAAAGCAGTTTGAGTCTTCAAGAGAGTACTTGGTACAAAGATTTAATGCATAAACTTACTAAGACAGTGCCAATGTCTAAAGAAGCAGATTTATTACTGGACCACGATTATGACGGTATTAAAGAGCTTGATAATAATTTACCGCCATGGTGGGTTTATTTATTCTACATCTGTATCATTTTTGGTGTAATCTATGTAGTTCGTTATGATGTTTTAGGAGCTGATGATCAGGAAATGGAGCTTAAAAAAGAAATGGCTCAGGCAAAAATTGATGTCGAAGAATATATGAAAACTGCTCCAGATTTGATGGATGAGAAAACAGTTGTTTTACTTACCGATGCACCAAGTTTAGATGCCGGAAAAGAAATATTTACAACTAATTGTGCAGCTTGCCATAGAGCAGATGGAGGAGGACAAATTGGTCCAAACTTAACAGATGATCATTGGATTTTAGGAGGTGGAATCAAAGAAATATTCCATACTATTACAAATGGAGGTCGTGATGGTAAAGGGATGATCGCTTGGAAAGGAACCCTTAAACCGAAAGAAATTCAAAAGGTTGCCAGCTACATTTTATCATTGCAGGGAAGTAATCCAAAAGACCCAAAAGAAGCCGAAGGTGAAGTATGGGCAGGAGAAGGTGCTCCTAAAGCAGATACTGCAGCAAACACACCAAAAGATACTACAGAAGTTAAAAAATAATTTAGAATATCATGTCAAATTTACCAGACGAAGCTTTTAGAGATACCATTGGAACTATAGATGAAGGCGGTAACAGGAAATTTATATTCCCTAAGAAACCGTCTGGTAAATTTTATAACTACAGAAAAATAGTCAGTTACATTTTACTGACTATTTTAATTGTTAATCCGTTTATCAAAGTAAACGGAAACCAATTTATGATGTTCAATATACTTGAACGTCGTTTTAATATTTTCGGATTTCCCTTTTGGCCCCAGGATTTCTACCTTTTCGTTATTTCAATACTTGTCGGCGTTGTATTTGTTATTTTGTTTACAGTTGTTTTTGGACGGATTTTTTGTGGATGGATATGTCCTCAAACCATTTTTTTAGAAATGGTATTTCGCCGAATCGAGTATTGGATTGACGGAGATCGAGGTGCACAGTCTCGTTTAGCAAGGATGGAGTGGAACGCAGAGAAAATTAGAAAAAGAGTTGTTAAATGGACAATTTTCTTTTTAATATCCTTTGGTATAGCAAATGTATTTCTTGCTTATTTAGTTGGCAGCGACGCCTTATTTTTAATGGTTGAGCAAGGACCTGTTAAACAAGCAAGTAATTTTATCGCACTTCTTATTTTTACCGGAGTTTTTTATTTCGTTTTTGTTTGGTTTCGTGAACAGGTATGTATTATTGCTTGTCCTTACGGACGATTACAAGGTGTTTTATTAGATAATAAATCAATAAACGTCGCGTATGACTTTGTACGTGGTGAAAAAGAAAAAGGCAGAGCTAAGTTTAATAAAAAAGAAGATAGAGCACTGACAGGAAAAGGCGATTGTATTGATTGTCTTCAATGCGTGCATGTCTGCCCAATGGGAATTGATATTAGAAATGGAACACAACTAGAATGTACAAACTGTACAGCTTGTATAGATGAGTGTGATCACATTATGGAAAGTGTAGGATTACCAAAAGGACTTATTCGTTATGCTTCTGAAGATGAAATCGCTAAAAAAGAGCCTTTTAAGTTTACCGCAAGAATGAAAGGCTACACAGCTGTATTGTTCATTTTATTGAGTATTTTTGTTGGAATGCTGTTTTTAAGAACAGATGTTCAGGCAGTTGTTTTACGTTTACCTGGTCAGCTTTTTCAACATAAAGGAGATAAAATCAGTAATGTTTATACCTACAAGATTGTTAACAAAACAATGAAAGATTACAATGATATTCATTTTGAGTTAATAGATCAAAAAGGAGAAATTAGAAACGTAGGAAAACAACATTTTAAAGTTCCAAAAGAAGGAATTTCGCAAGGAACACTATTTATTGAAATAAATGAAGTATTGTTAGAAAGTGACAAAACCAAAGTAAAAATTGGTGTCTATAATGGTACCGAATTACTTGAAACAACGAATACAAATTTCTTAGGACCAAGAAGTTTTAATTAAATAAACACAAGTATCATGAAAATTAATTGGGGAACTGGAATTGTCATTGCATTTGCATTGTTTATGACATTTATTTTATATTTTGTTTTCGAAGTACAATCAAATAGTAAATATGATAATGATTTGGTTGTTGAAGAGTATTATAAGCATGATACTCATTTTCAGGAAGAAATGGCAAGAATTCAAAATGCACATGATTTACAGCACAAACCATCAATCAAATATAGTCAAGAGGGTGTACAAGTTACTTTTCCTGCTGACTTTGAAGGCAGTAAAGTAAAAGGAAATGTTTTATTGTATAGACCTTCAAATAAGAAATTTGATTTTGATACTCAAATTGCTTTAACAAATTCTTCATTACTGATTCCGCAGAAAAAATTAATAAAAGGACGTTGGGATGTTAATATGGAGTGGCAGTACGAAGGAAAAAAATACTTGACAAAAGAAGTTATCTACGTAAATTAATTGTAAAATGTTATTTTCTGCTCTAATATTTGGCCTTATAAGCAGTCTGCATTGTGTTGGAATGTGTGGACCAATAGCTATGATGCTTCCAGTAGACCATAATAACGAAACCAAGAAGGCAGCTCAGATTATTACCTACCATTTAGGCCGATTATCTGCTTATGCGTCAATTGGATTGATTTTCGGACTATTAGGGAGAGGTTTTTTCCTTGCCGGAATGCAGCAAAATATGTCAATTTTTATTGGCGTTGCCATGATTTTAGTTGTTCTAATTCCGGAAAAAGTATTCGCTAAGTACAATTTTTCGAAACCAGTATATAAAATTATTTCAAATATAAAATCGAGCCTGGGAAGCCAGTTTAAAAAGAAAAGTTACAAGTCTCTTTTTACAATTGGTTTATTAAATGGCTTTTTACCATGCGGAATGGTTTATGTTGCCTTGTTTGGTGCAATTGCCATGCAGAGCGCAGGACTTGGTGTTCTGTATATGCTTTTGTATGGATTAGGAACTATTCCTTTAATGACAGTTGTAGTATATATTAATTCATTGCTTAAATTACCTTTTAGAAACAAAATTCAAAAAGCAATTCCTTATGTTGCAATAATAATTGGAGTGTTGTTTATTTTGAGAGGTTTAGGATTAGGAATTCCTTATTTATCTCCTTCTAATATGAATTTGTTTGTTCAAGCAACTCCAAATTGTCATTAAAACTTCGACTATTAAATTGTCTTTAAATTTTGACCGTTTTTTAAACCGTCATTGAGAATAAATTAGTCTCAGGAGATTTTCTTTTTAAATGCAAATCAAAAGCCATACAAATATTACGAACAAATGGTCTTCCAGCTTCTGTAATTTTGAGTTTATCTTCTTCAATTACAATTAGTTTGTCTTTCTCAATTTCTTCAAGATCTAATAATACTGACGGTAATTCTTTAAAGTACAGTGATTCATTACTCCAAGAAGTTTCAAGATCGCAAGTAAGATTTAAGATGTGTTTTCTAATGATTAAATCTTCCTCATCTAAAATATGCCCTTTTACAATTGGCAGTTGATTTTCTCTTAAAATTCTATAATATTCTTCAAGACTCTTCGTGTTTTGAGCAAAACTATACCAGCTGTCGCTGATAGATGAAACACCTAGACCAATCATAAGCTGCGTTTTAGAAGCGCTGTATCCCATAAAGTTTCGATGCATTTTTTTATTATGCGCGGCATGATATAAACTGTCAGAAGACAAAGCAAAGTGATCCATGCCAATTTCATGATAACCGTTGGCAGAAAGCAATTGTTTTCCTGTTTCGTACAGTTTTCTTTTCTCAGCGTCTTTAGGAAGGTTTTCTTCATTAAAGCCGCGTTGTCCGTTTCCTTTTATCCAAGGCACATGAGCATAGCTGTAAAACGCTAAACGGTCAGGTTTTAATGAATTTGTTTTTTCGACAGTATCAATAACATCTTCAACAGTTTGAAAAGGCAAGCCGAAGATAATATCATGTCCGATAGATTTATAACCAATTTCTTTTGCCCAAAAAGTAACTTTTGCTACATTATGAAAAGGTTGTATACGATGTATTGCTTTTTGTACTTTTTCGGCATAATCTTGAACACCAAAACTAACTCGGCGGAAGCCTAAATCATATAGTTTTTTTAATTGTTCGTAAGTAGTATTATTAGGATGTCCTTCAAAGCTAAATTCATAATTATCTGCTTTATCGGCTAATTTAAAAATACCATTAATTAAATGTTCTAAATTTTCGGTAGAAAAAAAAGTTGGAGTACCGCCGCCTAAATGAATTTCCTTTATGGAAGGTTTTTTAGGAAGTAATTCACAATATAATCTCCATTCTTTTAAGATTGCACATATGTATATCTCCTCAACAGAATGATTTTTTGTGATTCTTTTATTACAGCCGCAAAAGGTACACATGCTTTCGCAGAATGGCAGATGCAGGTATAAACTAATTCCGTTTTGTGAATTACTCTCCGAGAAGGATTTTTGAAAAGACGACTTCCATTGCTCTACAGTGAAGGCAGACTCGTTCCAGTATGGAACAGTTGGATAACTTGTATATCTTGGGCCTGGTACATTGTATTTTTGGGTTAGTGAAATTTCCATAAGACAAATTTATTTTCCCCCAAAGTTAGTTATTGATGTTAAGATGTAAAATGACAAATGTCATGTATCGATCAAAAAAAAGAGACTCATAGTGAGCCTCTTTTTACTGAATTAAATAACTAACATTAAATAGAATCCTGAATGATTTTAAGCCATTTTTTCGCAAACATATGATCTTGGTATACACTTATCTGTTTGATGCGGTCATCATCAAAATCATAGAATGGGATTGTAATTTTTTTAGAAGTTTCTTTATCTTGAAATTCAAAATCAATCTTCACTATAGTATCTGAATTGCTTTCAGTAGTTAAAGTTAATTTGCAAGACGATACACTTTTTAAGTCTACAAATATCGATTCCTGCTGATTAGGATTGAAATTCATTAAAATGAATTTTCTGTTTTTTTGATCTATTGTAAGTGTTTTGTTGTTTTGTGATTCTGTTAAATCAAAATCTTCAGGATGTGTTGGATTAAACTTCTTTTTGATGTTTAAAATTTTTGATTTGTTTGCAGCGCTTGATCGTGCTGAAAAATATATTGGTACGGCAACTATGATCGCAATCACAACGCCAATTATCGTAATACTTGTGTCCATTTCTTTTTAAATTTGATAAATACATGAAATTATAAACGGTTTTTCGGAAAGAAAAACGGCTTAAGAGTGTGAGAAGAAAATATAATCTTCCTTAAAGTTTCATAGGTATACTACCAAAAAAAATGGAAAGGGTAGAGCATTATTAAGATTTTATTGCTCTGAGTAGAAAATTGATTGACAAAGTTTGAAGCTGTTTTTTCAATTCTATATTGCGGAATAGTAAGCAATAAAGAATCAAACCACTTTATTACGCCAGAATTGGTGTGCTTAATGTTTGCAGCCAATTGATAACCTGCTTGCGGTTGAATAAATGCAGATGAATCTGGTGTTTCTTTGCCGAAATTGGTATTCGTTTTTTGAGTTTCGATTTTTTGTACCACAGAGCCTTCTGCTTGAGCAGCAAAAACTCCAATAATTAAGAGTGATATAAAAAATACAATTTTACGAATCCAATTCATGCGGGCGAAATTAGTTCATAAAATACAATAAAAGAAATTTAGAGTGCTAATTACTTCTTAAAAAACGTTTTATTAAATTATCCTCAATTTATTTTGATTAAACTGAGGATAATAAAACATTATTGCTGCATTTTAAAATAATAGTCAGCAGAGTGTTTTCCACCGCCATAAAACAAGAAAAATATGCAGAGTAACAATACGATGATTGCTAAAGCTAAGCTTTCAGAATGCATGTGCCCCATGAAATTGATAAGTACAGCTCCAAATAGTATTGGTAATTGAGCCGCGATCGCCCAGCGGGTCAGCAGTCCAAAAAAGATCATTATGCCTCCAATCATGTGAGCCGGTGCGATATAATGCAAAAGAAACATTCCGCCTCCGAATCGATCAATTGGAGAAATCAAATCATGCAAATACTGAACATTGGTTACAAAAGAAACCCCTTTCATAAATAAGAAAACCCCCAATATTATGCGTACTAAATCTACTGGTAAATAAGTATGCGAATTTGCCCACTTATTTAAGCTTTTTACATTTTCCATGATACAACGAGATTAAAAATTATACACTAAGTTACTAATTTTTAATGATATATTTAATTTAAGTATCTGGAAATAAGTTTTTTGATATTATTTTAACACGTTTGAAAAGAGGTACATAATTTAAACCTGAATTACTCCCAAGTTAAATGGTTTTTGAATAGGAGCGTGGTTTGCCGCTTCGATTCCCATAGAAATCCATTTACGTGTGTCCAATGGATCAATTATAGCATCCGTCCATAATCTAGATGCAGCATAATAAGGAGAAGTTTGTTCGTCGTAACGAACTTTTATTTTATTAAAAAGTTCAGTTTCTTTTTCTTCGTTGATAATTTCTCCTTTAGCTTTAAGTGAAGAAGCTTCAATTTGCGCTAAAACTTTTGCGGCTTGAGTCCCGCCCATAACAGCAAGCTCAGCGCTAGGCCATGCAAAAATTAATCTCGGGTCATAAGCTTTACCGCACATTGCGTAGTTTCCTGCTCCATAAGAGTTCCCTACAATTACCGTGAACTTAGGTACAACCGAATTACTTACGGCATTGACCATTTTAGCTCCGTCTTTAATAATTCCGCCATGTTCAGATTTTGATCCAACCATAAAACCAGTAACGTCTTGCAGAAATACTAAAGGAATTTTCTTTTGATTACAATTGGCAATAAATCGGGTTGCTTTGTCGGCACTGTCAGAATAGATAACGCCGCCAAACTGCATTTCGCCTTTTTTTGTTTTAACTACTTTTCGTTGATTAGCAACAATCCCTACAGCCCAGCCGTCAATTCTAGCGTATCCAGTAATTAAGGATTGACCATAACCATCTTTGTAAGCTTCAAATTCTGAATTATCAACGAGACGATTAATTATTTCCATCATATCATACTGCTCATTTCGGGCTTTTGGCAGAATTCCGTAGATATCAGTAGGTTCTAATGCTGGTTTTTCGGCTTTGATTCGACTATAACCTGCTTTATCAAAATCACCAATTTTATCGACTATATTTTTAATCTTGTCTAGAGCATCTTTGTCATCTTTTGCTTTATAATCGGTCACGCCCGAAATCTCGCAATGTGTTGTTGCTCCGCCCAAAGTTTCATTGTCAATTGTCTCTCCAATAGCAGCTTTTACTAAATAACTTCCAGCAAGGAAAATACTGCCGGTTTTATCTACAATTAAGGCCTCATCGCTCATAATTGGAAGGTATGCTCCGCCTGCAACACAACTGCCCATTACAGCTGCGATTTGGGTAATACCCATGCTGCTCATTTGTGCGTTATTTCTAAAAATTCGGCCAAAATGTTCTTTATCTGGAAAAATTTCATCTTGAAGCGGTAAATAAACACCTGCACTGTCAACTAAATAAATAATAGGAAGTTTGTTCTCGATAGCAATTTCTTGCGCTCGCAGATTTTTTTTTGCAGTTATAGGAAACCAAGCTCCTGCTTTTACAGTGGCATCATTTGCAACAACAATACATTGTTTGCCTTTTACATAGCCAATTTTAACAACTACACCACCAGAAGGACATCCGCCATGTTCTTTGTACATTCCTTCGCCTGCAAAACCTCCAACTTCAATACTATTTGAATTTTCATCCAATAAATAAGCGATTCGCTCACGAGCCGTCATTTTTCCTTCGGCATGTAATTTTTCAATTCGTTTTTCACCGCCGCCTAGTTTTACTTTGGCAAATTTTTGTTTTAATTCAGAAAGGAGTAGTTTATTATGATCTTCGTTTTTATTGAAGTTTAAATCCATGATATAGTATTGATTTTATAAAATAGTGTTGGCTAATTTACAAAATCAATTGAAATAAACAGAGTATTTCAAATTTGTCTGAACTTTAATTTTAGAGGATTTTATTTTCTTAAATAAAAAAGCAGAAGCGGTTGGCTTCTGCTTTTTCTATAGCTGTTTAAATTGTATTATTTTTTAGGATTGCAAGCCATTCTTTTTAGTGTTGCCCATTGTTTTAAAGCATCACGAGCTTCAACTGCTGGATAGCCTAACATTGTTTTTCCTGCAGGAACATCACCTATAACACCAGATCCTGCACCTATAACAGCACCGTCACCAATTGTCGTGTGGTCTTTTATAGAGGCGCTTCCGCCAATAATAACTCCGTTTCCTAAAGTTACTGATCCAGCTAAGCCGCTGTTTCCAGCCATAATACAAAATTTACCTAATTTACTATTATGCCCAATTTGAACTAAATTATCAATCTTACACCCATCGCCTAAAATTGTAGAGCTGAATTTCCCACGATCGACGCAAGAGTTTGCTCCAATTTCAACTCCGTTTCCTATAATAACATTTCCAATTTGCGGAATTTTAACTAAACCTTTTTCAGAACATGGACGAAACCCAAAACCGTCGGCTCCAATTGTAGCATTTGGATGAATAATGCAATCGTTACCAATATGGCAGCGCTCGCGAACTACAGATCCTGACCAAACAACAGTATTTTTTCCAATTGTACATTCGTCTAAAATTGTTACATTTGGATATAAAGTTGCATTTGCTCCTATTACAACCTTTGGACCAATATAACATCCAGCACCAATTTTAGCACCTTCTCCAATTATTGCAGTCTCATCTACAGTCGCAGTTTTGTGAATGTTTGTATGAAATATTGGAGCAGGAGGAGCGAAAAGATTTAGAATTTGAGACATTGCTAAATCAGCATTTTTTACTTTTATAAAAGCACGATTTTCTCCTGGTTCAATCGAAATGTCTTCGTTAACAACTGCAATTGAAGCATTTGATGCTGACCAATATTTTTCATATTTTTTGTTTCCTATAAACGAAATTTCAGAAGTGGTGGCTTTTTCTAATTGCTCGGTTGCGGTTATGCTTTGTGAAGTTGTGCCGTAGATTACACCATTTATTACTTCATTAATTTCTTGAATAGAATAGGATTTCATTGATAAGTTTAATTGACTAAGGGTTTATTTTTTGCCAAATAAAATGAAATAGATTTTAATTACCTAATAAAATTTTCAAGTTTTTTGATAAAAGTTTATAATAATAGTTTAAATATTACAAAATTAACATTTTACCTATTAATTTAATGAATGTATTCTAATTTTGCATGCTGATTTTTCTAGTGTTATTGATATTTGATTAATTATATATTGCAAAATATACAATCGTAAAGAGAATCATTTTATTGATAGGTAGTGACTTACATTTTTAATGTTAATTATTGTTTTGGCATTAAAATCAAAAAAGCGATTTCTTTTTTGAGTAAGAAATCGCTTTTTGTTAGTCTTTAATTTTAGAGAGTGAAATTGCATTGATGCAATATCGCAAGCCGCTTGGTTGTGGTCCGTCTGGAAAAATATGTCCTAAATGTGCGTCGCATACATTACAGACAACCTCAACACGAATCATTCCGTATGATTTGTCTGCATGATAAGCAATTGCATTTTCTTTTATTGGCTGTGTAAATGATGGCCAGCCTGTTCCTGATTCAAATTTTTCGGAAGCATCAAAAAGTAAAGTGCCGCAGCATTTACACTCATAAATTCCAGGATCGAATAAACTGCAAAGCTCAGAACTAAAAGATCTTTCAGTTCCTTTTAAGCGAGTTACCTGAAACTCCTCAGGAGTTAAAAGCTGTTTCCATTCGTCTGCTGTTTTTTCAACTCTTTTTTCAGGAGCTGGATTTCCTTTATTTGTAAAATGAATTACATCTGCCCATTTTATCATGATTTTTTCTTTTTAGTTTAAAGTTTACTGCAAACTGAAACTTAACACTGACCACTTTTGACTATTCTTCTTCTTTTTGTCCCATCATCATTAAAAATGCTTTTAAGAAAGGGTCAATATTTCCGTTCATAACGCCGTCAACATCGCTGGTTTCGTAACCGGTACGAACATCTTTTACTAATTTATAAGGCTGCATTACGTAATTACGAATTTGTGAGCCCCATTCGATTTTCATTTTTCCAGCTTCAATATCGGCACGTTGTGCTTGTTGTTTTTTTAATTCAATTTCGTATAACTGAGAACGAAGCATTTGCATAGCGCGCTGTCTGTTATCTTGTTGAGATCTTGTTTCAGAACACTGAATTTGGATTCCGGTTGGTTTGTGTACCAATTGAACTTTTGTTTCAACTTTATTCACATTTTGTCCTCCGGCACCACTCGAACGAGAAGTTGTAATCTCAATATCAGCAGGATTAATATCAATTTCGATACTGTCATCAACCAACGGATAAACATATACAGAAGCAAATGAGGTGTGACGTTTTGCATTGCTGTCAAAAGGAGAAATTCTTACCAAACGATGTACACCATTTTCTCCTTTTAAATACCCAAATGAATAATCTCCTTCAAACTCTAAAGTAACCGTTTTGATTCCTGCAACATCACCAGCTTGAAAGTTAAGCTCTTTTATTTTATAGCCATAACTTTCTCCCCACATCATATACATACGCATTAACATTCCTGCCCAATCACAGCTTTCGGTTCCACCGGCTCCAGCGGTGATTTGAAGAACAGCGCTTAAGCTGTCGCCTTCATCAGAAAGCATGTTTTTGAATTCGATGTTTTCTATATGCGATTGTGTAATGTTGTATTGTTCGTCAAGTTCCTCTGCAGAAAGCTCGCCTTCTTTATAGAAATCATACGCCAGCTGTAATTCCTCTGTAAGTGAAACAGCTTTGTCATAATCTTCAATCCATTTTTTTTTGTTTCGAAGATTCTTTACAATATTTTCTGCTTCCTTAGGATTGTTCCAGAAATCTGGAGCAAAAGTCTTTTCTTCTTCGTTTGCAATTTCGATTAGCTTGGCATCGACGTCAAAGATACCTCCTCAACGCACCAAGGCGCTCCACAATACCTTTTACTTGTTCGGCTGTTGTCATAAATTAATAAGTGTTTTTTGTTTGTTTTTTGCAGTTATTACGTTTGTACTGTTTTAAAAATTCACAACGTAATTTCCTTGTACAAAAATAAGATATAGTTTTTAGAATTTGCATTAAATCATCAAGGATAATACAGGTAAATAGCGTTTGTCTGAGAATGACTTGTTTAGACTTTATAATGATGTGTTGTGGACGAAGCAAAAGCTTTTAAAAATAACAGATTATTTTTTGAATTATTAAGGTCTGAATTATATGTTTTTTATAAATATTACGTTAATTTGGTTCTATAGTTATTAGGCAAGTTAAAATTTATTAAAACTTGCGATCAAAAACTAACAGTAATACGTAATTTTGCTGTCCAAAAAAAAGATATAGTTTTATATGGAAATAAATTTAATTAGCGATACCATAACTAAACCTACACACGAGATGCTTCAGTATATGTTTAACGCTCATGTTGGCGATGATGTATACAAACAGGATCCTACGGTTATCGAATTAGAAACAAGAGTGGCTGAGTTTTTTGGTATGGAAGCTGGACTTTTTTTTCCGTCAGGAACTATGGCAAACCAAACAGCAATAAAACTACATACGCAGCCGGGTGAGCAGTTAATTGCTGATAAATATGCGCATGTTTATCATTATGAAGGAGGAGGAGTTTCTTTTAACAGCGGAGTTTCCTGCTGTTTATTAGATGGTCATCGCGGAATGATAAATGCGAGACAGGTTGCTGCGGCGATCAATGATCCTGAATTTTATCACAGTCCTTTAACAAGTTTAGTTTGCGTAGAAAATACGACAAATAAAGGCGGTGGTGCTTGTTACGAATTAGAAGATCTAAGAGAAATAAAAAAAGTCTGTGATGCAAATAATTTAAAATTCCATTTAGATGGAGCTAGGATTTGGAATGCATTAGTAGCAAAAAGACAAAATCCAAAAGAATTTGGGGCGATTTTCGATACTATATCAGTTTGTTTGTCAAAAGGATTAGGAGCGCCAATTGGTTCTGTTTTGCTTGGAAGCAAAGCTGATATTCATAGAGCGTTGAGAATCAGAAAGATATTAGGTGGAGGGATGCGTCAAGTTGGTTATTTGGCAGCAGCGGGATTGTATGCTTTGGCAAATAATATTGAACGCTTGGCAGAAGATCATAGAAGAGCTAAAGAAATTGGGGCTATTTTAAGTACAAAATCATGGGTTGCCTCAGTGGAGCCTGTAGAAACTAATATTTTGATTTTTTCTTTAGCAGAAGGATACAGCGATCAGCTTTTGATTGAAAAATTAAAACAAAAAAATATTATAATAAGCTCTCTAGGACACAATAAATTACGAATTGTAACGCATTTAGATTATAAAGAGGTTATGCATAGTTATGTAGTGGAAATGCTTTCGAAAATTTAGTTTTTTTCAAAAAGGTTCAAAGTTGCAAAGATTCAAAGCAGCAAAGGCTTAGAGAATAAAGGTTAGACAAAAAAAAAGACGCAATGCGTCTTTTTTTTTTTGTTTAAAGAATTGAAGTTTTGTGCATGAAGTAAAGAAAACCTCTGAATCTTTGGGCCTTTGCAGCTTTGAACCTTTAAAAAAAAACTATTTAAAAAGATTATCCATTCCTGGAATCATTGGCATATCCATTTTTGCAACAGCATCCAATTCTCTTTCGTTAACGCTTGTTGCTTTTTCAATTGCTTTGTTTAAAGTTACAATTAAATAGTCTTCAAGCTGTTCTTTGTCTTCTAATAAAGAATCGTCTATAGAGATTGTTTTTATTTTTCTATTGGCAGTTAATGTTACTTTTAATAATCCATCAGCGCTTTGTTCGTCAATTAAAACAGTATCTAGGCGTTTCTTTGTATCTTCAATTTTTTGTTGGGTTTCTTTAAGTTTTCCCATCATTCCCATTAAATCCATTTTTTGTTGATTTTTAAATTATTTCATACAAAATTAGTATATTGCTTTATGATTACAATAGAATATTTTATGAAAAAATTAATTCCCGTTCTGTTCTGTTTGTAGTATTTTTGCCTTTCCGTATTTAAAAACTAATGCTTAATTAAATAATGCAAAACGATATATTGGCTCCAAAGGCTAAAGAAATTCCAAAAACATTAAAGAAACATAAAGAATCTAGGATAGATAATTATTTTTGGCTTAACGATCGCGAGAACCCAGAAGTTATTGATTACTTGAATAAAGAGAATGAATTTTATCAAAAAATGACCGCTCATACAAAAGACTTGCAAGAGTCATTGTATGAAGAAATGAAGGGGAGAATTAAAGAAGATGATTCATCGGTTCCTTATTTTTACAACGGATATTTTTATATTACAAGATTTGAAACAGGTCAGGATTATCCAATATTCGCCAGAAAAAAAGGCAGTCTATCAGCAGATGAAGAAATTTTATTCAACTGTAATGAATTAGCAAAAGGGCATGCTTATTTTAAATTGGGAGGTTTAAGTATAAGTCCAGATAATAAATTTGTCACTTTTGGAGTTGACATTGTTGGAAGAAGGATTTACACGATTCAAATCAAAAACCTTGAAACAGGAGAAATATTATCAGATAAAATCGAAAATGCTACTGGAGGATCTGTTTGGGCAAATGATAATAAGACGATTTTTTATACCAGACAAGATGAAGTTACTTTAAGAGCAGATAAAATTTTTAGACATAAATTAAATACAGATTCTAAAAATGATGTTTTGGTTTATGATGAAGTTGATGATACTTTTAATGTTTCGGTAAGTAAAGAAAAATCAAGAAAGTACATTGTAATAAGTTCTGGAAGTACTTTGACGACTGAATATAGAATTTTGAAATCAGATAATCCTGATGGTGAATTTGAAGTTTTTCAGCCTCGTGTTCGTGGATTAGAATATAGTATTTCGCACTACGAAGATTCCTTTTATATCTTGACGAATAAAGATAAGGCGACTAATTTTAAATTAATGAAAACGCCTGAAAATAAAACAGGAAAGAAAAACTGGGTAGATCTTATTCCGCATCGCGAAGATGTTTTATTAGAAGATATTGAGATTTTTAAAAACTTTTTAGTTGTAGAAGAACGCTCAAATGGTTTGAATCATATCCGAATTATGCCTTGGGGTGATGATCAGGATTATTATCTGCCATTTGGAAGCGAAACTTACAATGCTTATACCACAACTAATATTGATTTTGATACAGATGTTTTGCGATACAGCTATCAATCGCTTGCAACACCATCGTCTGTAATTGATTTTAATATGAAAACCAAAACCAAAGAGATCTTAAAAGAGCAGCAGGTTTTAGGAGGTAAATTTGATAAAGAAAATTATATCGAAGAACGTGTTTGGGCAACTGCAAGAGATGGTGTAAAAGTGCCAATTTCGATGATTTATAGAAAGGGATTAGAGAAAAATGGAAAAAATCCGTTGTTATTGTACTCGTATGGCTCTTACGGAATTACAATGGATACTTATTTTTCGTCTACAAGACTTTCTTTGTTAGACCGCGGTTTTGTTTATGCGATCGCGCATATTAGAGGTGGAGAAGACTTAGGAAGACAATGGTATGAAGATGGAAAACTGTTAAAAAAGAAAAATACCTTTACAGATTTCATCGATTGCTCTAAATTTGTAATTAACGAAAACTATACATCTCCTGAACATTTATATGCTGAAGGAGGATCTGCAGGAGGACTTTTAATGGGAGTTGTTGTTAATGAAGCTCCAGAATTATACAACGGAGTTATTGCTCAGGTACCTTTTGTAGATGTCATTACAACGATGCTGGATGACAGTATTCCGCTTACAACCGGAGAATATGACGAATGGGGAAACCCAAATAATAAAAAGTATTACGATTATATGTTGTCGTACTCACCGTATGATAATGTAAAAGCGCAAAACTATCCTAATATGTATGTATCAACGGGATTGCACGATTCTCAGGTACAATATTGGGAACCAGCCAAATGGGTGGCTAAATTGAGAGATTTAAAAACAAATAATAATTTTTTGTTTTTAGATACCAATATGGATGCTGGTCATGGCGGGGCTTCAGGGCGTTTTGAGGCTTTGAGAGACTTAGCAAAGGAATTTAGTTTTTTATTAGATTTAGAAAAAATTAAAAGCTAATTAAAAATTTTTTGTTAAATTTGCAACCTATCGAGGTTATTTTAAAATACCACCTCGATTAACTATTTTTTTATGAAAGAAGAAATAAACGCTTATAATAATGTTTTAGAGTTAATAGGTAATACCCCTCTTATTAAGCTAAATAAAATCACCGAAGAGTTAGAAGGAAATTTCTACGCAAAGGTAGAAGCTTTTAATCCAGGTCATTCCTCAAAAGATAGAATAGCGTTATATATTATCGAAGAAGCCGAGAAAAAGGGAATTTTATCACCAGGTGATACTATTATCGAAACTACATCAGGTAACACAGGTTTTAGTTTGGCAATGGTAAGCATTATAAAAGGTTACAATTGTATTTTGGCTGTAAGTTCAAAATCATCCAAAGATAAGATTGACATGTTGAGGAGTTTAGGAGCTAAAGTATATGTTTGCCCTGCTCACGTTTCTGCAGACGATGAAAGATCATATTACAACGTAGCTAAACGACTTCACGAGGAAACTAAAGGTTCAGTTTATATCAATCAATATTTTAATCAATTAAATATTGATGCTCACTACAACACTACAGGTCCTGAAATTTGGGAACAAACAAAAGGAAAAATTACACATCTTATTGCTTGCAGCGGAACTGGAGGAACAATTTCTGGAACAGCAAAATTCTTAAAAGAGCAAAATCCGAATATTAGAATTTTAGGTGTTGATGCTTTTGGATCAGTATTGAAAAAATATCACGAAACAAAAGAGTTTGATAACAAAGAAATTTATCCATACCGTATTGAAGGTTTAGGGAAAAATTTAATTCCATCAGCAACAGATTTTGATATCATCGATAAATTCATGAAAGTGACCGATGAGGAGAGTGCACACTCAGCTAGAGAGATCACTCGAAAAGAAGGTTTGTTTGTTGGTTATACTTCGGGAGCGGTAATGCAGGCTATTAAACAATATGCAGAAGAAGGTGAGTTTACAAAAGACAGCAATATTATAGCAATTTTTCCAGATCATGGTTCACGCTATATGAGTAAAGTGTTCAGTGATGACTGGATGAACGAACAAGGTTTCTTTGATAGTGTTAATGAAGAAGAAGCTCAAAAAATTGAATTTGTAAAGTAGATAGCTGCTTTTTTAGATATTAGAACTCCATTCGTATTTGCGAATGGAGTTTTTTTATGGAACTGTTTTACTGTAATCTTAGGATTGAGCTTAAATTCAGGTTTTTTATATTGCTGATATTTTGGTTTCAAATAAGAATACCGTATTTATACGTAAGAAATTTTTAGTTTAATTGTGAGATGTTTAAAAATTTAATATAATAACATGTAGTATAAATAATTCCAATTGTTGGTTAAAAATCATCAATTTTGGTTATTTGAACGATTATTTAGGTTAGTTGTCGGATAAATTTCAGCTCAAAAACATAATAATCTAGTTTAGCAGTGTTAAAATGACACAATGTTTTTTTTAATCCCTAAATCTACATATCATGAAAAAATTACTACTCTCATTTTTGTTTGTAAGTTATTTGAATGCGACTGCTCAAAACCCAATTCAGGAGTTTAATTTCAATGGAACTTTAAATAATACAGCAAATACAACTTCTTTTATCGGAACAAATAATTTTGTTGCTGATAGAGCGGGAGTTGCTGCAAGTGCACAAAGATTAAATGGCAAGGCTATGGAAGCTGTTATTGATAATCTGCCAATGGCAAATAATGCAAGAACAGTAAGTATTTGGGTTAAGTTTAATGATATAGCTTCGGCGAATTATATTTGGGGCTACGGTACAGCTTACAATGCGCAGTATTGCGGATTATTACAGCAAGGTACCTCATCATCAAATTCAGATTTAAGTTTAGCAGGCTGGGGTGCTTCAAATGATGTTATTGTTTCAACCACTTTAAGCAAGGATATATGGTATCAATATACAATAACGTATGATGGCACAGCTTCTAAAATATATAGAAACGGAGAATTATTGAAATCGTTAAGCGGTATAACACGCTCAACCAAAGGAAATATTTTTAGATTAGGAGAAGTGAATACAACGGTTGGAATTAACGCTGATATCGACGATTTAAAGATCTATGATACTGCTTTGACAGATCAACAGGTTGCGGCTCTTTATAATAGCTCTAAAGCAGTTGCTGTGGTTATAGCAGCAACGTTGACAAAACCGGCAGTTCTTAAACCTAAAGTAAATACAAAACCTGCAGCATCAGGTTCTATAATAACGAATAGTGATGTAAATGCAGGAACAAAAAATATTGAAGTGTTTTCGCAAGGACAGAAAGTGTTAGGAAGTACCAGTTCACTGAATGTTAATGATCTTCCGGAGGGAACTTATCTGCTGAAAATTACAAATTCACCAGCCAAGAAAATTACTTCAAAATAAGGCATTACGTTATTTTTAAAATAGTTAGTTAGTTTTTTATATTTTTAGTAGCACTCAGGTTTTGGAATAGTAAAAAAGCCTTCTGAATTTTCAGAAGGCTTTTTGTTTTTTAGCTTATTACGCTTAGAACCACAAATAAGATTACCAGAATGATTACGGCATATCTTGTATATTTTGATGTTTGCATGATTGTTTCGTTTTTAAATTATTTCACTTTTGAGAAAAACAAATATAATAGTTTTTTTGATTATGGGTTTCTTTTTTGATATTTTGAGATGACGGTATAATATGTTAAAATAGATCTAAGTAACGGGTTTATGTTTTTCTTCTTTTCGCCTTATGTTTAAATAACAAAATAGTGCCGGCAGTATTGCAATCATAAATAATGGAGTAGCCCAATATTGACGCATTTCATATGAAAAAGGACTATTGATTACATTATTCTGTCTTCTATAAAGGATTTTATCTTTTACCGTATTAATTCTCCAAATCGGAATCTGGCTTGTGTTTAAACTTCCACTTTCAATAATATTTATTGGTATTGTGATTCCGCTTTTTAGTTTATCAGATTTGCAATAACCATAAAACACCCACGAAGTTTTGTTGCTCCCGCTATTTGACGGAGGTATTTTTTCATTTACTACCAGTATGTCTTTAGAGTAATTTTTCTCGGGATTCAACGATGCATAAAAGATTTTAGTTTTTGAGAAATCATTTATTGCTTCTATTCCAATTATTGATAATCCCAAAAATATAAGAATTAAACAAAGTGTTTTCATTAGGTTAATAGTGTTTTATTGGTGTTGTTTTATCTATTTGTTAGTGTTATTCAATAAATTTATTTAGTTTTCAGAATACAAAATATAATGATTTTACTCGATTATTGATTTCTTTTAAAAATTAAATAAATTATTGAAAATATAGCAAATAAAAAGAAAAAAGGTTCTAGGAAATATTTTAAGTCTAATTTTTTTTTGGTTTACGTGTTTTCGCATTAATTATATAAAAAAAAAACTCCAGATTTC
>NZ_MUHD01000003.1:52059-310951 GCF_002217395.1 Flavobacterium plurextorum | reverse complement strand
TTTTTTACATTTATTATTTTATGTGAATGTTTTAATCAAAAAAATACGGTTTTTATAATACTAAATAATTAAAGAGATGTTTTCATTACAAAATAAAAAAGCAGTCATAACAGGAGGAGGAAGCGGAATTGGAAGAGCAATTGCTGCTTTGTTTGCCAAGCAAGGTGCAGAAGTTCATATTATTGATTTATCTATCGAAAGTGCACAGGATGCTGTTGACGAAATTAAAAATGCAGGAGGAAGTGTGTTTTCGTATGCTTGTAATGTTTCCAGTCAGGATGATGTTAAAGCGACTTTCGAAAAAATAGGAAATATCAATATTTTAATCAATAATGCCGGAATCGCAAATGTAGGGAAAGTAGACACTACTTCTGAAGCTGATTTTGATCGCGTAATGGATGTAAATGTAAAAGGAGTTTACAACTGTTTGTTTGCTGCAATTCCACAATTCCGACTTTCAAATGGCGGTGTGATTTTAAACATGGCTTCAATTGCGGCGTGGGTTGGAATTTCGGATAGATTTGCTTATTCAACAGCAAAAGGAGCTGTAATGGCAATGACTTTATCTGTAGCAAGAGATTATTTAAGTGAAAATATCAGATGTAATTCTATTTCACCAGCAAGAGTCCACACACCTTTTGTCGATGGATTTATCTCTAAAAATTATGCTGGAAAAGAAGAAGAAATGTTTGATAAACTTTCTAAATCACAGCCAATCGGGCGTATGGGAAAACCAGACGAAATTGCCGCTCTGGCTTTGTACTTATGCAGCGAAGAAGCTGGATTTATTACAGGATGCGATTACCCAATCGACGGTGGATTTATTAAATTAAATAACTAGAAATGGTACTAAGGTTCTGAGGTACTAAGGCGCTGAGGAAAAAAATCAGAACCTTAGAATCTTAGCAGTTTAGTATCTCTAAAAGAAATTTCAGAACCTTAGTACCTCAGTACCTTAGAACCTAAAAGAAAAAATTAATCAAAAAATAGAAAAAAAAATGAAATTAATACGTTTTGGAGAAATCGGAAAAGAAAAACCAGGAGTTTTAATTAATGAAAAAAGATATGATGTTTCTTCTATCGTTTCAGATTTTAACGAAAGCTTTTTTGAAGAAAATGGTTTAGAAAAATTACAAAAAGCCTTAGACAGCAATCCTTCTTTACCAGAAGTTGATGCGAGTGTTCGTTTAGGATCTCCAGTTGCTAGACCTTCAAAAATAATCTGCATTGGATTAAATTATGTAGATCACTGTAAAGAAACAAACGCACCAATTCCAACAGAGCCGATTATCTTTTTTAAATCAACGACTTCTTTATGCGGTCCAGATGATGATGTAATTATTCCGAAAAACAGTGTAAAAACGGATTGGGAAGTGGAGTTAGCATTTGTTGTTGGTAAAAAAGCAAGTTATGTTGAAGAAGCCGAAGCTTTAGATTACGTTGCTGGTTATGCTTTATTGAATGATTACAGCGAAAGAGAATTTCAAATTGAGCGCGGCGGACAATGGGCAAAAGGAAAAGGCTGTGATACATTTGCGCCTCTTGGACCATTTTTGGCTACAAAAGATGAAGTAAAAGATGTTGATAATTTATCGATGTGGTTAAGTGTAAACGGTAAAAAGTACCAAGACAGCAACACGTTAAATTTGGTTTTCAAAATTCCTTATTTAGTTCATTATTTAAGTCAGTTTATGACTTTGCTTCCAGGCGATATCATTAGTACAGGAACGCCTCCTGGAGTTGGTTTGGGTATTAAACCAGATCCAATTTACTTAAAAGCGGGCGATGTTGTAGAACTTGGAATTGAAGGATTAGGTACAAGTAAACAAACCGCAGTTGCTTATAAAAAGTAATATAAACGATCTTTTATTATACTAACGAATGGTGACGCGGATAAAACGGATTTACTTCGTAAAAACGCGGATTCAAACGGATTTTTTATTAATCTTTCTAAAAATTTAAATATAAAATCCGTTTGAATCCGTGTCTTCGCGAAAGCGAATCTGCAAAATCCGCGTATGATTAGAAATTTAAACAAAACAAAAAAATGAAATATATTGTTTGCGAAAAACCGCAGGAATTTCTATTAAAGGAAACCAGTATTCCAGAACCAAAAGAAGGTGAAGTTCTCTTAAAAATAAAAAGAATTGGAATCTGCGGAACTGATATTCATGCTTTTGGAGGAACTCAGCCGTATTTTGAATATCCTAGAATTTTGGGTCACGAATTGGCAGCAGAATATGTAAAAGGAAATGCTGCGGGTTTTAAACCAGGAGATAAAGTAACTTTTATTCCGTATTTCAATTGTGGAAAATGTGTTGCGTGCCGAAATGGATTAACAAACTGCTGTGTAAATATTAAGGTTTTTGGAGTTCATATTGACGGCGGAATGGCTGAATATGTAAAGATTCCGGAACAGTATTTACTTCACGGTCAGGGATTAGATTATGATGAATTGGCTTTGGTTGAACCATTGGCAATTGCGGCGCACGGAGTACGAAGAGCGGCTGTAAAGTCAACGGATACGGTTTTAGTAATGGGAGCAGGACCAATCGGAATTGGATTAATTCAGTTTGCTAAAATTGCTGGAGCCAAAGTTATCGTGATGGATATCAATGATTACCGATTAAATTTCTGTAAAACTGAATTGAATGCGGATGAAACCATTAATCCGTTAAATGATGATGTAGCCGCAAAACTATCTGAATTGACAAACGGAGATATGGTGAATGTTGTGATTGACGCAACTGGAAATCAGAAAGTAATGAACAGTGCTTTCAATTATATCTCGCACGGCGGAAGATTTGTTTTAGTGGGACTTCAAAAAGGAGAATTAAGCTTTAGTCATCCTGATTTTCATAAGAGAGAATCTACTTTAATGAGCAGCAGAAATGCCACTATTGAAGATTTTGAATATGTAATGAAATGCTTGAAAGAAGGAAAAATAGATCCTAAAAAATATATTACGCACAGAACAAATTTTGCTGAAATGATTACTGATTTCGGAAACTTGATTGACCCCAAAAATAATGTGATTAAGGCGTTAATTGAGATAGAATAATTAGTGAAATGTGAAATGTGAGATGTGACTTTCGTTGTAAAAAAATAAAACTTACTTCATTTTGTATTTCATTTTTCACATCTTAATATTTTACAAAAGAAAAAACATTTTACATTTTACAAATCACATTTAACACAAAAAAGAAATGGATTTAAATTTAAAAAATAAGATAATTGTTGTCTCTGGTTCTGCTGGAAAGGAAGGCAGTATTGGAAAAACAATCATTAACCGAATTGCAGATGAAGGAGCGATTCCAGTTTTGGTAGACCGAAATGCAAGAGGTTTCGCTTATGCTGAAAAGCTGCAGAACAAGGGAATTGATTCTTTATTTGTGCAGACTGACGTAACTGATCCTGTGGAAATCGAAAATGCTGTGAAAACAATCGTAGCAAAATACGGAAGAATCGATGCGGTTATCAATAATGTTGGTGTAAATGATGGTGCAGGTTTAGACGCTTCTTACGAGGAATTTATGAATTCTTTGAAACTAAATGTAGTAAGTTATTTTTTACTGGTTAAATATGCGCTTCCATACTTAAAAGAATCAAAAGGAAATATCCTGAATATTGGTTCAAAAGTAGCTTTAACGGGACAAGGCGGAACTTCAGGTTATGCTGCTGCAAAAGGCGGCGTTTTAGGACTTACAAGAGAATGGGCAGTAGATTTAATTCAATTTGGAATCCGTTCGAATGCTATTATTATTGCTGAAAGTTATACTCCTGCATACGAAGATTGGATTAAAACGTTGGAAGACGGAGAAACTGTTTTAAAGAAAATCAATAAAAGCATTCCGTTTGAAGGCAGAATGACTAAAACAGAAGAAATTGCAGATTCAGCGCTTTTCATTATTTCTGATCGTTCTTCGCATACAACAGGACAATTTGTTTTTGTAGATGGAGGTTATGTGCATTTAGATCGTGCTTTAATCAACGATGTAAACTAATTCAAAATGAATAACCGAATTGATTCCCATCAGCATTTTTGGAAATTTGATCCTGTTAGAGACAGTTGGATTGACGAAAGTATGTCAGAAATTCAAAGAGATTTCCTGCCAGAAGATTTATTGCCATTGCTCACAGAAAATAAGTTTTCGGGTTGTGTAGCAGTTCAGGCAAACCAGTCTGAAAGTGAAACTAATTTTCTTGTTGATCTGGCTTCAAAAAATGATTTTATAAAAGGAATCGTGGGCTGGGTTGATCTTCGAGATGAAAATATATCAGAGCGTTTACATCATTTTTCTTCAAATAAAACAATTAAAGGATTCCGACATGTTGTACAAGGCGAAGCTGATGATTTTATGTTTAGAGCAGATTTTCGCAACGGAATTTCAGCTTTAAAAAAGTTTGATTTTACGTATGATATTCTGATTTTTCATCGTCAATTGCCAGCTGCGATAAGTTTAGTAAAAGATTTTCCTAACCAAAAGTTTGTAATTGATCATATTGCTAAACCAGATATTAAATCGGGAAGTATTGATTCATGGAAAAAAGGAATAGAAGAAATTGCTAAATACGACAATGTATGGTGTAAAATCTCAGGAATGGTCACAGAAGCCGATTGGGAAAACTGGACACCAGAGGATTTAAAGCCGTATTTGGATGTGATTTTTGAAAATTTCTCAACAGATAAAATAATGTACGGCTCAGATTGGCCGGTTCTTAATATTGCTTCTGATTATAATGAGGTTGTAAAAACTTTAGAAGATTATATTTCGAAGTTTTCTATCGAAGATCAAAATAAGATTTGGTATGAAAATGCAGTTTCGTTTTATAATTTAAAAGAGTAATTTTTCAGCCACAGATTAAAGGATTTTCATAGATTTTTTTTATCATTTTAATCCCTTAATCTGTGACTGAATATATTTTTCTACAAAATTTGCAGATTTTTGCTCGCAGATTTGTAAAAAGATAGCCCGTAGTTTAAACCACGGGCTATAGATTTAAACGAGAAATTAGATTAATCTCGTAGTATGTCATTTCGACCAAAGGGAGAAATCACACTAGTTTGTCGACAAAGATTGGCGATTCTCTTTGTAGAGTTCCTTTTGCGATTTCTCCATTCGGTCGAAATGATAAACGATTCCTAATTCTTCAAAACATCATTTCCAACAGCCCATTTCTTCTGCCAAGAGGCATATTTCTTTAATGCCTTTTCTGGTTTATCTGTATACCATGCGTAACCGCTTCTGCGTTCTCGGCTTACTTCTGCCAGAGAATACAAAAACTGACTGTCTCTATCACAGAATAAAGGTTTGTGAGTTCCTAATTCATAATATCTCGTCCAAATTGGCGGTGCAGTAGAATCAGTTACAACACGCACATCATTGGTAATTTTTTTGTATTTGGAGTCCATTTCCGGAGCCTGAAAACTTTCAACTCTGGTATTGTATATTTTAGAACCCTGAAACCATTTTACAGCACTTTGCACTGAGTTTATAATTTTCTCATTCGGATTATCGATTGCCATTAAAAACAATACGACATCAACACTTTCGGCATTACAGATACTTGGCGGTTCGAACTTTCGCGCCCACGCGGGTAAAAGCGTAATTTCATCATGCTGCTGACACCAAGCCGTTAGTTTTCCATCCTCTTTAATCTGCATTTTTAAAATGCAGTCAATTCCTTTTTCGTATGAAGCGGTAACTTTTTTTCTGGTTTTAGCATCAATAAATGCAAAATCAGGATCATTGTTTACGATCTTTTTCAAAAGATTCATAATGCCCATATAAGCGCCGTCATTAAATGTAATATGTCGGCTGTAACCTTTTTCTAAAGGGAAATATTGTGGCCAGCCTCCGTTGCCGTATTGCGCTTCTAAAATAAAATCAATTCCTTTTAACGCACCGTCTTTGTATTTTGTTTCTTTGGTCAAAGTATAAACCTGAGCCAGATAATTGACGTGTGTGTAAGTCGTTTCATTGTCAAAAGTAGTATGCAGCATTGGTTTGGTCGCAATAACCGTATCAATCTGCTTTGGAGTCAGAATCGCTTTCATATCGTAATTCTTCGGCCATCCGCCATTATTGCGCTGAAAAAGCAAAATATTATCAGCAATTTTGGCATAATCCGTTTCAGCATATTGAGGCTGATTCGGAATTGGATTTACGATATTAGTTTTGTCTTTAATATGGTACCAATGATTGGTTCCATCAGAAAAAACTTTGGTGCTGATTGCTGATTTTTCCTCTTTGTTAGTTTGCGCATTCGAATGTAGAAACGAGAAAACACAAAGGCTTATAACAACTGCTTTTGAACTATTGGTAAATTTCATTTTGAAATTGTGATTAAAATTTTACAGCTCCTTTTGGAACATCATTTCCAAGTGTCGTTGTTTTTGAAAAATCTAAATTTTTAGAAGAAACCAATTCAATATTTGCGTTTCCTTCACCGTTTATATTTACGGCTTTAGCCGATGTGGAATTGAATTCGACATTTTTTAAAGACATATTTTTTACATTGTAAACTTCAAATACATTACTGTTTTCGATATCTAATTTCGCATTGGTGATTTTAATTCCGTTTGCGTCAATAATCGAAAATCCTTTTTCAGCCGTAACCGTTAAGTTTGAAATTTCGATATTCTCTAAATTCATTTCAGGAAGACCTTGTAAAAATACCGCTTGCTGAGCACCTTTGATCGTAATATTTTTAATCGAAATATTTTTAAACTGAGGCGTTTCAACCGTTACAGGCATTGCTTTATTAATGATTTTATCTCCGCCTTCTTCTAAAGTTTCAGCTATCGATTTTCCTCCATAATACAAATTGAAAGAAATAGCCTGCGACGGAATATCAGTCATATAAACATCCGAAATAAATACGTTTTCTACGACACCGCCTCTTCCGCGTGCACTTTTAAAACGTAAACCAACATCAGTTCCCATAAAAGTACAATTTGAAACGTGCAGGTTTTTTACACCGCCAGACATCTCGCTTCCAACCGTTACACCACCGTGTCCGTGATATACAATATTGTTTCTTACGATGATATTTTCGCTGGGAATACCTCTTTCACGACCATCTTTATCTTTTCCTGATTTAATACAAATGGCATCATCACCAACATCAAAACTAGAATTTTCGACTAAAACATTTTTACAGCATTCTATATCAAGACCGTCTCCATTTTGAGAATACCAAGGGTTACGAACCGTTACATTTCTCACAATTAAATCTTCAACCATAAAAGGGTGGATATTCCAAGCTGGTGAATTTTGAAAAACAGGACCATCAAATAAAACTCTTTTACTGTTTTGAATACTCACCAATACAGGTCGTAAAAAGTCATGAATTTTTTCAAAATCTTCTTTAGTTTTTAAATCAGGACGCACGTTTTGATCTGCGCCTTTAGAAGCATTCATAAAGATTTCTGATGGATACCAACTCGTTTTTTGAGCATTTAAAACACCGCCTTTAGAAATAGCTTCTTTCCATTGGCTCTCTGTTAATTTGCTCTTTTTAATCTGTCTCCAAACTTCTCCAGAACCATCCCAAACACCATTTCCTGTAAAAGCGATGTTTTCAAGATTTTTGCCATAAATAGGAGAGATGCATCGCCAAGTGTTTAATCCTTCAAAATTTGTTTCGATAATAGGATATAAAGATTTGTCTGTAGAAAATTTTATTAAAGCTCCTCTTTCTGCGTGTAATTCAATGTTGCTTTTTAGGATAATTGGACCTGTCAGCCAGATTCCAGGAGGAATAATAACTTTTCCGCCGCCTTTTTTCGAAACCGCATCTATAGCATCGGCGAAAGCCTTAGTGTTTAAAACATAACCGCCGTTTACGGCACCAAAATCTTTTATGTTTACACTGTTTTTAGGAATAACCGGCTCTTTTATTTTGGTCATTTTAAATTCAATGTCTTTGTAAGTGTCAGATGCTTTTTGTGCCAAAGCTGGTACAGAAAAACTTGCTGCCAGAATGGTCAAAGCTGTACAGAAAAGATTAGTCAGGTTAGTTTTCATTAGAATTGTATTATGGTTAAAATTTACTTTTGATGTCGGGTAGATTTTTTATCTGCTATTTTTTTATTTGATGAATAAAAAAATCCGTTCTAAACTATAATTTAATAATGTAATCGATTACACAAATCTATTAAAAAAATATTATGAAACGACAATTTTGATTTAATTATAACAGATTTTTTATGAATTTGATTTTTTTATGGGAAATGGATTAGGATTTCTATTTGAATTTTTAGCTTAAAAGGTAGAGCAAGAATCTGATGTTTGTCCAAATTACAGGAGGGTACAGGATACCTGTCATTTTATATTCTTTTAAATTGTCCTAATTATTTGGTAAAAGTGTTAAAAATACATTTATTTGTAAAAATAATAATACTTAAAATTAATGCCTCGTAATTTTATCCCAATAAAAAAATCAATACTATAAATAATGCGTTTAATTCCTTTCAACAAATTACTAATCGTTTTTTTAACGGTATTTACAATTTTTTCGGCAAACGCTGCAGAAATTTGGGTTTCACCATCTGGAAATGATTCCAACCTAGGAACAAAATCAAATCCGCTGGCAACTGTTCATATGGCAATGCGAAAAGCCAGAGAACTACGCCGATTAAAAGATCCATCAATTAAAGATGGTATTCGTATTATAGTGATGAACGGAACGTATTATTTAAATGAACCTTTGTTTGTACGACCAGAAGATTCTGGAACGGCGGAAAGTCCAACAACAATTGAAGCCGATGTAAATGCTAAACCTATTATAAGCGGTGGAATTGAAATAAAAAACTGGAAAAAGGTTAGTGTTTTAAATGGTAAAAAAGGAACGTTTTGGGTAGCCGATGCGCCTCAAAAAGCGGGTTCATTAATCAATTACAGACAATTGTGGGTAAACGGAAAAAAAGCCGTTAGAGCCAAAAATACGGCAGGAAATACAATGGACAGAATTTTGTCTTGGGATCATAAATCGCAGACTTGCTGGATTCCGTTTAAAGATAAATCGGTTAAGTTCGAACCGGGAATGGAAATGTTTATTGTACAGTGGTGGTCGATTGCGAACCTTCGAATTAAAAATATTGAAGTGCAGAAAGACAGCGCCAGACTTTCGTTTGAAGAGCCTGAAAGCCGAATTCAAAGTGAGCATCCTTGGCCTGCGCCATGGATTTCGAAAAATAACGGAAATTCTGCTTTTCACTTAAACAACGCTCTTTCATTATTGAATGAACCGGGAGAATGGTTTTTGGATAAAAAGAATGCTAAAGTCTATTATATTCCACGTCAGGGTGAAGATATTAATTCGGTTAAAGTTACCGTTCCAGTTTTAGAAAATTTAGTTGAAGTAAAAGGAACGATTGATTCTCCTGTACATCATTTTCAGTTTAAAGGAATTTCATTTCAATACAGCAATTGGCTTCGTCCTTCAGAACAAGGTCATGTGCCATTGCAATCTGGTATGTATTTATTGGATGCTTATAAACTTAAAGTTCCAGGAACGCCCAATCAGGCGAGTTTAGAAAATCAGGCTTGGGTGGGAAGACCTCGTTCGGCAGTTGAAGTAAATTATGCCAATAATATTCAGTTTGAATTGTGTCGTTTTGAGCATTTGGCTTCGACAGGTTTAGATTTAAATAAAGGAACGAATCATAATACCGTTAAAGGAAATTTATTTAAAGATATTGGCGGAAGCGCCATTAATGTGGGTGTTTTTTCTGAAGAAGCTTTTGAAGCGCATTTGCCTTTAATCATAAAAGATGAAAGAGAAATGTGTTCGGATGAAGTGATTTCGGATAATTTAATCACCAACGTAACCAATGAAGATTGGGGAACTTTAGGAATCAGCGCTGGTTTCGTTCGAAATATTACTATTGAGCACAACGAAATTTCAGATGTATCGTATTCCGGAATGGCAATGGGCTGGGGTTGGACACACACGCCAAACGTGATGCAGAACAATAAAATTCTAGGAAATAAAATTCATCATTATGCGAAACATTTACATGATGTGGCAGGAATTTATACGCTTTCGGCTCAGCCAAACAGCCGAATTGAAGAAAATTATATAGACAAGGTTTATAATAGTCCGTATGCGCACGATCCGTTTTTGTGGTTGTATTTGTACACTGATGAAGGAAGTGAAGGTTTTACGATTAAAAACAACTGGATTGCTGAAAAGAAAATTCTAAAAAATCATAACGGTCCAAAAGGGAATATCTGGGAGCACAATGATCCGTATGTAAGTACTAAAATTAAAGATGCGGCGGGAATTAGAGCGCCTTACAAAGATTTAGAAAAAGAAGTTGTAATCGATGAAAAATGGGGACTGCAGGAAATGCCAAAACCGTATGCAATCGAATTGATAGGTTCTGATTTTGATATCGCAAAAATCAAATCGACTTTAACAGGTTTTAGAATTGTAGGTCAGGAATTATACCAATGGAAAAATCATTTGGTGATTTACGGAAAAATGAATCAGCCGGAAAGAACGAAACGAAAGTTGGCGGGAGCTTTTCCTTCTTTAGAAATTAAAATCTATGATGATTTAGTGTACGATTTCCAAAACTTCGAAAGATGTAAAGATTCGAAACCTGCATCAGATTGGGAAAATATTGTTTTAACAGCGAATCTTCCTGCTGATGAAAAACTTCAAAAAGAATATGTGGATTATCATAAAACGCAATTCGAAAAATGGCCAGAAGTAGCAAAAGGTTTCTGTAATGCCGATTTTCAGCAATTGCAAGTTTTCAAAAAAGACAGACAATTAATCTTGGTAATCAGTATTCCGAAAGGAGAAAATCTGGATAAACTAAATCCGAAAACAACAGAGAATAATCCGAAAGTAGATCAATGGAACGCTTTAATGAAAAAATACCAATCGGGAATTGAAGGTGCGAAACCAGACGAAACTTGGATTTTTTTAGATAAGGTGAATGTGGAAGAGAAAAAGTAGGATAAAGAAGTAAGTAAGAGTATAGAGTGAAGAAGAAAGAGTATAGAGTAAAGAAGGAAGAAGAAAGAAGAAAGAAGGAAGAAGAAAGAAGGAAGAAGAAAGATTGAAGAAGAAAGATTGAAGGAGAAAATTAGATCTGCTCAATTGGCTTAATCTGCGTAAAAAAAAACAAAAATAATCTCAAAAAAGATTTCAGAAATAAACTAAAATCAATAATCTAAAATAACCACAACCAATGTTAAAAATAGCCATTCTAGGACTTGGAGAAGGACGAAGCACAATGTCGGCTGCTATAGAAAGTTCAAAACTAGAGCTTGTTAAAATATGCGACCGAAATGAAGAATTGTGTAAACAAAGAGCTAAAGAATTCGATTTTCATTCATACACTACTAATTACGAAGATTTATTAAACGATTCGTCAATTGATATTATCGCTATTTATACGCCAGATCATCTTCATGCACAACATGTAAAACAAGCTTTATTACATGGAAAACATGTTGTTTGTACCAAACCGTTTATTGATGATCTTTCTGATGCTAAAGAGCTGTTAGAATTAAGCAAATCAACTGGAAAGAAAGTTTTCATTGGGCAAAGTTCTCGTTTTTTCGAACCTGCCAAAAGACAAAGAGCCGATTATGAAGCGGGTTTACTTGGAGATTTAATTACAATTGAAGCACAATATCACGCCGATCACAGATGGTTTTTAAAGAAAGAATGGTCGCTTTTGCAATCGTTTAAATGGCTGTACGGAGGTTTGAGTCATCCTGTAGATTTTATAAGATGGTATTTGCCCAATATTCAAGAAGTAATGGGTTACGGAATGATCAGCAGTAACGGACAAAATGCAGGATTGAAAAATGAAGATACAATGCACTTTATTTTCAAAGCAACTGATGGAAGAATTGCACGTGTAAGCGGTGTTTACACATCTCCGACTCAGCCAGCGCAGCGCGACAGTGGAATGAGCACGATTTTAAGAGCAACAGAAGGAGCAAGTCAAGCCGATTATCATGAATTGCGTTATGCGATTACCGACAAAACTGGCGAAGAAAAAGTGATTACTTGGGGCGACAGTACCATAAAATATTATTTCCGTTTTGAAGGACAAAGTCATCATGGCGGAGAATATCAAAATTACTTAGAATATTTTACAGATAGTATCGAGCAAGGTTTTGAAGCGTATCCAAACATGGAAGAAGGAATTGGAACTGTAGCTTTGTTGCAGGCAATGGATAAATCTTTGCAAACTGGAATGCCGGTTAAAATTGCCGATATTCTTAACGAATACGGACTATGAACAGTATCTACGACAAATTAACCACGCTCGATTTTGTAATTGTTGCGGGTTATTTAGTGGCTTTATTAGTCATTGGATATGTGGTAAGTATGAAGCAGAGAAAGAAAAACGAAACGCTTTTTCTGGCTGGAAACTCCTTAAACTGGTACAGCATTGGGTTTAATATGTGGGGAACCAATGTTGGGCCTTCGTCATTATTGGCTTTTGCGAGTATTGGTTACGCTACCGGAATTGTAGCAGGAAATTTCGAGTGGTATGCTTTTGTGTTTTTACTGCTTTTGGCAATGGTTTTCGCGCCAAGATATATTGCGAGTAAAGTAAGTACGATGCCCGAATATATGGGAAAACGCTACGGCGACAGTACGCAGAATATTTTGGCTTGGTATGCTTTGGTGAAAATATTAGTAAGCTGGCTGTCTTTGGGATTATTCAGCGGAGGTGTTTTAGTGCGTCAGATTTTGGGAATTCCGATGTGGCAAAGCGTTACCGTTTTAGTGATTTTCTCTGGAATTTTTACGTTTGCAGGAGGATTAAAAGCGATTGCAAAAGTGAATGTTTTTCAGATGATTTTGCTGATTGTAGTTTCACTTACACTTTCTTTTTTAGGTTTACAAAAACTAGGCGGAATTGATGTTTTAATTGCCAAAACGCCTTCAAACTTTTGGAATTTAGTACAGCCCGCAAACGATGCACATTATCCGTGGCCTGCTATTTTATTAGGATATCCTGTAGCAGCAGTTGCTTTTTTCTGTACAGATCAATCGATGGTGCAGAGTGTTTTAGGAGCTAAAAATCTAGAACAAGGACAATTGGGCGTAAACTTTATTGGATGGCTAAAAGTTATGGCGTTGCCGTTGTTTATTCTTCCTGGAATTTTGTGTTATGCCTTATATCCTGAATTAGGAAGCAACTCCGATTTGGCTTATATGACAATGGTTACAAACCTTTTCCCAAGCGGAATGAACGGTTTGGTAATTTGTGTGATGATTGCTGTTTTGGTGGGAACAATTGGTTCTTCGCTGAATGCTTTAAGCACCGTTTTTACAAATGATATTTATGTAAAGAAAATAAACCCATCAGCGACGATTCAAGATCAAATTAAAATTGGCCGATTAACGATTGCGGCTGGATGTGTATTTGCGATTCTAATTGCTGTTGCGATTGACAATATAAAAGGGCAGAATTTATTCAACATTTTTCAGGCAGTTTTAGGTTTCTTGGCGCCTTCATTATCTGTTGTTTTCCTTTTGAGTGTTTTCTGGAAACGCACTACCAAAAAAGCCGTAAATGCAACGCTTTCTTGGGGTTCAGCTTTTAGTTTGTTTGTTGGAGTTTTGTATTTATGGATTTTTCCTGCCGATAAATATCCAGTTTGGCCTCACTTTTTATTGATTTCATTTTACATTTTTGCTGTGCTTTTAATTACAGCAGTAATTATTTCGTTAACCGATAAAAATCCTGAAGTCAATTTTTCAGATGAAACGGATATTCCTAAAACTAGTAAAAAGGTGAAGCTTTTGTTTGGTTTGTTGGGATTGACGATTTTGGCTTTGTATTTGGTTTTTAATGGGAATTAAAAATTGTTCAAACCATTATAATTGTAAAAACGCTTCTTTGCTAAAAGGAAGCGTTTTTTTATGCTTTTGAAATTAATTTAAAATATAAAATTCAATTAAAAGAAAGTAAATACGTGTTAAATTATTTAAAATAGTTGTAAGTTTGTTTCTAAAGAGATGGGTTATTTGAATTTACAACATTTAATTAATGGAAATCTTACAGGTATGTTTTAATGGATTTGAAAGAGAATGTTAGATTAAAAGTTCGGTTTATATAAGAACTTTTAACTATATTTGCTAAGTTGATGTTTATGAGAATTATTGGAAAAAAGACAGTTTTAAAAATTAAAAAGAAAAACATTGGTAATAAAAAGCTCTGTGATGAAATTGATAAGTTAATTGCTGATTTAGAAAACTTTAATCCTGCTAAAGACAATATTAATAATATAAGAAATGATCTAGACTGCGTGCATAATGATGGATTTTATTTCTTTAATATGAATATTCATAGAACACTTATATTGATTGAGTTTGATGATGATGGCGAAGCAACTATAGTTTGGGCGGGAACGCATAAAGAGTACGAATCAATATTTAAAAATAACAAAACAACTATTGAAAAATGGTTACGTAAGAATAACTATATAGAATAATGAAAACACAATTTGATATAGAGAAAATAATAGAAAGTGGTATAATCACAAACGAATTAGATTATGAAAGAGCTCTTATTTCTGACCGAAAACTAAGACTTTTGGCGAAGGATAATACTCATTTTAAAAATTTAAGATCTAAGTTACGTGACATAATTGAGAAGTATGAAAACTCTGAATGGAATGATGTTCGTAAAGTTGATGATCACAAGCTTTTAGAAAGTGAAAAATCTGAACGTATAGCAGAGTTAGAGAGATTGTTTATAGAAAATAGGAAACAAATAATAAGAAAGAAGCTCAAAGAACTTGAATTAACTCAAGAAAACTTGGCTTTAATTTTAGGTCATAAAAGTAAAACTTATATGTCAGAACTTATGAATGGTATTAAACCATTTACTTTGAGAGATTTAATAGTAATAAATCGATTATTAAAAATAGAAATAGCAGTTTTGATTCCAGTATTCCTTTCAAAAGAAGATCAAATTAAAGTACAGGAAGCTGTCATGAAATTAGGAAAGTTAAAAGTAAAACTAACGAGCGACGATTTAGTTTTATCTTAAACCTGTAGAATTTTAGATTTATAAAAAAACGCTTTCCTATAAGAAAGCGTTTTTTTTATGTTTTATTAGAAGTCGAAACCAACAATTCCCGAATATCAACCTTCAAATATTTAGCAACCTCAAAAAGTGTTTCAATAGAAGGTTGATAATCATTTGTACACCAACGCGAAACAGTTGCTACTGTTTTGCCTAAATGATTGGCTAATTCCTTACTACTTCTGTTGCTTTCAACTAAAACAACTTTTATTCTATTTAACTTAAGTTTCGACACAGTGATGATTTATTGCTATATTATGCAAATATGATGCATTTTAAATATAATAAAAAGTATAATAATATTACTCAAAATCTACATGAAATTATAATTTAACAATATATAATTATAATTTGTAGTATAATTTTTACTATTTTTGTTTCATAAAAAGAGAAAATATAATGAAACAATCAGCGAAAAGACGATTAAAAATCCAACCAAAACATATTGCAAGATCCTATCATCGATACGTTATATTTCCAGAAATTCGTCTTTGCGGAAAATGGCTTCAGAAAATCGGTTTTAATTACGGGAATTTCGTAACGATTGAACATCAGCAAAATAAAATCATTATTACAACCAATAATGAAATTGAAACGAAATAAAAATCATCTATTTAAACAAAACGAGTGGTTGAAACCATAGGCTATGTTTTGAAAAAGATTATAAATAAAGCAAGGCTATTTTTATGTGTTGCCTCCAGTTTTAACTGGAGGTATATGTAAAAAGAATAGAAAAAGGCTTTAGCCAAATTGTAGATATTTTGGCTAAAGCCTTTTGAGCTTCCTAATTAATTTGTTCATCCAGCTAAAGCTGGACGCAATTAAATCTTCATTTTAAAACTAAACTTTGAAAGTTTCTAACCTTTAAATAAAAAACACATAGCTTTCAATCTAGAAAACTATGTGTTTTATTATCAAATGAAAATGCCTTTTTCAGACAATCCAAATACTATGTTTCTATGTGTTTAAAAAATTATTCCTGAGCTTTCTTTTTCTTCTCCAAATTAGGCAAGAATCCAGTAATAACACCAATTAAAGGTAAGAAAGCACAAATCTTAAATACATATTCAATACTAGTAGCATCGGCGATTTTTCCTAAAATAGCAGAACCTAAACCACCCATTCCGAAAGCAAATCCGAAGAAAAGACCAGCAACAAGACCCACTTTTCCAGGCATTAATTCAGTTGCATAAACCAAAATTGCAGAGAATGCCGAAGATAGAATCAATCCGATAATTACAGATAAAGTTCCAACCCAGAATAAAGAAACGTAAGGTAACATCAAAGTAAACGGAGCAACGCCAAGAATAGAAACCCAGATTACATATTTTCTGCCATATCTATCTCCAATTGGTCCACCAATCAAAGTTCCTGCAGCAACCGCGCCCGAGAACAAGAATAAATATACTTGCGACTGCTGAATTGTAATGTGAAATTTATCTATAAGAAAGAAAGTATAATAACTTGTAATACTGCTCATATAGAAATATTTAGAAAAAATCAGAACCAATAAAATAATCAGCGAACCAATTACTCTGTTTTTAGACAAATGGTGCGTCTCGATTTGGTGAGAAGCTTTGTTCGCATTTCTTTCAGATAAATGTGCCGTATACCAAATCGCGATTTTATACAATGCAAAAACTCCAACTAAAGCAATGATACAAAACCAAGCGATATAAGATTGTCCATGCGGAATAACGATAAAAGCGGCTAATAAAGGCCCAATTGCACTTCCTGCATTTCCTCCTAATTGAAAAATAGACTGCGCTAAACCTCTTTTTCCGCCCGAAGCCAAATGCGCCACACGCGAAGATTCTGGATGAAAAATCGAAGATCCAATTCCGATTAAACTTACTGATAATAATAAATAAGTAAAGCTAGATGCAATTGAAACAAGAAATAGTCCAACCATCGTAAAACACATTCCGATAATCAATGAATATGGTCTCGAATTTTTATCAGTATACATTCCTATAAACGGCTGTAAAATTGAAGCAACCATTTGGTAGGTTAAAGTAATAATACCAATTTGAGTAAAACTTAGATTGAAATTTTCTTTTAATAGAGGATATATTGAAGGAACTAGAGCCTGTAAAAGATCATTAATTAAATGCGAAAAACTTATAATGAATAAGATCGAGTAGGTTGTTTTTTTAACTATGTCAGGATTTGCTTTGATAGTGTCCATGCGTTATCTTTTTTAATTTTAATTAGTGTTAAAACAACAATTGTGTTGTTTTTTGCAAAGATTAAAAGAATACTAATGTCAGAATTGCTATATTTGGACAATGAATAACCAGATTCGGACATATCGAATGGCACAGGAACATGGATACAGAGTAGATCCATCAATTCCTGTTATTGGATATACCGAAATGGTAACCAATGAAATGTGTATTTCGCACTCACATCCAAGAGGTCAGCTTATTTATGCGACACGCGGCGTAATGAACGTTGTGGTTGGAAATCATATTTGGGTTGTGAATCCGCTGCAAGGTTTGTGGCTTCCGGGAGGAGTCGAACATCAAGTTACTTTTCAGAAAGACGTTAATTATTACAGCGTTTTTATCGATCCATCAGCAATGGAAGGATTACCTACAAACAGTTTTTCATTTGATATTCCGATGTTTTTAAAGCAATTGGCTTTTAAAATCATTTCTTTTGGAATAGAAGGAAATCTTACTCCGTCTCAAAAAAGAGTTATTGCGGTTTTCTTAGATGAATTGGCTTTAATTGAGCCAAGTGCAACTTTTTTGCCAACAACAAATCATGAAAGACTTCAAAAAGTTGTCGAGCTTTTAATGAATGACGTTGCCAGCAAAAACACGATCGAATATTACGCCGAAATTTCTTTTATGAGTACAAGAACTTTATCTCGCTTATTCATTAAAGAATTGGGAATGAACTTCAGCGATTGGCGCACACGTTTAAAATTACTAGAAGCCATAAAACGTCTAGGCGAAAAACAATCCATTAAAGAAATTGCCTTCAATTTAGGTTACGAAACTACAAGTGCTTTTATCTATATGTTTAAAAAACATTTAGGCAAAACACCTTCTAACTATATTTTAGAAGATGAAAATGAGTCTGAAAAGATGATTGCTTAGATTGTAAGCCTAAATTAGAACACAGATAAAACGGGATTCGCCATCGCGAAGACGTAGATGACGCTGATTTTTTTGAACACATAGAAACATAGGTTTTATTTGCTTAGTGAAAAAGAGAATAAAAAATGACTAGTCATTAACTCATAGCTATGTGTATATATGTAAGTGAACCGCCTTTTGTAGACAAAGTAATTCTATGTTTCTATGTGTTAAAAAATAAAATCCGCGTCTTCTTGATAGCGAATCTGTTTCATCCACTTACCATAAAAATCCAAACATCATTTTTTTTAGTACTAAAAAAGTGATATCTCGTAATTTTTCCCTTAAATAATTATCAAAGATTGCAATATTTTATGAAATAACAGGACACTACAGGTTGTGAAATGTAAAAATAACACTTATCTTTAGTCCCAAAAAAAAGATATATGCAAAGCCGCTTTTCCATTTTTAAGATTTTAGTTCTTTTTGCTGCTATTTTTTCTTGTTCTTTAGTATTGGCACAAGAAAAAACAAAAGAAGCCACATGGATCTGGTATCCAGGTGATTTCGAAGTTTGGTTAAGCAATAAAATGCAAGTAAGACGTACAGAACGTGAAGCAGTATTTCCGCCGCTTTGGCAATATTACAGTCCTTATGCTTTGGTAACTTTTCAAACAGAAGTCGATATTCCAGAACCAGACGAAGTAAAAATCTTCTCAGAAGGACCTTTTCAATTGCTTTTAGATGGTGTTCAGGTTTATGGACAACCAAAATCAATAACAATTCCTGCCGGAAAACATAAAATTTCCTTTAAAGTTTACAATCAGGAAGTATTGCCGGCAATCTATATTAATGGTAAATATGTTAAGTCTGATGCTTCTTGGAAAGTAACCAACGAAGACAAACTTTGGATTGATGAAACAGGAAAAGCGCAACAATCAGGTACACCTTGGGTTCCTGTTGGTTCTTGGAATTTTAATTCGCCACAAAATAAACCTTCTGAGTTTAGACTAACAACTAAACCTTTGAGTGCGAAAAAAACAGAAAAAATAGGAGCTGGTGAATTAGTAGATTTTGGTAAAGAAACTTTTGGTTATATCAAAATTCACGGTTTAAAAGGAAAAGGCAAAGTAGCACTTTATTACGGAGAATCTCGTGAAGAAGCTCTGGATTCTGCCAAATGTGAAACTTTAGATCATTTATCTTTTGATGGAAATCAGCCTGAAACCTACACGCATGACGGATCGAAAGCATTTCGTTATGTTCAAGTGCAAGCAGATGCAACGGTAAAATACGATTCAATTTCGATGCTTTATGAATATCTGCCATTAGACTATCGTGGTGCATTTAAATCATCGGACCAACAATTGAATCAAATTTGGGATGTGTCGGCTTATACGATGCATTTAACCTCTCGCGAATTTTTTATCGACGGAATCAAACGCGACCGCTGGGTTTGGTCTGGCGACGCTTATCAAAGTTATTTAATGAATTATTATTTATTCTTTGATTCGGCTTCTGTAGAACGAACACTTTTAGCTCTTCGAGGAAAAGATCCTGTAACGGCTCACGTAAATATCATAATGGATTATTCGCTTTATTGGTTTGTGGGTGTTTACGATTACTACTTACACACTGGCGATACGAAATTTATCAAAACTTTTTATCCACGAATGAAGTCACTTATGGAATTCTGTTTAGAAAGAAGAAATAAAAACGGATTCCTCGAACCATTAGAAGGCGATTGGGTTTTTATTGATTGGGCGAACGGATTACCAAAAACGGGCGAGGTTAGTTTTGAGCAAATGCTTTTAGCCAGAAGTTTAGAAGCCATGGCGGTTAGTGCTGAAATTGCAGGCGAAAAGGAAGATCAAAAACAGTATCAAAAATTAGGAAATGATTTAAAAACGAAATTATTTGATGTGTTTTGGGATAAAAAAGAAAACGTTATGAAACATCAGCGCATAGACGGTAAGATGCAAGATATCGTAACCAGATATGCTAATATGTTCGGTATTTTTTTCAATTATTTTAATGAAGAACAAAAACAAAGTGTAAAAAAGAAGGTATTGCTTAATAAAGATGTTCTTCAAATTACAACACCATATATGCGTTTTTACGAGTTGGAAGCATTGTGTGCAATGGGCGAACAAAATTACGTTTTGAAAGAAATGAAAGATTATTGGGGAGGAATGTTAAATGAAGGTGCAACATCTTTCTGGGAAGAATATAACCCAAGTAAAAAAGGAACAGAGCATTTAACGATGTATGGTCGTCCTTACGGGAAAAGCCTTTGCCACGCTTGGGGCGCAAGTCCGATTTATTTATTAGGAAAATATTATTTAGGCGTAAAACCAACCGCTCCGGGATATTCAGAATATGAAATTAAACCAAGTTTAGGAGGTTTAAAATGGATGGAAGGAAAAGTTCCAACGCCAAACGGAGAAGTTACAGTTTATTGCAGTACCAAAGAAATTAAAGTAAAAGCAGGTGAAGGAGAAGGGAAGTTAATTTTTGAAAGTGCGAGCAAACCAAAAACAAATTCAGGGACAATTAAGGAATTAGGTAAGAATAAATATCAGTTGATTGTAAAACCGAATGTGGAGTATAAAGTGAGTTATAAAGCTATTTGAGTTTCATTTATCAATTGAGTTTTGTCATTTCGATCCCGAAGCCTCGGGAGAGAAATCTCCGCAAGTAGCTCTGCAGTAAAAAAAAAATAAAAAACCAATGTCTTCAAAAAGTAAAAAATACAACTTCAAATTAAAAACTGCTTTCGTAATGCTGTTCGCAATTTGTATTCAAGCAACAGCACAAACCAACGCATGGAAACCAGCATCATTTGAAATTGTAAAATCCAATTACAAAACTTTCAAAACGACACAATACGCTCATGTTTTTTCAGGAAGCAAGCATAATATCGTTCGTTTAGCTCCAGAATTACAAGGATTGACAGGAGTTGAACTTCCGTTAGAGAAGTATAAAAGTGGAGCAAATTCAACTTTGCAGTTAAAATTTAAGGAATCTGCTACGGTTCTAATTGGTGTTTTTCAGGAAAATAATTCAGAATATCTTCAAGCAGATAAACTTCAGAATGCAAAATTAGTTTTAGAAAACGGAGTTACTGTAACCGGTTTACCTCCTGTAAATGTTTATGCGGTTTCGTTCTCAAAAGGAACGCAAACATTAAATTTTGGAAAAGGATTATTTGCTGTTTTAGGAGTTGTAAAAGCTTCTGAAAAATTGCAGTCAAGGAATGCAGCATTTCCAGACGGAAAACTGTGGAACCCAACTTTTATTGTTGAAGGATTTTCAGATGAAAAACCACTTTTTGAAATTATCGGCGGAGAAAATAAACCCGTTATTGACGAAGGAATGTCTGGAACAGAAGAAATTCAAGGCGGTTTTGAAGGCGGACGCGTAGTAAAAGTTGGCGATACGTATCATATGTTTCCAACCGAAAGAGCGGGAGAAAAAGGAGTGGATTACTATTACGATCGTGTAAAAACGAAAATCGGACATTGGACAAGTAAAGATGCCATTCATTGGAAAAGAGAATCTACAATCTACCAAGCCAGCGGAACTTATGCTGTTACGGAAGATGATAACCCAATGAACGACCGTCGTGCAGCAATTTGGTCGTATATGCCTATTTTTAATGAAAAGGCAAACAAATGGTACGGTTACTATTTAGCTTATACTGTAAGTAAAACAATAGAACCGAATCACTCTTTTGGAAGAATTTGGCGTTGTGAATCCACTGTAGAAGGAATCAACGGAATTGGCGGCCCGTATAAAGATATGGGAATTATTATGGAACCGGGATTGGATTCTCAGCCTTGGGAAGGTCGTCAGGGTGTAGCTTCCTTTTTTCCATATAAAGTAGGCGATAAATATTTTGGTTTTTATAGTGGTGCATACCCATTTAATTCTTGGGCAGATTATCCGAAGAAATCAGGAAAAGGGTGGTTTGTGGCTTTAGCCGAATCAAAAAGTTTAGAAGGTCCTTGGTTAAGAATGAATAAAGGTTTGGAACCAATTAAATCAATGCATCCAACTTTTGTTGAAAATCCAATTGTAAGCCAATTACCAAACGGAATGTACATCGCGATTTTCGATGGCGGTCCAGACGGCTGGGGACATCATTTACCAAACATGATTGCGTATTCATTATCGGCGGACGGAATTAAATGGTCAGAAGCACATTATTTACCAATCGAAACCAAAGTTGATAAATGGTGGGATATTATGAGAACTCCATTATGCTTAATCCCAGAAGGAAACGACGTTTATACAATAGTGTACAATGCAATTGATTTAAAGAGAAGATTTCATCCAACAGGAATGGTAAAAGTAAAATTGAACAAAGATGTGATGGAATCTAAATTAAAAGAATTGAAGAGATAAATGATAAAATAGAACGCAGATCATGCGGATTTACTTCGTAAAAACGCTGATCTACACAGATTTTAATTATATCAGTACGACAAGCTTTCTCAAAGTTTTGAACTTTGACAAAGCTGTTAAAAAGAAAAAAAGAAGATCCGTAACAATCCGTGTCTTTACGAAGTAAATCCGCATCATCCGCGTACAAAATATACCCAAAATAAAATGAAAATTAAATACCTAATCCTAACCATTTCAGCACTTGCAATAACAAGCTGTGCGACCAAATACAAGAAAAGAGACATTACCGACAGCGTGATGCAGGAGATTTATGAAGAAATCAAAACGCCTTATAAATACGGTTTGGTAATGGTTCCAACAGACAACTCATATAAAATGGATTGTCCGAGCGTATTTAGAAAAGATGGTAAATGGTATATGACGTATTTAATTTACGATGGAAGAGGTTATGAGACTTGGTTAGCAGAAAGTGACAATCTTTTGGATTGGAAATATCTGGGAAAAGTAATGTCCTTTTCAGAAAATGAAAAACATTGGGATGTCAACCAAAAAGCGGGATATATTTCGTTGCAAGATCCAACTTGGGGCGGAAGCTACGAATGGGAAAAATACGATGACAAATACTGGATGAGTTATTTTGGCGGCGACAGTAAAGGTTATGAAGCAGGCGTTTTGTCAATTGGAATGGCGTATACCAAAGAAGCACCAACAAAACCGCACGAATTTCAGAGATTAGAAAATCCGGTTTTAACGCCAAAAGACAAAGATGCTAGATGGTGGGATAATAGTACGATGTACAAAAACAGTGTAATTCGTGATAAAGATAAAGTTACAGGACACAATTTTATCATGTATTATAATGCTCGCGGTGACAGTATAAATCCTGCTAAAGGCGCAGAACGTATTGCGATGGCAGTATCGAACGATATGAAAGAATGGAAGCGTTATGGCAATAAACCTTTGATCAATCATCATAAAGGAATTTCGGGAGATGCTTATATTCAGCGAATTAATGATACTTGGGTGATGTTCTATTTTGGAGCTTTTTGGACGGGTTGGAATCAAGGTGCATTTAATCGTTTTGCAGTTTCGAATGATTTAGTAAACTGGACCGATTGGAAAGGAGACGATTTAGTTAAATCATCAGAACCTTACGATGATATGTTTGCTCATAAATCGTTCGTAGTGAAACATGATGGCGTTGTCTATCATTTTTACTGCGCCGTTAACAAAGCAGAACAACGAGGAATTGCAATTGCAACTTCTAAAGATTTAGGAAAAAGCAAATTGAATTTTGTGGCTCAGCCAGAGAAAAAGAAGAAAAATTAAGAGCAAAGTACAAAGTACAAAGAATTAAGATACAGTACTTTTTCAACCTGTCAGGTTTAATTACACAAAAACAAATAAAGACACAGTTTTGTCATTTCGATCCCGAAGCCTCGGGAGAGAAATCTCCACAAGTAGCTCCGCACAGGATGGTTACTAATCTTTGTAGAATATCGTGCGAAGATTTCTCTCCCGAGGCTTCGGGATCGAAATGACAAAAAAACTAAAAATAAAATAATGTTAAAGCCAATTCAAAATAATAACTTTTCAAGGTTTCGATTTTCGATACCAAAATCGGTATTCACATTTTTCATCTTACTTCTAACAACTTACACACAGGCCCAATCCGTAACAGGAGAACCTGCAGGAATTCCAGAATTGCATAAAAAATATCAGTTTGCGCCTTGGGAAGATCCAACAGTTACAAGCATCAATAGACAGCCATCCAGAGCAACTGCTTATTCTTATACTTCTGTAGAAGACGCTTTAAAAGGTGACAGAACCAAAAGCCGAATTCAGATGTTAAACGGCGATTGGAATTTTAAATATGCCGTAAATCTAAAAGAAGCTTCAAAAGATTTCTATAAAAATACTGTTTCAGGATGGGATAAAATCGAAGTACCATCAAATTGGGAAATGAAAGGGTACGATAATCCAATTTACAAAAGTGCCGTTTATCCGTTTAGACCAATAAATCCGCCGTATATTCCTAAAGATTATAACGGAGTTGGTTCGTATCAGCGCAGTTTTACCATTCCTGCAAACTGGAAAGATATGACCATTACATTGCATTTTGGAGCAGTAAGTTCAGGATTTCAGGTTTGGTTAAATGGAGAATTTTTAGGCTATGGCGAAGACAGTTTTCTACCATCCGAATTTGATATTACACCTTATTTAAAAGAAGGAGAAAATGTGGTTTCAGTTCAGGTAATTCGTTGGGCAGATGGTTCTTACTTAGAAGATCAGGACCACTGGCGTATGAGCGGAATCCAGCGTGAAGTTTTCATTATGGCAGAGCCAAAATTGCGTATTCAGGATTTCTTTGTCCAAACCAAATTAGATAAACAATATACAGATGCTATTTTTAAACTGCGTCCGAGAGTTGAAAATTTAACAGGAGAAAAAGTTAAAGATTATACAATGAATGTTCAGTTGTATGATGCCAATAATACGGCAATCTTCAAAGAACCGCTTCAAAGACCTGTTATTGATTTAATCAATGAAAGTTATCCTCGTTTGGATAATGTCCGTTTTGGATTCTTTCAGGAAAACATCAAAAATCCTAAAAAATGGAGTTCAGAAGAGCCGAATTTATACACTATGGTCATTTCGATAAAAGATAAAAACGGAAATGTTACTGAAGCCAAAAGCTGTAAAGTTGGTTTCCGTTCAATTGAATTTTCGAAAGAGAATGGAAAAATGCTCATCAACGGAAAAGAAACTTACGTTTATGGAGTAAACCGCCACGATCATCATCCAACAAGAGGAAAAGCGGTTACAAGAGAAGATATCAAGCAAGATATTACTACAATTAAAAAGTTCAATTTCAATTTTATACGTACAAGCCATTACCCTAACGATCCTTATTTCTACGAATTATGCGATCAATACGGAATTATGGTAATGGACGAAGCCAATCAAGAAACGCACGGAATTGGCGGAAAATTAAGTAACGATCCGCTTTGGACAAATGCTTATTTGGAGCGAATGACGCGAATGGTCGAAAGAGATAAAAACCATCCATCGGTTGTTATGTGGAGTTTGGGTAACGAAGGTGGAAAGGGGCCAAATCATGCAGCAATGTCGGGTTGGGTTCACGATTTCGACATAACACGTCCAGTTCATTATGAACCAGCGCAGGGAAATGCAAAATTAGACGGATATATTGATCCCCTTGATCCACGATATCCTAAAACAATCGATCACGCTTATCGATTCGAAAATCCGCAGGATGATTCGTACGTCGATATGGTCAGCCGTTTTTATCCAGGTGTCTTCACTCCGAAATTTTTGGTAGATCAAAAGAAAGATACACGACCGATTATTTTCGTTGAATATTCACATGCGATGGGAAATTCAGTTGGAAATCTAAAAGAATTATGGGATGAATTCCGTTCACTGCCAAGAGTTATTGGAGGTTGTATTTGGGAATTTAAAGATCAAGGATTAGTAAAATTTGATTCAAGATCAGGTCAGAATTATTTTGCTCATGGAGGTGATTTTGGAGAAAAATACCACGACGGAAATTTCAATACAAAAGGAATTGTAGATTCTAACGGAAAACCAAAAGGTTCTATTTTTGAAAATAAATGGGTGTATCAGCCAGCAATTTCGACTTTAAATGGTAATAAATTAGAAATCAAAAATCGTCAGGCAGTTAAATCTTTAGAAGTTTATACTCCAATTTTAAAAGTTTTAGAAAACGGAAATGTTATCAAAACTCAGATCTTAAAACCATTAAAAGTAGACGCAGGACAATCTATAACTTTAGATATTAGTTCGTATCTGCCAAAAATGAAAAATGATGCTGAATATATTCTGAATATAGAATTCCAACTCTCAAAAGATGAGCTTTGGGCATCAAAAGGTTACGCTGTCGCGGAAGATCAGTTTCTGCTGAAAAAGAAGAACGTTGTTTCAGGTTTTGGAAAAGAAAGCAATCTTCAAATGAAAGGCACAGAGACAGATTCTGATTTTATAATAAAAGGAAAGACTTTTGAAGTTAAAATTAGTCAGGAAAATGGCGCTCTAAGTTCGTATGTTTTTAATGGCGAAGAACAAGTTTTTGCACCTTTGCTTCCTAACTTTGTAAGACCGCTTACGGATAATGATAAAAGAGGATGGAAATCGCAAAAACTTTTAAAACAATGGTATAAAGCAAAACCAAAACTGGTAAGCACTAAAATGGCAACTGCGATTGACGGAATATTTGTTACCAGTAATTATGAGGTTATAAAAGATAGTGCACAAGTACAAATCGTTTACAAAATCAATCCAAACGGAATCATTAAAGTAGATTACAGTTTAAAAGCATCAAACAAACTGCCAAACATTCCAAAAATTGGTATGCAAATGGGAGTTCAGCGAAAATTTGATCAGATTTCATGGTACGGAAAAGGAGAATTGGAAAATTACAGCGATAGAAGTTTTGGTTCATTTGTTGGGAAATATTCGCTTCCAATTAATGACTTTATCGAACATTATCCAAAACCTCAAGAAAACGGAAACAGATGTGATGTGAGATGGATGGCGCTTACAACTCCGCAGAAAAACAAAGGATTTTTGGTTGTAAACGATTCAAAAGTTTTAAGCATGAGTGCTTGGCCGTATACTCAAGAAAACTTAAGTTCGGCAGGTCATACGTATGATTTGAAAGACCCAGGATTTTTGACTGTAAATATTGATTTAATCCAAATGGGAGTAGGAGGAAACGACAGTTGGACATTGGTAGCACAGCCATTGGAACAATATCAGATAAAATCTGGAGATTATCAATATAGTTTTTATTTAACACCTTTCAATGGTTCAACAAATCAGTTAGAAAGTAGTTTGAAGAAGTTTAAATATTAGTAATTAAAAATTAAAAGATGCAGTTTGTCATTTCGATCCCGAAGCCTCGGGATCGAATTGACACAACAAACGAGTAAACAATAGTAAAAATGCCTTGTATTAAACCATTTTTTCTTTTTAAAAAAGACTTTCGACTTTGGACTTTCCAACTTTCGACTGTTATCTTTTTGCTTCTTGCAAGCTTTGTCTCCGCACAGGAAATCCATAAAAAAGAAAATACCCTTTTTCAGCCTACTTTAGAATCCTCAAAACCATGGACGTATTGGTATTGGATGCAAAGTGCCTATTCTGAAGAAGGTATTACTGCAGATTTGGAAGCGATGAAAAGAGCTGGTATCGAAGGTGCGTATTTAATGACCATTAAAGGTCCTGCAAATCCGCCATTGATGAATCCGCCAGTTTTGCAGTTAAGCAAAGAATTTTGGGATTTGGTACGTTGGGCTTTAGTCGAAGCAGATCGAGTTGGTGTTAAAATTGGATTTCATCCTGCCGATGGTTTTGCCGTTGCCGGAGGACCTTGGATAACGCCCGAAATGTCAATGCAAAAAGTAGTTTGGAAAGATACAATCTTAAGCGGAAATAACTTTAAAAACTTAAAATTAGCCGTTCCAAATCATTACAAAGACTATTATAAAGATATTGCGACGTTTGCCATTCCTGTAAAAGAAAGCTTCATTACATCTGATAAGAAACGTCCAAAAATAACATCAACCAATCCTGAATCTGATGCTGCTATTTTAAGTTCATCAGATAAAGATGGATTGTTTAGAATGCCAAAAAAAGGCTGGATTCAGTATGAATTTGAAGAACCATTTTTATGTAAATCCATTCAAATTGAAACTAAAGGAAATAATTATCAGGCACATCGTTTACTAATTGAAGTCAGCGATGACGGAAAAAACTTTAGAAGTTTAGGAAGATTAACAACGCCGCGTCACGGCTGGCAGGATGTTGATGCATTTTATACGCACAGTATTGTTCCCACAAAAGCAAAGTATTTTAGATTCGTTTACGATCCTGAAGGAACAGAACCGGGCGCAGAAGATTTAGACCCCGCAAAATGGAACCAAGGTTTAAAGGTGGCAAAAATCTATTTGTCAAACGAACCTTTAATTGATAATTACCAAGGGAAATCGGGAGCAATTTGGCGATTGAGTCCGCAGGTCACCGAAAAAGAAATCGGCATTACGGACTGTATCGATCCATTAAAAATGATCAATATTTCGAAGTTTGTTGATGCAAACGGTGTTTTAAATTGGAAAGCTTCCGCGAAAGCAAATTGGAGAATCATTCGTCTTGGGCATACTTCAACAGGACATGAAAATGCAACGGCAGGAGCGGGAAGAGGATTAGAAGTTGATAAATTTAATGCCGAAGCCATTCGTTTTCAGCTGGATCATTGGTTTGGAGAAATGCTTCGAGTTGCAGGTCCGGAATTAGCATCAAAAGTGGTTAGAATCCTGCATATGGACAGCTGGGAATGTGGAAGCCAAAATTGGTCGCCTGTTTTTCAAAACGAATTTAAAACGCGAAGAGGTTATGATATTGTAGATTATCTGCCGGTTATGGCGGGAATTCCTGTAAAAGATATTCAGACTTCGGAGAAAGTTTTATACGATATTCGAAAAACGATTTCAGAACTCGTTGCCGAAAATTTCTTCGGCACTTTGAGACAGATTGCTGACGATGCGAATGTGAAATTCAGTTCAGAAAATGTGGCTCCAACTATGATGAGCGACGGACTTTTGCATTTTAAATACATCGATTATCCAAGTGGTGAGTTTTGGCTGAAAAGCCCAACGCATGATAAACCAAACGATATGTTGGATGCTATTTCAGGCGGACATATTTACGGGAAAGATATTATTCAGGCAGAAGCTTTTACAGCTTTAAAAATGGATTGGGACGAACATCCTGGAAATCTAAAAGTGATTGCCGACAGGAATTATGCGCTCGGAATCAACCGTTTTTTCTATCACGTTTTTGTACATAATCCGTGGCTGGACAGAAAGCCCGGAATGACTTTAGACGGAATTGGAACTTATTTTCAAAGAGACCAAACTTGGTGGGAACCCGGAAAAGCTTGGTTTGAGTATTGCCAAAGAGTACAGTTTCAGCTGCAGAAAGGAAAACCTGCTGTAGATTTAGCTGTTTTTATTGGAGAAGATTTACCATCTCGTTCCATACTTCCAGATCGTTTAGTGCCTTTTATTCCGAATGTTTTCGGAGAAGAACGTGTAAAAAGTGAAGCAATTCGTTTGAAAAATGAAGGACAGCCAAGCATGAAGATGCCAAAAGAGGTGAGTTTTTCTAAAAATTCAACTGATTTATCACAATGGATTAACGCCATGAACGGTTATCAATATGACTCATTCAACTCAGATGTTTTAATAAATCGAGCTAAAGTGGAGAATGGAAAAATCTCTTTCGGAGGCGGAATTGAATACGGAGCTTTATTATTTCCGGGAAGTCATAAAATGGCACCAAATAAGCTGCTTTCTTTGGCTTCCACCGAAAAAATCCTGCAGTTGGTGAAAGACGGCGCAACGATTTTTGTAGATGAAAAACCGAATTTAGAACCGGGTTTACAATCAAATGAAGATTTTAAAAAATGGCAGCATATAATTGGTGAAATCTGGAATAATTCCAATGCATCATCATGGAAAATAGGAAAAGGAACGGTTATTAAATTACCGTATTTAGAAAATGATTTTGCGTCAATTGGGATCTCGCAAGATGTTTATTTTCCAAATTTGAACCGAGCTGATTCAGAAACATTAGCTTGGACGCATCGCAAATCAGATACAGAAGATATTTATTTCATTTCCAATCAAAAAGCAGAAAAACGTTCTTTTGAAGCATCATTCAGAATCGCAGGAAAAATTCCCGTTTGGTACAATCCTGTAACCGATAAAACTTCGGATACAGCAAAATGGATGATTGAAAATGACAGAACAATTGTATCGATTACTTTAGACGGTAATGAATCTGGTTTTGTAATTTTTAAAGATGAAATAAAAGAGCTTCTGGTTGAAAATCACAAAAAAAGTCCTGAATTTGAAATAGTTCAGAGTTTAGATGAAAACTGGGAATTACAATTTGATGCAGCATTTAAGGGACCAAAAGAAGTTATCAAAACAAACAAACTGTTTGACTGGAGTAATTCAGATAATGATCAGATTAAATATTATTCGGGAACTGCAGTTTATAAAAAAGAGTTTGTTTGGAAAGGAAAAGACACCAATAAAATCTGGCTTGATTTAGGCGAAATTGCAAATATTGCCGAAGTCAAAATCAATGGGAAAGATTGCGGAACACTTTGGACATTTCCTTTTAAAACCGCTATTTCGCAAGCATTGAAAAAAGGGAAGAATACAATCGAAATCAAAATCACAAATACTTGGGCAAACCGATTAACGGGCGATCAAAAATTACCAAAAGAAGAGCGTTTAACATGGACTAATGCGGCATATCGATTGGAAGGTGAACCGTTGTTAAAAGCGGGATTGTTAGGACCAGTTACGATTATGAAAGAGAAATAGCTATAAAATGTACCAAGCGTATTGTTTTTTGTTATTATAAACTGGACTAAAGTCCAGCACTACAATATTTTTCGAGCTGATGGCTCTCTTGTATAATGTAAAAGTTCCGGAGGAACGATTCATATTGTAGCGTCGGGTTTTAACCCGATGGATATAAATGACAAAGAATTTAATGCGTTGAAATATAGATTAAAATAAAAAAAATGAAAAATTTAAAAGAATTTATTGTTGTGATTTTCTTGCTTTTGGGAAGTTACCATATCAATGCCAAAATTAAATTGCCGGCATTGTTTACGGACAACATGATGCTGCAGCAAAAAGCGAATGCGCCAATTTGGGGATGGGCAGAGAAAAATGCTAATGTTGCTGTAAAAACATCATGGGATTCTAAAACCTACAAGATAAAAGCAGACAATTCTGGAAAATGGAAAACGGAATTGCAGACACCATCATTTGGCGGTCCGTTTACAATTGAAGTTTTAGAAGGAACTGAAAAAGTTACGATCAAGAATGTTTTAATTGGTGAAGTCTGGTTGTGTTCTGGACAATCAAATATGGAAATGCCGTTAAAAGGATTTCAGGGACAGCCCGTTAAAAATGGAAACGAAATTATCGTAAAATCAACCAATAAAAATATTCGTTTGATTACGATTCCTAGAGCGACAGTTTTAGAACCTTTGCAAGATTTTGAAGGAAAATGGGAAACAGCTTCTCCAAAATCAACTTCTAATTTTAGTGCAACAGCTTGGTATTTTGGATCGCTTTTGCAGGAAGTTTTAGACGTTCCAGTTGGACTAATTCATGTTTCGTATGGCGGTTCAAGTATGGAAGCGTGGATGAATGCAGCAATGCTGAAAGATTTTGCAAGTGCCAAAATTCCGACAACAAAAGAAGAATTGGCAAAAGATCCAAATCGTGTTCCAACGACATTGTTTAACGGAATGCTTTCGCCTGTAATTGGTTACGGAATCAAAGGCTGTATCTGGTATCAGGGCGAATCGAATTACGAAAGAGCTTCTGAATATACGGCTTTGATGAAAAAAATGGTCAGCAGTTGGAGAGGATTGTGGAAACAAGGAGATTTTCCTTTTTACTATGCTCAAATCGCGCCCTTTAATTACGCATCATTTCATCCAAAAGATTATTTAGAGAAATACAATTCGGCTTATATAAGAGAAGCACAGTTGAAAGCTTCAAAGGAAATTCTAAATTCTGGAATGGCTGTTTTAATGGATGTTGGTGAAGAAAACAACATTCATCCAATGGACAAAGAAAAAGGCGGAAATAGACTGGCTTTTCAGGCTTTGGCAAAAACGTACGGCATTGAAGGTTTCGAATTTGAGAGTCCAAAATATAAATCTATGGAAATAAAAGACGGTTCAGTTACGGTTTCTTTTGATGATGCAGCCAACGGAATTACGTCTTATGATAAAGAGGTTTTAGGTTTTGAAATTGCGGGAGAAGATAAAATTTTCTATCCTGCAAAAACGGTTGTTCGCAGAAAATCAGTGGTTTTAACTGCTGATAAAGTGAAGAATCCAGTTGCAGTACGCTATTTATGGAAAGATTTTGCAAAAGCAGAATTGTTTAGTGCAGGAGGTTTGCCAGTTTCATCTTTTCGTACAGATGAATGGTAATCGATTAAACCTTTTATAATTTATTTAGTCTAATCAGTTCATTTAAGTTATTACTTGATTAGTTAAAAAAAGTTCTTCTGGATTGAACGTGCAGATTTTTTAAATTGGCATTGTCTTTCCTGAGCAAAAGAAGACTGTTTATCATTCCGACAGAAGTCGGAATGGTAAGCAAAAAAGAAAAAAGGTATTAAATAGTATAAAATATTAAATAGAAAGTGGTACTCCATTTTTGTGTAATTTTACGTCTAAATAAATAAGTGTGAAAAATACAATAATTTTCTTTTTTCTCTTCTCAACGCTTTTAGTTAAAGCACAAATTCCTGCGCTTGAAAATTATAATCCTATTTGGAATTCACAGAGCAATAATTCTTCAGAATCAATGCCTTTAGGCGGCGGCGATATTGGCTTGAATGTTTGGGTAGAAAAGGGAGATTTATATTGCTATTTTTCGCGCAGCGGAACTTTTGATGAACACAATACTTTATTAAAACTAGGTCGTGTCAAAATTACTTTAACTCCAAATCCTTTTAAGGATAATGAAGGTTTCCGTCAGGAATTGGTTTTGAAAGACGGTTACATTATAATTGCTCAAAATAACGCTAAAATTAAACTTTGGGTCGATGTTTTTAAACCTGTAATTCATATTGATTTAGAGAGTAAAACTTCGCTGAAAATGACGGCTTCTTATGAAAGCTGGCGTTATAAAAACCGTGATTCAAAAGGAAAAGCCAATAATGCCAATTCTTATAAATGGGCACCTCAAGGAGATATTGTAACGTTTAAAGATTCTATTTCATTTGAAAATAACGGTATAAAATTCTACCACAAAAACAGAGAAAATACTGTTTTTGATGTTGCAGTGAAACAGCAGAAAATGGAATCGGTAAAAGACCAAATGCTGAACCCGATTGGCAATCTGACTTTTGGTGGATTTATGACGGGTGATAATTTAAAACCTGACGGAACGTATTTAGGAAAATACCAATCGACAGATTTTAAAGGGTTTAATCTAACGAGCATAAAACCATCCAAAAAACATTCGTTACAGCTTTATTTAAATACCAGTCAATCGGATTTAAATACTTGGAATAACGGATTGAAAAATCAGATTTCAGGCGACAAAAATACTTCAAAACAATCTGAGAAAAACACAATAAAATGGTGGAATAATTTCTGGAACCGTAGTTTTATTTTTACTCAGAAAACCAATTCTACTGCAAAAGATTCAGTGTATCAAATAGGACAGAATTATCAGTTGTTCCGATATATGCTTGGATGTAATGCTTACGGAAAATATCCAACAAAATTTAACGGCGGACTTTTTACAGTTGATCCTGTTTTTACGAATGCAGCCTTGGATTTTACACCCGATTTCAGAAATTGGGGAGGAGGAACAATGACGGCTCAAAACCAAAGGCTGGTTTATTTTCCGATGGTCAAAAGCGGTGATTTTGATATGATGAAATCGCAGTTGAATTATTATTTGAGTTTGCAGAAAAATGCCGAGTTAAGGAGCAAAGTATATTGGAATCATAATGGCGCATCTTTTACAGAACAATTAGAAAACTTCGGCTTGCCAAATCCTGCTGAATACGAATGGAAACGTCCTGCAGATTACGATCCGGGAATGGAATATAATGCATGGCTGGAATATGAATGGGACACTGTTTTTGAATTTTGCCAAATGATGTTGCAGCAGAAAGAATATGCTGGAGAAGATATTCAGAAATACAATCAATTTATCATAAGCTGTCTGCGCTTTTTTGATGAACATTATCAATATTTGGCAAAACAGCGAGGAAGAAAATCATTGGACGGAAATGGAAAATTAGTTTTATATCCAGGCTCTGGCGCTGAAACTTATAAAATGACATATAATGCCAACAGCACAATTTCGGCTTTACAGGTAATTACAGAAAATCTTTTGCATCTTTCTTCGGAACAATTATCAAAAGAAGAATTAGAATATGTAAAAGGATTTCAAACAAGAATCCCGCCTTTAAATTTTGGACAAATCGAAAATCATAAAGTATTACTTCCTGCAAAAACGTGGGAACGGGTTAATAATTCTGAGGTTCCGCAATTGTATCCTGTTTATCCGTGGGGAATTTACGGTGTTGGAAAACCTGATTTAGAAACGGCTTTAAACACATGGAAATATGATCCGGATGCTTTAAAATTTAGAAGTCATATTGGCTGGAAACAAGACAATATTTTCTCGGCCCGTTTGGGATTAACTGAAGAAGCAAAAAAATATAATCTATTAAAAATGGCGAATTCAGACCGACGTTTTCCAGCTTTTTGGGGACCAGGTTTTGATTGGGTTCCAGATCATAATTGGGGCGGATCAGGAATGATTGGCATGCAGGAAATGCTTCTACAGGAAGCAGATGGGAAGATTTACCTTTTTCCGGCTTGGCCAAAAGATTGGAATGTTCATTTTAAATTACATGCCAAACAAAATACTACAATTGAAGCCGAACTCTTAAATGGAGAATTGAAGGTTTTGAAAGTACTTCCAGAAGAAAGAAAAAAAGACATTATAAATCTGTTAGGAAAATCTGAAACAGAAAAAACGAAACTAAATTGAACCAAAATGATAAAGAAATTAGTGTGTTCTTTTGCGTTGGCAACGCTTTTGACAGCAAACGGACAAGCACAATCAGTTTCAAATACTGATAAACAAATTGTAAAAGTCGACTTTGATTTTTTTCAAAGAAGACTGGAAGAAGTTCATGATCCGAGTTATGATTCGTGGGTGATTAATGAAGGAAAAGAAGCCGAAAAAGCATTTAACAATGTGTCATTTAAATTAAAAGGAAACTTTACTTCTAAATGGTACAAAGTTGGAATGAGCGCTCCGTTTTATAATAAATTAGGAAGTGACGGTTTGGTTACGGCTGAAAATTTAGAATTGAAAATCAGTGGATTGAAAGCAGGCAAACATACACTCTTGACGTTTCATAATGCTTTTGATGTGATTACTGGGAAAACTTTTTCTCCTATCAAAATCTACGTAAACGGAAAACTTCAGGAAACGGTAAATGCAAGTCAGAGAGCCAATGCTAAAATTGATGCAGCAATGGCGTATATTACTTTTAACGCCGAAAAAGGTAAAGATGTAATTGTTCGTTTTGAAATCGATCCGACTTCCAATCCTGATGTTGTAAAACAAATTGTGATTAATGGTTTTGAAATTGATACGCCAAATTTGATGAATCAGGCGCGTACTCCAGAACCAAAAAACAGAGACGAACATGTTGAAGTATCTAAAACTTTAATCTTAAAATGGGATGCTGTGAAAAATGTGGTATCTCATAAGTTGTATTTTGGTATAGATAAAAATGCCGTAGAAAATGCAACTGAAGCTTCAAAAGAATTTAAAGGTAAGCTGACTGATAAATCATATTCAGTTTCTGATTTATACAGCGGAACAACTTATTATTGGAGAGTCGATGAAGTAGATAATAATGGTCAAGAAACGTTAGGAAATGTGTGGTCTTTTAAACCTGCTCAGCTGGCTTTTCCGGGAGCAGAAGGTTATGGTCGTTATGCAGTAGGTGGACGCGGTGGAAAAGTAATTGAAGTAACGAATTTAAATGATGACGGACCGGGAAGTTTACGTGATGCTATTAATCAGGAAATTGGTCCAAGAACGATCGTTTTTAATGTTTCGGGAAATATAAAACTGGCTTCGAGATTAGTTGCAAATCAACCTTATATCACTATTGCAGGACAAACGGCTCCGGGTGAAGGAATTACTATCAGCAGAGCGCCAATTGGATTAACAGGAAATGATGGTGTGGTTCGATTTTTAAAAGTTAGAATTGGCGGCGGAACTACTTTTGACGGAATGGGATTAACTGGTGCAGATTACAGTATTATTGATCATTGTTCGATTAGCTGGACAATCGATGAATCGTTTAGTTCACGTGGTGCACATCATATTACTTTACAGCGAACTTTAATTTCGGAAGCTTTAAATGTTGCAGGACATGATAAATATCCTGCGGGAAAAATGCATGGATTTGCGGCTACGATTGGCGGCGATATTGGTAGTTTTCATCATAATTTATTGGCTCATAATTATGGAAGAAATTGGAGTATTGGCGGTGGTTTAAACGGTGATGGTTATTACACCGGCCGATTGGATATTACAAATAATGTGGTTTACAATTGGGGGCAGAGAACTACAGACGGTGGCGCAAACGAAGTGAATTTTGTAAATAATTATTACAAACCTGGCGCTTCGACTAAAATATTTGTAGCGCTAAATGCACAGCATGAAGGTGTTGGAAAAGGAATGCAGCGTTATTATTTTAATGGTAATATAATGCCTGGTTATTTTGATGAGAAATCTCAGGACAAAGGAAGAAAAATGACTATTACAAATAAAGAAATGGTACAATATGAAACTTTTGTAGATAAGCCATTTTTCCCGTCTTATGTAGCAACACAATCGGCGAAAGCAGCTTACAAAAATGTACTTTCAGATGTTGGGGCAAATCAGCCGTTTTTTGACAAACACGACAACCGAATTGTAGACGAAACTTTAAAGGGAACTTTTACTTTTAAAGGAAGTAAAAGCGGTTTAGGCGGAATGATCGATAACGAACAGGATGCTGGAGGATGGCCAAATTTTGCATCAGAAACTCGCCCTGCGGATTGGGATACAGATCATGATGGATTACCAAATTGGTGGGAAAAAACTTTTGGCTTGAACGAAAATTCGAAAGCCGGAGATTTTTCAGATGCAAATCAAGATACAGATAAAGACGGATTTACACAGTTGGATAACTATTTAGACTGGCTTGCGCAGCCTCATTATTTTGTGAATTCAGGAGAGAAAAAGGTTTTAAATGCGGGAGATTATTTCAAAGGTTATGAAAGTAAACCAGTTTACACTTTCTCCGATTTAAAAAACGGAAAAGTAAGTTTAAAAGGAAAAGAAATTCAGTTTACGGCTTTAGATAAAGGATTTGCTTCTTTCGTAGTAACAGTAAAAGATGCTGATGGAGATTCAATGAGCAGAACTATTAATTTCTTTGTAAAATAAATTATTAGACCATATAAGTGATATAAGAAATTATAAGATTGACTTAATGCTATGTGGTTCTAGTTCAATAAAGTTTAGTTTAAATGAACTTATATTTCTTATATGGTTCAAAATGATAATAAAATGAAAAATTTTTTAAATGTTTCCCTTAGTTTTTTATTTGTTAGTGCTGGAGTATTTGCACAGAATAAAGGTTTGGTTGCGAATTCAGAAAGTCCGTATTCTAAATTACAGAGTGTAGGACTGCAAGATGTAAAATGGACAAATGGTTTTTGGAAAGAACAATTTGATGTAGAAACCAAAAATACACTGCCTTATATGTGGGATTTGTATCATAACGATGAGATTTCGCATGCTTATAAAAACTTCGAAATTGCGGCAGGGATAAGCAAAGGAACTTTTAAAGGACCATCTTTTCATGATGGCGATTTCTATAAGATTTTCGAAGGAATGGCAGCTACTTATGCCGTAACCAAAGATAAAAAGCTAGATGCGCAAATGGATAAAGCCATTGCGCTTTTTGCGAAAGTACAACGTAAAGACGGTTATGTTCATACGCCGGTTTTAATCGATGAACGCTGGGGAACTTTGGGACCTGAAGAAGTAAAAAAACAATTGGGTTTTGAGAAATACAATATGGGACATTTGATGACTGCAGCTTGTATTCATTATCGTGCCACAGGAAAAACAAACTTTTTGGATATTGCAAAAGGTGTTGCCGATTTCTTGTATGATTTCTACAAAAAGGCTTCTCCAGAATTGGCTCGAAATGCAATTTGTCCGTCACATTATATGGGAATTGTCGAAATGTACAGAACGACGAAAAATCCGAAATATCTGGAATTAGCGAATAATTTAATTGACATTAGAGGAACTACAAATGACGGAACTGACGATAATCAAGATCGAATTCCGTTTAGAGAACAAACAACCGCAATGGGTCATGCTGTAAGAGCAAATTACCTTTATGCTGGAGTTGCCGATTTATATGCTGAAACAGGAGAGAAGAAATTACTAGACAATCTAGAATCGATTTGGGATGATGTAACGTATCGAAAAATGTACATTACAGGCGCTTGCGGTTCTTTATACGATGGAGTTTCGCCAGATGGAACGTCTTATGATCCAACCGTGGTTCAGAAAATTCATCAGGCTTATGGAAGACCTTTTCAGTTGCCAAATGCTACGGCTCATACCGAAACCTGTGCCAATATTGGAAATGTTTTATGGAACTGGAGGATGCTTCAAATTACAGGCGATGCCAAATATGCTGATATTGTGGAATTGGCATTATATAACAGTGTACTTTCGGGAATGGATTTGGAAGGAGAAAAATTCTTGTATAACAATCCGCTGAATGTATCTAACGATTTGCCATTTCACCAGCGTTGGGGAAATGAGCGTGAAGGTTATATTGCACTGTCAAATTGCTGTGCGCCAAACTTAACCAGAACAATTGCCGAGGTTGGAAATTATGCTTACAATATTTCGAAAGAAGGTTTGTATGTGAATTTATACGGAAGTAATCAGTTAAAAACTAAATATGTAAGTGGAGAAGAAATCGAAATAGAGCAGCAGACTAATTATCCGTGGGACGGAAAGATAACGTTGAAAATTGTAAAAGCACCAAAAGATTTACAGAATTTCTTTTTAAGAATTCCGGGTTGGAGTCAGAATGCTTCGGTTTCAGTTAATAATTCAAAGGTTAGTGATAAAATCATTTCTGGAACGTATTTGAAATTAAATCAAAAATGGAGAAAAGGAGATGTCATCGAATTGAATCTTCCAATGCCGGTTGAGTTAATGCAAGCCAATCCGTTAGTAGAAGAAGTTAAAAATCAGGTAGCTGTAAAAAGAGGACCTTTGGTGTATTGTTTAGAGTCAGATCAGCTTCCTGCAAAAACAAGTGTAAATGATGTGGCTTTAAATGTGAATTCTAAATTTTTAACTAATAATTTCACCTTAAATAATAGAAATTTAGTCAGTATTGATGCAGAAGCTGTAATAAGCGCTGACAATTCATGGAATAAAACGTTGTACAAACCGCTTTCGGCTAAAGATGCAACTGCTGTACCCGTAAAATTGATTCCTTATTTTGCATGGGGAAATAAAGGAAAAGGCGAAATGACAGTTTGGATGTCGCATTAAGTTTTTACGCTGATAAAACGGATTGTCCCTTAGCAAAACGCGGATTAAAACAGATTTTTAATTTTGTCACGGATATTAATCGTACAGTTTGTCATTCCGAGGAACGAGGAATCGCACTAGGAGCTTCACAAAGATTGGAGATTAAGATTGGGGAATTTCGAGTGTGATCTTTCCTTCGTCAAGATGACAAAACAAGACTTTAAATATCAATTAAACTAACAATATGAAATACATTCTAGCTCTATTTTTAATAACAACACTTTCAATATCAGCCCAAACGCTCGATAACAAATTGGCATTAACCGTTGCTCAAGATGGTTCTGGAGATTTTAAAACCATTCAGGAAGCAATAAACAATGTAAAAGACAATTCAGAAAAACGTGTTGTAATAACTATAAAGCCAGGAAAGTATGTCGAAAAATTAGAGATTCCAGTTTCTAAAACATTCATTACTTTAAAAGGTCTTGACAGAAATAAAACCATTATTTCATTTGATGATTATTCGGGAAAACCACTAAGAGAAATTGATGCATCGGGCAAAAAAGAATTTGGAACAGGAACTTCTTATTCTTTCTTGATTAAAGGAAATGATTGTACGCTCGAAAACCTTACTGTTGAAAATACAGCTGGAAGAGTAGGGCAGGCAGTTGCACTTCATATTAAAAGTGATCGTGTTATTGTTAAAAACTGTAATCTTTTAGGAAATCAGGATACGCTTTATTTATCAGAAGGGAACACTCGCATTTATTTTGAGAACTGTTTTATAAATGGTACAACCGATTTTATTTTTGGTGCCGCAACAGCTTATTTTTATAAATGTACGATTGAGAGTCTGACTAATTCTTATATTACTGCAGCTTCAACTCCGCAAGGTCAAGCATATGGTTTTGTATTTACAGATTGTAAGCTTACGGCTAAAGATAAACAGGTAGATAAAGTGTTTTTAGGAAGACCTTGGAGACCTTATGCTCAAACTGTTTTTATCAATACTGATATTGGTTCTCATATTATTCCAGAAGGTTGGAATGCTTGGATTGATACAAGATTTCCAGATAAAGATAAAACAGCATATTATGCTGAATTGGGAAGTAAAGGATCGAGTGCAAAAGATTTGTCTCAAAGAGCTGCGTGGTCGCATCAGCTAAAAAAAACAGATGCTAAAAAATACAATAGAGATTTAGTTCTAAACGGATGGAATCCCAGTAAATAAAATTAGAACGCAACAATAAAAAAAATCTTCCTTTTCGACAATGTTTGACCATTCCAACATTTTAATGTTTTTTACGGTAAACGATATTTGAACATAATTTTGAATATTTGTTCATTTTACACTTATAAAAAGTATTGGTCAGAATTTACGTTTAAAAAAAAAATATTTTTTGTGAAATTTTTAAGGAATATTCAAAACCCTTAAGCTGCAATATTTGTAAGTTTTATTACGCTAATATCTCTTGTTAAAGATAAGTAAAAACTTCTTATTTGAATTATAAGTGTAAAGTTAACGCTTTAAAATTCAAGGCTTCACAGTCTTATTTTGCAAAATTAACAGCTAATTTTTAGTTTTGATAAAGATTCTGCTGTATTTCTTAAAATTGCGATCTTTCTATTTAATTATGCGTAAACATATTGCCTAAATTTTCGATATCGCACACTTATTCTTTCTATTTTTTATTAATATTGTTTTTTTGAGTTCCTTTTTTTTAGATAATGCCATTAAAGCAGGATAGTGCAGGACGGTTGTAATGTATCATCGTTATATTTTTGGGATACAAAAAAATAAATGTGTTTTTAACATTTAATTTTATCGCTTTAAGTTTTCATTAGAATCTTAGAGAAATAAAGAGGCACATTTAACATGACTAACTAACATTAAATAATAACCTAACCAAAACAAAAACATTTATGAAACAAGCACTTATAAAAAGATGTAGTTTTCTTTTGTTTACACTGATGAGTGTGCTGAGTTATGCTCAAACAACAAACAGTCAAGGAACTGTAACCGTGACAGGAACGGTTACAGATAATTCAGGAGGAGTAATGCCTGGAGTAAACGTAACTGAAAAGTCTACAAAAAATACTGTTACTACAGATTTTAATGGGCAGTATCAGATTAAAGTAAAAGCTGGAGGAACATTGGTTTTTTCTTTTATTGGAATGAAAAAGAAGGAATTACCACTTTCAGGAAGAACAGTAGTTGATGCGAAATTAGAAGAAGATTCAAATCAATTAGAAAACATCGTTGTTGTAGGATATGCAAGTCAAAAGAAAAGCCATCTTACGGGTTCAGTAGTGACCGCAAAGATGAGTGAAATTTCAGATTTGCCTGTTGGTGATTTAGGAACTGCTTTGCAAGGACGAGTTTTAGGAGTTGGAGTTTCAGGTGGATCAACAAGACCTGGAGCAAAATCAAATTTAACTATTCGTCAGCCTTATTCATTAGCAAAAGATGGTGGAAATCTTAATCCATTATATGTAATTGATGGTGTGTTACAAATTGATGCACAAGGTTTGAACGACAGTACTTTGTTTGATAACTTAGATGCCTCTGAGGTTGAAAGTATTTCATTCTTGAAAGATGCTGCTGCTGCAATTTACGGTGCACGTTCTGCTCAAGGTGTAGTTTTAGTAACAACAAAAAGAGGTACAAAAGGTGATCCAAAATTTACTTATAGTGGTTCTTATGGTGTCAATGACAAAACGTACCAGACAAAAACGTTAAATGCTTATGAATTTGGAAAGTATGTGAATATAATGAATGGACCTAATGGTTACAATCAGCCTATTACAGATCCTCAGTATTTCTTTTCAGATGATGAATTAGAATATTTCAAGACTCTAAAAAATACGTATTTAGATGACGAATGGAAGCCTTCTTTTAACTTAAGACAGAACTTAAATGTGAGTGGCGGAACAGATAAAGCTACTTATTTTGCTGGAGTTTCTTACTATAAACAAAATGGTAATTTAAGTACTCTAGATTATGAAAAGTGGAATTTTAGAGCAGGTACTGATATTAAATTATCAAGTAATTGGAAAGCTGGAATTCAGTTGTCTGGTTTTTACTCAGATCAGACTAAAACGTTCAATAAAATTGGAGGAGAGGTTGAAGAGAATGATTACAATAAATTATTGATGCACGTACCTTACATTCCAAATTATGTAAATGGATTGCCAATGGAGCTTCCAAATAATAACGATGGAAATCAACGTTATCACTATAACGAAATCAAACGTTTAAATAATCTTGCTGAAACTACAGCGACTACAATGACCATTAATATGTACACAGAGTACAAATTTCCTTTCGTAAAAGGATTAATGGCTAGAGGAGCATATGCGAGAACTATGGGCAGTGGTCGTGGAACTCAAGTTGGTACTGGATACACTTTGTATCAATTTACAGGTTTGGGAACTAATGGACATATTTATAATGACGATATTACAACACCACCGCTTAGATCAAAATTTTATGATAACGGAAATCGTTTGTATTTTTCGAATACAACAAATTTATCTCAACAGTATAATTTGAATTTTTCTTACGATCGTACTTTTGGAAAACATAGCGTAAGCGGTTTATTTGCAATAGAAAGATCTGAAGCAACATCTAACAATGAGGTTGTTTTTAAATCAAATGTTCTTGAAGGTACAAATGGACAGTTTAATACTGCGACTGGGCCAATTGATGGTTCTACTACAAAAAGTGAATCAGGATCTTTATCATATGTTGGAAGGGTAAACTATGCATATGATGATAAATATTTGGCAGAGTTCTTATTTAGATCTGATGCTTCTACAAAGTTTGCTCCTGAAAACTATTGGGGTAATTTTTATTCAGCATCTGTTGGATGGGTAATGTCTAAAGAAGACTTTTTTAAATCTTCAGTTATAGATTTTCTTAAAGTAAGATACTCTGTTGGTCTTTTAGGAAAAGATGATACTAAGGCGTGGTTATGGAGACAACGTTATACTTTTCAAGGTTACAAAGGTGGTGTTTTTGGAGGGAATTCAGATTTGACAAATGGATGGAAAATGGAAGCTTCTCCAAATCCTGACGCAACTTGGAGTGATGAGCTTAAAATGAATTTTGGTGTTGATGCAAGATTTTTAAATAATAGATTAAGCGTTACAGCAGAATCGTATTATAATGTAGGAACTAATCTGCTATTAAACAAAACTGGTAATCTTCCTTTTACTATTGGAGGAACAGTAGCGGCACAAAACTATGGTTCTGTAGATACATATGGTTATGAGTTATCTGTTGGCTGGTCTGATAAAATTGGTAAAGACACAAGTTATGGAATTGATTTACGTTTTGGATGGTCTGGAGATAAGGTTATTAAAGGAGACTTTAATGATGAGGACATCTTAAAACCATGGAATCCTAAACCTGGATATTCATCAGACAATGGAGTTTGGGGATATGATTACATAGGTATGTTCAAAACTCAGGAGGATATAAATGCTTATGTGAGTAAGTATAATATTACTTCGGTATTTGGAACAGCAGTAGCAAACCTTAAACCAGGAATGTTGTATTACTCAGATGTAAGAGGTGCATATTTAGGAAATGGAAAATTTGCTGCTCCAGATGGTATTATCGATGTAAACGATCAAGTACAATTGGCTTCAAAAGCAAATACTCAATATTCTATCGGAACTACTTTGCGTTTTGCCTACAAATCATTTAGTTTGAATACAGTTGTTAATGCTTCGTTTGGAAATGGATGGAGCGACATTGGAAGTCAAGCAAGAAAATCTTTAAAAACTAAAATTCCGCAAATAGTAGATAATACAGTTTCAATTTGGAATGATATATATGATCCAACAGTTAATCCAAACGGATCAATGCCAAATCCAGCTTTTGAATCTATAAACTCAGTTGCATCTAAATTTTGGGAAGTTGATTCATTTAGAATCGCTTGTAGAAACATAACATTAAGTTATGCATTGCCAGAAGGCGCTTTAAAAGCTCTTAAAATGAACAGCTGTAAGTTTAATCTTGTGGCACTTAATCCTTTTAATCTTTATAATCCATATAGTTTTCAGGAAGCTAACGGTAGTTACTTAGATTATCCTACTTTACGAACAATTTCTTTGGGACTTAATTTAGGATTCTAATAACTCATAAAATACGATATTATGAAAATAAAATATATAAAAATAGTAGGTTTAACTACAGTTTTAGCAGCTTTATCTTTGGCTAGCTGTAATGATGATTTTCTTGAAGAGAAAAAAGATTTTAACGGTGTAAATGAAGATGTATTTAAAGTTCCTTCATTAGCTACTGGATATGTTGATTATGTTTATGGATTGTTTTTGCCGGGAAATAATGCAGCAGTTAATACATGGGATTTAGCGGCTGGTGGAAATGACGATTTTTCGCAGACAACAGAAGAGTTAACAGGCGAAGTAAACTGGAATAAAATTTGGGCAACTATTTCTCCAAACAATGCAAACTGCCTTCCATATATTGGAAGCAGAGTTTCTTCAAGTATTGCAAATAATACATGGACGAGATTAAGACAGATTAATATCTTCTTAGAGCAAATTGATAAAAATGGAATGGCCGATGCAGACAAAAATCCACTAAAAGGACAGATGTATTTTTGGAGAGCCTATCAGTATTATGAAATGGTAAAATTATATGGTGGTGTGCCAATTGTTTTAACCGCTCAAAATCCTATTATCGATGAAGGATCAACCGTTTCTCAAATTCCTAGAAGCCCAACATCAGTATGTATCGAACAAATTGTATCAGATTTAGATAAGTCAAAAGAGTTATTGAAAGATGTAAAATGGACTAGTGCAAACTGGGGTAGAATTACAGCAGGCGCAGCAGCAGCTTTTAAAGGAAGAGTATTATTAACATGGGCAAGTCCGCTTTTTAATCCAACAGATGACGCACAAAGATGGAAACGTGCCTATGACGCAAATCTTGAAGCAAAAACGCTTTTAGAAGCAGATGGAAAAGGGCTTTTCTCAGTTGGAGGAACAGCAAATGGAACTGCATGGGGAAATATGTGGCTTGCAGAAGTAGGAAATCCTGAAGCAGTTATCGTTTTTGGATTTAACAATTCTACAATAGTAAATGCTCAAAAAAATAATGGATGGGAAAGAGCAGTAAGATCTAAAGCATCAGGAGGAAATGGAACTATTTCGCCTACAAAGCAAATGGTTGACGTTTTTCCTATGGCAGATGGAAAAAGTATAGTTGGAAATCCTGCTTACAATCCTGTTTTATTCTATAAAAATAGAGATCCTAGGTTTTATAAAACTTTTGCATACAATGGTGCAACTTGGAAATATGCTGAAAATACAGCATTTAAACAATGGACTTACAGCTGGTATAGTAAAGCACCAACAACTGCAGCACCAAATCCTGATAAATTTACAGAGACATTAGGAGCTAACTCTAGTGGTATTTATCTTAGAAAAGCAACAAACGAAGCATCAAGCAGTTCTGCAGGATATTTGAACAGTGGAATTGATTATATGGAAATGCGTTTTGCCGAAGTTGTTTTGAATTTAGCTGAAAGTGCAATTGGTGTAGGTAGTTTGGCAGAAGGAAAAACTTTGATTGAATCAGTTAGAGCTCGTGCAGGAATTACAAACGGTGACGGACATTATGGTCTGGCTGCAGTAAGTTCAAGAGATCAGCATTTTGCAGCAGTATTAAATGAAAGAACAATTGAGTTTGCATACGAAAATAAACGTTTTTATGATTTAAGACGTTGGAAACTTTTTGATGCAGGTGCAACTACATCAAGACTTGGAGTTAAGCCATTGAATGGAACAAGAAGAACAGCTTATTACATCGTAGCAAAGAAAGCTGATGGAACAAACTACATCGGAACTGGTGATCCATTTTATGTAGCAACTGGTAATGCACCTGTTCTTAATAGAGAACCAGCTTCGTTTCCTGTAACAATAAACGGAACAACATTAGCCAATTTTGATGCGTATTTAGATTATATGTATACCAATTATTTTAAAATTGTAGAAAGAGACAATTTAGATCCAACTACAAACAATTGGAAATTTACATGGTATAATGAATACTATTTCTTCGGAATCTATCAATCATTATTAGATTCTTCTCCATATTTAGAACAAACTCAAGGATGGGGCGGATCATTTGACCCACTTAAATAATAGTTTATAATACAAAAAAACAGTCACCTGTATTTCAAGAATACAGGTGATTTGTTTAAAAAGAATTACCATAATTAGAAAATAACATGAAAAATTCCGCATTATTTATCACAGCTCTGCTTTTTTTGGGAAGTGCAAAATGTTTTGCTCAATATCCAAAGATAAGTCCGGAAGTTCAAGCGCAGGAAAAAGCAATTAAAGAAGAAGCCCAAAGACTTTCAGATGAAGCTTGGGAAAAAGCTTTAGTTATTATTGAAGAAGAAGCAAAACATGGAAAACCGTATATTCCGTGGGCAGCAAGACCAACCGATTTACCTCAGGCAGAAATTCCTGCTTTTCCAGGTGCTGAAGGTGGAGGAATGTTTACTTTCGGTGGTCGCGGTGGAAACGTTTACACCGTAACTAGTCTTGAAGACCGCGGACCAGGAACGTTACGTGAAGCTTGTGAAAAAGGAGGAGCAAGAATAGTGGTATTTAATGTTGCCGGAATTATCAGATTGAAAAGCCCATTAATTATTCGTGCGCCTTACATTACAATTGCAGGACAAACAGCTCCTGGAGATGGTATTTGTATTGCAGGAGAATCAACTTGGATCGATACGCACGATGTAATTATCAGACACGTACGTTTCCGTCGTGGAGAAACTTTCGTAGGTCGTCGTGATGATGCTATCGGAGGAAATCCTGTTGGAAATATCATGATAGATCACGTTTCTGCAACTTGGGGATTAGACGAAAACATGTCAATCTACAGACATATGTACAATCCAGGACCAGGTTATCCAGATATTAAAGTTGGAACAGTAAATATTACAATCCAAAACAGTTTGTTCGGAGAAGCTTTAGATACTTACAATCACGCTTTCGGAAGTACTTTAGGTGGAGAAAACTGCTCTTTCATGAGAAATATGTGGGCGAATAATGCCGGAAGAAACCCTTCTATCGGTTGGAACGGAATTTTCAATTTCGTAAATAACGTGGTTTTCAACTGGTACAACAGATCTACAGATGGCGGAGATTATACAGCAAACTACAACATCATCAACAATTTCTACAAACCAGGACCAGTTACTGATCTGACACAGCCAATCAGCTATAGAATCCTAAAACCAGAATCTGGAAGAAGTAAATTACCATACATGGTTTTTGGTAGAGCTTACGTAAACGGAAATGTTGTTAATGGTAACGATAAAGTGACTAAAGACAACTGGGACGGCGGAATTCAGTTAGAGAATAAAAAAGGTGAATTAATGACGTATGACGAAGCAAAAGAGTATTTCGCTAAAATGAAAACAGATAAACCTTTCCCAATGCCTTGGTTTAACAAATTTATGACAGCGGAAGAGTCTTATGAATTTGTACTTAAAAATGTTGGAGCAACATTACCAATTAGAGATAAAGTTGACGAAAGAATCGTAAGAACAGTAAAAACTGGAGTTCCAGAATATGCAAAAGGATTAGAGAAAAAAGAATTCTATCAATTCGAACACAGACGTTTACCGATGGATTCTTATAAAAAAGGAATTATTACAGATATTTCTCAAGTAGGAGGATATCCAGAATACAAAGGAAAACCTTATGTAGACACAGACAAAGACGGTATGCCGGATGCATGGGAGAAAAAATACGGTTTAAATCCAAACGATCCATCTGATGCAAAAGGAGATTTAAACGGAGATGGTTATTCTAATATTGAAGATTACATAAATGGTGTAAACCCTGCAATAAAAGTAAACTGGAAAGATTTAGCTAATAACAAAGAAACTTTAGTTAGACCTTTATTAGATTTAAAATAAGAAAAACAGAAAGAATTATTTAACACATAGAAACATAGATTTAAAGCTTTATTAAAAGAATAAAAATGAGAAATACATTTCTTTCGCATAGCTTAATCTGTGTATTTAAAATAAGTGAAACGTCTTTAAACGTTACAAAAAACTATGTTTCTATGTCTTTAAAATAATTATGCTAAAAAAGAAAACTCATGGCACTAAATAAAATAAATGCTGGTTTATTATCGCTGGTTTTCGCATTTTCAACTTTAAATGCGCAACAGCATTTAGATCCTGAATATGTAAAAGTTACTAATGAAAGAGCTGCAAAAATCGTTACCAAATTAGATTTAAAAAACGAAGCAAAAGAAAAAGCAGTTTCGAACATAATCGCTCAGCAATTCAGAGATTTAACTGAAATTCAAGATGGGAGAGATGCTGAAATCAAAAAAGTAAAAGAAGATACTTCTTTGGCTAAAGAAAAGCAAAACGAGAAAATTGATAAACTAAAAGCAAAAGCAGACGAATCAATTGCAAAATTGCATAAATCGTATATCAAAAAATTAAGTAAAGAATTATCAGAGGATAAAATCACAGAAGTTAAAGACGGAATGACATACGGTGTGCTTCCTATTACAGTTGCAGGTTACAATGATATGCTTCCAAATTTAACAGCAGAACAAAAAGAGTATATCTACAAAGCTTTAGTTGAAGCCAGAGAACATGCAATGGACGGTGGTTCATCTAAAGAAAAACACGGCTGGTTTGGTAAATACAAAGGAAGAATCAATAACTATTTATCAAAACAAGGTTACGATTTAAACAAAGAAAGTGCTGACTGGCATAAACGTGTTGAAGAAAGAGAGAAGAATAAAGTAAAAGATTCTACTTCGAAAGAATAATTTTCTGTTTAAAAACTTGCACCAAAAACTATTAACTACAACCACATACAATTCAATGCAAAATTTTTTCCCAAACCGTACTTTAAAAAGAACATTTATGACACTGTCATTTTGTTCTCTAGTGTCATCGGCTTATGCACAATATCCCGTAATTCCAAAACCTGTTCAAGAAAAAGCAGATGCTCTTTTAGCTGACGAAGAAAAAAGACTGAACGAAATTTGGAATACCAATTACCACATTATTAAAGAAGAAGCAAAGCAAGGAAAGCCTTATTTACCTTGGGCTTCTTACCCAAAAGATTTTGTAGTGGCAGATATTCCTGCTTTCCCAGGAGCTGAAGGAGGCGGCGCATTTACACAAGGCGGTCGCGGTGGAAAAATATTTGTTGTAACAAGTCTAGAAGACAGCGGAAAAGGAACTTTTCGTGAAGCTTGTGAAGCAGTTGGAGCGAGAACTATTGTTTTTAATGTTTCGGGAATCATTCAATTGAAAAAGAGAATCAGCATGCGTGCGCCATACGTTACGATTGCGGGACAAACCGCTCCAGGCGACGGAATTTGTATTGCAGGAGAAACTTTAGAAATTGATACGCATGATGTTATTATCCGTCACATGCGTTTTAGACGTGGTGCAACCGAAGTAACAAGAAGAGATGATGCTTTGGGAGGAAATGTAATTGGAAACACTATAATTGATCACTGCTCTGTAAGCTGGGGATTAGACGAAAATATTTCACTTTACAGACACCAATTTGCAGTTAATTCAAAATCAAAACTAGAAAAATTACCAGCTTGTAATATCACTATTCAAAACACTATTTCGTCAGAAGGTTTAGATACTTATAATCATGCTTTCGGAAGTACAATTGGTGGATTAAATAGTACGTTTATGCGTAATTTATGGGCAGACAATATTTCTCGAAATGCTTCTATCGGAATGCATGGCGATTTTAATTTTGTGAATAACGTAGTATTTAATTGGTGGAATCGTACTCTTGACGGAGGAGATTATCGTTCGATGTTGAATATCATCAACAACTATTTTAAACCAGGTCCAGTAACGCCGGAAAATGAACCTATTGCGTATAGAATAGTAAAACCTGAATCAGGATATATTGAACCAAAACAATATGGAAGAGCTTATGTTTCAGGAAACTTTATTGTAGGTTCTCCAGAAGTAACAGCCGATAACTGGAATGGCGGAGTACAATTGGAAAGTCTTCCCGAAGCTGAAACTAAAGAGTTTTTAGCCGCAATCAAACAGCCAAAACCGTTTTCAATGCCTGCATTTAAAATTATGAAAGCAGAAGAAGCATACGAATATGTTTTGACAAATGTTGGAGCGACAATTCCGAAAAGAGATGCTGTTGACGAAAGAATTTTGAAACAAGTTAGAACTGGGAAAATCGAAGTTAAAGACGGTTTAGAAAACAACATCGGAAAAGAGTTTATCAAAAGAAGATTACCAGCAGACTCTTATAAAAAAGGAATTATTACACATCCGGACCAAGTTGGAGGATACCCAACTTATAAAGGAAAAGCCTATAAAGATTCAGATAATGATGGAATTCCTGATGCATGGGAGAAGAAATTTGGTTTAAATCCGAATGATGCTTCAGATGCTAATAAAGATTCAAATGGAGACGGATACACAAATATCGAGAAATATTTTAACGGAATAGATCCAAACAGTAAAATTGATTGGACGAAAGCAGAAAATAACACGGATACTTTAGCGAAGCTGAAATCATTATTACAATAGTAAAAGCATGAAGACCTAACAGGTTTTTAAAATCTGTTAGGTCTCTTAAATGTAATATATTAATCTAGTTTGTCATTTCGATCCCGAAGCCTCGGGAGAGAAATCTTCGCAAGAAACTCCGTAAAGTATATCAATCTTTGTGGATTTAGCAACGAAGATTTCTCCTTCGTCGAAATGACAAGATTGTGAAAAAAGGATTTTGTAATTTTATTTTCTAGAATTCTAAATAAGTTAAAAAGAATGAATTTTACTCATTTAAAAAATATCGTTTCTTTCAAAAACACATTTTCTTTAATGTGTATTTCTTTGTTTTTCAGTATCAACATCACAGCCCAAAACAATTTCCCTGATATAGTAAAATCCAAAGAAGGAAAACTTTCTTTCACAACCGATAATCTAGGAAACCAAATTCCAGATTTTTCTTTTGCAGGATATAGAAATTCTGAAGCTGCCATTCCGAATTTGGAAAACAAAATTTTCGTTTCTAAACAAGAAGAAGACGCAACTCAAAAAATCCAAAATGCCATTGATTATGTAAGTGCTCTAAAACCTGATAAATTTGGTTTTCGCGGAGCCGTTCTTTTAGACAAAGGAACTTTTAAGATCAACGGAACATTATACATCAAAAAATCAGGAGTTGTTTTAAGAGGAAGTGGAAATACCGAAAACGGAACCGTACTTTTAGGAACAGGATTAGAAAGAGAAGCTTTAATTAGAATTTTGGGCGTAAACGATAAAGTTTATAAAGATTCATTTGAATTCGCAAACGTATATACACCACTTGGAACGCAGAAAATTCAATTAAAAAATATATCAAAATTAAAAGTCGGCGACGAAATCGAAATCAGCAAACCTTTAACAGATAATTTTATTAAAGAAGTTAAGATGCAGGATTTCGGTGGAGAAACTTCATGGATTGGCTGGAAAAAAGGAGACTGGATTACAACTTGGAATCGCGTAGTAACCAAAATCAACGGTAACGAAGTAACTGTAAATACTCCAATTACAATGGCATTGGATGATGCTTTTGGAACTTCAAAAGTAACCGTTTATTCGTGGGCAGGAAGAATTGAAAATACTGGAATTGAAAATATCTTAATAAAATCAACTTACAATCCTTCAAATTTAAAAGACGAAGAACATCGCTGGCAGGCAATCAGCATTGAAAACACGAGAAATGCTTGGGTAAAACAAGTTAATTTCAAGCATTTTGCAGGCGGAGCAATTACGGTTTTAAAAACAAGTCAGCAAATTACTGTTGAAGATTGTATAGCAACAGAACCGATTTCTGAAATTGCTTCTTTTAGAAGACATACATTTTATACAGAAGGACAACAGACTTTATTCCAACGCTGTTATTCAGAATTTGGATATCATGATTTTGCTGTTGGCGGATTTGGAACAACAGGACCAAATGCGTTCGTACAATGCGAATCACATTTGCCATTCGAAAATAGCGGCGCAATTGGAAGCTGGGCAACCGGAGTTTTATTTGACATCGCCAATATTGACGGAAAAGCATTAAGCTACAATAACAGAGAACAAGGTGGAAGAGGTGCGGGATGGACAGCAGCAAATTCTGTAATTTGGGAATCATCAGCATCAAAAGTTGAATGTTATAGTCCGCCAACAGCACAAAACTGGGCTTTTGGAGTTTGGGGACAATTTGGAGGAAACGGACATTGGAAAGACGTAAACGGACATATAAGCCCTAGAAGTTTATTTTATGCGCAGTTAGAAACCAGATTAGGAAAACTTCCTGTTCAGCCTTTTATTTATGATTTAGGTTCAGAACCATCTTCAAGTCCAAGTATTGAAGTTGCAGCAGAATTGACTAAAAACTCTGTAACAACAGCAAAAAGTCTACAAGAATGGATTGCAGAAGCTTCAAAAGCAAATCCAATTAGTACAAATAGTACAGGTTTAAAAAATGCAAATGATTTAAAAGTTACTCCAAATAAAACAGATAAATCAACTTCTAAAATAACAACAGAAAATGGCTGGTTAACTTTTGAAGGAAAAGTAATTGCAGGAAAACAAACCAATGTAGCTTGGTGGAGAGGTGATTTAACCGATGATTTCGTAAATAAATCAACACCACATTTAACTCGTTTTGTACCTGGACGAACAGGAAACGGATTGACTGATAAAGTACAGGAAACCGTTGATTATTTAACCAAAAATAATATCGTTGCTTTAGAGCATAATTACGGTTTATGGTACGACAGAAGAATGGACGATCATGAACGCGTTCGCCGAATCGACGATGATGTTTGGCCTCCGTTTTACGAACAGCCTTTCGCAAGAAGCGGAAAAGATTTAGCTTGGGATCATTTGAGCAAATACGATTTAACAAAATTCAACGATTGGTATTGGACACGTTTGGCGCAGTTTGCAACGCTTGCAGAACCAAACGGACAATTGCTAATCAATCAGCAATATTTTCAGCATAATATTTTAGAAGCTGGAGCGCATTGGGCAAGTTCACCTTGGCGTTCGGCAAACAATGTCAACAACACAGGATTTCCTGAACCGCCGCCATACGCAGGAGACAAACGTATTTTTATGGCAGAGCAGTTTTACGACGTTACAAATGCCGAAAGAAGAAAATTACACCAAGGCTTCATTAGAAAGTCTTTCGAGAATTTTCAGGAAAACAGCAATGTAATTCAGTTAACAAGTGCCGAATATACAGGTCCGCTTCATTTTATGGAATTCTGGTTAGACGAAGCTCAAAAATGGAAAGATGAAACTGGTAAAAAAGGTCTAATTGGTTTAAGCGCAACAAAAGATGTTCAGGATGCCATTTTAAACGATGCAAAAAGAGCCAGAACAGTTGATGTAATCGATATTCGTTATTGGTATTACAAAGAAGACGGATCTGCTTACGCACCACAAGGAGGCGTAAATTTAGCGCCAAGACAGCACGCCAGAAAACTAAAAACAGGAAAAGAAACCGACAATCAGGTTTATCGTGCCGTTCGTGAATATCGCGAAAAATATCTGGATAAAGTCATTTTATATTCGACAGATGGTTCTTCAAGATTTGGATGGCCGGCCTTAATGGCGGGCGCTTCATTGCCAAACATTCCAAGAATCGAACTGCCTCAGTTTTATGCCGCTTTAAGCGAAATGAAATTAGTTGACGGAAACACGTTTTCAGACAATGTTTGGAAATTGGAAAACAAAGGAAAAAGTTATCTTTTTTATCTGAAAAATGACCAAGATATTACAATCGATTTATCAAATGAAAAAGGAACATTTGAAGTATTTGCCATCAACACTTCAACAGGAAATATAACGAAAAAAGCCAACATCAGTGGAGGAAAACAAGTAACGATTCCACAAACCGAAATAAAAGAAAAAGTGCTTTTTGTAGTGAAAAAATAGTTAGCCACTGATTTCACAGATTAAAAGGATTAAAAGATTAAAATCTGCCAAATCTGTGAAATCTGCGTGAAAAAAAATTAAGACAAAGCTTGAGAAATCTATTAAATCAGTGATCCCGATAGCTATCGGGAGTGGCAAAAAAAATAAAAAAACAATTCAAAAACAAACCAAAATGAATCTGAAAATTAAATATTTATTCGTCCTAAGTTTAAGTTTTTTGTTGACAGCGCAAAGCGGATTTTCGCAATCTGCGAAAACAAAAGCATCTCTGCCTCAAATCAAAGTTTCTAAAAATCAGCATTATTTTGTTACCGAAAACGAAAAACCATTTTTCTGGTTAGGCGACACTGGTTGGCTGGCATTCGGAAAACTAGATAGAGCAGGCGTTGATAAATATTTTAAAGACAGAAAAGACAAAGGATTTAATGTCGTTCAGGTAATGGTTTTGCATAATATAAATGCAGTTAACGTTTATGGCGATGCAGCTTTAATCAACGAAGATGTTTCAAAACCATTGACTACAGCCGGAAATGATTTCAAAAGTGCACAAGAATACGATTACTGGGATCACGTAGATTATACTTTAGATGTAGCTCAGAAAAATGGAATTTACTTGGCGATGGTTCCAGTTTGGGGAACAAACGTTTCAAAAGGAAATAAAGTAAGCAAAGAGCAGGCAATTGTATATGCTAAATTCTTGGCTGATAGATATAAAAATAGAACCAATATAATTTGGTTAAACGGTGGAGACACACACGGAAATGAGTTTATGGATATTTGGAATGCGATCGGAAATACTTTAAAAACCAACAATCCAAATCAGTTAGTGACTTTTCACCCATTTGGAAGAACCGATTCTTCAGAGAATTATCATAATGAAAAGTGGTTAGATTTTAATATGTTCCAATCAGGACACAGAAGATACGATCAAGATTCGGTAAAAACGAATTTTAAAGAAGACAATTACAAATTCGTTCTAAGAGATTTCAAATTAAAACCAACAAAACCAACACTTGACGGAGAGCCATCTTACGAAGGAATTCCACACGGTTTACATGATACTTTACAACCAAAATGGACAGCAAGCGATGTACGCCGTTACGGATATTGGTCTGTTTTATCTGGCGGTGCAGGTTACACATACGGACATAATGCAGTAATGCAAATATTCAGAAAAGGTGATAATCCAGCGTACGGAAACAAAGAATTATGGACATCAGCAATTAATGCGCCCGGAGCAAAACAGATGATTTATATTAAGAAATTAATGGAAGAAGTTCCATTTTTAGAAGGAGTTCCAGATGTTTCTTTAATTGCCAATCAGGGAGAAAAGTACGATTATATTCCTGCAATAAAAGGAGAAAAGTATGCCTTACTTTATACTTACAACGGAAGAAAAATTGAAGTAAATATGGGTAAAATCGCAGGAGAAAAAGTTGAAGCAGCTTGGTATAATCCAAGAAATGGACAAAAAACAAAAATTGGATTAATAGATAATAAAGGAACTCAAAATTTTCAGCCTTCAGGCAAAAAAGAAGATGGAAATGATTGGGTTTTAATTTTGAAGTCAAAGTAACCACACATTTTTTTCATTTCGATCCCGAAGCCTCGGGATCGAAATGAAAAAAATGAGAATTATAAAACTCTCGCAGATTTTGCAGATCAAACAGATAAAAAAAAATAATCTGCAAAATCTGCGAGAGTAAAAAACAACAACTATGAAAAACATACTAATAATACTCTGCTTCATTACTGGATTAAACACCACTTTCGCAAACGACGGCTGGTTGAACATTTTAAATGAAGGTGGAAACAACAAAGGAATAAAATGTACCCAAGCCATTCAGAATGCCATAGAAAAAGCATCTAAAAACGGTGGAGGAACGATCTTTTTTCCTGCGGGAGAATATTTAACGGGAGCATTAACACTAAAAAGCAACATCACGATTCACTTAGATTCTGGCGCGCTTTTGAAGTTTTCTGAGAATTTTGATGATTATTTACCTTATGTAGAAATGCGTTACGAAGGAATTGTAATGAAAAGTTTTCAGCCATTATTCTATGCAAAAGATGTACAAAATATCACCATTACTGGAAGAGGAATAATCGACGGACAAGGAAAAGCATGGTGGAATGAAGTCTACAGAATCGAAAGTGCCAAAGAACCATTACCTCCAACAAAATATCAAACTATGTGGGAAGAGCAAAACAAAGGCCTTTACACAGAACCGTATTACAAAAGAACTGTTGACAAGAAATTCTTCAGACCTTCTTTTTTTCAAGCTTACAACTGCAAGAATATTTTAATAGAAGGCGTAACCTTTCAAAATTCACCTTTTTGGACAATCAACCCAGAATTCTGTGATAATGTAACCGTAACTGGAATTTCAATTTTTAATCCGCATTCGCCAAATACAGACGGAATTAATCCTTCTTCTTGTACTAATGTTCACATTTCAAATTGTCATATTAGTGTAGGAGACGATTGTATTACGATTAAATCAGGAAGAGACGGCGACGGTCGTAAATACGGGAAAGCAACAGAAAATGTTACGATTACAAACTGTACCATGTTAAGCGGTCACGGTGGAGTTGTAATTGGAAGCGAAATGTCGGGCGGAATCAAAAAAATTACGATTTCAAATTGTGTTTTTGATGGAACAGATCGCGGAATCCGTATTAAAGCAGCACGTGGAAGAGGAGGAGTTGTAGAAGATATTCGCGTGGATAATATCGTTATGAAAAACATAAAAGAAGAAGCAATCGTATTGAGTCTTTTTTATGATAAAGGAACTCAAGTTGAGCCTGTGACCGAAAAGACGCCGATTTTTAGAAACATTCACATGAGCAACATCACAGCTTCAAACGTGAACAAAGCAGGGCAGATTTTAGGAATTACAGAAATGCCGATTCAAAACATCACTTTCTCTAACATCAATATGGATGGAAAAGAAGGTTTTACAGTAAGTACAGCAACAGATGTAGAATTTCATGATGTAAAAGTGAACGCAACAATTGGTTCTTCTTTCAAAATATCAGATTCAAAAAACATTATTTTGGACAATGTTGGATCATCAACACCAATAAAAGGAGTTCCAGTTATCAAATTGGATAATGTTTCAAATACATTGATTAATAATAATTTTCCATTTAATGCAACCGATATTTTTATTGAAGCTGATGGAAAAGACACCAAAAATATTTTCGTAAAAAATAATGTTTTCAATAACGTAACAACGAAAATTAAAAAAGGTGCTTCTTTAGATAAAAAAGCAATAACGGAATAGATTACAAAAAAGAATAATATAACAAAGATTTCACAGATTGGCACGAATTAAAATCTGTGATAATTAGTAAAATTAGTGTTCAATTTTATATCATGAAAAAAATATTAATCATATTAACCCTTTCACTCTTTGTGGTTGGTTATTCACAGAAAAAGAAAGATTTATATCTTTTTACTTCGTTTCGAGAACCAGCAACAGAAGGTTTGTATCTAGCGTACAGCGAAGACGGTTACAATTGGAAAGGCTTAGAAGGATCGTTTTTAAAACCCGAAATTGGAGCCAGTAAAATTATGCGAGATCCATCAATTACAAAAGGTGCTGATGGAACATATCACATGGTTTGGACGACAGATTGGAAAGGCGGAAACGGTTTTGGATATGCAAGTTCAAAAGATTTGATTCATTGGTCAAAACAGGAATATATTCCAGTGATGAAAAATGAGCCTGAAGTTGTCAATGTTTGGGCGCCAGAGATTTTTTATGATGATGTGAAAAAAGAGTATATCATTATTTGGGCATCAACAATTCCGTTCCGATTTGAAAAAGGCGTGGAAGACGAGAAAAATAACCACAGAATGTATTATGTAACGACAAAGGATTTTAAAACTTTTTCGGATACAAAATTATATTACGATCCTGGTTTTAGTGTGATTGACTGTGTGATTGTGAAGAAAGGTAAGAAAGATTATGTTTTGGTTTTGAAAGACAATACAAGGCCAATGCGTAACATAAAAGTAGCTTTTGGAAAATCGCCTTTAGGTCCGTTTGAAAAAAGTTCTGAACCCTTAACCGAATATTTGTCAGAAGGACCAACAGTAGTAAAAGTGGATAAAAATTGGCTTTTATATTATGATAATTACGGTTCAAAAAATTATAAAGCTTTAAGTACGTCAGATTTTGTTCATTTTGAAGATGTTTCATCAAAAATTAGCCTTCCCGAAGGACACAAACACGGAACGATTACAACAATCTCAGCAGACGTTTTAAAAGGATTAATTGAAAGAAAATAAAAGATAATACCTCAGATTACAAAGATTCTCACAGATTAAATTTTAAAATAATCTTTTTAATCCTTTTATCCCGATAGCTATCGGGAGTGGCAAAGAAAAAAAATCAGCTGAATCTGCCAAATGTGCGAGAGTAAAATTTTCCCCGCAGATTTAGCAGATCAAGCAGATAAAAGAATAGTTAGAAAAATTTCACGCAGATTTAAAATGATTTAAGCAGATTTTTATTTTAAATAATAGCAGAAAAAGAATCTGCATTGATCAGCTAAAATCTGCGTGAAACAAAAAACATAAAGAATGATTACTTTACAAAACATAAAAACCAACATCATCACTACAACCACAATTCTTTTGGCTTGTACCGCTGTAAATGCACAGAACGACACTGTACGTTATGTTGGAAAAACACTTTCAAACATAGATTATCATCACGGGCAGTTAAGTCCTGCAGTTGGAGTTCACGCTACACAAATTATGCGTGCAAGTCGTGAACATCCCGAGAAATCTGATGGTTTTGGATGGACGTACAATCACCAGCCGACAATGGCGTATTGGAATGATACTTTTTATCTGCAATATTTAAGTGATCCTGCAGGAGAACATATTCCGCCGAGCCAGACTTTTATTATGACTTCAAAAGATGGTGTAAGCTGGAAAATGCCAAAAGTAATTTTTCCAATATATCATATTCCTGACGGATGGAAAAAAGATGGTGTTGAAGGCGTTGCCAAAAATCTAGATGCCATTATGCACCAAAGAATGGGTTTTTACACTTCAAAAGACAAGAGACTTTTTGCTTTGGCCTATTATGGAATCGCGATGGATGAAAAAGACGATCCAAATGACGGAAAAGGAATTGGACGTGTAATCCGTGAAATCAAGAAAGATGGAAGTTTTGGTGAAATCTATTTCATCAGATACAATAAATCTTGGGATAAATCGAAATCGGCTTTCCCATTTTATACACAGGCAAAAGATAAAGGTTTGAAAAAAGCCTGCGAAGAAATTTTATCCGATCCTTTAATTCTACAGCAATGGGTTGAAGAAGCTGATCGCGATGATGAATTAATTCCGTTGAAAAAGCCTTATAAAGCTTTAAGTTCTTACCATTTACCAAACGGAAATGTAGTTGGTTTATGGAAACACGCTTTAACTTCGATTAGTAAAGACGGTGGAAAATCTTGGGATTATATGCCAGTTCGTGCTCCTGGTTTTGTAAACAGCAATGCTAAAATCTGGGGACAAAAAACATCAGATAATCGTTATGCAACAGTTTATAATCCATCCGAATATCGCTGGCCATTGGCAATTTCAACAAGTGATGACGGGTTGAATTACAAAGATTTATTATTAGTTCACGGAGAAATTAGTCCGATGCGATATGGCGGAAACTATAAATCAGCAGGTCCTCAATATGTCCGCGGAATCTCCGAAGGTGACGGAACTCCGCCTGATGGAAAACTTTGGGTTAGTTACAGTGTAAACAAAGAAGATATTTGGGTCGCGTCGATTCCAGTTCCAGTTACAAGTATTGTTACTGAAAATACAAATGACATTTTTAATGATCTTCCAGACGGACAAGAATTAAAATTTTGGAATACTTACGATTTGTCTTGGGCGTCAACCAAAATCGAAAAGAAAGCCGATGGTAAAAAATGGCTGACATTAAGAGATCAGGATTATTTTGATTATTCCCGCGCAGAACGTGTTATTCCGTTTGCAGAAAAAATGGAAGTAACTTTTACCGTAAAACCAGAACAAAACAATCACGGTTTATTACAGGTTGAATTTCAAAATAAACAAGGATTGCCAGCGGTAAGACTAACTTTTGATTCGGATGGTCAATTGAAAGTAAAGAATGGTGCTCGTTCTAATACAATTGCCAAATACGAAGCAGGAAAGGAATATAAAGTAAATGTAAAACTGAACGTTAAAACCCGTTCGTACACCATAAAAGTAAACGACGAAAAAGAATCAACGAGAATTTTTTATGCGCCAGTAGATGGTTTTGAGCGAATTATGTTCCGTACAGGCGAACAGCGATATTCTCCAAATCCTGACACAGCGCCAGACACAGACGATTATGATGATTTACCTCAAACCGGAAAATTAATACCAGAAGCAGTATTCAATATTAAGTCGTTGATAACTAAAAAGGTGTAAAATATATTGCGACTAATTACACGAATTGTCACGAATTATTTTTGATAATTATTGATTTAAAAATTAGTGAAATTGGTTTAATTCGTGGCGAAACAAAATAGAACGCAGATGAAACAGATTCGCTATCGCTAAAACGCAGATTTGAATGGATTTCATTTTAAGCAAATAAAAAAATCCCTTTTATCCGTGTCTTTACGAAGTAAATCAGTTTAATCAGTGTTCAAATTTTAAAGTAAGAAATGAAGCATTTAAAAAATATAGTATTAGCAATTGGTTTCTTAGTCACTTTCATTTCGAATGGACAAATTCTGCCTATACGCTTAACAACAGAAATGGCTGAAAACCCATTAGCGGTAGTTCAAAATCAGCCGAGATTAAGCTGGCAGTTGGTTTCAAAAGAATCTAATGCATCACAAATTGGTTACATTATTTTGGTTGCTTCTTCTGAAGAAAAACTGCAAAATGACGAAGGTGATATTTGGAACAGCGGAAGAGTAAATTCTAATAAAAATCTTCAAATTACCTATAATGGAAATCCATTAAAAAATGAAACCAAGTATTTCTGGAAAGTTAAAGTCTGGAATCAAACAGGTAAAATTTCTAAATGGAGTAAAACAGCAGCTTTTAGAACAGCTTCGTTAGAATCAGATTTAAATCCGATTTGGATTGGCGCGATTACAAAAGCCGACAGTCATTTACCTGAAGGAAGAAATTACCACACAGCGACTTTCAACAGAGAAAAAAAGAACTCGATTATCAATGCTTCAGATTCATTATCACGCAGAAGTATTATGCTGCGTAAACCTTTCGAAGTAAAAAAAGAAATCAAAGAAGCGGTTGTTTATATTTCAGGATTAGGACATTACGAATTAACGATTAACAATAAAAAAGTTGGAAACAGCGAATTTGCGCCATTGTGGACAGATTATGATAAATCGGTTAATTATAATGTTTACGAGTTAAACGCTAAAGAATTTGAAAAAGGAGAAAACGTAATTGGTGTATTTTTAGGCAACGGAATGTACAATACACTTGCAGAAAGATATACCAAATTCTTTGTGAGTTTTGGTCCGCCGACTTTGTTTTTTAAAATGAAAATTACGTATAAAGACGGTTCAGAAGAAATTATAAAATCTGATGAAACTTGGAAATATAGTAAAAGTCCGATTACATATAACAGCATTTTTGGTGGTGAAGATTACAATGCTAATTTAGAACAAAAAGGTTGGAATACTAAAGGTTTTAAAGATTCTGATTGGAAAAAAGTTGTTGTTCAGGAAGCACCAAAAGGAGTTTTAAGACCACAAACAGCACCGCCAATTACGATTCAGAAACAATATGAAATTAAGACGGTTAAAGAGCTGAAACCAAATTTCTATGTTTTTGATATGGGGCAGAATCTTTCTGGATTTCCAACAATTAAAGTAAAAGGAAAAAAAGGACAAACGATTCGTGTTTGGGTTGCCGAAGGATTAAATGAAGAAGGAACAATTGCTCAAGGAAGATCTGGAAAACCATATTATTACGATTACACATTAAAAGGCAAAGACACAGAAGAATGGACACCAAAATTTAGTTTCTACGGTTATCAATATGTTCAGATTGAAAATGTTAATTACAAAGAAACTAAAAATGCAGAGTTCCCAACTTTGATCGATTTAAAATCGAATTTCATTTACAATTCGGCAGGAGAAGCAGGAAGTTTTGAGTGTTCAAATGAAATCTTCAATAAAACGCACGAATTGATTAACAACTCGATAAAAAGTAATTTTCAAAGTGTTTTTACCGATTGTCCGCAGCGTGAAAAACTGGGCTGGCTAGAAGAAGTTCACTTAAACGGTCCGGGTTTAATGTTCAATTATAATCTGGAAAATTATATTCCGGCGATGATGCAGAACATTTCAGATTCACAGCGCGACAATGGTTTAATTCCGACAATTGTTCCCGAATACGTGGTTTTTGGAGGTGATTTTACCGATTCTCCAGAATGGGGTGTAACAGGAGTAATTCTGCCTTGGATGTATTATGAATATTACGGAGATGCTTCATTATTAGAAAAATATTTTCCTGTGATGAAAAAGTATGTCGATTATTTAGGAACAAAAGCCACGAATCATATTGTTTCTCACGGATTGGGTGATTGGTACGATTACGGAACGCATCCAGCGGGATATTCTAAGAATAGTCCAATTGCGCTTTCGGCAACTTCGCATTATTATTATGGAGCTTATTTAGTGGCTAAAGCATCAAAATTATTAGGCAAATCCGAAGATTTTGAGAAATACAACACACTTGCTTCTGAGATTAAAACGGCTTTCAACAAGGAATTTTTCAACGAAGAAACAAAACAATACGGAACAAACAGTCAGTTTAGCAACTCCGTTCCGATTTTTATGAATATTGTCGAACCGCAATATAAAGAAGCTGTAATGCAAAATTTACTAGCTGATATTAAAGCAAAAGGTGATCGTTTGACAACTGGAGATGTTGGAAATCGTTATTTGTTTCAAGCTTTGGCAAGAAATGGAGAAAATGAGACGATGTACAAAATGCACAATCATTATGATGCGCCAGGTTATGGTTTTCAGATTAAATTTGGTTTAACCACTTTAACAGAGCAATGGGATCCGAGAAAAGGAAATTCATGGAACCATTTTATGTTAGGTCAGATAGAAGAATGGTTTTACCAAAGCTTAGCCGGAATTATGTCTGATCCTGAGAAACCGGGATTTAAACATTTCTTTATTCAGCCGGAAGTGGTTGGCGATATGACTTTCGCGAAAGCAGATTATCAATCGATTTATGGAAAAATTGTTTCGTCTTGGGAAAAGAAAGACGGTAAATTTATTTTGAATGTTCAAATTCCGGTAAATACAACTGCAACAATTAAACTTCCTGTTTCTAAAAGCTCGGAAATAAGAATTGATAATAAAAAGATTAGGATAGGTTTTGATGAAAAAGTGCAAAAGCCAGTTTTAGAATTGGGATCTGGAGTTTATACAATAGAATGCAAAATATAATTGAACGCGGATGACACGCATTTACTTCGTAAAGACACGGATTTAAACGGAACTTTTTTGGATTATTAAATAAAAAAATCCGTTTAAATCAGCGTTTTCGCGATAGCGAATCTGTTTCATAGCGTACCAATCACAATAAGATTAAAATGAAAAACATAAAATACATCTTCTTAGTTTCCATTTTTGCTTTGACATTTGCAAATGCACAAAGTACTTCGGATACTAATTTTAGGAAACCAGTTTCTGAAACAGTGAAGAAAATAGAAACCGCTTTTAATGTTACAATTAATGACGATCGAGGTTTGCTAAAAGGAAAAGAACTGGATTATGCGGACTGGAGAATTGAGTCTGGAAACCTAGCACTTTCGTTAACTAATATTTTAGCACCATTCGAATTGATGTATTTTAAACAGCCGGATGGAACTTATATCATTAGAAAATATGAAAACCATAAAGTTTCAGTTGATAAAGGAAAAGAACGTCTATTTTACCTAGAAAATCTTTATTCGACTAAAGAAGAATGGGAAAAACGTAAAACGGAGTTAAAAGCTTGTATGATAACTTCATTTGGATTAGAAAAAGCTCCCCCAATGCCACAATCTAAACCACTTTTAACTCCAAAAAGAATTTATAAAGATTACAGCGTAGAAAATATTGCCTTAGAAATTCTGCCAGGTGTTTATGCAACAGGATCTATTTACAAACCGTATCCGTTAAATAAAAAAGCAGCTGTTATTTTAACTCCTGACGGGCATTTTGGAGACGGAAGATATAGAAAAGACGAACAATATCGTTGTGCGATGATGGCAAAAATGGGTGCAATTGTCGTGGGCTATGATTTATTTGCATGGGGAGAATCGTTATTGCAGTTTCCAGAAGAAACACATAGAAACAGTATTGCATCGACAGTTCAGGTTTTAACTGGAATTCGTTTTCTGGATTATTTAGCAACAGTAAAAAATGCCGATATGTCTAGAGTTGGTGTTACTGGTGGTTCTGGCGGAGGTTCGCATACGATGTTTTTAGCTGCAATTGACGATCGAGTGAAAGTTTCGGCTCCAGTTGTAATGGTTTCTTCTCATTTCTCAGGCGGTTGTCCGTGCGAAAGCGGGCGTGGAATTCATCTTTGTGGAAACGGAACAAACAACGCCGAAATCTCAGCAATGATGGCTCCAAAACCGCAATTGATTGTTTCTGATGGAAAAGACTGGACTCTGGCAGTTCCAGAATTAGAATTTCCTTTTATTCAGAGAACGTATGAATTGTACGGAAAGAAAGATTTAGTTGAAAATGCTCATTTTGCGAAAGAAGGACATGATTTCGGAATTTCGAAACGTATGGCTTTGTATCCGTTTATGGCGAGATATTTAAACTTAGATTTGAATAAAGTAAAGAACGAAAAAGGTGAAATCGACGAATCGACTTGTGTGATTGAACCTTATGACAAATTATATGTTTTTGGCAACAAAGCCGAAAATCTGCCGAAAAACGCTTTGAAAGACATTAATAAATTATATGAAATGTTCGGAGAAAAAAATCTGAAAGTGTACGAGGTAAAAAAATAGAGAAACAGCCACGAATTCACGAATTATTTTTTAATCTGTGGCAAAACAAATTAGAGAAAATTCGTGAATTCGTGGCGAAAAAAAATATACTATGAATGAAGTAAGAAATAAAAAAGTTGCCACAGATTAAAGGATTTCCACTGATTAAAAAAATCTGCTGAATCTGCTAAATCTGCGGGAAAATTTTACTCTCGCAGATTTAGCAGATTATGGAGATAAAAAATCTTTTTAATCTTTTTAATCTGTGGCAAAACAAATTAAAGCAAACATAAAAAAAGAAATTAGTGCCAATTCGTGTAATTCGTAGCAAGAAAAATATAGAGATGAGATTAAAAATTAAAATAGCAACGATTTGTTTTGGGATTTTTTCCTTGACAGCAACAGCACAAAGTGACCTAAAATTATGGTACGATAAACCAGCTGCAATCTGGAACGAAGCATTGCCTTTGGGAAATGGTCGTTTGGGCGCGATGGTTTTTGGTGATCCGGCAGTGGAACGTTTACAATTGAATGAAGAAACGATTTGGGCAGGTTCTCCAAACAGCAATGCACATTCAAAATCGATAGAGGCTTTGCCAAAAGTAAGACAACTTATTTTTGACGGAAAGTTTGATGAAGCACAAGATTTGGCTACCAAAGATATTATGTCGCAAACCAATGACGGAATGCCGTATCAGACTTTTGGAAGTGTTTATATTTCATTCGCAGGACATCAAAAATATACCGATTATTATCGTGATTTAGATATCAGCAATGCTGCAGCAAAAGTAAAATACAAGGTAAATGGTGTTGAATTTACAAGAGAAATTCTAACAGCATTTTCAGATCAGGTAATTGTTGTAAAACTTTCCGCAAGTCAGCCAGGACAGATTACTTGTAATGTTTTCATGAACAGCCCAATTGATAAAACAGTAGCTTCGACAGAAGGAAAACAGATTATACTGTCAGGTTTAGGAACTAATTTTGAAGGCGTAAAAGGAAAAGTAAAATTTCAAGGAAGATTAAGTGCAAAAAATAAAGGAGGAGAAATTGATGCCAGCAATGGAGTTTTAAGCATCAACAAAGCTGATGAAGTAACATTGTACATTTCGATTGCAACTAATTTTAAAAATTATCAGGATATATCAGGTGATGAGATTGCGAAAAGTAAAGACTATTTGGCTAAAGCCGAAGTAAAAGATTTTGAAACGATAAAAAAAGCTCATGTTGATTATTATCAAAAATTCTTCAATAGAGTTTCTTTTAGTTTAGGCTCAAATGATTTGGTTAAGAAACCAACAAACGAAAGAATCAGGGATTTTTCGAAACAGTTTGATCCGCAGTTGGCTGCTTTATATTTCCAATTTGGACGCTATCTTTTAATTTCTAGTTCACAGCCGGGCGGACAACCAGCAAATTTACAAGGAATTTGGAACGATATGGTTACTCCGCCTTGGGACAGTAAATACACAACAAATATCAATGCCGAAATGAATTATTGGCCGGCACAGGTAACCAATCTGCAGGAAATGCATGAACCGTTTGTACAAATGGCGAAAGAATTAGCCGTGACAGGCGCAGAAACAGCCAGAATGATGTACAATGCAAATGGATGGGTTTTACACCACAATACCGATATTTGGCGTGTTACCGCTCCGGTAGATTCTGCTGCTTCGGGAATGTGGCCTACTGGCGGTGCTTGGGTTTGTCAGGATTTATGGGAAAGGTATTTATATACAGGTGATAAAAAATATCTAGCAGAAATTTATCCAATTATGAAAGGCGCTGCAGATTTCTTTCTTGATTTTATGGTTATTGATCCTAACACAAAATATTTAGTGGTTGCTCCATCAAGTTCTCCTGAAAACACGCACGCTGGCGGAACGGGAAAAGCAACAATTGCCTCAGGAACGACAATGGATAATCAATTGATTTTTGATTTGTTTACGCATGTTATTGAAGCTTCGGCTTTGGTTTCACCAGATGCGGCTTATGTGAAAAAAGTGAGTGATGCTTTGGCAAAAATGCCTCCAATGAAAATTGGGAAATATAATCAGCTGCAGGAATGGCAGGACGATTGGGATAATCCGAAAGACAATCATAGACACGTTTCGCATTTGTATGGATTGTACCCGAGTAATCAGATTTCGGCAATTAAAACACCTGAATTGTTTGAAGCAGCAAAACAATCTTTGATTTATAGAACAGACGAATCTACAGGTTGGTCAATGGGATGGAAAGTAAATTTATGGGCGAGATTATTAGACGGAAATCATGCTTATAAATTGATTCAGGATCAACTGCATTTAGTAACAGCAGATCAAAGAAAGGGCGGAGGAACATATCCAAATATGCTGGATGCACATCAGCCTTTTCAAATTGATGGTAATTTTGGATGCACAGCTGGTTTTGCCGAAATGTTGATGCAGAGTCAGGAAGATGCGATTCATTTATTGCCGGCTTTACCAAGTGTTTGGAAAGATGGAAATATTAAAGGTTTGGTTGCCAGAGGCGGATTTGTAATCGACATGACTTGGAAAAATAATAAAGTTTCGGAATTGAAAATCTATTCGAAAATAGGAGGGAATTGTAGATTGAAAGTTGAGAATACGCTGAAAGGTTCTTCAATTAAAAAAGCAAAAGGGAAGAATCCAAATCCGTTGTTTTATGATGTGGAAGTAAAGAAACCGATTATTTCTAAAGAAGCAAAATTGCCTAAAGTAGAATTGCCTAATTATAATATTTATGATGTGAATATGAAAGCGGGACAGACGTATACTTTTACGGGGAATTAAAAATGTTTAAAACCATATAAGTGATTTAAGAAAATATAATAGCACGCAATATTTGTTATTTCTCTCCCGAAGCTTCGGGATCGAAATGACAAGCTTGTGAAACAAGAATATTAAACCTACAAGCTTTTGGAAACCTTGCAGGAGTAGTAAACCTTAAAAGAGTGAGAAAACGTAAAGGTCTCTCGCGTGAGTGATGGAAGTGGAGCTCTTTTTTTGTGAGGCTTCTGCCGAATAAAAAAAAGCGGGAACGGACAGCACGACCCAGAGGGACACGCCCAAATAATTAGTTTTAAAATAATAATTTAGAATATGTTACAACATTTCAAACATAAAATAATAACACTTTCGATAGTAATTGCTTGTATAAACAGTGGTTGTAAATCGACTGCGGAATATTCTCAAAAAGGAAAATCAGTTATTTTAAAAGAAAAAAACTTCAAACATTATGTTGATTATTTCAACACGATGGAAGATGAGAACTTAAAATTTGCGATTCCTAATGATTCTGCTTGGACTTGGATGGAAAAGAATATTCCGTTGTTTGAATGTCCACAGCAAAATTTTGAGGAAATTTATTATTTCCGTTGGTGGAGCGTTCGTAAACATATCAAAAAAACACCTCAGGGATTTGCGATTACAGAATTTTTGGTAGATCGTTCGTATGCCGATAAATACAATATGATTAGTTGTGCTTTAGGGCATCATATAAACGAATTCAGATGGGTTCATGATCCGCAGTATATCGAGCAGGATGTAAAAATTTGGTATCGTGGAAATGATGGAAAACCGATGAACAAATTGTATAAATTCAGCAGTTGGACAGCGGATGCTTTATACAATCGTTATTTGGTGAATAAGGATGAAAAATTCTTATTGGATTTGTATCCAGACATGGTTACAGATTATGCCGTCTGGGAGAAAGAACGTCAACGTAAGGACGGTTTGTTTTGGCAGCATGATGTAAAAGATGGAATGGAAGAATCTTTAAGCGGCGGACGAAAAGTGCAAAATGCAAGACCAACGATTAATAGTTATATGTATGGAAATGCCACAGCGATTTCTAAAATGGCTGCCATAAAAGGCGATAAGGAAGCGGAAGCAAAATTTAAAGCTAAAGCTGATGTTTTGCAACAACTGATTGAAACCAAATTATGGAATCCAAAAAGTGAATTCTTTGAAACTTTGACAGAAAAAGATACATTAGCACAAGTTAGAGAGGCTATAGGATTTATTCCGTGGTATTTTAATCTTCCTGAAAAAGGAAAAGGTTTTGAGAAAGCTTGGGAGCAGATTAAGGATGAAAAAGGATTTTCGGCACCATTTGGTTTAACAACGGCAGAACGAAGAAGTCCGAGATTTAGAACGCACGGAACAGGAACCTGCGAATGGGACGGCGCGATTTGGCCTTTTGCAAGTTCGCAGACATTAACAGCTTTAGCCAATGTTTTGAATAATTACAATCAGAATTATGTTGCCAAAAACGATTATTTCAAGCAAATGAATTTGTATGTAGAATCACAATATTACCGCGGAAGACCTTATCTTGGTGAATATCTAGACGAAACTACAGGTTATTGGTTAATGGGCGACAGAGAAAGAAGTCGTTATTATAACCACTCGACTTTTAATGATTTAATGATTACCGGTTTGGTTGGTTTGCGTCCAAGAACAGATGAAAAGATAGAAGTGAATCCTTTAATTCCGCAGGAAAAATGGGATTGGTTTTGTTTAGACAATGTTTTATACCACGGAAATATTATTACGATTCTTTGGGATAAAACCGGAGAAAAATATAAAAAGGGTAAAGGTTTCAGAATCTTTAAAAACGGAAAGGAAATTGCAGTTTCTGATAAATTGGAACGAGTGATTTCGGAGTAAAAATGGGACACAGATGACGCGGATTAAAAACGGATTAAAACGGATTTTTTTCTTTTTGTCATTTCCATAAAGAAGGACGGATTGAAATCCATCCCTACAAAATTAATCGTTCCGATGGAACTTTTAGGCGTTGTGAAATTCCAGAGGAATGAATTATACTGTAGCAACGGATTTTAATCCGTTGGGAACGTGAAGTTATCGTAAGTAAAGTTTTTGGATGCTTCGGAGAAGCATAATATTTATAGCAAAATATACACCCAAATGATAAAAAGCTCCGGCGGAGCGATACCTATAGAAAATTATGTCGCCCCGCTGGGGCTTAATGAAATTACCATTATAATATCTATAAATATATCGTCCCTCTGGGACTTAAAATAAAATTATGAAAAAGTTTTTTTTACATCTAACATTATTCCTTTCACTTTTCACAATTTCGGCGAAAGCCCAAAACAAAATAAGTGTTGTGGATTTAAAGTGCGAAATGCTGACCAATCCAGAAGGAATCGATGTTTTACAGCCAAGATTGAGCTGGAAAATAAAAGCAAACGTAAATGATGTAAAACAAACTGCTTATCAAATTTTAGCATCTTCGTCTTTAGAAAAACTAAATGCAGGAAATGCAGATTTATGGGACAGCGGAAAGGTTCAAAGCGATGAATCTGTAAATGTGATTTATAATGGGAAAAAACTAAAAGACAGACAAGATGTTTACTGGAAAGTAATTGTTTTTACCAATAAAGGCGACGTAAAATCGGCAGAAACAGCACACTTCAGCATTGGGATTTTAACGTATGCGGATTGGAAATCGACACGCTGGATTGGATATGAAAAAACGTCTCCTGGAGATAGTATTTCGCAGTATTCTAGATTATCTGCGCGTTATCTGCGAAAAGAAATCGACTTGAAAAAGAAAGTCAAAAGCGCCAAAGTTTATATCTTAGGAATGGGGTTGTACGAACTTTACATTAACGGAAGTAAAATTGGCGATCAGGTTTTGGCTCCCGTTCCAACGGATTATACGAAAAATGTAAAATACAATGTTTTTGATGTGACTTCACAATTGCAGGAAGGTAAAAATGCATTGGGAACTATTTTAGGAAACGGACGTTTTTTTACGATGCGTCAGGATTACAAACCTTATAAAATTAAGACTTTTGGATATCCAAAAATGGCTTTACAGTTGTTTGTTGAATATGCAGACGGAAGTAAAGAAGTTATTCGCACAGACGAAACTTGGAAAATTACTACCGATGGACCAATTTTATCGAACAACGAATACGACGGCGAAGAATATGATGCCCGTAAAGAAATGAAAGGCTGGAATACTATAAATTTTAATGATAAAAAGTGGCTTTCGGCAGAATATGTTCAGGAACCGGGCGGATTCTATGAAGGACAGATGTCGGCGAATATGAAAATTAAACGGGAAGTAAAACCGATTTCTATAAAACAGACACCAAAAGGAACATATATTTTAGATATGGGACAAAATATGGTAGGCTGGTTACAATTGAAAGTAAAAGGAAATTCAGGGGATAAAATCACGATGAAATTTGCCGAATCTTTGCAATCTGATGGTTCGTTGTATATTGCCAATCTGCGTGATGCCAAAACCACTGATATTTATATTTTAAAAGGTGAAGGCGAAGAAGTTTGGGAACCTCGTTTTATTTATCACGGTTTTAGATTTGTTGAAATTTCAGGTTTTAAAACAAAACCAAGTTTAGAAAATTTTGCTGGAAAAGTCGTTTACGATGACATTGCAACTACAGGAACTTTTGATTCTTCGAATCCGATTATGAATCAGATTTTTCAGAATGCTTGGTGGGGAATCAGCGGGAATTATAAAGGAATGCCAATTGATTGTCCGCAGAGAAATGAACGTCAGCCTTGGTTAGGAGATAGAACGACGGGAGCTTACGGTGAAAGTTTCTTATTTGATAATCAGACTTTATACGCTAAATGGTTAGATGATATTAAAAATGCACAAACTATCGACGGCGGAATTCCGGATGTAGCGCCTGCTTTCTGGCGTTATTATGGTGATAATGTAACGTGGCCGGGAACGTATATTACGGTTGCTGATATGTTGTATCAACAGTTTGGAGATAAAAAAGTAGTGGAAAAACAATATCCGTCTATGAAAAAATGGATGGATTATATGGAAGAAAACTATTTGGATAACGATATCATGACCAAAGATAAATATGGAGATTGGTGCGTTCCGCCAGAATCTTTAGAATTGATTCGTTCGAAAGATCCTTCTCGTTTGACAGATGGAGAATTGATTTCGAGTGCTTTTTATTATCAGCTTTTAAATATCATGAAGAAGTTTGCTGTGATTGCAAATGCTGAAAAAGATATTAAACATTATGATGAATTAGCTTTAAGAATCAAGAAAGCATTCAATGCAAAATATTTTAATACAGCAAAAAACAATTACGCCAACAATACGGTAACTGCTAATTTATTGCCGTTGACTTTTGGAATGGTTCCAGAAGGATTTGAGCAAAAAGTTTTTGAAAGTTTGGTTCATGAAGTTGAAGTAACTAAAAACGGTCATGTCAGCACAGGCGTTATCGGAACTCAGTTTTTAATGCGTACGCTGACTAATTTCGGTCGTGGAGATTTAGCTTTTAAACTGGCATCTAATAAAACTTATCCAAGCTGGGGTTATATGGTCGAGAACGGTGCAACAACCATTTGGGAACTTTGGAATGGTAATACTGCCGATCCAGCAATGAATTCACAAAACCATGTGATGCTTTTAGGCGATTTATTGATTTGGTATTACGAAAATATGGCCGGAATCAAAAGTAATCCTGAAACTCCGGGTTTCAAACAAATCGTTATGAAACCAGATTTTAATGCGGGATTGACTTATGTAAACGCTTCTTACGAATCGATTTACGGAACAATTAAAAGTGATTGGAAAAAAGATAAAAAAGCTTTGGTTTGGAGTATTACTATTCCAGCAAATACTTCTGCAATAGTTTATCTGCCAACAACTACTGTTTCGGCTGTTTCTGTCAATAAACAACAGTTAGATAAAACTTCATATTTGTATAAAACTGAAAAAAGTAATCTAGCTGTTACACTTTCTTCAGGAACATATCTTTTAAACGTTAAATAAACTGCATTTTTAATAATTCGGGACAGTACAGGATACATTGTTAATTTTTTAGTGTTATTTTTACACTTAATAAATATTTTCACCTAAAAAAATGTTAGGTATGTATTTATAATCGAAAATTTTAATTCATAATAAAATTGAGAATGAAAATAACAAAATTAGCATTTGTATTGTTTGGACTTTTCCTTTTAGGAAGTTGTAAATCGGCTTTAGAAAAAAAGACTTGGAAAGAAGGTATTTTAGTAGATGAATTTATTTATGATAAAGCACCTTATCCGTCTTGCCACGCAGTTACAATTGTTGAAGCTACAAATGGTGATTTAGTTTCATCTTGGTTTGGAGGAACTCACGAGAGAAATCCTGATGTTTGTATTTATGTAAGCATAAAACCTAAAGGAAGCGATAAATGGAGCGAAGGCGTTAAAGTAGCTGATGGAGTAATGAAAGAAGGACCAAGATTACCAACTTGGAATCCTGTTTTGTATCAAATTCCGGGTGGTGATTTAATGCTTTTCTATAAAATCGGACCAAAACCATCAGAATGGTGGGGCGTAATCAGAACTTCATCTGATGGCGGGAAAACATGGTCTGAGGCGAAAAAAATGCCTGATGGTTTCTTAGGACCAATCAAAAACAAACCAGTTTTATTAAGCAACGGAACTCTATTATGTCCGTCAAGTATCGAAGGCGATGGATGGAGACTTCGTATGGAATCTACTCCAGATTTTGGAAAAACTTGGGTTATGGGAGATACACTTTCAAGAGGGAAACAAAAAATTAATGCCATTCAACCAAGTATTTTATTTCATAAAGACGGAAGTATTCAGGCTATTGGCAGAACTAGAAATAGAGCTGTTTTTAGCACATTCTCAAAAGATAACGGAAAAACTTGGTCGGATGTGGAGTTAATAGGACTTCCAAATAACAACTCAGGAACAGATGCAGTAACGCTAAAAGATGGCAGACATTTATTAGTTTACAATCATGTTCTACCTCCAGGAACTGAAGCAAAAGGACCAAGAACACCATTGAATGTTTCGGTTTCGAAAGACGGAATCAATTGGAATGCAGCTTTAGTTTTAGAAGATTCAAAAATCAGCCAGTATTCTTATCCGTCAATGATTCAGAGTTCTGACGGAATGGTTCATATCGTTTACACTTGGAGAAGAGAAAAACTGAAATATGTAAAAATCGATCCAAGTAAACTGGTTGCGCTTCCTATCAAAAAAGGAATCTGGCCGGGAGACGAAGGTAAAGAGGTGAAAGCAGTAAAAGCTGAGGAAGAATAATAAAGATATTGCCACAGATTAAAATGATTAAAATGATTTTTTAATTTTAGTTAATCTCTAAAATTTGCTCAATCTACGAGAGTAAAAATTTTTCCCGCAGATCTGGCAGATTTGGCAGATTTTTTTATCTATTTAATCCTTTTATCCCGATAGTTATCGGGAGTGAGCAAAAAAATAAACAATATGAAATCAATTTTTATTCAAAAAAAAATAATTGTTGCACTGTTAGTTGTTATGTCAACAGCGTTCAACAGCTGTGCAACGGCTCAGTCTTCCAATAAAAAGCAAAAATATAAAGTTGCGGTTTGTGACTGGATGATTTTAAAAAGACAAAAATTAGGTTCTTTTGGTTTAGCTTCAGAAATAAAAGCTGACGGAATTGAGCTTGATATGGGAGGTTTAGGAAACCGTCCAACTTTTGACAGCAAATTGGGTGATCCTGTAGAAAGACAAAAGTTTTTAGATAAATCGAAAGAAACTGGAGTTGGAATTAGTTCTATTGCCATGTCTGGATTTTATGCACAGTCTTTCGCAACAAGAGAAATTACGCCAATGATTACAGATTGTATCAAGGCAATGAAAGATATGAACGTAAAAGTGGCATATCTTCCATTAGGAACTCAAACGGATTTGGTTAAAAATCCTGAACTGCGTCCTGAAGTGATTAAAAGGCTGCAATGGGCAGGAAAAGAAGTTGGAAAAATTGGCGGTGTTATTGCGATTGAAACTTCTTTGAGCGCGACTGAAGAGAAAAAACTGTTAGAAGATGTTGGTTCGAAATATATAAAAAGCTCTTTCAATTTTGCCAATGCAGTTGATAACGGCAGAGATATTTCATCAGAATTAAAAATCTTAGGAAAGAAATATTTAGCACAAATTCACGCTTCAAATACGGATCAATTTTGGTTGGAAAATGACAAAGCGATCGACATGCCAAAAATCAAACAAACGCTGGATGAAATGAAATGGAGCGGATGGCTGATTGTAGAACGTTCTCGCGATGTAACACAAGTACATAATGTAAAAGCCAATTATGGCGCTAATGTGGCGTATTTGAAAAAGATTTTCCAGAATTAAAATAAAAATCTGCCTAATCTGCTCAATCTGCGTGAGAAATTTTACTCTCGCAGATTGAGCAGATCTTGGAGATTAATTTTCAATTATTTTTTAGAATAAATTATATACCATGAAATATTTACAATTACTTTTTTTATGTTTTTACGTCTCTTTTGCTGCAGCGCAAAACATCACTATTGTTAGTGATCCAAGTTCGCCGAGAGCAAAATTTGGAGCAGATAAATTATCAGAAACCCTTTCTTCAAAAGGATTCAGCACAACTGCTTCTGATAAATTCAAAAAATCAAAAGATCAGATAATTGTTATTGGAGAAAAAGGAACTGATTTCTGGAAACAAAACGCAAAAAGCGCTAAAATTGACGATAGTAAGCTAATAAAAAAAGAAGGCTTTCAAATTCGCACTCAAAAAAATATCATTTATATTGAAGGAACTGATGCGTCTGGAGCTTTGTATGGTGCATTAGAATTAGCAGATAAAATTAAAAACTCAGGAAAACTTCCGACAGAAATTAATATCGAAGACAGTCCGGAAATGGTTTTGAGAGGTGCGTGCATCGGAATGCAGAAACCAGTTTATCTTCCGGGACGTGATGTTTACGAATATCCATATACACCAGAAACTTTTCCTTGGTTTTATGATAAAAAATTATGGGTGAAGTATTTGGATATGCTGGTAGAAAACAGAATGAATTCACTGTATTTATGGAACGGACATCCTTTTGCTTCTTTAGTGAAGCTAAAAGAATATCCATTTGCAGTAGAAGTCAGCGATGAAGATTTCAAAAAGAACGAAGAAATCTATAAATTCTTGACAGTTGAAGCAAACAAACGTGGAATCTGGGTTATTCAAATGTTTTATAATATTCTTGTTTCTAAGCCTTTTGCTGAGCATTACAATATTAAAACGCAAGATCGTTCACGTCCAATTACGCCTTTGCTTTCAGATTATACGAGAAAATCAATTGCCGCATTTATCGAAAAATATCCAAATGTTGGATTAATGGTTTGTTTAGGAGAAGCAATAAATACAGTTGATGACGACGTAGAATGGTTTACAAAAACAATTATTCCAGGCGTTCGCGACGGTTTGCAGGCATTAGGAAAAACAGAAGAGCCGCCGATTATTCTTCGTTCTCATGATACAGATGGGCCTTTGGTAATGGAAAAATCACTTCCATTATATAAAAATCTATACACAGAAAGTAAATATACAGGAGAATCTTTAACGACTTATACGCCGGGCGGACCTTGGGGAGAAACACACAAGCAGTTAAGCGCTTTAAAGTCAATTCATATTGAAAACGTTCATATTTTAGCAAATCTTGAACCTTTTAGATACGGTTCGCCAGATTTTATTCAAAAAACAGTAAAAGCCATGCATAGTGTACACGGAGCAAATGCGCTGCATTTATATCCGCAGGCCTCATACTGGGATTGGCCCTATTCTGCAGATAAAACAAAAACAGGCGAGCGTTTATTAGAAATGGATCGTGACTGGATTTGGTACAAAGCTTGGGCAAGATATGCGTGGGACAGCAAAAGAGATAGAAACGAAGAAGTTAAATTCTGGGATAAAGATCTGGCTTCGAAATACGGAACAGATCAAGAAGCTGCAAATAATATTTTAAAAGCTTACGAAGAAACAGGAGAAATTGCACCAAAAACATTGAGACGTTTCGGAATTACAGAAGGAAACCGTCAAACCTTATTATTAGGAATGTTTGAAAGTCAATTGGTAAATCCATCAAAATGGAGAGTATATCCAGGATTCCACGAATCATGTGGACCTGCGGGAGAATTGCTTTTAGAATATGCAAAAAAAGAATGGAATAAAGAACCGCATTCAGGTGAACTTCCAACACAGATTATTGCCGAAATAACTGAACACGGAAGGTTAGCCGTTGAAGCTATCGACAAAGCAGAAGCTGGTGTTACAAAAGATAAAGAAGAATTTGCGCGTCTTAAAAATGATATTCATGCTTACAAGGCTTTCGCCGATTTTTTCTCAGAAAAAGTAAAAGCAGCCTTATTGGTTTTAAGATACAGTTATTCAAACGATATTACCGATTTAGATAAAGCGATGCCTCATTTAGAGAAGAGTATCGAGCATTACGAATTATTGGTAAACCTTACGAAAGATACTTATTACTATGCCAATAGTATGCAGACGGCTCAAAGAAGAATTCCAATTGGTGGTGACGATGGAAATAATAAGACTTGGGAAGAATTATTACCGCATTACGAACGTGAGTTAGCCAATTTTAAAAGAAATCTAGAGAAGTTAAAATCTTCAAAAGATGGTAAAATTGAAACCAAAGAAGGAAAACCTTGGAAAACAGCAGAAGTAAGTTTCATCAATGAAAAACCGGGGACTTATTTAGTAAAAACAGGAACAAAAGTTTACGGAACAGATATTTCAGAATTAACTAAAATAGCTCCTGAACTGCAAAATTTAAAAGGTTTTACTTTTGTAGAAAACGATCAAAACGAAAAAGGAACACATTTGAAGTTTAGAAATACAAAAGCAGTTAAATTAGTAGTTGGTTATTTCAATTCAGATCAAAAGAGATTTTTATTACCGCCAAGTTTAGAAACTGATGCAGCAGGAAATGCGCACGGTCAAGCCGAAGTTATTCTGGCAAGTGCCATGAATTTAAAAGAGCTGCCACGTGTAAATATCCATACATACACGTTTCAGCCGGGTGAGAATAAATTAGATTTAGGAAAAGGAAAAGTATTGATTTTAGGTTTTATAGATGCTGATCAAACTATAACGCCGCGTGATGTTGGATATATCGATGCAGGAGAAAAAGCAGCTATAGACTGGTTGTTTTATTAATAGTTTGGGCGTGTCCCTCCGGGTCGGGCTTTCGGCTATATCTTTTGTTCCGTTTCACTTCACAAAAGGATACCGCCTCAATCCCTCACGCGGCTCAACGTTGAGTTAAACCTGACGGGTTTTTAAAACCCGTCAGGTTTGCTCGCAAAATATAAACACAATATTGTCATTCCAAGGAACGAGACCCGTGCGATAGCGAAGAGGCGAAGCAAATCACACTAGGAATTTCGTTCAGAAATTTTGCCAATCTTTGTCGAGCTGCTTGCGAAGATTTCTCTCGCGAGGCTTCGAGATCGAAATGACAAAAAAGGGAGTAAAATAAAAACTTTAACAACCTTATATTACTTATATGGTTCAATAAAGAAAATATGAAAAGAGTAGTTTTTTTTATTTTTTGTTTTTTTTCAAGTTTATGCTTTGTTTGGAGTCAAAGCACAAAAGGTTCAGCGAAAGTTCGAAAGGAAGTTTCGCTGAATTCATCTTGGGAAACCATTATTTTGGATAATCCGCAAGAAGAGAAATCTTTTGTGGAGAATCCAAAATCGGATCAATGGTTAAATGTAAATATCCCTCACAATTGGGATCAGTATTATGGTTTTAGAAGAACAAAACATGGAAATTTGCATGGTACAGCTTGGTATAAAAAGACTTTAAAGCTTGATAAAAAAGACATTTCAAAACAGCTTTTTCTATATTTTGAAGGTGTTAGTTCGTACGCAACCGTTTGGGTAAATGGCAAAAAAGCAGGCGAACATAAAGGCGGGCGAACTACTTTTACATTAGACATTTCAAAAACAGTTTCTTTTGATAAGGAAAATACAATTTTAGTAAAAGCAGCACATCCATCTTTTATAGCAGATCTTCCTTGGGTTTGTGGAGGCTGTTCTGGCGAATGGGGATTTTCAGAAGGTTCTCAGCCAATGGGAATTTTTAGACCTGTAACTTTAATTATTACAAACAACGTTAGAATTCAGCCGTTTGGAGTTCATATTTGGAATGACAAATCGGTTTCGAAACAAAAAGCGATTCTTCATACAACTACAGAGATCAAGAATTACAGTACTTCAGATCGAAACTTAACGATTGAAAATATCCTTTTTGATGCTCCAGGAAAGAAAGTCGCAGTCAAAAAAATAGATACCAAAAACAGTTCAGGAGAAACAAAAGAAATTACGCAGACACTTCCTGAGATTGTAAATCCAAAATTATGGTCGCCATCAAATCCGTATTTGTATAAATTGGTAACTTCAGTTTATGAAAACGGAAAAATAATCGACCAATTAACAACGCCTTACGGAATCCGCTGGGTGAGTTGGCCAGTCAGCCGAGACGGAAAAGACAATCGCTTTTTTATCAATGATGAACCTGTATTCATCAATGGAACTTGTGAATACGAACATTTAATTGGAAATAGTCATTCGTTTTCAGATGAAATGATTCATTCTAGAATTGAACAGATAAAAGCAGGCGGATTTAATGCTTTTAGAGAAGCACATCAGCCTCATAATTTAAAATATCAGGAAGAATTAGATGAAAACGGAATCTTGTTTTGGAGTCAGTTTTCAGCACATATTTGGTACGATACCCCTGAGTTTAAAGAGAACTTTAAAACCTTATTACGAGAATGGATTAAGGAACGCAGAAACAGCCCATCGGTTGTCATGTGGGGATTACAGAATGAAAGTACAATCCCAGCAGCATTTGCAGAAGAATGCACGAAGATAATTCGCGAAATGGATCCTTTATCAGCTTCTCAACGCATTGTAACAACTTGCAATGGAGGAGAAGGAACTGATTGGAATGTGGTGCAAAACTGGTCAGGAACTTATGGCGGAGATCCTTTAAAATACCATTTAGAAATGACTACTCAGTTATTAAATGGCGAATACGGTGCATGGCGTTCAGCTGATTTACATACGGAAGGTGAGTTTGATCAGAAAGGGACTTTAAGTGAAAACCGTTTTTCTCAATTAATGGAAATTAAAATCAGAGAAGCCGAATCGGTGAAAGATAAAATTGCGGGACAATTTAACTGGCTTTTTGCTTCGCATGAGAACCCGGGACGAGTTCAAAACGGAGAAGGTTTTAGAGATATTGACAAAGTTGGACCTGTAAATTATAAAGGCCTTTTTACGATTTGGGGTGAACCTCTGGATGCATTTTATATGTATCGCGCTAATTATGTTTCGAACAAAACCAATCCGATGGTTTATATCGTTTCGCATACTTGGCCAAGTCGTTGGGAAAAACCTGGTGTCAAAAATGGAATCGATATTTACTCTAATTGTGATGAAGTAGAATTATTTAATGATGTAAATAAATCTTCTTTAGGAAAACTAAAAAATCCAGGAATCGGAAAGCATTTTCAGTTTAACAATGTCAATATTCAGTATAATGTTCTTTATGCTGTTGGATATGTTAACGGAAAGGCAGTTGCGAAAGATTATATTGTTTTAAATAGTTTTCCAAAAGCGCCAAGTTTTGATTCTTTGACAGCGGATAAAACGGATATTACAAAAGCCAAAAGCGGTTATAATTACATTTACAGAGTCAATTGCGGTGGTTCTGAATGGACAGATTCATCGGGAAATACTTGGCTTTCCGATGCGCACAAAAACGGACAAAACACTTGGGGTTCTTTATCATGGACAGATAGTTTTGAAAAATTGCCTGATTTTTTCGCCAGCCAAAGAACGACTTTCGACCCAATAAACGGAACAAATGATCCTGAGCTATTTCAGAGTTTTAGATATGGTGTCGACAAATTACACTATGAATTTCCTGCACCAGACGGAGAATATTTAGTCGAATTGTACTTCACAGAACCGTGGTATGGAACTGGTGGCGGAATGGACTGCAAAGGATGGCGTTTATTTGATGTGGCAATAAATAACAATGTAGTTTTAAAAGATTTTGATATTTGGGCAGAAGCTGGTCATGATAAAGCCTTAAAGAAAACATTTGCTGTAAAAAGTAAAAATGGAAAAATTGTGATTTCGTTTCCAAATGTAAAAGCGTCACAGGCTATAATTGCTGCAATTGCAATTGCGACGAAAAATAAAGATTTAAAACCTGCAAATGAATCACCTAGAAATATTCAGAATGTAAGTTTAGATTCTAAAGATTTTAAAATAGCTTCTTGGTTAGGTATTAATTCGAAGCAATTCATAAATTCAGATGTGAGTTTTACTGAATTGTCTTCAGAAATTTTTGGCGCAGATTATTTGCAGTTTTCGGCTGATTCAAAAGCTTCTGGTTCATTTACTGTAAAAGAAGAATCGACTGTTTATGTTTTAATTGACAGTAAAATCACTAAAACATTAAATTGGCTTTCTGATTATAAGAAAATTGAAGAAAAAGCGAAAAACAGCAGCGGAATTTCATTTGACGTTTTTACTAAAAAAGTAAAGAAAGGAGAAAAAGTTGTTTTTGATAATTCGGAAACAATATCTTCAATTGCAGTCGTTCAAACTTATGATATGGGCGAAAAAGACGATTCAAGACCTGTAGTTATTATTGAAGCCGAAAAAGCAAAAACAAAAGGAGACGGAATTGAAAAAGGAAATTTCAAAAAAGCAGATTATATCGAATTCACAAAACAGACTAATAACAGCATTGAGTTTGAAGTAAAACCTGGTGTTGCGGGAATTTATTTAATGCGTTTCCGTTTCATGAATAGAAATGAAACACCGTTAAAAGTGAAATTTAAAATGGAAGATGCGTACGGAATTTTGATGAGAAATGATACGATTGAGTTTTTCCCTTCACCAGAAAAATGGAAAATTTTAAATACAACTTCCGGCGGTTATATTAACGCTGGAACTTATAAAATAACGTTGGAAGGTGATGATTTGAAAGGATTAATGTTAGATAATTTTGAGTTTCAATAAGTTTTTTTGAGGTTCAAAGGTTCAGAGGGACAAAGGTTTATTCCGATTGTCAGGCTGAGCGAAGTCGAAGCTCTCGTAAAGTATGTGACCCAACGTTTATCACATTCAGTTTGTCATCTCGACGAAGGAGAGATCTCCACAAGAAATTCGACAAAGATTGCCGATTTTGTTTGCACGGGCTTCGACTTCGCTCAGCCTGACAAAGCGGTGTAAAATTTTAGATTAGAATAAAAAAACATATTTATGATTAAACATAAAAACATATTTCAAAAAATAGCAATTGCGTTATTGTTTTCGGTATCAATTTTTGCACAGAAGCAAGCTAGAATTGTGGAAGACTTCAATAAAAACTGGAACTTTAAATTGGGAGATTATCCAACAGCAATTCAAGCCGATTTTAATTCGAAAGATTGGAGAACACTTCAATTGCCGCACGACTGGAGCATCGAAGGTGCTTTTGATAAAAATAGTAAAACGAAGCAAGCGCAAGGATTTTTACCTGCTGGAAAAGGTTGGTATCGCAAGGTGTTTACCGTTTCTAATAATTGGAAAAACAAAACGATTTCGATTGAATTTGACGGTGTTTTTAAAAACAGCGAGGTTTTCATAAATGGAAAATCTTTAGGAATACGTCCAAATGGATATATTTCTTTTGGTTATGATTTGACCCAATATTTGAACTTTGGAAAAGAGAATGTAATTGCTGTAAAAGTTGATAATGATGCGCAGCCAAATTCTAGATGGTATACAGGTTCTGGAATTTATAGAAATGTGAGATTGGTTGCCAGCGAAAAACTGCATGTAGGGAAGTGGGGAACTTATGTAACGACTCCAGAAGTTTCAGCAGAAAAATCTAAAATACATCTAGAAGTTACTATTGACAATGATAATGCTGCTGCAAAAGAATTTAAATTGGTTACTTCGATTATAAATGCTGAAAATAAAGAAGTTGCTAACTTTACTTCAACAGAAAAAATTGGTGCTAAAACAACAGAAAAAAAGGTTCATGATTTGGTTTTAAAGCAGCCAAAATTGTGGAGTACAGAAAATCCGTATTTGTATAAAGTTATTACTAAAGTTTATGAGAAATCTAAACTTGTCGACAATTACGAAACGCCGCTAGGTTTCCGATATTTTAATTTTGATTCGGAGAAAGGTTTTTCATTAAATGGAGTTCCAACGAAAATATACGGAGTTTGTCTGCATCATGATAATGGTGCTTTGGGCGCTGTAGAAAATATTCATGCGGTTAGAAGAAAGCTGACTTTAATGAAAGAAATGGGAGCAAATGCGATCAGAATGTCTCATAATCCGCATTCTTTAGAAATGATGCAATTGTGCGACGAAATGGGTTTCATCGTTCAGGACGAAGCTTTTGACGTTTGGAAAAAGAAAAAAGTAACGAACGATTACCATAAAGATTGGGATGCTTGGCACAAACAGGATTTAGAAGATTTTATCAAAAGAGATCGTAATTATCCATCGGTTATGATGTGGAGTATTGGTAACGAAATTAGAGAACAGTTTGACTCAACTGGAATTGCAATTACCAGAGAATTAGCTAAAATCGTAAAATCATTAGATACAACTCGTCCTGTGACTTCGGCTTTGACCGAAAATATAATTGAGAAAAATTTTATTTACCAATCGGGAGCTTTGGATCTTTTAGGTTTTAATTACAAACACGAAGATTATAAAGATTTTCCAACACGTTTTAAAGGGCAAAAAATATTGGCTTCTGAAAGTGTTTCGGCTTTAGAAACACGCGGACATTATGATTTTCCAGATGGAATTAAAGCGTGGCCGACAAAGCACGGCGCGCCGTTTGACGGAAATGCTGATTGGACAGTTTCGGCTTACGATCAGGTGAAATCGTATTGGGGAGCAACGCACGAAGAAAATTGGAAAACAATCAAGAAACAAGATTTCATGGCGGGAACTTTTATCTGGACTGGATTTGATTATATCGGAGAACCTGATCCGTATCCATTTCCAGCGAGAAGTTCGTATTTCGGAATTGTAGATTTAGCCGGACTTCCAAAAGATGTGTATTATATGTACCAAAGTGAATGGTCAAACAAAGACGTTTTACATATTTTCCCGCATTGGAATTGGAAAAAAGATCAGGAAGTTGAAGTTTGGGCGTATTACAATAATGCTGATGAAGTGGAATTATTCTTAAACGGAAAATCTCTCGGGAAAAAATCAAAACAAAATGATGATTTACATATTTCATGGAAAGTGAAGTTCGAACCAGGAACTTTAAAAGCAATTTCAAGAAAGAATGGAAAAGTAGTTTTAGAAAAAGAAATCCATACAGCCGGAGAAGCTTCTAAAATTGATTTAAAAGCAGACAAAACTATAATCAATAATGATACTTACGATTTGGTTTATGTAACCGTTTCTACAGTTGATGCAGCTGGAAACTTATTACCAAACGCAACAGATTTAATCAATTTTGAAGTTACTGGCGGCGGAAAATTGGTTGGAGTTGATAATGGTTATCAAGCCAATTTGGATTCTTTTAAAGCTAATTCCTGCAAGTTATTCAGCGGAAAATGTATTGCTATAATCCAGTCGAATGGTAAGAAAGAAAATATTCAGTTGAAGGCGTCGACAGGCAATGGCATTCCAGTTTCGTCAGTTGAAATAAAGGTTAATTAATTTTATATGCCGTCCCCGCTGGGGCTTGTTCTAAACAAAAAGAGGAGCAATAATTTTTTAAGCTCTGGAAGAGCGATATATGTATAGAGAAAATATGTTGTATATCGAATAAGCTCCAGAGGAGTGAAACATAAAAAAATCCGCTTTCAAAATTTCGAAGCGGATTTTTTTTTATTTTAGTAAACTGACTACGTGAAATATGGAAAAAGAAAATACCACAAGAATTAAAGGGAAAATTTTGCTGGGTATTATTTTTGCCCTCGAATTGTACGCTTTACCAACCCAGTTTTATTTATTATTAAATGGATCTGATTTTACTTTTTTAAGCGCTGCAGTTCGCTTTTTTAGCTTTTTTACAATTACCACAAATACTATTGTTTTTCTTTGTACAGCAATACTGTTGTTTGGCGGAAAAAGTATGGCAAATGCTTTTTTTAGAAAATGTACAACCATCACTGCGATTACCGTTTATATTTTGATTGTTGGAATCGTTTTTAATTTACTTCTTCGTTCAATTACTGATTTAAAAGGACATCACCGTATCGTGAGTGAAATATTTCATGCGGTTGTCCCTATTTTATTTTTCTTTTATTGGCTGTTTTTTGTAAGCCCAGAAAAAATCTCTTTTAAAGTTATTCTCTATTGGCTGGTATATCCAATCTTGTATATGATTTATACAATATTTCATGGCTTTTTATCCAGCTTTTATCCTTACCCTTTTATAGATGTTACTAAATTGGGATTAAAAACGGCTCTTGTAAACGGATTATTTGTTCTAATTGCTTTTATAATTTTGTCCTTGATTTTAGTTTCAATTTCTAAAATCAGAAGTAAGGATTCTGCTTAATTGTTTTTGTAAAAGCAATTTTTAGAAACTATCAAAAAAAAATATTCCGCCCCAAAATAGGAGCGGAATATTTACCATTTAAAAAAAAATCAAGAATTATCGCTATAACTCAAGTTATCGTTCTTAGAAAACACCAATGTAGTGGTTTCCTGGTTTGTTTACCAATTTAGCACCTTTAGTAACTGCGCCTGTTGGAATATCAATAATATAGATGTTACCGTCTTTACCAACTGGTGTAACTGCAATGTATAAATCGTTTCCGTCTACTACAAAACCTTGGTATTGACCAAAATCTAAAGCAGCATCATATGCAATACCTTCAACTAATTTAGCTGTTTTTGCATTAAGGTCGATTCTTGCAACAAAACCTTGTCCATTAGATGCATCATGAGTATATAAAGCATAAGCAATTCCGTTTCCAGCATATCTCCAAGCATCAATATAAGATCCTTTAACTCCAAGTGCAGTATCTAAACTGAAAGAATAAGAGTTGTCGTATTGATTGCTTTGGTTGATTTTTAAGATGTATGATCCGTTTTTAGTATCTCTTTGAGTAGCTTGATAAATATTACCATCAGTACCTACAAAACTATTAAAACTTCTGAAACCGCTTGTGTCACCAAATGCAACTGTTGAAGTAATAATTTGAGGGTTTTGTAATGATGGGTAATCAACAACTATTGACTTAGAACCTAAACGATCAAATGCAGCTTCGATTTTTCCTGTTGCAGGATCAGTTTTACGCATCCAAGTACCGATGATTAGTTTGTTTCCAGCTTTATTAAGTGTAGGAGCATCTAAACGGAAAATGTGGTGTCCTTTTGCTTCTTCTTCAGCTGCTAATGGAAGTTCATATTGTTTGAATGCTGAGATTAAGATATTTTGTAAATCTAATGATAAAACTGTAGCTGTACCTCTAGTGTATTTGTACGTTTTTCCATCTGCTTGCGTAACTACAGCCGGTGCTGTAACATTTACTGCTACTCCTGTTTTATCTCCGTCAAAAAGTTTGTTCCATCTTGGAGAAGTTCCTGCATATTGTGAAATATTTACTGTAGTTCCAGATTGAACAAAGTTTTTAGCTCCGTTTACTTTATAGGTCATAAATTCACCTCCATTAGCTCCAGTATAAGTAATATTGAAAAGCGTGCTTCCATCTACAGATGATTGTAAACGTGCTGTTCTGCTAGATTGTACAGGTGCTCCATTTTCGTAAACGTCGATAGAAAAGTTTGGATTTTTTGCGTCAGCTTTACTTACAGAAAATACTTTAGTTCCTCCGTTACCATCACCTGGTTCCGTTTGCATTAATGCTCCAGCAATGGTTATCCAACGGTCTTTAGTTTCTGGATTTACTGGTGTTTCATTTTTGTTGTCATCACTGCTGCAGCTTGTAGTAAGAGCAAATGTGGTTAAAACCAATCCACATGCAAGTAATTTAAATGTACTTCTTTTCATATTTATAGCATTAAAAAATTAAATAATTAGGTATTAAAACTTGTTTAGAGTATAGTTAAGCTTCAAGTAAAAAGCTCTTCCGGGTTTTTGCACAGCAAAATTGTCGTAGACTTGTTCGTCTGTGATATTTTTGGCATCAAAGCTTACAATGAATTTTTTATTAGGAAATGCATAACTGATTCCTAAATCATGTGGAAACTGCGCTGTTGTTTTGTCTATTTCAAGCCAAGTCGTGTAAAATTCGCCTACATATCCAAAATTGTAATACAGATTTAATTCTGAATTTTTTTGAAGGATATCTTTAAAATTGTATTGTGCATTTCCATTAACAGTAAAATAAGGCTCATTTGGAAGCTGTTTGTCATAATGCGGCAATACATTACCATTGATGTCGTATTTGTCTTTGAAAAGTGAGTTAAACTTTGACATATTCATACCAACAAACAATCTGTTGTTGTAAGAGTATTCGAAAGAAGCTTCGTAACCTATTGACTGCGCTTTTCCTAAGTTTACAGAAGGTGTAGTCTGCAAGGCTTCATTTAAACGATTACTAAACTGACGAACGATTTTGTCTTTTGAGTTTCTCCAAAAACCAGATCCTCCAATGCTGAATTTATGATCGTTAATTTTATAAGGACCAAATCGTAATCCAACATTTAAATTGTTACTTTGTTCTGGTTTTAAAGAACTGTTTCCTATTAGATTTTCTGCGGGATCTCCAAATATTTCATTCTCATTAGGCATTCTAATTGCTTTTTCTGCTGATAAGGTGAACATCATTTTTGGCAGAATAAAGTAAGAAGAGGCAAATCCGTAACCGTAGAAAGAAATGTCATTCTTCTTTACCACTTCAACAATTTTATTTTGACCGTTTTCAGTAACAATAATCGGATCTCTTTCTTCTGTTTTTTGCCCGTAGCGTTTTCCAAAAACATTGACTCTTAAACGTGATTCAAAAGCTTGAAGTTCATAACCCAATGAAAGTACATTTTTTTGTAAATCACGTGTTGGAAGAAAACTGCTTGTTAAGGGTGATAACTCGTCAAATTGCTCTCTCTCAACAGTATAAAGCATACTATTGAAAACTAATCTGTTTTTTTCATTCACGTTATAAATCAAACCTGCTCTTGTGCTGAAAATATTGCTGTTGATGTGTTGTATTGTTTTTGGACCTTGCTGTGCTCCAGTTGGAGATAAAATAGGATCTCCATAAAGACCTAAAGCTTTTTCTCCAAACCAGTTGTAATTCCATTTAACAGTATCGTTGACTACCTCGTTTCTTTGGCTGAAAACAGAGTTTACTGAAAACTCAAGACCTTTAGCAAGAAAATCTTTTTTAGTATAATTAAGACTAATAACTCTTGCAGTTGCTTCAGAAAAACGACCTTTATAAGGCTTAGTCATCGATTGACCATGTTGAATTTCGTTAAAATCTTCTGAAGCATTAAAGCCTATCAAAAATGTATCGGCCCAGCTTACATCTGTAAAACCAGCTTCAACTCGTCCGCCAAAAGAACGGTACGCATCATTGAAACGTTTTGCTTTTACATATTCATATCGTCCGTTTGGTGAGATATTGTAAACAAATTTTCCCCAAACTTCATAATCGTTATCAGAGTAATTATAAAAACCAGAACCTTTTAAAGTGAAACCTGATTTATCGCGAAATGTGGTGTTGAAATTTGATTGTGTAGTATTAAACGAACCATAAGATACAGAAGCGTTCAGGGTATTTTTAGCTCCTTTTTTCAAAATTACATTGATTGCACCGCCTAAAGCATCATCTGCCAAATGAGCTGGAACAACACCTTTATAAACTTCGATGCGCTCAATTAATGCTGGTGGAATACTGTTTAAACTGAATGAAGATCCGTATGTTGAAATTGGAATTCCATCAATAAATATTCGGATTGAATTGCCTGACATTCCATTTAGATTGTAGTTAACGCTGGAACCTAATCCTCCGTTTTGTCTTACTCGAACACCAGCCGATTGCGCTAATAAATCATTAGTTTGAATGTTTCTTTTTGCAGCATCTTGTGTTTCGATTACATTTACAGAAAAACCTTTATCTATAATCTCTTTTTTAGCCGTCTTTTTAGTAATTACTACTTCATTTAAATGTTTAGTATCATTTTTTTTCTCTAATGTAATAGTAACTTGGTGTGAAGAACGATTTAAGTGAACTTCTACCATTTTTGTATTTGCTTCTAATGAAGAAACTTCTAAAGTGTATTTTTTAAAGGGAAGGCCTTTAATTTGAAATTTACCCTCATTATCAACAACAGCGAATTTTTGTGTGCCTGAAACTAATACGGTTGCTCCAAAAGCTGTTTCATGTTTACCAAAAGTTACTTTTCCAGTAATTGTTCCGGTTTGGGACCATCCGGTAATTGTTATCATTAAAAAGATAAAATAAATAAACCTCATAACTGCGTGTACTAAATAAATTGTGCAACAAACTTATGAGTTTATTTAAATTTAATCTAAATAAACGAATTAGAAAATCATTAGAATTACATTAGAAAATCATTAGAACAAAATTAGAGTTTCTAATGTTGGGAAAACAAGGAAAACAGAGGTCTAAAGATAAAATGTAAGTATCTTGTTGTTAGTTTTTTACCTGTTTTGTGTATGGTGAAATAGAGCAGATAAAACGAGAAAACAATTTAAAAAGTATCAATAATCGAATATTTTAATCTTTAAAATTAGAGACTTTCATTAAAGTTTTGTCTTGAAATGTTTAATGTTGAAGTTCTTCGATTTGATTACTTTTCCGTTGTCCGTAATCATAAGGCAGCTGTATTCTGGGAATTTTTGCAGCAGGAGCAGACCGTTCTTTTGACCTAGTATCATTAATGAAGTACTTAATCCGTTTGCAGTTTCTGCATTTGGACCAAAGATTGTAACACTGCATAATCCAGTTACAGGATAACCGGTTGCAGGATTTATAATATGAGAATATCGTTTGCCATTAAAAACTACAAACTTTTCATAAGTGCCTGAGGTAGTTACGGCACCTTGATTTAAAGGCACAACTGCCAAGAGTTTTTCTGGCTTAAACGGATTTGTAATACCTATTTTCCAGTCTTCGCCATTAGGTTGTTTTCCCCAAGTACTCATATCACCAGAACCGTTTATAATACCGGCTTTAATGCCTTTTTCAAGCATCATTGTTCGGCATTTATCAGTTGCATAGCCTTCACCTAAAGCGCCAAAACCAATTTTCATTCCCTTTAGTTTTAGAAAAATAGTCGATTGCACACTGTCGAGAATAATGTTTTTGTAACCTACTTTTTCTACTGATTTTTTTATGGCTTCTGCCGAAGGCATTTCGGTCATCGAGCCGTCAAATTTCCAGATTCTGTCCATAGCAGCAAAACTTACATCAAAACCTCCGTTTGTCAGTTCAGAGAATTTAATTGCTCTTTGCGTGAGTTCAAAAACTTCTCGGTCGACTTTAATTGGTTTTATTCCCGCATTTTGATTGACTTCAGAAACTTGCGAAGTTGATTTCCAATCCGAAATTAAATTTTCAATTCGGGTAATTTCGGCAATTACTTCAGTTATATTTTTTTCAGCAGTTAGAGAATCTTTAGCAACAATACTAATATCAAAACGACCGCCCATAAGAAGTGTAGTTCTTTTACGCAAAACCTGCGAATGTGCAGACAAACTAAATAGTAGGACAGAAAGAATTAAATAAGTATTGAGGTTTTTTCTAAGCATGAAAAATCTTTTTTGATAGCATTTTTTATTTTTAGCGCCAGCGAGCTTGATATTTATAGATAGTTAATCTGTTTGCCAAAAAGAAGCTTCATCAAAACGATATTTAACGATTAAAATATGTCACCCCGATGGCTCTTGGTTGAAATTGAAACTAGATCTATAATATGTCATCCCTCTGGATTTGTATTGTCTATTTCGAAAATCAAGATTTAAAAATCAACCATTACAATTATCAATTATCAATTAACTAATAGCAATCCGTTAATAACTGTCCATTATTTTTATAATGCAGGAGATCTTTGGTTCCATTTACCACACACAATTCATCAAGAATGGTTTCTACATCTTTTTGCATAGCAAGTGAACCACAGATCATAATTACGCCGCCTTGTTTTAGTAAATCTACAAAAAATACAGCATCTCTTTTTATAAGATCCATTACATAAATATGTTCCGCTTCTCGTGAAAATGCCAAATGAAAACTTGACAGCTTTTGTTTCTCAATCATTTCGTCTGTAAACGTTTTGTAACCCGTTACAGTTTCTGTTTCCATTCTAAAGCCACAATACAAATGTGTTTCAGTTTTCTTCTTGTTTTGCTCAATCATTCCAAGAAAAGGAGCAATACCAGTTCCGTTTGATATTAAAGCCGCTTTTGGAGCTTTTATCGGAAAATGAAAAGCTTTATTATTGATGATTCTCGCTTTAATTACATTTCCTGGAGTAAGATCATTTAGATAACCAGAACCCAATCCGTGTGGATGCAATTTTACAACTAATTGTATGTTTCCAGAATGATTTCCAATCGAGTAGAGGCGTTCTCGAGTATCATTAGCGGGATAAACAGCCAATAAATCGCCAGAATTAAATTTGGCGCGCATATTGGCTCGTAATGTTACTAGAAAAGTATGTTCTTCTTCAGAAATTGCGGTTTTATCTAAAACCATTAATTTCTGTAAACCTTTTGGAACATGATTGTATAAAGAAGGTGTTGTGGCTAAAGGAATTCCAGTTTTGGCACTCCATGACTTTACCCAGTTTACAAACTCAACAGCCGACTTGTCATTTACAGTCTGAAGTTCTAAAATACGTTCTGTCCAGTTTTGATTTTCTAAAAGCTGATCGATTTCAACAGCAAACTTGCAAAAATCAGGATATGCCGTAGAACCAAAACCAACTACCGAGAACTTAATCTTTTGCTCTTGATTTTGTTTTTGCAGCAGCGCTTTAAATTTATTTCCGTTTGATGGCGGATCTCCCAAACCATGAGTTGAAGAGAAAACTATAATATGTTCTGCTTTTGGATATACCGAAAAACTATTCAATTCTGCGATAAAAGCTTTTTGTCCTTGATCTATTAATTGTTTATGAATTGCGTTTGCAAATCTAAAAGAGCTTCCGTTTTCAGAACCTACTAAAAGTATGTAATTGCTTTCGTGTGCTTTGAATTTGTTTTTGATTCGGCTTGATCTGCGTTTTAAAGTAATCGCAAAACCCGAGTAAATAAAGAAAAGAATATTAATACAAGCAATTGCTAATATTACAGCCCAAACAGCATTAATTCTTCCTGTATGAAGATCAAGGCTCAAAGCTGCAAATTGAGCAGTTATTGGCGATTGTTTCGCTGTAATTACTGCACCAGTAACTTGGTTTACTTCAATTTCTTTATTTTTTAATGCTATGATATAAAACTCTTCTGGATCATCAGTAAAAGGAAATTCGATTTTTTTTACGTCAGAAAGAAGTGTGGTTTTAAAGATTGAAGTTTTTTTAGCTTCAGCTGAAAGTTCTGTTTTTACAGGTTTAGCTTTTTCATCGCCCATGAAGAAGTTGAATCTTTCAAGCGTTAAATAAGTTCCTGTTAATGCGATAATCAAAATCGGAATTAAAGTCAATCGCCCTAAAACAACATGGTAATATTGAGCGAAATATTCCTTTATGACTTTTGAGAAAAAATTACGAATTCCTCTTTGTCTATTTAGAACAAGCGCAAAGCCGGAAATAGAAATAAGGACTAATAAAAAAGAAATAACACCAACAAAAAAACGACCAGCTTCATGCAGAAATAAAGAGCGGTGAAAAGCAGTTATCCATTGAATAAATTCGCTTTTTTTTGCAGGTGTTCCTAAAGTTTTTCCTGTTCTTGGATCAATGTAAGCGTTAATATCATTTCCATCTTCATCAATTGCCTGAAGTGTTACAAATTGATTATAATCAACGCTCAGTTCTGTAATTTCTGGATACGCTTTTTTTAATGCCGGCAGCGTTTGTTCTAAGGTTATTGCATCAAAATTTTCAACTTTATACGGAAGTGTTTTTTCCTGTACAGCATCAACGGCAAGAATAATACCTGTTACAGAAGCTAAAAGCAGAAATATTGAAGAAAATAGGGCTAAGGCCAAATGTGCGTAACGCCAGAATGAAAGAGTCATTGAGTGTAATCTATTGAAATGTAATCAAATGTTTTAAGCTTTGTCAAAGTTTAAAACCTTGACAAAGCTTGAATTTTGAGCAAATTATTTGCTTGAATTATATTTTATTCAGTCTCACGTATCTGATATAACCTTTACCATCTGTTTTTGCGGCTAAACCTTCAGTAGTAAGAGGAATTTCAAGATCGCTTACATAATATTTTTGATCTTCAACAGCTGATTCAAATCTTAATTTGTAACCTTTGTTTATCTTAGAATTTTCAATTTCTATTGTTGTTATGCTTCGATCTCCGCCAGTTACAGAAGCACCCGTTTTGGCACTAATATCTTCGTTTTTTTTAGTTTGAAACTTATTCCATTCTTTTAACGATTTATACCATTTTTTATCGTCTCCCATTACATAAAGAGTCTTTTCATAGTCGCCGTTAGCATTAACAAGTGATACCACAATATATGCTCCTTCGCCCATATAGTTAGCCATTTGAAGCATGCATTTGTATTTGCTTGTTTGTGCATTTGCCTGGAATGAAATTAGGCAGATAAGAGCGCCTGTAAGAGCGATTTTAAGTATTGATTTCATTGAATTATGAGTTATTTATAAGTTATGAATTATTAGTTTTGATTTATATTTGAGATGAAAAATTTGAATTTATATGTAAACTTACAACTCAAAACTCAAAACTTTTTAAGTGTTATTTTAAAAATTCTACTGAGACGTTATTTTTTGTAAGCGATTCGTTTTCTTTTGCTAATGCGTAAGCACTTTCGTCAAATTCTGTAGTAACCTCTTTTTTAGCACCTGCAGAAACAAGATACTTTAAAATAGAATCATCTTTTGCAACCATAGCTGCTCTGTGCAATGCTGTTAAACCATCTTTGTTTTTAGCATTTACATCAACTTTTAAGTCCGTTATTTTTTTAAGTAGAGAAATATCATTTTTTGGAATTGCTAAATGATACAAAGTATTACCGTCTTTTTGAGCAGCAGCTAAATTTAATCCTTTGTCTTGAAGTAATTTTGCTTTAGCATCAAAAGGATCTTGTTTTGGTGCAGCTTCTCTGTCTCTTCCAGCTGGTCTGTAAGATTGAACAAGATAAACACCTAAATTATTTCCGTCTTTATCAGTAACATTTACATCAGCACCTTTACTCAATAATAAAGATACAGCTTCAGGAGTTCCTGAACGTACAGCATAAGTTAAAGCCGATTCTCCTTTTAGGTTTTGAGAATTTACATTTTTTGCAAGTGGAAGCAACAATTCTAATATAGAAGTATCTTTTGCCGAAGCAGCAATCATTAATGGTGTTGTACCTTCTTTATTCGCCTTATTTGCATCTGCACCTTTGCTTAAAAAGTATTTTACAATTTCAGTTTGATTTGGTTTTCCAGCCAAGAAATGAAGTACATTTTCGCCTGCTTTGTTTTCTGTAGTAGCTTTGATTTTTACTTCTTCAACTAAATATTTATAAGTTTCAAGAGTGTTAGATTCTCTACGACTTCCTTGCGCTGCAAAAAGCAAAGCATTGTCAGTAGGTTTTACACCTTTTGCTAAAAGTTTCTTTAAAAGATCAATATTTCCAGTTCTTGCTGCATAAGTAAAAGCAGTGTTTCCGTCGTTGTCAACATCTTTAAGAGACATTCCTTTAGTAGTAAAATAGTCAGCCGCTTTTAAATCTTTATCAGCAGGAATAGCTAAAAGTAATAAGTTAGCACCTCCTTGGTATTTTTTCTTCGGATTAACACCTGCTTTAAAGAAAGCTTCGTACAAAGCAGGATCAGATTGACCATTTGATGCTGCAAAATCAATTGGAGTTGTACCATGACTGTCTTCATAATTTACATCAGAACCTTTTGCAATCAAATATTGTACTAATTCTGTATTACCTCTATATGCAGCCCAATGCAGGTAAATACGGTTATCATGAGTCATTTTATTTATCGGATTCCCAGATTGGTCTAATAAGAATTTGATGGTTGCGATAGGAGCGTCGTTGTTAATCGCTAAAGTCGTAACATCAAAAGCATTTGCATTTGCTTCTGCAGGATTGCTGCCTTTTGCTATTTCTGCTTTTACTACAGTTACATCAGGTGAGTTTTTCCAGAAAGATTGCTCTAGTAAGGTGTTTTTTTGCTGTGCATTAACATACAAAACAGCTGTTAAAGCCAATGAAATAAAAAGATTCTTTTTCATAATTTATTATTGTTGTTTAACGTCCCTTTATATATGGGGGATAATGGTCTATTTAGAATAAATAAAAATAAAGGACAAATGTAAAGATTTATAACTTTAAATCAAGTTTTATTGCTGTCAAAAAAAATAATTCTAATGATTTTTTAATGTTGACTTATTAGACGCTTTTATAAAACAGTAAATTCTCTTTTTTAGAAAGCTTAGATGTAAATAGCATAGTTTGGTTTAAAGAGATTTATCTGTTTTTTACTTTTTCAATTTAAATATTTGATATATAGTAATTTAAGTTTTTTATTTTCTGGATCAGCGGATCTTTATTTGGTCTGCATTTTACAAATTTGAGATACTTTTTGATACTATTATTGACGTTTGGATTTTGTTTGATAACAGATTTTTTGAGAGAAAATTTAAGGTAAGATGTTGATAAGTGTTTTTGAAAATTGGATATTATTTGAAATTTAATTGTTGAAAACTCTATTTAGATTTAGTTTAAATAGCTGATATGTCAGCAAGTACTGAAAATTATGCGGCTGTTGATAAGTAGTTTTTTTACCACTTTTTTGGACTGCTTTCGGCTGTTGATAATTGATTGGTTTTTTAACATCAATCTTTGGTCAAAAATGGAACTGTGGGTTAATTTTGTAAGTATAAAAAATAAAGTAATTACCACTTCTAGACTTTCGTTTTTTATCTTTTTTTAGTCACCACTTAAATAGTATATATTATGTCTATATTTGATAAAAGAGTCAATTATAAGCCTTTTGAATATCCAGAGGTTTTACAATTTACCGAAGCTATAAATAAAGCGTATTGGGTTCATACAGAAGTCGATTTTACTGCTGACACTCAAGACTTTCATGCACATTTAACGACTGCAGAAAAGACTGCAGTAAAAAATAGTTTATTAGCAATTGCACAAATTGAGGTAGCCGTAAAAAGCTTTTGGGGAAATATCTACGAGCACTTTCCGAAGCCTGAATTCAATGGTTTAGGAAGTACTTTTGCCGAGTGCGAATTCCGACATTCGGAGGCATATTCCCGCCTGCTTGAAGTGTTAGGATATAATGATGAGTTTGAGAAACTTTTAGACGTTCCAGTTATTCGTCGACGTGTAGAATATTTATCAGATGTACTTAAAGATACTCGTTCGCAGGACAACAGAAAATATATGGTTTCGCTGATATTATTCAGTATTCTAATCGAAAATGTTTCTTTATTCAGTCAGTTTGCGATTTTACTTTCTTTTACACGATTTAAAGGTTACATGAAAAATGTGAGCAACATTATCGCGTGGACTTCAATCGATGAGCAAATTCATGCTAATGGCGGAATTTACATCATTAATAAAATTAGAGAAGAGTTTCCTGATTATTTTGACGAAGAAACGCTGACACTTGTTCGAGAAACTGTAAAAGATTCAATTGCGGTTGAAGCAGATATTTTAGATTGGATATTTGAAGAAGGTGAGATTGAAAGCATCAAAAAAGGCGATTTGGTTAATTTCATGAAGTTTAGAATTGATGAAAGTTTAAAGCAAATTAATATTCCGACGATATTTGATGTAAAAGTTGAAGATTATAAAGCTTTGGCTTGGTTTGAAGAAGAAGTTTTTGCTAACAGTTTGGATGATTTTTTTGCTAAACGTCCTGTAGAATATACAAAACACGACAAAAGTATAACAGCAAACGATCTTTTCTAAAAGCAAAAAATACATATGAATACAATAGACATAAATGAAGCAAATAATCTTCCGCAGAATGAAAATGGAAATAAAATGTGGTGGAAGAATTCAGAGAGTGAACAAATTTTAAATCGTGGTTATCTTTTAAAAGGTGAAACTGTTGAAGGTGCAATCGACAGAATATGTACGGCAGCAGCCAGAAGACTTTATAAACCGGAATTAAAAGAATCTTTTGTTGAAATGATCGAACGCGGCTGGATGAGTATAAGTTCTCCAGTTTGGGCAAATATGGGAACTGAAAGAGGACTTCCAATTTCTTGTTTTAATGTACACGTTCCAGATAAAATTGAAGGAATTACACATAAACTAGGAGAAGTGATTATGCAAACCAAAATTGGAGGAGGAACTTCTGGTTATTTTGGTGAATTACGTGAGCGTGGAAGTGCTGTAACAGATAACGGAAAAAGCAGCGGAGCAGTAAGTTTCATGAAGCTTTTTGATACTGCAATGGATACGATTTCGCAAGGAGGAGTGCGCCGTGGTGCATTTGCTGCATATTTAGATATTGATCATCCGGATATTGAGGAATTTTTGAAAATTAAAAGTATCGGAAATCCTATTCAGAATCTGTTTACTGGAATTTGTGTTCCTGATTATTGGATGCAGGAAATGATTGACGGTGATAGTGATAAGAGACAAATCTGGGCAAAAGTTTTAGAAAGCCGTCAGCAAAAAGGATTGCCGTATATTTTCTTTAGTGATAATGTAAATAAAAGCAAACCACAAGTTTATAAAGACAAGAATCTAAGAATTAACGCTAGTAATTTGTGCAGCGAAATTATGCTTCCGTCAACAAGCGATGAATCGTTTATTTGTTGCTTGTCTTCAATGAATTTGGAGCTTTATGAAGAATGGAAAGATACTGAAGCTGTAAAACTGGCTATATTTTTCTTAGATGCTGTTTTGCAGGAATTCATCGAAAAAACAGAAGGGAACTATTATCTTTCCGCTGCCAATAAATTTGCAAAAAGACACCGTGCGCTTGGACTTGGCGTTTTAGGATGGCATTCATATTTGCAGAAAAATATGATTCCGTTTGAAGGAATGGAAGCAAAAATGAAAACGACAGAAATTTTCAAACATATAAGTGATAAAGCTGATAAAGCGACGCAGGAATTGGCTAGAATTTATGGCGAACCAGAATTGTTAAAAGGGTACGGAAAACGTAATACAACAACAATGGCAATTGCTCCTACAACATCTTCATCAGCGATTTTAGGACAGACATCTCCAGGAATCGAACCATTTAGCAGTAATTATTATAAAGCTGGTTTGAGTAAAGGTAATTTTATGCGTAAGAATAAATACCTGAAGAAACTGCTTGAAGAAAAAGGTTTGGATAATGAAGAAGTTTGGAGAGAAATTATGCTAAATGGCGGAAGTGTTCAGCATATGACACAGCTTTCTCAAGCAGAAAAAGATGTTTTTAAAACGTTTAAAGAAATCAGTCAGCTTGAAATTGTACAGCAGGCAGCAATTCGTCAGAAATTTGTAGATCAAGGACAAAGCTTAAATCTTAATATTCCGGCAGAACTTCCAATTAAAGAAGTAAACCGTTTAATGATCGAAGCATGGCAGCTGGGTGTAAAGAGTTTGTACTACCAAAGAAGCCAAAGTGTTTCTAAAGAATTGGTAACAAGTTTAGTTACCTGCAGCAGCTGCGAATCATAAAAAAGCAAAAAAGCCGAATCTCATTAAGATTCGGCTTTTTTGTTGATTGAAAGTTTTACGCAGATTTAAACAGATTTGAGTAGATTTTTAAGCAAAAGTGTTTGCATACTGTTTGTCATGTCGACGTAAGGAGAAATCTCCGCAAGTAGCTTAACAATCAAAATCATACTAAATTTAAACTTTAGATTTCAATCTGCTCAAAGTTTCCTGTGAAATATTGATATATGATGCCACAATTTTATTTGGAAGCCTTTTTACAATTGTTGGATTGATTTTTAAAAGCTGATTGTATCTTTCCAAAGCATCCATTGTTGTAAACGACATTAATCGATTGGCATTATTTACATACGCTTTCTCTAAATAATTGCTGTAAAATTCTCTCCATTGCGGAATGATTTTCATCAAATGATTGAAATCTTCATGTGTTATTGCAAGCAATTCAGATTTTTCGATTACCTGAATATTTTCTACGGCAGGCATTTTGGTTATAAAACTAACTAATGCGGTTGCAAATTGATTTTCAAAAGCAATATATCGAGTGGCGTCTTTTCCTTCTTCATTAATAAAAAAGATTCGGACACAGCCTTTACCAACAAAAAAAGTCTGCTGACTAGTTTGTCCTTGTTCGAGCAGTATCTCATTTTTGTTTTTCTTTAAAGGCTTAAAATAGGAGAATATCGTTTTTAAATCTTCATCAGAAATAGCGATGCTTTTTCTAATATAATTGCCAAGCTGTTCGTATATCATTTTAGTTGTAATCTCGCACGAATTTACGGTAATAGATAATATCTTCTATCGATAGAACTACTAAATCATGCTGTTGTGCAAAGCTAACGATTTTGTCAAGTTTTGCCATGCTGCCGTCTTCATTCATTAATTCACATAAAACGGCTTCTGGTTTTAAATTGGCTAATTTCATTAAATCGACACTTCCCTCAGTGTGGCCGTTTCTTTCTAAAACTCCATTATCTCTGGCACGAAGCGGAAATATATGTCCTGGTCTTGCTAAGTCTTCGGGTTTTGCGTTTTGTGCAACAGCCGTTTTAATTGTTGTAACTCTATCAGCAGCAGAAACTCCTGTAGTAACACCGATTTTTGCTTCAATTGTAATTGTAAAAGGTGTTTGAAAACTGCTGGTGTTTTCTTTTACCATGTACGGAAGATCTAATTGATCTGCTTTTTCATTAGGCAGACAAAGACAAACAATTCCGCTGCATTCGCGAATCATAAGCGCCATGTCTTTTACTGTAATATGTTCGGCCGAAAAGATTAAATCGCCCTCGTTTTCGCGGTTTTCGTCGTCGGTTACTATAATTCCTTTTCCGCTTTTAAGCTGTTCTAAAGCATTTTCTACGCGTTCTTTGCTTGTAATTCCAAATTGAACTAACGAACTTAATTCTGTAGTGATCATTTTACTGTATTTTGAAATTGTTTTAGAAATAATTGAATCAGCAAATCTAAAGTTGTTTGTAATGTAAAAGTTTGATATAGGTCAATAAATGAATGGTGCTTTAGATTTGTTTCAGCATGACGCATTACAGTAAAAACAAGTTTTCCTGACTAATATACCTACGAGATACTTATAAAATATTTCCTGTAAAGACGAACTGCAGTGCGTCTCCATTCAGATAGAAATTCAATAGATTATTTTTTTATTAAGCGCCTCTAATAATTATCATAAAATCTTAATTTAGCAACCAGAAATTAGAATCAAAAACCACTAAAAATCAGTTGTAAATGGAAAATGTCACCGTAATTATAATGCTGCTGTTTGGCGTCGCTTTTCTGAGTCTTGTAAGCAAAAGATATAATTTTCCGGTTCCAATAGTGCTTGTTCTCTGTGGTGTAATAATAAGTATTGTTCCTGGACTACCAGTAATATTACTAAGTCCAGAAGTTGTGTTTATTATATTTTTACCTCCTTTATTGTATCATGCCGCTTGGTATACAAGCTGGTCAGATTTTAAACAATCCATCCGACCTATAACTTTGGCAGCAGTTGGATTGGTTTTATTTACTACAGTTGCGGTTGCAATTGCAGCACATGAATTAATAGAAGATGTCTCTTGGCCGTTAGCTTTTTTGCTGGGAGCAATCGTTTCTCCTCCCGATGCCGTTTCAGCAACTTCGATTACCAAAGGTTTAGGGTTGAATCCGAGACTTATTGCAATTCTTGAGGGAGAAAGTCTTGTTAACGATGCGAGTGGTCTGGTGGCTTATAAATATGCACTTACTGCCATCACAGCTGGAAATTTTGTACTGTGGCAGGCTGGATTAAATTTTGTGCTGATGTCGTTAATTGGAATTGCGATTGGTTTGGCTGTTGGTTTTATAATGAGCTATATTCATAAACGATTTGTTTGCGACGAAATAATCGAGGTTACTCTTACGCTTTTAACTCCATTTGCATCGTATTTACTGGCAGAGCATTTTCATGGTTCCGGGGTTTTGGCCGTCGTTGCTACAGGACTTTATTTATCGGCAAGATCGGGAACTATTTTTACTCATGAAAGCCGAATTATGACTGGGACAATTTGGAGTGTTTTAACTAATATTTTAAACGGTTTGATTTTTATTTTAATCGGACTTCAGTTAAGACAGATTATGGCGGGAATTAGTAATTATTCAGGAACGTCATTGTTGCTGTGGGGAGCGGCAATTAGTGCAGTTGTTATTTTGGTTCGTTTTTTATGGGTTGTTCCCGCCGTTTTGATTCCCAGATGGCTTAGTAAACGAATTAGACAGAAAGAGGAGTTTGACTATCGCAATATGATTATTTTTGGCTGGTCTGGAATGCGCGGCGTTGTTTCTATGGCGGCGGCATTGGCACTTCCTCTTATGCTGAATGAAACGGAAGAATTTCCACTTCGAAATTTGATTATTTATCTGGTTTTTTGTGTCATCGTTTCGACTTTAGTAATTCAAGGTCTTACGCTTCCTTGGGTCATTAAAAAGTTAAAAATCGAGCGATATTCTATACTTGCTGAGGAATATAATATTCGAAATGTAATTGTCTCAGAAACTATTACTCATATCGAAGATAATTTTTCATTATTGGATGATGATCTATTGCACAATATTAAAAGCAAATATGAAGTTAAGTTTAATCGTTTGCAAAAGACAGAACTGCCAGCTAATTTTTTTGGAAATGGAAAAATGCTTGGAGGCGAAATTTTTAATGACTTTACAAAACTTCAGATTGATCTTTTAAATGTAGAGCGTGGGAAACTTGAAGTTATGCATAAAGGAGGATCTGTTAATGAAGAGATTTTTAGAAAAATTGAAAAAGAACTCGATCTTGAAGAAACCAGATTGTGGATGGAAATGTACGAGGAGTAGTTTTCTTTAAGAAAACAGAATAACCTATTATTTTGATAGGTTAATAAAAGTTTTAATGTTTTTTGCTTTTTATTTCAAAATAACTCTTTAAATTTGCCGCACCAATGAAAAATTATAACCAGAGAAAAAAATATTATAGCTGCAGCATGATGATGTGCTGTATGACTGCTGTGAGATTTATTGATCTGGCTTGTATATAAAAAATAATGATATTTATTTTAAAAGCCTTTCATGATTTAATTGAAAGGCTTTTTTATTTAAAATTTCCATATTCTAAGTAAAATTGAATAGACAAAATGATTGAATTAAAAAATGTAACTAAAACTTTTCATCAAAAAGACAGGATTGTAACTGCTTTATCTGATGTTTCGCTTACAGTTCCGCCAGGAAAGATTTTTGGTGTAATTGGGACTTCTGGAGCAGGGAAAAGTACGCTGATAAGATGTGTGAATCTTTTAGAAAGACCAACTTCAGGGGAGATTGTTGTAGATGGGAAAGCATTAATGCAGTTATCAAATGCTCAACTGGCGATTGAAAGAAGACAAATAGGAATGATTTTTCAGCATTTTAATCTGCTTTCTTCGAGAACCGTTTTCGAGAACGTAGCTTTTCCTTTAGAACTTGTTGGAACTTCAAAATCAGTTGTAAAAACACGTGTTTTAGAGTTACTTCAATTAGTAGGTTTAGCAGAAAAAGCAAATGATTATCCTGCTAGTCTTTCTGGAGGTCAAAAACAAAGAGTTGCTATCGCAAGAACATTAGCTAATAATCCTAAAGTTTTACTGTGTGATGAAGCAACAAGCGCACTTGATCCCGCAACAACACGATCAATTTTAAACTTGCTGAAAGATATAAACCGTCGTTTAAATATCACGGTTTTATTGATTACACATCAAATGGAAGTTGTAAAATCGATTTGTGATGAAGTGGCGGTAATTAGTCACGGAAAATTGATAGAGCAGGGAAGTGTTGGAGAAATTTTTGCAGATCCGAAACATGATTTAACAAAAGAATTTATTGCATCATCGCTGCATCTAGATGTTCCTTCGGTTTATCTTGAAAAATTACAAAAAGAAGATAACGGAAATTTAAATCCGTTATTAAGACTTGAAATGACTGGAAAATCAGTTAATGAGCCTGTTATTTCAGAAGTTTCCAGACTTTTTGATACTAATTTTAAAATTGTAAGCGCTCAGATGGACCAAGCGGGAGATGTTAATTTTGGTGTAATGCTGATTGAATTATCTGGTAAAAGGGAGAACTACAATGCTGCTATCGAATATTTTATTTCAAAACATATTAAAACAGAAATCATAGGTTATGTCTGAATCCATTATTGACTTATTATTAAAGGGAACGTTGGAAACTATAGTGATGACATTTGTGTCTGGCTTTTTTGGCTTTTTACTAGGTCTTCCAACAGGAATTTTACTTTTTCTTACTCGAAAGAATCAAATATTAGAACAACCCGTTTTAAATAGAATATTGTCTGTTTTAGTAAATGTATTTCGTTCTATTCCATTCATTATTTTAATCGTTTGGATGATTCCGTTTACACGTGCAATCGTAGGAACTTCTATAGGTGTAAGTGCAGCTTTGGTTCCATTAAGTATTGGTGCCGCACCGTTTATTGCCCGTCTTGTAGAGAACAGTCTTTTGAGTCTTCCTTCAGGATTAATTGAAGCCGCAAGAGCTTTAGGGGCAACTCCTTTACAGATCGTATATAAAGTATTACTTCCAGAAGCATTACCGTCATTAATAAACGCTGCATCTATAACATTAATTACACTTGTGGGGTATTCTGCAATGGGTGGTGCAGTTGGTGCCGGCGGTTTAGGGCAGGTAGGTTATCAATATGGATATATTGGTTATGATGCTGTAACAATGAATTCAGTATTAGCGTTGTTGGTACTCTTGGTATTCTTGATTCAGTTTGCTGGAGATGCTTTATCGAAACGATTTGATCACAGATAATTTCAATTAAAAATTAAGAATTAAAAATTAAAAACATAGGAATGAAAAATATAAAAAGTTTTATTAAAGCAGGTGGAATTATAGCATTGTCATTAGTTTTATCAAATTGTGGAAAGAGCAAAAATAATGATCCGCATCATATTAAAGTAGGTGTTGCGGCTGGACCAGAATTTGCTGTTGCTCAGGCGGCACAAAAAGTGGCTAAGGAAAAGTACGGATTAGAAGTTGAACTCGTTACATTTAATGATTATGTGATTCCAAATGAAGCTTTGAGTCAAGGTGATATTGATGCAAATGCTTTTCAGCATAAACCTTATCTTGACGAACAGTCTAAACAACGTGGTTACAAATTGGCTATAATTGGTAAAACATTTGTATACCCGATTGCTGGTTATTCTAAAAAAATAAAAAGTCTTTCTGAATTGAAAAACGAAAGCACAGTTATTATTCCAAATGATCCAACAAATGGAGGTCGTTCATTATTGCTTTTAGAGAAAAATGGCTTGCTGAAACTTAAAGCAGGTATTGGTTTATTACCTAAAGTAACAGATATAGTAAGCAATCCTAAAAATCTGAAAATATTAGAATTAGAAGCGCCACAATTACCTCGTGCTCTTGACGATCAAAATGTAACGATTGCAATTATCAATAATACATTTGCTTCTCAGGCTGGATTAGTTCCTGCTCGTGATGCATTGTTTGTAGAAGATAAGGATTCGCCTTATGTGAATCTTGTTGTAAGCCGCGAGGACAATAAAAATGAAGAAAAAGTAAAGCAGTTTTTACAAGCTTTTCAATCACCAGAAGTAGAACAGGCAGCAATTCGCGAATTTAAAGGCGGCGCTGTAAAAGGCTGGTAAAAAAAACATAAAAAACTATTATTTTAAAGGCCTTTAGAGGCCTTTTTTTATTTCTCATTTTTTGAAATTGCGCTGATAGAACTTCTTGATATAGAATGATATAAATCTTATTTTGTTGTTTTTCAGACGTTTGCGGGCCGTGTTAATTATGGTTTACTTTTATTTTTGCTGCTGATAAGAATGATTTAGAACGTTCTGAATCATTTTAAATGAAGTAAAAAGTTAATCTTAATTAATTCTGTTATGAAAATATTCAATTTAACACTATTCTTTATCGTAAGTTTTTTTAATGCTCCTACAGAAAACGTAAACGACAAGCCTGCCGCAAATATTGAAGATGCAAGACTGACGCAGCAGCTTACTGAAGTAAAAGCATTACTAAAAAATCGTGCTGAGTATAATGATAAGATTGTTTTTCTGGTTGATATGAAAATCAAATCTGGGTATAATAGGTTTTTTGTTTATGATATAGCCAATAATAAAATTTTAGATAAAGGGCTTGTAGCTAATGGTTCAGGGTCTGAAACGGCTGTAAAAGGAGATTTGAAATTTAGTAACGAACCCAATTCTAAATGTACTTCGTTAGGCAGATATTCCGTTGGTAAATCTTATAAAGGAATGTTTGGAAAAGCCTATAAATTAAGCGGTCTTGACGAAACTAATAGTAACGCAGCTAAAAGAGCAGTAGTTTTACATTCATATTCTGCTGTTCCAAACGATGAGCAGGAGTATTATATCTCCAATAGTCAGGGTTGTCCTATGGTAAGCGAAGTTTTTTTTAAAAGATTAGAAAAGATAATTGATGGTTCAAAATCGAATATCATCTTGCATATTTTTTATTAATTGAAAGCTTTGAGGCTTTTTGTTACGGAGTTTCGTATGCAATTTCTTTCCCGAAGCCTCGGGATCGAAATGACAAACTTTGAGTACTATGTATTAGAAAATAGTTTCTTTCAATTAACTTTTTTTGAAAAGAAAACCCATACTGATCTCAAAACTTGGGGACAAGGCTGTCTTTTTAAATAAAATAGTTAGAGCCAGTTAAATTGCATCTAAGTATTATATGCCTCCATATCGAACGCTTGATCCTAAAATAAGCATTGTTACACCTATTAAAGAAACACTAATAATAAGGACTGCCATTTTGTTGATATTATGTTTGCTAAGATTTGGAATGACACTAAATTGAGCAATCAGTGCAAGTAAAAAAGTAAAGAGTAATAATAAGAGTTTTACAGAAACTACCTTTTCGATTCCGCTGGAAAAACTAAACCAAGAATCAAAAGAAACTCCAAAATCATACGCCATCATAATTCCTGTAATAATTAGTAAAAGAAGAGAGCTCATGCCTAGCGCTTCAAATTTTTTCTCGTAGTTTAAAATAATACTAGGGTCTTTTTGTTTTAAAGCTGAAGGCAGGTATCGAATACTTAAAACAAGATGTCCGCCCACCCAGATTGTTGCTGAGATAAGATGAATTATTAAAAGAAAATGATGCAGTTTCATGAGCTTTTTAGTTTTAGATTGATAAAAAGTAAGAGTGATTTTTTTAGAAATTATTCTCTAAAAACAATTTTTACTTTTGATGCAGAAAAATCGGCAATATTCATTTTTTGATCAGAATGACCTATAGAAGCGAGTGTTGGCACATTGTTTCTAAAATGTTGAATATAATAGTTTCCTTCAAAATTTTGAGTTTCAAGATAGGTTCTCATCTTTAATAATTCTGATTTATTTATAAGATTTGAATGTATTGTGGTGCGTACTTCAAATAGAATGGAAGACGTTATTAAAAGTAATAAACTTTCTTCAAATTCTGAAAATAGATTTGATTTCGTAATCTGTTTAAAAGTATCAGGAAGGCTTTTAAAATCTAAAGCAGCATAATCTATTAGTTTTTCAGAAATCAGTTTTCTCAGAACGTTTGGTTTCGAACCGTTAGTATCAATTTTGACAGTAAAACCGAGCGCTTTTATTTCTTTTATAAAAGGAATTATGTTTTTATGCATCGTACATTCGCCGCCGCTTAGTACTACACCGTCTAATAATCCTTTACGAGTTCTTAGAAATGCAAGAACAGTTTCAAAATCAATCTTTCCTTTACCTAGAACAATATCAGGATTGTAACAATATAAACACCGCATATTACAGCCTGCAAGCCATACAATGCAGGCTGTCTTATCCGGATAATCTAATAAAGTAAAGGGCGTGATGTTGTAAACTGCCTTATTGGATAATGCTCTCCTTGAAATGGGTACGTTGTTGATGTTCGCCTTTTTTTCCAATATTAAAACTTTCTACAGGTCTATGATAACCCATTACTCTTGTGTAAACTAAACATTTACTTCTCTTAACATGCTGTTGTGCTAGAATTTCATGACATTGTGTTTTCATATATTTCGGATTTTTGATTATTCTCGCTGAGTAAAATTTCGTCGCATTTCGGGCAGTATTCATGTTCGCCATTAAGATATCCATGAATAGGGCAGATGCTGAAAATTGGTGTAACTGTTATGTAAGGCAGTTTAAAATTTGTCAATACCTTTTTTACAAAGTTTTTACAAGCTTCGGGACTGCTTATTTTTTCTCGCATATAAAGATGCAGTACCGTTCCGCCGGTATATTTACATTGTAATTCGTCTTGAAGTAATAAAGCCTCAAACGGATCTTCGGTATGATCTACAGGAATCTGTGAACTGTTTGTATAATAGATATTGCTGTTTTGACCTGCCTGCAAAATTTCTGGAAAACGCTTTTTATCTTCTTTTGCAAAACGATAAGTCGTTCCCTCGGCAGGAGTAGCTTCTAGATTGTATAAGTTTCCTGTTTCTTCCTGGAATTCTTTCATTCTTGATCGAATATGATCTAGAACTTCAATTGCAAAATGAATCCCAGAATTAGTGGTAATATCTTGTTTTCCATCAGTAAAATTAAGCACCATTTCGTTCATTCCGTTAACGCCGATGGTTGAGAAATGATTTCTGAAATGTTCCAAATAACGCTGCGTATAAGGATAAAGTCCGCGATCGTACATTTTTTGAATAAAGATTCTTTTTTTCTCCAAAGTCGATTTCGCTTTCTGCAGCAGTTCATCTAAATGATAAAATAGTTTTATGATATTCCCTTTATGTAAATATCCCAAACGAGCCATATTGATGGTTACTACGCCAATGCTTCCCGTCATTTCGGCACTTCCAAATAAACCGTTTCCTCGTTTTAATAATTCACGTAAGTCAAGCTGAAGTCTGCAGCACATACTTCTAACAGCATTTGGTTTATAGGCTTCTGGATTTTCTATTCGGTTGCCATTTTCATCTAATACATATTGGCTTCCAATGAAGTTTTGAAAGTATGAAGAACCAATTTTGGCTGTGTTTTCAAACAATAAATCTACATTTTCACCTTCCCAGTCAAAATCCTCTGTTATATTAACCGTAGGAATTGGGAACGTAAAAGGCTGTCCATTTGCATCACCTTCAGTCATAATGGTATAGTAAGCCTTATTAATCAAGTTCATTTCCTCTTGAAAATTGGCATATTTTAAATTCGTTAAAGCTGTAACACCTCTTTCGTTTGCCTTTTTAATCAAGATTGGATCATTTGCAGTTAGAAATAAATGTTCGTTATTTCTAGTTGGAATCTGCTCTTTCAAATCATCAGGAGCGATCCAGTCTAAAGTTATATTTGTAAAAGGAGATTGTCCCCATCTTGCAGGCACATTCAGGTTGTAAACAAAACTTCGAATCGCTTTTAAAACTTGATCGTAACTAAGCTGGTCTTTAAAGACGTATGGCGCAAGATAAGTATCAAATGAACTGAAAGCCTGAGCACCTGCCCATTCGCTTTGCAGAATTCCTAAAAAGTTAGCCATTTGTCCAAGCGCCTCTCTAAAATGTGATGGAGGTTTGCTTTCGACACGACCGCGTACACCGTTGAATCCTTCATTTAATAAAACACGAAGACTCCAACCGGCACAATAACCAGTTAAACAATCGAGATCATGAATGTGTAAATCACCATTTCTATGTGCAAAACCTTCTTCTTTATTGTAAATTTTGTCCAGCCAGTAATTCGCAATTATTTTTCCTGCAGTATTATTAACCAATCCTGCATTAGAATAGGAGGTATTGGCATTGGCATTAATGCGCCAGTCAGATTGGTTGATATATTCTTCAATAGTTTGCGTACTGTCGACATACGTTGTGCTGTCATTGAAACCATCAATATGCTCTCGCTGCAGTTTTCGAGTATGGCGATAGATAATAAAAGAACGCATGGTTTTAAAATAACCATTTTCAAAAAGAACTCTTTCTATAATGTCCTGAATTTCTTCTACCGGCCAAGAGTATTTTGATTCAAGACCTAGAGAAACCAGTTTGTATATCTTTTTATCAACAGGCAGATTTACGCTTTGAAATGCTTTTTCGATGGCGTCTTTAATTTTATAGGCTTCAAAAGGTTTGTAATCGCCGTTACGTTTGATCACATATTTTTCCATGTTTTGTATGTTTAAGAAACTTTCTCAAATTTTTTCTCGAGACTAATAGCTTTTGGAAACAGTATATTGTTTTCCATATGAATGTGTTTGTGCAGATCGTTTTCAAATTCCTCCAGCATTGCAAATGTGACTTTGTAGGTATTGCAGGCATCAGCAGGAGGAGAGTAATTGTTGGTCAAAGCTGCAATTTTTTTAAAACGATCACCTTCAGTATTATGTTCCTGCTTCATCATCGCAATAGGATTTTCGATAGTTCCAAAATGCGGCATTTCTAGAAAATCCCCTTTTATTTGAGCTATTTTCATTTTTCGGATAAAAGGAAAAAGTATGACCTCTTCTTTTCTCATATGCGCTGAAAGATCTGCAGCTGATGCAGAGAAAAGAGAATTAATATCGAATAATTCTGGATGCCTTTCCCCGTGAACATTACATAGTTTGTTTAAAAACTGAAATATTACGGGCGTTTTTTCTTTTACATAACGATGATGTGTTTTTTCTATATAATCTGTAAGTAAGTCTAGCGGCCAGGTTTTATAATCAAACGATTGATTTGCTTCGCTTGTTCGGGTTCTTTCAATTTCTGCAATTAATAACTCTTCATCAATAGCTCTTTTTTTGCATACTTCTTCGATCGTGCGATGTCCTTTACAACAAAAATCAATACTGTATTTAGAGAAAGTTGCTGCTGTTCTGAAATCATCTGCCACGATTTCGCCAATTGTATTTTTTGGTGTTATTTCCATTTTCTTTGAGAGGTTTTAGTCATTCAATTTGTTAGAATGGGTTCTTTTATTTTTTTACATTGTTTAATGATAATTAAGGCTGTGACAAGCATATTGCTGAATTCAATAAAAGGAATTGCGATTTTGTCTTTTTCAATTAGAGAAACTGCTGCATTTTTCAGCATTTTTATTTTTTCTACTGCATGATCTTTATCACGAGTTTCGCTGGTATAAAAAACGGTAACTAATACTTGCAGTTCTTTTTTTAGAATAGCAAAAGCTTCGCAAGTACTTGTGTCTATTTCAGAAAACTTTGGATTAGGTATTTTTGATGAGAATGCAAAATTTTGTATTGTTTTATCTATTTGTTCTGAGGCTTGATGTGCAAAAACTAAAGCTTCTAAAAGGGAATTGGAGGCTAAACGATTTTTGCCATGTAATCCTGTTCTGGCGCATTCTCCTATGGCATATAGATTTTGAATTGCCGTTAAACCATTATGATCGACTTTTATTCCGCCGCACTGATAATGAGCTGCCGGCACAATTGGAATTAGATCTTTTTCGGGCTTTAAACCTGCTAGATTGCATTGTTTTGCAATTACAGGAAACTCTTTGTAAAACTCGACTGGATCTAAGTGACGACAATCAAGATAAACGTGTTTTTTATTAGTGTGCAGCATTTCGCTGTTAATGGCATGAGAAACGATGTCACGTGTTGCTAATTCGCCTCGTGAATCATATTTAAAAAGGAATCTTTTTTGATCTTCATTAACAACATAAGCGCCAAAACCGCGAACTGCTTCCGAAATTAGAAAAAACGGATTTTTGCTGCCGGCAAACAAGGCGGTGGGATGAAACTGGATGTATTGGAGGTCTTCAATTTCGATCCCAGCGCGGGCAGCCATTGCAATACCGTCACCCGTGGCAATTTCAGGATTGGTTGTGTTCTCAAAAAGCTGGCCGCAGCCGCCTGTACTCAATATGATGGTTCTGGTTTGTATGTATCTTACAGAGTTGCTTTTTTTGTCATAATAAAAAGCACCAGTGCAAAGATTTTCTTCTCCAATTTTTTCAGTATTCAAATCAATAACTTGATGATTTTCGAGTAACTGTATGTTTGAAAGTTCTTTTATACTATTCAGAAGTTTTTTTTCAATTTCTAAACCAGAACTGTCTTTATGATGCAATATGCGATGAGTAGAATGACCGCCTTCTAAACCCAAATTCCACTGTCCGCTTTCCTCTTTATCAAAAGAAGTTCCAATATCTAAAAGCTCTTTTAGTCTTTCCGGCGCCTGCTTAATTACCATATTTACAATAGTTTCATCACAGTTTCCGTCGCCAGCTTGCAGTGTATCTTTAATGTGCTGGTCAAAGCTGTCTTTTATCAAATCGGTTACAACCGCAATACCGCCTTGTGCCAATTGTGTATTTGTATTTTGAGCACTTTCTTTGGTCATAATTACAATTGACAAATCGGGTCTTTTTTGAGCTGTTTTCATAGCTAAAAAAAGTCCCGAAATACCTGAGCCAATTATTAAGATGTCAGTTTTAAGCATTTTGTTGTTTTTTGGGTTCTATGATAATTCAAGCATTCTTTCAATCGGCTGCAGGGCTTTAACTCTTAAGGGTTCAGATATTTTAATTTCTGGACTTTCGTTACTGAGGCATTGCAGGAGTTTTTCAAGGGTATTAATTTTCATAAAAGCACATTCACTGCAGGCACAGCTGTTGTCTTCTGTGGATGGGGCCGGGATCAGCGTCTTATCAGGTACAGTTTTTGAAAGTTGATGCAGAATGCCGGCCTCCGTAGCCACGATGAAAACGGAAGCAGGATCCGTTTTAATAAAGTTAATAATACCCGAAGTAGAGCCAATATAATGCGCCGTTTTCAAAATATGACTTTCCGACTCCGGGTGAGCGGCAATTTTTGCCGTTGGATTTTTTATATAAATTTCAATTAATTTGTCTAATGAAAAGGCTTCATGAACCACACAAGAACCTTCCCAGAGAACCAAATCACGCTGAGTTTCTTTTTTAAGATAATTTCCCAGATTTTGATCGGGAGCAAAAATTATCTTCTTGTTGTGAGGAATAGATCCTATTATTTTTTTTGCATTTGATGATGTGCAAACGAGATCGCTCATCGCTTTTATTTCGGCAGAACAATTAATGTAGGTTACCACAACATGATCAGGATATTTTTCTTTGAATATTTTAAAATCTTTCGGGTCACAGCCATCAGCAAGTGAACAGCCCGCGTTTAAATCTGGAAGCAGTACTTTTTTTGACGGATTAAGGATTTTTGCCGTTTCTGCCATAAAATGAACTCCAGCAAAAACAATAACATCTGCATTGGTTGCCTGTGCTTTTTTGGATAATTCTAAACTGTCGCCAACAAAATCTGCAATATCTTGAATGTCTTCATTTTGATAATAATGAGCTAGAATGACAGCATTTTTTTGCTGTTTTAGACGGTTTATTTCCTGTATCAAGAATTGTTTATCCATTTTTTTAATCTGTTTTTTTGAAAAAATCAAGGCGCACTAAAGAAATACTGCAGTTGGTAAAACTGAAGATTTTAAAGAATTGGGTGTTTTTTAGGATGCTTGATTGTAAATTTTAATAGCGTAAATATATTGTCATCAAAATTTTCAAACTATGATTCCAATCATACTGTGTTATTTTTATTTTTTTATGTTCTGTTTTAAAAATCAAACCTAAAACTGGAAAAAAATGAAGTTCGAAATTGGTTTATCTAAAGCTGAAAGTAAGATTCACAAAGACGTTGCGTCCCATTCGCGGAATTTTATTCCAGTCTGAAAAAGTGGTGTAATATTTATCAAAAATATTTTCGACACCAGTTTGCAGTTTTATTAAATTTTGATTGTAATGAAACAGATATCCAGCATTGAAATTAAAAATCAAATAATCCGGCGTTTTTGTTTGACCGTATGTTGCTGCAAATTCTTTTTGAGCAAGATTTCCTAAAGCCGAAATACCTAAATTTAAGTTCTGTTTTTTATAATCAATTCCTGCACTGTATCGTATTGGACTTATAAAAGGAAGATTGTTTCCTTGATTGTCTTTGCCTAAACTATAAACCAGCTGCGTTTTTAAAAGCCAGTTTTGAAATAGAGAATATTCTAAATTTAAATCGGCATTAAAAATAGAGGCATAGCTTATAGCTTCGTATTTTTTTACACCAGACGCTCCAATTGTCATGGGCAGAATATTAGGATCAATTTGACCTACGATAAAATCATTTATATGAAAGTATGACGCTGTAATTTTTGTGCTTAATTGATTTGTTTTATAACCCAGTAAAAGATTGGCTTCTAAAGCTTTTTCGTTCTTTAAAAATGGATTTCCTATATAGTCATAAAAATCACTGCTGTTATAAAGATAAAAACCATAACCTTCAGAAACAGAAGGAGCTCTTTCTGCATAAGCACCTCCAAAACCATATTCAAATCTGCCTTTTTTTTGAGTAAAGTTTGCAGAGAAACTTTTTAGAAAACGGTTTTTTGAAGCCTGCATCTCGGGATAGAAAATACGAAGGCTCTGCAATCCAAAATCATTTGCAACATCATTAGAATGAAATCCAACGGAAGTTCCAATTCTCAAAGTAGTTTCTGAAGCTATTTTGATATAATCTTCAAGCGATAAACCGTTATAAAAAGTTCGTACATCTGGCCAAGTGTACATAAACATTAAATTTTCTTTGGGATCAGCAGGATACATTGTCATTTCGGCAATCGATTTGTTGTAGAAAGCATTTAAGTCTGCTGTAAAATCATGTATTTTATATTTCCCTTTTAGTTTAGAGTAAAATCCATAGGTGTCAGACCAGCCTGGCATATCCATATGAATGGGAACGGCAGGTCTTTTGGTATCATCCATTTTATGAGTTATGCTGTTTCCGTAAACCTTTGTTTCCCAGTTTGAAATAATACCAGAATCGGGAGTATAACGATAGCTTAAAGACATAATTTCGGCTTTAGCCAGTGAAACATCCATTGGCAGAGCGGGATAACCTACATTTGTTGCGTTATCATAAATTAGTGAAGCTTCCAGATTATTTCTCTTATTTATAAAATATCCGGCAGTCGAAGCAATGTTGTATTTTGTAAATTGAGAAAAATTGATTTCTCGGTTTCCACCAGCTTTGTAATTATCAGCATCACGATGCATAAAATCCGCATGAGCGTAAAACTTTTCATTATTGTAGCCCAATGAACCTCCAATAATTTTTTGCTGATTATTACTTTCATAACCAGAGTTAAAACTGCCATTCCATCCCAAAGTATTTTGACTAAAGACAGAACGTTTTAGATCTATAGAGCCGCCAATTGCTGCACCATGACAGCTTGCCTGCTGACCAGAAGCAACTGCTGCTTCTGATAAATTTGAAACTTCGACATAAGAGGTTATAGGATCCATTTTATCAGTACAGGCTCCAAAAATGCGCATTCCGTCAATAGTAATAACAGTGCGTTCTGTAGACATGTTGTTAATTGTAGGTTCCCAGGCATAAGCGCCTCTTTTTATCATATTTACTTTTGTAGATTTTTGCAGATAATCTTCTACAGAAGTCAATGATTTTGGCTGTTTTTGATGTAAAGCTGCTTTTTTTCCAATAACAATAATTTCATTTAAATTTTGAGCCGAAAGACTGTCCTTTTGTTGTTCTTGTCCCCAGCAGATTGTTGAAAAAATAGTTAGAATACATGCTGTTATCTTTTTCATCACTAGATAAATTATAAGAAAGAGACAACTAAAATTGCCTCTTTCTTGTTAATAATGAATGCTTATTAATAATGAATGCTTAAAATTCAATTTCAAAATAAAGACTGCTAGAAGGATTTTCTGTTGTTACAGGTTCTCCTTTTAGCACTTCGTCTGAGGCATTTAAAAGCTGCATGTTAATTTTCCAGTATCCAGTCATCGTCAATGAAAGTTTTCCTTTATAGAAACCTCCTGCTTGAGATTGTACTAAATCGGTGTTGTTTGGTGATCCGTGATTTCCCATACTTGGCATTCTAGGATCTATTTTTATTTTAAAATTGTTTACTGCAGTAAACGTCATCATATCTTCCATTTTATAAAGTCCAACAGACGCATCGTTTACGGCTACTTTCGGATTTTCGGGTGCGATATAAGCTAGTACATATTTGTTGCCGCTATTGTCTTTAAATGAGGTTACAGTACGTTTTGGTGATGCAGTTACCGCAATAGTATCTGCAACGGTGTAAACAACATTGTTGATTGTATAATTAATTTTAAGTTCCCAAAATTCCTTATCATTTTGTGCCATCTGAAAAATAATATCACCTGAGTATAAGGTTTTTTTATCAGCAGTTTTGGTCACAGCTGATTTTGGACATGAATGCTGCATCGAAGTCATATGCATAATTGGTGTCCAGTCAATTTTTGCATCTGTAATATAAGCACTGCTTTTTTTGTCTTTTATTCTAATGGTAACAGCATTGTAGCCTTGAATTAAAGTGCCCTTTTTTGAGTACAGTTCAACGACATGATTGTCATTCGTTAATTCTTGAATTTTTTGAAGTCCAAGTGTTTCATCAGCAGGAATTGAAGTTGAAGAATCATCATCAGAAGAACATGAGATATAGGTAATTGCTAAAAGGAAAAGGGTAATGTATTTTAAAGTTTTCATAGAATATTAATTTAAATAAGGATAATACGATTTCTGCCGAAATAGATTTCGGAGAAAATAAAGTGTAAAACATTGAAAAATTAATAGTTGAAAGCCGGTGGACGAAAGACAGAAACTGCGTCTAAATGGGAGTATAGGTTTTTGTAGACTGAGTTTATTTTTAAGCGGGTTGTATGAGCTGTTTCAAAGCAGAATACTGGAAGGTTTACGATGAAAAGCACAACTGTTTCAGCAGTTTCTATTTTTTTCTCGTTAGACGCAGGAACATCATTTTTATACGCTTTTGCCAGTTCTTTTTTCAAATGACATTTTCCATTACAGCTTAGTTCTGGAGCATTTTTGTTTTCGCATAATTCGGTAACAATGTAATGGTAGTTTATCACATAATCCAAAAATGGAAATGCAGGTCTGAAAACCACTGAAAAGAGAAATATGTAAACAAAAAACTTCATCTGTTTATTTTAGAGTACGAAGGTATCATGAACTTTTTCGGGATAGTATGATCGTAATCATAATTTAAGAAATACATGTTGTGGAACTTTGACCTGTAGTTTAACAAATAAAAAAAAGCAAACACATGAACAAATTATTTTTAATAGCAATGTTTGGCATTTTCTTTTTCGTGTCCTGCGGAAAGGATAAATCAAAAACAGATGAAGATTTTTCGACTCCGCCGCCAGCAGAGAAAACTGCGGAAGCTGAATCATATGATCCTAAAAGAGGTCTTGGTAAATACTCGACTGTAGAATTAGGAGCTTCATTAGATAAAGCAATGGCAGAAAAAGGGCTTAAAGCTGCCGAAGTAAAATGTACTTCATGCCACAAACCTACAGATGAGAAACTTGTTGGTCCGGGATGGAAAGGTGTAACGGAACGCAGAACACCACAATGGATTATGAATTTTATCACAAATCCAGATCCTATGATTGATAAAGATCCAGAATTGCAGGCTCAATTAGAGCTTTGCATGATTAGAATGCCTAATCAAGGTTTAAGTGATGACGAAGCTAGAAGCATTCTAGAATATATGCGTCAGAATGATGGGGTAAAATAAACACCAAAATAATCGAATTCTAAATAATAACCTTATGAAAAATAACTTTTTAAAATCAGTTTTTGCCATTACTTTGGGCTGCGCTTTTTTTGTTTCTTGCAAGCCCAAAGACTCTTCAGATACTGTTGACGGCGATGTAGCCAGTAAAGTATATGTTGCTCCCGGTAAGTACGATGAGTTTTACAACTTTGTCTCTGGCGGATTCAGCGGTCAAGTGAGTGTTTACGGGCTTCCAAGCGGGCGACTGCTTAGAGTAATGCCTGTATTCTCTGAAGATCCTCAAAGCGGCTACGGCTATAGTGAGGAAACAAAACCAATGTTAAACACTTCTCACGGATATGTGCCATGGGATGATCAGCATCACCTTGATTTGTCACAAACAAATGGTGAGGTAGACGGACGCTGGCTTTTTGCCAATGCAAACAATACACCTAGAATTGCACGTATTGACCTTAAAACTTTTAGAACGGCTGAAATTATCGAACTTCCAAACTGTGGAGGAAATCACTCTTCACCATTTATTACTCAAAATACAGAGTACGTTGTTGGAGCAAGCCGTTTTAGTGTGCCTGCTGACAATGATAATGGAGATGTGCCTATCAATACGTACAAGAAAAACTTTAAAGGGCACTTAAGCTTTGTAAAAGTTGGGAAAGAAGGAGAGTTAGATCTTGCTTTTCAAATTGTAACGCCTGGAGTTAATTTTGATCTTAGCCACCCAGGTAAAAAAGAGTCTCATGGATGGTTCTTTTTCTCTTGCTATAATACCGAACAAGCAAATACATTACTTGAGGTAAACGCATCTAAAAATGATAAAGATTTTATCATGGCGGTTAACTGGAAAAAAGCAGAGGAATATATTAAAGCTGGAAAAGGAAAACGTGTTCCTGCAAACTATGCTCATAATACTTGGGATGAAAAAACACAAACAGCAAAATCTGAAATTAAAAAAGAGGTGCTGATTCTTGATGCTGCAGAACTTAAAGATATCTGCTATATGATTCCTTGTCCAAAATCACCTCACGGTTGTGATATTGATCCAACAGGTGAATATATTATTGGAAGTGGAAAACTAGCAGCTTTGATTCCTGTATTTAGTTTTACAAAACTGAAAGCCGCGATTGCTAATAAACAATTTGATGGATCTTATGCTGGTATTCCAGTTGTGAAATATGAAGCTGCACTGCACGGTGAAGTTCAAAAACCAGGATTAGGTCCTTTACATACTGAATTTGATGGTAAAGGAAATGCATATACAACAATGTTTGTTTCGTCAGAGGTTGTAAAATGGAATATTAAAGATCTTAAAGTTTTAGATAGAAAAGCGACTTATTATTCTCCAGGTCACCTTATGGTTCCAGGTGGTAATACAGAAAAACCATTTGGAAAATATATGGTAGTTTATAATAAAATTACAAAAGATCGTTTCTTGCCAACAGGTCCTGAATTAGCACAAAGTGCGCAGTTATTTGATATCAGCGGAGATAAAATGAAACTGCTGCTTGATTTTCCAACAATCGGAGAACCGCATTATGCACAAGGAATTCCAGCGGATAAGATTCGTAACAACGGACAGTTGAAGTTTTACAAAATGGCTGATAACAAGCATCCTTTTGCAGCCAAAGGAGAAAAAGAAACCAAAGTGGTTAGAGAAGGAAATAAAGTACATATTTATATGACGTGTATTCGTTCTCATTTTGCTCCAGATAATATCGAAGGAATTCGTGTAGGTGATGAGGTTTATTTCCATGTTACTAATCTTGAACAAGATTGGGATGTTCCGCACGGATTTGCCATTAAAGGAGCTAATACTGCCGAATTGCTGATTATGCCGGGAGAAACACTTACTTTAAAATGGACACCTCAGAAAAAAGGAATATTCCCATTCTATTGTACCGATTTCTGTAGTGCATTGCATCAAGAAATGCAGGGTTATGTTAGAGTTTCACCAGCAGGAAGTAACGTTCCAATTAGCTACAGTCTGGGAACTAATTTACCAAAAGAATAACTACTAACCAAGTAAAGGGGGACAGAGCATATTCTTTGTTCCCTTTTTTATTTTGAATTATTATGAGAAATAATACACTTTCAAGATTTTCTAAAATAGTACTCTTGTTATCAGGATTACTGTTTATTGGATCCATTTTTGTGCCCATGTGGAAAATTGAATTAACTGCACCTCAATATCCTGAAGGATTGGTTTTAAAACTTCATGCTTCTAAAATTGCGGGTGATGTAGAGATTATAAATGGGCTTAATCATTACATTGGAATGAAAACCCTGCACTCCGAGGATTTTATTGAGTTTACAATTCTTCCTATCATTTTAGGCTTTTTTGGTGTTATCGCTTTGGGCTGTATATTTTATAAAAACGAAAAGATTTTATATACACTCTTTGGTTCGTTTGTTCTTTTTGGAATTGCTGCAGGTCTTGATTTTTACCGATGGAATTATGAGTATGGTCATAATTTAGATCCAAATGCTGCAATACGCGTACCCGGAATGGCATATCAACCACCTGTTTTAGGTTATAAACAACTGCTTAATTTTGGTGCATACTCTATACCAGATATTGGCGGATGGATGTTGATTACTGCTGGAGTTTTGCTTTTTCTTGCTGTGCTAAAACAAAAGAAAATGTTTTTTTTCAAAACAAAAACAGTATTGAGTATCGCAATATTGGCCGTTTTATTTTCTTCATGTGCAAATGATAAACCAGTTCCAATTAAACTGAATACGGACAATTGCGATTTTTGTAAAATGGGAATTACAGATGGAAAACATGGTGCCGAGATTATTACTGAAAAAGGCCGAGCCTATAAATTTGATGATATTGCTTGTATGGTTAATTATACGAAGGAAAATCCAGAACTAAAAGTTAAGGGATACTACGTTCATGATTACACTTTAGAAAATGAATTGATTCCTGCCGAAAAAGCTTTCTATGTCTCTGGAGGCGCAATTAAAAGTCCAATGAATGGAAACATTGCTGCATTTACTAATAAAAGTCAAGCAAAAGCATTCGAAGCAGAATCCCAAGGACAAGAAAAAGAATGGAGCACTTTTATTGAAAAATAAGGGAACAACAACTCAAAACACAATTAAAATAATATGAAATTATTTCTCTGTCTTTTTCTATCACTGTTTTATTTAAATCTGCAGTCACAGACTATTGAGGTTGGAAAAAACAAGGTAATAAAAAGTATAAAAAAAGCTATTGATCTGGCAAACCCTGGCGATACAATCTTGGTTTATAAAGGAGTGTATCGCGAGGGAAATATCGAGATCAATAAAAGAATTGTGCTGCAAGGAAAGGATTTTCCAATTCTTGATGGACAAAGAAAATATGAAGTGGTTTCTATCAAAGCTGATAGTGTTGTTGTATCTGGTTTTAAAGTAATTGATTCTGGTTACGGTTCGCTGAACGATCCTTGCGGAATTAAAATTTACGACAAAATTGGTGTAACGGTAAAGAATAATATACTTGAAAATAATTTTTTTGGCATCTACGCTCAAAAAGGGAGCAGCTGTGTAATTGAAAATAACACGATAAAAGCGCATCAAAAAGAAGAACAACGTATAGGAAACGGAATTCATTGTTGGAAAAGCGATAGTATGAAGATTATCGGAAACAGAATTTCCGGGCATCGCGACGGTATTTATTTTGAGTTTGTTTCGAATTCAATTATCTGGAGAAACATTTCTAAAGGAAATATTCGATACGGACTGCATTTTATGTTTTCTAATGACGATTCGTACATCTCAAATGTATTTAAAAACAATGGGGCAGGAGTGGCAGTAATGTTTACCAAAAATGTAAAAATGTTTAACAATTATTTTGAAGAAAACTGGGGAGACGCCGCCTATGGTTTACTGTTGAAAGAGATTGCAGACAGCTATATTATAGGAAACAAATTTATACGTAATACTTCTGGAATCTATATGGAAGGAACGAGCAGAGTAATGCTTAATCATAACATATTTAAAGACAATGGCTGGGGAATGAAGATTCAGGCAAGTTGTATGGATAACGAAATCTCATTCAATAACTTTCTTGCCAATACTTTTGATATCAGTACCAACGGCAGTCTCGTTTTAAATCATTTCAATAGTAATTATTGGGATAAGTATGAGGGATATGATCTTAATAAAGATGGAGTTGGTGATGTGCCTTTTCATCCATTGAGTCTTTTTGCTGTTCTTACCGAGAATAATCCTTCGGCAATGCTTTTATTCAGGAGTTTTATGATTACGCTGCTAGACAAATCAGAGAAAGTACTGCCAAGTATTACGCCTGATAATTTTATTGATGAAACCCCATTTATGAAATCTCTCATTTTATGATTACTATAAAAAATATAAGCAAAAAGTTTGGAAAACTTCAAGTGTTAGAAAATGTAAACCTTGAATTTAAAAAGGGAGAATGCATTGCATTGATTGGTCCTAACGGATGCGGAAAAACAACTCTCATTAAATCTATTCTTGGAATGGTACTTCCTGATAACGGTGATATTTTGTTTAATGAAAATTCTATTTTAAAAGAGTTTAATTACAGAAATAAAATCGGGTATATGCCGCAGATTGGGAGATATCCTGATAATATGGAAATAGGCCAGATAATCAGTATTATTAAAGAAATTAGAAATTCAAAAACAGTTTTAGACGAAGATTTGATAAAAGCCTTTAATCTTGACAAAATGTATGCTAAACAAATGCGCACGCTTTCTGGCGGAACAACGCAAAAGGTAAGTGCAGCACTGGCTTTTCTTTTTAATCCTGATGTTCTTATACTTGATGAGCCTACAGCAGGATTAGATCCATTAGCGTCTGAAATTCTCAAAGAAAAGATTCTAAAAGAACGTGACGCTGGAAAATTAATTTTAATAACATCACATTTATTAAGTGAACTCGATGATATGATCACTCAGATTATTTTCATGCAGGATGGAAAAGTACATTTTCATAAAACCATCAGCGATTTACTTGAATACACAGGCGAAAGCAAAATCTCAAAAGCCATAGCCGCAATCTTAAAAGAGAAACATCATGAACAGAATAATTAAAATTGTTTTACTAGATATACTTAAAAATAAGATTGTTGTTAGTTACACCATTATTTTAGCGTTACTTTCTTGGGGATCATTCGGATTAGAAGACAATTCAGCCAAAGGACTGCTTACTATATTGAATGTAATTTTGTTTACAGTACCTTTAGTATCGATATTATTTTCTACGATTTATCTTTATAATAGTGCCGAATTTATTGAACTTTTACTGAGTCAGCCTTTAAAGAGAAAAAAAATCTGGATTAGTTTATTTGCAGGTCTTTCGATTGCAATGGTTACCGCATTTTTTCTTGGAGCTGGAATTCCGCTTTTAATTAATGCACCAGGTATAGTTGGATTTATGATGCTTTTGGTGGGTTGTCTCATTTCAGTAGTTTTTGTCTCATTGGCTTTTTTGAGCTGTATTTATGCAAGAGACAAAGCAAAAGGAATTGGAGTTGCTATAATGTTCTGGCTTTATTTTGCCATGCTTTTTGATGCCGTAGTATTGTTTTTGCTTTTTCAGTTTTCCGAATATCCTATTGAGAAAGCTATGGTAGGTGTAACCGCATTGAGTCCTATAGATTTGGCACGTATTCAAATATTACTGCATCTCGATCAATCGGCAATGATGGGATATACAGGAGCCATTTTTAAAGATTTTTTTGGAACAACAATTGGACTGATACTATCGTTTTTATTATTGCTGCTTTGGATAGGAATTCCGTTTTTTATTTCTCTTAAAAAGTTTAATAAAAAAGATTTGTAAAAGTATTTTGAACACAAATGAAGAAACAAATAGAAAGATGAAAACAGATATTAAGGGAAAAGACGATATTATAATACTGGTAGATGCTTTTTATCTAAAAATTAGAACTGATCCTACGATTGGTTATTTATTTACTGAAGTAGCTGCTGTGAACTGGGAAAAACATCTTCCGATAATGTATGATTTTTGGGATAATATTCTTTTTCATACAGGAAACTTTGATGGAAACCCAATGATGAAACACCGAATGTTAAATCAGAAGAGCCTTTTGACCGAGGCACATTTTAAACACTGGACGAAATTGTGGAAAAAAACGGTCGATGATTTGTTTGAAGGAGAAAAAGCTAGAGAAATTAAAATTAGAGCTGACAATATCTCAAAAGCAATGATGAATAAAGTAATAAGTTAAAAAAGCGGGAACTTTTGTAGTTCCCGCTTTTTTACTTTAAAACGTTATGAAGTTTGAATTAATAATTTATCATTTAACCTTTCCTCAAAGGACGTGAATATTTGGAGCATAGATTATGATTTGAGTCATACAGCAACAATTTTTTAGACGTTCTAGTAGAATAATTTGTGATCAATGATTTCAATTTTTTTGTTCTTTTTCATGAAAGTCAAAGTTCTAATTACGGTTTCAACTCTTAATCCGGTAAAATCAGCAATTTCTTGGCGGGTATAAGGAATTTTTATTTTTTGATTCACTTTTGTGCAATGCTGTCTTTTAAAATTATCCAAAAAATATTGTATGCGATGTTCCGGCTTATGATTGATTATGTTTTTTGAGAAGACAATTTTATTATAAATTCTTGAGGCAAATAGTTTTAGTATTTTCTTTTGCGCTTCAGGATTTTCTTCCAGAAAAGAAAAGAAATTAACTCTAGAAAGTTTTAAAATGACACAATCTGTTTGCGCTAAAGCTGATGCAGGATATGGCTCACCAATAATTAGCGGCGGTTCTCCAAAACTGTCACCTTCTTTAAATACACCAATAGTTAGATCTTTGCCGTCTTCGTTAGTATAACTCATTTTCACCGTTCCTTCTAAAATTTGAAAAAATGATAAAGCAGGATCATTTTCATAAAAAATGATGGCATTTTTTGGAACCTTTTTGGCAACTGCTCCCCAAGTATACAGCAAATCAGTATCAATGTGCATTTTTATCAATATTTACTTTATTAATAAACGATGCGTGATTATCTGTTTTTTTAATTCTATGCTTACTACTCTTATACATTATGCGGTGGTTGGTTTGTGGTATTTGTTGAGTCACACAAAGGAATGAATTTATTAAAATTCAAAACATGATAATTGTTAGTTTCTTAAAGTAATTGATAGCGTGAAAATATTTGTAATTTGTTAATTATTAGTTTTTTATGTAAAGTCAGTTATACTGGGTTTTCTTTGAATTGGAGGAACATTAAAAACATTTTTTCGGAGTACTTTCTGTCTTTTAAAATACAAAAAAGATCTTATTTTTAGGTTTACCGCCTACAAACAAATAAAAAACTCCTACAAATAATGCAGGAGTTCTTGATATTAATTTGCATTTACACAATTGGTATTTTATATGATTGTGTCCTATTCTGTTATTCTTTTGCCTTTTACGGGCGTTTATTAGTTTGTTAGAACTTTATATTTATTTAATCGATTTCGTTTCAAAACGAATCAACCATTTAAATAGCTAACCTCTATTCTAACTAATTATGGCACATTTCTCAGATCAAGTTCATATTTCAATAAGTTCCTTTGAAAAAAATGTTATTTATTACGATTTGCAGCTTTCACAAAAAATGGCAGATCATCATCATTTTTCATTTGTCTGGCAATATACAGGTAAAGCAGTTATAAATCCCGTTGATCAGGCGCAAGCCATGCGAAAATACATTGGTGATGAAGTTATTTTTACTTTCAAAAGTCTGACTGGAATCAGGCTGATGAGTAAAGGAATCATTACTGAGGTCGCTTCAATAGACAAGCACGGCAGTGCCGTTGGTCTGCATATTACAGGAATAAGCCACAGCAAAGTAATTGACGATGTGCCAAAATCCAGAACTTATCTAGAAAGAGGAATGGATGATATTGTTGTAGATCTATTATCAGAAGGGCCAACAGAATTTTATCAGAGAGATGCTATTAGATCTACTTATCTGAAAGAATTCAATTATATGGCGCAGTACAATGAGACCAATTTTGAATTTCTTAAAAGACTGGCAGCCCGATATGGACAATGGTTTTATTTTGACGGAATGCGCATGCAGTTCGGACAACTTAAAAACTCCAAGGTTAAACTCATCAACGGAGCGTCCATGCATAGTTTTAAGATACAAGCCAATATGATTGCGCATAACATTTCATTAGCAGGTTATGATTATAAAAATGCAGCAGGCATTCGTGACGCATCAGAAAGAACCGCTACAGGTAGTAAAGACAGTTTTGCTTCTATTGTAGGATTTAACCAAAGCACCGTAACACAAGGCGAATTGAGTGTTGGAGCATACACCAACAATGCACAAAATAAAGAAGAAATACAAGAAATGATCACACTGCAGACAGCAGGAAGTGATGCAAACAGTGTGTACTACAGCGGAATCTCTTATTTTCCTTTAGGATTAGGACAGACTTTTATCATTGTAAACCAAACCATAGAACACCATTTAGTTTGTATAGAAGCCATACACCACTCAGAAGTACATGGTAATTATACCTGCGAGTTCAAAGCAATTCCAGACGATGTTTCGGCACCACATTATACCAATACAAAAGTTTTTGCAAAAGCAGAAACACAACCAGCCAAAATAAGAGACAACAACGATCCCGAGGGACTTGGGCGAGTAAAAGTAGAATTTTACTGGGCATCAGGAACCAAAACAAGCCAGTGGATTAGAATGATTCAGCCACATACTGGAGCAGGAAAAGGATTTTACTTTATTCCTGAAATTGGCGAGGAAGTTTTAGTAGGTTTTGAAGGTGGAAATGCACAAGATCCTTATGTTATGGGGGCGCATTATAACGGGCAGGCGAAAAGCGGTTATGCTACTGAAAAGAATGATTTAAAAGTAATACAAACCCGAAGCGGAAACAGAATTATTTCTGATGATGCTACTGGTGACATAACAATTGAAAGCCAAAAAGGACAGACAATAGCAGTGATTCATGGAGACGGAAACATTAGGTTTAAAGCTCCAAAAAATATCGAATTAGATGCAGGAGAAGATGTTATCATTAGAGCAGGAAGAAGTATTACATCTACCGCAGAACAAGATATTACAGAAAGTGCGGGAGTCAATAAATCTACAACAGTTGGAATGATGCAAACCACTAAAGTAGGTGGAGACAGTATGCTGCACATAAAAGGAAAAGCACACGAACAGATTGATGGAGATTTTCATTCAGAAGCTAAACAAGATCGAAATGTAATAAGTCATACTGAGATTGTTTCTCATAGTGATAAAAATGTAGAGTTTCATTCAAAAAATGATATTAAAAATAATAGCACTGAGAATACCACGCAAAATTAGAAAAGAGTAATTGATTGGAATTCAGATGATTGTATAAATAAAATTATGTCTAGAACACGAATTGTAAAAGGAAAAATAACTGAAATAACAGGAGGAACTTTAAGATATTTTGGTAACAGTATTAAAATTAATGCTGGTGGGAGTATTGATTATTATGCTCCGAAATATACATATGGAGATCCCGAGGATCCACCAGAAAATAAAATGCTTGAGCGTATTATTAGTGTAAATGGGCATTTTTACAATAAAGAAGGAACTTTTGAAGGAAAAATAAATGAACCTGATTTTGAAGGAAGTGTGGAGGATGTTTATGTGTGTGATGGAAAAACGATGCAAAAAGATAAAAATGGAGATAATTTCACTACATATAATAATACAGAGTCGCTGAAAATTAAAAATAATGTGTTTCTTAGAATAGCTGGTTTAGCTTATTCGGAATCGGGCTTTTCATTAGATGTTATAAAAGCTATACCATTTATAATTATGAATCATCATAAACAATTAACTAATTCTAATGTTTCTAAATATAGAAATAATTGGAGCTTGAATAGTACTTTAATTAAAATGAGAAACAAATGGGATGATATTACTTATGCCCATACATTCCATTACGGAGCACAAGGAAATCCTGCATTTCGAAATTTCTTAAATATTGAATTGAATGAAATTATTGATTTTGACAAAAATTCCGAGGGTAGAAATAATAATGTAAAAATGAAAAGTTCTATTGAATATACTATAAAGGCAGTGAAATACTTCAATAATGAATATCTAGATGAAGATTATTCAGATGGAGGTATCGGTTGGCAAGGAGCCGATATCTGTACTAATGAAAATTGGAAAGAATGGCTTTTTATACACCCAGATCATAAAAAAAATGCTTTTAAAAATTGGTCAAACTATAATATTCTTGAGAAATCAATTTTTGAATCAGTTTCAGTATCCAAAGGAGATTTTGGAACAACCATTATTTATAAATCAACAGAATTTAGTTTTAAGAATAGTTCAACAGGTAAATTATGAGAATAGCAACGTTTTTTTTCTGTCTTTTTTTTAACATAATAGTTGCGCAGAATAATACATCTAATTTTATTAAAAAGGAAATAGAATCATGTAGAATACCAATTAATGATTCTTTAAGTGTCTATTATATTCACGAGAATCTGTATAACAATGAGATAGTTTTTTTTCTTAAAACTGAAAATGTAATTGCCTCAAAGTGCCATAAACAGGCACTAACAAAAAAGTTAATTGAAAAATTAGAATTTTCTCAAAATGTACTAATAGAGATAAATAATTATAATGTTAAAAATATCGTTATCGAGGATTTTACAAATCTAATCCCTAATAAGATTATAGCATCAAAGAAATTAAATTATACGAGTATTATAATTGAAATAAATAGTTTTTCATATTCGACAATAGGCAATGGGTATATTTATATATGTTTTAAAGTTGATCAGAAGGGAAAGGTAATTAAGAAAAAAATATTTGAATCAAAACTGTCTCTAAAAACAAACAAGTACAAGAAAATCTTCTAAAGCCTATTCCTTTTTATTTGGTGTGAACATTTCTCTCGTGCAATATTCCGTTGGATTGAAATTAAAGTGTGTTCACGAACGAAGCGCTCTGACAGGTAAAGTGTTATTCTTTTAAAAAATAGGAAAAGATGTAAGTTATTGTTATAAAAAACTACAAACAAATAAAAAACTCCTACAAATAATGCAGGAGTTTAAAGTTTTTAGTTGAGGTTTTATTTTGCTTAAAAAAAGCTTAGAACTGTATCATTTTTTGTATACAATTTTACTTACGCGAGAGACTAAATAAATGCTTACAAGCATAATAACAGAAGCAACCATTGCTAAAGTATCATAATGTTCCAGCGGTGCATAATTGTCTTTTTGAACAATGATTAATCCAGCGATCATAGCACCAAAACCTCCTGCCATTTGTTGTAAAGAAGAGTTAATACTCATAAAAGCTCCTCGATCCTGCGGTTCTGGTATTGCTGAGGTTAATGTTGTTGAAGGCACCATTCTGCTCATGATTGCCATCATCATTAAAATGTTGGTAACTAATACAATCCAAAATGGAGTAGCGGCAAAATGTGCATAAACATTCATTACAATTATAGCAAACAAAGTGGCAAAAGCAAAAAGTTTGAATTTGCTGAATTTATCACTTAGTTTCCCTGCAATAGGCATGGTAATTAGTGTTGCAACACCAGTAATCATAAAAAGTAAAGGTAACTCATCATTAGTTACTTTTAGGTTGTTTATGGCAAAGGCACTTCCAAATGGCATCATCATAAAACCACCAATAGAGAGAAGGGCAGTAGACAAGAAACCAACTTGATAGTGTGGTTTTGAAATAGTATGCCACAAGTGCTGAATTGGTGTTTTTTCTTGTTTTAAACTTAAATGCTCAACAATTGGCTGCAGTTTAAAGGATAAAACCAAAGTTATAATTGCGGCCATAGCGGCAATCCATAAAAAAGGTACGTGCCAGCCCCAAGCATTAGCAATGTACAGACCAATAGGAATTCCTAAAACTTGACTTACTCCAAATCCCATTTGTATAAATCCCATTACTTTTCCTCTTTGCTGCAGGTTGAATAAATCGGCAACAATAGCCATAGAAATAGAACCAATTACACCGCCAAAAATACCGGTAAAAATACGAGCGGCGACAAGTAAAATAAAGGTTGGTGCTATAGCACAAAATATAGTTCCTATTGTAAAGCCAATATAGAAGAAAAGTAAAAGTTTTTTTCGGTCAAATTTATCAGCGAAACCTGCTGTTAAAAGTCCTGAAATTCCAGCACTAAAGGCGTAAGCCGAAACGGCGATGCCAAATTGTGATGCCGTAATTTTTAATGTTTTCATCATAATATCTCCAAGTGGCGACATTACCATAAAATCAAGCACAACTGTAAATTGTGTTAAGGCTAATAGAAATATGACAAGTTTTTGATAGCCATTAAAACCTGTTTTGAGTGTTTGTTTTTCGTTCATATATTTTAAAGTTCTTTGCAGTCAAAGTCAAGAAAATTCAACATTTCGATTATTTGACCAGCGTTTAGATTTTTACTTATAATTCTAAGTACACAATCAATATCTTCTTGATCGATACTCCATTGCAGGATAGATTTGTTTGTATTGAAGAATGCTGCAATTTTATTTTTGCTAGTTTCTGTTTTTATATTAGTAGCAAATATCATGACATTCATAGCTGTTAATTTTTAAGGGGTTAGTGCTTTGATTACTAAACGTAATGCTTCTTTTTGTACATCATCGGTTAATTTAAACGGAGTGGTTCCGCCCAATCCTTTTCCTTTTTCATGAAAACGCAGTAAATTGTATAAAGGTCCGTAAGCGATACTCCAAAAGACTTCTTTTGAAACTGGTACAATTTCTTTTCTCTCGATGGCGCCATTTAGAAACTTTGTCATAATTTCTTTTAGCTCCATCAAACTTTCATTTACTATAAAATCGCCGTAGTTTGAGTTTTGAAGAATTTCCCAGCAAACTAGTTTATCAGTGTTGTTCATCATAAATGAAGACCGATTTTCCCATTGCTTAGCGAGACCTACTGTAAAAGGCATATCTGGAGTGAAATCTTTTAAAGAACTTTTAAAAAAGAATGTTCCCATCTCAATTCCTATTTTTTTTATGAGATCCTCCTTATCTGCATAATAAATGTAAAGGGTTGCGACAGAGATACCGCATTCTTTTGCCAAACGATTCATTGCAAAGCCTTCAATGCCATACTTTACAATCATTTCTATCGTTTTTTGCTTAACTAATTCTTCTTTATTACTATCTCTAGTTCTCAAATGAATGGATGTTTAAATTGAAAACAAAGATATAATAATAAGTGAACGTTTGCTTATTTATGATAAAAAAAAATTACTAGACTTTCGATAAAACAAAAAACAGATTTTTTTTGACAGATTTAGATTGTATGTTTTTTTTGCTATTTTTACTACCAGCAGTTATCGTGCAAAATGAAAAAGTTTGCACATAGAACTGGTTTGTCTGACTAAATTTAATTCTTAAAAAATGAAAAAAAACAATGATTTTGGCCTGTTGATACTTCGTATTACAATTGGATTATTAATGCTTTTGCATGGTTTTGCAAAATTTAATGGAGGTTTAGAATTTATATCAGGTATGCTTGTCGAAAAAGGTCTTCCAGGTTTCTTATCGTATGGTGTATTAGTGGGAGAAATTCTAGCGCCAATTGCAATAATAATTGGTTTTAGAACTAGAATTGCGGCATTAATCTATGCTTTTAATTGTTTTGTTGCTGCATTAATGGCTCATAGCGCGGATATATTTAAAATGAGTGATCACGGAGGCTGGGCTTTAGAATTACTTGGTCTTTACTTTTTTACTGCACTTGTTTTGTTTTTTACAGGAGGAGGGAAGTACAGCTTTTCTAAGAATAATAATTGGGATTAAATATAATTTTGATAAAAGCTCAAATAAAAAAAAACGGTTTATGACCGTTTTTTTTTTATTCAAAATTGTAGTTTTAGACTTTTACAAATATTACATTTTTGTAATAATGAATTCGCTTCGTCTGTTCATTTGATGTTGTGCTTCGGTGCAGGGAACGCCGTTTGAGCAATTATTGATAAGCTGGGTTTCGCCGTAGCCAATTGCGCTTTCAATTCGTTCAGGGGCAATTCCTTGGGATATTATATAATCTCTTGTTGCTTTGGCTCTTCGATCAGATAATTCAAGATTGTATTGATCATCGGCTCTTGAATCTGTATGAGATTCAATTTTTATAATTACGGTTGGATATTGATTCATTAATAAAACAACTTTATTAAGTTCTATTGCCGCATCGTATCGTATATCTGATTTGTTGAGGTCGAAGAAAATAATTCCGATTTTGATTTTTAAAATTCCGTCTTTACGTTCTATAAGAGTTGGATCAAGTCCAATTGGCACTTCGGTTATTGCAGAATTCTCGGCAGTAACGATTGCTTTTGATAAGGTTGTAAAATTATCTTTAGCAGCTTCTACAGCGTAAGGTGTATTGCAATTGATGTTTTCTTCAAACTCAAATTTTCCATCTATTCTAGAAACGGTTTGCTGTAATTGCTGGTTTTCATTGTTTTTGAGTGTAACTATAGCACCTGGAATTTTTTTATTCGAAATGGCATCAAAAACATAACCTTCAATAGATTGTGTACAGCTTCTTTCGAACGAATAAATATCATCATCGCCTTTTCCTGTTTTTCTGTTTGAGCATACAAAACCTTTGTTAGTTTCTTCATTTACAATATATCCAAAATCATCTAAACTGCTGTTTAAAGGCGCGCCAAGATTAACTGGTGAATCGAAAACTTCATTATTTAATCGGCTTTCAAAAACGTCAAGACCTCCTAAACCTAAAAAACCATCTGAGGCAAAGTACAGCGCTTTGTCTGTTATAAACGGAAACATTTCTCGTCCGCTTGTATTTATTTTTTCGCCTAAGTTTTTAGGATTTGAATATTGGTCTTCGCCCAAAATGTCTACCATAAAAATATCTGTAGAACCAATTGTTCCCGGCATATCAGAAACAAAATACAGTTTTTTACCGTCTTTGCTTACAGTTGGCTGTCCAACAGAATAGCTGTCACTGTTAAACGGAAGTTCTTTTACATTTTCCCATCGAACAGTACCATTGCTGTTTTCTACTGCTTTGGCAGTGTATAATTTTAAATTATTAACGCCTTTGTCGTCTCTCTTAAGTTTGCCGTTGTAATTGTTTCTAGTAAAATAGATTGTTTTTTCATCGGGTGAAAAAGCGACACAAGCTTCGTGATATTGGGTTGTAATTTCTTTTGCAAAACGTTCTTTAAAAGTTACGTTTGTTTGTGTCGGGCTTATTTTTCCGAGCTGCATATTTAAATACGGCTGATCGTTCCATCCATATTTTGCTGTTTTTAAATAAGAGGAATCTACTGTTGTTGAGTAAACTAAGTCGCCTTTGTAAAACATTGGACCAAAATCGGAATAAGCCGAATTGATTTCTAAATTCTCTAGGATAAACTGCGGTTTTATTTTCTTTATATCTTCGAGAGTTACTGTTTTTAGAGAGAAGTTTTGAGCTCTAGAATCAGATGATTTTTGTTTCTCGGAGAAATTTTTTATCCATTTTTTTGCCAGATCATAATTCTTGATTCCCTGCAAAGATTGTGCATAGCGAAAGTAATATTCTGCTGAAACTTCGGCAGAATAATCAGCAAGCAGTTTGCTGTACCATTTGCTGGCATCTTGCATTTGGGTATTAAAATAGTGCGCATCTCCTAAACGCTGCAAAATTTCTTTTGAATTATCGCCATTTTTTACGGACAGTTCATATGATTTTGCGGCATCTATATAATACATTTTATCAAAAAGAGCATCGGCAGTTTTGTTCTTTGTTTGCGAATTAACCATTTGGATGATTAGCAGGGCGAGTATAATAATTCTTTTTTCCATAGCTGCTAGTATTAAAAGAATCTAGGAGATTTTAATCCCTTTTTGCGTGATACTAATTCAAATCGAAGCATAATTTCGTGTGTGCCGCTATTGTAGTTTTGTAATTCGGTAGTAGTATAATCATAAGCGTAGCCTACAAGAAATTGCGGTGTGATTTGTAACGATGCGAGAGCACTTACAGAATCTCCTGTTCTATAAGAAACGCCAAGTGTTACGCAGTTATTAAACATGAAATTAGCTGAGAAATCGGCAATTAATGGAGCTCCCGCTACATATTTTACCATTGCGGCTGGTTTAAACTTGGTGTGAGCTGAAAGATCAAAAACAATTCCACCAATAAGATAAAGATGCATTCGTTCATTGACTAGATCATCGGCAATATCATCATAATTGTATCGTTCTCTGGTCATAAAATTTGGAATAGCCAATCCGATATAATCTCTTTCGCCATGCCAATATAATCCCGCACCAACTACTGGAAGGAATTTATTGGTGATGTTTTCACGAAACTGTACATCTGGATCTCTATAACTTCCTTTTGTCCAGTCAATATTTATTACTCTTCCGCCGCCTTTAATTCCAAAAGACAATTTATGGGTTTGTCCTGATGGAATGGTGTAAGAGAAGTTAGCATCTAGATATTGCTCTTCTGAAGGGCCTATTTCTTCACTTACTACAGATAAACCTAAACCCACGTTTTTTCCAAGAGGAGTATCGAGCGTAAAAGATTGCGTGTTTGGCGCTCCTTCAAGTCCAACCCATTGTGTTCTATATATACCAGTTATAGCTAAATGCCCTAATGAGCCGGCATACGCAGAGTTAACACTAAGCGTATTATACATATACTGTGTGTATTGGGGATCTTGCTGAGCTATCGCACCAAATACAGAAAGCATTGTAAGGATCGTGAAAATCTTTTTTATACTTTTAATCATAGCCAATTCTATTTTGGTTATTGCTATTTTATTTTAAATAAAGCCATCCAGATGTTTTTGGAGAACCATTTCCTAGATCAAGAATGTAGAAATAGGTACCTTCTGGAAGTGTTTTTGCAGAGCCGTCTGCCTTGCCGTCCCAAGTGTTATTGTACCCTTTCTTGTAATACACTAAATTACCCCAGCGATTAAATATCTCGAGCTGATTGTCTGGATATTGTGAGATACAGTCGATGTAGAAAGTATCATTTTGTCCGTCATCATTTGGAGAAAATTCATTGAAAATTTTCAAACAATTTGGAGCAACAGTTGCGCTGTCTTGGTTATTTGACGAGTTGCTGTCTATTTGATCCATTTTAACAAAATGAGCCGTGTTTAAATAGTCATTAAAATCAACCACTTTTGCCGTAATAGTCAAAGTTTGAGAACCTTTTACAGCTACAGACGGAATTGTCCAAGTTCCTGTTGTACTGTTGTATACTCCAGCTGATACAGTGAATGTATCTAGTTTATAACCTTTAGGAAGTACATCTTGAACTTCGACATTTGTAGCAGTTAGGTTTCCAAGATTTTCTGCTGTAATAGTAAAGGTTACGGTGCTGTACATTGGCACATCTGTTTTGTCAACCTCTTTGTTTATAGCAATATCTGTTGATGAAATGTTGATGAATTCTGAGTCTTCATCATCTTCACTTTGATCACCATTATCGTTATTTGGTTTACTGTCTGGATCGTATTGATCACTTGCCGTTACTTGGGCAATATTTAAATAATCGTAACCTTCAAGACCATGCGGACTCGCAACTGTAACTTGATAAGTCAAAGTAATACCTCCAACGGGAACAGTTAAATTGGCCCATTTTATAGTGTTGGCTCTAAATAATCCACCGTTTGAGATATTAGTAATATTTCGATAGCCTAGTGGAATTATATCATCAACGGCAACTCCTGTTGCTTGACTTGGTCCTTCGTTGTTAAGCTTTAATGTAAAGGTTATTATCTCATCTACATTTGGATTTTTATTGCTTACTGTTTTATCTAAGCTTAAATCAGCGATTGAAACATTGATTTGAATGCTGTCATAGTCGTCTTCTGTTTTAACTCCGTTATTTGGTGTTGAATCAGGATCAGGCATATTACTGGCTGTAATTTCTGTTTCATTAGTATATTCATTAGCTGCACCTGTCGGCGGATTTACTTTGGCATAAATATCCAAAGTTTGAGTTTCTCCATTAATAACGGTTCCAGTAGTCCAGATTCCCGTAGCATAATTATAAATTCCGCTTGTTGCCGAATTGGTTAGATAAGTAAATCCAGCAGGAAGTAAGTCTTTTACTTTCACACCGCTTGCATCACCCGGACCGTCATTTTTTACTGTAATATTAAAAATAACTGTCGAACCAATTTCATACCTTGTATTACCTGTTTGCGTAGTTTTACTGATCGATAAATCGGCCATAAGAACTGAAGGAGTTACAAGCGCAGTTGCATAATCATCTTCAGTAGTCACTCCGTTATTTGGAGTTGAATTAGGATCAGGCATGTTGCTCGCCGTTACTTCGGCAATATTGAGATAATTTCCTGCAGCGTTTACTATAGCGGTGATTTGCAATGTATGTGAATCTCCATTTACAAAAGAGCCGATATTCCAGATTCCTGAATTTTTATTATAGGATCCTTTTGTAGCGGTAAAACTGCTAAAAGTATAACCTGGCGGAAGTAAATCTTTGACCTGCACTCCCGATGTATTTTGCGGGCCGCTGTTGGTTACAACAATTTCAAAGGTAACTTGCGCTCCAATTAATGGTGTTGGATTATTAACTGTTTTGGTCAAGGATAGATTTGCCGACACATTTGTTGGAGTAGTAGTTGCTGTCGCATAATCATCTTCAGTTGATATTCCATTATTTGGTGTTGAATCAGGATCCTTAAGATCTGCTGCAATTACCTCCGCAACATTAGTATAGTCTCCATTAGGATTTACTGTTGCCATTATCTCTAAGGTTTCAGATTTTCCATTAACCAAACCGCCTACAGTCCAAACGCCAGTTGTAGAATCATAAGTTCCTGTAGAGATCGAATAACCATTAAAAGTATATCCGTTTGGAAGCAAATCTCGAACCTTAACGCCAGTATTATCTAATGGACCGTTATTGCTGATAATAATTTCGAAAATAACCTGAGAACCCACTAAAGGAGCGGCATTGTTTACTTTTTTTGTCAGCGATAAGTCAGAGTCAGTTCCTCTTAATATCGGTACTGTAAATGCACTATCATAATCATCTTCTGATGTTACTCCATTGTTTGGAGTTGAATCAGGATCTGGAAGATCTGCTGCTGTAATTTCGGCAGAATTCAGATAATTTCCAGTTGGATTTATGATTGCAGTTATTTGTAAAGTTTCCGATTTTCCGTTATTCAAGTTCCCTATGTTCCATATTCCTGTGGTCGGATTATAAGTTCCAGTTGAAACAGTGAAACTACTGTATGTATATCCAGAAGGCAATAAATCAGTTACCTGAACACCAGTATTATCTTGTGGTCCGCTATTGGTTACTACAATTTCAAAAGTATCTATTGTGCCAACCAGCGGAGTGGCATTATTTACTATTTTGGATAATGACAAATCTGAAGATTTTTTTATTGGAGTTGTTGTTGCTGTCGCATAATCATCTTCTGTTGTAACACCATTATTAGGTGTGGAGTCTGGATCAGGGACGTCACTTGCTGTAACTTCGGCAACATTTAAATAGTCTCCTGAGTCGTTTACAGTTGCTGTTACTTGCAGCGTTTCTGATTTACCATTTATTAGATTACCCACAGTCCATAATCCTGTAAGCGAATCATAAGTTCCAGTTGTAATTGTATAGGAGTTATAGGTATAACCTGAAGGCAGTAAATCTTTGACTTTAACACCAGTATTGTCTTTTGGACCATTGTTGGTAATTACTACTTCAAAAGTTACTTGAGAGCCAACTAATGGTGTTGGATTATTGACTTTTTTGGTCAAAGATAGATCTGAAACTGCAGCTTGTTGTATTGGAACTATTAATGCTGTGCCATAATCATCTTCAGTTGTTACTCCATTATTAGGTGTTGAATCAGGATCTGGAAGATCTGCAGCAGTTACTTCAGCGATATTGGTGAAATCTCCTGTAGGATTTACAGTTGCAATAATCTGCAGTGTTTCTGATTTTCCATTTATCAAATTACCTACAGTCCATATACCAGTTGTTGCATTGTAAGTTCCTGTTGAAATTGTATATCCATTTAAGATATATCCAGAAGGTAATAAATCTTTTACTTGAACTCCTGTATTATCTTGCGGACCATTGTTTGTCACAATGATTTCGAAAGTTGCTAATGTACCTACCAACGGAGTAGTATTGTTAACAGTTTTAGTTAATGACAAGTCAGAAGATTGATATATTGGAACTGTAGTTGCTGTCGAATAATCATCTTCGGTAGTATTTCCATTGTTTGGAGTAGAATCTGGATCAGGAAGATCTGCTGCTGTTATCTCGGTACTATTAGTATAATTGCCAGATGCATTTACTCGAGCTGTGATTTGCAGTGTTTCAAATTTTCCATTAACTAAATTACCTACAGTCCAAACTCCTGTAGTTGGATCATAAGCTCCAGTTGAGAGTGTGAAATTGTTGTATGTATATCCAGAAGGCAATAAATCAGTTACTTCGACACCAGTATTATCTTGTGGTCCTCCATTAGTAACGATAACCGTAAAAGTGACTAAAGAACCAACAGTAGGAGTGGTATTGCTTACCGTTTTTGAAATAGATAAATCAGATACAGCTGTTACTGGAGTTGTTGAAATTTCGGCATAATCATCTTCTGTAGTCACATTGTTATTTGGAGTAGAATCTGGATCGGGAAGGTCACTGGCAGTTACCTCAGCAGAATTAAGATAAACTCCTGTTGGGTTTACGACTGCAGTAACTTGAAGAGTTTCAAATTTTCCATTTACTAAATTTCCAACAATCCATATACCTGTTGCTGAATCATATGTTCCAGTAGATACTGTAAACGAGTCATAGGTGTATCCTGATGGAAGCTTATCAGTTACTTGTACGCCGGTAGTATCATTTGGCCCATTATTGGTTACTATAATTTCAAAAGTAACTTTGGAGCCTATTAAAGGTGATGATCTGTTTACGGATTTAGTAATTGATAAATCTGCTGTTGGCTGAATAGGAGTAACTATTACATTGGCTTCATCATCTTCGCTTTGATCTCCATCATCGTTATTTGGCGTACTATCAGGATCAGGCAGACTGCTGGCTGTTACTTGAGCAATATTTTTATAAACTCCTGTTGGCAGTACTTTGGCATCAATAATAAGTGATTCTGCAACTCCTTTATCAACAGTACCAACATTCCATATACCGGTAGTATTGTTATAAAGCCCAGCAGAGGAACTATAATTTACAAATTCATATCCTGTTGGAAGTAAATCTTTAACCTCAATTCCAGTTGCACTATTTGGTCCGTCATTTTGTATTATTAGTTCAAATGAAATCTGACTTCCTACTACTGGACTAGTATTTCCTGCAACAACTTTTTTGACCAATGATAAATCTGCCGAAGGCCCAATATAGATAATTTCAGCATTAGCTTCATCATCTTCGCTTTGATCACCGTCATCATTATTTGGTGTACTGTCAGGATCGGGTAAATCACTGGCGGTTATTTGAGCTACATTTTTATAACTTCCTAACGGATTTACAAATGCACTAAAAGTTAAATTGGTATTAGCACCATTTGCCAATGCTATATTTTTCCATTCAAGCGTAGCTGTCGCCACTTGATAGGTTCCTCCAATTGATACAGAGCCAGGAATCAATGTATAACCTACTGGAATAACATCTTGTACAGCTATTCCTGTAGCGTTTCCAGGGCCTTTATTGATTACATTAAGAGTAAAATCTACTTGTTGACCTGACGCTGCAGATGTTGGTGTAACACTTTTAGTAAGCTCTAAATCTGCTGATTTAAGCGTAATATTTGCACTTGCCATATCATCTTCAGGAAGACCATTTCCAGGTGTACTGTCTGGGTCAACTTGACGTGCAGTTTGTATTTCTGCCGTATTTTTGTAATTAGCTGCTGTTGCAACATTGACCTTTGCCGTAATCTGTAATGTGATTGAATTTCCATTGTTCAGATTACCTATATTCCAAATACCAGTAGTACTGTTATATTTACCAGAACCATTGTCGCTGACATACGTATAACCCGGAGGAAGTTTGTCTGAAACCGTTACTCCTGTGGCGTTATTAGGACCGCTGTTAGTTGCTCTAATTGTAAAGATTACATTGTCATTTATACTAACAGAAGTTGGAGAAACTGTTTTTTGAAGTGATAAATCGGCAACGTCTATTGAGACAGAAACACTATCCTGATCATCTTCGGTTTCTATTTGATTGTTTGGCGTACTGTCAGGGTCAAATTGATTAGATTCTACAATTTCAGCTTTATTTAATGTACTTCCAACGGCATTAATAGTAGCTTTGAATGTTAAGTTTAGCCTTCCTCCGTTAGGAATTGTAAGATTGTACCAAGTCAACGTATTATCTCCTACATTATACTGTCCTGATAAATTGGCTGATCCCGGCACTATGGTAAAACCAGTAGGAAGATAATCTCTTACAGCTACACCAGTTGCGGTTACCGTTCCTCCAAGTGAATTGTTATTAAAAATCTGGATCGTAAAGGTTACTACATCTCCCGCACTTCCGTGAGTAGGAGACACAGATTTTGTTAGTTCAAGATCTGAAACAGCAAGTATTGTAAGGGTCATAACATCAGAAGAAACAGCACAATTTCCGTTGCTCACCGTCCATTGAAGTTGATAAGTACCAGAAATTGTACCACTAACAGCCGTTGTTGGCGATGTGCTGTCAACAAAACCTAAAGTACTTGGTCCTGATATTTGAGTCCATACTCCTGTGCCTACTGTTGGAGGTAAAGCGTTCATGTTTACGGGAGAAAATTGTGGGATTATCTGATTTGGTCCAGCATCAGCAGTTGAAGGCTGGTCGTAAATCGTAACGATAACTGAATCTTGAGAAATACAACCATTATTATTTAATGTTGTCACCGTCCACAAAAACTCATAAGTTCCGGGCTGCAGTCCAAGCATTATAGAATTAGGATCATTTGGAGCACCAATATTGGCAGCAGGTCCCGACACCTTAGTCCAAGTACCAATACCAGAAGTTACAGGAACTGCCGCCATAGTAGCTGAATCAGCATTACATAATTCTTGATCTGGGCCTGCATCTGCTTTTGAAGGCGGTATGTCATTAAAGGTTATTGATACTGTATCGACAGAAGGCTGACATGATGAAGGATCAGTAAAAGAACCATTTGTAACCGTCCATCTTAATATATAAGTTCCCAGAACGGTAACATTTGATAAGGTTGTGGTAGGACTGTTTGGGTTATCGATTACAGCTGTACTTCCAGCTGGAACCGTGTCAAAAGTCCATGTTCCAATACCAACTGCAGGCGGTACAGCAGCAGTTTTATATGTGGTTTGACAAGCTGCAGTATCATTTGGTCCTGCATCTGCAATACTAGGCGGGGCATTCATTTCGATACGAACTATATCAGAAAGTGTTCGACAAGATGCACTTTCAAAAACCCATTCTAAAATGTAAAGTCCAGGAACGGTTAAGTTTAATAGATTACTTTTTGGTGCTGACGGTGTTTCAATAACAGCAACACTTCCTGTTGGCTGATAAACAAATTTCCATTGGGCTTTTGTAACATCGGGAGGAGGTGTGTTTCCATCTAAAATGGTTTTACCTCCAACATCAGCAATACAAAGATTTTGATCGGCTCCTGCATTAGGATCAACACTTGCACCGTTAAATACATCTATATTTATTTGATCTGATGATCCAGGACAAACTGGATTGACAGAAGAAGATATGGTATAGGTAAAAACATATGTGTTTCCAGGAACTACTGTAGCATTTGCAATATAACTGTTTGGAGGCGATTGGGTAATAACAACATCATTAACACTTCCGGAAGTAGTAGTAAGTGTCCAAGTTCCAGTAGAGTTTTCGTTTCCTATAAGCTGTATACTGGTTACATCACAATATGTTTTATCAGGACCTGCATTGGCTGCCGGCGAAACAGTTACGATCATGTCATCAAATGTTGGCGGACATAAAAACACGCTTTTTGAATTAATTGTCCATCTAAAAGTATAAGTTCCTTTTACAAGTCCGTTAATAACCGTATTAGGATTAGATGGATCAACAATATTAGGCTGATTTGGCGCTCCAGTTAGCACAGACCATTGACCTTCTTCAAAAAAACTGTCGTAGGCATTTCCAGCCATTGTTACGCTGGTATTATTACAAACATTTTGATCTGGTCCTGCGGCGGCAACGTGTGGTGGAATTCCAACAGTTAAGTTGATATCATCAAAAGCTTCACCGCAAATATTTGCATTTACAGTCCATCTAAAAATATAGTAGCCACTAAATGTAAACGTAAAAACAGCATTTGGGTCAGTGGGATCACTAATAGTATAATTACCCGCTCCAGATATCCTTGTCCAGTTTCCAGTGGCACCACTGCTTACCGTGGCAGCCATAGTTATTACACTACCGCAGATTTCTTGATCAGGACCAGCATTTGCAGCTGGTGGTGTGCCTGCAATAGTTACTTTTACACTGCTCGTACTTGGTATGCATATTCTTGATTTATTTACTATTGCCCAGGTAAAAGTATAAGTTCCATCTGTAGGAACTGTAACCAAAGTATTAGGATCATTTACATCAGCGATTACAACTCCTGCAGAAGGAGTGACCGTCCATGTCCCAAAATCTGAACCTTCGGGTGTATTTCCGCTTAAGTTAAAAGTATTGGTTCCATTAGGATAGCAAGTATCTGGTCCAGCGTCAGAACTCGTTGGAGCAATATTGTTGGTAGTGTATATCAGCACATTATCAGAAACGGAGGCACTACAAGCTGGTCCAGGATGCAGATAAGAAATCGTCCATTTTAACTCATAAGTAGCATTTGAGGTCAAAAATCCTGAAGCAATTGCATTAGGATCATGTATATTAGAGAATGTTATTGTATCTGGTCCAGAGACTTGACTCCATCCACCTATTTCTCCGCTTTCTGCGGGTTTCGCTGTAAGCGGTACATCAGTTTTTGTACAAACCACGTGATCGGGACCTGCATCGGTATTGCTTAACGTACTTCCAGAGACATATATAGTGACAGTCGAAACTGAGAATCCGCAGGTAGCACCGCCGCCTTTTGTTATATATTGAAAAATATAGGTACCGGGAATAAGGCCGCTTACTTGCGTGTCTGTTGCAAAAACATCTGCAATTATAGCTTCATTTGGACCATTTAACTGACTCCAAAAATGCAAGCCATCGTCAGTCACAACACCAGAAAGCATTGTGGTGGTATCGCCGCAAGGTAAACTTACATCAGATCCGGCATTAGAAGGTATTGGAGCACCAGAAACAAGAATGTTTAAAGTATCAAAACCATAATCGCATCCAACATTTAGTGAGCCATTTTCACTTCTAACGAACTCTACAACATAATCTCCCGGAGCCGTAAGGGTTAAGGTTAGTGAATTACCAACATTTTGCAGTGTAGTAGGGAAAGGCGCTAAAGGAGAATTATCAGGTCCATGCGTAATTCTATATTGATTTACTCCTGTACCAGTTACGGTAAGCGGAATTGTAAAAACAGTTGCATTACAGCTTCCTACGATATCCCTGCCATTGTTCGCAACAATAGTTCTTGTGGCACCATTATACTGAACATTATAATCTTTAGTAAAAACACAACCGGTATTAGCATTGGTAAGAGTATATCTAAACTTATAAGGATCTCCCGAATCAGAAATACCTGTAACTAATGTAGTTGGATTTGTTGGTGAAACAATTACAGCACCAGGACCGCCTGCAATTTGTGTCCATTGTACCGTTTCGCCTGCATACAAAGGGGTTTGTGCAATCAGGGTAACCTGAGTGATAGTATTGTCACAAAAGAATATATTTTCATCGCCGCCTGGTAATGTTGTTACATCTTGGGTTGCCGGTGGTACAATAATTGAAACTAAATCATTTCCAGAAGCACAAGGTCCTGTTACTGTCCATCTAAAAGTATAAGTACCTTCAGTTAGATTAGAAATTTGAGTAGTATTTGATGTGGGGCTGCTGATTGTTGGTGTATTTGGGCCGCTTACGAATGTCCATAATCCGCCTTGTCCATTTAATCCGCATCCGCCATATGTACCACTTAAATTGGTACTTTGAGTAGTAGTATAACAATTGCTTAATGTTTGGTCTGGTCCTGCCGAAATAGGCTTAACACCGCCATAGTTGGTTACGGTAATTTGTGAGGTAGTTCTGCAACGAATTCCAGGAGCAAGTTCTGGACCTTCAATGACCCATTGTAAGGTAGTTACCCCGCAGCTTGTTGCAGGCAGATTTATGGTCGAAGTAGGTAAATCGGGAAAATTGATTACAACACCTGCATTATTATTGCCTACAATTTCCCAGTAACCATTTTCTCCTGTATTCTGAGGTGTGTTTGCCGTAATAGTTAATGTTCCTGCACTGTTAGGGCAGCTTGCTACGTCTCCGCCAGCTTGTGCTCGAGTGATAGGAGCAACATTAACGACCTTATCTTGATAGGTTGAGATACCATCTCCGCAGACTGCGCTGTATCTAAAAACATAAGTATTTCCTCCTGTATAACCAGATACAGTAGTACTCGTATTTTCTGGAGAGTTTATAACAACCGCAGGGCCTGAAATTTGAGACCACATAACAGTACCTATAATTGGTGAAGGTGTGCTTCCTTCTAAAACTAATGCATCAGTTTCACAAATTGTGACATTTAAAACTCCAGCGTTAACGGTACAGTTTTGAGCGTATGAATTTATAGTGTGAGAAAGAACTATAAATAATGCCAAAATGAGTTTTTTGAAATACTTCTTAGTTTGTAAAGATTGTCCCATAGGCTTCGAGATTGCAAAGTGGATACGAACAATTTATAACCACATTAAATTAAAATTTATGCTGTTCGTTAGTTTCGAAAAGGAATGATTGGTATTTGTAAACAGAGGGTACTCAAATTTATGAAAAGTTAGCTTTAAGAGGCTTTTTTATATGTTGCAAGTTAGAATTTGCAACAAGAAAACAGAATCATTTAAGTTTTATAAAAGATTATTTTGAGTGTAAATACTTACGATTAATACAATTTTGTGTTTTGTAACGTGTTGATATTGTGATATTTGGTATTTTGTGTTTTTAGAGTTAGATATAAAGCTGCTTTATCAATCGATTTGTCGTAAATATTTGATTAAAGTTTTTTTCTTGAATTAAGAAACTGGTTGCATATTATAATTTGAAACGTTGTTGTGAAGTATTTCCTTATGAACGCTCTTAATATTATTTAAATTTGAGAATCAATCTTAAGCTGATAATCTTCAGCAGACAATTAAAAAGTACTTCCATACAATTTCATTTATAAATTCTAATCCTTAAAATTTTAAACTATGAAAAAAAATGCCTTACGAATATTTTTTGCGTGTTTGTTCAGCATAGCTTCGATAGGAGTAATTAATGCACAAACTAAAAAGAAGCCAAATATCATTATGGTAATTTCTGATGATACAGGCTGGGGAGATTTAGGAGTTTATGGCGGTGGTGTCGGCCGCGGAATGCCGACTCCAAATTTGGACAGAATGGCTAAAGAAGGTATGCAGTTTTGGTCGTTTTACGGACAGCCAAGTTGTACTCCGGGAAGAGCGGCCATGATTACGGGCAGAATTCCAAACCGAAGCGGTATGACGACTGTTGCTTTTCAAGGTGAAGGAGGCGGACTTCCTGCTGCTGAATGGACATTGGCATCTATTTTGAAAAAGGCAAATTATAAAACTTACTTTTCTGGAAAATGGCATTTGGGTGAAGCAGATTATGCGATGCCAATTGCACATGGATTTGATAAAATGCAAAATGTGGTACTATATCACTTAAATGCGTATACCTATTGTTTTCCTTCATGGAATCCTGATATGGCACCAGAAATATCTGATTTCATTAAAAAAGCGACTAAAGGTATTCTTGAAGGAGAAGCAGGAAAACCAGCACGTGATACAGGTCCTGTAACAGAAGAAAATATTGCCGAATTAGATATTAATATGGTAGATAATAATCTAAAACAGCTTGATGAATATGGAAAATCAAAAGATCCATTTTTTATGTGTATCAATTTTGCCAAAAATCACCAGCCAAATTTACCTTCAAAACAATTTAAAGGAAAATCGCCAGCTAAAAGCAAATATGGTGATGCAGTTGTAGAAATGGATTATAACGTTGGACGAATTATGGATAAAATTCGTCAGCTTGGAATTGCAGATAATACTATTGTAATTTATACAGTTGATAACGGAGCATGGCAAGACGTTCACCCTGATTCTGGATATACGCCATTTAGAGGATCAAAAGGAACAGATAGAGAAGGAGGAAGCCGAGTTCCAGCTATTGCTTGGTGGCCGGGTCAAATTGAAGCAGGAAGCCAAAGTCATGATATCGTGGGAGGTTTAGATTTGATGGCAACTTTTGCAAGTCTTGCAGGAGTTGAACTGCCTAAAAATGATAGAGAAGGTAAACCAATGGTTTTTGACAGTTATGATATGTCGAATGTATTATTCAAAAAAGGAAAACCACTTCGTGACAGATGGTTTTATTTTACAGAAAATGAGCTATCTCCTGGAGCCGCACGTATAGGAAAATGGAAGGCAGTATTTAATACACGTGGTGATAATGGTGCGCAGGCAGGAAGTGATACACCAGGACAGCAATTGGGTTGGAGAGGTGATCAAACTTATGTAGCAACTGTTCCCGCTGTATATGATTTATGGCAGGATCCACAAGAACGCTATGATCTTTTCATGAACAGCTTTACAGAAAAGACTTGGACAATGGTAATTTTTGATCAAGTTATTCTTGAACTGATGAAGACTTATGCAGCAGTACCGCCAAGACCACAACAAAGTGGTTCTTATGGAGGACCTATGGAAATTGGCAGATACAGAACCATTGAGCAGGCTAAACAGTTACTAAATAGCAAGCAGTTGTCGATGCCGGCTTTGAGTGTCGATCCAAAAAACTAAATAATTCTATCTTACTTTATACCATTAAGCCCGATTTGCGTCGGGCTTTTTTTATGGAATAAAATCAATTGTATTGACAATATATAAAAAAGAAAGCCTTTAAAGTTGTAGCTAAAAAGGCTTTTCTCTTCTTCAAAAAATCAATTTAATTGTAGTTTTCTTAGGTGTTTTTCTTTCTGTCGATAGAAAGACTGGTATACAATCCTATTATTACAAAGATTACACCAAAAAGGGTATACAAAGTAAGCGGTTCATTTACCATAAAATAGGCAATTAAAAACCCAAAAATTGGACATAGAAAAAGCCAATAAGAGGCTTTTATTGGATTAATCTTTAATAAATACAACCAAAACTGAACTGCTCCGATAGAAACAGCAATGGCAAGCCACGAGGTCGAAAACCAGAAATCACTGTTAAAAACATTTTGATCAGATTGATAGGTAATCCATAATACTGGAATCAGAAACACAGCCCCAATAATGGTTTGCCACCCATTTATGGTAAGAATGTGTAATCCGTTCCAGTTTTGTTTAGAATAATAAATAGTGCCTAACGAATAGGCGATCATGCTTGCAACCAAAATAAGTATGCCGCCGGGAGTTGCAAAACTGCTTTGCAATAAAGGATATGCCGCTAAAAACACACCAATAAAACAAAGAAACAGACTAATTATGTTTTTAATTTTAATTTTATGAGATAACCAAATCGCCGAGATCAAAACAATAAAAACAGGATTAGTCGCAACAGCCAAACTCCCTAAACCGGCAGATACTTTTTGCATAGCAACAACATATAAGCCTAAATAAAAAGTAATATTAAACAAACCGTAAATACTAATTTGAATCCACTCTTTTTTTTGAGGCAGTCGTTTTGCCATTAAAATATGAGAAATTAAAAGCATAATGCTTCCGGCTATTACAAACCTAAAAATAGAAATCACAAAAGGCTGCGCAGCATGAAGACCTATTTTGGTAGCAGTCGATGCTGATGCCCATAAAAAGGCAAATAATATTCCAGCAAAAATGATTTTAAATTCTTTGATTTTGGCAGTAATCGGAAGCAGCTTTTCTTTAATCATTTTATAAAACTGCTGTTGAGGTTTTAGAAAAATGAAGCGTTTCGATATGTGATAAATCAGCATTGAATTGAACAAAACTTGCAGGAAAACCTGTTTTTATTTTTCCAAATTTCTCTCCTAAACCAATCGCATTTGCAACACGTGTTGTTCCCATTTTTACCGCTTCATCTGCAGAAACATTCAAATGATTATAAGCATTTTGAACCGCTTCTAACATAGAGATTGTGGCTCCAGCCAAATTGCCTTCGTCATTTCTATAAAAGCCATTTACAAGATGAGCATCAAAATTATCCCATTTAAAACTTTCTACTTTTCGCCCTAAAAATGTGGCATCACTGATCAAAAAGAATTTGTCTTGTTTTAGTTTATAAGCCAACCTTGCGGCTGCATAATCACAATGTGCTCCATCTAAAATTACGGGAGCATAAACATTTTCATTTTCAAAAACAGCACCAACTAATCCTGGTTCACGATGACCAAATTGAGTCATAGCATTAAACAAATGTGTTACAAGGTTTATGCCTTTTGAAAAATAATGCTGTGCCTCTTTATAACCTATTGTAGAATGTCCTGCCGAAATTGTAATACCGCTTTCTAAAAGCATATTTAATTGCTCGTCAGTAAAACATTCAGGTGCGATTGTAATTACTTTTATCACATCTTTTCCGTATCTAATAATTTCTTCAAGTTCACTATTTGTTGGTTTGCGAACCTGATCGATACTGTGAGCGCCTCGTTTTAAAGGATTTAAGAACGGACCTTCTAAATGCATTCCAATTACACCATTATTGTGTTTTTGGATGTAATTTTTAGTCGCTTCAATTCCTTGCAGAATTGTTTCATTAGACGATGAAATTAAACAAGGTAAAACATGAGTTGTACCATATTTTAAACTTGAATCATAAATATCCTGAATCGTTTCTTCAGTAGGCGTCTGGCTAAAATAAAGTTTTTCACCTCCATTTATCTGAATATCTATAAATCCTGCTGCTATATGCTTTCCTTTTAAATCGAGTTGAGGTAGATCATTTGGAACCTCTTTTTGAACCGAAAGAACAGCTCCATTTTCTACGATAATCACTCCGTTATCAATTATCTCATCACCTGTATGCACAATAGCATTGACAATAGCTTGTTTCATTGTTTTTGTTATGTAAATTAAACTATCCAGTAAACTTTGAATCTACATTGGTTTAAGCCGTTTTTTATTTCTTTGATTTTCCTTTTTGAGAAGGTTTCTTATAATTGTCCTTCCCGTCTGTAAGCCATTTTAATGAAAAGCTTACGAAAGTATTTTGAGTATAGTCGTCTTTTTCAAAAAACACTCCAATATCTCCATTCTCAAGTATTGTAAGAGACGAATAAGCCGATCCGCCGCCATATATAGTTTTTCCTTCCGTCCATGTTTTTCCTTCATCATAACTAATACGAACTGTTAGATTCATTCTATCCTTTTCCATTTTAGCATTCGAAAACAGAATTCTATTCTTATCATAACCATCAGCTTTAGCTGTGTATCGAATAATTTCAGCATTACAGCCTGGATCTATCAATTTAGGTTCTGGTTTAGTGCTCCAAGTTTTTCCCTCATCAGTAGAAGTATGTACATATCGCATTCCGCCTTTGTTTACCCTTGCATTAACCATCCAGCTTCCGTCAGCCAATTCAATAATTTTTGATTCGTCCGCAGGTTTTATAGGTGTGTCAATAAAGAACCATGTTTTTCCATGATCATTACTTCCAAAAATATACAAGCCGCTCGTTAAATTTACTAAAGTATGCAACAACTTTCCGTTTTTTGTTTGTATTCCGCGTCCAGAAGTTATAAACTTAAAATCTTTATGCCATTCCGGTTTCGCAATTTGGCTCGTAATATCTTGAGCTTTACTCCAAGTTTTACCATTGTCACTGCTTTTTACAACATGCAAATAATAAACATCTTTTTCCTTATCCAAGTCCATAAAATTATAGAACAAAAAGATTTCATTAGTTTGTTTGTCAACAATCATCGAAGGATCTGACGCAGATTGCCCAAAAGGAAAATCGGCTACCTTTTCAATCTCTGACCATGTTTTTCCATTATCAGCGCTTCTGCGAATAACAATATTAATGTCTTTGCTCCATTTTAAATCACCGCACGAAGGAACACGTTCATCGATAGCAGCAATCAAATCGCCATTTGGAGCCGTTACTATAGACGGAATCCTAAAACAGGAAACATCTTTAACCATCGATTTATTAAATAAATCCTGACTAGTAATTACGCCATCTGCGATTTTATAAGTTTCCTTCTGTGCATAAATCATTGTCGCAGAAGTTAATAATAGTAGTGTGAAATATTTTTTCATAATTAGAATAAAAATAGATTTTTGAATTTTATGTTTCAGAAACACTTAATCAAATTCGAATAGTTGTTGCTAATATATTTAAATTAACTCGTTGAGTGTAATTAATTTTAACACATAGTCCCCATAGCTTTCGGGATTTACTTTTGCTTCTTAAAAAAGGCGTTTCACTTAATTAAAATACATAAAGCATATCTATGTGAAAGAAATGGGTTTCTTTTTGTATTCTTTTTAGGTATACAATCTATGTTTCTATGTGTTTAAATTTAATATTTTAACCCAGTTAATTATTGGTTTAAAGTTTCATTTAGAAGCTGCAGGCAGTACCATTCTTGGCGTGGTAAATGAAAAGGTCCTTTATAAAGATTTCCTTTTGCAGTTTGTGCAACGCTTCCGTCTCGATGCAGATAACCAAACCATTCTCCGTTTTCTTTATCATGAAACTTACTGTAAGAGTAGTCATGAATCATTTTGTGCCATTTTGCATATTTTTCATTTCCAGTCATCGTGTAGGCGAGAAGTGTCGCAATAATTACTTCATTATGAGGCCACCAAAATTTCATGTCCTGCCAATATTCCTGTACAGGATTTCCGTATACATCAAGAAAATACAAAATTCCTCCATGTTCTTTATCCCAGCCGCGTTCCCACATATAATCGAGCATTTTGCACCCCAATTCAATTAAATGCGGATCATTATTTCTATATTTTGCCTCATGCAAGATAAACCATGCACCTTCAATTGCATGTCCGGGATTCAAAGTTCGTCCGTCGATATGATCAATTATAGAACCGTCTGGCGCAACCTGTTCCATTACACATTCAATATCATGTTTAACAAAATCATTTTCGATTTCAGCAATCCATTTAGTAATCCATTCATCACATCTAGGATCACCAATAGTTTCTCTTATCTGTTGTGCAGTGTTAATCATAATCATTGGAGAACCAATTCCTTTTGCCGGACGTACAGCAGTATATTTTGGTTCTAACAATCCTGGTGTAGTCGCATATTTAATACATTCTCCAAATAAATGACGCGCTTGTTCAGCGACCTTTTCGTCACCGCTTGCTTTAGCATAAGCACTCATTGCGATAACAGCGAAAGTCTCAGAAAAATAATAACGGCGTTTACGAATAGGACTTCCATCGCGCGTTACATGAAAAAACATTCTTCCATCCGTATCAAAACAATGTTTGTTTATAAAATCGATACCAGATTTTGCGCCGTCCAGCCATTCTTGTTTAGGTTCAATTGTATTATAAAGTGTTGAAAGAAGCCATGCTGTACGTCCTTGAAACCAAACCGATTTATCATCATCTATTAATTCACCTGTTTGATTTCGCATTAACAAATAACCGCCATGAACAGTGTCAATAGAGCGAGGAAACCAGAAAGGAATGGTGTTTTTAAGTAATTGCTTCTGATAAAAATCTTTTAAATCTATCAGGTCTGTCGTTGTATAACTCATTTTTTAAGTATTTTTTTATACCTACCAATATCGTTAGGCTTTGATTTACTATGTTTTACTTTTTGTATCGTATTTTCAATGCGTAAAAGTTTTATATGTTTTTTGGGAGATGTATTCTAATTTGTGCTTGAAGAAATTATTTCTGTTTGAAAAGTCGAGCAAGGCAGATTTTCCTCATTTACCAAATTGGCTTTCGTATAAGGTTTCCAAGCATAAAAGACCGTTTTAATCTTTTCGGTTTTCGGAATAGTAATTTTGACTTGATTATTGACTATTTCAGCTTTACATTCCATTCTGTTTCCTTTTTCGGTTACTAATTCAAAACCGATTAACTCTTTTTTATCTGCAGTTTGTAATTGTTTTGCATTTGAAAAAGAAACTAGAATTGCATCTCCTTTTTGTATCGCTTTTAAAACAGCTGGACCGTTTGCGGTTATATTTTTGCCATAAGTATATTTTAAGGCTAGAAGAGCCAGTCTGTCTCCAATTTGTTTTTTCCTTATCGGATGTACATTTGTCGAATCGCCAAGATCCATACTAACTGCCATACCGCTGTTTGGAATTTCTTTCTGGATTCTGTTTTGCATAGCTCTAAATGAGGGCCAAGACGGACGATCGATACTCGATAATTGCACGTAGTAAAAAGGAAGGGAAGCTCCCCAAGCTTTTCGCCAGCTTTGAACCATTACAGGCATTAAATGTTCGTATAATTCAATATTGTGTGCATTGCTTTCGCCTTGATACCACAGAAATCCTTTTATGGGAAATTCTGTAAAATGTGCAACTCCTGCCTCATAGTTGTAGCTTGGTGCGTACGGATGACGTTGTTTTGGGTTTACAGCATTTTTTAAATTTTCATCTGAACGTGATCTTACCCAAGGCATTATAAAATCAGATTTTCGCCAATTCGTCAAAACATCTACAACTTTATCGTCGTGTTCTAAAGTATATCTGTCTATCCAGGATTCGATCGGAGATCCGCCAACAGCAACTTCTATTAAGCCAATAGGTACATTTTCTTCTCTAGTAATATTTTGACCAAAATAAAAGGCAATTGCCGAAAAGTTTTTGGCACTTATAGAATCGCAGACTTTCCATTTTCCTGAAAAGTATTGTAATTGATTGGTTTTTTCTAAAACTGTAGAGTCCCAAGCTTTTTCATCTGTTTCCTGAAGAACTTCAAAATTAAAAAGACGTAATGTTGTATTGCTTTGCGCGTTTTTAATGACCGAAGTCCCGTTTTCGGCATTTTTCAGTGGAAATGCCATATTCGATTGTCCCGAGCAAAACCATATATCTCCAATTAAAATATTCTTTAAAACAATGCTTTTTTTGTCAGATGAAATTTTAATTTGATGTGTTCCGCCAGATTTCATTGCAGGAAAAATGGTTTTCCATTTTCCATATTCATTTGTGGTTACGATTTCTTTTTGATTGGCAAAAAGTACTTCAACTTTACTGCCTCCATTTGCATTTCCGTAAATTACAATTGGCTGTTCACGCTGAAGTATCATATTATCGCTGAAAACGGCGCCAAGTTTTAAACCTCCAAAATTTTGAGAAATATTTTCGTAAACAGTCTGCGCTAGGATCGCTGCACCTTCTTTTATTGGATGTAAAGCATCTGGAAAAAGATCTGGACGATTGTATAATTTTTCATGAAGATCAATGAGTTTTACATCATTTGCCGCTGCAATTTCAGAGATATGCTTCTGAATCTGCCAAAACCAATCGCGTGTTCCCGATTTAAAACGATTGTGTTCGTTAAAAATGGGTGTCATGCGGCAGATGTATATTTTTACTTTTGGATTTTGCTTTTTTAAAGTATCGATAATCCAAGAATAATCAGCATTAAAATCTTCTCTATAATTTGGCCAGTTTCTAGGATCAGTATCGTTTAAACCTAAATGAATAATTGCAATATCTGGTTTATAGGCAATAGCTTTGGCACATTCTTCTGTTTTATAATAAGGCTTACTTCCTTTTTTTAAGAGTGTTGCACCGCTGTGCCCAAAATTTTGAACTTCAAATTTATTACCCAGTAAAATTTGCAGCTGCGAAGGATATGATTCTGTTTTTGAATTGGCTAGAAGATATCCAGCTGTCACAGAATCTCCGATACAGGCAACTTTTACGGTGTTTTGCTGCGCATTTATTTTAGTGTGAACGAGCACAAAAATAAGCAAGGCGAGCAGAAGTAAATTTCGATTCAGTATTCTCATTTTCTAATTAAATTTTTAAAACTTAATACATTATAAGCTGGGCAGAGCGCAAGGCTCCGCCCTGACTTATAAAACCAAAAGCCAACTAATTAATTTTCAGGATAAATAAATTAAGGGATTACGCTACGCTTTATGCATCGGCAAAATCATTTACTTTAGGACGTAAAAAGCTGATTTGAGCGATCAATGCAATCAGAACGACACCAGCCATTAAGGAAAAACCATAACCTAAGCTGCCGGTATCGGCTGATTTACCAAGCAAAGAAGTGACTAATGCACCGCAGGCAACGCCTGTCATATTCAAAACGCCGTATGCGGTGGCTCTGTGTTTTGAAGAAACAAACTGACAGATAATGGGCATATTATTGGCATCAAACATTCCGTATCCTATACCAAAACATAAAACTGCACCAACCACGTGCCATAATGAATGTCCAAAACCAATTAACATTAATGCGGGAATTGTTAAGCTTAAACCTATTGCACTGGTATAAACTCTTCCTCTTATATTTTTTTGAACCCATTTGTCTGATAAAATACCTCCAAATAGAACTCCTAATAATGATGAAAATGAAATGGTGATTGTTGCTAAAGGTCCAGCCTGATCCATTGAAATACCCAAGTTGTCCGAGAATAGGGTAGGAAGCCAGTTTTTAGTTGCCCAGCCCGGTAAACTTATGATAGCAAAATAAAACAGAATTACCCAAAATGAAATATTGGTAAATAGTAACGCCAGACCTTTGAACAATGGATCTTTTTCATGCGTTTTATTAAATTCAGAATCTATAGTTTTAGTTTCGACTTTTTTCTCACTTAATAAGAAAACTAAAATGAATGAATATACAATACCCACAATACCAAAATGATGAAAAGTAGTATGCCAAGAAAATTTAGCCGCAATCGTAGCGCCAAAACCACCCAATGCCGAACCTACATATAAACCGGTCATATGAATACCAATGGCAAGTGATCTCGTTTTTTGCTGATGAAAATCGGCAATTAAAGATAAACCAGCTGGAATATATAAAGCCTCACTCACACCCATAACAGCTCGAAGCCAATAAATTTGATTATACGTTGTGGCGTAGCCCATTGCATAAGTAACCGCAGACCAAACAAACAAACTGCCTATAATAAGCCATTTTCTATTTAACTTATCGGCAATAATCCCTGATATGGGACTCATTAAAGCATAAATCCAAAGAAAAATAGCCATTAAACGTCCAAAGTTTTCACCTGACACTAATTCTGGAATATCATTTTCCATCGATGGTCTCATAGTAGCAAGCATTTGCCTGTCCATGTAATTTAGTAACGCTACAATCCAAAGTAAGGCGACTACTAACCAAGGATAATATTTAGAGTTTTTCATTTTATTTGATGTGGTTTTTTTTTGATTGTGTTTTGGTAGATCTAGCAGTTTTTAAAAACGTATTAGATTTTAAGCTTAAAATATATTATTTGATACTTCCTATCATAACATTTGGCGTACGTATTCCGGGTTTGATTTCTCCATTCGATAAAACAATTTTATTGTTCCATAACACTGCCGGTGTCGTTACATGCGCAAGAAAGGGAAGTTCTCCAATTTTTGACCATTTATTTGTTTGTGTGTTGTAAAGTAAAACAGCATTGTAAAAACCTTTATGCGTTGTATTTAATATGTTTTTCTCTGCAATAAGCTTTGATTTTTCTTCTTCCGAAGAAGCTTTTGAAATTTGCGATAAATACGTTTCGATTTTATGAAAAGTAGTTCCGTTATCTCCGCCGGTAATCAAAATGTATTGATTTCCTAAAGCGACACCTGCACCAGCAGAAAAATTAGTCGTGTTTTTACCGTCAGTAATTATAGCTTTACTTTCCCAAGTTTGACTTTTTAAATTAAAAGCCAATGTAGTATTGTGTAAATCACTTATTCCTGATGGTGTTTTTGTTCTTCCGCCAATGATATAAATATTGGTTTCGTTTTTATCTTTCTGAATTACTGCAACTGAATTCGCCAAAGCAAATGGCAATTTAGGAAGTGATTTCCATTCAGATTCAGCAGCATTTAAATCAATACTAAAAACCAAATCAGATGATTTTGCAGCTTCGTCTCCGCCAATCGCATATACTATATTATTTAAACTAGTCAAGGCAATATTGGTAACGGCGATTGGAAAATCGGGCAGTGATTGTAGTTCGATTTCATTTAGCTTGCTGTTCCATTTTAAAAGATATGCTTTTTTAGAAAGTCCGTTTTCATTTTCTCCTCCCACATATACAATTCCAAGACTTGTCGATGTACTTCCTGAATAAGCAATAGGTTCTGGCAATGAAAAAGAATTTTTCTTATTCCATTGATATTGGTCTTTGATTTTTTCTAAAACATGAATTTCTTTCGAATAGTGTTTTTTTCCTCCTTCCCAAGGCATTTTATCTGGAAAATTTGCTCCGCCTGCCGTAATAAAAACGTCATTATAAACTCCGTTAATCGGACCTGCAAAACCTAAAGACAGGCTTCCGTCTTCATTTTGTAATTGCGCGGCTTTTTGCCATTCGACGCTTTTTATAGTTGTTTTTTGCGCTGAACCTATTGTTGTCGACATCATAAAAAAGGTAAAAATTAAAGAAGAAAATACAGTATTCATAAAGGCTTGTTTTAGAAAAACGAACTTAATTATTTTGATTTAAATTCATCAAAATTTAAACCTTCAACATCTTTTTTGAATAACTCAAATTGTGCCGCGCTCATGTTTTTAACTGGTAATCTAAATTCGCCTAAATCATGTCCAACCAATTTCATGTAGGCTTTTCCAACAGAAATTCCGCCGTATTTCCCTAAGAAACGAATCATATCAATAGATTTTTGCTGCAGTTTACGTGCCTTCACCAAATCGTTTGCATTAAAAGCGTCGATTAAATCATAGTACAATGGAGCAGCGTAGTTAAACGTACTTCCTACAGCACCTTTTGCGCCTAAAACTAATGCAGAAAGCATATTTTCGTCACGTCCCCAAAGCATATCAAACTTTCCATCAGCATAACTCATGCAGCTTTGAAAATCCATGAAATCTTCATGTGTATATTTCACGCCTGCGAAGTTTGGCAGTTTTCCGTCTAATGCTCTAACTAAATCATACATTGCAATATTTACTCCTGTTAATACTGGAATATGATAATAGTACAAAGGCATATTTGGAACACTTTCTCCAACTTTAATACAAATTTCTGCCAATGTATCAACGCTTGATGGTTTGAAATAAAATGGTGCAGTTATAGAAACGGCATATAAACCAATTTCATAAGAGTGTTTTGCTAATTCGATGCAGTCAGTAAGCGAAGTTCCTCCAAGAAAAACCATTACTTTAAAATCGGCATCGTGATTAGAGCAATCAGCCCAAGCCTGTGCTACAGCTTTCTTTTCTTCAAGCGAAATAGAAACACCTTCTCCAGTTGAACCAATAATGAATGCACCGGTAACTCCGTTTCTTTTTAAGAAAGCGTAATAAGGAGGAATCAAGCTTAAATCTAATTTTCCGCTGCTGTCGAATGGAGTAAAAGGGGCAGAGATAAGACCTTGTAAATGTTCAATTTTCATGATTGTATTTTTTTATTATTGATGTATTTTGTTTGAATCAGACTGAGAACATTTTAGATTCTCAGCCTGATTTTAAACTTATATTTTTTAAATTTTATTTGCTAAGCGGATTTTGAACAATTTTTGGATTGAAATTGATTGTATTCTGAGAGATTGGGAACAAAACTTCTTTGCCAGCTGTCATAGATGATACTAGGTTTGTTTTGTTGAAACGAACTAAATCCCACCATGATTTACCTTCAAAAGCCAATTCTTTTAAACGTTCTTTTAAAATAAGATCATCATTTGCTGTTTGTGAACCATTTGTAAAAGAGGCTGTTACATCGGCTCTTTTCATAACCAAATTCATTTCTGTTGATGGATCTTGACCTAATGCATTTTTAATTTCAGCTTTCATTAATAAAACATCAGCCCAGCGGTAAATGATAATATCACTTACAAATCGTCTAATTGTACCGTCAACAGTTCCGTTGTATTTCACTAATCCTGTAACAACAGGAGTTGCACCATTGTATAAAGTTAAATAAGTTGCTGCTTTTCTAGTATCTGTAGAAGCAAAATTAAATTTGGTAATATCTGGCTGTACTCTCGAAATACCTGCATTTCCAGATCCTGTTCCCAGTGTTCCAAAAACTGCAGTTGCCTGCGCAGCTGTTAATGGAGCAAAATCACTTGGACCAACAAACATAAATTGATTCCAGTTGTCTAACAATGAAGACGGTAAATCTGCAAGTGAATAACGAACTGCAAAAAGTACTTCGGCATTTCCTTTTTTGTCATAAGCAAAAACATCTTTAAAGTTAGGCAATAAAGTTGGAGTTCCTGGTATGGCATTCACAGAAGCTAAAGCAGTGTTTAAATCTGCTGTTCCGCCGCTTAATTGTTTTGCTGTCCATAAATAGACATCCGCTTTTAAGGCTTGTACGGATGGAAGCGCTAATTGAGTTGTATTATTTGCTGTATCAGGGAAGTTTGCAATTGCTTTATCAATGTCTGATTTAATAAAAGCAAATGTTTCTTCGATTGTGTTACGCGGAATAATATACTGTGATTGATTTGTGTTTTCTGTAGGTTCTGTTACAATTGGAACACCTCCCCACGAACGCGCCATGATAAAGTAGCATAAAGCACGCATTGTATACGCTTGTGCAATGTATCTTTTTTGCTCTTTTACCGTACTTGGACTAAATGGAATTTGCGGTACATACTTTAAAATCAAATTTGCCTGATGTATTGTAGTGTACAATCCAGCCCAATCAACATCGATGTTTTGGGGTGTAAGGTTGTTATTGTAATAATTTGCTAATGTTAATGGAGATTGAACTCCTCCAGTTATTTCGGCACTTCTTGCACCTCCAAGAAGATAATAGTTTTGCTGTGTTTGGATTCTGAAGTTAACATACATACCGTTTACACCAGCCTTTGCGTCGTCTTCTGTTTTCCAAAAACTATCTGAGGTAATGACACTATCAGATGTTAATTCTAGTTCGTCCTGACAAGAGGTGAATAGAGAGAAACCAGCAAATAGTATAGAATATAAAAGAAATTTCTTTTTCATGATTTTAGTATTAAAAATTTACAAACCGATATTTAAACCAAGTATAATGTTTCTAGGTACTGGATATGTACCAGTAGATCCTGCAGCGTTTAATCCTAAACTAGATCCTCCGTCGATACCTTGCACTTCAGGGCTTAATCCTTTGTATTTAGTAAAGTAGTATAAATTGCTTCCGGTTACGTACAAACGAAATGATGTTAATCTTGCTTTTTCGACTAACGATTTTGGAAAGTTGTAACTGAATGTGATTTCTCTAATACATAAGTAATCTCCGCTTTCGTAGTAACGGCTGTTACCTTGAAACATATTGGTGTTGTAAGCAGCACCGCTTGCTTCTGATCTAAATAAGTTATTTTGATTCGTTTGATCTGCCCAACGGTAACGAGGAACATCAGTAATATCACCTTCTTTTTGCCAAGCTTGTGCACTTTCGGCTAATAAGCCATAGTTTCCTTGAAACTGACCTAAGAAACGTGCTCTTGCTTCGTTGTAAATTGTAGCTCCTAACGAATAATCTGTTCTAACTGTTAAAGAGAATCCTTTGTAAGCAGCATCAAAATTAAAACCTCCCACAAATGTTGGGAACATATTCCCCATATATTGTCTGTCTCGGCTGTCGATTACACCATTATTATCAGTATCTTCAAATACGGCATCTCCAGCGAATTTTTTACCAGTTGGGTTTCCACCGTTTGCAGCTGTTTTTGTTACGTACGTATCTTTAACTTTTAAGTTGTATGCATCGGCTTCAGCTTGAGTAGAAAGAATGTATAGTTGTTTGTGCGCATAGAAATCTCCAATTTTTTGACCTTCCTGCAATCCGCCTACATATTTATAAGTTCCGCTTTTTACATCGTAAATTTCAGTTCCGCCAATTCTGTTATTTGTGTTTCCATTAAATGGAAGTTTTTCAACCGTGTTTGTATTGTGCGAAACGTTTGCTCCAACATTGATTTTCCAATCGTTTTGATTGTAAACATTTGCTTGTACTTCAAGCTCAAAACCTTTACTTCTTAATCCTCCTAAATTGGTTAAAACGGTAGAGAAACCACTATTTGAAGGTAAAGTCAAATTCGTTAATAAATCTGAAGTTAACTTGTTGTAGAAATCTCCAATAATTCTAATCTTATCACCATTAAATCCGATATCAAAACCACCGTTGATTGTTTCAGATTGTTCCCATTTTAAACCTGGATTTGCAATTTGAGAATTAATAATTGCCGATTGTCCGTTGTAGCTGTTCGGAAGTCCGTTTGTTGTACCAGCATACAATCCGCCAGCCTGAAAATCTCCCAGAGTTCCTAAGTTACCATTTACTCCATAACTACCGCGAAGTTTAAGAGATGAGAAGAATTTAGGCATTACATTTGCCCAGAATTTTTCTTCCTGCATATTCCATCCTGCAGATATTCCAGGGAAAAATCCATATCTATTATCTGGACCTAAACTTGATGAACCGTCATAACGGAAAGAAGCTGTAGCAAAATATCTGTTTTTGTAATCATAGTTTAAACGGCCAAATACACTGTTTAAAACTAATTTAGTATTGTTGCTGTAAACCGAAACAGGAACTGGAGACGAATCTAAAGTTTGTGCTAAATCAGAAGGACTTCCTTTTCCTGAAGCATTAAAAGCTTTAATTGTTCTGTCGTATTTTGAAGCTCCTAATTTTGCATCAAAATCACCAATCGCATCCCATCCTTTTTTATAAGCAAAAACTCCTTCGTATTGTACTTGATAAATTTGATTGCTTAATCGAGTTGCTGTACGTGTATTATCTACCAATCCGCTGCTGCCGCTTAAAAAAGCCTGTTGAAAAGTATTGTCATTTTCGTTTTCGCTGTAAAGAGACATAGAAGGAGTGAAGGTAAAGTCTGTTGCCAGTTTTAATTCACCGTCTACACTCATTTGCAGTTTATTGTTTTCGTTGATTCCTTTTACTTTACCCATTTGATATAATGGATTTCCGTTGATGTTGTTTTGACCTGGAGCCAATGAACCATCTTCTAAATACATTTTTGTTGTAGGGGAGTTTCCTAAATATCTGTTGAAAACAACACTATTAGCAACAACTTGATTATTACTCGATTTAGAAAATAACACACGTCCGTTTAAAGTAAAATTATCAGCAACTTTTAATGATGCATTCAATTTACTTGTAAATCTTTGATACCCTGTAAAAATGGTAATTCCATCGCCTTTTAAATAACCAAGGCTCAAATCGAATACGCCGGTATCAGTACCTCCGCTGAAACCAAGATTATGATTTTGCGTTACAGCACTCTGAAATAAAACATCGTTCCAATCCGTACTTTTGTAGATAATGGTATTACTTGGATTTAATGGATCTGCGATTTCCTGCCAGCCTTTTGCCTGTAGTTGACTAACGGTATCTGCAGATAAATTAGACTTTAGTAAGGTTGCAAAAGGAGTATTACTTTGTAAATTATTTCCTGTTCCTGCTGGCGTAGCACCAGTTAATTGTCCTAATCTCGCAATACCAGTAGTTGTTGAAAGTCCAGCAAGTTCTGCAGCATTATACAAACCTTGACGTTGAAATTTAATATAATCTCCGCCATCCATAAAGTTATATTTTTTTGCAACATGACTGATTTGCGTAGAGGCATTATAAGTAACTTTTAGTTTACCTGCTTTTCCTGTTGTAGTAGTAATGATAATTACACCATTTGAAGCTCTTGCACCGTAAATAGAAGTAGCAGCAGCATCTTTTAAAACTTGAAGAGAAGCTATATCAGCTGAATTTATATCATCAATCTGCGTACGAATTACACCGTCAACAATATATAAAGGTGTTGCTCCAGAAGGGTTGTCGATAGATGTACCTCCTCGGACTATCACATTGGATGCTTTTCCGGGCTGACCAGATGAAGTTTTAACCACCAAACCAGTTACACTTCCTTGCAATGACTGCGTTACGTTCGAATATGGAACATTTTCTAAAACTTTTTTGTCCAGTTTAGAAACGGCAGTACTCAAAGTTCTTCTGTTTTGAGAACCATATCCTACTACAATTACCTCATTCATCTGCTGTCCAATTTCTTTCAAAACAATGTTAAGAGAACCTCCTGTTATTGTTACTTCCTGATCTTGTAAACCTATATAGGTAACAATTAAAGTTGTAGCATTATCTGGAACTTCAAAAGCAAAGTTTCCGTCAAAATCTGTTTGTGTGCTTACATTAGTTCCTTTAGCAACGATATTTACACCCGGCAGTGATTCTCCTTTTTCATTGGTCACTTTTCCGGTTACTTTCTTTTGAATAGGGTCGTTCTTTTTTACATTTTTATCTGTAAAAACAATACTTCTTTCCGTTTTTGCATCTGCTAACTGCATAGTAAAAACTAAAAGTAACGTAGATGTTAATTTAATAACTTTTACGTGTTTAGGAATAAACCTATAATTTTTAGGTTTACTTTTAGGCAATAATTTCATACTTTTGTAATGGTTTGGTTAATAATAACTTTGTTAAAGGTCTATATGTTTATTCTCCAATCATTGTTCCTTACAGGAACTTGCCAGCTATGTTTCCAGCATTAGCTGGCTTTTTTATGACTAGAAAATAAATGGGGTATGCAATTGGTTCTATTGATAATTCTCTATGATCTTTAATTCTATTGTTACGTATAAAAATTTGTATTCTCCTTTTTCTCCTTCCTGTTTTTGTTTTTTTTGAGGATTTTGTAAACCTCTAGTTTAATGAATTGTTTATGCTGCGCGCTTCATAACAATAAAATCAATATTCATTTTTTTTAGTTATTATAGATTGATTAAATTTTAACAGCTTAATCAAGGTTATGATAACTTTATGAATAAATTATTTTATTATTATGAAGTAAAGATATAAAATATTTTAATATAACAACTTTAGTTATTAAAATATTTTAATAATTAAGAAGAAAAACTAAAAATTAGTTGTTGATTAGAGGAAATAACATCTTTTCCTTTATAACGCAGCAAGCGCCAATAACGCCTGCACGACGGCCTAAAGTAGACTTTTTAAGCTTCATATCACGGTTAACTAAACCTAATGAATATTTTTTTAATGCAGACTGAATAGGCAGTAAAGAATAGTCGCCTAACTGTGCGAAATCTCCTCCAATTACCAGTAGATCAGGATTGAAGATGTTAAGCAGAATAGATAAATAACGTCCCATTTTTTCGCTTTGCTGTGTTACAAGGTCAACACAAAGCGTATCTTCTAGATTTATGGCTCCTTTTATAATAGTGTGATGCTGCAGTTCTGATGAAGAATCGTCAAGAACTACTTTAGATTGTTTGCCTTCTTTTACGGCTTCTTTAAATTGGTTTACAAGTGACCAACCCGATATTTCGGTTTCTAAACAACCTAATTTTCCGCATTTGCACATGATTTCATTATTAAAAATAGTACTATGTCCAAACTCTCCAGAATAGCCTGATTTACCATAATAAAGTTTTCCATCTGTAATCATCCCAATAGCAACTCCCCAGCTGTAATTTACAAAGATTATGTTTTGCTCATCGTCGACAACACCCTCACAATATTCACCAAACGCCATTGCACGAGTATCATTTTCTAAATGAACGGGAAGATCTAATTGTTCAGATATTATCTCTGTTAAAGGTCTATTTTCACTAAAGAAGTAATTATAACTAAAACCTTCCATTGAATTGATTCGGCCAGAAAAGTTGATGCAGACTCCTACAATCAATTTTTTCTCAACAGAGCTGTCCTCGATAAAAGAATTGATAAGATTGCAAAATTGTAATAAAGATTCTTGCGTGTTTTCTAAAGTAAAAGAGGTGCCAAGTTCTATACTTACTAACTCATTTTTAATATTTTGAAGTCCGATCGACATACTTGTCAATCCTACTTCAACCCCAAGAAAATAAGCACAAGTTGGATTAATGCTAAACAATGAAGGTCGCCTTCCGCCGCTGTTTGTAATTTTACCCATATCAACAACATAACCTTCAGCCAATAATTCGTTAACAGCTTTAGTCACCGTTGGAACGCTCGATTGTATTTCAGCACTTAATTCGGCAATGGTTGCATTTCCGCCAGTAAGTAAACGTTTAGTGATAAATTGTCTTAACATATGCCACTTTTGTTCTGACAGACTTTTGTCTTTACTATTGTCTAATAAATCTTTTAAACTCATTGCTTTGTGTTTTATGGGTTGACACAAATTTAATTTATTTTTTAAATTAGAATTAAAAAACAGCAGACAATATTAAATTTATTTAAAATAGCGTATAGGGATTTTAAATTTCTAACTTTTTTAATAAAATAGGAAGAACTCATAAGATGACGTTTTCAAATTGTCAATTAATTTGTAAATTTATAGAATGAGGTGTTATTGCTGCTGTTTCTGATTTTTTGTTTCTAATAAATAATGAAGGATCAGCTGCAAAAGAAGCTAATAAAAATGAAGACTATAATTATAAAAAGGGTTTATGATAATAAAACAAGTGACGGAACGTACCGAATACTTGTTGACCGATTATGGCCGCGAGGACTTAGTAAAACAGATTTAAGTTTTGATGAATGGGATATAGAAATTACACCATCGACAGAATTACGTAAATGGTTTGCTCATAAGGAGGAACGTTACGCAGAATTTAGTAAACGTTACATTCAAGAATTGAATCTAAAAAGTGAAGAAACGATGCGTTTAAGAAATATGGCAGAAAAGAAATCTTTGACATTATTATATGCCGCAAAAGATCCTGCAATAAATCATGCAGTAATTTTGAGAGATTTTTTGCTCAACAATAAATAACCTGAGTTTTGATTATAGATAGAAAGAGTATTTGCTTTACTGTTATATACAACGGTGCAATTCGTACAATTGAAACTTATGTACACGAATATCCCAATTTGATGTTTTTGCTTCGAGATAAGCTTTTTTTAGATGATTTTGGCGAATGCGGCGGCGTTGGCAGATGTGCCACTTGCATCATCAAATTAAATGGTGTTGAAGGAAATGCGTTAAAAAAAGATCGAAACGAACCAGCGACATTATCTAAACTTGGACATACGGCGGAGAATATTCGGCTTTCCTGTCAATTGTACGTTACAAGTGATATTGATGGTTCGCAGATCGAAATTCTGGAATTGTAATTTGTAAAAGTTAGTTAGCAGAATTTAAAATTCTTTGTTTTACATGCTCCATATACGATCTGCCAATTACATATCTCAAGCCTTCGATTTCTACACTGTTTCCTTCAACAGCGTCGATTTTATCAATGGCAACAGTATACGATCTATGTATTCTTAGAAAATTTCTTTCAGGAAGTAAATCGGTAAAGTCAGATAAGGTGCTGTGTATAATGTATTTCCCCGTTAAGGTGCTTATTTTTAAATAATCTTTTAAGCTTTCGATAACCAAAATCTCATTCAGGAAAATCTTCTTCATTCTTTTCTTATCTATTTTGATAAAAATAAAAGGATTTTCAGCAGAATTTTCAGGAGTCGGATTGGTTTTACTTTCCAGTCTTTTACTGATTTTATTCAACGCTTTCATTAACCTCGGAAACTCGATAGGTTTTACTAAGAAATCCAATACATCAAGTTCGTAAGTTTCTATTGCAAATTGACTGTACGCACTTGTAATAATAAGCAAAGGCGGATCTTCCAGGCTTTTTATAAAATTAATACCATCAAGAACTGGCATATTAATGTCTAGAAAAATGACATCAACTTTGTTGTTTTTTACAAAATTTAAACCTTCTATTGGGTTACTAAAAGTATTTATGACCTCAAAATTTTCAAGTGGTTCTAAATAATTTTTAATAACATTAATAGCCAACGGCTCATCATCTATAATCAAACAATTTATTTTCATTTCTCTATTATTACTTTTTAAGCAAAATAATGCAGCGTATAAAATTTAATATAAGAAAAGTCGTCTTAAGTGACTTTAATTACAAGCTTTACGACAAAAATATTCTTTTTCTTCTTAAATGAAAGGTTATACTCGTTTTTATTATAACCCAGTTCTAACCTTTTTTTGACATTCTCGATACCTATACCGCTTGATACATTAAAATTGTCTTCAAGAGCAGTGATTTCAGGCTGTGGGTTTGAAACTGTAAAATGCAGGAAATTACCTTTTACCTTAAAATTTATATCAATTACAACCTTTCCAGTGTTCTTGTTTACGCCATGTTTAAAAGCATTTTCGATAAAAGTCAATAATATAATAGGTGCAATTTCTTTGTCATGAATATCGCCAGAAACAGACATGTTTATTACCAATCGATCGTCATTTCTAATTCGTTCCAGATCAAGATAATTCTGAATACATAATATTTCATTCTCCAGCGATTGTCGAGTGTTTTTTGTGTCATACAACATATAACGCATTAACTCTGAAAGCTTAAGAACAATTTTAGGTGCTTTGTTTGACTTTTCGACAGACAGCGAATAAATATTGTTAAGTGTATTGAAGAGAAAATGCGGCGATATTTGAGATTTCAAAAACAATAATTCTGTTTCTAATTGTGATTTTTCAAGATCAGTTACACGTTTTTGCTCCTTCATGAAATCTAATGTAATCTTAATAGCCGTAACAAAAGTGATTACATACAATTCGCCAATCATCATATCAATCGTGTAGTTGAGCGAAAGTTTATCGATAGTTTCTGGTCCTTCCGGCCAAACATCATGATTTATTAATAAATACGTAAGGTTGAACTTTATGATAACCATTATAAATATCGAAGACAATACCGCAAGGATATACAAAAGATACTTTTTTCGATAAACCAAATAAGGCATGAAGACAAGAATATTCAAGTAACACAAGGTCATGTGAATAGGAAAGCCCAGTAAATTAGTCTTGAAAGAGTAGCCGTAATCATTAAAATAAATTCCCCAGCGAAAAGTATTAAACAAGAAATAAGTAAGCCAAAAAAGGATATGATATTGTAATGGTATTCGATATAATTTGCTTGTACTAAAATTCATAATTCAAAGTATATTTTGCGGCCTTTTTTGATGTTTGTCTTTGTTTAGATGTCGTTTGTCTAAAATAATTTAAGTAAAATTCAATTTTGTATAAATTTAAAGTTAAATTATTATTTTTTTTAATGAATGGCTTTACTTGTAGGTTTTGTTTTCAATTCTAATAGTAAGCTGTAAAATAAAGCAAATTAAAAATAATAGTCAACAAGCTTTCTTTGTAAAACAAACAGTAATTAGTGATTTGAGAAATTTTTTATTTAAAACCGCTGGAAAAAAACTTGATTTTACCACAAAGAAAGCCACTCAACTTTATAAAATATCAAGTCATGCTTACAAAAGATCAATACCGTGTTATTACCAAGTTTTTCTTAAAGATTCTAAAATCTATGTAGGATCAACATCTTCAAATCCTGAGGCTTTACATGGCAGTCCATGTCGTAAAAGCCAGAACAATAGATCAACGTTATTGGTCTAAAATTACCACGAATAAAAACTGAAAACCAACATAAATTTAACTAACCCCAAAAATCAATATTATAATTAATGAATATCATTGACATATCAATCATCATAGCATACATTGTGCTATCAGTAGGAATAGGAATCTGGATTTCCAGAAAAGCTTCAAAAGGTTTAGATGATTATTTCCTTGGCGGAAAAACAATCAAATGGTATTTTTTAGGTTTAAGCAACGGATCAGGAATGTTTGATGTTTCAGGAACTTCCTGGATGATTGGAGTACTGTTTTTATACGGCGTAAAAAGTTTTATGTTTATGTGGCTTTGGCCAATTTGGAATCAGATTTTTGTAATGATGTTTCTCGCCGTTTGGATACGAAGGTCAAAAGTAATGACGGGTTCTGAATGGATTTTAACTCGTTTTGGAAATGATAAAGCCGGAAAAGCATCTCATATTATTGTCGCAATTTTTGCTATTATTTCTACAATAGGTTTCATTGCCTACTTTTTTGAAGGAATTGGGAAATTTATAACCATTATTCTTCCTTGGGATTTAACGCTTCATTCTGGCGATTTAATTCTACTAACTTCTGAGCGATCTTATGCTTTAATAATCATATTTTTAACTACAATTTATACTGTAAAAGGTGGGATGTTCTCTGTCGTTGCAACTGAAGTTGTGCAATATTTAATTATGATTATTGCCAGTGTTTTAATTGCAGGTTACGCTTTTGTAAATTACACCGATATTCAAATAAACTCCGTAATTACCGAAGAATGGAAAAACGTCTTCTTTGGATGGCAGTTTGAAACGCAGTGGAGCGAAAAGTTTCAAACCTTCAATAATTTAATTGATTCTGAAGGTTATAAAATGTTTGGCGCTTTTATCGGAATGACATTGTTTAAAGGTTTCTTCGCTAGTGTTGCGGGACCAACGCCAAGTTACGATTTACAAAGAATCTTGTCTACAAAATCTGTAAAAGAAGCTGCTTATATGAGTGGTTTTACCAACTTGATTTTATTTATTCCAAGATATTTATTAATTACAGGAATTGTTGTAATCGCCTTGATAAATTTAGCGCCGGAATTAAATGCTAATTTAAATTTAACTGGAGCCGATTTAGAATTATTAATGCCAAAAGTGGTTAATTTATATCTTCCAGTAGGTATTAAAGGACTTTTATTAGCAGGTTTATTAGCTGCTTTTATGTCTGGATTCTCTGCTTTTGTAAATGCGGGACCAGCTTATATTGTAAATGATATTTATAAAAAATACTTCAAGCCTGTTGCATCAAATGCACATTATATAAAAGTAAGTCAGATATCTTCTTTCGTAGTCGTTGGTTTGGGAGTTTTTATGGGATTCTTCGCAGAATCGATAAATTCGTTAACCTTATGGATTACAAGTGCATTGTACGGCGGTTATGTGGCGGCAAATTTCCTAAAATGGATTTGGTGGCGTTTTAACGGTTGGGGATATTTCTGGGGAATGTTTGCAGGTTTAATTGTGGCTTCTTTACAGTTTGTTCTAGGACAGTATAAAGGGACATTTGCAGAAGGAACATTTTTGTATGATTTATCACAAGTACAGGCAATTTACTTATTTCCAGCAATATTTGGATTCTCAATTTTAGGCTGTCTTTTAGGAACGTTTTTAAGTAAACCTACAGATATGGAAGTTTTAAGATCTTTCTATACCAATGTTAGACCTTGGGGATGGTGGGGACCAGTTTATAAAACATTAAAAGCAGAAGATCAAAAATTCGAAAAGAACAACGATTTCTGGAAAGATATGCTAAATTGTGTAATCGGAATTGTGTGGCAGTCAAGTATGATTTTACTTCCAATTTATTTTGTTATCAGAGATTATCCAAAAGCCTTTGTTGCGTTATTGGTATTTTTAGTAACAATGATAATTTTAAAATTCACATGGCTGGATAAAGTTCGAAAAATAACAGATTAAGAAAAATAGTAAACACAATAGAAACATAGATTTTTACGATTAGAAAAGAAAAATTACAAAAGATAAGGTTCCACACATATAGCTGCATCTTTTGAACTAACCAAAACCACTTTTTAAATTTTAAAAACTATGTTTCTATGTGTTTAAAAATAGAAAACTTTGCGCCGCAGTTTGTCATTCCGTGGAACGAGGAATCACACTCGGGAATTAACAAAGATTGACGATTTTGATAACGGAGCTTCTATTGTGATTTTCTCTTTCAGTCGAAGGGACAAAATTGAGCGTAACAAGAAGAACCAAGTCTTTACAACAAACAACAGAAAAAAACAATAAACAAAAAATATAAAAATGAGCACTATTCCTTGGCAAGACAGACCTGAAAACAGTAATGATGTAATGTGGAGATACACTGAAAATCCAATTATTGAAAGATATGCTATTCCATCATCAAACAGTATTTTTAATAGTGCTGTTGTTCCTTTTGAAGATGGGTTTGCGGGAGTTTTCCGATGTGATAATAAAGCAGTTCAAATGAACATTTTTGCCGGTTTTAGTAAAAACGGAATCGACTGGGAAATTAATCACGAACCAATCGAAATGAAAGCAGGTAATACAGATATGATCGAATCTGCTTATAAATATGATCCACGTGTTGTTTTTATCGAAGATCGTTACTGGATTACTTGGTGTAATGGTTACAACGGACCAACGATTGGTATTGGATATACATTTGATTTTAAAGAGTTTTTTCAATGCGAAAATGCTTATTTACCATTCAATAGAAATGGTGTTTTGTTCCCGCAAAAAATTAACGGAAAATATGCTATGTTAAGCCGTCCAAGTGATAACGGACATACACCTTTTGGAGATATTTGGATTAGTTACAGTCCGGATATGAAATACTGGGGAGAACACCGTTTGGTAATGAAACCAACTCCTTTTGAAGATAGTGCTTGGCAGTGTACCAAAATTGGAGCAGGACCAATTCCAATTCTTACGAACGAAGGCTGGCTGATGATCTACCACGGAGTTATTAATACTTGCAACGGTTTCCGTTATGCAATGGGTTCAGCACTTTTAGATGTTGATTCTCCAGACAAAGTTAAATACAGAACACAACCTTATTTATTAGGACCTGCAGAACTTTATGAAATGGTTGGAGATGTACCAAACGTAGTTTTCCCATGTGCAGCTTTGCATGACACAGAAGAAGATAAATTAGCCGTTTATTACGGTGCAGCTGATACAGTAGTTGCAATTGCATTTGGTAAATTAAGTGAAGTAGTTCAGTTTACAAAAGATAACAGTTTATAAAAAAGAGATGGTTTTAAAACTTAAATGGCTTGCTGTTGCTTTAGGCTTGATTTCGATAACTGCGTATTCGCAGTCAAAGAAACCAGTTATTCCTAAAACGTATGTTGCGGCAAAAACAACCAAACCAATCGTAATTGACGGAGACGAATCTGATGCTTCGTGGAGTAAAGCAGATTGGACAGATCTTTTTGAAGATATTGAAAATGGTGTTAAACCAAAGTATGCAACCAAAGTAAAAATGCTTTGGGATGAAACCAATTTCTATATATTAGCAAAAATGGAAGAACCGCACGTTTGGGCAAATTTAAAACAACGCGATACCATTATTTTTTACAACAATGATTTTGAAGTTTTTGTTGATCCAGACAGTGATACTTTTAACTATTACGAATTAGAAATAAACGCTTTAAATACAGCTTGGGATTTGTTCCTGACAAAACCTTATAGAGAAAGCGATATTGTCGTGGCAAACGATTGGAATATTCCAGGTTTAAAGTCCGCAGTAAAAGTTAACGGAACACTTAATAATCCAAATGATACAGATGAAGGCTGGGTTTTAGAAATGGCCATTCCGTGGGCAGCTTACAAAACCACATTCTTTGATCAAAACGTTCCAGTAGATAAATTTTGGAGAGTCAATTTTTCGAGAGTCAACTGGCAGCACAGTGTTAAAAATGGAACTTATGAGCGAAAGAAAGATGCCGAAGGAAAATTTTTGCCTGAGTACAACTGGGTTTGGTCGCCAATGGGTGTAATCAACATGCATGAGCCAGAAAAATGGGGTTATGTTTATTTCTCCTCTAAAGAAGGAAAAGATAGCTTTACAATTCCGCAAGACGAAAAAGTAAGATGGGAATTGTATTCTTTATACCGTGCTCAAAAAGGATATTTTGAAAAACATAAAACTTGGGCAAAGTCTATCGCAGATCTTACCACAAAAAGCATTAGTGTTGATGGCAAAATTTTAAAACCAACAATAGAAAATCACTCATCAGGATATAATATTTTAGTAAAAAGTCCATTCACCAATACAACATTTGTAATAAGGCAGGATGGAAAAATAATCACAAAATAAACCACTATGAAACTACCAAAACTATTACTTTTTTTATTAGCATTTAGTATTTTTTCATGTACTAAAAAAGAAGAACAAACCACTTTTAAATTTGGAGTATGGACTACAGCCGATGCCAAAAAATCGGATGCAGATTATACTAAAGAGTTTAAAAAATACAAAGATGGAGGAATTGATGAAGTACTGATAAACACTTCGACAGATCCAAAGCTTTTAAGCCGCTTAGTGCCTTTAGCTACAAAAGAAGGTTTAAAAGTACATGCTTGGATTATGGCAATGAACAGACCTGGAGACTCAATTGCATTGCAGCATCCAGAATGGTATCAAGTAAGCAAAGAAGGTAAATCCTGCTTTGATACACGCCCTTATGTAGATTATTACCAATGGTTATGCCCAACTAGAAAAGAATCTAGAGAGCACGTTTTAAAATTAGTTGAAGAATTAGCAAAAGTTGACGGAATCGAAAGTGTTCACTTAGATTATATTCGTTTTCCAGACATCTTTTTACCAATTAGTTTATTGCCAAAATATAACTTAGTTCAAGATGTAGAATTACCTCAATTTGACTTTTGTTACTGTGATGAATGTGTAAAAGCATTCGAAAAAATTCACCATAAAAACCCGAAAGAAAGCCACAACACTTCAATCGATATGGAGTGGAAAAACTTTAGATTAAATGCTATTCAAGCTGTGGTTAATGATGCTTATGATATTGTGCATAAACACAACAAAAACCTTACGGCAGCAGTATTTCCTTATCCAGAAATGGCAGATCATATGGTACGCCAGCGTTGGGACAAATGGAATATCGATCAAGTGTATCCAATGATTTACAACAGTTTTTATGATGAAGAAATTGACTGGGTTGGTTATGCTACAAAACAAGGTGTTGCGGACTTAAAAGATAAAAAAACAAAAATCAACACAGGAATTTATGTTCCAGGCTTAAAGACAGATAAAGAACTGAAAGAAGCTATTTTATATGCAAAAGAAAATGGAGCAGTAGGAGTTTCTTTCTTTGATGGAAATGCTTTGTCTGAAAGTAACTTTAAAACAATTAAAGAAACAAAAGCAAGTTTAAAATAATCAAAACTTTATTTAGAACAAAAGCATAGTATCATTACAAATTACTTCAATAATAGCTGCGAGCGTATACCAAACGTTTTGACAGAATTATAAAATAAAGGAATATAATAGGGAGCCCATAAATGCTTCCTATTATGTTTTTTAAGAATGCTGCAATGACACAGAAAAATGTATAACGTTTTCTAAAAAAGAGTATCTTTTGAAGGATAAAAAAATATACCAGTTTAAAATCATATCCTAATTAAAATAATAATTATGAGAACATTAAAACCCTTATTCACCTTACTATTTTTAGCCGTTTTAAGTTCGGGTTACAGTCAAAAAGTTTTTACAGAAAAAGACATTCAAATCATTCCAAAACCTAATCAGCTGGTTTTACAATCAGGATCATTTGAGTTTTCTAAGAATACCGTATTTGTTGCTGCAACAGATTTTCAAAAAGACATTTCAAACGCTTTAATAAACAAATTTGGAGCTGCAGCTGGCTGGCGCCCAATTATTGGAACAAAAGCACCAAAGAACAATTACATACAGTTTAAAGTTGATTCAAACCTTCATAACGAAGCCTATAAATTAGAAATCAATAACAATACAATTACTGTTACAGCAAAAGGTAACGCAGGTTTTATCTACGGATTAGAAACGATTAGACAATTACTTCCAACTGCAATCGAAAGTAAAAATGCTGTAACTCTTGTAAAATGGGAAATTCCGAATGTAACGATTACTGACGAACCTCGTTTTCAATGGAGAGGATTAATGTTGGATTTATCACGTCATTTCTTTGATAAAAATTATATTCTGGCAACAATCGATCGTTTGGCAATGCACAAAATGAACGTTTTACATTTGCATTTAGTAGACGATCAAGGCTGGAGAATTGAAATTAAAAAATACCCAAAACTAACAGAAGTTGGTTCGTGGAGAGTCGATCAGGAAAATTTAGCATGGAATGCAAGATTGCTTACAAACCCTGACCAAAAAGGTACTTACGGCGGATTTTTAACACAAGAAGAATTAAAAGAAATCGTAAAATATGCTGCTGCAAAAAATGTAGAAGTTGTTCCAGAAATCGAAATGCCGGCACACGTAAGCAGTGCAATTGCTGCGTACCCAGAATTGGCTTGTTTTGATCAGCGTATTGGAGTGCCGTCTGGTGGATTATGGCCTATAACGGATATTTACTGTGCAGGAAAAGAATCTACATTTGAGTTTCTTCAGAACGTAATTGATGAAGTAATTACAATATTCCCTTCAAAATATATTCATATCGGCGGTGATGAGGCAACAAAAACAAATTGGGAAAAATGTCCGCATTGCCAAAAAAGAATGAAAGAACACGGCTTAAAAAATGTTCATGAACTGCAAAGTTATTTTGTAAAAAGAATGGAGAAATACATCAATTCTAAAGGCAAAAAACTTATTGGCTGGGATGAAATTTTAGAAGGCGGATTAGCTCCAGAAGCTACAGTAATGAGCTGGAGAGGAACTAAAGGAGGAACAGAAGCAGCACAGCAAGGTCATGATGTTATTATGACTCCAGAATCTCCTTGTTATTTTAATTTCTACCAAGGTCCTCAAAATGAAGAACCATTAGCTTTTGATGCTTACAATCCTTTAAATAAAGTTTACGAGTTTGATCCTGTTGTATCTGGAATGACACCGCAAGAAGCGGCACATGTTTTGGGCGGGCAAGCTAATTTATGGGCCGAATTCCTTTCGGCACCAAAAGACTCGGAGTATATGATTTTTCCAAGATTAGCTGCTTTATCCGAAGTTTTATGGAGTTCTAAAGAAAGTCGTAATTGGAATGACTTTACAACCAGACTAGCACCGTTATTAAAACGATACGATTATTTGGGAATCAATTATGCAAAAAGTGCTTATTTAGTTACAGCAGTTTCAAGTGCAGATATAGTGAAGAAACAAATTAATGTGACTTTAAAAAATGAATTTCCAAATCCAGATATTCGATATGTATTAGGTAATAAAACGTTGGATATAAACGCTCTGAAATATACAAATCCAATTCAGTTTAATCAAACAACAGTTTTAAAAGCTTCTTTATTTCAGAATGACAAACCGGTTGGAAAAACCTTTATAGACACTATTGTATTCCACAAAGCAGTAGCGCATAAAGTCAATTACTTAACACCATTTAACAACAGTTATAAAGGTGACGGTCCTTTTACAATGGTAAATACAATTCGCGGATCTAAGAATTTTCATGATGGACAATGGCAGGCTTGGCTTGTTAACGACATGGAACTTGTTATTGATCTAGAGAAGCAGGAAAGTGTACAAGAAGTGATTATTGGAACTTTAGAAAGTCAAGGTGCAGGTATCTTTTTTCCAGTACAAGTAAAAGTTTTAGTTTCAAACGATGGCATCAAATACAAAGAAGCAGGTAAAGTATCGCGTCCTTATGCCTCTAATCCTACTTCAGAGTTAAAAGATTTTAAAATCAATTTTGAAAAAACCAATGTTCGATTCATAAAAATAATTGCGTCAAATTTAAAGAAAAGTCCAAGAGGCGAAAGTTCTTGGTTGTTTGTTGATGAAATTCTAGTGAATTAAATAATAAGAAATAAACTATGTCAAAGTTTTAAACCAAAGATGTAAGGAACTTTGATAAAAGCTTAAGATTGAAGTTAGTTTGCGCATTTTTGTCATTTCGACGAAGGAGAAATCTTCGCGAGTAGCTCTACAAAGATTGTCGCTTTTGATTGTGGAGTTTCTTTCTAAGATTTCTCCTTCGTCGAAATGACAATGATCGTGGTTATTTAGTGTAAAACTAAAGTTCCTTGCAATCTAAGTTCAAATTTTTGCAGTAAAACCAAACCAAAAAAAAACAAACCAAAGATGAAAAAAGTAATAGTATTAATCGCAGTATTATTTTCTGTACAAATGTTCTCTCAGGCTATTTATGAAGACGAACGTTACGTGCCGGAAACAGATCCATTAGTTTTAAAAAATCTAGAGCAATGGCAAGGTAAAAAGTTTGGATTGTTGATGCACTGGGGAACATATAGTCAATGGGGAATTGTAGAATCATGGTCAATTTGTCCTGAAGATTATGGATGGTGTGAACGTAAAAAAGGAAGCAATCCGGGTAATTACAGTCAATATGTAAAAGAATACGAAGGTTTAAAGAAAACCTTTAATCCAACAAAGTTTGATCCTGTAAAATGGGCAAAAGCAGCAAAAGGAGCGGGAATGAAATACATGGTTTTTACCACGAAACATCATGACGGATTTTCGATGTATGATTCTAAATATACTGATTATAAAGTAACTGATAAAGAATGCGCTTTCAGCAGTAACCCAAAAGCGGATATTTTGAAAGAGGTTTTTAATGCTTTTAGAAATGAAAGTATTTCTACAGGAGCCTATTTCTCTAAGCCGGACTGGCACAACGAAAACTACTGGGATCCTTATTTTCCTCCATTTGACAGAAACGTAAATTATGATCCAGCGTTATATCCTGAAAAATGGCAGAAATATGTTGATTTCACCCATAATCAAATTTTAGAAATTTTAACCAATTATGGAAAAGTTGATATTTTATGGCTTGATGGCGGCTGGGTAGAAAAAGGAGATCAGAAAAGTATAAATGAATATTATAAATCAAAGTTTTTAGAAAACACTTCTAAAAACGGATTTATAAAACATAGAGTGGTAAGCCAAGATGTTAAAATGGATGAATTGGTTGTAAAAGCGCGTCAGAAACAGCCTGGTTTAATAGTGGTTGACAGAGCTGTTCACGGCAAAAATCAAAACTACTTAACACCTGAAAATCGTGTTCCTGAAAAAACACTTCCTTATCCTTGGGAATCTTGTATTACTTCTGGCGGCGGATGGTCATACACGCCTGATGCAAAATATATGACAGGCAGACAAGGAATTCATATGCTTATTGATGTCGTTGCAAAAGGCGGGAATTTATTGTTGAATGTTGCTCCAAGTCCAGAAGGAGAATGGCAGCAGGGCGCTTATGATTTGTTAGCTTCTTTTGGAGACTGGATGAAAGTTAACAGCTCTGCAATTTATGATACAAAACCTATCGCACCTTATAAAGAAGATAATATTTGCATGACACAAAATAAAGCCGGAAACGTTTTCTTGTTTTATTTAGCCAAAGAAGGAGAACAGAAAATTCCTTCAGAAGTTGTTGTAAAATCTATAAATCCAAAAAAAGGTACAAAAATCTCGATGTTAGGTTTTAATAAACCATTAAAATGGACGAAATTAGCGGACGGATTTAAAGTTGCAATTCCAGAAAGTTTAAGTACTAATTTACCGTGTAAAGAAGCGTGGACTTTAAAGATTGAAGCGATTAACAAATAAGAATATGTTTTTAAGAAAAAAGAGAATAACACAAGCAGCATGCTTTTTTAGTATGCTGTTTTTTAGCATAAATACTTTTGCACAGCAACCTGCAGATTTTGTAAATCCGCTTATTGGAACTTCCAATTATGGAGCTACTTTTCCTGGGCCTATTGCGCCAAGAGGAATGGCTAGTATCAGCCCGTTTAATGTGGCAGGATCTCAAAATCCGTTAGAAAAGGACAGTCAATGGTTGTCGAATCCTTATGTAAATGAGAATACATTTTTAACAGGATTTAGTCAAGTAAACTTAAGTGGTGTAGGCTGTCCAGATTTGGGTGTTATTATGTTAATGCCAACAACAGGAGCAGTAGAAACCAATCATTTAAAATACGGTTCAACGTATTCTAAAGAAGTGGCGAAAACAGCATACTATAGTGTAAACTTAGACAAATATAATGTTAAGGGGGAATTTACGGCTTCAAAAAGAGTGGGAGTAAGCAAATTCACTTTCCCAAAAGGGCAATCTAATATTTTGTTGAATCTAGGTTTAGGATTGACAAATGAAGAAGGTGCAATGGTCAAAGTAGTTTCATCGACAGAAATTGAAGGAATGCGTTCTGTTGGATCATTTTGTTATAATAGTCCTGAAGATGCTTATCCGGTTTATTTCGTAGCTAAATTTTCTAAGCCAGCAGACCATTTTGGTGTTTGGAAAAATACAACAAAATACAAAGGTGTCGAAGCGCAATGGATGGGATATAATGGTAAAACCCGAATAATGAAAAATACAGTTAAGACCGTTGTTGGAGACAGCATTGGAACTTATTTTTCGTATAATTTTGACAAAACTGAAACAGTCGAAGTTAAAATTGGAATTTCTTATGTAAGTGTTGCAAATGCCCGCGAGAATCTGGAAAAAGAAACAGCGTATAAATCATTTGATGATGTTTATAAAGAAACATTTAACGATTGGAACGAAGAACTTTCTAAAATTTTGGTAGAAGGCGGTTCGTATCAGGATAAAGTTATTTTTTACAGCGCATTATATCATACTTTAATTCATCCAAATACATTAAATGATATTAATGGCGAGTATCCCAAAATAAAAAGAACAAAGGTTGGAAGAACCAATGATACACGTTATACAGTGTTTTCGTTATGGGATACCTATCGAAATATGCATCCGTTAACTTCATTAGTTTATCCAAAACAGCAATCTGATATGATAAAGAGCATGCTGCAGATGTATGATGAAAATGGATGGCTGCCTAAATGGGAATTAAACTCGACAGAAACATTTACAATGGTTGGAGATCCAGCTAGTATTGTTATAGCAGATGCTTGTTTAAAAGGTATTCAGGATTTTGATATTTACAAAGCATATCACGCCATGCTGAAAGGAGCAGATCAAATTGAAGAAAATCCGCTGCGACCTGGGCTTAAAGAATACATTCAAAAAGGATATTTGTCTACAAATTATCATGGATCAGTTTCTACAACAGAAGAATATAATGTTTCAGATTATGCGATTGCACTTATGGCAAAAGCTTTAGGAGAAAAAGAAGATTATAAGCGTTTTTATAAACGATCATTATCGTACCAAAAGTTATATGATAAAGACTTAAAATTACTTCGACCAAGAACACCAGACGGAAAATGGTACGAACCTTTTGATCCTAACGCAGGAGCTAATTTTCAGGAAAATGTTGGCTTCATAGAAGGTAACGCGTGGCAATATGCTTTTATGGTGCCGCATGATATAAGGGGACTTATTAAATTAATGGGCGGAGATAAAGTTTTTTCGGAACAATTGCAAAAAGTGTTTGACATAAAGCAATTTGATATGGCAAACGAACCAGATATCGCATATCCTTATTTGTTTAACTATGTAAAAGGTGAGGAGTGGAAGAGTCAGGAAATGGTTAAGAAATTGGTCAGAGAATATTTTAAAAATGAACCAAAAGGATTACCTGGAAATGACGATACAGGAACTATGTCAGCTTGGCTGGTTTATTCTATGATGGGAATTTATCCAATATCACCAGGAGATCCAATTTACACTATTACAACACCAATGTTTGATAAAGTAACAATTAAACTAGATTCAAGGTATTATAAAAAAGATAATGTTGTAATTGAAAGGGTAATGAATACAGATGGAAAAATCAAAGAAATTCAGTTAAACGGAAAAACATTAAATAGCTTTTTTATGAATCACGATGATTTTGTAAACGGAACAACATTAAAAGTAATTCAGGAATAAGAGGAATAAAAAGTTTAATTAACCCATTGAGTGTAATTGTTAGAAAAGCAATCTAAGACATAGAAATACCGTTCCAATCTCGAATAGGATTATGTATAAAAAGAAGACAAAAACATGTTTCTTTCAGGTAGCATAATCTCGAAGCCCAATGTCATTAAGAGAGGCTTTTTTGAGTATTAAATTAATTGAATAGCCTCCGGCTTTAGCTGGAGTTGCTTAATATCATAAAAATAAGGCTTTAGCCAAATCACGCATTTTGGCTAAAGCCTTTCTGGTTGATTTTATATAAACTCCAGCTAAAGCTGGAGCCAATTCAGGAAATGTAATTACAATTAAAAAAAAGGACTTTCAATTTTGAAAGTCCTTTTTTGGTTCTATTAATTTATGTAAAAGAAAACTGGATTATTTCGTTTTTACACCAATTTCAGCAACAGTAATATATCTGCCGTCTACAGTTGTTTTTCCTGTAAATTTAATATATCTGGCTTTGGCTGATGCTTTTAAAGTAATGTTTTGCTCAACAAGATTGCTTTTGATATTAGCAAATTCACCTTCAGCAATGGTAGTCCAATTTGTATTGTCGCTGCTTAGTTGCCATTGGTAATCTTTCACAATTCCGCCAGTTCCGTTTTGGCGAGGTAAATACGATAAAGATTTGATTTCCAATTCTTGTCCCATATCAATAACTATGAATTGCGGCAGAGGCATTAACGATGTGTTGTCTGCGGTACTCCAAATAGTTTCTGCATTTTCATCAATAGCATTTGATGTTTGTTCATTTTCGAAAGAAGCTGTAACTATTTTCCAGTCCTTTTTACAAACATTAAAGGATTGAATTGCAGTTTCACCAGATTTCATATCTATTCCGAAAGATTTGGCTTTAATATCGCCAGAAGTTAAAAACGGAAAAGCTTCTTTATAAATTGGTGAATGCATAGTAGGTTCAGTTCCGTCAGTTGTATAATGAATTTGGTGTACAGCAGATTCTGTTGCAATCGAAACCATTCCGTCTCTGCTTCTTTTAATTTTTGGTACAGCCAGCTGTTCAGGTTCTTTAAATACACCAATATCACTTAAAGTAATGCAAACAGGAGATTCTACAATGCGAATTCTCAATTTTAAAGTTGAGATATAATTAGGTAAACGCACCAGTCTGTTAGCACCAATACTTGTAGCTTCGCTTATTTTTTTCCATTTTCCATTGACAAAAGCGTCAATTTCGATTTTTTCAATACGTTGTCCAAGTTTAATATTTTCTCTTAGACGAATGATATTAAAAGTTTGTTCTTTATCCCATTCTAAAATTACAGAAGCTTTTTTTACATCATCACTTGTAGCCCAATACGAATAACGATCGTTATCAGTAAGATTTTTAGGTCCGTAAAATATTTGATTGTCACCTCGAATTTCCGAAGGAGTAACTACAGCAGATTGTGCAAGGTTATTAGAAAATGTCTGCTTTAAGAAATCTCCAAAATCTTTTAATGCTTTAACATCATTTGGATGCAATATGCCTTCTGTAGTTGGCGCAAGACCAATATCCATACCAGCACCACGACCTACAGATTTACAATAAATCTCAAACAACTCCGAAACTGATTTTACGTGATTATCTTCGTTAGCATGATAAAACCAGCCATTCCTAAGCGGTACATCACACTCAGCAGGTTTCCAATACTTACCATTTCGAGTTCCAGTTGGTGCTTTCTCGTAATTAGTTTCTCCAGGAACAGCCACTGTTTTTCCAGCTATTGGTTCTGGAGTAAAAGTGGCCCATGAAGTTTCATCTGCAAAACCTCTTTCGTTTCCTACCCAGCGTACTTCGCCGTTATCAGAGAAGATAACAGCTTCTGGCTGCAATTCTTTAGAAATCGCCCATGTTTTATCCCAATCATAATAAGTAGCACGGTCGATACTTCGGCTTTCTTTTTTGCCTCCGTAATAACCGTCGCCGCCATTTGCACCATCGAACCAAGTGATGAATAACTTACCGTAGTTCGTGTATAATTCTCTTAACTGATTTCGGTATTTAGTAACATACTCAGGTTTTCCATAATCTTCATTATTTCTGTCCCAAGGCGAGCAATAAAGTCCGAATTTCATTCCTGCATTACGTGTTGCCGTTTCAAATTCTTTTACCATGTCGCCTTTTCCATTACGAAACGGACTTGCACTAATGTTGTAAGCAGTTGTTTTTGTCGGCCATAAACAAAATCCATCATGATGTTTAGCCACAAAAATAACGCCCTTAAAACCACCAGATTTTGCTGCGTTTACAATTTGACTGGCATCAAATTTTGTTGGATTAAATATTTTAGGATCAGCGTCTCCATAACCCCATTCTTTATTTTGGAAAGTTGTGGGTGTAAAATGGACTAAAACATATTGTTCTATTTCATGCCAGCGCAGTTGCGGTTCGCTTGGCAGCGCGCCGTAAGGTGCTGGAGCACTTACTTTTTGAGCTGTCACAGATAAAAAGGCAAGACATCCCAAAATTGTTATTAATTGTTTTTTCATCTTTAGAATTTAATAAATTTAACCCATTGGGCGTTATTGTTTTTAACACATGGTCCCGATGCTTCGGGATAGATTTGTTACTTTAAAAAAATGCATTTCGGTAATTTAAATGACATATAGGCATCTATATGGGAGAAACGTGTTTCTTTTTTGTATTCTTTGGTCGAAACCTAATATCTATGTTTCTATGTGTTAAATAAAATTATAATGAATTATAAGTATTTATATGTTTAGCTGTTAAATCACTTTAATTACAACAGCTTCTTGTGCTGCTAAAGAAGTTCTAAGTTCTTGCGGAATTGTAACTTCAATACCGCCGTTTACTTTTTTACCAGTCAGTTTTTGTTTAGAACCCAATAAAGAGACTTTTAAACCGCCTTTTTTATCCGTTTTAATAGTGATTGATGCTGGCAGTTCTTTTTCCTCTTTTGCTGGCATATAAATACCGTAAACAGCATTTCCTTTTTGCGTATATCCAACTTTTCCATCTAGGTAAGGTGCAACAGGTTTAGTATCGTAAATAGCTTCGCCGTTTGCAGTTAACCATTTTCCAACATTAGCTAAAGTAGTTTCAATTTTTGGATCAAATTCTCCTTTGGCATCTGGACCAACGCCTAATAATAAATTTCCGCCTTTAACAACAATGCTCGTCATTAATTGAACTACTTCTTTTGAAGATTTATAATGATCATTTGGCACCCATCCCCAAGCTCCGCCAAGTGTAATACAGCTTTCCCAAGGCACGCTTAATGGTTTTTCAGGTGTTTTTTGTTCGGGCGTTAAATAGTTTTCATATTCACTCGGAACCCAGCGGTCTACCACTAACATTCCCGGTTGTTTCTTGCGGGCTGTTTCTGAGACTAGTTTCATATCAATATCCATATCATAAGGATATTTGCAAAACTCTTCTACTTTTTTATTTATAGTTGAAAGCGGTCGAACCCAGCAGCCGTCAAGCCATAGTATATCAACTTTACCATAATTTGTGGTCAATTCGTTCAGCTGATTTTGGGTGTATTGTACATAACTTTTCCATCTTTCTGGAAATTTAGTAATGTCATAAGTTGGGTTTCTGTCTTTTGGCGGATAATAAGGCCACCAAAAAGTTTCAGTTGTCCAGTCAGGCTTAGAGAAATAAACACCAACAGCCAAACCTTCTTTTCTTGAAGCATCTAAAACATCTTTCAGCACATCGGCTTTTGCGTTTTTGCTATAAGGCAATTCTGGATTTGTGATTTTAAAATCAGTAAATTTCGAATCATACATACAAAATCCATCATGATGTTTGGAGGTAAATATCATATATTTTGCCCCGGCATTCTTGAACATTTTAGCCCACTTTTCTGAATTTAGATTCGTAGGATTCAGTTTGTATTTTGTGTTTCTATAATCAGTTGCATATTTGTAGTAATCGTTGTAACCATCTCTAGTTACCCAGTCTTCTGGAGCTAATCCCCAAGATTCAACCGTTCCTAACTGAGTGTAAAGTCCCATGTGGATTAATACACCAAATTTGTAACCCTGCCATTTGTCAAGATTGGCTTTTACCAATGGATCTTTTGGTGCAATATAACCTGCTTCTTCAGATTTGTTTGCTTCCATACTGAAATCACCTTGGGCATGCAGAGAAAAAGCGCTGGCACAGACTAATGCTGTAAATAATAACTGGAATTTATTTTTCATTGTGGTTGTTTGTTTTATCTATATTTGGTTAGATAGCTTTTTATTTAATACTCGTTGGATGTTATTAATTTCAACACATAGTTCTGAAGTTTCGGGACTATGTGTTGAAGAAATTTATAGTATGCAGAAGAGATACTTAGAAACGAATCAATAACAAGTAGTATGTTATTTAAGATAAAAATCAGGATCGATTAAGCGATTCCCGGTTTCGTCATAAACGGCGTAGTTAAAACCGCTTTGAACGCAGTATGAACCGTAATCTCCTTTTTTATTCAAGGCAATAAAACCAACCTGAATATCTTTTAGATTTTTATTTCGGTTTTTCATCAATTTTACAACTCTTGAAACAGCTTCTTCACAAGCTTTTTGTGGTGATCTTCCTTGGCGCATTAATTCAACAACCAAGTGGCAGCCTGAAATTCTAATTACTTCTTCGCCATGACCAGTTGCTGTTGCGGCACCAATTTCATTATCGACATATAAACCAGCACCAATAATAGGAGAGTCGCCTAAACGTCCGTGCATTTTAAATGCCATACCGCTTGTCGTGCAGGCACCTGAAAGATTTCCTGCTGCATCGAGTGCAATCATACCAATAGTATCGTGATTTTCGATATTTGCAATTGGTTTATATTCGGATGTTTTTAACCATTCTTTCCATTCACGTTCTGAATCTGGAAGTAATAAATTTTCTTTAGGGAAACCTTGAGACAATGCAAATTGAAGCGCTCCATCGCCAACAAGCATAACGTGAGGTGTTTTTTCCATCACAGCACGAGCAACAGAAATAGGATGTTTTATATACTCAAGACAACCCACAGAGCCAATATTAGACATTTCATCCATAATACAAGCATCGAGAGTTACACGTCCGTCACGATCAGGTCTTCCGCCGTAACCAACACTTCTTTCTTTTGGATCAGCTTCAGGAACTTTTACACCTGCTTCTACGGCATCTAAAGCGCGTCCTCCTTTTTTCAACACTTCCCAAGCAGCTTCATTGGCCTGCAGACCAAAACGCCAAGTCGAAAGCACAATTGGCTTTCTTACTTTTCCGTCAGTAACTTCATTTTGTTCCTCAAGTTCTCCCGCTCTTCCAGCAAAAGAACCAAATGCAACAGCCGCAGATGCCATTGCCGTTTTTTTTAGAAAATTTCTACGATTTGTCATTATTATCTATTTTTTGAATCTGATTGTTGAAAATCAGAAATGGGTTTATTTTTAAGCTTCATAAAGTAAGCTTGCAGCTCCTAATAAAGCGGTAGTTTCATTATCTGTCGAAATAACCAGTTCAATTTCAATTCCTGATTCTTCTAATTTTTCTCTAAGAACATTTAAAAACAAGTCTCCTGCATTTGCAATTTTCCCTCCAATAACCAACATACTAACGTTAAAACTTTTCAACCACGGAATTATAATTTCGGCAAGATCCTCACCAAATTCAGTAAAAGCCTGAATCGCTTTTTGATCTCCATCAACAGCCAAAAGATACAAGTCCAATCCGCTATTAACATGTACACCGGTCAAATTATGATAGCCGGAAAGTAATGCTCTTAAAGAAACAGCATCTTCCGCCATTCCGTTTTTATAAGCAAGATTCCATATTTCTCCATTTGGCGGTACTTTTTGACCAGTGCTTACAATTTTTCCTTTTTTTATAAAACAGGCACCAAGACCAGTTCCTAAAGTAACTGCCATAACATTTTTAGGCAGGTTTTCCATGTTTTTGTAAACTTCTCCTTTGCCAAAGCTTTTAGCATCATTTTCAAAAACAATAGGAAGGTTTTGATCAAAATCAAAACGTTCTCTCAAAAGGTCTTTTATATTTAGACCATAAAAGTTTTCATATTTATCTTGGTCTTTAATCCAGCAGGTTCCTTCTTCATAATCAAACGGACCAGGAATTGCCATGGCTATTCCAGATAAATTCTCTAGTTGTGGTTTTTCTAAAACTGCACGAATGGCATTTTCCCAGAAATCCATTACTTCATTGGTAGGCAGATTTGAATCAAAAGAAACCTTAAAAAGGGATTCTTTAAAAACTTTCATCTCATTAAGATCAACAACTGCAGAAGTAATATGTGAACCGCCGACATCCATCGCTATTGCAAATCTTTTTTCCATTTTTTTAGTTTTGTTCTATGTTATTTTTCGTTTTAGTTTTTATACTCAAAAAGTATTGGCATCCTAGAAATTGTTTATTCTTTTTTTGAATACTAATTTGCAGTTCATGCATTGCAAACTAATTAACAGGGTTGCCAAAAGGTTGTTTATTCTGTGTTAAACGATTACCGTTTGTTTTGTATTCTTTAATTTTTCGTTAAAAGTAATTGTTTTTTGTCGAAATACTAAATCGTATTAGTAAATAAATACCAGTCTTTCTTTTTTGAGTCTAAAATCATGATTTTGCGGTTTTTAAATTGCTGTTTGCTGTTTATTTTTGAAAAAATTCAAGCGTTTTCGCAGACCAGTCATTGTCGAAGAAACCGCTTACTTTCATATTAGGTAAACCATTCAAAAGTAAATCAGTTTTAAAGATCATTACATCAGGAAAACCAGTAATTCCAGAAATATAATTATTTGCCCAAGTTGCTTTCATTCCTTTTTCTGAAGTTCCAGCCACAACACCGATCATAGCAGTTTTACTGTCATTTCTAGGTACCACAAAATAAGCAGCTAAATCGGATCCTTTCAATACTTTACTGCCTATTTTTACCTGCTGATTGTCAATTTGAATAGGAGCGTTTTTTAGTACTAATTTCCAAGCGCTATTATTAGAAGCATTACCATAAATAATTACGTTTCTATCTTTGTATTTATCCAATGAAAACTCGCGGTCGGCAATCACATCAATACTTCCGTTTCCTCTATAATAAAAAGTTTCGGCATCAAAACGAGCTCTGTTTAAGTACCATTCGCGTTCAGAAGCTGATCCGCCTGTAGCATAAACAAAAACCACATTGTTATTAAAAGCAAATTTGAAACCGCCTTGACGATCACCATATTTTTGATTCGTATTGATTTCGTTAATCAAAGACCATTTCTCATCTTTTAAAGCCAGAATTGCTTTCTTGTCAGTTGCTGCTTTTAAGATTTGATCGTTGATGTTGATTGTGATTTCACCTTTTAAATCTAACGAAACCAAGTCAAGTTCCATTATAGAAACATTTTTCGTTTTAATCGCAATTTGATCTTTTTCTATTTTTGCATTAATATTAGAAAAATCAAACGGAAGAATCTGCTGTTGCAGTTTTATCCAATAATCAGTCGAAGAAACAGCAGGAGAAGCGGTATGAAAATCAATTTCTTTAACTTCTTTATTTGCTGGAATTGTTTGACGTTTGAAAAACTCGAAAATAGGGAACCAATCTACAGAATGATCTCCATACCAGTGTTCTCCGCCTGGATATTCATAATAACAAAAGTTGGGATGGAAAGTTCCTAGAATTTCTCGCATTTCTCGCACTTGCGAAATCGGAACAGTCGAATCGGCATCGCCATGCAGCATATAAACACCAGATTGTTTTAAGTTTTGAACAAGACTTCTAACGCGACCTGAGTTAGCAGAACGTTTGATAGGTTCATATGCTTTAAACATATCATGCATTTCATCGCCTTTATCAAAACCATAAGTTGCGATATCAGGATAAGAAGCACAAGGCGCAATTGCGGCAAATTTACTTGGATATGTAGTTCCTAGAAACCAAGTTCCGTGACCACCCATTGAGTGACCTGTTAAGTAAGTTTGAGCTGGAATAGTATTGAATACTTTTTTAGCTTCGGCCAAAACTTCCATTGCATCGATTCTTCCCCAATCTTCCCAGTTAAAACCAAACGGACGACGGTTTGTTGCAGCAACAATATGCGCCCAGTCTTTTTGTTTGTAAGCTCTTGCTTGATTTCTAGCTTCAACAGAAGCGCCATGAACCGAAAGTATTAAAGCTTTTGGACCGCTTTCTAGTGCAGGAGCGATACTGTAATATTGTACGCTGTTGTCGACCTTACTTACAAAAGTACGCTCATGGTGCACCGTTGCAGATCGCTGTTGAATCGGGAATTCGGTTTTATCGATTACTTTTCCGCTTTTATCTGTAAGTGTTAATTCGATTTTTAATTCGCCCGTAAAATTGGCTTTTGCGGCAGGAACTTTAAACTTGACTTTTCTAACAAACAAAGGCATAATAGCATCTGTTGCATAATTTGCAGTTTCGCCGCTTGATAATTTTGCTTTGATAACAAGGTTTTTTAACTCTTTTTCCGTTGCATTTATAACACGTACAGAAGCCCATTTTTCGTCATTTTCACCATTAATAACATCCGGAAGAGTTAAGTCACGTTTGGTAAATTGTATGCTTTTTGAAGGTACTACAAGTTTTGATTTCACGCGTCCAAATCGACCTTTTGTGTACACAAATTCATTTATGCCTTTACGAAGTTTAAACGGAATCAATGTATAACCAAAATCGTAATGATCACCTTCATGCGGGAAACCATTTATATAAGTACGCGTGCCGCCGGTTGTTTCGAGCAGTACGATTTGTTCTTTTGGAGAATTATATTCCGTAAATAAAAATGCCGATCTCATATCCTTGCCGCTAAAAACGCCGGAAGAATCAACTTTAATAGGCTGCCAATCTCCTTTTTGTTTGTTCGGATTTACAAATTTTCCAACCGAATACTGCCAAGCTACAGGATCTTGTCCGTTAAAAAGTGTTCCTGATTTTTTATCAGCGGGAAGCGTAAAACCAGTACTGAAATTATATAGAACGTTCCCCTCAGCGGTTGTAACAATTTTTTCTTTTCCAAAATATTCAACAACGTTACCAGTAGTTTTGGTTTGTGCGACAGCGTTTGCACTCAAACCAATAAGGAAAATCACGAGGGCTTTTTTCATTTTTTTTAGTTTTAGTTTTTTCAATTTTACTCCAAAATCACTTCAAAAGAAATTTTACCTAAAAAATTAAATTTGAGGAGTAAAAAACGATGAATTGTATGGTATTAATGAAAGGTTTTGTTTTAAAAGAAAGCCTTTCTTTAATTTATTTTTTTAGTTTTTTTTGTGTTTTTGAGAAATCTCTGCCTAATTATTAACTCCATTTTTTTTATATAATCACCTCTATTTTATCTTTGATTATTTGCATAATCTGCCAATAGATCAAGGTAAAGCATAGAAAAAATAGTGCTGTTTTTTTGTAATAAATGAAAATTAATTACTCATTTTCATCTTTAATTTTTATATTTTTCAAACTTAGTAAATCGATTTAGTATTCTCGTATGAATTTTTTATTATTTTTGTTTTTTGGGAAATTTAAAATTATATCTAAAAAAAATAAGTGATTAATTCGATTTTATCCTTATTTAATTATTAATTATCATTACTATTCTGAAAATGAAAATTGTAAAGACTAACATTGCTTCTTATACCAATACATCGCTGTCTGTATTCTCGCGTGAAGAATCTTTTTTTCAGTCACCTTTTCATTCACATCCAGAATTTGAGTTGGTATATATTTTAGAAAGCCACGGGAAAAGAATTATCGGAAATTCTGTTGAATCGTTTGAATCTGGCGATATGGTTTTTTTGGGAGATGATATTCCGCACGTTTGGCTTAATGATGAAATTTTCTATAAAGGAATTAATAGTTTAAAGGCGAAAGCGATTGTAATCTATTTTAGTAGAGATCTTTTTGGAACGTCTTTTTATGAACTTCCCGAAGCGCAGGAAATTAAGAAGTTTTTTTCGCAAGCAATAAAAGGAGTTTCAATTACTGGACAAACAAACGCTGTTGTTTCTAAAAAGTTAGAGAAACTGCTTAAGAAAAAAGGCTTTGAAGTGGTTATGGGACTAATCGAGATTATTTTTCTTTTGTCAAAAAGTAAAGATTTAAGATTTATCAATGACAGTTCGTATGTTTCGGTAAGCGATGATAATAAAAATGACCGCCTGGCGGAGGTTTTTAAATACGTAAAATCGAATTTTAAAGAAGAAATATCACTCGACGAAATTTCTAAAATTGCCAATTTAACGCCTACATCGTTTTGTAGAATGTTTAAGGCTAAAACTAAAAAACCTTTTGTAGAATATCTTAATGAAATTCGAGTTTCTAATGCTTGCAAATATTTAATCGAAACAGATTTAGGCGTTTCTGAAATTGCCTATGAGTGCGGTTATAAAACAGCTTCAAACTTCAATAAGCTGTTTAAAAAATTAATTGGTACAACGCCAAAGGAATATAGAAAAAAGGCATTAGTCTAGTTTTAAGATTCTACAATTTGTAAATACGGGCAAAATTTATCTAGTTCTTAAAAAGAAAAAGGTAAATGCATTCTTTTTTATTAAAGCTGTTTTATTTCTGCAAGAAAATAGAAACAAACAGTTTGAATTTATAAAGAATAAAAAGCAAATATTCTTTTAAAAGGCTAAAAAAATCTTGATTGCATTATTTTTTCTTTCTTTTTTTATGAAATTAATTGTAAAGATAATAAATGCTTAATTAATGATAATTTTGGAGTAATATAAGACTTAATAATACGATAATTTTATTTTTTTGAGATTGCATCAAAAAAGAGTGTCAAAATATATAAAACGATTTAGTAAATAAGTTAGTTTTTGCTTCAAAGAAAGACACTCTGTTTTATAATAAGGTATAAGTTTAGAAAGAGGTATAATTCGTTTGGATGCAGCTTTTTATTTTAACACATAGTCTGGATAACTGTCAGGATAGATTTATATATATAAGAAGAAGTACAAAGAGAAACACATTTTTTTTACATAGGTGTATTCTGTGTATTTTGATTATGTGAAACGCCTTTTTTAAAGAATTAGAGTCTATGTTTTTATGTGTTAAATTAATTGCACTCAATTGGTAAAAATATAATTATAGAATATGAAAAGCAGATTAAAACTAGTATTATCCGTTTGTTGTTTTGCCGTAGGAACTTTGTCTCAGGCGCAAGGAGATATTATGCCGGAAAATGAAAAAACACCTGCAGATACTTATATTGCTCCAAAGGATAAAGCTGTAAAAGAAAACTTGGCCAAATGGCAGGATTATAAGTTTGGAGTGCTTATTCATATGGGATTATACAGTCAGCTTGGAATTTGCGAATCGTGGGGATTGGCTCCAGAAGATTGGGTGACCCGTAACGGTTATGATGATTATGATTCTTTTGCTTCAGATTATCGCGGAGCACGATTTAGCTTGAATCCTGTAAATCTAGATTCGGAGAAATGGGCAAAAATGTTTAAAAGTGCCGGTGCAAAATATTTGATTTTTACATCAAAACACCACGATGGATTTTGTATGTACGATTCAAAATTTACCGATTTTAAGATCACAAATCCGAATTTGCCAAATGCTAAGAATGCAAAACCAGACGTATTAAGAAATGTTTTGGATGCTTCTAGAAAAGAGGGATTGTCGGTTGGAATTTATTTTTCGAAACCAGACTGGACTTCACAAGATTTTTGGTGGAAGTATTATCCGCCAAAAGATCGAAATCCAAACTATGATATAAAAGCGCATCCTGAAAGATGGCAGAACTTTGTAAAATATACCCAAAATCAGTTAAACGAATTAACAACAGATTATGGTAAAGTTGATATTCTTTGGCTTGACGGAGGCTGGGTTCGTCCAGCAAAACAAATTGAAGGAAAAAAGAACCGTCAGAACTTAGATATCGATATGAAATTAATTGCCGAAACGGCACGTAAAAAACAGCCGGGACTTATTGTTGTTGATCGCTGGGTGCCGGGTGAATATGAAGATTATCTAACTCCTGAACGCAAAGTACTCGAAAAACCAATTGCGGTTCCATGGGAAAGCTGTGTAACACTTGGCAATGATTGGGGCTGGGTGCCAAATGATAAATATAAATCAGGAACAGAAGTAATTCAATTACTAACAGGAATTGTGGCTAAAGGCGGTAATTTACTGCTTGGTGTTGGTCCTGACGGAAAAGGCGATTTTGAGCCTAAAGTACAAAAGGCATTAGCCGAAGTTGGAAAATGGCTGGATGTAAACGGCGAGGCGATTTATGCTACAAAACCAATCGCCCCTTATTCGGAAGGTAATTTGTATTATACTTCAAAAGGAGAAAAGACAGTTTTTGGAATTTATCTTCCATCAGCAAATGAAAAAGAAATCCCTTCTGAAATTATTATCAAGAATGATTTAAAAGGCAAATTAAATGTTGTGCTTTTAGGAAGTAAAACAAAGTTAAGTTATAAAAAAGTAAGCGGTGGAATCAGCGTTTCGGTTCCTAAATCGCAGCGTGCAGAATTAGCAAAACAAGCTGGTATTGTTATTAAAGTAAGCGCTTAATAAGTAGTTTTATTTTAATTGTTTTTAATTGAAAATAAATGAATTTAGATGTTTTATCTAAAGTTTTAAATAAAGTATATGGTAACTCAAAAATATTGTCTCGCATTAGATTTAACTGAAGATCCGATTTTAATGGCAGAATACAAAAAGTATCACGAAAAAATCTGGCCGGAAATTACAGAAAGCATCACCAATTCTGGTATTGAGAATCTGGATATTTATTGTGTTGGCAACAGGATGTTTATGATTATTGAGGCGAATGAAACTTTTACTTTTGAAAGAAAAGGAGAAATGGATGCTAATAATCCTGTAGTGCAAAAATGGGAAGAATTGATGTGGAAATATCAAAAAGCACTGCCTTGGGCAAAAGAGGGTGAAAAATGGATGTTGATGGATAAAATATTCGATTTGCATGAAAATAGATAGTCATCAGCATTTTTGGAAATACCATCCTATAAAAGACGCTTGGATTACTGACGATATGAAAGTGATCCAGCAGGATTTTATGCCTTCAGATTTGGAACCTTTATTGATAAAAAATCAGTTCGAGGGCTGTGTGGCAGTTCAGGCAGATCAAAGTGAAGAGGAAACACGTTTTCTTTTAGATCTTGCTAAAGAAAATGTTTTTATAAAAGGTGTTGTTGGCTGGGTGGATTTATGTGCTGAAAAGATTGATGAACGTTTAGAATATTATACTCAGTATGAAAAATTAAAGGGATTCAGACACATTGTTCAAGCTGAAGCGGATCTTGATTTTATGCTTCAGGAAAAATTTCAAAACGGAATTTCGAAATTGATAAAACACAATTTCACTTATGATATTTTGATTTTTCCTAAACATTTGGAGAATGCTGCAAAATTAGTTGAGAAGTTTCCAAAACAAAAATTTGTTATCGATCATTTGGCTAAACCAGATTTCAAAAATAAAGAGTTCAACGAGTGGGAGAAAGGAATTCGAGCAATTGCAAAATTTCCTAATGTAATGTGTAAGGTTTCAGGTTTGGTAACTGAGGCTGACTGGAGTAATTGGACGCGTGAGGATTTTACATATTGCTTAGATGTAGTTACTGAAGTATTTGGAATTGATCGCTTGATGTTTGGCAGTGACTGGCCTGTGAGTTTGCTTGCGGCTTCGTATTCGTCTTCCTGCGATATTGTTGAAGATTATTTTTCGAAGTTTTCGAGAGCAGATCAAGATAAATTTTGGAGCAGTAACGCTATTAACTTTTATCAGTTACAAAAATAATGTAAGACTCGGATGAAAATATTTAACACATAGAAACATAGTCCCTATCCCGAACCGTCGGGACGGGATGCGTTTTAAAAAGTGAAACGCTTTTTTGTGTAGAGCTCAAAAACTATCCCGATAGCTATTGGAACTATGTGTTTAAATTGAAATTCTGATTAAAGGGTTTCGCAAAAACAACAACAAAAACTAACTACCTAACTAACCAAAATAAAGAATAAATGAACCTTAATCTAAAAGACAAAATAATTATCGTAACCGGCGGGGCAAAAGGAATTGGACTAGGAATCTGCAAGGTTCTGGCTGGTGAGGGAGCTATTCCTGTGATAATTGGAAGAGATGATGACGACAATCAAGCTGCTATAAGACAAATAGAAGCGGAGAACGGAAAAGCCTTGTCTGTAGTAGCAGAATTAACTAATCCAGAGGCTTGTAAAACGGCTATAGATCAAATTATTGCTTTATACGGCCGCATTGATGGATTGGTGAATAATGCAGGTGTAAATGATGGCGTTGGTTTAGAAAGCGGTAATTATGAAAAGTTTATTGCCTCAATTCACAAAAACCTAACGCATTATTATTTGATTGCGCAGCACGCTTTGCCGGAATTGAAAAAAACAAAAGGGGCAATTGTAAATATAGGTTCAAAAACTGCCGATACTGGACAGGGAAATACATCGGCTTACGCGGCTTCAAATGGCGGTCGTAATGCTTTGACTCGTGAATGGGCGGTTGAATTATTAAAATATGGAATACGTGTTAACTCGGTTATTGTGGCTGAATGTTATACGCCATTATACGAAACATGGATTAATACGCTTGAAAATCCAGAGCAAAAATTAAAAGAAATCACAGCCAAAATTCCGTTAGAAAACAGAATGACAACTGCAGAAGAAATTGCAAATATGACCGTATTCTTATTGTCTGATAAATCAAGTCATACAACAGGGCAGCTTATTTATGTTGACGGTGGATATACACATTTAGACCGTTCCTTGTAGCGAAGCAAATTTGCTTTAACAACAAGAATTTTTGCATATGCAAGCAAACAATATTGCCTTAACAATACCAAAAAAACTGAATAACTAAATAAACCAAACATGAACAAAAAGATGTTTTCGATAAGCAGAAGCCTAGTAGTAGTGCTTTGTTTAATCATGGGATCGTCTGTGTTTTCGCAGCAAGCAGCCATAAAGAGAATGGGATCAACGGATACACAGTCTTTTGATGACAATTGGCTTTTTTCAAGATACGGATCTCTAGCGGATGGATTAGTAAAAGAAGAACCTAAAAATTTAGAAGCTGTTTCTTTAAACGAATCTAATTGGGAAAAATTAAATCTGCCGCACGATTGGGCTATAAAAGGACCTTTTAGAATTGAATTAAGAGGCGAAACTGGAAAATTGCCTTGGAAAGGAATTGGCTGGTATCGTAAGCATTTTACGGTTCCTGCTTCAGATTCTGGAAAACAAATTTTTGTTGATTTTGACGGTGCAATGGCTAATGCTAAAATTTATTTAAACGGAAATTATGTAGGAACTTGGCCGTTTGGTTATAATTCATTTCGTATGAATTTGACTCCGTTTTTAAAATTTGGTCAAGAGAACATTCTAGCTGTTCGTTTAGATACTGAAAATTGGGATTCTCGCTGGTATCCAGGTGCCGGAATTTATCGTCATGTCTGGTTGGTAAAAACAAGTCCAGTGCATGTTGCACATTGGGGAACTTTTGTGACAACTCCTAATATTACCAAAGAAGCGGCTGATATCAAAGTATTGGTAAACGTACAAAACGCTTCAAATAAAGCTGTAAAAGCTGTTGTTACAACTGATTTGTACGAAATAGATATCAATGATAACCTGAAAGCAAAAGTAGGTTCATTAATCACTTCAACACTTGATATTAAGGCAAAAGGAAGTGAAGAAGCCGAAACACATTCGGTTTTGAACAATCCTAAATTATGGGATTTAAAAACGCCAAATCGTTATGTTGCGCAAACTAAAATCAGCGTTGATGGGAAAGTAGTTGATACTTATAACACTCCTTTTGGTATTAGAACGATAGAATTTACACCAAGAAACGGGTTTTTATTAAATGGTAAAAGAGTTGAAATATTTGGAACCTGTAACCATCATGACTTAGGGGCGCTGGGAGCTGCTATCAATACATCGGCATTAAAAAGACAATTAGTAATGTTGAAAGAAATGGGTTGTAATTCATTAAGAACTTCTCATAATCCACCTGCTCCAGAATTGTTAGAATTGGCTGATAAAATGGGATTCTTAGTTTGGGATGAAGCTTTTGACGCTTGGAGAATCGGAAAAAAGAAATTTGATTACAATGTAATTTTCGACGAATGGCATGAGAGAGATTTAATGGCATTGGTTCGCAGAGACAGAAACAATCCGTCGGTATTTATTTGGTCAATTGGAAACGAAGTTCCAGATCAGCAAAACGTAAAATTAACCAAAGAACTGGCTGATATTATGCGTAGAGAAGATCCAACACGCCCAATTTCTAACGGTTACAATGATCCTGACGGCGGTAGAGGTTCAGGTGCAGCTATGGCACTTGACATTATGGGAGTAAATTACTTTTTTGACCAGCAGCCAAAATGGGATGTTGATCCGAGATATGCAAATAAACCAACGCTTGGAAGTGAAACTGCTTCAACTGTAAGTTCAAGAGGAGAATATTTCTTTGATGATAAATTCGATAAAAAATCTTGGCAGATTTCCTCTTATGATGATGCTTTTCCAGGATGGGGATGTTCGCCAGATACACAATTTCGTACCAACGCAAAATATCCGCATTTATTAGGAGAATATGTTTGGACAGGTTTTGATTATTTGGGAGAACCAACGCCATACAATTCAGATGAAACAAATTTGTTGAATTTTAGAACGGATCCTTCTAAACAAAAGGAACTGGAAGCAAAATTAGCAGAATTGCAAAAAAGTAATCCGCCGTCAAGAAGCAGTTATTTTGGAATTATCGATTTGGCTGGATTTCCAAAAGACCGCTATTACAGCTACAAATCACATTGGAGACCAGACGTTCCTACTGCGCACATTCTGCCTCATTGGAATTGGAGTGAAAGAGTTGGGAAAGTTGTTCCTGTACACGTTTATACTTCTGGAAATGAAGGCGAATTATTCTTAAATGGAGAAAGTCTTGGAAGAAAGAAAATGGAAACTGGAAAAGACTTCCGTTTAACTTGGGATGATGTTGTTTATACACCTGGTGAGCTGAAAGTGGTTTGTTATAAAAACGGTAAAGTATGGGCTACAGATATTGTTAAAACTACTGGAACTGAAGCAAAATTAAAAATGGCCGCAGATAGAACAGAAGTTCTTGCAGATGATGTTGATCTGGTTTTTGTAACGGTTGATGTTACAGATAATAATGGTTTAGTAGTTCCGCGTTCAAATCCATTAGTGAAATTTTCAATTGAAGGAGCTGGAGAAATTGTAGCCACAGATAATGGTGATGCAACTAGTTTTGTGCCATTTCAAAGTACAGAAAGACCTGCTTTTAATGGAAAAGTGTTAGTAATTGTTAAAGCTAAAAAAGGGCAGAAAGGACAATTTACAGTAAAAGCAGAAAGTGCAGGATTACAAGGTGCTTCTACAACAATTAGAATTAAATAATAAACAATCCGTAGAGTGTGTTAAAAAAGATATTAAACACATAGAAACATAGATTTTGTTTTAAAAAGACTGTAAAAAAAGAAACTCATTTCTTTCACATAGCTAGAGCTATGTGTGTTCGAAAAAAGTGAAACGCCTTCTTTTACACGTACAAAAGCTATGTTCCTATGTGTTAGAATTAATTACAAACAGTTTAATAAATAATAAAAAATAGAGATGATTAAAAAGATAATCTTAACCGCTTTGTTCGTAGGAACATCTATTGCGGGCAGTGCGCAGAACAAAATTGCTGCAAAAGATATTGCCGAAAAAATGAAATGGTTTGAAGATGCTAAGCTTGGAATTTTTATTCATGCAGGAATTTATTCGGTTGCTGATGTTTCTGAATCTTGGAGTTTTCACAATGGAAAAATTTCGGTAGAAGATTATATGAAACAGCAAAAAAGCTACACTTTGAGTAAATACGATCCTGCAGCTTGGGCTGATATGATCAAAGATTCAGGTGCTAAGTACGCTGTAATTACAACAAAACACCACGATGGTGTGGCAATGTACGATACTAAATTGGGTAAGTTGAGTTCAGTAAAAACTACTCCTGCCAAAAAAGATATGATTAAACCATTCTTTGAAGAATTGCGTAAAAGAGACATTAAATGCGGTGCTTATTTTTCATTAATCGATTGGACACACAACGATTATCCAGGTTTCTTGAAGGATAAAGCACGTTACGATATTAAAAAAGAACCAGCTCGCTGGGAGCGTTTTCAGAAATTCTTTCAAGGGCAAATTAAAGAAATTTCAGATTGGTACAACCCAGATTTATGGTGGTTTGACGGTGATTGGGAACATAGTGCTGATGAATGGCAGGCTGAGAAAACTCGTAAAATGATGTTAGATAGAAATCCAAACACAATCATTAACGGACGTTTGCAGGGTTATGGCGATTATGATACTCCAGAACAAAACTTTCCAGTTGTGCGTCCAGCATTCAAATGGTGGGAATTATGTATGACTATGAATGAAAACTGGGGATATCGTGTGAGCGATAACAATTGGAAAACGCCTTACGAGATCATTACTATTTTTGTTGATGCAGTTTCAAACGGAGGAAATTTATTACTTGACATAGGACCAAAACCTGATGGAACATATCCAGATACAGTTGTTTCGACATTGAAAGAACTTGGAGATTGGAACAGAAGAAATGGTGAAGGTATTTTTGGAACTATTCCAGGAATTCCGTTAGGACATTTTTACGGACCAACTACGCTTTCTAAAGATTCAAAAACACTTTACTTATTTGTACACGGAAAAACTTCGGGACAATTGATGTTAAAAGGTCTTGATAACAAAATTCAAGATATTACAGTTTTGGGATCAAATGTAAAATTAACGCACAAAGTAGTAGGGAAAATTTCTTGGAGCGCAGTTCCAGGATTGGTTTATATCGATTTACCAGAGAATACAGCAGATAAATATGTGACTTGTATTAAAGTAACATTAGATGCGCCAATAAAATTATACAGAGGTCAAGGAGGTTTCTTGACAAATTAATAAAGACAATAAAAATGTCATCTTCATCTTTTTGAGGATGGCATTTTTTATAAAGAATACATTCAATCCATTCAGCATAACAGCAGTAATAGATTTTTTAAAAATAACCTGTATTAAGTAGAAAAAATATTTAACACATAGGAACATAGATTTTCGATATAGGAAAGAAATACTAAAAGAAACATATTTCTTTCGCATAGTAGAGTATGTGTGTTTTAAATAAGTGAAAAGCCTTTTTTAGTTTGCAATTCCTATTCCGATAGCTGTCGGGACTATGTGTTTAAAATTATTACAATAAACAGGGTTACTTATAATATAATTTACGATTTAGCAGCAATACAAAGTATAATCATGAACAAAAAAGCACTTTTAATAGTTTTATTTCTTGGAGCTCAAACCATTTTTTCACAAAATACTCCAAAGTATAAAAATCCAAAATTACCCGTAGACGAACGCGTTCAGGATTTATTATCCCGAATGACAGTTGAGGAAAAATTTTGGCAGATGTTTATGATTCCCGGCGATTTGTCTGATGGAGCACAGAATTATAAAAACGGAATTTTTGGCTTTCAAGTAAGTGCTAAAGGAAGCACCGATGCAAGCAATCAAATTTTAGATTACAGTGCAGCAAGCAACGCAAAAGAAACCGTAAAATTAATCAACAAAATGCAGAAGTATTTTGTCGAAAAAACACGTTTAGGAATTCCTATTATTGCTTTTGATGAAGCATTACACGGATTAGTAAGAGATGGAGCAACAGCATTCCCACAATCTATTTCATTGGCAGCAACATTTGATCCCGGATTAATGAAAAGAGTTTCGACTGCTATTGCATTAGAATCAAAAAGCCGCGGAATTCGTCAGATTTTATCGCCTGTAGTAAATTTAGCTTCAGATGTTCGCTGGGGAAGAGTAGAGGAAACGTATGGTGAAGATCCTTTTCTTTCTTCAAAAATGGGAGTCGCTTATGTGTCGTCTTTTGAGGAAAGAGGAGTAATCACAACTCCAAAACATTTCCTTGCAAACAGCGGAGACGGCGGCCGAGATAGTTATCCAATTGATTATAATGAGCGTTATTTAGAAGAATACCAGTTTCCTCCATTCCGTGCCTGCTTTAATGAAGGCGGAAGTCGAAGCGTTATGACTTCATATAATACAATAAACGGAAGTCCTTGTACAGCAAATGACTGGCTGTTGAATAAGAAACTAAAGGGCGAAATGAATTTTAAAGGATTCATTATTTCAGATGCAAATGCTGTTGGAGGCGGAAATGTATTGCATTATACAGCAAAAGATTATCCGGAATCAAGTGCAAATGCGATCAATAATGGTTTAGATGTTATTTTTCAAACTGCTTACGATCACTATAAATTATTCCAGCCGCCTTTCTTAGATGGAAGAATAGATATGAAAAATATTGACGAAGCTGTAACGAGAGTTTTGAGATTAAAATTTGAGTTAGGATTGTTCGAGAATCCATATGCTGATGAAAGGGAAACTAATAAATGGAATGGAAATCCTGCTCATAAATTATTAGCAAGGGAAGCTGCCGAAAAAGGAATGGTTTTGTTGAAAAATGAGAATAATGTACTGCCTCTTAAAAAATCAATACAATCAATTGCTTTAATAGGAAATGATATTACCGAGGCACGTTTAGGCGGTTACAGCGGACCAGGAAATGGAAAAGTCAGCATGCTTGATGGCATAAAAGCAAAGCTAGGTTCGTCGGCAGTGATTAATTTGGCTGAAGGCTGTGCAAGAAGAAATAAAGAATATACTGTTGTTCCGTCTGCTAATTTATTCAGCGTTGAAAATGGGAAAACCGTAAACGGATTATCTGCAGAATATTTCAACAATGTGCAATTAAGCGGAAAACCTGCTTTAACAAGATTAGACAATGCAATTAGTTTTGATTGGACATTATATTCTCCAGATCAAGAAAAAATAAATTATGATTTTTATTCTGCAAAATGGACGGGAAAAATCAAATCGCCATCATCAGGAACTTATAAAATTGGTTTTGAAGGCAATGATGGTTATCGTTTGTATTTGAACGGAAAACTAATTATTGACAACTGGAAAAGCCAAACGTATTCGACAAAATTGGTTGATTTTAATTTTGAGAAAGATAAAGAATATGATATCAAAATTGAGTTTTTTGAATCGCAGGGTTATGCTAAATTCAAATTAGTTTGGAATGTAGGAATTGATAATGATTGGCAAAAGAAGATTGAAGAAGCTGTTGCAGCTGCTAAAAAATCTGATGTTGCCGTAATTGCTGCGGGAATTGAAGAAGGAGAATTTAATGATAGAGCTTATTTAGGTTTGCTGGGACATCAGGAAGAATTAATCAATGCCGTTGCTGCAACAGGAAAACCAGTTGTTGTAGTTTTAGTAGGCGGGAGTGCCATTACAATGGATAAATGGATCAATAATGTGCCTTCGATTTTAGATGTTTGGTATCCTGGTGAAGATGGTGGTCATGCCGTTGCCAATATTTTGTTTGGAGATAAAAATCCTGCAGGACGTTTACCAATTACTTTCCCTGTTTTTGAAGGGCAATTGCCATTAGTTTATAATCATAAGCCAACAGGACGTTCTGATGATTATACAAATTTGAACGGAGCGCCTTTATTTCCATTTGGCTTCGGACTAAGTTATTCGACTTTTGAATACAGTAATTTACGATTCGACAAAAAACAAATAGGAAAATCGGAAACTACAAAAGTGTATTGCACGATAAAAAATACGAGTAAAGTTGATGGTGACGAAGTGGTTCAGTTGTATGTAAGAGATCTTTTATCATCAATTGCACAGCCAATAAAACAAATGAAAGGCTTTAAGAGAATTTCGCTTAAAGCAGGAGAATCAAAAGAAGTTTCGTTTGAGATTAACAAAGAAGTATTACAAATGTTAAACGAAGATATGAAATGGGTTGTTGAACCAGGAGATTTCAGAATTATGATTGGCGCATCTTCTAGAGATATTCGATTAAGAGAAATTATTACAGTTACCCAATAATTAAGGATTTTTAGTTAAGAGGATTTAGACCTCTGAATAAAAAAGGCGATAAAAAGAATACAAAAGAAATTTATAGAATATGAAAAAAATAATTTTTGCAATACTGTTAAGTACATTACTATTTAGTAATCATGTTACAGGGCAAAAACTTGAAATTTTTAATCAGGTAAGAGTACAGCATGATGATAAATGCAAAGATTTTTCGACTGATGCAAATGGGAATGTTTATTATGGCGGAGGACAATACGTTTTTAAAAAGCTGACTTTTCCAAAGCAAAAAGTAAATACTAAATACGAAATTAATGTAAGTGTTATTTCGGGCGGCGATCGTTACGATAGAGCAGGGTCAATTTTTGTTCTTCCAGTTGATAAAAATAATTCACTAGAAGAAGTTGTGAAAGGAAAAAAGTTTGCTTCTAATGAGTATACTAAAATAAAAATGATAGTCCCAGAAGGTAATTTTGCACCAACGGTAGAATTAATGCGTTTTATGACCACTTTTGGTATTGGCTTTTTTAGTAATGATTCATTACAGCGCAAACCAGTTTATATTCCGTATTGGGAAAAAGAAGTTAGATGGAAAGAAGATATTTCACAATTTTCAACCTTGCTTCAAGGTGAAGTTTGGGTTGGCGTTCATATAGGGAATTATACTAAAGGAGGACATATTGTAAACGCATCTATTAATCTTACTCCAAGCGAATTAAGCTGTGATTTGCCTAAGAATAAAATGGTTGTTCCAATTTTGAACACAGAACCATTTGGAACAAATCAAGGTAACGATGAATTATTTGCTTACAAAGATTTTCAAGCAGAGTTCAATCTGCCAAAAGGAGCAAAGAACCTAAAACTATATTATATCACAACAGGTCATGGTGGTCATGGCGAAGGTGATGAATTTGTTAAGAAACAGAATATTGTAAAAATAGATGGAAAAAAAGTAATTGATTTTATTCCGTGGAGAGATGATTGCGCTAGTTTTCGTCGATTCAATCCAGGAACAGGAGTTTGGCTGAAGAAAAGAAAAGCGCCTTATATTCAGGATGATAAAGGAACTTATGCCGTAAAAGAAATTGAAGAACCAATTGCAAGCAGTGATTTAAGCCGTTCAAATTGGTGTCCCGGAAGTAATGTTCCTCCTATGATTGTTCCATTAGAATTAAATGAAGGAAAACATACAGCCGTTTTTAGTATTCCAGAAGCTCAAAAAAATGCTAACGGAACTTCAAATCATTGGATGGTAAGTGCTTATGTTGTTTACGAACTTTAGTAATAAAAGCTAAAACTAGCCTTTTTTTATGCTGAAAACAAGAAAATTACAATGAAAAAAGGCTGTATTTTATGAGAAAAAAATCACTCCATAAAACAAATGCAAATAAAAGCTTACAACTTTTAAAATTGAAGAAATTGAGACTGTAAACTTTTAAATGGAAGTAATCGTTTTTTGATGAAGCAGATAAAATAATGAAAATGAAATCTTCAAAAAAAATTACATTTATTACATAATAGGAATTTGTTAAGCAGAATTTGGATTAACATATATTTATGTTAAATAATTCACAATAACACTGATTTTTTTCTTCATTTTTTTGAAGTTTTAATTTTTCTCAAATTTTGATGTTTTTTAAGTGTTTGTCAGAAAAATAATATTCATTTAATCTATTGTGTTTGTTTTATTTGAGGGCAATTAGGAGTAAAATTAAGTTATACTTTTTTTAAATGTTAAAAAAGTCATTTTGCTGCAAAAAAAAATACTAAAACGTTTTTGTAAATCGTTTTATTAAAATATATTTGTTTTAATAAATTAACTAAGGTTTAAGATAAACTTAACGTTTTATGAAAAAAAAGATCACTATCAAAGATATCGCTAAGGCGGCAAATGTATCGGTAACTACGGTTTCATTTGTTCTTAATGATAAAGGTGAGAAGATGGGGATAAGCAAAGAAGTGATCAAAAAAGTTATTAAGGTTAGTGAAGAAATGAAATTTAAACTCAATATGATCGCCAGCAGTTTGAGAACTGGTAAAACAAGATCGATTGGGCTTATTGTAGAAGATATTTCAAATCAGTTTTTTTCTGATTTAGCAAGAGTAATAGAGAGAGAAGCAATAGATTTAAATTATAGAGTTTTTTATTGCAGTACAGGTGGGAATGATGAACGTGCGGTTGAATTGGTTAATAGTTTATTGCAGGCAAATGTTGACGGTTTTATTATCACACCAACCGAGAATATGAAATCTACTATAGATAGATTGTTAGAATTACAATGTCCGGTGGTTTTGGTCGATCGTTATTTTGAAGAGCAGGATGTGAGCCATGTAGTACTTGATAATTTTGAAGGAGCAGAGACGGCAACGCATTATCTATTAAAAAAAGGATTTAGAAAAATTGCATTTGTAACCAATTCTTCGCAATTGATTCAGATGAGTTTGAGAAAGCAAGGTTATACCAAAGCATTAAAAGAAGTAGGATTATATGATGAATCTAAAATTCTAGACTTAGAGTATCATATTAGTGAAGAAGAACGAATTGAAAAGATCTCAGATTTTTTGAGTAATACAAGTGAAATTGATGCTGTTTTGTTTGGAGCAAATTATCTGCTTCTTGCTGGATTACAGTCATTAAGTAAGCTTGGATTGAAAATTCCTGTTGATAAAGCAGTTATTAGTTTTGATGATCATGACAGTTTTAGACTTCATTCTCCATCAATTACTGTTTTATCACAGCCAATTGAAGAGATGGGAAAAAAAACAATCAAATTGTTGATGAAGCAAATGAGTGACGGCAGCAATTATAAGGTTGTAAAAGAAAAGAAAAAAGGAAGTTTGACAATAAGGGAATCGGTTTAAAAATTGCACCCTTTTTTTTAAAGAATATCACTAAAACGATATAGTTGAATTAGTAAGCAACTCAAGAGAGCTAAACAAATTATTAAATAAAAAAAAGACGCTTATGATGTAAAAGAAATAGAAAAATGTTATTCAGGAAACTTAAATTATTACTAAATGCTGAAAGGGTAAATTAAGTAATATAGAATTAAAGGTTTTAGTATTTACTATTTTTTTAAAATTCGGAACCTTTCAATTTAAACAAAAATTAAAACCAAACCAAACTAATATTAATTATGAGAAAACTGTTATACAAATCACTGTTAGTTTTTCTAATGGTATTGTGCTACGAAGGAGTTAGTGCACAAAATAAAACAATCTCCGGTGTAATTACAGACAACGCAAATCTTCCTATTCCTTCTGTTATTGTTAAGGAAAAAGGAACGAAACAAGAAACGCTTACTGATGAGAATGGAGCATTCAAGATTTCAGTAAAAGAAGGTGCCACAATCATCGTAAGTTCGATTGGGTTTAAAACAACAGAATTAAAGGCTGTTGACGGAATGCAAGTTAAGCTGGCAAGCGCAACAAATGAACTTGAAGGAGTTACAGTTACCGCTTTAGGGCAGACTAAAAAGAATAAAGCAATTGGTTATGCAACAAGTATAATTAAAGCTGATGCGATCACAAAAACAGCATCTCCAACGATTGCTAACTCTTTATATGGTAAAGCGCCGGGTGTTCGTATTACATCTACACCGGGAGGAGCTGGAGCAATCAATATCCAGATTCGTGGAATCAACTCTATTACAGGTAGAAATCAGCCGCTTATCATTTTAGATGGTGTGCCTATTCGTGATGGTGAGGTTAATAACAATGACTACTGGAATCAACAACGTATAAAAAATAATGGTTTAGCAGATATTAACCCTGAAGATATTGAAAATATCTCTATTCTTAAAGGTGCATCTGCAGCTGCATTATACGGTTCTGAAGCTGTAAATGGTGTTGTATTGATTACTTCTAAAACTGGTAAAGGAAAAAAAGGATTAGGTGTTGATTTTAATACTAGTTATTCTGGTAATGAAATTGCATACTTACCAAGATTTCAATATGAAAGAGGTCCAGGATGGGCAAATCCGAGTTTTTCTTCAGGATATTTAGCACCGGACGGTTTTGCTCATTATCCAGATTCAACTGTTAGAGGAGTTTCTAATAGTGGTAATAATTACGGTCCTTGGTTTGATGGTCAGCCTGTTTTGAGCTGGGATGGTGTTGTACGTCCATATTCTGCCCAGAAAGATGGATACAAAAATATGTTCCAAAACGCTTGGGATGCCACAACAAACATTGCGCTTACAAATAATACTGAAAATAGCAGTACTCGTTTTTCTTACACACATATTGAATCAGAAGGTTTGAGTATGGGAAATAACAATAAGAAAAACAACTTTAACTTAAATGCATCATTCAAAACTGGTAAATTGAAAACGGATGTTATTGTAAGTTATATGAATCAAAATATTACGAACCGTACTTTTGCTATGGATCGTTTGGTTAATAATTTTACTGGTATGCTTAGTCCATTTGATAATGGAGATTGGTATAAAGCTAAATATAAAACAAGTTTAGGGTATAAATATGTTACGGGTGAAAAAACTCAAAGTTTAACTCCAGGCGAAAATATTTATCGTAATGGTTTCAGATCTGATATTGCTGATTATTTTTGGAATACAAATGCTAAAAGACAAACTGAGGTTACAAATCGTTTGATTGCTAGTGTTACTGAAACGCTTTCTATTACTAAAGATTTATCATTACGTGGTCGTATTTCGACTGATTTAAGTTCTGTAAATATTGAAAACAAAAATCCGGTAGAAATACCTTTGATTTATGAATTTGGGAACGAAGGAGATCGTTCAGGTTCTTTTGCGATGGAGGGACAAGATTATAATATTCTTTATGGTGATTTATTGGCGACCTACAATAAAAAAATTAATGAGGATTTTGGTGTAAATGCTGTTCTTGGTTATTCTGGTTCAAGAGAAACTTATAGAATGTTATCTCGCTATACAGATGGAGGTTTAAGTGTTGAAGGATGGTATGATCCCAAATCATCTATAGGTATAGCTAAAAGCGATTCAAGAAGGGAAGAGACTGTAAAAGACGCTATATTTGGAACCTTGAGCGGTAGCTTTAGAAATTATTTGTTCATTGAAGGAACAATCAGAAGAGACCGTACTTCTACAATGAACCCAGACAACAATGCCTTTACTTATCCTTCGGTAAACACAAGTTTTGTATTGTCTGATGCAGTTACATTACCAGAATTTATCAGTTATGCAAAAATGCGTGGTTCTTGGGGTATTGTGGGTAACTACCCAGATCGTTATCGAGCAAACGTTGCTTTCGATCAAAATACTTTAGGGACGCAAGGAACTCCAAAACCAGTATTAATTACAACTTCTCAGTTTGATAAATATGGAAATGAAGGAATTAAGCCTGAAATGAAAAACGAGTTTGAGGTTGGTTTTGAAACTAAGTTCTTTGACAGAAGATTAGGGTTAGACTTTTCTTATTACAATGCAAAAATCAAAGATCAAATTCTTGATATGACTTTAGCGCCAACCACTGGAGCAAGTAAGATATTAGCAAACGTTGGAGAGTTGAGTAACAAAGGATTTGAAATTGCTTTAACAGGTTCTCCTTTCAGAACTCAAGATTTTTCTTGGGACGTAACTTTAAACTGGGCTAAAAACATCAATAAAATTGTAAAATTAGCTAATGGTGCAAGTGAATTATTACATGCTGATTATGATGGATCTGCAGCTCAATTAAAATCTGTTGTAGGTGATCCAATGGGAGGTATTTATGCGCACCCAATCAAAACAGATGCAAGTGGTAAAAAAATGGTAGACTCTGATGGTTATTATATGCTTGATGGTGACAAATGGGAAAAATACGGATCAGCAATGGCTAAAGGTGTTGGAGGTTTGTTAAATTCATTTACGTACAAAAACTTCACATTAGATGTAAATATTGATTATTCTTACGGAGGTTATTTGATGCCGACAGGTATTAATTGGATGACCGCTAGAGGTTTAACAGAGGAATCGTTGAATTATAGTACAAATGAACGTGGAGGTTTAACTTACTACAATGTTTTTGATAGTAACGGTAATAGAACTGGAGGAGTTCAGGTTCCAAATTCTGCAACTACAGGTCCTGCTGGGCAAACATTATACCGTGATGGTATGTTAATGGATGGTGTAACTGCAGATGGTACGCAAAATTCGAATGTAGTTTCTCAGGCAGGTTATTATGCTTTAACTTATAACTGGGGTGGTCCGCAATACAGCAGCTCTCGTTATGAATTGTATATTCAAAAGAATGATTATGTGAAGTTAAGAGAGTTATCTCTTGGGTTTAATGTGCCAGCTAGTTATGCAAGTAAAATTGGAGCTACTAAATTAAGTTTGTCTTTCTTCGGACGTAATTTATTTTATATCTACAGAACCATTAAAGATATGGATGCTGAAGCAACTACTTCTGCATCTAGATGGGATAAAAACGTAAACAATGCAGGATTGACTCCGTCAACCAGAAGTTACGGAGTAATGTTGAGAGCATCTTTCTAATGCATAACTTATAATTAAAAAACAGACAACATGAGAAAATTATTATATATATCATTAACAACAGCAGCGATTTTCTTGGGCTCTTGTTCAGACAGTGATTTTGAAAATGCATACAGAGATCCATCTACAGTGACAACGACAACTGTACCAAAGCAATTTGCTGGATTCATGAAAATTAACTTTGAGGATGTTATCCCATCGTATTGGAACTACTTTACAGTAATTAGAACTACTTCTTTAAGTTATACTCAGGCTCACGCCGTTATTAATGGAACTGGCCGTTATGTTCCAGGGCCTGCCGTAAACGACAGATGGGTGAGGTATTACAAATTTATTGCCCAATATAGGGAGTTAGAAAAAGTAATGGCATCTTTACCTGCAGCTGAGCAAGCAGCAAATAGGATTTACAAAGTTACTTCTACTATTTATTTGTACGATCATACTTCAAAAATGATCGATAATTTTGGAGATATTCCTTTTTCTGAAGCAGGTAAGATTAGTTTGACTGGTGGTGATTATGACGCTGCTTTAGCTAAATATGATAACCAGACAGAGCTTTACATTAAGATGTTGGATGAATTGAAAGGTTTTTCTACTGAACTGAATACAATTACCTTGGCTGCTGGAATCGAAACGACATTTAAAAACCAAGATTTGATTAACAAAGGAAATCTGGTAATGTGGAAGAATTATTGTAACTCTTTACGTTTGAAATTGTTAAACAGAGTTTCTGCTGTTCCAGCATTTACAGCTAGAGCTAATTCAGAAATTGCAGAAATCATTGCAGAAGCAAAAATTGTTGATGAAAATTCAGAGAATATTGCCTTTAGAGTTTATAATCAAGATACTGATTTGGATACTTCGGGCTTCTTTGATGCTTTAGAGTCAGGAAATAATAATGTTGCTCCAAAACCAATGATCGATCATATGAATACAAACAATGATCCACGTAAGCCTTGGTTATTTGAAAAAGGAGCAAGTGCAACAACTTATGTAGGTCTTGATCCAATGTTGGCATCAGGAGCTCAAGATCAACTAATTTCTACTACGCAAATTGCAATTTACAATAGATCTGTGATCAGTAAAAACAAATGGTTACCTGGAACATTGATTAATGCTGCCGAAGTAAACTTGCTTCTTGCTGAGTACTATTCAAGAAATGGAAACGGTGCTGTAGCAAAAACGTACTTCGAAAAAGCGATTAGACAATCAGTTGAATACTATGTAAGATTAGGAGATAAAGCTGATGTTTTGACTTGGAAACCAACTACAGAACCTACAGCAGCTGAAGTTGATGCTTACATTACAAAAATTAATTTTGCAGGAGCAACAACAGCAGCAGATCAATTGAAGTTAATTGCTTTCCAAAAGTACATTCACTACAACATCATGCAGGCCGATGAATCTTGGGCTGAACAAAGAAGATTAAAACTTCCAGCACTTAGTTTCATGGAAGATGAAACAAGTACGATCAGAAAGACACCTCCAACTCGTTGGACATATCCAAACTCTGAGCGTGTTTATAATACAACAAATTACAATACTGTTAAAGACAAAGATAATTTAAGTACCAAAATTTTCTGGGACGTAAAATAATTTCATTTTTAATGTTTGGTTAGTAATTGGTAAACCCCAGATTCAGTGCAATACTGAAGCTGGGGTTTTTGTTTGAGGGAAATAGTGTTAAGCTATTGTTTGAAACTTAGAGAATAATATTGATAAAAAAATCATTGCTTTTAGAGACTATGTTTTTTTAACTATTAAATTCTTTTTTGAAATTTATTAAGTCCTAAACATGATTTGTTAATCTATTGGTTTGTAGTAAGATGATTTTTTTTAATGTAAGAATAGTTTTCTTTTTGTTTTTTTTATACAGAAAAGTTTTTTATCTTAGTTATGGATATTTTATTAACTAAAAACTTATTAAATTATGAAGTTATTTGCAAAATTTAAAGGATTAATGTTGTTTTTATTGTTGAGTTTTACATCAGTTTTTGCCTCTCCTCCTTCACCAAAAAATAGTAGGGACAAGGTAGAAAAAACGCCAATGAGTGTAATTGTTAAATTAGTCGATCTGGCTTATAATGACTCAATTAGTAAATTGTTGTTTGAGTATGAAGTTAAAAGAGTACAATCTGAGTTCGATACAAGTACTTCAGAAAGAGAAAATAGAATAAAAAACTTTCTCGAATTATCGAAAAAAGAAAAACTATCAGATGATGATATAAAGTATGTAGCTACCGAATTAGGTTTTAGTAATGTTGAAGAGTATACAAAATATTTAGATTTAGCTGCTGAACTGATTGCTAAATATGAAATAATGAAATTAGATAAAGAGAGCCAATTGGTTTTTTGTGAATTATTTTTTCACAAGCTAGTTGAAGAAATGAAAGGAAAAGGAAGTATTGTTTTCATTAAATTCAATAAAAACATGGAAGCTATAGAAAGATTATTCCCACCAGCATGTAAGAAATGTGCTTGGGATTATGGGGAATGTATGAAAGGTTCTACATATAGCTTAAATACAAGTTTTTCTTTTTCTCAGGCAAGGACCATGGGAAGTATTATTAGTAGTGGAGATCAGCTTACTACTACTGCAACCTCGACAACTCAAGGTATTTTTTTATATACGAGTTGGTCGTCATCAGCCTGTAGTGGTCTTTATCATAATTGCTTAGCAGGCTGTGACTACAACAACTAGACCTAAATAAACAATAGAGTTTTTAAATAGAGATGATTCAGCGGTTACAAGTTATTCTTGTCGCCGCTTTTTTGTTTTTAAAAACAGTATGATAATCTATTACATTAATTAAGTATGCTATTATTTAGAAATACATTTTAAACTAAATTTGTTTAATGTCAAAAAAATCTGATGAGAAAAAAAAAACATTTTATTTTACGTAATCTAAAGATTAAAAGTATAGATTATAAAAAAAATTAATTCTGCTTAATAAAAGTTAAAGGCTGTTCGTAATTTGCAATCGAAACCAGCGCATTATAAATGTATTTAGAAACTAAAGCGCCGCCTTCGCTGTTAATTAAAGCAGTATCGTCTTCTGGTGTGTGATATTGTGGATGCCCGCCTGTATGTAAACCTACAGCCGAAATATCATTTTTGTAGAATGTAACATGATCAGAACCGCCAACATCACCGGCAAAGACAACTGGATTTAGTCCGCTGCCTTCACCTAGTTTTTTCATCAATTCAACTCCATCAGGAAAAGTTCCTGCACCGCCCATATAGAGTTCTTTTTTATCGTTTAATCTTCCAACCATATCCATGTTGATCATTACTTTAACAGCATTTTTAGCTACAGGTAAGTGATTTACAAAGTATTTTGAGCCCAATAAACCTTCTTCTTCAGCGCTGAAAGAAATAAAAATAATACTTCTTTTAGGAGCAGTTTTACTATGGTGAAATTCTTCTAATATCGACAAAAGTGCCGAAACACCAGAAGCATTATCATCAGCTCCATTGTGAATCGCCAGCGTATCTTTTTTCTTGCTGCCAGAACCTTTTCCGCCCCATCCCCAATGGTCGTAGTGCGCACCAATAACGATATATTCGTTCTTCAAATTTTCATCTGAACCTTCAAGATATCCAACAACATTTTGTGTAGATACACTGTCTGATTTTATTTTATTAATATCAGGTTTCATGAATATCTTAAAAGGCTGATAATAGCTGTTATTGAATTTTTTTAATCCAAATTTTTTGAAATACTTTTTAATGTAAGCTGCAGCTTCGTTGTTGCCTTTTGTTCCTGCAAGACGACCTTCCAGTTTATCTGAAGCCAAATAAGTATCGTGCTTAAGAAATTTCTCAGCAGAAAATGTAGATTGTGCAGTTCCTTTTTCAGCCGCTATAAAAGCAACTGCAGTAAAGAGAATAACTTTTTTAAACATGTTTGTAATAATTAATTTTTATGATATTGAAAATAAGCCCATAAAATTCAATGATCTTATGAGCTTATCGAATTATTGTATCTGTATTTCGATTATAGTATCAATTGCATCGATTTTTACACCATTTAAATACACAAATGTTCCTTCAGGTTGCTGTTTGAATTTCAGTTCTTTTTTGCTGTCCATCAAATAACACTTTTTAATTTTTTGCTTCATTTCAGGAATAAAAATATAATCAGCTTGATTAGGAGCTTTGATAATGTGTGCAAACCAAGTTTTATCTTTCGCAGTAAATACACCCCAATCCTGTGGCTTCATTACGTTGCCTCTCGTTCCGTAAATTGTATGTCCGTTTTTACTCATCCAAACTCCAATTTCTTTTAATGTTTCTACGAATTCAGGCTGAATAGTTCCATCTGCCATTGGTCCAACATTCAAAAGGAAATTAGCATTCAAACTAGCAGCATTGATTAAGTAGTGAATCAAATCTTTAGTCGATTTGTATTTTCGGTCATTGATATTAAATCCCCAAGAATTATTCATCGTTTCGCAAGTTTCCAAAGGTAATTGAGAAACGGATTGTCCGCCAAATCCTGTCGAATTTCCACCTGGTAAATCTTTCTCAAAAGCTTGAAAATCTTCGCCCTGAATAGGCGTAAGATGATGATTGTTTGAAATTAAACAATTAGGCTGCAAAGTATGAATCAGTTTGTAAATATCGTCGTAATGCCAGTTTACTTTCGATTGTAATGTTTTATCAGTATCATTATCCAATTGATCCCAATGACCATCAAACCAAATACCGCCAATTTCTCCATAATTAGTCAGCAATTCTGTTAATTGACCTTTCATAAAGCGAATATAGCTTTCCCAATCACTTTTTTGAGTTCTGCCTGTTCCTTTTCCTGTTTTTCCTGTTTCGTATTGATAATCAGATCTAGTCCAGTCTAAAAGCGAATAATAGCAAAATAATTTGATTCCTTCCTTATGGCACTCATCTGCCAGTTCTTTTAATAAATCTCTTTTAAAATGCGTATTTGTAATTTTCCAATCCGATAATTTAGTGTCAAAATTGCTAAAACCATCGTGGTGACGCGTAGTAAAAGTAATGTATTTCATTCCCGCACTTTTCGCAATGCCCACCCATTTTTTGGCATCAAAATCCTGTGGATTAAAAACATTAACCAACCTTCCGTATTCAGTTACTTTGATATTTTGATTGTTCATAATCCATTCGCCGTTGCCCAAAACGCTGTATGGACCAAAGTGAATAAACATACCAAATTTATCGTCCTGAAATTCTTTCCTGTTTTTTAGATTTCCTTCAGTAGGAGTGTAGGTTTGAGCCATTATTGGCGTTAAGCTCATCGAGAAAAACAGCAGACAAAGTGTGATTTTTTTCATGTTTTTTGAAGTTAGGTGGTTTGATAGTAAAGTTTTAATAGTAAAAAATAGAATTAACTCGTTTGGCGTAATTGTTTTAACACATAGAAACATAGTTTTGGAGTACTTAAAAAAGGCGTTTCACTTATTTAAAATGCACATAGTTGTTCTATGTGAAAGAAATGTATTTCTTTTTTGTCACCTCTTGTAGATATAAAATCTATGTTTCTATGTGTTTAATTTTTTAGGAGTTACATCCAACGAGTTAATTTTAATTTCTTTAAGTTTAAATATAGAAAGACTTCCCTTTAATCAGTAAGTCGATATTATCTAAGTTTAACTATCAATTACCTCTCTCCAACCAAAAATCCCGAAACATTCCATGCGCTGCTGCTCGTTCCTTCTGGTTTTCCCATCGGAATAGAAACACGAATAGTGTGTTTTCCAGGTGTAAGATTTCCTAAATCAATTAAATTCGGATTAGTTGTTGTTCCCGGACACCAGTTAGAACGGCTTAAATCTGATGATGATAAACCATTGCCAAAATTACCCGAAGCAGGATTACTCAATCGGTAAGAGCCACAATCGGTACGCCAAGGTGTGAATGCAAACACTTCTTTGCCATCAATAAAAATAGAGTTCTTTTTCTGTAAAAACTCATCACCGTTTTCCCAACCGCCATGACCAGTTGTGGTGTAACTTAATTTAAAGTTTTTATATCCTTGCGGAACTTCAAATGACATTTCGAGACCTTTTTCAGTATCAAACATAGTAGCATAATCTTGTCCAGCCATTTCCATCACATTAAGTGTATTGAATAAAGGCAGGATAAAATCGCCTTTTTCATTATTATCTTCTCCCTCATGAATCGAAATATTCAAACTCGCTTTGTGTCCGCCCGCATCATAATTACCAATAAACATTCCAATGTAAACCTCCTGATTGCTCAATTTTGGCTGTAATAATGAAATGTCTTGACGATAGAAAACACTGTCTTGCCAAACCTTATTTTTAAGCTGCAAATAGTTGAAGTGTTTGACACCAAACGGAGTAAAAAAGCGCATCAATTCTAGCAATGGCGCATATTCATCTGTAGCTGCAACACCTTGGTATTTTTTACCATTTCCGTTTTCATAAACTGGCAGCGTTTTAGCGCCATTCTTTAATCCGTCAAGAAAAGAACTTTTTTTATCCATTGGAATCATAAAAACAGAGCCGGTTCTGTCGTAAGCATCACCATTAGATTGCTGTGTTACATCAACAAAAATGGCGCTTCCGTTTTTTATTTCTGGAAATTTTACTTTTCGAACAATAATAGTACCGCTTGCAAATCGGAGAATGCTGTCATTTGATTTTGAATCAGACGAAAAGTTTATTTGCTCTTTTTCGAAAACTGGAATATTAGTAAAGCGGCTTTTCCATAATAAGTCTTTATATGTCAGCTGATCAACAGTTTGTACAGCTGGTATTTTTAAAATAGCAGGAACAGTTTTTAGAATCTCGATTTTTGAAGCTGTAACAATAGAATTACCGTTACGATTAGTTTCTAGAACCAAACCTAAATCCTGTCCAAGAACACTTGGTCCGCCTTTTAAACCTAATTCATTCGTATACCAAATTTCTATTTTATTTGAGTTTACAGATGTTGTAGCTTTTTTGCACGTATAATTCAGGATTTTTTTAGTTTCATTGCTAAACTCAAATTTTTGTTTTCCCAACGCTTCACTGTCTTGACCAAGAATTGATTTATTTGCTTTAAGCTGCGCCCATTGCAAAATAGTTTTAGAATTGAAATTTACAAAAGTCTGCTCAAAAGGTAAATCTGCTTTTTGCTGCGTAATCTTATCAGATGTTACTAAACTTAAGTCTTTAGAAGCAAACAAAAGTAAAGCATCTTGGTTTTCGCTGATTTTTCCGTTATAGCTTCTTTGGTAAGTAACTTTAATTGCTTTGGCTGTTTTTTGAGCAAAAGACATAGTGGTTGTACAAAAGATAAAGAGAGCAAATAATGTTTTTTTCATGTTATGGTTTGTTTGGTTTATTTGTGCTTCTGGTTTAATCCTGAGGAACTGAAATGGTTAGTTTAAAAATGAAATAAAGGACAGTTTACTAAATCGATTTAATGAAAATCACAAATAGATAATGAAAACAGGAGTGAAATTGTAGTTTCATTGTGTGTTGTGAAAGTGGAAAATAGAGAAGTATAACTGAACTTATATCGTTTTTTGCAAGAAGCTAAGATAGAAAATTTTAGGTTCTAATAGGAACATACTAACTTTTTTTAGTAAAAAAATGTTCAAATTTAGATTCATTACTTGATAATCAGTGAATTTGCTATATCGTTTTAGGAGAAAAGACTTTTTACTAAAAATGTTTAGTAATCAATTAATTACATTTTTTAGAAAATAATTTTGTTCGTAATAAAAAACTATTACATTTGTCATATGTATGAACATATGAACAAAATACCGTTATTAGATCACGACAGTAAAATTCCGTTGCACAAACAAGTGGAAGAACTGCTTCGCGAATTGATCAAACATCCCGATTTTAAAGATGGAGAGTTATTTCCAAAAGAAGTGGATTTGGCTAAACGCTGGGGGATTTCTCGTAATACGCTTCGTCAGGCAATTGCAATTTTGGTAAATGAAAAGCTGTTAGTGCGAAAAAAAGGCTCAGGAACGCGAGTTTCTCAAAATCGAATCACCACCAATCTAAACAACTGGATGAGTTTTACTCACGAGATGGAGGATATGGGATTAGAGTTTAAGAATCTTTCTTTGAATGTAGAGATGGTTAAAGCTACTGCCAAAGTTGCTAAATATCTGCAAATTAATGAAGGTGACGAAGTCTTGCTATTACAGCGTACAAGAAGTATTGATGATAGTCCGATGGTTTATTTCGAATCTTATTTTCATCCAAGAATTGGACTTTCTGTTGATGAGAATTTTGAAACGCCATTATACGAGATATTAGGTAATAAGTACAATGTAGTTCCTGTGTATTCGCAAGAAGAATTAAAAGCTATTGCGGCAAGTAAACGTATTGCAAGTCTATTAAAAATTGAGAAAAATCAGCCTGTTTTAGAAAGAAAGAGAGCTGTTCTTGACACTGCCAGAAAACCAATTGAGTACAACATTTGTTACTACCGAAACGACTGGTTTACCTATACAATAGAAATCAAACGTACGATTTAAGACAGAATGAAGCAGATAGGAATTGATGTAGGCGGAAGTCATGTTACAGTAAGCGTTATCGATAAGAGTATTGTTAACGAACAAACGCAGACTTTAATTAGAAAGGAAATCAATTCAAAAGAAAATGCATCCAGTATTATTTCTGTGCTTAGCAGTTCGATAGAAGAAGCTTTGATTGAATCCAATAATATTGATACGATTGGAATTGCTTTTCCAGGACCTTTTAATTATGAAAAAGGGGTGAGCGAAGTTTTGGGAGTTGGCGGAAAGTTTGAAACCACTTTTGGAATCCATATTCAGCAGGCACTAAAAAATAGTACAGGTTTAAAAAATGTTCCTTTTGTTTTTGCAAACGATGCAGATTGTTTTGCCGAAGGTGCTTATTTCCGTCACAACTTAAGCAGCGCAAGAACTGTTTTTGTGACTTTAGGAACTGGATTTGGTTCTGCTATAATGTTAGATGGCGAGCTAATTAAAAAACATGCTGACATTCCAGAAGGCGGCGCTTTTTATAATCAGCCTTTTTTAGAACAAAAAGCCGATGATTATTTCTCAGTCCGCTGGCTTTTGGCAGAATACAAAAGACTTTCTGGCGAAAATATCAAATCGGTAAAAGCAATTGCAAATTTAAATACTGAAATTTCAAAAACAGTTTTTGCCAATTTCGGTCGAAATATGGGAACATTTCTTTTTCCTTGGTTTGAAAAATTTCGATGCGAAGAACTGGTAATCGGCGGTAATATTTCTAAAGCAAAAGCACTATTTATGCCCGCTTTAGAAGAAGCCTTTAAAGAATTAAAAATAAAAGTAAATATTATTTTCTGTGATGATGCCGAACTGAGTATTCTTAGAGGAGCGACAATTATTGCAGATAAGAAAAATAAAATACAAATGGAAAAATCTATTCAATCTAAAAGAAAAACCACACAACCTTTATTGCCTGTACAAGCTGTTATAAAAGAAAATGGAGAATACAATGTTTTTCCTTCTTTCCCTTCAAAATCTGAAGTTTTTGTTGGATTTGAGAGTTTGGCGAATCAAATAGCAGGACAAAAGATTGTTGTTATTGATGGATTTGGCGGCGTTCTTTGGGAAAATTTCAGACATCATTTAAATTCGGCTTTGATCGAAAAACAGAAAAATGTGCTTTGGTACGATATTGATTCCTGCTTAAAATCAAGTGAAGAAATTAATAAAATGATTGAGCCAAACCTTAATGGAAATGATCCTGTTTTTGGAAAAAAATATTTGGGAGAACTTTCTGATTTCTTCGAAGCCGAAAAATTAAATAAACTAAAGCCAGACACAAGTGCTGATATATGTATAGTTTACGGAACTGGAGCTTCATTGTCAAATTGGGAAGGACAGCTGATTTATGTTGACGTTCCAAAAAATGAAATTCAGTATCGAATGAGAGCGGGTTCTGCAAAAAATATTGGCAATAACGACACTTTAGCTTATTCTCAGATTTATAAAAGAATGTATTTTATAGAATGGCCTGTTTTGAATATTCACAAAGAACATTTACTTCCAAAAATCGACATTATTATTGACGAACAACGTATTGATGAAATCACTTGGATGAAAGGAAGTGATTTTAGAAACGCATTGAATCTAATGCTCGAAAGTCCGCTTCGTGCGCGTCCGTGGTTCGAAGCAGGAGTTTGGGGCGGCGATTGGATGAAAAAGAATATTACTGATCTAAATCAGGACGAAGTAAATTATGCGTGGTCTTTTGAATTAATTAGTCCAGAAAACGGAATTGTGTTTGAGGGAAACAACCATTTGTTAGAAGTTTCTTTTGATTTTTTACTGTTTCAGGACAATAAAAAAGTGTTAGGAAAAGCCGCTGACCGTTTTGGGAATTATTTCCCCATTCGTTTCGATTATCTAGACACTTTCGATGGTGGGAATCTTTCTGTACAATGTCATCCGCGTCCAGAATACATTAAAGAAAATTTTGGAGAAGAATTTACACAGGACGAAACTTATTATATTTTGGATTGTGAAGATGATGCCGAAGTGTATTTGGGTTTTCAAGAAGATATTAATCCAGACGAATTTAAACAAGCATTAATAGAATCTCAAGAAAAAGCAGAAGAAATTGATATTGTAAAATACGTGCAAAAATTCAAAGCGCAAAAGCACGATTTATATTTAATTCCGAACGGAACTATTCATGCTTCGGGCAAGAATAATATGGTATTAGAAATAAGCAGTACGCCTTATATTTTCACCTTTAAAATGTACGATTGGGTTCGTCCCGGTTTAGACGGAAAACCTCGTCCGATCAATGTAGAACACGGATTCAAAAACGTTTATTTTGATAGAAAAGGAGAAAGAGTTGAAAGAGAGTTTATTTCGAAACCAACTGTAAGTAAAGAATTTCCGAATGGCAAAAAAGTAAGTCTGCCTACTCACGAAGAACATTTTTATGCTGTTGACCGCTACGAATTTACAGGAGAAATAGAAATCGAAACTTTAGGACAGTGTCATATTTGTATGCTTGTAGAAGGTGATATTGCTGAAGTAAGCGCAGGACAAAACAGCCAAAAATTCAAATATGCCGAAACTTTTGTCATTCCGGCAAATGTTCCAAAATACAAAATCAATCATATAAGCAGTAAAAAAGCTTTTGTAGTGGTTTCGTATGTAAAAGATAACTGGTGTTAACACAATTGGCTTTGTGAATTGTCACCCTGAGCGAAGTCGAAGGGCGTTCTAATTGGCACGTGGGCTTCGACTCCGCTCAGCCTGACAATGACTTCGCCTGACAAATGAATATCTAAAATCTATGTTTCTATGTGTTTAAAATTTATTTGTTGAATTAAGAACTCAACATCAACTATAACTACTATCAAAGAACCAAAACTATTATGAAAACCAAAGGAACCAATTATTTCATATCGCTCATAACGCTCATTGCAGCATTAGGAGGTTTTTTATTCGGTTTTGATATGGCCGTTGTCAGCGGAATTATCGAACCATTAAAAATGCAGTACAACTTATCATCAGCACAAGAAGGATTGTTTGTTTCCTGTGCTTTATTAGGTTGTATTGTCGGCGTGGCTTTTTCAGGTTATTTAAGTGACAAAATTGGAAGAAAAAAAGTATTGTTCGTTTCAGCCATATTGTTTTTAATCAGTGCAGTAGGCTTTGCATTTTCAGAAGAATATCCAATATTAATTTTATTTCGTGTTCTTGCCGGAATGGGCGTAGGAGTAGCCTCGAATGTTTCACCGCTTTATATTTCAGAAGTAGCTCCTTCTCATAAACGCGGACAATTGGTTGTATTTTATCAACTAGCCATAACCGTTGGAGTTTTAGCAGCATATATCAGCAATTTTTTCCTTCAAAAGTATGCAGTCTCACATTCCGCAGAAGGTCATGGTTTACTTCATTGGTTGTTTGTTGAAAATGTCTGGCGCGGAATGTTTATTGTTGGTGTAATTCCTGCCGGAGCATTTTGCTTGTTATTACTTATAGTTCCAGAAAGCCCGCGCTGGTTGGTGCAATTCGGACTCGATGAAGAGGCTTTTAAAATACTAAATAAAATAAATGGAAACGAAAAGGCTCAATTAGAACTGCATTCTATTAAAGAAATGGCCAGTCAAAAATCTGGAGGTTACAAAGAATTACTGCGGCTGCCTTTGCGTAAATTATTGGTTTTGGCGATGGTGCTTACAGCGTTATCACAATTTAGCGGTATTAACGGAGTAATTTTTTACGGGCCTACAATTTTAAAATCAGCTGGAATTGTAACTAGTGATGCATTGTTTTACCAAGTAATATTAGGGTCGGCGAATGTACTTTTTACATTTGTAGCCATTTTTAAAGTCGACAGCTGGGGACGAAGACCGTTGTATATTGTTGGTTCATTGTGTGCTGCCTTTGCATTGGCTTTAACAGGTTTTTGCTTTATGATGAATATTACAGGATGGTTTATGCTGTTTTGTATCATCTTATTTCTTTTGTTTTTTGCCTTCTCTCTTGGACCATTAAAATTTGTAATCTCAACCGAAATTTTTCCAACACATATTAGAGGAACAGCCTTGTCAATATGTATTATGACGATGTGGGTTTCTGACTGGATTGTAAATCTGTTGTTTCCTATAATGAGAGACGGATTGGGTATAGCAGCAACATTTTTTATCTTCTCATTCTTCTGTATTCTTTCTTTCGCTTATGCAAAAAAGAAACTATTTGAAACCAAAGGAAAAAGCCTAGAAGAAATTGAAAAATCTTGGAATTTAGATGTAAAAGCAGAAGGGCTCAAAGAAATTGAGAAAGCATAAATTGTATTTAGAAAAATATTAAACACATAGAGATATAGATTCTATGTATAAAAAGGGGGGACAAAGAAAAAAACATTTCTTTCACATAGTCACCAGCTATGTATGTTTTTAATAAGTGAAACGCCTTTTTTAAGTAATCAATCCCGATAGCTATCGGGAATGTCTCTATGTGTTTAGAAGAATTGCACGCAACGGGTTAAATCAATAATTTACTATTTACAGTCTCATTTTATACTTTAAATATTATGAAAAAGAACGTACTACTATTTATACTTTTAGTTTTTAACCTTACAACTTGGGCGCAGCAAAAGCCCAACATAATTGTAATTTATGCAGACGATTTGGGTTATGGTGATTTAAGCTGCTACGGCATGTCGAAAATCAGCACTCCAAATATTGATAAACTGGCAAAACAAGGATTGCAATTTTCTAATGCACATTCGACTTCAGCAACTTGTACACCTTCTAGATTTGGATTGCTTACAGGCAAATATCCGTGGAAACAAAAAGGAACTGGAATAGCTCCAGGAGACGCTTCATTAATTATTCCCACGAATAAAGCGACTCTTCCCTCAATGCTTCAAAAGGCAGGTTATACTACGGCTGTAATTGGTAAATGGCATTTAGGATTGGGAAAGAACGGAATTGATTGGAATAAAGAAATTAAACCCGGACCAAAAGAAGTTGGTTTTGATTACTCGTTTATTATGCCTGCTACTTTAGATAGAGTTCCGTGTGTTTACGTAGAAAACGGAAGAGTAGTAAATCTTGATCCAAAAGATCCAATAACGGTTAGCTATAAAGAAAAAGTTGGCAATGATCCAACAGGTAAAGAAAACCCAGAACAATTGCGAATGAAACCTTATCCAAATCAAGGACATAACGAAACAATCGTAGACAGTATTAGCCGAATTGGATATATGAGCGGCGGTCATAGTGCATACTGGAAAGATGCTGATATTGCTGGTGATATTACAAAAAAGGCAATCAGTTTTATATCAAAAAATGCTTCAAATCCTTTTTTCCTGTATTTCGCAACCGGCGATATACATGTACCTCGTTATCCTCATAGTATGTTTCGCGGTAAAAGCGGAATGGGACTTAGAGGTGATGCCATATTACAACTGGATTGGACAGTAGGCGAAATAGTGAAGGCATTAGAAAGTTTGAAACTTACCCAAAATACGCTGATAATTTTCAGCAGTGATAACGGACCTGTAGTAAATGACGGTTATATGGATAAAGCGGTTGAAATGTTAGGAAGTCATAAACCTGCAGGACCATTACGCGGAGGAAAATACAGTGCGTTTGAAGCAGGAACTACAGTTCCGTTTATCGTAAAATGGCCTGAAAATGTACAGGCTGATAAAAAGACATCTGTATTGTTAAGTCATGTAGATCTATTTTCTTCGTTAGCAAAACTCACAGGACAACCATTGCAAAACGATGATGCTCCAGATAGTTTTGATATGTTGACACAACTAACAGGGAAATCTAAAAAAAATCGATCTTATTTAATTGAACAAGGAGGGCCGTTATCGATCATTCAAGGAAAGTGGAAGTATATCGAACCTTCAAAAGGACCTCGTGTTGATCATGATGTAAATATTGAATTAGGCAATGATCCACTGCCTCAGTTGTATGATTTGAGTAAAGATAAAGGAGAGAATAACAATCTTGTATCTCAATATCCTGATGTGGCGGCAAATCTTTCGGCGTTACTAAAATCCAGTAAAGAATTGGAAATAACAAGACCATAATTGATTAAAACATATGAATTTTAGAAAACAAAATAGCAGTAAATTATTCCTTTACCTTTCACTGATTTTCGCCGCGCAATCTCTTTTTGCTCAAAAAGAAGTTCCTTTTTTTGGAAAAATTAATTGGGTTAATGGTTTTGCAAAAGAAATTACAGGAGAGAATATTACGTATAATTCGGCTTTTCAAGATTATGCAACTGTTGCACTTTTAACGAGAACGACAGACGGAAATAAAACAATAGAATGGGAAACAGCTTCTGCTCCAAAAGTTATAAAAGACGATTACGTATATTTCAGCTGGGTGGCAGGACATTCGTCAGGATCAAGCAGCGGAGACAGAAATTTTGATTTGTACGTGGACGGAAAAAAGATTCTGACTTTTACAACGTTACCTAAAAATCAAAAGACAAACTGGATTTTTAAAGCAGATGATGGATCGGCATTAGCATTTCAACAAATAAAATTAGATGGTGCAAGCGATTCTCAAGGATATGCATTCTTGCGTCTTCCTGTCAATAAAGTAAAACCTGGACAATCTGTTCGAATAAAAATTGTTGGTCAAAAGCAAAACAGCAACGATTGGTTTATGACTTTCAAATTTGCATTTGAAGAAAATGTAAAAGTTACTCCAATGCCTTTTCTTCTAAAAAATGGCACACAAACGCTTGCTTTAAGTGTCTTGCATTTTGGTAAAGACGAAACTGTAAATGTAAAAATCAACGAAAGAGAAAACTATACCTATACGGCAAAAGACGGAATGAACAATTTTGATATTCCGATTGCGGCAGTTACAAAAGGCGAAAATATAAAAGTTCAGGTAAAGCTTGCAGGCAAAACTTTTATAGATGACTTTTTTGTTGTTAAACCTATTGTTTACAGAGAATTTCACTTACTGCATCATTCACATACTGATATTGGTTATTCGCATTTACAGCCTGAGATTGTAAAAGTGCACAATAAAAATATTGATGATGCACTCGAAATGATCGAAAAAACAAAATCATATCCAGAAGAAGCAAAATTTAAATGGAATATTGAATCAATTTGGGCAGTCGAAAATTATTTGAAAATTGCGACACCGCTTCAAAAAGAGAAATTTACAGCGGCTGTAAAAAATGGCGACATTCTGCTTTCGGCATTATATGTAAATATGCTTACCGGAATGAGTCAGGCCGAAGAAATGTTTCATTACACAGATTATGCGGCTAAACTTCGTAAAGACTTTGGTTTTACGATAAACAGCGCAATGATTTCTGATGTACCTGGATTTGCTTGGTCAACCGTAACGGCACTTTCAAAAGGAGGCGTAAAATATTTCTCTATAGGTTCGAATTTTATGGGATTAGATCATCCGTATAGAGGAGACAGAGCGGGTCATTTTCTTAAAAACTGGGGAGACAAACCTGTTTGGTGGACGTCGCCTTCTGGACAAGATAAAGTATTGTTTTGGGCTGGAGCCAAAGGATATTCGTCATGGCACGGTATGCAGCCGGGCGATATTTATGAAAGAGGAGCCAAGAAAATTGCAGATTACTTAAATGAATTAACCGCCAATAATTATCCATACGATATGGTGCAATGGCGTTTTAATATTATTGCAGACAATGCTCCAATCGAACCTAATGCTTCTGATTTTGTAAAGAAATGGAATGAAAAATATGCTTCTCCAAAACTAATTCTCAACACTGCCGATAAAATGTTTGAAGCATTTGAGAAAAAATACGGCGATAAAATACCAACTGTAAAAGGTGATTTGACGCCTTATTGGGAAGATGGAGCACTTTCGACCGCTGAGGAAGAAGGAAAAAACAGAATCAACAGTTTACGTTTGCAGCAGTTAACGACGCTTTATACCATGTTGCGGCCTAAAAAGTACGATCAACAGAGTTTTTATGAAGCTTGGAGAAATATTATAATGTTTCACGAACATACTTGGGGAGCACACAATAGTATATCTGACCCAGATTCTCACTTTGTAACCGAACAATGGCGTATAAAAAAACAATTTATGCTTGACGCAGATGCAGAGATCAATGCATTAGAGAAAAACTTGTTTGAAACCATAAGCAATTCAAAATCCAAGAAAATTGCAGTTTTCAATTCATCATCTTGGAAAAGAACAGGATTAGTGCTTATTGAAACAACTGTAAAAGGAAAATCTGTAAAAGATGCAAACGGAAAAATTACACCATTACAGCAATTAAGCAACGGAAAATATGCTTTTATTGCTAGTGATGTTCCAGCTTTAGGAACTGCATTTTATGAAATTACAGATAAAACAAAATCGGACTTCATCAATCAATTTATTTTAGGAGATCATTCTTTGTCTAACGGAAAAATTGAGTTTGGCTGGGATAAAACCAACGGAAGTATTACAAATTTAAAAACGATTTCAGATTATAACTATGCGGGAGATTTCAATAAACAAGGTTTAAATAGTTACTGGTACGTTCCTGGTTTAAATCCAGAAGAAGTTCAAACAAATACAAATGTTCAGGTTAAAACGTTGGAAAACGGACCTGTAGTAACATCAGTTTCGATTACTTCTGATGCACCTGGAGCTAATAAATTGGAACGAATTATTTCGCTTTACAGCGGAAGTAATCAAGTATTAATACATAATATTTTAGACAAGAAAGCAATTCGTACCAAAGAAGGCGTTCATTTTGGATATCCATTCAATGCGCAATTGACAAAAACTACGCTTGATGCTGGTTACGGAACAATTGAGTTTTTGAAAGATCAATTGGCAGGATCAAATATGGATTTTCTTTATGGAAGAAGATGGCTGGATGTTTCTTCAGGAGATAAAGGAGTGCAATGGATGCTTTTAGAATCTCCTTTGGTCGAACCAAACAGTATGGTTGACGAACGAAAAGAGGTTGTTCCTAATTATAAAGAATGGAAAAAGACGGAGAAACCAACTTCTACATGGTTTTCATATGTAATGAATAATTATTGGCACACCAATTATAAAGCTGATCAAAGCGGCATTGTAAACTTTAAATACGCACTTCGACCTCATGAAACGACAGATAGAGCAGTAATGGAAAAAGAAGCGTCAGAGTTTACACAGCCATTGATTGCCATGACTGTAAAAGAAGATGTAAAACTGCCTGCAAATTTATTCGAGTTAACCAATTCTAGAATAGTAGTTACCAGTTTAACACCAAATCAAGATGGCACAATATTGATGCGTTTGTTCAATCCAGAACAATCAGAACAGCAAACCAAGTTTGTATGGAAATCTTTGCAGCCAAAAACAATAATAGATAAAACAACTGGTGAAGAAAAAGCAAATTCAGTTGAAATTAAAATGACTGGAAGCGGAGTTTCAGAGTTTATAGTGAAGATATAAAATTAACCCGCTGGGTTTAATTGCAAAAAAAATAATAATCCAACACATAGAAACATAGATTTTATGTCTAAAAAGGGAGATGAAAAGAAACATGTTTCTTTCACATAATTGGCTTTGTGAATTGTCACCCTGAGCGAAGTCGAAGGGCTTTCCAATTGGCACATGGGCTTCTCTCGAAGCCTCGGGATCGCTCAGCCTGACAAATGGTTATAAAAAACTATGTTTCTATGTGTTGGAAATAATTGCACACAACAGGTTAAAATCAGTTTAAACCAGCGTCTTTGCGACAGCGAATCCGCTTAATCCGTGTCAAAAATTAACCGTTGCAATTAAAAAAAATGCCTTGATATTAAATTTAAGATATATGAAAACAATTTCAAAGACAATACTATTGTTCGCAATGGTCATTTCGCTTTTTTCTTGCTCGGAGAAAAAGGATGATTTTAATGCAACAGCTTGGGTCGATCCGCAGATTGGTTCCGTGCACGGACGTTGGTTTTTTTATACGCCGGCTTCTCTGCCTTTTGGAATGGCGAAATTGGCTCCGCATACTAATGCGTATGGAAGCGGCGGAAGCTGGGCACCTTGCGGTTATGACGATAGACATAATTCGATTGAAGGATTTGGACATTTTCATGAGTTTCAAATTGGCGGTTTGGTGGCAATGCCAATAACTGGAAAATTACAGACTACGCCGGGAACTTTAGAAAAACCAGAAACAGGATATCGATCATTATTTGATAAAGAAGAAGAATATGCAGAACCGGGATATTATTCTGTTTTCTTAAAAGAATATGGAATAAAAGCAGAGTTGACAGCGACAGAAAGAGTTGGTTTTCACCGCTACACTTTCCCAGAATCTGCGGCATCACATATTATTTTTGATATTGGACATCGTCAAGGTGAAAGCAGCGGTGTTACCGAAGCCACGATGAAACTTTCTGGAAAAAATACATTAGAAGGAACAATAGAAACTTTTCCCGAGTATTTGAAATTCTGCGATCCTGAAAAGCGTGTAAAAATGTATTTTGTAATTCAGCTTAATAAAACGCCGCAGTCTTATGGTTCATTTGTAGAAGATAAAACGTTTGACGGTCAAAAGGAAACTAAGGGAATTGGAAACGGAATGTATATCAATTTCGCTACTAAAAAAGGAGAAGTTGTCGAGATGCAAGTGGGACTTTCGTACACAAGTATCGAAAATGCAAAATTGAATTTGAAAGCCGAAGCAACAGAACAAACTTTTGATGCCGTAAAAGAAACGGCTCACGAAAAATGGAATGAAAAGTTAGGTCGAATTAAAGTAGAAACGAAAGACAGTATTAATAAAGTAAAATTCTACACAGGTTTATATCACGCTCTTCTAGGACGTGGATTAGCTAGTGATGCTAACGGAAGTTATCCGAGACATGATGGCAAAATTGGTAAAATTCCGCTAGATGGAAACGGAAAACCAAAATACAATCATTACAACACAGACGGAATCTGGGGCGGATTCTGGAATTTAGGACAGCTTTGGGCATTGGCATATCCAGATTATTTGAGTGAATATCTTCAATCGAATATTGATTTCGCAAAAGAAACAGGTTGGTTACACGACGGAACAGCAGCTGGAGCGCACGCAAATGGCGTACAAACAAATTGTTTTGGTTTGATGATTGCGGCAGCTTATAATAGCGGAATTCGAGATTTTGATGTAGAAGAAGCTTATAAAATTGCCTATAAAAACGAAACAGGTTACAGCAAACGTCCTTTTGGTTCAGGAAAATACGACTTGGCTTATTTTGTAAAAGACGGATATATTCCTGCAAAAGATACCACACTTGCAAATGGCTGGGTGTTTAATTTTGGTGCCTCTCACACATTGGAATTTGCGTACACTTCTTACGGAGTTTCTCAATTTGCAAAAGCTCTAGGTAAGACCGAAGATTATAAAAAACTAACAAAACAAGCAGGAAACTGGAAGAATATTTTTGATCCTGAAACCAAGTTTATTCGTCCAAAGTATGAAAACGGAAAATTCATTGAAAACTTCAATCCAATGCAGGCTTGGAGAGGATTTCAAGAAGCAAATGCCTATCAATATACTTGGTATGTACCACAAGATCCTGCAGGATTAATCAAGGTTTTAGGTTTAGATTTGTTCAACAAACGTTTGGAAACTACGTTTAACGAAAGTCAAAAATCGACTTTTGGCGGAGGAAACGGAATTGATAGTTTTTCAGGATTAGAAATGCTTTACAATCACGGAAATCAGCCTTGTCTGCATCATTCATTTCTATTTAATTATTCAGGTAAACCTTGGCTTACACAAAAATGGTCACGCGCCATTTGCGAAGAATTTTATGGCGCTGAACCACTTCACGGTTACGGATTTGGACAAGATGAAGATCAAGGACAATTAGGAGCTTGGTTTGTAATGGCTTCAATGGGATTGTTTGATGTTCAGGGACATGCGGCAATGAATCCCACGTTTCAGTTTGGAAGTCCATTATTTGATAAAGTGACCATTAAACTCGATTCAAAATATTATAAAGGCGAAGAACTGATAATAGAAACAAAAAATAATTCGAAGAAAAACAAATATATCCAGTCAGCATCTTTCAACGGAGAGAAAATAGAAAATGCTTGGATTGATCGCAAAAAACTAACAGACGGCGGAACCTTATTTTTTGAAATGGGAGCAAAACCAAATACTAAATGGGGAACTATGACACCGCCGCCGTCAATGAATACAAGTGAATTTGGATCATAATTTTTTTTAAACACATAGAAACATAGTTTCTTTTTGGTTGTGTAAAGAAGGATACAAAAAGAAGCATGTTTCTAACAGATAGTACCGAAGCTTCGGGATCGCTCAGGGTGACAATTCACAAAGCAATTATGTAAAAAATATGTGTTTCTTTTTGTACACTTTATTTACAATTAAAATCTATCCTGAAGCGTCGGGACTATGTGTTAAAAAAAACGAATCGCAACGAACTAAAAACAATAAACAATAATTCCAATTTAAATAAACATGAAAAAAATACTTTCGTCAGCAGCGGCACTTGCTTTTATGCTGACTCTTACAGCACAGCCAAAAATGCCGATTGACAAAAAAATGTCGGAGAAAATCAAGAACGATCAAAATATGGCGTTCGTAAAAAAGAAAGCTTTAGAAGTAATTAAAACTGGTGTAAATGCTGGTGATGGTTACCGTGAAGTGTGGATTCGTGATTATAATACTTTTGTTGAATTAGCAGCACAAGTCACTAAAAAAGAAGATATAAAAGAGAATCTGTTAGTGTTTTTTAGAATGCAGGGCGATGACGGAAACATTATTGACGGCTATACTCCTAAAGAGCAAATTGGAGCTGGAGAAACAGATTTCTCTTATTCAAAATTAGAACCAAGATATGCAGCACATAAAAACACTGTTGAAACAGATCAAGAAACTTCATTGGTGCAAGCCGTTTACAAGTATATTCAATTAACAGGTGATAAATCAATTTTAGCAGAAAAAGTAGGTGATAAAACCGTTGCAAAAAGGTTAGAATGGTCTATGGACTTTTTAATGAAAAACCGCTATACCACAAAATACGGCTTAATTACAGGTGCAACAACAGCAGATTGGGGCGATGTGCAGCCAGAAGATGGTTACGGAGTTGATCTTGATGGAAATACGCATATGGCTTGCGATATTTATGACAATGCTATGTTTATTGTGGCGTTGAATAATTTAATGGAAATGATTCCGTCAACAAAAAACAAATGGCAGAAAATTAAAACAGACGTTGCTAAAAACACAAGAACATATCTTTGGGATACTAAAAATCAAAAATATATTCCGCATTTATATTTAAATGGATCACCTTTTCCTGCAGATTTTGATGAGAATAATATTTACTATTTCGGAGGAACAACAGTTGCAATGGAAGCTGGATTATTGAGTAAAGCAGAAGTAAAAGCTTCGCTTGACGAAATGGTAAAAAGAGTAAAAGAAGCTGGAGCGCCATCTATAGGCTTAACGCTTTATCCGCCATATCCAAATGGTTATTTTGTAAACAAAATTATGAATCCAATTTACAGTTATCAAAACGGCGGCGATTGGACTTGGTTTGGAGCACGAACAATTCAGCAATTAATTAAATACGGATATGTAGAAGAAGCATATAGAGAAGTACAGCCAATGCTTAAACGAGTAAAAGACAATAACGGTTTCTACGAATGGTATTCGATAAAAAATGAGCCAAGAGGATCGGGAACTTTTAGAGGTGAGGCAGGAGTTTTATACACTGCAATCGTAATGTTCGAAAATCTGAATAAATAAGAAAATCCACAGAAGGGTGAAGCAGATAAGGTAATTATCAACTTCACCTTTTTTATGGAGTAGGTTTTTATATAACCTTAACTTAAGACTGCGTTTATGTAAGTGAGATATTTCGGAAGAAATATCTCTTTTTTATTTTTTAACTTAAAGTATGGGCAATTGTAAATTAAATTTAGATAAAATCGGAGTATTATTTAATCAAAAAGATATTCTATCTTTAAATTTCTGAAATATTTCAAATAAAGTAGTAAAGAAGAATGTTTATTCTTTGAAGTAAAGTAAGTTATGGTTTTTTAAAACAATTGGCTTAACTGAATTATACAGTCATTTGCTTTAATTGATAAAACGATTTAGTAAAAAAGAAACTCGATAATAAAATTTAAAATCTCAATAATGAATTGCTTAAAAAATTACCGATTTGTACTGTTTTTTTGTTTCTGTGTCGGAATTACTTCTGCACAGCAAAAAACATATCCTTATAAAAATCCAAACTTATCAATAGATAAAAGAGTAGACGATTTACTAAAACAATTGACGATTGAAGAGAAAATTTCTTTATTAGGATTCGAAAGCAAAGCCGTTAAACGATTAGATATTCCGCAGTATAATTGGTGGAACGAATCATTGCACGGAGTAGCACGAGCAGGAAAAGCAACCGTTTTTCCGCAAGCTTTAGGAATGGCAGCCTCTTTTAATGATAACTTATTAAATGAAGTGGCAAATGCAATCTCAACCGAAGCCAGAGCTAAAAATAATATGGCTGTAGCCAAAGATCGTCGTTTACAATATATGGGACTAAATTTCTGGTCGCCAAACATCAATATTTTCAGAGACCCGCGTTGGGGAAGAGGACAAGAAACGTACGGTGAAGATCCGTTTTTAACTGGAAAAATGGGAACGGCTTATGTAAAAGGTTTACAAGGAACAGATCCTAAATATATGAAAGCGGCAGCTTGTGCCAAACATTTTGCGGTGCATAGCGGTCCTGAAAAAAACAGACATTCGATTGATGTGATTGTAGATGAAAAAGATTTGAGAGAAACTTATTTATACGCTTTCAAAAAATTAGTTGATGCAAAAGTAGAAACGGTAATGTGCGCTTATAATCGTGTAAATTCTGAGCCATGTTGTACAGGTAAAACATTATTAAAAGATATTTTACGAAATGAATGGAAGTTTGGCGGTCACGTTGTTACCGATTGTTGGGCACTTCAGGATATTTACGAAAGCCATAAAACCCTGCCAAACAGCATAACTGTTGCTGCAGAAGCAATTAAAGCGGGAGTAAATATGGATTGCAGCGGATTATTGCAAAAAGACGCTATCAATGCACTAAATCAAAAATTAATTACTCAAAAAGATATTGACAATGCGTTAGCACCAACATTGCGTACACAGTTTAAACTTGGATTTTACGACAAAGCAGAAGATAATCCGTATAGAAAATATGGAATAGACAGTATTGCAAATACGTATCACAGAAATCTAAGCCGAAAAATGGCTGAGCAAAGCATGGTTTTGTTGAAGAATGGTGAAGTGGGAGAAAAGAAAACAAAATTGCTTCCGCTGAAAAAAGACGATTATAAATCGATGGTTGTGGTTGGGCCAAATGCAGCTTCACTAGATGCTTTGTTAGGTAATTATCACGGAATTACAGATAAAGCTGTAAATTTTGTAGAAGGTATTGCGGGAGCTGTTGATCCTGATACTCGTGTAGAATATGATATGGGATGCGACTTTACCGATACAAAGAATTTTGGTGGTGTTTGGGCAGCTTCTATGGCTGATTTGACGATCGCCGTAATTGGTTTCACTCCAGTTTATGAAGGTGAAGAAGGTGATGCTTTTCTAGCAGATGGAAAAGGAGACAGAAAAAACATGGATTTACCGGCTTCTCATATTGCGTACATAAAAGCGCTTCGTAAAGGAACTAAATCACCTCTTATAGCAGTAGTAACAGGCGGAAGTGCGGTTGATATTTCGGCAATTGAGCCTTATGTAGATGCAATTGTTTTTGCGTGGTATCCTGGAGAGCAAGGCGGAACTGCTTTGGCAAATCTTCTTTTTGGAAAAGTATCTCCATCAGGACATTTACCGGTTAGCTTTTACAAATCGTTCAGCGATTTACCAGATTATAACAGTTATGCAATGGCAGGAAGAACGTATCGCTATTCTGATAAAGAGGTACAATATCCGTTTGGTTTTGGATTAAGTTACAGCACTTTTGGCTACAATTGGGTTAAACGACCTACGAGAGTCACAATGAGTTCAGACGAAATTTCAATGCAAATCGAAATTTTTAATACAGGTCAATATGATGCTGATGAAGTAGCTCAGGTATATGTAGAATATCCAAACGTTGATAGAATGCCGTTGAAAGAACTGAAAGCTTTTAAACGTGTTTCGTTGGTTAAAGGAAAATCAAAAACAATCACATTGCAAATTCCATTGAAAGAGCTTCAAAAATGGGACGAGACTACAAAACAATTTAAGATCTATGAAGGAAACTACACATTGAAAATCGGATCGAATTCAAGAGATACAATGTTGGAAGGTAGTTTTGAGATTGTGAAGTAGAGATAAGTAAGAAGAAAGAGTGTAGATGAAAGAGTATAGATGAAAGAGTGTAGAGGAAAGAGTGTAGAAGAAAGAGTGTAGAAGAAAGAGTGTAGAGGAAAGAGTGTAGAGGAAAGAGTGTAGAGGAAAGAGTAAAGATTATAGAGTAAAGATTATAGTGTAAAGATTATAGTGTAAAGATTATAGAGTAAAGATTATAGAGTAAAGAAGCTCAGGTTTGCTCCGCTAGAGATTAGTGAAAATTCGTGTAATTCGTGGCAAAAAAACTTTTCAGATTACAATAGATATATCAAATTAAAAAAAAATATGAATAAAAATTTAAAATCAACATTTTTTGCAATTTTAGGACTTTGCTGCCTGCAAATGCAAAGCCAGATTGGGAAACAAAATTTGACACAATATGTAGATCCGTTTATTGGAACGGGATTTCATGGACACGTTTTTATGGGAGCAAATGTTCCTTTTGGAGCAGTTCAGTTAGGACCGGTTAATATCTCACAAGGTTGGGATTGGTGTTCTGGTTATCATTATTCTGATCCAACAATTATTGGGTTTTCACACACACATTTAAGCGGAACTGGAATTGGTGATCTTGGGGATTTACTTTTTATGCCTGCGGTTGGTAAAATCAATCTGAAAAAAGGAACTGCCAAAGACATGGAAAACGGTTATATCTCAGGTTTCGATCATAAAGATGAAGTTGCAAAACCGGGTTATTACTCTGTTGTTTTAAAGAAAAATGGAATCAAAGCGGAAATGACGGCTTCGGAGCGAGTTGGATTTCAAAAATATACTTTTCCTGCTTCAGATAAATCACATATCGTTCTAGATTTAGTTGAAGGAATTGGCTGGGACAAAGCAGTAGATACTTATATCAGAGTAAAAAATGATACATTGATTGAAGGATATCGTTTTTCGAAAGGCTGGGCGCCGGATCAACGTATTTATTTTGCAGCAATTTTGTCAAAACCTGCTAAGAAAATCCAATTGTACAACAATACTAAAGAGATGATCAATAAAGTGGTTTTAGGAGATAGTGCCAAAGCAGTGCTTCAGTTTTCAACTTTAAAAGATGAAGTGATTAAAATTAAAGTGGGAATTTCGGCAGTAAGTACAGAAAACGCTTTAATGAATATTAAAAAAGAAATTTCAGGCTGGAACTTTGAAAAAGTTGCTGTTCAAGCAGATGAAAAATGGAATAAAGAGTTGAATAAAATTGAGGTAAAATCGAAAGATATTGCTAAAATGAGAACATTTTATACAGCATTATATCACACCATGATTGCGCCGTCGACTTACAACGACAGTAATGGCGATTATTACGGTTCAGACAAACAAGTGCATAGAGCGGCAGGATTTACCAATTTAACTACATTTTCGTTGTGGGATACTTACAGAGGGGCAAATCCTTTGCTTACGCTAACACAAACGGATAAAGTTTCGGATATTATTAATTCGATGCTGGCGATTTATAAAGAAACAGGGCATCTTCCAGTTTGGCATTTAATGGGGAATGAAACCTATTGTATGCCCGGAAACAGTGCAATTCAGATTGTTGTTGATGCGTATTTAAAAGGAATAAAAGGAATTGACGGAGAATTAGCTTTTGAAGCTGTAAAAGCTACAGCAATGCAAGACGACCGCGGACTGAATTTCGTGAAAAAAATAGGCTACATTCCTGCAGATAGTTTAAGAGAATCAGTAGCTATTGGTATGGAGTATTCTATCTCAGATGGAGCAATTGCAATGATGGCAAAAAAAATGGGCAAAACTGAAGATTATAATTATTTCATTAATCGCTCAAAAGCCTACAAAAAATATTACGATCCTTCGACAACTTTTGTACGTGGAAAAGTAAGTGATACGCAATGGAGAACACCTTTTGATCCGTTTAAATCAGCACATATGAAAGATGATTTTGCCGAAGGAAATGCATGGCAGTATACTTGGTTAGTTCCTCACGATGTAGAAGGATTAATTGCTATGCTTGGCGGTGAAAAATCATTCACTAAAAAATTAGATACTTTGTTTACAATTACCGGCGATATGGGAGCAGAAGCTTCTAGTGATATTACAGGTTTGATTGGGCAGTATGCGCACGGAAACGAGCCAAGCCATCATATTACATACCTTTATAATTTCGTAGGACAACCTTGGAAAACAGCCGAAAAAGTACGTTACATTGTTGATAATCTATACAGTGATAAACCAGATGGATTGTGTGGAAATGAAGATGTCGGACAAATGTCGGCTTGGTATATTTGGAGCGCAATGGGAATGTATTCTGTAAATCCATTCAACGGAATTTATGTTTTCGGAAGCCCAAGTATGGACGAATCAACATTGAATTTAGCAGATGGAAAAAGTTTTACAGTAAAAGCGTTAAACAACAATGCAAAGAATATCTACATTCAAAAAGCAACTTTAAACGGAAAGGCTTATACTCAAAGTTATATTCTTCATTCGGATATTATGAAAGGCGGCGAGTTAATTTTTACAATGGGAGATAAACCTTCTAAAACTTGGGGAGTTGCGGCAAAAGATAGACCTTATTCTGTGAAATAGTTCATCCGAATCAAAAGTTGAAGTTTATAGTTTTTCTAATCAGACACGGATTATACAGATTCGCTAACGCGAAGACGCGGATTAAAACGGATTTTATTTATGTAAAAATTTAAGTTGATAATCTGTCTTAATCTGCGTTTTTACGAAGTAAATCCGTTTTATCCGCGTCATAAATGTGTTTTATTAGATCATTAGTTCGAGTAACGGATAGTTATAATATTAAATTGTAAAATGAAAAGAAGAGATTTATTAAAATATATTGGTTTAACTGCCGGAACTGTAGCCTTAACAGGTTCAACTTCTATTATTGCTGCAGCAGAGAAAAGTACTAAGTCCAAAAGAGTTTTGCGAATTGCGCATATTACAGATGTGCATATTCGACCTGAAGAAAATGCTCCAGATCGATTTATAAAATGCTTAGAAGAAATCAAGAAACACAAAGTCGATTTTTTTCTCAATGGCGGAGATTCCATTTTTGCAGCAGACTATGATAATATTACTCGCGAAAGAGTAAATGAACTATGGAAAATTTGGAGCGACACAACAAAAGGAATCAGCGGTTTTGAATTGCACAGCTGCCTCGGAAATCATGATATGTGGTGGGCAGCGCCAAACAAACAAGATACTATGTATGGGAAAGACTATGTAGTAAAACAATTAGGAATCCCAAACCGCTATTACAGCTTCGATAAAAAAGGATGGCACTTTGTAATATTAGACAGTAATAACGGCGGCGGTTCATTAGATGATGAACAGCGTTTATGGCTCGAAAAAGATTTACAAAGTATACCTGCTGGTACGCCAGTTGTGTGTATGAGTCATTTTCCTATTCTTGCTGTCTGTACGCATGTTGACGGAGGAAACCACACCGATTCAAAATACATCAGCGATCTTTTTTATAAACATAAAGATAAAAAGATCACGTGTTTAAGTGGACACATTCATTTAAAAGATGAAGCCGTTTACAACAATGTACATTATTATTGTAATGGTGCTTTGAGCGGTTTTTGGTGGGAACCGGGAGACAAAGACTCGGCAGGGAAAACTTTTTACAAACAAACACCTCCAGGATACGCCATTATTGATCTGTTTGAAGATGGATCAGTTGTAAATCAATATTACCCGCATTCCTTTTAAATGCATCTTTTTTGTTTAAAATTATCATAATAGACAATTAATAATTAAACAAGGGTAATATTGAATTAATAATTATACTTTAAGTATTATATTTTTATAATCGTAAAAAAGTATAATTTTAATAAAAAGCATATGGCATTAATAACACAGTTGGATGTTCAAAAAGAGACTGGTACAAAAGAAAATAAGAAATGGCTTTTTCCTTTTATATTAGTTACCAGTTTATTCTTTTTCTGGGGTTTTGTACACAATCTAGATCCAATACTAATTCCACATTTACGAAAAGCATTTAATCTAACAGACTTAGAATCGTCTTTAATAGACTCTTCAGTTTTTATTGCCTATTTTGTTATGGCTTTGCCTGCGGGATATATCATGCGAAAGTACGGTTATAAGTCAGGTATTATGATTGGATTGGTTCTATTTGGTATTGGTTCCATTTTGTTTGTTCCAGCCGCCAATTCACTGCAATACATTTACTTTTTGGGCGCTTTATTTGTTATCGCCTGCGGACTTACTTTTTTGGAAACAGCGGCAAATCCATATGTAACTATTCTAGGACCAGCAGAAACAGCTACAAAAAGATTAAATTTCTCTCAATCATTCAACGGGTTAGCTGCTTTTATTGCTCCAGCTTATATTGGCCCAATGATCTTATCAGGTAAAAATCTAACTCAAGCTCAAATGGACGCTATGGCTCCTGCCGAATTGCACGCTTATGTTTTAGAAGAAGCAGCAAGTGTAAAAATGCCGTATTTAGTTTTAGGACTAATTATTCTGGCAGTTGCAGTTTTGTTTTATTTTACCAATATGCCAGATGTAAAAGACGAAGATAAAGAAGGAGCAGACGGAGCAAGTTTTGCCGGAGCCTTAAAGTCAATGCGTTTGCGTTGGGGAATATTAGCACAGTTTTTTTATGTAGGAGCACAAGTTTGCGTGGGAAGTTTTTTTATTAAAATGGCGACTACTTCTGCAGGACTTGAAGAAGGCGTTGCAGCAAAGTATTTAGGATTTTTTGGACTAGCATTTATGCTTGGACGTTTCGCTGGTACGTTCTTCATGCAATACATAGAACCAAGAAAATTATTAATCATTTATGCCATTATTAATATTGGCTTATCCATATTAGCCATAACAGGAACAGGAATGTTAGTGGTTTATACTTTAATAGCAATAGCATTTTTTATGAGTATCATGTTCCCAACGATTTTTTCAATGGGAATTGAGGGACTTGGACATAACACAAAAATTGGTTCCTCATTAATCGTAATGTCAATTGTTGGAGGTGCATTGCTTCCTCCAGTTTTAGGATTGATTTCGGATATCACGGGAAGTATTCAATATGGTTATGTTGTTCCATTGACATGTTTCTCGGTAATTCTATTGTTTGCATTTAACGGACATAAAACAAATAAAGCATAAATTCTATTTATATAATATGTTAGAAAACGGAAGTAAAAGATTGGTTATAAAAATGCACCCAGATGATAATGTACTGGTGGCTTTAACAGATTTGTCTAAAGGAGAAAGTGTAGTTTTTGAGAATGAAACTTTCCTATTACAGGACACAATCAAGGCAAAGCATAAGTTTTATACAACCAATTTGAGAGCGGGAGATGAAATTATTATGTACGGCGTTTTGGTTGGAAAAGTACAATTTGATGTTGCTAAAGGAAGTCTAATGACGACTGAAAACCTTAAACATGCAGCTGAGCCTTATAAATATCGTGAAGTTGATTTTGAATGGCAGGCGCCAGATGTTTCAAAATATAAAGACAGAACTTTTAATGGATATAAAAGAAATGACGGTCGAGTAGGAACTGCTAATTATTGGTTATTTGTACCAACAGTATTTTGCGAAAATAGAAATTTGGATGTAATACGTGAAGCTTTACATAATGAGTTAGGATATTCTGTAAGTGATAAATACACTCAGTATACTCATGCTTTACTTGAAGCTTATAAAAATGGAAAAAGTCTGGATTCAATTGACGTTCAGTTGGCTCCAGAGCCTTATACAAACAAAGTTTTTAAAAACGTAGACGGCATAAAATTTTTAAATCATCAAGGAGGCTGCGGAGGTACGCGCCAAGATTCGGCTACCTTAAGTGCCTTATTAGCATCTTATGCAAATCATCCAAATGTTGCTGGAATAACAGTACTTAGTTTAGGATGTCAGCATTTGCAAGTACAGGATTTTACAAACGATGTCAAAAAACAAAATCCATCTTTTGATAAACCGTTATTCATTTTTGAGCAGCAGCAATCAAAAAGTGAAGAACAATTAATTGCAGATGCCATTAAAAAAACATTCGAAGGATTAATCGAAATAAACAAACAAGAACGAACTCCGGCGCCTTTAAGCGAATTATGTTTAGGAGTTAAATGCGGAGGAAGCGATGGTTTCAGCGGTGTTTCGGCAAATCCAGCAGTAGGTTATACATCAGATTTGCTGGTGGCTTTGGGCGGTAAAGTATTATTAGCTGAATTTCCAGAATTGTGCGGTGTCGAGCAAAATCTTATTGATCGTTGTACATCAGAAGAAACAGCAAAAAAGTTCATTGATTTAATGCAGTCTTATGATGCTTTAGCACATAAAGTAGGTTCGGGATTTCATATGAATCCTTCGCCGGGAAACATTAAAGACGGCTTAATAACAGACGCTATAAAAAGTGCCGGAGCAGCTAAGAAAGGTGGAACAGCTCCTGTAATTGATGTATTGGATTATACAGAACCAGCCACAAAAGCAGGTTTAAGTTTAGTTTGTACACCAGGAAATGATGTCGAAGCAACAACAGGAAAAGCAGCATCTGGAGCAACATTAATATTGTTTACAACAGGATTAGGAACTCCAACAGGAAATCCAGTTTGTCCAGTAATCAAAGTAGCTACAAATTCGGTTTTAGCAAAAAAAATGAGCGACATTATAGATATTGACTGCGGTCCAATTATCAGCGGAGAGAAAACCATTGAAGAAATGGGAGAAGATATTTTAGAATATTGTATCAAAGCAGCCAGCGGTGAAATTATTCCAAAAGCAGTATTGTTAAATCAAGACGATTTTATTCCGTGGAAACGAGGAGTATCATTGTAAAAGAGTAAAAAAAGTATAAACTAAATTGTTTGGGTATAATTAAAAAAAATCTAACGCATAGGAACATAGATTTTAATGATCAATAAAAGAATACAAAAAAAGAAATTTGTTTCTTTCACATAATTGGCTTTGTGAATTGTCACCCTGAGCGAAGTCGAAGGGCGCTCCAATTGGTGCGTGGGCTTCGACTCCGCTCAGCCTGACAACGACTTCGCTCAGCCTGACAAAAAGTTATAAAAATCTATGTTTCTATGTGTTAAATTGATTAAAGCCAACGAATCAAATATTAAATCATATGTTTTCATTACAAAACAAAAAAGCAGTTGTTACCGGTGGCGGAAGCGGAATAGGAAAAGCCATTTCGGTTTTATTTGCAAAGCAAGGAGCTGAAGTTCATATTGTTGAATTAACAGAAGAAAGTGCTAAAAGCGCTGTCGATGAAATAAAAGCTAATGGAGGAAAAGTATTCTCACACGCTTGTAATGTTGCCAGCCAACAAGAAGTAACAGCAACATTTGAGAAAATAGGAAATATCAATATTTTGGTAAACAATGCAGGAATTGCTCACGTAGGTAAAGTAGACACAACTCCCGAAGCCGATTTTGACCGAGTGATGAGTGTGAATGTAAAAGGCGTATACAACTGTTTACATACTTCAATACCACAATTTAGAAATTCTGGCGGAGGTGTTATTGTAAATATGGCTTCTATTGCAGCGTGGGTAGGAATCTCAGATCGATTTGCATATTCTACAGCCAAAGGTGCCGTAATGGCAATGACCTTGTCAATAGCCAGAGATTATATGAGCGAAAATATACGTTGTAATTCTATTTCACCTGCACGCGTGCATACACCATTTGTAGACGGATTTATTGCCAAAAACTATCCGGGTCAAGAAGTAGAAATGTTCGAAAAATTATCAAAATCTCAGCCTATCGGACGTATGGCAAAACCGGATGAAGTTGCAGCTTTAGCTTTGTTTTTATGCAGCGATGAATCTGGTTTTGTTACCGGTTGCGATTATCCTATAGACGGAGGTTTTATAAAACTAAATAATTAAATTATAATGAAAGTTGCCTTATTCATACCCTGCTATATAGATCAGTTTTACCCCAATGTGGGTATTGCTGCTTTGCAACTATTAGAAAAGCTGGGGTGTGATGTTACTTTTCCTTTGGAACAAACCTGCTGCGGTCAGCCAATGGCTAATAGTGGTTTTGCCAGTTTAAGTAAAGGCTGTGATAAGAATTTTGTTAAAAATTTTGCAGGATTCGATTATATAGTAGCTCCATCAGGAAGTTGTGTTTTACATGTAAAAGAACATTTGCAGGATTCAGAAAATCCGCAAACCGCATTACACATTCGTAATTCGGTTTATGAACTTACAGAGTTTTTAACAGATGTTCTAAAAGTAGAAAGCATTAATGCCAATTTTCCTTTTAAAGTGGGATTACACAATAGCTGTCACGGACAAAGAGGATTACATCTTTCGTCAATGACAGAAAGAGTTTTACCTGAATTTTCGAAACCAGAGCAATTATTGAAAATGGTAAACGGAATTACGTTAAGTAAGCCAAAACGAAATGATGAATGTTGTGGTTTTGGAGGTACTTTTTGCGTATTTGAAGAGGCAGTTAGTGTGAAAATGGGGAAAGACAGAGTAAAAGAACACGAAGACAATAAGGTAGATTACATTACTGGAGGAGACACCAGCTGTTTAATGCATTTAGATGGTATTTTGAAAAGAAACGGAAGTAAAGTAAAAACCATTCATATCGCCGAAATATTGAATAATAGTTTATAGTAAGAGATTAGAAAATTTCTTCGACTTAAATCGAGGGAGTAAATGATATATTCATCATTAATTGCATATTCAAAATAATGAATAAAATTAAATTATTTACGCTTTTAGTACTTGTATTATTTGTTGATTCCGTTTGTCTGGCACAGAAGAATCATCCCATAAAACTATGGTATAAACAGCCGGCTGTGAAATGGTCTGCTGAAGCTTTACCTATTGGCAATGGGCGGTTGGGAGCTATGTTTTTTGGTGGAGTACAACGAGAAGTTATTCAGTTTAACGAACAAAGCCTTTGGTCGGGTGATAACAACTGGGATGGAGAATATGAAACAGGTGATCATGGATTTGGTTCATATCGCAATTTTGGAGAAATCACAATTGATTTTACAGACAAAAGTGCTTTCTCTAATTATTCTCGCTCACTTGATATTTCGAATGGAATCCATCAAACTGAATTTATTCAGAATAAAATAAAAGTTAGTCGGGAAGGTTTTGCAAGTTATCCAGATCAAGTGATGGTTTTTGAATATAAAGCTAATGCGAAAAATGGTTTTTCAGGAACTATTTCTCTTAGTTCAGCTCAAGGAGCAATAAGCAAAGCTTCGATGAGCAGTATAAGTTTTATAGGAGAAATGCCAAATAATCTAAAATATGCAGCCAAACTTTTAGTGCAAAATAAAGGAGGGAAAATACGTTATGAAGGACCAAATTTGATCTTTGAGAACTGTAATTCATTGACATTGATTTTGGACGCCCGAACAAATTATAAACCCGATTATAAATCAAATTGGCGAGGAGAAGATCCGATGCCGCTTATTGAAAAAGAATTATCAGCTGCAAAAAGCAAAGGTTATGAAAAACTTAGAGCAGCTCATTTAAAAGATTTGAGTTCGATACTAACGCGCGTTTACCTCAATATAGGAAGCACTGATGCAGTTACTTCAACTTTGCCAACAGATGAACGATTAAAAAAATATGCAGCTGGTGGAGTTGATCCCGATTTAGAAGAAACGATGTTCCAATATGGGCGCTATTTATTAGCAAGCAGTTCTCGTCGTGGAGGCTTGCCAGCTAATTTGCAAGGTTTATGGAATGATAGTAATACACCTGCTTGGGCAAGTGATTATCACAATAACATTAATGTGCAAATGAATTATTGGGGAGTCGAATCGACTAATTTATCAGAATGTCATTTGCCATTGATTGATTTTATCGTTGCAGCTCAAGAACCTTGTCGTATTGCTACTCGCAAAGCTTTTGGAGAAAAAACACGCGGCTGGACAGCTCGAACCAGTCAAAATATATTTGGCGGAAATGGCTGGGAATGGAATATACCTGCAAGTGCTTGGTATGCGCAACATGTATATGAACATTGGGCATTTACGAAGGATAATGAGTATTTACGTCGTACGGCGTATCCTATTATTAAAGAAGTTTGCGAATATTGGGAAGACAATTTAAAAACGATGCCAAATGGACAATTAATGGTTCCAAATGGATGGTCGCCTGAGCATGGTCCGCGTGAAGATGGAGTAATGATGGATCAGCAGTTGGTTTGGGATTTGTTCCAAAACTATCTGGACGCAGCCAAAGCACTTAGCATTGATAATGATTATCAAAAGAAAGTAGCGGATATGCAAGTCCGTTTAGCTCCAAATAAAATTGGAAAATGGGGACAATTGCAGGAATGGCAAGCAGATCGTGATGATCCAAATGACGAGCATCGCCATACATCGCATCTTTTTGCGGTATATCCAGGACGTCAAATTAGTATTTCTACTACGCCGGAACTGGCCAATGGAGCTATTCTTTCATTGCGCAGCAGAAGTGGAAATTTTGGAAAAAATGAAAACACACCTTTTACAGTTGAATCTACTGTTGGTGACAGCCGCCGCTCATGGACTTGGCCTTGGCGTTGCGCAATTTGGGCGCGTTTAGGCGAAGGCGATCGTGCAGCCATTATGATTCGCGGATTACTGACATACAATACATTGCCAAATTTGTTTTGCAATCATCCGCCGTTTCAACTAGACGGTAATTTTGGAATTACTGCTGCTATGGCTGAAATGCTTATTCAAAGCCAAACAGATAAAATTCAGTTACTTCCAGCACTTCCAAAGACTTGGGAAAAAGGAGAAGTAAAAGGTTTATGTGCTAGAGGCGGGTTTGAAGTAGATATGAAATGGGACGAAGGTAAGTTGGTGAGTACAAAAGTACTTTCAAAAGTTGGCGGAGTTTGTAAAGTGCAAAGCGGTAATAACAATATTGAAATCACGACACAGCCTGGTAAAAGTTATACGTTTAATGCAGAATTGAAAGAGATTAGTAAAAAGTAATTATGAAAGCAACCCATGCTGATTTAGCAGAAAAGTTTATAGCAGACGAGCCAAGAACCGATTGGCACGACGAAACTTTATGGTTTGTTCGTGAAAAACGAGACAAAGCTGCGCATGGTTTGCCCGAATGGGAGCAGCTGCGCGAATGGGGATCTCAGATTAAGAACGCAACACTTTCTAATCTTTCCAATTATTTAAAAGAATTTGAAGAAAAAGCCACTGCAAATGGTATAAAAGTTCATTGGGCGTCAGATGCCAAAGAACACAATGAAATTGTTCATAAAATCATCAAAAAGCACGGTATTCAGAAAATTGTGAAGAGCAAGAGCATGCTTACCGAAGAATGTCATTTGAATGAATATTTGCAGCATAACGGAATAGAAGTAGTGGATACAGATCTTGGAGAACGTATTGTTCAATTCAGGAAAGAACCGCCAAGTCATATTGTACTGCCGGCAATTCACTTAAAAAAAGAAGATGTAAGCGCCACTTTTCATGAGCATTTACAAACAGAAAAAGGAAATAATGATCCGCAATATTTAACCGAGGCAGCGAGGCAACACTTGCGAAATAAGTTTGTAGAATCGGAACTGGCGATTACCGGCGTTAATTTTGCTATTGCAGAGACAGGCGGTTTTGTAGTTTGCACCAATGAAGGAAATGCCGATATGGGAGCACACACAGCACCTGTACACATTGCCTGCATGGGCTTTGAGAAATTAATTCCAAAAGCAGAGCATCTGTCTGTGTTTTTGAGATTACTAGCCAGAAGCGCCACAGGTCAGCCTATTACAACGTATTCAAGCCACTTTCATAAACCAAGACCCAATCAGGAAATGCACATTGTCATTGTAGATAATGGCCGCAGTAAACAACTGGGAAGAGATGATTTTAGAAATTCCTTAAAATGCATTCGCTGCGCTGCATGTTTCAACACTTGTCCCGTATATCGCAGAAGCGGCGGACATAGTTACCATACAGCTGTTGCAGGACCTATTGGTTCTATTCTGAATCCAAATTTAGATATGAAAGCCAATGCCGATCTGCCTTTTGCTTCAACTTTATGCGGAAGCTGCACTAACGTATGCCCGGTAAAAATCAATATTCATGAACAGTTATGGAAATGGAGACAAGTGATTGTTTCCGAAGGTTATGCTGCGACAAGTAAAAAAATAAGCATGAAAGGAATGAATTTCCTGTTTTCAAATCCTAAAATCTATCGTTTGATGGGAAAAGTTGGGAGAAAGAGTATGCAGCTATTCCCTTTTATGGTAAATAATAAACTAAATGTTTGGTTCAAGCAAAGAGAAATGCCAGTTCCTCCAAAGGAATCTTTTAGAGATTGGTATTTAAAGAATAAGAAAAGCCAAAATTAAAATATCAGATAACAAAGAAATGAACGCAAGAGAAAACATATTGAATGCTATAGCAATGAATCAGCCTGAATTTATTGAGATTCCTGTTGTTGACAGCAGCGTTGTAATTCAGTATGATGATGTATATGCGCAGTTTAAAACAGTTTTAGAAAGTATTGGCGGGAAAACCGAATTGATTACAGATATTACAATGCTGAAAGATCAATTAAAAGCTGATAAGCAGAATGGAATTTTTGTTATAAATACAATCGCTGCACTTGGTGAAGTAGATGAACAAGCCGCTTTTTTAGCAGCATCTGAATTAGAGAAAGTAGAAAAAGCTTATGTTAAAGGAACAATTGGAGTTGCCGAAAATGGAGCTGTATGGATTTATGAAAGTCAAATGATAAACAGACTAGTTCCTTTTATTTGTCAGCATTTGGTTTTAGTAATCGAGAGAAAAAATATTGTTGACACTTTACATCAAGCTTATGAGAAAATAGATGTATCAAAAGAAGGATTCGGTGCTTTTATAGCAGGACCATCTAAAACAGCCGACATTGAACAATCATTGGTAATAGGAGCGCATGGAGCTAGAAGTGCTGTGATTTATGTAATTGAATAAACGGCAAGAATAATTTTTGAACAAATAAGACAAAGTATAATATATTAAATAAGAATAAAATGAAACTAATACGATTTGGAGAAACCGGTAAAGAAAAACCAGGTATTTTAATAGATGAAAAGAGATTTGATGTATCTTCAATAGTAACAGATTATAATGAAGCATTTTTTGAAGAAAACGGACTAGAGAAATTAAAAAAAGCATTAGAAAATAACCCTGTTTTACCAGAAGTAGATTCAAATGTACGTTTAGGTTCTCCAGTAGCACGACCTTCAAAAATAATTTGTATTGGATTAAATTATGTAGATCATTGTTTAGAAACCAATGCACCGATTCCGGCAGAGCCAATTATCTTTTTTAAATCTACAACTTCACTGTGCGGACCAAATGATAATTTGATTATTCCAAAGAACAGCGAAAAAACGGATTGGGAAATTGAGCTGGCTTTTGTAGTGGGTAAAAAAGCAAGTTATGTTGAAGAGGCTGATGCTTTAGATTATGTTGCAGGTTATGCTTTATTGAATGATTACAGCGAAAGAGCTTTTCAGATTGAAAGAGGCGGACAATGGGCAAAAGGAAAAGGAAGCGATACATTTGCGCCGCTTGGACCTTTTTTGGCAACTCAGGACGAAATTGCAGATGTGAATAATATACCAATGTGGCTAACTGTAAACGGGAAAAAGTTCCAAAACAGTAATACCTCAAATTTGGTATTCAAAATTCCGTTTTTAGTGCATTATTTAAGCCAGTTTATGACATTGCTTCCTGGTGATATTATCAGTACAGGAACTCCTCCAGGTGTAGGTTTAGGAATTAAACCAGAACCTATTTACATCAAAGCAGGAGATGTGATTGAATTAGGAATGGATGGTTTAGGCAGCAGTAAACAACATGCTGTAGCTTACACGAAATAGAGTAACGCAGCTTGTTAATTATAACACTTAGTCCCGAAGCTTAAAGCTTCGGGAACAAAGTTTAAACACAATATTGTCATTTCTCCTTCGTCGAAATGACAAAAATTAGCTGACCAGTTTTGGTCTAAAATTTATTCCTTCCCGATTTTTCGAGATCGGGATTATAATAATTAGATAAATTTATTATGATTTGCTTAAAAAGTGTTATCGTACACATAGAGAATTTATAGTTTTAAAATAATTAAAAAATAGTAAATATGGTTAAGTCATTTCTCTTTTCGCTTCTGTTATGCTGCACACTGTCGTTTGCACAAGAAGTAAATATTATTCCGCAACCAGTAAAAGTTGTTAAAAACACTGGAAGTTTTGTGATTAATGCACAAACAAGTTTGGTCGCTGCCAATAAAGAAGATAATGCTTCGGCAGCTTTTTTAAATGGTTATTTATCTGATTACTATGGTTTTGTATTGCCAGTAGTTAAAAAAGCAACCAAGAATTATATCAAATTAACAAGTCTTAAGAATATTCAAGGTCTTAAAGGTGAAGGATATAGTTTGAAATCTGATAAAAATGGTGTCGAAATTACAGGAAATTCGCCTATTGGAACTTTCTACGGAATTCAAACCCTTATTCAGTTACTGCCAGCAGAAAAAAGCAGTAATCTTGCTATTGCATCAGTAAATGTACAAGACGAACCACGTTTTGCTTACAGAGGCGCTATGCTGGATGTTGGACGCCATTTTTTCTCAGTGGCATTCGTTAAAAAATACATTGACTATTTAGCATTGCATAAATTGAATTATTTTCATTGGCATTTAACCGAAGATCAAGGTTGGAGAATTGAAATTAAAAAGTATCCTAAACTTACTGAAATTGGTTCAAAAAGAAACGGAAGTATTGTTGGCAGATATCCAGGTAAAGGAAGTGATAATACACCAGAAGGAGGTTTTTACACACAAGAAGAAGTAAAAGATATTGTAAAATATGCTTCAGATAGATTTATTACAGTAATTCCAGAAATTGAAATGCCGGGACACAGCAGTGCCGCAATTGCTGCTTATCCTGAGTTGAGCTGTTTTCCAAATGAGAAAACCAATCTTCCTGCTAATATGATTTCAGATAAGAGTAAGCAAGAAATGGCCAACGGAAGAAATAAGATCGTTCAAGAAACTTGGGGCGTACATGCTGATATTTTTGTTCCGACAGAAAACACGTTTAAATTCCTAGAAGATGTGTTGGATGAAGTAATCGCGTTATTCCCTTCAAAATACATTCATATAGGCGGTGATGAAGCTCCAAAAGACGCTTGGAAAAAAAGCGAATTTTGCCAGCAGATGATAAAAGAAAAAGGTTTAAAAGATGAACACGGTCTTCAGAGTTATTTTATTCAACGTATCGAAAAATATGTGAACGGAAAAGGAAGAACTATAATTGGCTGGGATGAAATTTTAGAAGGAGGTTTAGCTCCAAATGCTATCGTTATGAGCTGGCAGGGAGAAGCTGGCGGAATTGCTGCAGCAAAAGAAAATCATCAGGTTATTATGACTCCGGGAAGCCACGTTTATTTAGATCATTCGCAAACTAAAAACGAAAAAGAAGTTACCATTGGAGGTTTCTTGCCATTAGAAAAAGTATACAGCTACGAGCCAATTCCTAAAGAGTTGAATGAGCAGCAGGCAAAATACGTTATGGGAGCGCAAGGAAATGTGTGGACAGAATATATGGCAAATCCTGCCAAAGTAGAATACATGATATTTCCACGTTTGAGTGCCTTAAGTGAAGTTTTATGGTCTCCAAAAGATAAAAAAGATTGGACTCAATTTCAAACAAAAATTGAAACCATGAAAAAACGTTATACCATGTGGGGAGCAAATTATTTTAAAGAGCAATAATAACATGCAATAAATAAAAAGACAGCTCAATTTGGGCTGTCTTTTGTCATTTGTCCAACTTCGAAGATCAAAACGAAATTTGATTTTCAAAAATTAACTTTTAGCTAATTATATCAAGTAATGAAAACCAAAAAAATAACCACAAACTTAATTTTAGCAATTGTATTGAGCTTTTCAATGCATTTGCAGGCGCAGGAGTCCGTTCATATAATACCACAGCCCATAAGTTTAGAAATCAAACAAGGCAGCTTTTCCTTTGATAATTCTACTTTTATAAAAGTTGATAAGAAAGATGCAGCAGCCGAAAAAGTAGTTCACTTTTTTAAAGAATATGTAAAACGAGTTACAGGATTTGAATTAAACAGTACTAAAACAAGTGGAAAAGAGATTGTTTTTAGTATCGAAAAAATCAAAGAAATTGGAGACGAAGGATATTTACTTTCTGTAAATCCAAAAGTAATTCACATCAAAGCCAATACATCCAAAGGATTATTTTACGGCGTACAATCTTTACTGCAAACACTGCCTTTTAGCCGTACAAATGATTTGGTTCAAATTCCAAGTATGGAAATAAAAGATTATCCACGCTTTCAGTGGAGAGGTATGATGCTTGATGTCAGTCGTCATTTTGCTTCTCCAGAATTGGTAAAAGAATTTATTGATTTACTGGCAGCTTACAAAATGAATGTTTTTCATTGGCACTTAGTCGATGGAGCAGGTTGGCGTTTAGAAATTAAAAAGTATCCTAAACTTACCCAACAAGCCGCTTGGAGAGTTGATGATTGGGGAAAATCATGGAATTGGGCTGAAATAGAGTTTAATGCTGACAGACGCAAATCGACTTACGGCGGTTATTATACTCAAGAACAAGCCAAAGAAATTGTAGCTTATGCTAAAACAAGAAATATTACAGTTGTGCCAGAGATTGAAATGCCTGGTCACTCAGAAGCTGCAATGGCGGCATATCCAGAACTTTCGTGTAATTCTAAGAATAATTTTGCACAATCAGGTAATTTCTTAGCCAGTAAAGTCGAAAGTAACTATTGTGCAGGAAACGATCAGGCTTTTACTTTCTTGCAAGATGTATTAACAGAAGTAATGGCAATTTTCCCTTCAAAATATATTCATATTGGAGGAGATGAAGTAGACAAAACGAGCTGGAAACATTGTGCTAAATGTCAAGCCAGAATGAAAACGGAACAATTGAAAGACGAAAAAGAATTACAAAGCTATTTCATTCGCAGAATGGAAAAATTCTTGGTTTCGAATAACAGAAAAATGATTGGTTGGGATGAAATTCTTGAAGGCGGATTGGCTCCAGAAGCTACTGTTATGAGCTGGCGCGGAGAGGCAGGCGGAATCGAAGCAGCAAAAATGGGACATGATGTAGTGATGACACCAGGTTCTCCATATTATTTTGACCATTATCAAGGTGATCCTGAAACAGAACCTCTTGCAATTGGCGGATTTAATACGCTGAAAAAAGTATATAATTATGACCCAATTCCTGTAGAATTAACTACCGAAGAAGCTAAACGTGTTTTGGGTGCACAAGCCAATTTATGGACAGAATACATAAGTACTGCAGAACATGTTAAATATATGATTCTGCCTCGTATGCTTGCATTAGCTGAAGTGTTGTGGTCTAAAAAAGAGCAGCGTGATTGGAAAAATTTTGCTGAACGTTTGCAACCTCATTTAGTAGGTTTTGAGCAAAGAGGAATCCGTTATTCAAAAGGAAATTTCAAAGTAGATATTAAACCTGTAGTCGAAAACAATAAACTTTTTATAGCACTTGATACAGATCAAATAGAGGCTGTAATTTATTATACAACTGACGGAAGCGCACCGTCTACAAACAGCATTAAATATGAAAAACCATTTGTAGTAAATAGTTCTATGACGGTAAAAGCAATCACGGTTATAAATAATAAAGTAGTGAGTGCAAAACCTGCAGAACAATCTTTTACCTTCAATAAAGCAACTGGAAAAACAATAAGTTACACAAATGCCAACAGCAGTCATTATCGTGCTAACGGAGTTAATACATTAATTGATGGTTTTAGAGGAACAAAAGATATTGGCAAACAATGGCATGGTTTCAATGAAAATGATCTAATAGCTACCATAGATTTGGGAGCAAGTACATCAATAAGCAGTATTACTTTGGGATGTATTCAAAATTGGAGCCAATGGATATTCCTGCCGCAATATGTGAAATTTGAAGTATCTCAGGATGGCGTTACTTTTAAAGAAGTAAAAACAGAGACGAACTCTATTGCAGCTTCTGAAAAGGACATTCAAATAAAAGATTTTACAGCTAAGTTTGCAGAGCAAAAAGCTAAGTTTGTCCGCGTTACAGCCAAGAATTTAGGGCAGTGTCCTAAAGGTCATCCAGGCGAAGGACAATCGGCTTGGCTGTTTGTTGATGAAATTATGGTAGAGTAAGTGATAGGAACTAAGTCGAAAGTTTTAAAGTCGTAATGTCAAAAGGTCAATAATAATTAAAATCGAAGCATTGCTCATTTTCTCTAATTTTAAAACACGACATTATAATGTGATTATTACTTATAAAAAGTAGAAATACTTTTATATTTGAATGATGTATAAAAAAGAGGTCAGTTTCGCAAGCCGCGAAATTTGACCTCTTTTTTGTTTTATTTGATTTAATCCTTTGTTGGAGTTTTCTCAGTTTCGCTGATTTTCTGCCCAGTTTTCTATATTTCCTTTGTCAATCGATCCATTTCTTTCAACAGAGTCGGAATCCTAAATTCACCTGCCATACTTTCGACTTTTTCGAAAGCATCTTCTAAGTCAATACCAATGGCTGTAACGTATAATGGCTTTTTGCTATCACCTCTTACCAAAGCTTTTTTATCATTTTCAATAGAAGCAAAATTAGTTTTGGCAACGCCGATAATTGGAATCTCTCTATTTAGTTTTTCATATAAATGTCCACCTAAACCATACTTTTTATCATCATCTAGATAAACAAAACCGTCTACAATAATTACTTGAACCGTTTTTAAATCAATTTTATCTAACAAACTAAGAATGCAAGGTAATTCTCTGCGGTAAAATTCTCCGGGAATATAGTCTTCTACATTTTCGATTATTTCTGTGTGAACTTTATAATTTTCACTTTCATTCCAGTTTAAAAATTCAAGACAAACGGTTTTGGCTTTTCCATCAAAATAATAAGTATCAAAAGCCAGTATTTTAGATTTGTGGGTCATAGTTTTTTTTGGGGTTGTGGTAGTATTTTTATTTTAGTTTTGAAGATAAACAATCCGTTATTGTGTAATGTTTCATTGGTTTTATAAATGCGAATATAGAATTAATTTTAGGTTCAGAAATAAATTATTCAAACACTATTTAAGATTCTGAGAATAAGATTTTTTTCAATTTGATTTAGAACAGAATAGGTAAACCCAAAAGCAAAAAAGAGATTAATGTATTATAACAACTACAAAAAAATATTTCGAAATTGATAATATTTTATAATTTTACAAATTATGCTGGTATAAATTAAATTTCTATTAGTGAATTCTTATAAAATGGTAAAACTTTCTTAGATCTTACTTAAGGTTAAGGATTATTTTATCACATAGCCTAAATTTGTGTGGTGCGAAAAATCATAGTCTACATATTCATCTTTCTCATTGTATCCAATATTGGGTTCTTTCAGCAGTTTTATAAATTGCCCATATTGATTGAACATTACAATGAACATCAGCAAAGACACAATGTAAGTTTTATTGATTTTCTAGAAATGCATTATTGGGGAGAAGACATCAACGATAATGATTCTGACCGCGATATGCAGCTTCCGTTTAAGCATATTTCGAGCGCTTCGTTTCAGCTTGTATTTGTTCCCGCAGAAAAACACATTTTTGATATTCCTTTTAATGCTGATTTTTCAGCGTCAGATATAATTCCGTTTACTTCAAACTTATATTCTAATCCTGCATTATTTGCAGTATTTAGACCTCCTTTGGCATAATTTAATTTTCTAAAATTTTATTGTGGTTAAGACATTTTGATGTTTTAACCATGACATTATTATTTCTAAAAAATTAAATCAAATTATGCTCAATAAGATCATTCAATTTTCAGTTAAAAATAAACTGGTAATTGGTGTCTTCACCTTGCTGTGGATTATCTACGGTGTTTTTGAAGTTACCCGATTACCAATTGATGCCGTTCCTGACATTACCAATAATCAGGTTCAAATTATTACAACCGCTCCGTCTTTGGGCGCAGAAGATGTAGAACGTTTAATCACTTTTCCGATTGAACAGGCGATCAGCAACATTCCGCAGCTAAAAGAAAGCCGCAGTATTTCCCGTTTCGGACTTTCGCTTGTAACTATTGTTTTTGCTGATGATACCGATGTGTATTGGGCGCGTCAGCAAGTGGCAGAACGTTTGCAAAAAGTAGAAATTGCAGAGAATGCCAGCATTCCCGAAATGGCTCCCGCAACAACAGGTTTGGGCGAAATTTACCAATATGTTTTAAAACCGCAACCTGGATATGAAACCAAATACTCACTTGAAGATTTGCGTACTATTCAAGACTGGACAATTAGAAGACAGCTTTTGGGAACTCCCGGAATTGCTGATGTAGCTACTTTTGGAGGAAAGCTGAAACAATACGAAATTGCCGTAAATCCGTCGAGATTAAAAGCACAAAACCTGACAATAAAAGAAGTTTTTACCGCCTTAAGCAGTAATAACGAAAATACAGGTGGAGCTTATATCGAAAAAGGACCAACGGTATTGTATATCCGAAGTGTTGGATTGAAGCGAAATATTAAAGACATTCAAAATATTATTGTCAAAAATACGCAGGCAGGAACTCCAATTTTAATCAAAGATATTGCCGAAGTAAAAATGTCCTCAGCGATACGCTACGGCGCTTTAACAACAGATGATATAGGTGAATCTGTTGGTGGAATTGTGATGATGCTGAAAGGCGAAAATGCCAATAATGTTATCGTTAATGTAAAAAAACGTGTTGCCGAAATTGAAAAGATTCTGCCAAAAGGTTTAAAAATAGAACCTTTTTTAGATCGTACCAAAATGGTTGACAATGCGATTGGTACAGTGGAGAAAAACCTGATCGAAGGTGCTTTGATTGTGGTTTTAGTTCTGGTACTTTTTCTAGGAAATTTACGAGCTGGATTTATCGTAGCTTCTGTGATTCCGTTAGCCATGCTGTTTGCCATTATTATGATGAACACCTTTGGCGTAAGCGGAAATTTAATGAGCCTTGGTGCGCTCGATTTTGGTTTAATTGTCGATGGTGCCGTGATTATTGTTGAAGCGATTTTACATCATATTCATAGTGCCAAAAAATACAAAGGAATCGATACCATTTCGCAGGAAGAAATGGATAAAGAAGTCACAGGTTCTGCAGGACGAATGATGAATGCTGCAGTATTTGGACAAATCATTATTCTGATTGTATATCTCCCAATATTATCTCTTGAAGGAATTGAAGGTAAAATGTTTAAACCAATGGCACAAACTGTAGCTTTTGCCATTTTGGGAGCATTTATTCTTTCGCTTACTTACGTTCCAATGGTAAGTGCTTTATTCATTAGCAAAAAGGTTAGTCATAAACCCAATCTTTCTGACCGAATTATGACAAAATTGGAAGGACTTTATGAAAATTGGCTGACGAAAGCTTTAAAGATGAAAAAAGGAATTGTCATCTCGGCTTTTGTTTTGTTTGGAATTGCTTTACTGCTTTTCAGCCGAATGGGAGGAGAATTTATTCCGCAGTTAGAAGAAGGAGATTTTGCAGTAGAAACCCGATTGCTGCTAGGAACTAATCTTTCAACGACAACAGAAACGATTCAGAAAATTTCAAATACACTTAAAAAAGAATATCCTGAAGTTGAAAAAGTAGTTTCGAGAATAGGAAGTGCGGAGATTCCAACAGATCCAATGCCAATTGAAGGTGGAGATATGATTATTGTGTTAAAAGATAAATCAGAATGGACAAGCGCTTCTTCATTTCCTGAACTGGCAGATAAAATGACCGAAACTGTAAAACAAACAGCTCCGGGTGTTACAACTGGTTTTCAGTTTCCCGTGCAAATGCGTTTTAATGAATTAATGACTGGAGCTAAACAAGATTTGGTTTGTAAAATTTACGGAGAAGATTTAAACAAGCTTGCCGAATATGCGGAGAAATTAGGTTCAATCAGTAAAACGGTCGAAGGTGCAACAGATTTGTATGTCGAAAAAGTAACTGGAATGCCTCAAATCGTAATTGATTATGATTGGGCAGAAATGGCGAAATACGGAATTTATGTTTCCGATATCAATCAAACCGTAAATGCTGCGTTTGCAGGTGCTGTAGCGGGAAGCATTTACGAAGGCGAAAAACGTTTTGATATGGTGGTAAGAGTTGAAGCGAGCGGACGAAAAGACATTTCGGATGTTAGAAATCTATTAATTTCTACGCGTTCCGGAATGCAGATTCCGCTGTATCAAGTGGCTTCTGTAAAAGAAGTAGAAGGACCTAACCAAATTCAGCGTGAAGATGCTAAAAGAAGAATTATTGTTGGGTTTAATGTAAGAGGCCGTGATGTAGAATCGATTGTAGAAGAATTACAGAAAAAAGTCAACAGCCAGATCAAATTTGATCCCGGATATTACATTACATATGGCGGAACTTTCGAGAATTTGCAACAAGCAAAATCACGTTTAGGAGTTGCGGTTCCGGCAGCTTTGTTTATGATTTTGACTTTATTGTATTTTGCTTTCAGATCGTTTAAAGAAGGAATTATCATTTTTACCGCAATTCCGTTGTCGGCAATTGGTGGTGTTTTTGGTTTGGCTTTGCGTGATATGCCTTTTAGTATTTCGGCGGGAGTTGGTTTTATTGCGCTTTTCGGAGTGGCAGTTTTAAACGGAATTGTTTTAATATCTGAATTTAACCGAATACAGAAACAGGGTGAAATTACAGATCCGTTTGATATTATCATTACCGGAACCAAAAACAGATTACGTCCTGTATTAATGACGGCTGCGGTAGCTTCTTTAGGGTTTCTGCCAATGGCTCTAAGTAATGGAGCAGGAGCAGAGGTTCAACGCCCATTAGCAACAGTAGTTATTGGCGGATTGATAACGGCAACTTTGCTGACTCTTTTTGTACTTCCGGCCATTTATTTAATGACGTATCACACTAAAGTATTTTCGAAAAAAATCAAAAAAAACAAAATGGATAAACTGACTTTATTACTTGTCGCTTTATTGGTTACAGCTTCAGTACAATCGCAGCAAAAGCCCGTTTCTCTCGACGAATCTTTGTCGATTGCGCTTCAGAATAATAGAAGAGTTAAATCGGCTCAGCTTAACGAAAAGTCGAAAGAACAGTTGCAAAAATCAGCTTATGATATTCCAAAATTGGCTTTAGATGCTGATTATGGTCAGTTTAACAGTGCTGTTAATGATTCCCGTTTTGGTGTGAGTCAGACTTTTGCTTTCCCTACTTTATACAGCAATCAGAAAAAAGCGCTGCAAGAAAATTATAATGCTGCCAAAGCAACTTCGCAATTGACTTCGCAACAGATTAAATCGAATGTGAGAAATTTGTTTTATTACTATATCTGGCTCAATAGTAAAAAAGAATTATTGGCTTACGCCGATTCTATTTACAGATTAATGGAGCAAAAATCAGATTTACGTTATAAAGCAGGAGAAACTAATGTATTAGAAAAAAGCGCTTCTCAATCGGCAAGGCAGTTTTACACGAATCAGCTTACGATGGTCAATAAAGATATTGCGATTACGCTGAAATCTTTTAATACAATCTTGCAGGATAGTGTAGTGCATGTTCCTATTTCGGCAAATATCAAACATGATTTTACTATTTCATTAAACGAAAAAATAAATACAGCTGAACTTCCACAAATTCAACTTTCGAATCATGAAGCCGAAGCTGCAAAATGGAAATGGAAAGCAGAACAGGCTAAGCTAATGCCAGATATTACGGTAGGTTATAATAATTTAAGCATTATTGGCACGCAAACCAGTAATGCAGGACAGGAAGTTTATTATGACAGCAGTCACAGGTTTAGTTATGTGAATTTGGGAGTTTCGATTCCGTTATTCTTTTCGAGTCAGTCTTCACGCAATAAAGCGGCAAAAATTGAATATGAAAATTACAAGATGATGGCAGAATCGGTAAAAGTTGAAATGACAACAGAAATCGCTAACGCAGTTAGTGAAGCCGAAAAGTATAAAGAAAGTCTTAATTATTACGAGAATGAAGGACTTAAAAATGCGACTGTTATTATTGATGCTGCAAACAGCCAACTGGAAAATGGAGATATTGATTATTTACAATGGGTTTTGGTCGTAAATCAGGCGATTACCATCAAGAATGAATATCTAGACAGAATCAACGATTACAATAAAGCGATCATAAATCTTCAAACTCTCACTAATTTATAATATAATGAAAACATATATCATCACGATTTTTGGTCTTTTGTTGCTGGTTTCTTGTAACAGTGATAAAAAGAATCAAGAGAAGGAAACAGTACAAAAACAAGAAAATACCATTCAGTTAAGCAGCGAACAGATTAAAAATGCGGGACTTGTTGTTGGAAATCCAGAAGAAAGAACGGTAAAAGGAATATTACAGCTTCAGGGAACTGTGACGGTTCCGCCAAAAAGTGTTGTTTCGGTTAGTATTCCGCTTGGCGGCTATATTAAAAAAACAGATTTAATGGCAGGAATGCACGTTCGAAAAGGGCAATTATTAGCGGTTGTCGAAGATATGCAGTACATACAACTGCAACAGGATTATCTTACGGCCAAAGAAAAGTTTCAGTTGGCTAAAAGCGAGTACGACCGACAAAAAGAACTAAATGCGAAGAAGGCAAGCAGTGATAAATTGTACGAACAAACGGCTACAGAAATGCATACACAGCGTATTTATATGTCGTCATTGGCACAAAAATTATCTTTATTAGGGATTAATGTCAAAACGCTTTCAGCTTCAAATATCAGTAAAACGGTTTCAATTGTTTCGCCAATAAATGGTGTCGTATCTAAGATAAATGTAAATGTGGGTAAATATATTGCTCCAACAGATATGCTTTTTGAATTGATGGAAATGAGTGATATTGTATTGGTGATGAATGCTTTTGAGAAAGATATTCATTTGCTTTCAGTAGGACAAACGGTAAGTGCTTTTACGAATGCCAATCCTACAAAGAAATTCCCTGCAAAAATCGCGTATATAAATCGCAGTCTTAACGATGATCGTGCGGCCGAAGTTATTTGTAAAGTAAACCAATATGATAGCGCATTAATTCCAGGGCTTTTTATTAATGCTGAAGCAGAATTTGAAAACGAAAAAGCGATTACAGTTCCAGAAGATGCAGTGGTAAGATGGCAGGGCAAGTTTTTTGTTTTCGCTTTAAGCGGAAATAATCAATACAAGATGGCTGCGGTAGAACCAGGAACTACGACTGATGGTTTCCGTCAGATTAAATCTTCGGCTATTGATAAATCATCAAAAATTGTGATTAAGAATGCTTACACACTTTTAATGACTTTTATGAATGGCGGAGATGAGTAAGTAAGGAGAAAGTTTGAAAGTCAAAAAGTCATAAAGATTGTTATTGATTAAAAGAGTTATTTAGTTAATTGTTGGTAAGAGGGCAGTCCAGATTTGGGCTGCTCTTTTCTTTTAAGTAGTTTGAACACCAAAAATATATCCTACAAGTGCCGACATTACCATTGCAAAAGTTCCCCAAATACAAATACGAAGTACTGCTTTTAATATGTTTGAACCTCCTGCCTTAGCGGCCAAAATTCCTGAGAAAGCAAGAAAGAGTATCGAAAAGGCATATTGATAAAATACCATATCGTGTATGGGAGCAAAAATTGCTACTAAAACTGGAAGTAATCCTCCAACAATAAAGGAAACTGCCGATGCAAAAGCGGCCATTAATGGATTTGCCTGTGTGATTTCGTTTATTCCCAGCTCATCTCTGGCGTGAGCTTCGAGAGCATCATAAGCTGTTAGTTCCATTGCAACTTGGTGTGCTAAAGGTCTGCTTAATCCTCTTTGTACATAAATATCGGTTAGTTCTTCAAGTTCAATTTCGGGCATGGTTTTTAGAGCATGACTTTCTCTTTTTAAATCGGCTGCTTCAACATCAGATTGCGAGCTTACAGAAACATATTCTCCTGCTGCCATAGAAAGGGCTCCAGCTACTAATCCTGCTATTGCAGCAAGTAAAATAGGCTCTCGTGTGGTAGTAGCGGCGGCAACACCAATAACTAAACTGGTTGTAGATAAAATTCCGTCGTTTGCACCTAAAACAGCTGCTCTAAGCCAGCCGCTTCTGTTGATATAATGATTTTCAGCTTCCATATAGCACGCCTTTAGTTATTTCATTATGAAGTTACTTCAAAAAGCGTTTGGTAAATAGATAAAAGCTATTAGAATGATTCTAAATTTTATAAATTTTGTTTGGGGTAATTAACTATATATTTAAACTTCGATGATTTAGAATCGTACATCTGAATTATCTAAAAAGGAATGTTTTTTTATAAGCTTCAGAGAAGTGAAATATTTATAGCAAAGAATAAAGCTTTGCAATATAAAGCTCCATAGGAGCGGAA
>NZ_MUHD01000003.1:0-52010 GCF_002217395.1 Flavobacterium plurextorum | reverse complement strand
TTCCGCTCCTATGGAGCTTTTTTATTTGCCTTATTGAAATTCTACAAATAATTTACTCCACTGGCGTCTTATTTACTTTAAAGAATAGTCACCACTTTTTCAAATTGTCCGTGATGACTTATTGATACGCTCTGAATTGTATTTTGAGAAGTGAGTAAGTAGGGAATACCATTTTTATCTTTTAGAATAGAGTTTCTTTCGATTTCTGTCACATCATTTAGATTTTTTAAAATATTGACTGCAATAGTATGAATATGGTCTTTAGAAAGCGTTGTTTTGGTATAATAAACATTTTCAAAACAAGTAACAATGCCTGTAATAGTATTCTGGTTTTGTGATGTGATCGAACATACGAGTTTTTGCGGAATGTATTCCCTTATTTTGGTTTGTCGGTTATAAATTTTATAAGCCGCTTCTTTCATGCTCCAAAGCTGCCAAACCATAATTTCTGGATTTGGTGCATTTGAAACGAGCAATTGTTCCTCTAGTGTAAATAGTTTTTGTATAAAACCTTTACGCTGCCAGTTGCTTTCCTGTCGCGATTGCTGAATATCTATAACATCATTACCAATCATTTTTCGGATAACTTAGTTTCTATGATTTCTACGGCAGCTTTTACATTGAGCATACGTTCCATATCGGTATTATCAATTACTACATCAAAGTTTTCTTCGATATCCAGCACAATATCAACCAAGTTAGCCGAATTGATATTTAGATCCTTAATGAAATCAGTATTTTCATTAAGATTATCATACGCTTCGGTATTAGTTGTATATGGTTTTATAATCAATTTTAGTTTAGCGATAAGTTCTTCTCTGTTCATATTGGTTTTTAGTTTTGGGTTATGTTTTTTTTCAAATGAATTAGAATTATTACTATAATTTGTAATCTGCTATGAAAATTTCTTAAGGATTATACAGGCATTTACATCACCAAAACCAAAACTGGCTTTGGCAATTATAGTTGGACTAATTTCTATTGTTTTTAAAGGTATTTTAGGTGGATCAATCAATGCAGTAATTTCGGGATGAAGATCATTGCAATTGATATTTCCAAATATAAAGCCTTCATGAATCTGTAATATTGCGGCAATACTTTCGATACTTCCTGCGGCACTTAAGCAATGTCCGGTCATGCTTTTTAAGGAATTGATATACGGAAAATCATTTCCTTTTCGATCTAATGCTTTGGTCCAATTTTCAATTTCAAGACTGTCTTTTGTAGTTGCGGTAAGATGTCCGTTTATAGCATCAATATCAACTGCAGAAATTCCCGAATTATTAATTGCATCTGTAATGCAGCGTTGTACAGCTGTGCTGTTGGGAGCTGTCATACTTCCGTTACCGCGTTGACCGCCTGAGTTTACATTTCCTCCTAATATTTCAGCATAAATAGTCGCGCCACGTTCCAAGGCACTTTCTAAATCTTCAATTACTAATGCACCTGCACCACTTGCAGGTACAAACCCTGCAGCTGAGGCACTCATTGGTCGTGAGCCTTTCTCAGGATTATCATTGTATTTTGAACTGCAAACGCGAAGCGCATCAAATCCGCCCCAAATATAAGGTCCGCTGTCTCCAGTGCTTCCCGCCAGTATACGTTTTGCTTGTCCGGATTGAATGCGGTCGTACGCCATTAAAATAGCTTCGGTTCCTGTTGAGCAGGCAGACGAATTTGTGGTAATCTGATTCCCGAGTCCTAATTTACCGCCAAGATAAGCGCTAATACCGCTATTCATGGTTTGAGCCACAACAGTACTGCCTAATTTTCGAACCTCAAGTTCATCAATTTTATAAATGCTTTCGCGAAATTTATCAATTCCTGATGTACCAGAGCCAAAAATGATTCCACTGTCCCAATCAGGATCGTCGTTAATTTCTATAGCTAATCCTGCATTCTTCCAAGCTCCGATACCTGCAATAACACCATACAAAATACCTGTGCTGTTAAAACCACGAAGTTCCAGTTCTGTAAAATACTGCGCCTTTAATTCTTCAGAGATTTTAGGTTTTCCTGCTATCTGACAAGAGAATTGAAGTTCTTCCAACTGAGTATCGTGCCGAATTCCTGATATTCCGTTTTTTATGGCGTGACTAAATTCGGTGATTCCAACTCCGTTTGGAGCGGCAACGCCTAATCCTGTTATTACAACTCGTTTGCTCATAATTTATTTGTAATCATACCAGCCAAAACGCCTTTACAAACTTCTTGCCCGGCTTCGTTTGTCATTACTACATCACATTTTAATTTTCCAAATCTGAAAAATGTTTTTTGAGAAGTTACTGTTACTTTTTCGTTTGGATAAACAGGTTTTAAAAACTGCATATCAGCTGATGTAAAAGCAATTACGGTGTCTTTGTTAAAGTTATCCCCTAAGAGATAAATACCAAGACAGACCATGCCAATTTGCGCCATCGTTTCGGTGAGAATTACTCCTGGAGTTACAGGATTATCTTTAAAATGACCTTTATAAAAATCAAGATCTTCTTTAAAAGTATAAGTTCCAATAACACTATTTTCATCGACCTGAAGTAATTCATCTACAAATAGAAAAGGTTTACTGTATGGTAACTGTGCTATAATATTCTCTAAGATCATGATTTATTTTGTTTAATGATTTGATGTTTGATTGAACGCGGATTTTACGGGTTTACTTCGTAAAGACGCGGGTTAAAACAGATTTTTTTTTATTCTATAGCCCAGGGTTGAAACCTTGGGCAATGTTTATAATTTTCTGTTTACAGTTAAATTAGAACAAAAAATCAACGTTTTTCAATTTTAAAATCCGTTTAAATCCGCGTTTTCGCGAAAGCGAATCAGTAAAATCCGCGTTCGTTTTATGCAATATTACCATTGCAATAAAACTCGTTGTGCCGAGAATCCTGGACCAAAACTGAGCATTAATCCTTTTTCTCCTGCTTGCGGATTTTCGTCCATAATTTGTTCTAAAACGTATAATACTGTGGCACTCGACATATTGCCATACTGTTTAAGTACTTCTTTAGTTGAGTTTATGTTTTTTCCTAATTCTGAGAAAAGTGACTCCACTTTATTAATGATCTTTTTTCCGCCAGGATGGAATATCATATGATCTATATTTTCAATTTTTAAATTATTCTTTTGTAGAAACGGATGAATAATATCTTCAAAATGGGAGGCAATAGTTTCAGGTACTTCTATATCGAGAACCATTTTTAAACCATTATTTGTGAGTTTAAATCCCATCATATGTTCAGCATCATAAAAATGATACATTTCTTCATCGAGTATTTCGGGACCAGAATCTTCTTCGTAGGAGGACAATAAACAACAAGCTGCGCCATCGCCAAAAATAGCAGCACTTACGATATTGGGCATTGAAAAATCATCAAGCTGAAAAGTTGCTGTTGGCGATTCTACAGCAATCACTGCAGCACGTTTTCCGGGATTGGCTTTTAGGAAATTTTTAGCATAAATTATTCCAGATATTCCTGCCGCACAACCCATTTCGGTTACTGGAAGCCGCACAATATCTTGCCTTAATTTCATTTTATTGACAAGATACGCATCTAAAGACGGAATCATTATTCCGGTACAGCTTACCGTAATGATATAGTCTAAAGTTTCGGGATTCCAATTGGCTTTTTTGAGTGCTTTTTGCAAAACCTGTTCGCCCAGTATGATAACTTCCCGACTGTAAATATCATTTTTATCTTCAAACGAGGTTGCTGTAAAAACGGATTCAGGATCCATTATTGAGTAACGTTTGTCTACGGCGGCGCCTTCAAATATTTTTTTGACTTTTTTTATGAAGCGTTCGTCTTGTCCATGAAGCCAACTTTCCAGCATTGGAATTATTTCGGACGTTTCTCTTGAATATTGCGGTAGCTGCTTGGCAACTGTTACTATTTTTACACTCATGTTTTAGTAATTATCCATTGATAGCGAAATGCCCATTTCCAGTTTATGGTATAGTTTTTTAAGTTTAGTTTTTTTGAGAATTCTTCCAGATCACTTTTTTTAAATCCTCTTAAAATAGATACTAGTCCATCTTCACGCGACATTTTATTCAAACTAAAAAGAACACAGATCAATTCAAAAAGGTGATAAGCTAGTTTGCTGCGATGCAGGTCGTTAATAATAATTCCAACCTCAACATTATTATTAAAGGTAGTAATTATATTTAATATTTCGACATTGGTAAAATGATGTAAAGTCAAGGTACATAATACAATATCATATTTTAAATTTTTAAATTCTGGACTGAAAATGTCTTCGCAGGAATATTGGATGTTAGGATATTCTCTAGATAAATTTTGGGCATATTTTATTGTAAAAGCGTTTGCATCAATGCCGATAAGTTTAAATTTGAGATTATTTTTTTTTCCAAATTTGGCCAGTATTCGCAGCATGTCACCATTGCCGCAGCCTATATCAGCAATTGTTATTGTTTTGGCAGTATCTGTCTTTTTTAACAATTGTTTTATTCCGTGAAGAGTAAGTTTGTTGCCGCCAAGCAATTGATTTATACGTGCAATTTGGTCAAGTGCAGCTTGAAGTTCTTCTCCTTGAAGAGAAAAATCATCCATAATCTCAGGAGCGAGTGTTCTATATTGAGTGCTTACGGCCATTTACTGAATTGCTATTGTTTTGCCATGTGTTTGTTTTATTATTCTTGATATTACTTTAGGAAACGTTGCAGCTATTGTAACAAGTATGTTTGTAATCGTTTTATGAGTTAAGATTTGGGCTAGAATTCGGCCCCAAAGCATTCTTTTTCCAAAATGAATATTCCATTCTTTGGTATATTTTTTTTCTAATATTTCACGAGACATCTGCTGTCCCGAAAAATATTCTAAGATTAATTCTGATGCAATTTTGGCACTGTGAATTGCCATCGCCATTCCGTTGCCGCAAAGCGGATGAATAAGTCCGGCTGTATCGCCAATCATTAAAATATGGTTTTCAACAGCTTGTTTTTTATCAAACGAGATTTGACTTATGGTTAACGGTTTGTCAAAGAGTATTTTACTGTTTTCAAAAATGGCTTTAAGATGTTTGTTTTTATAAAGTACATTTTGCTGATAATCGTCAATGTTTTTGTATTGTTTGAAGGTTTTATAATCTGCCAGATAACAGATGTTTATGACGTTGTTTTCGACTTTAGAAACTCCGCAATAACCTCCTTTAAAGTTGTGAAGCGCAACAAGATCATCGTCTAAACTTCCAGAATAGTGTGCTTTTACAGCTAACCAAGGCGATTTTTTATGAATAAAGCTTCTTGTCAAAACTTGATCTATGTTTGATCTTTTTCCAAAAGCACCTAAAACTATTTTAGTATTAAAAGTTTGATTTGAAGTATTTATGGTAAATGTATCGTCGTTGAAAGATACGTTAGTAACAGTCTCATTAATAATAGTACAATTATGGGCTGATGCTTTTTGATATAAGAAATTATCGAGTGTATATCGGCTTACGCCAAAACCTCCTAATGAAAGTGGTGCAGAAGCTTTTTTCGCGTTACTGGCGGTAAATTCAAATTTTGAAATGCTGGTGGGATTTAGTTCTGAAACATCGGCGCCAAGCCATTGCAAATAGGGAAGAATTTCATTAGAGATATATTCACCGCAGACTTTGTGTCTAGGATAACTGGATTTTTCGATCAAGATTACTCTTAGTTTCTTTTGAGACAAATGTATAGCCGCAGTCAAACCGGCTAGTCCGCCGCCAATAATGAGTACATCCGGATTTGTTTCCATATCACCAATTTAAGCATTAAATCTTAAATAATGATGGAGGTGTTAAATTTATTTCGACTTAATTTTAGAAGTTGATTATACTGATTTGCTGTCGCAAAAACGCTGATTGAAACATGTTTTAAATGATTACTCAATTTGACGCATATTTAGATAAAAAAAAATCCCTCAGTTCCATTAAAGGTGGAACTGAAGGATAATCAAAAAAAATCAAACAAAATCTTTTAGAACGAATATCTAAGTCCAAGCTGTCCTTGGAATCTTGAGGCTAATTGATCTACAGTATATGGTGCTGACGTAGGTTTTTGGAAAGTATAAGTAGGATCGCCAGTAGCAGTTCCGCCAATATTTCCTGATTTTGTTAACCCAAGACTTGCTGTTGAATTATAGGTATTTGGAACAAAATAGCTTCTTCCCCAATCTTTGTTGATTAGATTTCCAACGTTTGCCATGCTGAAAGAAATTTGGAATGTACCAACTTTGTTAACTTTGATTTCGTCCATTAATTTCAAATCAGCTTGAATGTTCCATGGTGTAGTATCGCCATTTCTTTGTGTGAATGTTCCTCTTCTGCTTTTCAAATAATCATGTCCGTTAATGAAAGCTTCGTAGTCTGCAACTTGCTGTGCCGCTGTAGCTGAAGGAACTCCTGCTGCATTTACTCCAATATATTTCGCTGCTTCTGCTGCATCTTTAAAAATATAAGCCAATCCTGCTGCTTGTCCTGTTCCTGCAATTGTTGAATTTACAAATCCCCAAGAGAATGGATTTCCTGATTGTGCATTAAAATATACGTTTGCAGAGAAAGTATTATTATCAGCAAGTTTTACAGCATATCCAACATTAGAAACAATTCGGTGTTTAATATTGAAATTCGAAGTTGCTAATTGTGGATCATTTGGCGTTAATGATTGGTTCATTTGAAAGTTACTTTCCATTGAGTTACGAATTCCGTTTGTAACATCTTTAGAATCTCCGTAAGTATAAGCTACCATGAAGTTAAGACCAAAGTCGTAAGTTTTCGTAATCATTTCAGTAATGCTGTATCGATATCCTTTATTTGTATTTGAAAGTAAGTAAGCATTTGAAAATGCAGGATTGATGTTTGCAGCGTAAATAGGCATTTGATGATTTGTATCGTATGAGAAATAATACGGATTATCTGTTTTATTTACTTGTTGAAACTCTAGGTCACGAATTACTTTTGTATACATTCCTTCAGTAGTAAATTTATAACCGTCGATAATTTTATCAATTGCAAGTGTATTTCTTAAAACTGCAGGCATTTTGAATTTATTATCAATTAAATCTGCTTGTACTTTTGGTGTTGCATCGTGATAACCGTTTAAACCATTAGCTTTTAAAGGATCTCCTGCAGCAGCAACTTGCGCTGGAGTTAGATTGTTTTTATCGTAGCTTCCGTAACCTACACCATCATTATAATAAGCATATCCTAACCATGCAAAAGGAACTCTTCCTGTAAATACTCCAGAACCACCTCTTATAACTAGAGTTTTGTCTTCGTCTACATTATAAGTAAATCCAACTCTTGGCGAAATTAATGCTGTACTGAAGAAGTTGTTTTTTATTTGGCTTAAAGGCGTGTAAGAATATGTAGTTCCATAGTTTGGATCGGCAGGAGAGTTTTGAACTTGCGGGCTTAAGTTTGGCTTAGTCGGCATATCTGTATAATCAACTCTTACTCCTGGAGTAACTTTTAATTTACTGCCAATTCTAATTTCGTCTTGTACATAAACACTGTAAAGGTTTACTTTGAATTTTGCATAAGGATTATTAAAGATCTCATCTCTTGTTGAACCGTCGAACGGATAAGTACCACGAACACGAGTAGGCAGTTTGTTATAGAAATCTGCAAGAGATTTATAAGAAACTCTTCCGTTAAGAGCATTTACAAAACCGTAGTTAATATCGTAGAATTCGTTGTGTGTTCCAAACAATAAAGTATGATTTCCTGTTTTGTACGTTAGGTTATCAGTAATTTCAGTTGTGTTTTGTTTCATATTAAAAACAGTCGCTTCACGATCATTTCCTAAGAATATTGTTCCTCCATTATAACCAATTTCTGTTTGGGGAAACATAATATTGCTTGATTTTGGATCACGATAATCTTTAATAGCTGAATAACTTGCAATGAAGGAGTTTGACCATTGGCTGTTGAAATGACTTTTGAATTCTAAAACAGTACTGACAGCTTGATTTTTTTGTGTAAAATCCATACTTGAGAATCTAAAGTTTGCCGCATCACGTTCTAGGTTTGAAGCTTGAGAAACTACTGTGTTATTTCTTAATGAAAGAGAATGTTTATTGCTGATTTTCCAGTCTAATTTATTGAAGAATTTTTGACTTTTAGAAAAGTTGTTGTACGAACCATATGTTCCTGGATCAAAACCGTAATTGGTTTTAACAAAATTTGATATTTGTTCTGCGGTCGCATTATCGATCAACGAAGTTACTTTTCCGTTTGCATCTGTTTGTCCTGCATTGTAAAATAAAGGATCAGTTCTTTCAGCATATTCCATATTGGTAAAGAAGAATAGTTTGTCTTTTACAATTGGAAGACCTAATCTAAAACCAACTTGGTAATCTCCAAAAGCACTTGGCATTTTTGAGCCGTCCCCTGCATTATTAGGTCCCGTGATTGCGGCGCTTCTTCCGTAGCTGTAAATAGATCCGCTTACTGTATTTGTACCGCTGCGAGTAACGGCATTTACGCTTCCTCCTAAAAAGTTTCCTAGTTTAATATCGTAAGGAGCAATATAAACTTGAATATCTTGTATTGCATCTAGACTTATTGAGTTTGAGCGTGTACTGCTTCCCGGCATACCAGAAGTACCAGATTGACCGCCTAATGATGGACTGAAACCAATTGCATCATTATTGATAGAACCATCTATAGTTACGTTGTTGTATCTAAAATTGGTTCCTGCAAATGAGTTGTTTGAACTTTGCGGAACTAGTTTTGTAACATCCTGAATTCCTCTGTTGATTAACGGAAGACCATTTACTTGTTTTTCGTTAATACTAGTTCCGTTATTTTTAGAAGAAGGTTTTGAGCTTGTAATAACAACTTCTGCCAATACAGTATTATCTGCTTTATTTACAACAATAGCAGGTAAATCGTTGTCACCAAGAGCTAAATGTATATTTGCATTTGAATAATCTTTAGTGTCTGCACTTTTAATTTCTAATTCATAAGGACCTCCAGCACTTAAATTCTCGAAACTGAATCGGCCTTGTTTGTCAGTTACAGCTTTGTAAACTGAGTTTGTAGGTAAATGAGTAAGAGTAACTTCGGCCTCAATTAAAGGACCTGTTCCGTCATTAACTTTTGCAGTTAAAGATGAAGTTGTAATTTGAGCAAAAATGTTTCCTACGGTAAGGAGCATTAAAGCCGAAAAAAAGAGTTTTAGTTTTGTCATTATTTTTAGTTTTTATTTGACAAAGAAACTCAGTTTGTTTCGATCGGATTTAACGCTTTTGTTAACTTAAAATCATAAAACTATTCAGTGTTATCTTAAAATTACTAAGGTGTTATATTAATGAAAATGATTTAACTCTTTAAAATCAATACTTTATGTAAAACAATGAAAATTAATAGATTAGAGTTAGGTTTAAAGTAGATTAGAAAAAGATTAGAGTGTTAAGCCAGTGTTACGGATTGCAAAAAAGAGTGAAGTAAGTTAATGCTGGTTTCCTTAAAAATGAAGAATTTTTTAAGGAAACAAAAGAGAAAATGAAGTGCCTTTTTGGAGTTCAGAATCTACCGTAATTTTGATATTATGAAGTTTTAGTATCTGCATGGTTATAAAAAGTCCTAATCCTTGTCCTTGTATATGGCGTGTATTATCGCTTCTAAAAAAAAGATCAAAAATAGCCTCTTTATCATGATCTGAAATTCCAGGTCCCTGATCTGTAATTTTTATTAGAAGTTTATCATTTTCTGCAGACGCAAAAACAGTTACTTGTGCAGGTGATGAAAATTTAATGGCATTATCTAAAATATTGTACAAGGCAATAAATATCATGTGTTTATTGACGTAAACAGAAAGAAGATCTTCATGATTTGCAACGGCATTTAAATTTACAGAAACTTTAGATTCAGGATATTCAATCGCTTTTTTCTCCAGAACATTCCACAGAATTTCATCTATTCTCACCGTTTCCATTTGCTGCGGCTCAGAAAGTTCAAGTCCAGACAATACTAATAAACCTTCTAATGTAGCTTTCAAGTGTAAAGTATCATTTCGAAGCGATTTTAGAATATCTTGATATTGTTCGTTTGTTCTTGGCTGCTGAAGTGAAACATCTATATCACCAATAATAATAGTAAGCGGTGTTTTTAATTCGTGAGAAGCATTTTTGAGAAAGTTTTTCTGAATCATAATACCACTTTCTAATCTTTCTAAGAGATAATTGAATGTGGTCGCAAGTTCTTTAATTTCGTCTTTATCGCTGGTTTGCGGAATTTCTAATCTAGAATGAAGATTTTCTGTAGTTATGGTATTTACTTTGGCAATAACTTCTTCAAAAGGGCGAAATGTTTTTCGCGACAAAAAAGTTCCTAAAAAGTAATTTAAAGGTATGCCAATTAAATAGAACAGTAAGAACATCAGTCCCAATGTTTCAAGCTGTCTGTTGCCGGCGCGATCAATTCCTGAAACAACAATTATAAAATCTCCTTGGTTGTCTTTATAGAATAACCCAACAAATTGTCGGTCATTTATAGTAAACGACGCCATTTTGTTTTTGATTATATGATCTAAATATTGACCATTTAAATCCATATTAATATTGTCGCGTACATAAAGCTGTTTTGTTTTGGCATCGTAAACGCGAATAGATTCGTTGTCGATTTTATTGTATTGAATTTCAATCTGTCGATAACGTTCGTTGTTGATTTCCTTAATTTCATCTTTTTCAAAGTAAAAAAGGGCAGTAGTCATGGCGTGATCTTCCAACGTATCGATGTACAAATCTTTCATGTGACTTCTAAACAAGAAAAAAGCACCTGCCATAAGAAGTCCCACCGTAAAGGCAAAAAGCAGGGTAGAATTTAAAGATAGTTTGTTTTTAAGATTCATGACTCTTTTGTTTGAGCATATATCCTGTTCCTTTTATAGTATGAATTAATGGGACTGCGAAGTTTTTGTCTATTTTATTTCGCAGATAATTAATGTAAACGTCTACCGTGTTTGATGTCGAATCAAAATCGATACTCCAAACAGCCTGAGCAATTGCAGTTCGAGATAAAGCCTTTTCACGATTTTTCATAAAAAATATTAAGAGTTTTAACTCTCGCGATGAAAGATTTAATTCCTTTCCGTCTCTCGAAGCACTTTGTTCTTTCATATTAATTTCGACTCCTGCATAGGATTGAAAATCTAGAATTCCGCTGCTAAATTCCGCACGACGAAGCTGAGCATTTATTCTTGCCAGCAGTTCTTCGAACATAAACGGTTTTGAGAGATAATCATCGGCGCCGGCTTGTAATCCTTTTATTTTTTCTTGCGGTGTGTCGAGTGCGCTTAGAATGAGAATTGGAACTATTATTTTTCTGCTTCTTAAGGCTTCGCAAACTTCAAATCCTGTAATATCAGGAAGCATAATGTCTAGAATAATAATATTATATTCATTTTCGGTAACTTCTTTTATGGCTTCAAAACCTTTTGCTATTGTTTTAACTTCATAAAGATGTTCTTCAAGTCCTCTTTTAATAAAGGAAGCAACTCTTGGATCGTCTTCAACTAATAATACTTTATTCATAATTAGATATAATTGTAATGCTGGCTATTATAAGTTAAGAGATACAATAGTCATTTGAATTTTTTATTGGAGTTACTTTTTTATTGTTCAATTCTAAAAGTGTATTTTCTATCATTTGCGACATTGTGTCCAAAGCAAGGTCATTGGGCTGAAGTCCAAAAGGATTTTCCAATTCATCAGCAATCGCTTCAAGTGCTACAAAAGTATATGCAATAAATACAATTATAAATGGTGTAATCCATCCCATTGTTTCTACAAAGCCAAAAGACAATAAAAAACAATAAATATAAACGGTTCTATGCAGTAATACACTATAAGTATACGGAATTGGTGTGCTCGCGATTCTTTCGCAGCCGCCAACTATATCGGAGAGTTTGTTTAGGTTTTCTTCGAATGCAAGTTGAGTAATGCTGTCAATCTTGTTTTCAGATTTGGCATTTTTTACCCAAATTCCTAATTCACGTAAAATGATGACAGGTTTAAATTGTACTTCTTTAAGTTGTTCTGCAAGTTCTTTTGGAAGCAGTCGCGTCATGTCTTGTGCCGAATCTGTTTCTCTAAGCTGATGTTTCAGACTGTAAACAAATGCAATTAGTAAATTAAGAAAGTTATCACGTTTTGCTTCATAAGCATTGTCATTGATCAAAGTAATGCTTTGTCTGGCTAGAGATCTAGTGTCGTTAAGCAGCGCGCCCCAAAGTTTTCGGCCTTCCCAAAATCTGTCATAACTTACACTATTTCTAAATCCAAGGAAAATAGCAAGCGCGATACCAAACAAAGTAAAAATGGCAGGATTAATATGTAAGTTGTATTGTATAAGATAAGGCTTAAAATAAACTACTGTAAAAGAGAACAACAGTAATAATAGAAGTCTGGGAAGGAGCTGAGGCAGAACAGAACCTTTCCATTCAAAGAGCATTTTAAACCAAGTGTCTTTTTTCTTTATAATCATCTGAAAGCGGAGAAATTATTGACTATAAAAATAGTTAAAAGTACAACCTGTTACAAGAAAAATAATAGAGAATATGAGAGAATATTATTTATGTCTAGTGTAAGTAAATGATTTCAAAAAAAGTTTATATTTGACTCTTAATTTTATCATTCAACAAAACAATCAAAACTTTACTGTTAACTAATTGATCGCGGTTTATGAAGCTTTTTTTTATCAAAATAATGGTGTTTTTAATGTTTCTTACTTTCTTGGGCTGCGACAGCAAAAAAGGAAAACCGGAACCAAAACCGTATGAAGCAGGCGTAATTTTATCTTTTGATGATGCTTATGTCGATGAATGGTTTGAGGCGGATCAAGCTTTGAAAAAATATGGATGGAAAGCTACTTTTAATGTTTGCAGAATCGATTCTATAGGAGCTCCTGAACTAAAAAAATTGCTGCAGCTTCAAAAAGAAGGTCATGAAATTGCAGGTCATGGTTATCATCATTATAATGCGGTAAAGTTTGTAAAGAAAAACGGAATCGATGAATATATGAAGCAGGAAATTGATCCAATGATTGTTTCCATGAAAAATAAATCTTTTAAGGTGACTACATTTGCATATCCTTACGGTTTAAGATCTGATGCGCTTGATAAAGCGTTATCTGCCGATTTTAAAATTATTAGAGGAAGATCTTTTGGCGGCGAAGTTCCAGAAAAACAGAATAGCTATTTTAATAATTCTAAAATAGTTTTTGCTTTTGATATCGATAACAGCCACATACATTTTAGTATTCCATATGTTTTAGAATTGCTTGATTATGCAAAGAAAAACAATAAAATTTTGCTTTTATGCGGTCATAAACCAGTGAAAAATGTAACTGAAAATTATCAGGTAAAAATTGAAACTTTAGAGTTTATCTGCAAGTACATGAAACTAAACGATCTTAAGTTTTATAAATTGTCTGATTTAGATGATCTTCTTCCTAAGAAATAAAAGATATTATAGTATTGTTTTTTTGCCACAGATTTCAAAGAAGTCCTTTGGCACTTTGAAAAGAAGAAAGAAAATGAATAGCGTCCAGCTTTATCTGGATGTGAATAGTAAATTATGAGAATGACTTTAGTCAAATCGTATTAGATTAAATTTGGCTAAAGCCTGAATCTATAACTAATTTTTCTCCTATAGTTAAAACTGGAGGCAATTTAAGTAATGTAAAAAATACAATGAGTAAACAAAACAAAGAAGTAACAGTTTTAAAAGAATAAGATATAATTTAATCCCAATAATTTCTTTTTTATGACTTTATGACTTTCGACTTTAAGACTTTCAACTTTATGACTTTCAACTCAACTTTTAATTACTTTTGCTAAAACCTGCGGAATTTGAAGCAGGTCATAATCGTCATTAAAAACGATATATTGATTTTGCCATGAAGGAGAGAATTTATCTTTAAAATCTCGAAGACCTTTGTAATGCGAAAATGATTTTAGTTTTTCATAAGCGTATTTCATTGATTTTTCTTGAATAGTCTGCGGATTTTCGATTCCGCTCATTGGCGCAAGACCAAGATCTACAAAGGAAACATTTTGTGCTTTTAAATGATTGAAAAGTGTTACCATCATAAAATCGATAATACCATTTGGCGCATCATTTGTTTTTCGGATTAAGTCGTACGTGCTTTCATTTTTCTTATAATCGGGAATGATATTTAAGAACGCAAGTATTTTACCTTCGTTATTTTCTACTGTAATAATGGTTTGTTTTTTGAGTTCCTCCCAAAGAAAAATTCCTTGAGAAAAAAGCACTTCTTTTCGTGAAGTTTCAATAAGCCATTGATCGCTTACGGCTTTTAGTTGCTGCAATAAACTGTCTTTTATTGGCGGCTCGTTTATTACAGCGCGCAAACCTAAATCTGTGATCTTTTTTATTGAATTGCGCAAGGATTTTCTGTTTTGTCCTTCAAGATTAAACTCCTGCAGATTTACAACAGCGGCCTGCCCGACAAAAAAGTATTTTTTGCCCATTTGCGTGTACATTTTTAAGTTTGCTTCTGGTATGCGATAAAACATGCTTCTTAAGCCATAATCATAACAATATTGGTCAAATTCAAGAATGCAGGAACGGATTTCTTGTTCATCACGTCCAACGGGATTTTCTAGTACAACTGCAAAGTTTCCTGACAATCTATAAGAAAGAAACGCATTTTGATTCTTTGAAATAAAAAGCAGTTTATCAAAATAGGTTTTGAAATAATCTAAACTTGAATTACCGTATTGTTCTAAAAGTGCAGAGGCAATTTCTTTTTCTTGTGCAGTGACTGTGTTTTTTAGAATCGAAGGTTTTACTAATGTGAAAATTAAGAAGGCGAAAGAAAGAAATCCGCTGATTTTGAGCGATAGTAAAAAATGCATCGCAAATGTTCCTGTTGGATGCAGGTTATCACTGCTAATTAGAAAATAGTTTTGAAGAGTATATCGAACCGATTCAATAAAACTAAAATCAATGTTAAAGTGTTTTTTGTCGAAGAAATAAAAGCCAAGCACTCCGTAAATTAAGACAGCAAGTATACTTAATAGTGAGGTTTGTAAGCCAATAAGTCCAAGTTTTGGGTTGGCTTTTATATAATATTCTTTTCGCGTTGCAATTAAAACACAAAGTACTAAAAAAGCAATAGTCGATTCTTCAAAATCAATTGCTTTTGTAAGGTTTCCAATCAATGAAATTATGGATAATAATACGGCAAACCACCAAGCCATTCGGAGTCCTTTAAGCATAAAAGCTGCTGTTACTAATAAAAATAAACCAGTGGTGAGTACCAAATAGTTTGAGGTATGTATCGCTTCAATAGGAAGGATATCTTTAAGCGTTAAAAGCCTGCTGTGAATGGCTGGCGTAACAACCGAAATAATATTTATAACACCAAGTATGAACAAAAGCAGTGCAGGGACTATTCGCAAAATTAGTTTTTGTATTCTTGATGCAAACAAAAATACGGCGGCAAGTAAAGGCAGCCAAAATTCGAAAACGCGGTAAAACAGTGTTATCGCAACGGCTTCCATATTATTAAAACCATATTTAATTAAAATATAGCTCATTGAGACTTCGACAGCGCCAAGACCTCTTAATAAAGGAGAAACTATTAAAAAGATTACAGCAACTACATATGCAATTGAAGCTGCCAAGATAGAAGCCTCGAGCTGGATGGCTTTCATGCCGATGAAGATATGTATAATTCCTGTAAGATCAATTAATAAAGAGCAAAGTACAATTTTAAGAAAGCTTTTTCTATTGATTTTATGTTGCTGTAAATCGGTAATAAAAGGTTCTGTTTTTGGGAAACTTTTCAGCAGAAACTTGTAGAAACTTCCTTTTTGAATTATCGAATTAATTAAAACAAAAAGTAATGGCAGAATAAAGATAACAAGTGCTAAAACCAGCCATTCGCTATAGCCGATGCTTCCTTTTAATAGAGAAAAAAGAAACAAAGGTATTGCAAGAAGTACAACTGATAAAATTCCAACAAATCCGTATAGAGCAGAAGCTAAATGAATTTCCGTTTTCGTTGTTCCCTTTTTTGACAAACGTTCCGTAAAGAATAAAAGTGAGGTGATACCGCCGGCAGGAAGAAATACACTAATAAAGTTTCTTTTTATGAATAAAGCATTCGCATCTTTCCAGCTGATATTTGCTCCAATGGCAGAAAATGAAACTACATATAATAAACCTTGCAGAAAAATATATAGAATTGTGACAAGCAAAGCTATCAGAACCCATTTTGGCTGTGCTGTGGCAATACTGTTTTTTATTTGATACAATTCACTTTGTTCTTCTTTTATAAACCAAAAACCAATTGTCAAGAAAATTAAAGTCAAGGTAATCTGACCTAACAATTTCCCGTTTTTCGAGAAAAAAGCAACAATTCTTTTTTGAAGCGAGTGCAGAGCAGTTTCGGTTTGGTTTATTTCTCTCATAGAAAGGACTTATTTACTTTATTTATTATAAAAACAATTTATAAGTTCTGTATTCTGTATTTTTTAACGATTTTTTTTAAAGAATGATTGTCAATTGTAAAACTGAATTTTAAAAAGAAAATAACAGTTAAAAATACGCTTATTTTTTGTAAGATAAAAATTTGTGTTTTTTGGGATTATCAGCATAAATAAAGCTGAAAAGAATACTTTTTTTGTACTATTTTCTTTTCTGTCTGCTCATTTTTCGAATTAAATTCCTGTACTTTGCAGCTTAAGATTAGCTTAAAGAACTAAGTAAAAAAGTCTTTGATGCCAATTTTAAGATACAATATTATTTTAGACATTGAGTTAAGACTAATTATCGTATTTGCATTATGGACAATAGAAAGTTTATATTAAGTTTAAAGAATGGTAATGAGGAGGCTTTTAAGAAAGCATATCTTAGTTACTACGATAAGCTGATAAGTATTGCAAAACGATTTGATTTTACAGTTCTTACTCCGCAGGATTTTATTCAGGAAACTTTCTTAAGGCTTTATGATAAGAGAGAATTGCTCCATGAAGATGTTTTATTTGATAAGCAATTGTTTACCATATGCAAGAACATCATTATTAATCATGTAAACAGAGAAAACAAAGTAGTTCAACTTGATTCTCTGCGATTTGAATTTGAAGAGGAAGATACTGATACCACAGTTTTTGAAGAAAGAAAAGAAAAATTGTACAACTTCATAAATCAGCTTCCTGAACAGCAGCAAAAAATATTTACACTACATAAACTGGAAAACCTTAGCTATAAGGAGATTGCAGAGCTTACAGATCTTTCTGAAAAGACTATTGCCAATCATATTTATCTCGCCAGTAAATTTATTCGAAAAAAAATAGAAGATCATTAGGAACTTTTCTGTTCTCGTTTGTTATATATAAAAAAAGAGAACTTAAAATGCATATTGAATCTTATAAAACAGATGTAAAAAGCAAGGAAGATGCAAGCTTTATGGTTGCACTTCTGCAGTTTATCATTTCTGATTGTATCATGAATTTTGATTTGGAGGATTCTAATAAAATTTTGCGAATTGAAACCAATAGAGAAATAAAAGAAATGGTTTATGGCGTTTTTAATAAACAAGGATTTCATTGTCAAAAACTTTAGCGCTCAAAAGATATGGATGAAAAGAAATTAGAGGAAGAATTGAAAAAAATATGGGACGAAACTCCTGTTGCGCATTCTGACAGTGAAAAAGAAGCTTCTTGGGAAGCATTTCAGGCAAAAACATTTCCTTCAAAAGTAAAAAAGTTTAAGCCATGGCGTTATTATGCAGCGGCCGCAGCGGTGCTGGTTTTTATTTTCATAGGTACTGGAATTTACTTTAATAAAGATGTTACGGGTAATGCTGTAAATCTTGCCGGAGTTACAATTGAAAACTCGACTTCAATATTAAAAATTGTGGCTTTGCCGGACAGTTCAAGTGTAGAATTGAGCCCAAATTCTAAAATTGTGTATGCCAATAATTTTGCTGTTGACAGAAAAATTGAAGTTACTGGTCAGGCTTATTTTAAAGTTAAGAAAGACAAGAAACATCCTTTTCAGGTTTTTTGTAACGAAACGACAACTACGGTATTAGGAACTTCTTTTACAGTTGAGGGATATACTAAAAAAGAAGTGACTGTTGAGCTTTTTGAAGGAAGTGTTGAGATGAGTGTGAAAAACCAAGATAAAAAATGGATACTTAAACCGGGTGAAAAATTTACTTACGGAGAAACAACAGCTTCAGTATCTCATTTTAACAGGTTTACGGATTTTGAGAACGAAAAACTCAGCGTTGTCTGCACTTATATCGAAACAAATTATGGTTATAAAGTGACTATTCCAGAGGAATATCGCAGCCAGAGAATTACAGTACGAATAAATAAAAAGGAAGATTTAAAAACAATTGTTCAATTAATATCAGAAATGTATAACCTAAACTTTGAAGTAAATGAGAAATTAAAGCAAATTACTTTTCAGTAGAAAAGAAAAGGATGTCCTAGCCGCGAAACTAAACATCCTTCCCATAGTCAAGACAGCACGGAGCTGTCTATTTAATAATATTCAAAAATACAAAATTTCATGAAGTGTATAATTTCAACATGCTTTTTTTTATTCAGTTGGTGTATATGTGCCCAAAACATAAGCGTAACTGTAGATCAGACAGTAACATTAAAAGAATTTTTTAAGCAAATTGAAAATCAAACGGATTATAAATTTGCCTTTACGGATCAGATAAATACCAATCAGAAATATTTTACTCAAAAAGGTGTTTATAACAATGTTGAAGTAAAAGAGGTTATCAATCAGCTTAATAAGACTGCATTGGTTCAATTTTCGGTTGTAGGGAATAATATTTTCGTAAAACATAAAGCTGCAAAAACAACTAAAAAAAAAAATAAGCTGACAGGACAAGTTCTTGATGAAGACAAAGAACCTGTTATTGGCGCAAATGTTTACATTAAAGAAATTGCTGCAGGTGCTTCGACAGATGCAAACGGAATGTTTTCTGTGGATTTGGATAAAGGCACGTATACGGTTGTAATCAGTTATGTTGGTTTTAAAAATAAGGAAAAGCAAGTTACTGTTTCTGATGACACTAAGGTAAGATTCAACATGGAGCCAGATAGTCACGAGCTGGAGCAGGTTGTAATTACGGGAAACAAAGCTGTTGATGTTAGGAATACGCAAATGAGTGTTAATAAGCTTTCGATGGCAGAAATTAAAAGATTACCAACGGCGATGGGGGAACCGGATCCTTTAAAATCACTATTGACTTTACCGGGTGTTACAAATGCGGGCGAAGCTTCTTCTGGTTTTAACGTGCGTGGAGGTGCCGCTGATCAAAACTTAATTCTTCTAGATGGCGCTCCTGTATACGGTGATTCACATATGTTTGGTTTCTTTTCTATTTTTAATGCAGATGTCGTTAGCGGATTAGATTTATATAAAGGAGGTATTCCGTCTAAATTTGGTGGTCGTGTTTCCTCTGTTCTTGATGTAAGCCAGCAAACGGGTGATCTTACTGATTATAAAGTAAACGGGGGCATTGGTCTTATTTCAAGCCGACTTTTAGTGCAAGGGCCATTAAAAAAAGATGTTGGTTCGTTTATTATTGCTGGACGTGCTTCTTATGCGCATTTGTTTTTAAAACTTACTGATATTAAAAGTTCGGTTATGTTTTATGACATTAATGCTAAGTTGAATTATCGTTTAGGAGCAAATAATTCTATTGCTTTTTCTGGTTATATGGGAAATGATTTATTTGATATTAATAATTTTTTTGCCAGTACCTACGGTAATACTATGGGAACGTTTAGTTGGAAACATAGGTTTTCGGACAACTTAAATACAAATCTTTCTCTTTTTTACAGTGATTACAAATTTAATCTGCAAATACCCTTTCAAAAATTTGAATGGGATAGTAAAATTACCAACTATGGTTTAAAATACAACTGGAATCATGCGATATCAGAAAATTTTAAACTTAATTATGGTGTAGAGGGTTTGTATTATGATTTTAATCCGGGAACTGTAAAACCGTTTGGTGTTGATTCTCAGTATAATTACAATCAATTAGATAAAAAATATGCTTTAGAAACTGCTGCATATCTGGATGTCGAAAATCAGATTACAGAAAAATTGAATCTTCGTTACGGACTTCGTTACAGTATGTTTAATCGTTTGGGAGGCGAAAGTATCAATATTTATGAAAATGGAGAAGCAGTAGTTTATAATCCGTTATATCATATTTATGAAGAAGGAACTCCAATTGGAAGTACTTATTACGGAAAAGGAAAAACCATTAGCACTTTTACTAATTTTGAACCAAGATTGGCATTATCATATGCTTTTAATGACGAAACTTCTGTAAAAGCGAGCTACAACAGAATGGCGCAATATATCCACATGTTGTCTAATACTCGTGCTCCTTTGCCTATGACAATCTGGACGCCAAGCGGACCTTTTACAAAACCACAATTGCTGGATCAATATGCAGTAGGATATTTTAAAAATTTTAAGGAACAAGAGTACTCTTTTGAAGGTGAATTATTTTATAAAAAGATCCAAAACCGTATTGATTACATTGATGGAGCAAATTTGTTAGGTAACAATAATATTGAACAAGATATCTTGAATGGAAAAGCCAGATCTTATGGTATGGAGTTATTATTGAGAAAAAATACCGGTCGTTTTACAGGATGGGTTTCTTATACTTTGTCTAAAGCAGAACAAAAAACACCTGGAAGAACACCTGAAGAACCAGGTATTGCCAATGGCGAATGGTATTTGTCTGGTTATGATAAATTGCATAATTTGAATATTACAGCAAATTACGAATTCAATCCTAAATGGTCTTTCAATGCTAATTTCAGTTTACAATCAGGTCAGCCTGTAACATATCCAAATGGTTATTATGAATTTGGCGGAAGAAATATACCTAACTATACGTTGAGAAATTCAAACAGACTTCCAACTTATCATCATTTAGATATTGGCGCAACTTATACTCCTAAACCAGATAAAAAGAAAGGATGGCAAAGCTATTGGGTATTTAGTATTTACAATCTTTACAATAGGCAAAATGCGGCGTCGATCACGTTTGCACAAAATAATGATACAGGAATGAACGAGTCAAGACAATTGTCTATTTACGGATTAGTTCCTGGGGTTTCTTATAATTTTAAATTTTAATAGTATGCTGAGATTAAAACAATACAATTTTAAAAGTAAAGCGTTTACGCTGTTCAGTCTTCTTTTTGTTTTACTTTTTTCATCTTGTGATAAGGTTGTGGAACTTGATTTAGAAACAGGAGATCCCAAAATAGTAATTGATGCCGAAATCATTTGGGAAAAAGGAACTGACGGCAGCCAGCAATCAATAAAAATAACCCGAATGGCTCCTTATTACAGTGCTACTACGCCAAAGGTTTCTGGAGCACAGGTAAGAGTGGAGAATAGCAATGGAGTTGTTTTTAAGTTCAATGAATCTGAGCCGGGTTTATATGTCTGTACTAATTTTGTTCCTGCAATTAATATGGAATATAAATTATTTGTAGACGTTGATGGACAGAGTTTAACAGCGACTGAAAAATTAATTAGTGTACCGCCAATTGACAAAATAGATCAGGAATTTATGCCCGATATTACAGGACCAGACCTTATTGTGGTAACATTTTATTATAAAGACCCTGCTGATCAGGCAAATTATTATCTGACAGATTATAAAACTGATTTTCTGCCTTTTCCGGAATATACTTCTACAAGTGATGAATTTATTAATGGAAATGAAATAAATGAAAAATTTACAGATACTGACTTAAAGCCGGGAAAAGTTTTAAATATTACACATCGCGGTATTTCTAAAAATTTCTCTAATTATATGAGTTTAATTCTGGAAGTAACAAATTCAAATCCGTTTGCTGCGGCACCGGGTAATATAAGAGGAAATATTATTAATACCACTGACGCAAACAATTTTGCACTTGGTTATTTCAGGGTTTGCGAGGCAAACCGAATGACCTATACCGTAAAATAAAAATTAGTTTTTAAGATTGATTTGTATGTACATCTGGCATTTAAATAGAATGTCAGGTGTATTTTTTTTTGCAATAAATCGCAACAATTAATTTTTAGTTTGATTTAAGGAATCTACTGTTTTTTAAAACCGCTGGAACTGAATTTTCTTGTTTCTACACGTTTCTCCTTAATATTTAAAGTAAATTTTATTTCTTTAATAGTATTAGGTTCGGCATTTACAATCTGATTATTGTCTTCAACCTCAACATATTCTGAAAGACCCGTTTTTTCAAGACTTACGGTGTATGATCCTTTTGGTACATACAACACAAAGTTCCCGTTCTCATCTGTTTTGGTTGTAAATGCTTTACCATTATCGCCAATAGCAATAAGCGGCAGACCGCCTTTTTTCTTTGTTATATCAAAGCTTTTGTCAGTTGTAATGTAAGTTATTGATCCTTTTATAGCAGCTGTTTTATTTAAGCCAATAGCAATTTTAGTGTCTTCATTTACATTTACTTTTACTTCGTCAGCATACCATTCATTTGTATTAACAGGTTTTATAGAATATGAACCAGCAGGTAACGATCTGTATTTTAGAATTCCATTACTATCAGTTCTAAACGCTTTTCCTTCAATAATTACAAGTTGGTTTACAGCTGGTGTATTTTTAGCAGTTGTTTCATTTTTGTTTCCCGTTTCATAGTAAACATAAACTTCAAGTTCGTTTCTTGAGTTATCAATCTTTATAGGATTAAAGCGCTTTGTAAGTCCAACTTGAATCGTATTTAGAGTGTTTATACTAGTCGAAAAATCGCTGTAATAATTGTAAAGAAAAATGGTAAAATCTTTTGTTACATCATAATCCAAACGTCCATTAAACTGAAGTGATTCACTTATTATGCTGTTTTTAGAATAAACCATTCCAACATTAACATTCAGTTTATCATTAAAAAACTTGTGCTGTAAAGTAGGAGAGATGGTTAAATTGGTGTATGTATCTTTGATGCCTAACTGTGAGTTGGCAATGATTTCTCCTAGATAAAAGTTATTGTATTGATAAAAGGCTAGAAGATTAAAGAATTTCCAGCTGTAAATGAAATTGGTTTTAAAATGGAACTCTTTATTTTCGATAGTATTAGCAGAAAAAAGTCCGCCCTCAAAAGACAACGATAAATTTTGTTTTGTAGGAGCATTAAAGTAGGTTAAACCCAAAGTCATTCGGGCTGCTTTCATTGAATATTCTTCTGGCGTAAGTGTGCTGATGAGTTGTTCTTTACGACTCTCAGTATAGTAATAAGGAGACAGCGATACTACCAATGAAGAAAATCGTCGTGACGCTCCAATATCATAACGTGCTGTTGAAAAATGCGTAGAGGTAAACTGATTTCCAAAAGCTTCTGGTTTTGCAGATAAATAATTATAAACTCCCCAAAGATTATATTTACCTGCAGGGAGATTCACTCGTTCATTTAGGTTTACAACTCCTTTTCTCATTCCTGAAAAATAACCAGAACTAAGGTAGTTGGAACTGCTGTAGAACAAATTTTTAAATTTACCATTAAACTGAAGTTCTCCTGCACCGCCAAGTTTGTTTCCAGTTTCCATATTTGATGTAAGATTACTTACAGCACCGCCAAATCTAAGGTTGAAATTTTCTGATGTATACAATGAAAAGCGAGATGATGCCAAGTAGTTCTTGGTTCTGGAATAGGTGTCATCATCATAGATAATTGTATTCTCATAACCATTTTTCTGCATCCATCCGTTATTATGGGTAAATACAGCCCACGCCGATTTACCAAAAGACAAACTAGGATTATCAATGAGGTTAAACGTTTTGTCGATTGCACCAGCTTCAATAGTACTTTTTTCGCTGGGTTTATAGAAAGCTTCAGCACCTCTTCCAATTAGATTCATGTCAAAAAACTTCGATACGTTTCCAATTGTAGCTCCAAAGTTTTTTTGGCTGTAACCAAGCCAGGTATTTCTTAAAAAGACTTGATCTGAATTCTCCCACCAGTTCATGTCTAAATTTGCCTGCAAACTTCCCTTATTTATTTCTGCCCGAGCATTGGCATACAAAAAATAGGCATTTGTATTATCGCTGTTATGCTGCACGCTTGCTGTAACCTGATTGGATTGATTAAAGGCATAATTATAATCGGGATTATAAGGCATAACGTATCTTCGATCCTGTCTAATAGAACTAGCTCTTACTGTACCGTTAGTAATAATATCGCCATTATGATACAGTACTGTAATATTTATAGTAAAATCCTCTTGATTTAAAATAGTCTTGTTTACGATTTTTTTCAAGACTACAGTAGTATCAGTAAATGGCTGAATATTTATATCCTTATTTTCTATTGCACTTCGAGTTATAAAATCTGGATAACGGGCTAAAATGGTGATTTTTTGAGCGGTATTACCTTCATTAGAAATACGAATAGGTATTGCTAGACTATCGCCAGCTCTTTCATAGATTATGTTTGTTTCCAACAACATCACTTTTACCAGTTTTCGTTCTTGAATAAAAACGGGTAAAAAAACGTTTTTAGAAACTGAAGTTCCAGCAATAGTAAATACGGCTTCTATAGTGCTTTTATTTCCTGCTTTAGCTGTTGCGGCAACAATAGCTTTTATTGGAATAAAAATACTATCGTGAGCGGCCAATGTAATATTTTTGGATTTTCGCTGTGAAAGGTAAATATCTTCGTGACTGCTGCTTGTATCAAAAGTTCCTTCAATAGTATTGGAACTGGTATTTACAATTTTTACGTAAGCCTCTATAACTCCTTTGCTGCTTGTTTCAATTTTATTGTTTGTAAATTCTATAGTAAAGCTGCCATTTTGTGACCAAGCGTTTAAACTTGATCCCAAAATAGTAAGAAACAATACTATTTTATAGAATTTACTCAGCATTATAAAAAGGTTAATTAGGCATTATTACAAAATATACACGAGTACTATATGTTCCCGGATTAACATTTAGTCCCGGACTATTGGCTGGTATAAAAAATTTCACATTATAGGTTATGTCCTGCGGAGTACTGCTGGATCTAATCGCTATAGGCTGTGTTGTCGTTGCCAATGTTACAGGAGAAATTATTTGTAATCCTTTATAAGTTTGATTTGTACTTAATTGCAATTTTAAGTTAGAAAGCGGCAGTGTCTGCGATGATGTTGATGATATAAAATCACCTGAAGCTTCTACTGCCAGTTGTGAATTATAAGTGTTAACTCGCAGTGCATTTGGAATTGTAACCGATTTTTCGACGGTGTAATCAGATGGAGTGTTGTAGTTTAAGTTAAACTGCTGCGCACCATTTTGAAGTATAACGCTTTGACTTCCAAAATTTCCTCCAAAAGATAACTGAAACCTTGCATCACCAATCGGCGAGGTGTAGATGCCAATTAATTGTTCTGTCCCGTTGCTTATTTTATAAAGCTTAAATTCATATGATGTATTATACATTCCGTTTGGACTTACCAATAAATGATTTCCTCCTTGAATGGTTAAGTTATATCTAAAAAGTCTGTTTACGGCACCATTTAAGTTTACATTGCTATGAATAAGGGTAATTTCATTGTATTTGCTCAGCTGAAATACTTGGTTTGGAACATTGATAAATATTCCATTTGCTGATCCGCTGTTTTCTTGACTGTTAAATTTTAAATAAGCATATTGAGCACCTACAGTGTAGGCACTATTTACTTCACTGGTAAAATCCTGTGTAAGTCTTGCAGTAAGTTTCCATTCATTTACATCCATATTAGAACCATAATACTGTATTGGAATAGAAATTTGACTGTTAAGTGTTTTTCCTGATACCATTTCTGAATAAGTAGAAAATACAGGCTGTCCATTATTATAGGCGCCCAGCATATACTGAGCATTAACAGTGTATTGCGCAAATAAGTAACAAACGATAAAGGTTATTATTTGTTTCATAGACTAAATTCTAATTCAGCAATTTTTATAAGGTCGTTCTCGCCATAAGTTAAAATGGCCGAAACGGTGTAGTTCCCTTTAGCAAGATCTGCTGGTAATTGTTGTTTTAGGATTCTAATGTCCTTTGGAAGAGTGTAAAATTCAGATTCTTTCAAGGTGCTTTTTTTTCCGGTGCTATTATTAAATAATTCCCATTTTACCTTTCCATCAGTCCATAAATCGCCTTGATTTTCTATTTTTAGTTCAATGATCTTATTTTTATTATCATCAGCATAGCTTGTAAAATCAACAAAATCTACAAGAACTTTATTTTCTTTAATAAAACTATGGTACACTTTTACACCCATTCTTACGGTTACCTGTATCGCAGCACCATTTTGATCTGTGGCAGTTCCAGGGTTAAGCTGTGTAAAGAAAATCATTCCTGTATGAACGGGTACAGAAGAATCAGCAGATGCAGGAACTTTAAAAAGCACTTCAACTTGTTTAGTTTCTCCTGGTTTTACAACAAAGTATGATGACGGTAATATTTGTATCCAATCAGTGCATGAAGTTGGAAGCGTATTTGCTGGTACAATTTTATTGTTGCCAGACGGTTCATATTCCCAGTCGCTAAAAGAAACACCTACTTCTAGTTCTTTATCTGTAGGATTTGTTAAAGATACATACTGAGAACCTGATGCTCCAGAATTTAATTTATAATATAAACGTCCTGGCGATACAGATATTCCTGCCTGAGCTTGAATCTGATTTGCCATGAATAACCCAACTAAAACCAATATAAATTTTTTCATATTTTTATTGTTTGCTATTAGTAAATATACCAATTATTGCGGAATTAGGGTGTACATAATTGTAGTACTATATGTACCTGATTCGCGATTAAGATAATTTGGTGATTTTGTTTCAGGTATTGCGTAGTTCACATGAAATCCGCGCCCCCATTCTCCTGCAGGAGATTTTATAATAGTTGCAGGCAGTGCCGAAAGCATAATTTGAGGCACTACTTGAAGTCCAGCGGGCGGCTGAGCAGTAGAATTTGTAAGACTGCCGGTTACTGTTTTTACAGCAATTGTATTTACAGGTAACGAAGTGCTATTTCCATTATGAGAAAAATATTCCGTGCTTGCCTTTACAGTTACTTCATAAGCCGTACTCGAACTCACTTTTATATGATTCGTTTGCTGTCCAGAATCATTTCCCAAAAGGAAATGAGAAGGCTTAGCCATACTTATATTAACAGTAGGCTGAGAAATTTGTATGCTTTGTACTTGCGCAATAGTCACATTTACTTGTGTTTGCGCAGAACCTATATTTTGTGCCATTGCAGCTATAGGACAAAGCAGTAAAAATAAATCTTGTATGTTTTTAAGAGTTTTCAAGCCTAATTATATTTCTAAAATGGTTAAACAATACCCTCCAGAAAACAACTAATTCTGAAAATAATAGAGATAAAAACGGCACTAACCGCATAAAGCAGATTAGTGCCATTTTATTAAAAGTTTTTATTATTAGTTTGCTACTATAGTGTAAGTAAGCAAAGTACTGTAAACAGCTTCAGGTTTGTTTAAGTATACAGGAGCACTTACCGGAGGAATAGTGTACTGTACATTGAATCCGCGAATATCACCTGTAGTTGATGAAATAAGCTCAACAGGAGTAGTTACGCTAAGTGCTGGAGCATTTGCAGGGAAAGCAGCGTTTGATCCTGCATCAATACTGCCCGCAGCACCAGAGAAAGTACCCGGTGTAGTTTTAACAACAACAGTCGATACTGGGATAACATCATTACCTGGTGATGTCAAGTCTGTAGCAGCCTGAATAGTTACTTTGTAGCCATTAGTTGCACTTACTTTAACATGATTAGGTAAAGTACCTGTAGTGTTACCATTTGTAAAGTTTGCTGCAGTATTCATCCCGATAGTAACTGTTGGATTAGTTACTTCGATAGAATAAACGTTTGCAACATTTACGTTTAAATTAGTTGTTTGTGCAAAAGCAGAACTTGTTGACAACGCAATAATTGCAAATGATGCAGCCATTAAAAAATTTTTCATTTTATAATTTTTTTTAAGTTTAAGTTCTAAATAGTAGAGACTTAATTTATTTGGTGCAAAATTACTTTCGTGCGTAACGAAAGTCAAAGTCAAAAGAAGACTTTTTAGTGTCATTTTAAGACATAAAATGACTTTAACTTTTATTTAAGATGCATTATAACAATAAGTTAAATAAAAGTATTGGTGTAGTTTTAAAGCAGAAAACCCTTCAGAGAACTGTTCTGAACGTTATTCGTACTAAAGGCCGATCACTATTTAAGCAAGTTTATTTTTAGGAATGTAAACTCTTTTTTCTTCAAATTGTGTTCTGTAGTTTGTGGGCGACATTCCTGCAGCATTTGTGAAAAAACGAATAAAATTACTCGGATCCAAAAACGAGAGTTCAAAAGCTATTTCTTTAATACTCATATTAGTGTATCGCAGTAAACGTTTACTTTCGATTACAATTTCTTCAGTAATTACTTTTTTTGGCGGCATGCCATAAATCGAATTGCATATTTCATTTAAAGATTTTACTGGGATATTAAGTAAATCGGCATAATCTTTTACAAGTTTAGTTTGCTTTAGATTATCTTTTATTAGTTTTCTAAAGTGGTTTGCAATATTGACATCTCCCTTTTTAAACGTTTCAATAGGACTGTAAGCTCTATCTAATAATTCTTTCTGAGAGAATAGTAAAAGCCGCTCTACCGTATTATGCGCAAAGTGATACATTAAGTCATCAAAAGGTTTTCGGCATAAGTGCAATAAAGATTGATAGTATTGCTCTATAATCTTTTTTAAGGAGCTGTGAAGTTTATATTTTAAGGCATGCTCTGAATTAAAAAACACACATGAAGACAAAAACTGTCTGTCAAGATCTGTACGACAATAAAAGGCTTCATCGAAACAAACAAGCAGTACTTCAAAACTAGTTTTTGTGTCAACACTAAATACTTGATTTATGCCTATAAAACCACATTCAAATTTATTGATATCTATAAGGTTATTATCTACGTTAAGCGTTAATTCTCCAGATTTCAGCCAAAACATTTGATAGAACGAACTTCTAAAGGATTTGTTTAAGAGCGTGCTCTCTTGAGATTTTACTAAATGTACACTGTATCCGCTTGGGAAGTGATTTTTGTCAAGGCTTAGAATTTCAATCATGTTGTTTTATAAAAGAATATGTAATACTTAAAGATAGGAAAATTATAACAAAAAAGCGGAGTCAAAAGGAAAAGAAATTTATAGAAATAGTACTTAAATTATAACATTAAATAATAGTATTTAAGTTTAATATTTATAAAGATTTACTTTATTATTTTCTAATAGAAAATAATCACAGAAACAGAATATGATTTAATATTAAGGATTTATATAAAACAGTAAAATCGATTTTAATATTTTTAGCAAAGAAAAACTCATGAAAATTTGATTTTTACAAATAAAACAAGAATTAACAATGCAAAAAGCGTAATTAAATTATAAATTATTTAAATTAGCAATTCCTCATATAATTTGATAAAAAATGATTTTTAGATTACCTCTCATCAGCTTTATAAGCCTGTTTTTTCTACTCTTAAGTACAATTGCAAACGCCCAGACACAAAATACTTTTACAGGATGGGGAGCTTTATTTTCGACTTATAAATTAAATAATAAGTTCAGTATTCATTTTGACGGACAAGCAAGATCTACGGATGAACTAAAAGATATGCAGTCCTATATTATTCGTCCAGGATTAAATTATCATGTAAAAGATAATATGATTGCAACAGTTGGTTATGCTTATATTGGAAACCACAGAAGCGTTATGGATGTTGATGGCTGGATACCTGAGCACAGAATATGGGAGCAGTTTATTTTTAATCAAAAATTCACATTATCTAACCGTCCAGTTACTTTACAGCACCGTTTTAGATTAGAGCAGCGTTTTATGGGACAACCAGTGATTGATCAAAACGAACTTGTGACTGATAACTTTGAGTTTGCACAGCGATTACGCTATTTTGCCCGTTCTATTTTTCCATTGTCAGAGACAGCTAATTTTACCAACGGAGCATTTTTAGCATTACAGAATGAGATTTTTGTGAATATTCAGAACGCTCCAAACGATAGTTTCTTCGATCAAAATAGAGCTTATTTGGCACTAGGATGGAGATTAAGTCCTAAGTTTGATGTTGAAGCAGGTTATATGAATCAATACATACTTGGAAAAAACATTAATACCGTAAATAATATAGTGCAAGTAGCAGCTTACGTAAGGCTTTAAACGCATTCAATACTTATAAATTTTAAAACATCCTAAAGAAGAATTTTTCTTTTTTAGGATGTTTTTTTTGCGGTATTATTTTTATAATGTGCGGCAAATAAATTTCTACAAATTTTAATTTGTTTATGTAGATTTATTAGTTTCTTAAATATTTGTAATACAAAAGAATATGTCTTATTACTTATGTTTTTATTTTAAGTAAAATCTATTTTGGTTTTTTGATTTTTTTTCTTTCAAAAAAAGAGGTATCTTGCACTAAGTTAAAAGCACTTGTAATAATGACTATTTCAAATTTTTATTTAAAAAATAATCGCTTGATGCGCCTTATGGGCACGTTATTATATTTGCACGACGATACTTTCTTAAAAAGTTCGAAAGAGTTTATTAATTAAGCCCTGTCAAAACTCTAGACAGGGATTCTTTCATTCAGACGGCTCATTTATTTAATCTTCAATTTTTATTTAGGATTAGGATATCATTGAATTTACACGCTTAAGAGCCATAAAATGGTTCAATGATGAGTTATATATCATACCTATGAAAAATGGAGCAAACAGAAAGTTATGTCACAATTACAAAATATCATTTTAACAACAGGAGTATACGATTTAATTAAAGATCATGTAAGAAGAAAAAAAGTAACCTTACAAGAAGAAAAATTGCTGCTTGATGAACTTAAAAAAGCAACACAAGTATTAAGAAGAGATTTACCAGAAGATATTGTTTCAGTAAATCGAAGAGTAACTTACAAAGATCATGCAACAAATGAAGAAAAAACAGTTGTATTTGTTGGTCCTGAGAAAACAAAAGTAAGTAAAAATAAAATTTCAATTCTTTCAGATGAAGGTATTGCAATGGTAGGATACAAAGTGGGAAATCTAGTAGAATGGCCGGCTAAAAAAGGCGATTTAAAATTCGAAATCTTAAAAGTAGAAGAAGTAGCTTAAAACTTCTTTTATAATCAAAAAAATATCCCATAAGAAGCATTTCTTTATGGGATATTTTGATTAATATCAACTCTTAGTACTGCAGTTTTAAATGATCTCTTCGAGAGACTGACTTAAAATAGCAACAGCATTTTCCATTGCTGTTTTGTCCAAATGTCCAAAGCCTAAACGTGTAGCAGTTAAATCTTTTGTTTGATATAAAATTGTCTTTGGCAGGAATAACCCATTTACAATACATTGCTTTTGAAGCGTTATTAAATTAAAGCTGTCAAGCCATTCAACCCAAATCGCCAAACCTCGAACAGGAATTTGGAATTTGATTTTGCCGTCTAATTTTTCCTTTAACAATGAAACAAAGTAATCTCGGCGTTCTTTATAGATTTTTTTGTTCTTTTTTGAAAGACGATGAACTTCGCCTTCCGTAATCCACTCCGTTAAAACCTGCTCTTTAATAACATCAATACTAGGTTCAAGAATATTTTGATGTTTTTCTAGCTCCTGAATAAACGCTGAAGGCGCAGCAATAAATCCGTAACCAAAACCTGCAGGTAAAGATCTTCCGAATGATCCAATATAAACGACTCTTTCATTAGAATCTAGAGCTGCCAAAGGCAATACTGGATTATTATCATAATGAAAATCAAAATCGTAGTCATCCTCAACAATAACAAACCCGTATTTATTAGCCAATTCAAGTACTTCCATTCTTCTTTTGGCACTGAGAGAAGTTGTTGCAGGATAATGATAATTTGACGTAAGATACAATAATCTGATTTCCTGTGTTTCGCAAATTTGTCTTAGATGTTCCGTATCAATTCCGTCCTTATCAACTGGTATCGAGATTATTTGCGCGCCGCTGTCAGATAATGTCATATTCGACATATAGTAGCCCGGAGATGCGACAACAACTTTATCATTGGGAGAAATAAGTAATTTTAGGACTAAATACAAACTGACTTCGTGACTAGAAGTAGTAAGTAAATTTGATGTCGAAATGCGTATGCCTCGTGTTAGATTTAGAAAGTTAGAGAACTGAGTTTTAAAATTTAGATGAGATTGCGTTTGAATTTGTTCCCAGGTTTCGGTGTGTTTTTTTCTTTTTAATTTAGAAACATAAAGCCTCGCCAGAACATCAGTTTGAACGAGTCGTAAATCAGGTAATCCATCATTAAATTGATAAGGCAGAGTGCTGGTTTCTTTAGGATTCTCTAGAATTGTAGAACGTTTAAAAGTAAAAGGTTCACTTATTTTTGATGTGTTTTTATTTTCAGTCGGAACAAATTCAGCTTTGTTTTTTTGTTTTTTCTCCGATAAGATAAATGTTCCTTTATTGGGTAAAATTTCAATCCAGCCTTGTAATTCTAAGTCCTGAAAAGCTTTAATAAGTGTATTTCTATTAACCTCTAATAATGTACATAATATACGTGTTCCCGGAAGTTTTGTGCCTTCAGGAAGTAAACCAATTTGTATCGCTTTTATAAACTCAAAAACGATTTGTAGATATATAGCAGTGGATTCTTCAGGCTTAAGCTGAATGAAACTTTTGAAGGGAATTTGAACCGGACTATCCATTTTTATAAAACTGGTACACATTAGTAGTACGGCAAGATACTACTTTTGCAAAAAATTAAAAAAAATGACAAAGATTTATTTTGCTTTATTAACCTTTATGAGTGTTAGTTTGTACGCTCAGGTTCAAAAAGACACTATTAAAATTGACGAGGTAATAATTAACGAAAATAGATTTAGCACGCCTATATCTAAAAAAAATAGAAATGTATATGTAATTGATAAAGCAGCGATTGAAAAATTGCCTGGAAAAACTATTCAAGAAGTTCTGCAATATGCGAATGGTGTCGATTTAAGACAAAGAGGCCCATTTGGAAGCCAAGCTGATGTGAGTATTGATGGCGGAAGTTTTGAGCAGACTGTTGTGCTTATAAACGGAACTAAAATTATCGATTCGCAAACGGCACACAATATGCTTAATCTGCCTATTCCGGTTGAAGTAATCGAAAGAATTGAAATAATTCGCGGGCCGGCGGCACTTACATATGGAATAAATAGTTTAACGGGAGCGATAAATATTATAACCAAAAAGCCTGCGCAATCTGGATTTTTAGTAAATACTTATGCGGGTTCTAATTTTGAAAAGGATACGCAAGATACAGGTGATACATTTTATGGTACGGGAATTCAGGTTGGAGGAGTTTTAAGTAAAGAGAAACAACAACATTCGCTTTTTGCTTCTCACGATAAAAGCAACGGATATAGATACAATACGGCATTCGAAAATAATAAAATATTTTATCAAGGTAATTATCAGATTAACGATAAAAATGAAATTTTAAGTTCATTTGGTTATATCAATAATGGCTTTGGTGCAAACGGATTTTATGCAGCTCCGGGTGACCGAAATTCAAGTGAAGTTGTACAAACTACATTTGCATCTGTACAATCGAAACATCAATTATCGGATAAATGGGCACTTATGCCTCGAGTGAGCTATAGATATAATTATGATGATTATCGTTATTTTGGGATTTCCAATCTAAAAGCAGGAAGAAGTCAGCATTATACCAACTCATTAGCTGCCGAAGTTAATACCACTTATAAGATGGAAAAGGGAGAATTGGGCTTTGGTGCCGAATTTCGAAATGAAAATATTACTTCGTCTAACATTGGAGATCATGATCGAGAAAATTTTGGAATTTATCTGCAGTACAGAACTACTTTTATTGAAAAGTTAGATGTGAATTTAGGTACATATCTTAATTATAATTCCGATTACAAATGGCAGGTTTATCCGGGACTTGATGCAAGTTATGCGGTTACGAATGCTTTTAAAATTGTTGGAAATATTGGAACAAGTCAGCGTATACCATCGTTTACAGATTTGTATTTAAATCAACGTCCTGGGAATATTGGTAACCCAAATTTGGTAACCGAAAACGCATTTCAGAGCGAAATTGGATTCAAATACACGAAGCAGAATTTTAGTTTTAATGCCAATTATTTTTACAGAAAGATCAGCAATTTTATAGACTGGACAAGAGATGTTACCACTCAGCCGTGGCAAAGTAACAATTACGGAAATCTGAATACAAATGGTTTTAATTTGCGTACGAACTATAGAGTTAATTTTTCTAGTGATTCTAGGCTAAACATTAATTTGGCGTATTCTTATTTAGATTTTAAATTTCAAGATGTTATTGATGATTTGTATGCTAAATATTTGGTTTCTTCTTTAGAGCATCAAATAACAAATACAATCGATTTTCAGCATAAAAAATTTACGGCTTTATTTGCAACCCGTTTTAATAAAAGAATAACTGGTCCATCATACTGGATTAATGATTTTAGAGTAAGCCAGTCTATTAAAAAAGTAACCATATATGCAGATGCACAAAATATTTTCAACACCACTTATTACGAAGTTGGAGCAGTTCCGCTTCCGTCAAGATGGTTCAGTTTGGGAGTAAAATTTGTGACTTTTTAAGTGTATACAGTCAGAATGATTTAGAAGTTCGAAGCTGTAATAACTGATTAATTATAAGAGTTACTAGTATACCAGAACGCGGATAAAGCGGATTCGCTTACACGAAAACACTGATTAAACGGATTTTTTTTAAGATTCGTTTAATCAGTGTTTTTACTTTTATAAATAGTCAGAGGAAATACAAGTTACAAAATCGGTTAAATTTTAGAACGAATACTTAAACAGTCTGTATTTATTGGATGGTTAATTGAATTTTAGTGCTAGATTTGTTGGTGCTATAATTTAATAAAATTCTAATCTAATAAAGATATGAGTACATTATTCGTTAAAAATATGGTTTGTAATCGCTGTATAATGGTAGTTCAAAATGAGCTCGAAAAACTCGGTTTAGACTTTACAAATATTAAACTTGGAGAAGTGAGTTTGACAAAAGAACTTAGTTCTGACGAAAGAAATTCGCTGGAAGAAGTATTGGTTCCTTTAGGTTTTGAGGTAATAGATGATAAGAAAAGCAGGATTATTGAAAAGATAAAAAATATTATCATCGATTTGGTACATCATCAGGATAATGACACAAAGAACAATTTATCGGATATATTAAGCGAAAAAATCAATCATGATTACAATTACCTTTCTAATCTATTTTCTGAGGTTGAAGGCACTACAATAGAGAAATATTTTATTGCACAAAAAGTCGAAAAAATAAAAGAACTTTTAGTTTATGACGAGTTGTCGCTGAGCGAAATAGCTTTGCGTTTAAATTATTCAAGTGTCGCTTATTTAAGTAATCAGTTCAAGAAAGTAACCGGGTTAACACCAAGTCATTTCAAGCAAATTAGAGAAGAAAAAAGAAAACCGCTGGATAAGGTTTAAGTAAATTTTACAAATCAAATCCATAATTACGCAATAAAACTTATTGATATTGGGGCCAACTTTGCATGTAAATTACAACACATGAATTATGGCAGCAATTAATAATAATAAAGAAACAATTTTCATTCCGCTGGAAAATGTAGAAAGTGAGCACTGTGCTTTAATCGTAGATAAAGGATTAGCGGAGATTAGCGGAGTTGAAACTCATAAAGTAGAGGTAAACAACCGCAGAGCAGCTATTACAGTTAAAGGCAATGAAACTGTTGGTAATGCTGTAAAAGCGATACGAGATTTAGGTTATGGTGTTCCAACTGTAAAAAACACTTTTCCGGTTTTAGGCATGACTTGTGCTTCTTGCGCGGGCAGTGCAGAAAGTATCGTATCGTTTGAATTGGGAGTAGTCGATGCATCGGTAAACTTTGCAACTGGCAATCTGACTGTAGAATATCTTCCAAACCTCACAGATGCTTATAAACTTCAAAAAGCGGTTCAAGCCGTTGGTTACGATTTGCTTATTGTAGACGAAACCAAACAGCAAGAATCTCTGGAAGCTATTCATGCTGAGAATTTCAAAAAATTAAAAAACAAAACCATTTGGGCAGTTCTATTATCATTGCCTGTAGTAACCATTGGTATGTTCTTTATGGATATGCCATATGGAAATGAAATTATGTGGCTTTTTTCTACGCCGGTAATTCTTTGGTTAGGTAAAGATTTCTTTATAAATGCATGGAAGCAAACAAAACACGGTTCTGCCAATATGGATACTTTGGTGGCTTTGAGCACTGGAATAGCTTATTTGTTTAGTGTATTCAATATGTTGTTCATGGATTTTTGGCATCAGCGTGGATTGCATGCTCATGTATACTTTGAAGCAGCGGCTGTTGTTATTGCATTCATTCTTCTTGGTAAATTATTAGAAGAAAAAGCGAAAGGAAATACCTCATCAGCAATTAAAAAATTAATGGGTTTACAGCCCAAAACCGTAATGGTTATTCAGCCTGACGGAACAGAAAAACAAACTGCTATTGAAGATGTTCATGCTGGCGCTGTTATTTTAGTAAAACCAGGTGAGAAAATTGCTGTAGACGGAATAGTGATTTCTGGAAATTCGTATGTTGATGAAAGCATGCTGAGCGGTGAACCTGTTCCTGTATTGAAAACGGAGAACGAAAAGGTTTTTGCTGGAACAATAAATCAAAAAGGAAGTTTTCAGTTTAAAGGTGTTAAAGTAGGTAAAGAAACGATGCTTGCGCAAATCATTAGAATGGTACAAGATGCGCAAGGAAGTAAAGCTCCTGTACAGAAATTAGTCGATAAGATTGCGGGTATTTTTGTTCCAATCGTTATTGGTATAGCGATACTAACTTTTATTGCGTGGATAGTTTTAGGAGGAGATAATGCCGTTGCGCAAGCTTTATTGGCTGCGGTTACAGTATTAGTTATTGCTTGTCCTTGTGCTTTAGGTCTTGCAACGCCTACAGCGATTATGGTTGGAGTAGGTAAAGGAGCTGAAAATGGAATATTAATTAAAGATGCTGAAAGCTTAGAATTAGCTAGAAAAGTTACCGCTATTGTTTTAGATAAAACTGGAACGATTACGGAAGGGAAACCACAAGTAACAGGTGTTAAATGGCTAGATAATAATGATGTAACAAAAGATATATTATTGAGTATCGAAAAGCAATCTGAGCATCCTTTGGCAGAAGCCGTTGTAAAAAAATTAGAAGGTGTGCAAAGTGTGACTTTATCAGATTTTGACAGTATTACTGGTAAAGGAGCAAAAGCAGCTTATAATAACGAAACCTATTTTGTAGGTAATAAAAAATTATTGACTGAAAATAATATTACGATTGCTGATTCATTATTGGAGCAAGCTGATGCTTGGGGTAAAGAATCTAAAACTGTAATTTGGTTTGCCAACAGTACAGAAGCGCTTTCGGTTATTGCAATTTCTGATAAAATAAAAGAAACATCTGTAGAGGCTATTAAAAATATGCAGGATATGGGTATTGAACTTTATATGCTGACTGGTGATAATGAAGCTACTGCAAAAGCTATTGCTGAGCAAACCGGAATAAAACATTACAAAACAGAAGTAATGCCGCAGCACAAAGCCGATTTTGTAAAAGAATTACAGCAGCAAGGTAAAGTTGTTGCTATGGTTGGTGACGGTATAAATGACAGTACAGCCTTGGCAACAGCTGATGTAAGTATCGCAATGGGCAAGGGAAGTGATATTGCAATGGATGTGGCAAAGATGACGATTATATCATCGGATCTAAATAAAATACCTCAAGCGATTCGTTTATCTAAACAAACTGTTGCAACTATAAAACAAAATTTATTCTGGGCGTTTATCTATAATCTTATTGGTATTCCTCTTGCGGCAGGTATTTTGTATCCAATAAACGGATTCTTGCTAAACCCAATGATTGCTGGAGCAGCAATGGCTTTAAGCAGTGTAAGTGTAGTAAGTAACAGCTTGCGTTTAAAATGGAAAAAGTAAACACCTTGATGCGTTTGCTAAACGGCGGTTTCCTAATTTATATGCCGCCGTTTTTATATTAACTTTTAGTTTAATTGATTTATTTATTGACCTCATTTTTTCTCTTCATTGCAATTTTTGAAGCAGGCTGAAATGAGGTCTTTTTTTTAATAAAGTTCTATAAATAACAAGATATGTAAAAACCTTTGAACCTTTGTTCCTTAAAGCCTCAGAACCTTTTTTAAACAATCAGTAAATATCACAAATCAAACAAGGAATAGTGTAAGCAGATTGAGGTGTAAATGACGGAAATTTGCTGTATCAAATAATCATAAAACATCATACAAAATGGAAAATAAAAATCTTCAATTTAAAACAACCCTTAATTGCGGCGGATGCGTAGCAAAAGTAAAATCGGACTTGGATAATACCAAAGGTATTGGCGAATGGAACGTAGATACTGATAATGCGGATAAAATCCTTACCGTTCAATCAGAAGGAGCAACTGAGGAAGAAATAGTTGCTATTATTAAAAGTAAAGGTTTTAAAGCGGAGCCTTTAACCGTTTAGTTCTCTAAACCTATCTTTGTCCAAGAATTATAAATAAAAGGACACGTTATTACAGTTATTCCGTTTAAAATGAGCTTGATATTATATCAGGCTCATTTTTTTTTAGAAATAATTTTGCCTCTATTATAGTTTTTTATAAAGTGTAACTAGAAAGCAAAAGCGCTGATTTTCAAATTGAAATCAGCGCTTTTTTATAAGTGTAAAGAGTTTTTAATTCTCGCAGAAAGAACCTATTTGTTTTAAATGTCTCTCTGTTTGATATTTATTAAAGTTGTTCCATTTAGGAGGAAAGCTTGTTTTTTGTCCGTACATAGCATCCAAGCAAACATTGTTGTCTTTGTATGTATTATGTAAAACTTCTAGAATTTTAAAGAAGAATTCATCAAGCATTACAATTGCTTCAAATTCAGCTTTTAAACTAGTATAGTTTTCATCTGAAGGATTTAACAGCTGCAGTAAATTTAAAACTTCATTTTTTTCCTCTTCATTGATTTCAGTTGAATAACCCATTTTTAAAGTTTTAAAAACGAGATTATTCCACGCTTTGCTGTCATGCGCCCATTGTACATCAGGTAAGTTTAACGAATGTTCGCAGATTAAAATAATCGAGAAAAGAACATCATTTAAGTATTGTGCCGGAAATTCGTCAAAACTTCTGAATTCAAAACCACTTTGGTACATTTTTTCCTGATTAAAATCAAGACCAATTTCAGAAAGCATTTCGTATTCCATTTCAGCTTCAACTTGATCACGCCACCAAATATTTTCCTCCTTTTTAAATTTTAGTAACTTTCTAAAATCATCAACTTTATAAGTCAGGATTTTACCTTTTGGCATCGCTTTGTTGTAAGTTCCCACACCTATGTAGCGAGACATTGCATTTCGCATAGAACCCAAAGTAAATTTTTTGTCCATGCTGTAAGTATCACTTATTACTCCCATAATATCTGGACTTCCAAGAGTAGCTATAAAAAACGGCTCAAACCATTGCAGTAGATAAATAGCATTGGCATGAGTTTTTTCAAAATCATTATAATCTACAATTCTGCTGTCTTCTGTTAATGATGGCAAAGTAATATGAAAATGGTACGTTCCGTTATTAAACAAAACCAGATTTTCCTGATTTGTCATAAACATATTAAGTCCATTATTGTAATCCGGAAAATTTAATTTTCCGTTCAATACACGTGATTCATTAATTTTATCAATAAACAGTTTTTTCGTTGCTTTTAATTCTTTGCAAGAATCAGTAACTGTTCTGTTTTCAAAATATTTAGTCACAAATTCGATAGAGTCACCATCAAAATGAACAGATCCCATCGTTTTGTTTCTTTGAGTAATCATACTCTGAATATTATAAGGCTGATCTTCTAGGAAAAGCTCCATGATCGATTTTCCAAGATAATCAGGGTTTTCTAGCGGCTGCGTGCTTACCTCACCATTTTCAGTATTGCTTAATGACTTTATTGGTGATAATGTTTTGTGCTGATAGTTTATATCGAGTTTTTCCAAAGAATGACTATTCATCATTCGGCTCACAGTATAACTTTCATTCAAGTTAAAAGCTTTTTTTAAAACAGGAGTAAGGCTTTCTGGTTTATAACATTTTCTATAATCAATACTGTATTTCTCAAAACCAATTTTTTCTTGTATAAATTCACCAGAAACTATTAAGGGATCTTCAAATTGCAAATAGGTTTCGTTTTCTAATCCAATTCCCCAATAATATTTTTTTGTCTGATTGTCTTTCATTTATACTTTTTTTCTTTTTTATGGTTGATGTAACTTTTCTTAGATTGATACTTTTTATATGTAAACACAACCTAATTTTGTTAAAATTAGGGGCAAGAAACCTTGTAACGGATTAAGCATTATTGTTGCCTCCATTATAAAAGTTTTTCGTTTACTTTTAAAAATATAGGAATTTTATAGTTTAGAAATTCTGCATTTATATCGACCGAAAGAGAGATTAAAAAATAAAATTTTATAATTGGGTTATAAAATAGGTCTTGTTATTAATCGCTTTTATATCAATAATTTAAGCTGAAGTATGGCGCAGATGAAACTTTTGCAATACTTGTTTTTTTCTAAGCTGCAAAAGTAGTGAATAATTAGATTATTTCCAAGCTGTTAATGCAATGGAAATGAATATGTTTTTTTAGGGTTTTAAAATAAAGCTCAAATGCTTTTTTATTCATGGTAATAAAAGACATAAGAAGAATATAATTCGTCATTCCACCAATCTTTTCTAACTTCCGAAAAGTAGTTGTAATTCAGCTTTCCAGCTTGCGATTGCAGCGGATAAATCACCATTCCATTCTCTCGATAAGCTTTGTGCAAATCAGTTTCGGGAACAACAGGAACAATATGTCCAGAAAGTCCTTTTTCTCTTCTTTTCGCGCAGATTATTCCGATTCCGCCATTAGTATTTACCTTATTTTGAATTTCATCAGGACTATACATTCTTTCCCAGCCAAAATTTGAACCCCATTGTAAAAACCAATCGTGTATAGCACTAGAGTAAATGCGATCAACAGTTTCTTCAAAAACAGCTTCAACCTCTTGTCCATTCATTATCTTTTCGAGAGCTTCATCCGTCCACCAAACCGTTGGCAGATAAACTTTAGAAAACCAGCAATAATCATAAGAATAGACATTACAATAAGTATCTTCTACAGTTCTTTGATATCTTATGTTTTTTTCAACATCCAGCTTGTCAATCAATCGTGCAATACTTTCTTTTTTACTGGCTGCATCTGTTAAATCTCTATATGGAATATCGGAATCAGAAAGAGGAGTTTCCTTCATTTCCATAGAATCTAATCTAGAATTAGCATTAGGTAATAAATCGGCTTTTAATATTTTATCATTTGACACAGGATTATTTTCTATAGCTAATGATCCTGCTGCTATGGTATATTCTTTCATCTTGACTGCTTAAAATTAATTGGTTTTTACCTGCATGAATTAGTATTTGTACAGTTAGGTTTTATAACCAAAAAAGTAAATATAGGGATTTTGAAGTTTTCTAACCCTTATAGAAACAGACAAATTATGAAAACATTAGGATTATTTTGGTTTGTATAAGTGTTTGTTCTTTTTAATTAAGAATTATCGATTAGCTTGAAGCAGGAGTTTTATCTATCTTTGCACTTTTAAAATTACTTCATGAATTCCCCTGTTAAAGCCGTTCATCCAATATACAATCTTCAGTTTGGATTAGTTTGTTTAAGTTCATTACTCTTTTCTGCCAGTTTCAATATGCTGATTCCTGAACTCCCAGAATATCTGAGCAAAATGGGCGGAGCAGAGTATAAAGGATTAATTGTGGCGTTTTTTACATTAACGGCTGGAATTTCAAGACCATTCAGCGGTCGATTGACTGATACTTTAGGAAGAGTTCCCGTTATGGCAGTTGGTTCTATTGTATGTTTTGTTTGCGGTATTCTTTATCCTGTTTTAGGAACAGTTTCCGGCTTTTTGTTTTTGCGATTAATTCACGGATTCTCAACAGGATTTAAACCTACAGCTACAGCAGCATATGTTGCTGATATTGTTCCGAGAGAACGTTGGGGAGAAGCTTTGGGTTTACACGGACTCTGTTTTTCTATCGGAATGGCTTTAGGGCCGGCGATTGGGAGTACGATTAAGATATATTCGTCTATGAATATGCTTTTCTATGCGTCTTCGGTTTTTGCGCTTTTGTCAATTGTAATATTAATGAATATGAAAGAAACGTTGAAACACAAACAGCGTTTTAGTATGCGTATTCTTAGGATTTCTAGAAAAGACATTATTGCTGTAGAAGTGCTTCCAGCGGCTATAGTAACTTTTCTTTCTTATATGGCTTATGGAGTAATATTGACATTAATTCCTGATTGGAGTCAGCATCTAGGAATAACCAATAAAGGCTTGTTTTTTATGGTTTTTACAATTACTTCGGTAATGATTCGTTTTGGAGCAGGAAAAGCATCTGATAAATACGGGCGTTTGCATTTAATAGGAATTGGACTTTTCTTTTTAATTATATCATTGATCATAGTTGGATTTTCAACATCGATCAGCGGACTTTTAATAGGTGCAGCGATGTACGGAATCTCAACAGGAATTGTTTCACCAGCTCTTAATGCTTGGACTGTCGATATGAGTTTTCCTGATCATCGAGGCAAAGCTATGGCGACAATGTACATTGCACTTGAGGCAGGAATTGGTCTTGGAGCTCTTATTGCGGGATGGATGTATCAGGATGTAATTGCAAAAATTCCGATGCTTATGTACGCAAGTGCTGTGATGGTTTTTCTTGCACTTGGTTATGTTTGGATGCGATTGCGAAAAACGGAAAGTATTTAATTTTCTCAGGCCGCAATTGTAAAATTGTTAATGATAATTTAATGACCTAATCAGTTGTAGTTGGTTTCTAGTATTTGGAATATATTTACTTTTCAAAACTAAATCAAAATGAGAAAAACTACTTTATCATTATTATTTACACTGGTTAATTTGTCTTTTATTCTTGCGCAGACAACTCCGCAGGAATTGTTTGATACTCCCGAGAAAACTGCTGGCGTGCATTACGCATATCCTGCAAAAGATATTACAGCTTTTACGCCGGTGCCAAAAGGTTATGAAGCATTTTATATTAGTCATTTTGGACGACATGGTTCTCGATATTTAATAAGTGATAATGATTATAAAGACGTTATTAATTTATTTGAAGACGCTGCTAAAAATGGAGCTTTAACTGATTTAGGTAAAGATGCTTTGAAACGTTTACAACAGCTTTGGACTGAAGTCGAATTTAGAGGCGGCGATCTTTCTCCGCTAGGACAAAGAGAACAAAGAGGTATCGCGGAACGTATGTACGTAAATTATCCTAAAGTGTTTGCAAAAGAGGCTCAAGTAGAGGCAAGTGCAACATCAGTATTGCGAGTTGCACTAAGCATGGATGCTTTTTGCGAACGGATAAAAGAGTTTAATCCAAACTTACAAATCTCTAGAAATGCAGGTATCAAATGGCAGCAATATTTAAACTATCATACAAAAGAAGCCATTGCTTTTAGAAGTGCTAAAGATACATGGAAAGAAGACTTTTTAAAATTTGAAGCCGCTCATACCCAACCAGATCGTTTGGTAAATTCTTTGTTTTCAAACAGCGATTATATCCTTAAGAAGGTGAATCCTGATGATCTCATGAAAAAGTTGTTTGCGATTGCAGGAGGAATGCAAAATACCGAAACAAAGTTGTCATTTTATGATTTATTCGAAAAACAAGAACTGTTTGATTTATGGCAGACAAGCAATTATAGGTTGTATGTAAATGATGCAAATGCAGCTGTGAACAATTGTATTATGTTTGAAAATCAAAAACCTACTCTGAAAAATATTCTTGAAAACGCCAACAAGATTATTGCATCAAAAGGAAAAGGAGCGACATTGCGTTTTGCTCATGATGGTAATTTAATTCCGTTAGCAATGCTGCTTCATTTAGACGGAAGCTATAATAGCATTTCAGATTCGAGTAAGTTTTATGAAGCTTGGAGTAGTTTTAAAATTGCACCAATGGCAGGGAACATACAAATTGTATTTTTCAGGAAACGAAAATCGGATGATATTCTTGTGAAATTTCTTTTGCATGAAAAAGAAATATTGGTTCCAACTATTCAAACAGACAAAGCGCCATATTATCATTGGAAGGATGTAGAAAAGTATTATAAGAGTTTGCTTTCGACTTAAAAAAGGAAAAAATGATGAGATTTTAAATCTCATCATTTTTTGTTTACAGCAATATCAAAATGATATAATCTTATCATTCTGATAGGACTTTCATTCGTTTATAAAAACCTCATTAATGGGGTCAAACTAAACAAAGACAGCTTGTAACACGTTCGAAAGGGGCGTAATGCCAGAATTGGTATATGTTTTGGAAATATTATTTTATAGCAGCATTATTAATTAAATCAATAAGCTAAATAGAATATGAAAACCCGACAACCTGTTTTAGATTTTTTAGGCAAAGACTTTTTACTTTCTGTATCAACAGTCTTATCAATCAATAATAAAAGTATAGAAGAATCACCAAATTTTACAATCGAAATTGCAAATGTGAACCATGTATTTTGGTTAAATGAAATTTGTGATACTACGCTTTCATCAGCTTTAGCTCGAGGAACAGGAATTTCAGGACGTTCTCCAGAACTACTTGAGGAAAAAATGAAAAAGGGTGAAGCTGTTATTGCTTTTGCATCAGATGGAACTTGGGCTGGTTTTTCGTTTATTTCTGCTTGGAACAATGGTGAATATGTTTCTAACTCCGGATTAATTGTAGCGCCGCAATTCAGACATACAGGACTTGCAAAAAAAATTAAACAGAAAATTTTCTGGCTCAGCCGTCAAAAATATCCCAAAGCAAAAGTATTCAGTCTGACTACTGGACTTGCAGTAATGAAAATGAATCATGAACTTGGTTTTGAACCCGTCACATATTCTGAATTAACCACCGATGAAGCTTTTTGGGAGAATTGTAAATCTTGTGTTAATTGCTCTATTTTAATGAATAAAGAGCGAAAAAACTGTTTGTGTACAGCCATGCTTTATAATCCGAAATAAGATATTATTTTCTAAGAAAGGAACGCCTAAAATCTTTATCAAGAGCGTTTTTCGTTGTAATATTTTAGTTTTTATTCTAAAAAACATAAAAATTCTACTAAATTTTATCTGAAATAATTGACAGATTAAAAAAGTAAATAAAAATATATATATTTTTGTTAGTAAAAAAAGTAGTACCAAAATATGTCAATTATAGAATGAAAAAAATTACACACCACTACGGAGTAGAATTAGATTGGGTAGAACCATTTGCTTTAGGATTTGAAGGAAGGGTTGAAGGTAATTTTATTATAGTACCGGATCATATTCATACTGGAAACAGATATGTTTTAGATTTAGGAATTGGTATTTCGGTTCTTTATGTAGATGTTGTTTACAATTCAGAAATTCATTTAAGACAAGAGAATAAAACAGATGATTTTGTAGGTCTTTATTATAACCTTACCGAAGGAGAAGCTATTGTACAATCTGATGATGTTTCGAATCCTATTGGAAGATGGAATTACAACCTGGCAATTTTGGACAGTACTTTGCATTCAGATTATATTGTTAAGGAAGGAAGCAAAACTTTTGCTGTTTGTATTTTTATAAAAAAGGATCTTATAAAAGAATATTTTCAGGATAACCCCTCATTAAAAGAACATGCTGATGAAATTCTAAATCCAGAATTAAATACCATTGTTAAGTTTACCAGAATGAGCAATGATAGTTATAATCTTTTAATGAATTTGCGCAATCATGAAGTGGGAGGAACTGTGTTTGATCTTTATTTAAGAGGAACGGTTCAGAATCTATTAGCCGAATATATAGAAAAAATGACTTATGAGGAACTTGTAATTGATAAAATTAATGAATACGATCTGACTCATATTATAAAATCTCAATCTTACTTAGTAGAAAATTTGAATCAACTATTTCCAAGTATCGAATTTCTGGCACAACAAGCAAATATGTCAGATTCTAAATATAAAAAATTGTTTAAAAAGATCACTGGAATGACACCTAACTCTTTCTTCTTAAACAATAAACTTGTAGAAGCAAAGCGACTTTTACAAGAACGACAACTTAATATTGCAGAGGTTTCTGATCGGTTAAATTTTACAAACAGTTCCTACTTTGCTGCAAAATTCAGAGAATTTTTTGGGATGTCACCTAAAGACTTTGTTAAACAACTGGAATAATGCTAGAAGTTCGTCATACATACTCGTTAACTTCTGAATGGCTCTATGAGGATTTAGAACAGCTTGGAGAAGGCGCGGACGTAATTGACGGTAAATTAACAGTAATGCCAGAGTTGGCTGATGGCGGTTTTTTCTTTACACAAGTTTCAGCCGGACTTTCAGTGGTTCTTTTAGATTTAACATTTAAAAAGCCCATTCGTATAAGAAGACTTTCATCAGATAATGATCTATATATCATACATTATGATTTTAGTGATGAAATAAATCTTATTCATATTGACGGAATAAAACACAAAATAGGATACAAGGCCAATCTTGGACTTGGAGTTGTAGACAATTCTATCGAAAACGTTTTTGAACCAGTTGTGGGAGAACGCGTATTTGCAATGCGTTTACTGGTAAGTAAAGATTTGCTTAGCGCATCGATTGCCAATAGAAATGTAAAAGATCATAATAAACGTAAAATAAGAAGCGATAAAAACACGCTGTTTTTTTACGATCATATCGATAGTAAAAGCAAGCTTATTATGCATGCTATAAAAAACAAGACCTTTTTAGATCCTGCATTCGAAATCTATTTGCAAGGAGTTAGTTTAAGGCTGCTGGCAAAGTTTATCAATAGATATTCGAATCTTGCGCAAATGTTGCATCATATCCCTGAAAAAGAAGTAACAGCCTTAGATCTTACAAAGGATTATCTATTGGATAATTTAGTTGACGGATTTCCGGGAGTAGATATGCTGGCAGAAATGGCGGGAATGTCAGTTACAAAGTATAAATCTCTGTTTAGAAAGATGTTTATCACAACTCCAAATCATTTTTTTATACGACAAAAAATGATTTTAGCCAATGAGCTGCTTAAAAGCGAAAATTTTACCGAGATATCAGAGATTGCCCGCAAATTAAACTACACCAAAGTAAGTAAATTTTCATTATCATATTCCCAGCAATTTGGAAGAAAACCCTATGAAGATTTTTTAAAATCAGAATTTTAAAAATACGAACTCCATTTTATCTACAAATTCTACTACAGCATTTTTTATTACAATCGCTTCAAAGTTTATTCAATCAGTATTACAAGCGTTCATTATTGATTACAAAATCTTAAAATGTCTTATTCTGGTATTTATATGACGTATTTGGACTAAAATATTATGTCTATTTGCGGCATAATTATTTAGTAAAATTTAAGGTCGAAATATCTTTTTTAGTATTTGCTACAATTGTGTTATAGAACTTTTTATCAAAACTATTATGCTCTCTCATAATTTTGATAAAATTTCAAATGAATAGCTGTTATTTCCATCAATAACAAATCATTTTCTATTCGTAATTCCTCTTTTTTTCTTTCTAATTATTTCATAAAGGTATGGCATTATACATTGTCCTGCCTTCTCATAATTTAATTTTTAAAAATAGATTCCATTTACAATGGGACCTAAGATTCTTGAAATATTTTCAAAAGTCTTAATTAAACATTTAGAATGATGATTGAAATTACCCACACTTATTCTTTATCCTCAGATTGGTTAAAGGCACTTGCAGAACAGTTTAAAGTAGAATTAATTAATGAAAAACTATTGGTGGCACCAAAAGAATTGGCTGATGGAGGATTTTTCTTTACAACTATAACGCCTGGACTTTCAGTTGTACTATTAGATATAACATTTAATCAAGAGATACATTTAAGGAGACTTAAATCAGATAATAATTTGTTTATTATACATTATGATTTTAGTGACGAAATGAATTTAATTTACGTTGAGGGCATAGAACATAAGATAGGTTATAAGGCCAATCTTGGATTAGGCGTTTTTGATAATGCTTTAGAAAATGTTTTTATACCCGTTATTGGCGATCGTGTTTTTGCCATGCGATTAATGGTAAGTAAGGAATTATTAAGCACATCGATTGCCAAATCTGATACAGAAAACCCTGCGAAACGTAAAATAAAGAGCGACAAGAACACTTTGTTTTTTTATGATCATATCGATAGTAAAAGCAAGGTGATCATGCATGCCATAAAAAACAAATCGTTTTTAGATCCCGCATTCGAAATTTATTTAAAAGGAGTAAGTTTAAGATTATTAGCAAAATTTATTGATAGATATTCTAACCTTACCCCAATGCTGCATCATATATCTGATAAAGAGTCCGAAGCTTTAAATTTGGCTAAAGATTATATGATGAACAATTTATTTGGTGTATTTCCAGGCGTGTCGTTTTTGGCTGAGATATCAGGAATGTCGGTTACAAAATTCAAGTTTTTGTTTAAAAAGATGTTTGTAAGTACGCCAAAGAACTTCTTTTTGAGAGAAAAAATGATTTTGGCTAATGAACTTCTTAAAAGCGAGAGTTTTGTAAAATTATCAGATGTATCCAGAGAATTAAGTTATACAAAACCAAGCCTGTTTTCGGGAGTATACTTTCAGCAATTTGGAAGAAAACCAGCAGAGGATTTTATAAGCTCAAATTATTAATAGTACAAGAACTTTTGTTAGTCAAATTAAATGCCTTATAAACTGCATACAATTATGAATTAAAAGAGTTACTATTATTGTTCTTGAGATTTTTGGAGAAATCAATAAAACCTAATGGCTAAAATCAAATTTAGTGATTAGGTTTTTTCTATTTAAGACCTCTGTAATTTTATATTATTAAGCAATGAATAAAGAATTCAATAATGTCTTAATGTATTGTTTATTAGGCGTAACTTATCTAAAGCTATACTTTTCTTTGTATTGAAATACTAATGTAGTTGAAAAGCTTATTTGGTTTTTAAAGTATTATAAAAGAGATTATAATGTAAGGCAGAATGTATCTAGGTTCTGTTTGAATATTATTTTTTAAAACAGTAATTCGTTAAATAAGAATAACAATGGAATTAAATTTAGAAAAAATTAGTGCAGCAATAAAAAGTTTATTACCACAAAAAAGAATAAGTGATAACAACAGATCTTTAAATACTACAATAGAGACTAATCGCAGTTTGTCTTTTAGGCTGAATGACCCTTTTATAACTAATTTAAGAGATGAAGAAAGCAAATCTAAGATTTACGACCAGCGCAGTCGGATTGCCTTAGAAGCTTCGGCTGCTGGAATTTGGGATTGGGACATACCTAGTAATGTAGTTTTTTATTCTTCAGAGTCATTAAGATTACTCGGATTAGATTCTAATGATATGTTTGATAATTTAGAACTTTGGGACAGAGCCTTGCATCCCGAGGATCTTGAAAAATACTATGCTGCGATTGATAGCCATCTAGACGGAAAAACACCTTATTTTGAGAATCAACACAGAGTTTTAACTTCTACCGGAAGATATAAATGGATAATGACGCGAGGAAAAGTCGTTGAACGTGATGCTAAAGGAAAAGCCATTAGAGTTGCGGGAACTCATACAGATATTTACTTTCAAAAAGAAAGAGAACTTACATTGACAAAAAATAGTAGATTTTTTGCTTCTAAAAGAAGTTAAAGAGATGTATTGTTTTGTCGAATAATTGATACAATTTTTTATTGCGTTGCCACAGAAAGTTTTTCTTTGGCAACTTTTTTTTTGATATAGTAATTGGTGCGAATCGTTCTCATTTATATAATCTATAAAAGAGCATTTTAAGTTCTTTTATAGAGCTAGGAAAGTTTTTGTTTGTAACTCTTAATTTCAATTTTGGCTTTTTAAAATTAGAACCAAAACACTTTACTATTTATTATAAAATAGTTTGTTTTAGTTTGTTTTGTAGGTTTAGTTTTATTATTTATGAGTTTTTGATCTTTACTGTCTCCTTTATAGAAAATAAATATTTTCAATTATCAAGCCTTTAAATTACAAATTTCTTGGTCTGTGCAATGTAATTTAAGTATTAGATGATTATGTTGTTAAAATTTTAAATAATTATCATTTTAATGATCTTAAATGTCTTTTTCGTTGCTTAAAAATCACTATAAGTCTTAATTGTGTCTTAAAGTGGTGTTTTTTTGACGTTTACAGGCTATTGGAATATCTTCCTTTGTCCTGTAATAATTATGTTATTTCTCAGAAACAAATTATCCTATAAACATCTTATTGGTTTTCAATTATAAGGAGAGCATTAATTGAGGTAAAATTTAAATTTTGAAAGCATAACAAAAAGTTCATTTATTAATTTAAAGATTAAAGCCATGCAAATGAAGAATACTTTTATGGGACTCGTAGGGTTGCTGTTTTTCTCGACAGTATCTTATGGTCAGGTTGGAGTAGGAACCTTAACCCCGGAACAATCCTCTCAATTGGATGTTACAGCTACAAACAAAGGTATATTAATACCACGTATAAAACTTACACAAATTTCATCTCAGGCGCCTGTTGTAGGTACAGCTGCAGTTAGTTTATTGGTGTATAATACTCAATCGATTAATGATGTTACACCTGGTTTTTACTACTGGAATGGGGTAAAATGGGTAAGAATTATTAGTAAAGATGAAATAGGTAATTTTCAGGAAACGGTTACAACATTGGTAAACAACGGAAACGGTACTTATACTTATTCTAGTGAAGACGGTAAAATAACGACTGTTGAAGTTGCTAAAGATGTAAAATCATATCAAACATTAACATCATTAGTGTATAATTCATCAACACAGGTTTTGACCTATAAAGATGAGAATGAAAAATCTCATGAAATTACTTTAGAAGGTTTAACAGGACCTCAAGGATTACCAGGAAAAGATGGTCAAGTAGGAACTGCTGCTGGAGCTGGAGCTCCTGGAAATCGAGGATCCCAAGGATATCCTGGAGAAGGAGTGAACATATATACTGATAATTCAACAGGAGATGTTTACGTTCAAAATGCTGATGGCACTTGGACAAAAATCAATGGAGAAAACGGAAAAAACGGACAAGTTGGATTAGCCGGAGGAAACGGTGCTCCTGGAAATCAAGGATCCCAAGGATATCCTGGAGAAGGAGTGAACATATATACTGATAATTCAACAGGAGATGTTTACGTTCAAAATGCTGATGGCACTTGGACAAAAATCAATGGAGAAAACGGACAAGTAGGATTAGCCGGAGGAAACGGTGCTCCTGGAGATCGAGGATCCCAAGGATATCCTGGAGAAGGAGTTAATGTATATACTGATAATTCAACAGGAGATGTTTACGTTCAAAATGCTGATGGTACTTGGACAAAAATCAATGGAGAAAACGGAAAAGACGGTATTGATGGAAAAGATGGTCAAGTAGGAACTGCTGCTGGAGCTGGAGCTCCTGGAGATCGAGGATCCCAAGGATATCCTGGAGAAGGAGTGAACATATATACTGATAATTCGACAGGTGATGTTTACGTTCAGAATGCTGATGGTACTTGGACAAAAATCAACGGAGAAAACGGAAAAGACGGGCAAGTTGGATTGGCCGGAGGAAACGGTGCTCCTGGAAAAAGAGGATCGCAAGGATATCCTGGAGAAGGAGTTAACGTATATACTGATAATTCGACAGGAGATGTTTATGTTCAAAATGCTGATGGTACTTGGACAAAAATCAATGGACCTCAAGGATCACAAGGTGTTGCTGGAACAAACGGAGCAGACGGAAAAGATTTTAAATATGAAGATTTTACTCC
>NZ_MUHD01000029.1 GCF_002217395.1 Flavobacterium plurextorum | reverse complement strand
ATTTTATTCTACTTAAATTTTTAGAGTAAGTAAACGAAAATTTTTTGGTATTACTAAAAAACACAAGAATACCAATATTTATGCTTTCCTCGAGAAAAACATTATGTTTATATTTAAGTATGCAGTATTTATAGAAATCATTTTTCATCTTATTATTCCAATTAAATGGTTACTAATAAATGTACTATTGTTTTTTATCCAATTAAGATACGAAAATATTTTATCTCTATCGCCATATTTTACGTCAAACCGATCTAAGTCATCAAAAATTAAATTAAATCTCTTAACATTTACAGTTTTTAACAATTCGAAAAACTCAGCAAAAAGATTATTTTTATTTTTCAATTCCTTTAAATGTCTTATCAAAATATGCCTTTGATACTGATAATTTCTTAAGTAATTAAAAAAATTAGGATCTTCACTTGAATTATTTATAAACGGAATAGTTAATTCATGATCAATAAGCAAAATGCTGGAATCATTAATTAATAAATTAGGTTTATCTCGATATCCACCTCTATCTGTATTAATAATTATATTATCAAATGCAAACAGATTTTCAATATCATAATCTTTTATAAAAGACAAAGATACTAAAGGATTAAAAATTAAATATTGTCCATGATATTTACTGCAAAATTTGTACCCATCATCAATTTTATCTAAAAAATCTTTATCATAAAAATCAACCAACAAAGAATGATCAATTTTAATTAAAGCATATTCTGGAGATTCTAGATTGAATTCTTTACATAATTCACTTATAAAAATTTCTTTTGCAACAGTGTAATTTTGCTCAATGTAGTCTTTTTTAAAAACCTTCATCACGTACTGTGCTACAATCTTATCTTCGCCAATAGCTGTTATTAATAATGGTTTAGAACTTCCTCCTTCGAGAACTGCATCAATACTTATAATTTTCAACTCCTGCATTCTTTTTTTATTTTCAAATTTTGATATATTATTTTCTAATCCAGAAGTATAAAAAATAGTTTTTTAAACAGCTAATATATAAATTATTATGTCAATCTAGACAAATAGGAAATATCATTCTAATTATTCTTCACACTCTCAATTATCCCCTTCAAAAACCCATTAAAATCAAATCCCGGCTCCTCTTCCTTTACTCCCATTCTCACGATAACCATATCCAAACACGGAATAATCGCCACCATTTGCCCTTGATATCCACTGCAATAAAACATATCACGAGGAACGTCTGGAAATTTTCCTCCGGCGTTTAGCCAAAATTGAGCTCCATATTTTCCTTCAGAAGTATTGGTTGGTGTAGCTGTGTATTTTACCCAGCTTTCATCCAAAATTTGTTCTCCATTCCAGTTTCCTTTATGAAGGTACAACAATCCAAATTTTGACCAGTCTCTTGGCGTTGCCCATCCGTAAGACGAACCTACAAAAGTTCCCGACATATCTTGCTCTACAATCATCGAGTTCATTCCGATTTTGTCGATTACGGCGCTGTACCAAAAATCAAGATATTCTTGCTGCGTTTTAAATTGGCTTCTTAAAATTCGAGATAATAAATTGGTTGTTCCTGATGAATAATACCAATGTGTGTTTGGTTTAAATTTAGCTGGTTTATCCATTTGTACTTTTCCCATATCTTCAGACTGGAAAAGCATTTGTGTGGCATCGCAGATTGTGCTGTAATTCTCTTCCCATTCTAAACCAGAATTCATATGAAGCAAATCATTTACTGTAATATTTTTGCGTTCGTCATTTTGCCATTCTTTGATTGGTGCTGGTTTGTAAATATCAATTTTTCCTTGTTTAGCCAAAACTCCAAAAGCCGAACTTGTGATACTTTTTGTCATCGACCAGCCTAAAATTTTACTGTCTTTATTAAAACCTGTATCGTATTTTTCGGCAATTAATTTGTCTTTATATAAAACAACAACGGCACGTGTTCTTTTCTTTTTTCCGCCATCTTTATCAAAAGAATCGTCAACCGCTTTTTTTAATTTTAAATAATCAACATTCGCGAAAGCAGAATCTTTTGGTTCATTATTTCCGTACGGAAAAGGAAGATTATTAACTAATTTTGTTCTTTTAGGAAGTAAATACGGTTTCGAAATATCAAAATCATCATTGATTAATAAAGCTCCCAAACCTTCTCTGTAAATTGCTTTTCTTTCTTTCAGTCCATAAACAGATGAAACTGCAAATTTTCCAGCATCATCTATTGAATTTTTAGCCAAATCAATCATATCGATATCATTGTCTGTTTTTTCAATTAAATCCAATGGACGGTTATCGATAAAATGTCCTGACGCGACACTTTTGGCCGAGAAACCAGAAATCAAATCAAGTTTCGGATAAGTTGTAAATCCGAAATACAAAAATGCAAGAACCAAAACAAGCAGAAATACTTTAAGAAACTTTTTCATGACTATTTAGATATTTTTATGCAATATAAATAATTTATGTTCACGATTTTAGAACTCAATTTACAAATATGTTTCGGATAATTCAGAAAACTGAATTGATTTTTAAGGAATCAGCATTTAAGCCTTCTAACAATGGCGCTATAAAAGGAAATTATAGAATTGCCGTATAAAACAATTTTGTTTTAGTACTTTTGTAAATAGATTTTTTCTAAATAAGACATGCTAGATATTCAAAAAATAAGAGCTGATTTTCCGATACTTTCACAAAAAGTAAACGGAAAACCTTTAGTATATTTCGACAACGGAGCTACTTCGCAAAAACCACAAATCGTGATTGATGCCGAAGTAAAATATTATCAGGAAATTAATGCCAATATTCACCGTGGCGTTCACACTTTAAGCCAATTAGCTACTGATGCTTACGAGATTTCTCGTGGTAAAGTAAAAGACCATATAAATGCAAAACACGCTCACGAAGTACTTTTTACTTCGGGAACTACGCACGGAATTAACTTAGTTACAAATGGTTTTGCTTCAATCTTGAAATCAGGCGACGAAGTAATTGTTTCTTCACTAGAGCATCATAGTAATATTGTGCCTTGGCAAATGTTATGTGAAAAAACTGGAGCTGTTTTGAAAGTAATTCCGATGAATGAAAATGGAGAATTAATCATCGAAGAATTTGATGCTTTGCTTTCAGAAAAAACAAAAGTGGTTACTGTAAATCATATTTCGAACGCACTGGGAATCATTAATCCAATTAAGTATATTATTGATAAGGCACATGCTGTTGGCGCTGCCGTTTTAATTGACGGTGCTCAGGCTGTTCCACATTTAAAACCAGATGTTCAGGAATTAGATTGTGATTTTTATGCTTTTTCAGGACATAAAATGTGTGGTCCAACTGGAACAGGAATTTTATATGGAAAAGAAGAATGGTTAAATAAACTTCCTCCTTATCAAGGCGGCGGCGAGATGATCAAAGAAGTTACTTTCGAGAAAACTACTTATGCTGATCTTCCACATAAATTTGAAGCCGGAACTCCAAATATTGCTGGCGGAATTGTTTTAGGAACTGCTATTGATTATTTAAATAACATAGGTTTCGAAAATATTCAGGAATATGAACACGAACTTTTAGAATATGCTACAAAGCGCTTATCTGAAATTGAAGGTTTAAAAATCTACGGAACTGGAAAAAATAAAGCTTCTGTGGTTTCATTTAATATTGATGGAATTCACCCGTATGATATTGGTTCTATTATCGACAAATTAGGAATTGCGGTTAGAACTGGACATCACTGTGCACAACCTATTATGAATTTCTTCTGCATTCCGGGAACGATTCGTGCTTCTTTTTCTTTTTATAATACCAAAGAAGAAATTGATCTAATGGTGGATGCAGTTAAGAAAGCCCAAACAATGCTGAGCTAAAAACCTTTTGTATGAGAATATTATCTTTATTACTCTTAACCCTTTTTATTGGAACAAGCTGCTCCAGTCAAAAAAATGCAGATATGACCAAAACGCAATTAGAGTATACTGCTGTTTCAAGAGGAATTTACAAAAAGATAATTGTTCAAAATAAAACAGCAACAGTTACTAACGGCAGAAATGCGGAAGCTGCAGAAATAAAAATTGATGATGCAAAATGGAAACAAATTGCAGCTGAATTTTCGAAAATAAATTTAGAAAATATTCCGAATTTGAAAGCTCCAACAGAAAAACGTTTTTATGACGGCGCTGCAATTGGAAATTTAAAAATAACTCAAAATCAAAAAACCTACGAAACAAAAGGTTTCGACAATGGTTTTCCGCCAAAGGAAATAGAAAAACTGGTTAATTTACTAGTCGATTTTGCTAAAGAATAATTATGACAATAAAAGAAATTCAAAACGAAATAATAGACGAATTTTCAATGTTTGACGACTGGATGCAGCGTTATGAATACATCATCGAACTAGGAAAAAGTCTTCCATTAATTAAAGAAGAATACAAAACCGATGAGAATTTAATCAAAGGCTGTCAATCTAAAGTTTGGCTTCAAGGCGAACAAAAAGATGATAAAATTGTTTTTACTGCTGATAGTGATGCTATTTTGACAAAAGGAATAATCGCAATTTTAATTCGTGCTTTCTCCAATCAAAAAGCAGAAGACATTATAAATGCTGACACTGATTTTATTGATGAAATTGGTTTAAAAGAACATTTATCTGCAACACGCGCCAACGGTTTGGTTTCGATGATCAAAAACATCAAAATGTACGCTTTGGCTTTTGACGCAAAAAACAAGAACTAGAGATTTTAAACCATATAAGTGATGTAAGAAAATTTAAGTTTTGTAGCTTAAATTAAGAGCGTCGATAAGTATAAAAAATGTACTCATTCTATTAAATGAACTTATATAACTTATATGGTAGAAAATAATTATTGTAAGTTTTGTCTTTCTTTTTTATTTCTTATTATTGCTAAAAAAGGCAGATGATTACAAAGAAATATTTGACGGATTTAATCTATCAAGTTAATGGAGCAGCGATTGAGGTTCATAAAAGTATTGGAGCGGGACTTTTAGAAAGTATTTACCATCAATGCATGATTAAAGAATTATCCTTACGAGGAATTAATTTTAAATCTGAATTGGTAATTCCAGTCGAATATAAAGGTTTAAAATTAGAATCAGATTTGAGATGTGATTTATTTATTGAAAATTGTTTAGTTCTTGAACTAAAATCAGTCGATCAAATTATACCGATTCATGTTGCAAAACTAATGTCTTATATGAAGCTTTTAAACTCGCCAATTGGGCTAATGATAAATTTTAATGTTACAAATATTTACCACGAATGTCAAAAAACATACGTCAACGAGTTATATCGCTGGCTAGAAGATTAAAAAACAAAATTAAATTTAAACTATAAAAGTAATATAAGAAATTATAAGCCTGCTGTTATACACACAGCAAACACAATGTTTAAATGAACTTATATAACTTATATGGCTGAAAAAACAAAAACAATGAGCCAAGAAATAGACACAAACGAATTAGGAGAATCGATCGTAAAAGTTTTAAAAGGAATTTACGATCCTGAGATTCCTGTAGATATTTATGAATTAGGATTAATTTACGATGTAATGGTAAATACAGATTACGAAGTAAAAATCCTAATGACATTAACTTCTCCAAACTGCCCAGTTGCAGAAAGTTTACCAAGAGAAGTTGAAGAAAAAGTAAAAACAATCGAAAACATCAAAGATGTAGAAGTTGAAATTACTTTTGATCCGCCTTGGAGTAAAGATTTAATGAGCGAAGAAGCGAAATTAGAATTAGGAATGCTTTAATATTTGTTTCAGGTTTAAAGTTTCAAGTTTCAGGTTACGCAACTTGAAACTTGAAACCTCAAACTCGAAACCATTTTTCATATGGAAGAAATCATCAATAAAGTTGTCAATAGTGCTTTAGAAGTTTTTGATTTAGAGGATTATTATCCAAAAGGAATTCGTACGCAAATTGACATTTCACAATGGCTTTTGGAGGGATTTTTATTGAAAGAAAAAGACTTTAGGGAACATCTTAAAAATCACGATTGGTCGCAATACCAAGACCAATATGTTGCTGTAAATTGTAGTACAGATGCTATTGTTCCAGCTTGGGCATTGATTTTAGTAAGTGTTCATTTGGCGCCTTATGCCCAAAAAATAGTCAATGGAACTATCGAAGATTTAGACGCTAGTTTATACGAAGAGATCTTAAGTAAAATTGATTATTCAGCCTACAAAAGCAAACCTGTAATTGTAAAAGGCTGCTCAAGAAAACCAGTTCCAATGCGTGCTTATATTTTGGCCGCGACTTATTTACAGCCATTTGCAAGGAGTATAATGTATGGCGAAGCTTGTTCGGCAGTACCACTATACAAAGAATCTAAGAAATAACCTGCTTTTACGATCGATTAAGTCCTGTACTTTTAACAGTTTTTTAGTATATTTGTTTATACACTTAAACTAAACAACTATGAGAAAGCTGACGTTATTACTCTTCATTTTAGCGAACTTTACTTTTGTTCAGGCACAAAATTCAGAAAAAGAATTAATTCAAAATACCGAAAAAGCGGTAAAAAAAATAAATGATACTATTGAGAAAGAAGGCTGGAAAGCAAAAGGAACCGTGTCTCTTTTGCTGAATCAGTCAAGCTTTAACAATTGGATTGCTGGAGGAGAAGACAGCTTTTCTGGAACTTTGGGAATCAATTATGATTTCAATTACAAAAAAGAAGATTTAACTTGGGATAACAAAGTTTTGGCATCATACGGTCTTCTTCAAACCAAAAATGATGACTACACAAAGAAAACAGATGACCGTTTAGAATTCAATTCTATAGTCGGGAAAAAAGCTTTTGGGCAATGGTATTACTCATACTTTCTAAATTTTAGAACACAATTTTCTACTGGTTACATCTATGATAAAGATGCCAATGGAAAGCAAATAAGGACCGAACAAACTAAATTTATGTCTCCTGGTTATCTTACAACAGGTCCAGGTGTTTACTGGACTAAAGATGACAATCTTAAAATAAATTTTGCGCCTCTAACTTCAAAATTCACTTTTGTAGACAACGCTTATACAACTGGAATCGATAGATTTACTGGTCTTCCATATGTTGATGGTTCATATTTTGGTGTTGATGCTGATAAAAGCATGCGTTACGAACTAGGTTTTTATGCTTCTGTTTATTATAAATTAGCAATCATGACCAACGTAACAGCTGAAAACACCTTAAATCTTTACTCTAATTATTTAGAAGATCCACAAAATGTAGACATCAATTACTCGCTGAATATTGTTATGAAAATAAACAAATTCCTTTCAGCAAACTTAGCCTTCCAAGCCATCTATGATGATAATGCGTTTGCAGGTCTTCAAACTAGAGAAGTATTTGGTTTAGGAGTTAATTTTGGATTCTAATTTGAAACTGCTTGTATTTTAGAACAAAGAACTCTACGTTTTTTTGTAAATCGAGTTTTTTATATAAACACAAAGTTCGCAAAGCTATATATAGATTTAGCTTTGCGAACTTTGTGTTTTTTTGGGGTTTTACTAAATTCTGACGCTCTCTGCGTTTACTGAATTTATTCCTGCTCCTCTTCTTCTTTTTCAACTGCATCCTTATAATCTGGATACAAAAATTTATTGTACGGGAATCTCGTTATATGAATCTGACGAACTGCTTCGTAGACCATTTCTCTAAATTCTTCAAAATTTTGCTTTTGTGTTGCCGAAATAAACAAAGTATTATTTTCTCCAACATTACTCATCCAAGTTTGTTTCCATTCCTCAAGTGTGTAATGTTTTCTTGTTCTTTCTGTAATCAAATCATCTTCATCAATAGTCAAGTGTCTATAAGCGTCGATTTTATTAAAAACCATAATTGTTGGCTTATCATTACTTTTGATTTCCTGTAAAGTTTGATTTACCGATTCGATATGATCTTCAAAATCTGGATGCGAAATATCTACAACATGCAAAAGTAAATCGGCCTCACGAACCTCATCAAGTGTACTTTTGAAAGAATCTACCAATTGTGTTGGCAGTTTTCGAATAAATCCAACGGTATCCGAAAGTAAAAATGGCAGATTTTTAATTACTACTTTTCGAACTGTAGTATCTAATGTTGCGAACAATTTGTTTTCGACAAAAACATCACTTTTACCAATGGCATTCATCAAAGTCGATTTTCCAACGTTTGTATATCCAACTAAAGCCACACGAACCATTGCACCGCGATTACTTCTTTGAATACTCATTTGTTTGTCGATTGTTTTGATCTTATCCTTCAAAAGCGAAATACGATCACGTACAATACGCCTATCTGTTTCAATCTCCGTTTCACCAGGACCACGCATACCAATTCCACCTTTTTGACGCTCAAGGTGTGTCCATAAACCAGAAAGTCTTGGTAATAAATATTGGCATTGCGCCAATTCTACCTGAGTTCTTGCGTATGAAGTTTCGGCTCTCTGCGCAAAAATATCCAGAATCAAATTGGTTCTGTCAAGAATTTTACAATCGATAATTCTTGAAATATTCTTTTGTTGAGATGGCGACAATTCATCATCAAAAATTAAAGTCGATATATTGTTTTCTTTTACAAAAAGATTGATCTCATCAATTTTTCCCGTACCAACAAATGTCTTCGGGTTTGGACGCTCCATTTTTTGCGAAAAACGTTTTATAACTTCACCACCAGCGGTAAAAGTTAAAAACTCTAACTCGTCCAAATATTCGTTAAGTTTTTCCTCACTTTGATTTTGAGTTACAATACCAACAATGGCAGTTCTCTCAAAATTTATAACTTCTTTTTCTAACATAGCTTTGAATAAGTTGCAAATTTAATGATTTGCCTGCTACTTACAATTATAGAATTAGGTTTTTAAATTGTATTTAAAAAGATAAGCCATTTATAAACCATGTTTTACAAAGGATTTTCTTTTCTAAAACTTGTTTACAAATGGCTTAAAATGATTTAAAACGTATTTATTCGTAAATAAAGGTTTTCTCTGTTTTTACAATTCCGTTTTCTTCAATTTGTGAACATGAAATTGGAAAATTTAATTTGTTGTATTTATATTTTCTGCTTACAGCAACTAAAACAGCAGATGACGGACTAAAATTCATTTCGTTGTTGTATGAAATTGACTCAAAGCTAAATTCATCTTCATGATAAGAAATCATTGGAACGATTACTTTATAATTGTCACCAAAAAGGCTTTGAACAATTAACTGATCTACAGATTTTTTATCATCATAAGTGAATGATTTAGAAATTTTATCTCCAACTAATCCTTTATGTTTAGATACATTATCGTTTACGTAAACATATTCGATTTTCCCGATAATTGCCTTGTTTCTATCACGAGAAGTACGCCTTACAATAATTCCATTTTCTACTATATATTCAATATCATCAACTAAATTCTGATGATTTGTACTTTTTTTCGTAGTTACTTTTACTCGAGCTCCTTCGTATATAAAAGTGACCACTTTTGTTATATAGTCAGGTCCTTCTTGGTATTTTTTTACAAATTTAGTAATGTTATTATCGGCATTATAAGTGTAATTAATAACTTCTTTCCAGTCGCTGCCTACTTTGTCTTTAACCGTCATATCAAGCAAACCATTTTTATTATAAAAAAAATGCTGAATAACGTCTGAAGTGGTAATTGTTTGAAGTTTACCATCTTTAAATACAACTGTCTTGTTTACAATTTCACCGTCTTTTGAGTTTTGGTAATTTGTTTTTACAATGTTGATTTGCTTTAATTTCACAGGAGTATCGTCCTGGCTATGTGCTAAGAGAGGAAATACCATCAATATGATGGCAATAAAGTAGATTTTCATTTTGTTTTTGTATTGATTTGGGATGACCAAAATACAAAATTCTGTCAAAAATTAACAATTAAAAGCTTAAAAAAGGTCAAAATGCTCTGCAGCAGATTAAAACTGAATTTCTAATTCTTTTTTACTTTTCTCCAAAAATCTTTACATCATCAACCATAAAAGCACCATTAAGCGTTTTGTCTTTTCCAGATCCTACATATCTAAAACCGATATGAATATTTCCTGAATAAGATGATAAATCGATACCGCCAGAACTTATAAATTGACGCACGGGAGTTGAAAGTGCAGGAATCTTTGCGTCCAGTTTTGTCCATTTTGCTTTTGTTATATTCGAACCATCAAAATTTGTTGAAACATAAACTTCTAATGTATTTAACGGCGAATCAACTTTTAAATCATGTTGCGCACTTCTAAAAGACAATACCGCATTCTTATATCCTGTTAAATTAATTTTAGGAGAAACCAGCCAAGCAATATTTTCTGCAGCAGTTGTGCTTGTGGTATTAAATTCGGCATAGCCATTTCCTGCATAAACGATACTCTTCCATAATTTTGTTGCTTTTTCTACAATATTACTCCACCCGGGAAGTGCAAAATTGACATTGTTTTTAACTGTTTGAAAATCTTCTGAAAAAAACGGAGTATTTCTTTTCCCATTCATTACAACATCATTTTCTGATCGTACCATCAATTGATAATCTGAACCATATTTGGTTAGAATTCCTCTAACTTTTCCACTTCCATTTGGCACAAAATGATCTGCGAATTTTGCATAACTGCTTGTTCTAAAAATAATTTGATTTCCCGTTTTATCACGAAGATTCCAATTTGTTGATCCTCCCACATTATTTGATTCTTCAAAATAATGGCGATCAAGAGCTGCTTCTGTAAACTCTACATCATTGAACTCTATTAATGTATTTAATTTACTATCTACGAGTGCTTCTTCTATTGAAAGCGACTCTACTAATTGGTTTTCATCAATTATAGTACACGAAGCATTTAATACATTCTTAAAATCATTTTGGGAAATTCTGCCAATTGCAGGATCACCTGAATTGCTAACATATAAACTTCCTATTCTTAAACCTCCATAATAAAGATCTGTGAATTGATTTTTGAGTTTTACATAAACTTTGTTCCCTAAGCGATAATCAATATAAGTATTTGAAACATCCACTGAAACACTAAACCCTACTGCGGGACTATTAACCGCTGCTTTTGTTTGCAGTGAAATAGTTTTAAAAAAATTTCCTCCTTCGTCGCTCGATACTACATATGCTTCAATAATATCATCATATAAATATTGCTTTGCAGTACTGCTTGAAAGCTCATACACCTTTTCGACTGTTTTATTAACGGTAAAATCTGGTTGTGTACAAACTAGTTTTGGAGTTTCAACTTCGGTGTTGCAGCTGAAAACAAATAGCAATACTGACGCAAAAAATGAGTTTAGAATTATATTTTTCATGATAAATAAATTTCGTTTATAAACCGATTGTGAGATTTAAGAAATAAGTTCTGCCGTAACCATAGTAATATTTTGGTCCAAAAGAAGGAGTTCCGCTGGATACATCTTGATTTAAAGCTCTAAAGTTTGCATTCCGCGCCTGTTCAAAACCGCCTGTTTTATACATTGAATTCAGAACATTATTGACGCTGGCAAAAAGTCCGATATATTTTTTATGAACCCGCCAAGATTTCCCTCCATTAATATTTAATAAGGTTATGGGATCAAATTTTTCTTGTTTTAATAATTCATTCCCTCTTTCAGATGTTGCTTCGGGAAAAGGAAATCCATTTGCGGGATTAATGTAAAACTGAGAAGTTCGCGAAATTGGAGAAACATCAATATAATTATCTGTCAAATAATTTATATTAGTTCCAATCCACCAAAATTTAGGATCACGATATTCCAAACCAACTGAAAAGGCGCTTTGAGGTGTTCCAGATTGTTTGTAGTTTTTAAGATAGGCGGAACCAAAGTCAAAAGTAGTCTGCGCTCCATTTTTTGTCGCATTCGCATCATTTGTAATCGATACATTTGGATTACTGTTGTAAACATAATTACCATAAGCGGTACTTAAGGTTGTTTTTAATGTTGATGAGATTTGATATTCGAAACTCAGCTCTGCTCCCGTATTTTTTTTGTCCAAATGTGTTAAAGTCTGACTTACAAAAGCATCAGTTGCATCATAACCTGCGCCATTATCAAAAATTCCTTCAGCATAGAAAAAAGACGTTTTTGACGTGTTTTTAATTAAAGTATAATAAGCCGTTAACCGCATTTTAAGTTTTGGAGAACTATACACATAATTGGCTTCGGCACTGCTTATGTTCTCACTTTCGATTCCGTTAACTATATTATTATTTAAACGTGAATTTGAAAATGTATTCCGAAGAGACGGCGCTCTTGTAAGATGAGCACCATTAAAAAACAGCCATTGTTTTCCCGAAATTTTATAAGTGAAGCCTCCTTTAAAACCAAAATTCTCAAAATTTACTTTCCCACTTTTCCCTAAGGATGTTGCGGCATAAATTCCGTTTTGATACAATCCTTCTCTTTGATAATTAGATACCGAATAAGATTGTGCCAAATAAAAATCGGTTCTCTTATAAGAAAATTTAAACTGTGTAAAAGCATCGATTGTATTGGCTAAAAAATTATAATTGTAACCAAAAACGTCTCCCTCTTTTACCTGTCTATTTGGGTTCTGCAGATCAGATTGAGAAAAATCTCCCTTATAAAATGGGTCGATATCTTCAAAATATTTTCCGCCGAGAAGGTCTAGTAAATATTGAAAATTATGCGATTTTAAATTTCGATATGTAACGCCTCCGTCAAAAGAAATATTTGGAGTAATCTGAGTATTTAAGTTAGAATTTACTGCAAAACTTTTATCATCCGTTCTATCTTCATATAAAATATAATGACTTTGCGCTGGCTCGTAACCATTTTGTCCTGGTTTTTGATTTGCAAAATACATGGCATTCCAATCTATTTGGGAATTTGCCAAAAATATGGTTTTACTTTTCTCTGCATTTTCATAATCTGGAGTAAATTCACCTGAAAACTCTCCTTTATCTTTTGCATAAAGTGAGCTAAAATAACTTGGCATTTTTCTATAATAAACTGGATCGGGACTATCTGCATTTTGATAATCAATATTACTGTTTCCAACTTTCCCAAATTGATACATTAAACTCGAATTTAGGTTTGTTTTTTCATCTATTTTAAAATAATGATTGAGCATAAAAAGAGGTTCTTCAACCTTTTTCACTCTTGCATTTCGCTTTTTTTCATTCTGAAATCCCCAGTACGAATTGTAGGTTTCGCCCATTAAACTAGTTACTTCTGCTGTATTTGGAGAATTTTTCCCACGGGAATTTGGCGTATAAAACCCTGTAAAATTGAGAGAATGTTTATTATTTAATTTCTTTTCGATGCTCATAAAAAAAGAATCGGCATCAAAATTTGTTCCTTCAAAATAACCTTCGCCTGCCCATCTTTTACCTACTGAAACCACATAAGCCCAACCCGAAGCATTCATTCCTGAAGCATATGTTCCAATTGCGCGTAAACTATAAGTTGTATTACTTCCTGAGAAGGTAAACTGTGCTCCTTTTCGATATAAAGAGGCTCGTGTAAAAATCTGCTGCGTTCCCAGAATACCGCCAAAAGTATAGTTTGAAGCTGCTGTTCCAATCGAAAAATCCTGATTGCGAAGCACATTATTTAATCCGCCCCAATTGTTCCATTGCGGTCTCCCATCGTAGATTTTATTCATCGTCATTCCGTTCAGCATCATGGTGCCGTTTTCGCTGTCCAGACCACGAATCCTAAATCTTGCCTGACTCCAATTAAATGCTGATGCTTGCATAAAAGCATCTTTTGAAGACTGCAAAAGCCCTGAAGTCATTTCTGACGAGCTGTTATCATCAGACAAATCACTATCTAATAAAGTTATCAATGCGGCAGGGACTTCATCTGAATAAATATCTTCTAACTGTAATACGCCGAGATATATAATCTGACCAAAATTTGAATGAATTTTTAGAAGTAAATCTTTGCAGTTTTGATTGTGAATCAAAAGCAGCTGTTCTCCTTCTATAGAAGAATGCAGTTCAAATTTGCCGCTTTTAGAAGTAAGTTTTGTTATAGAAGAATTTTGAATGCTTACTACAACATTCTCGAGAGGGTTTTGCGTTTTTGAATCAATAACAACTCCTCTAAAGATTGTTTCTTGTGCAAAAGCAAAACTAAAAGACCCTAGAATAAAAAAGACAATGTATTTTTTTACCATTAAAATTCCAATTTATTTTGAAAATTGTTTTCGGATATTAATCCTATTCAAAAAATAAAATTGGCTTTTGGAAAAGAGATTTGTCTTGTTGATAATACAAACAACAAAGAGTTCAAATATAGATAAATTATCGTAAAAGAAAATAAATTCTTACAAAATTTAAGGGTTACATATTAATTTATGAAGTCTGAAGGCAAAAATATTTAAGCTGTTGTTCTAATTTTAGAAACCATAAAGGCAATAAGAACACCAAAGATTCCGATAAAAGCAAAAGAAAACTGAAGCCCGAAATTTTGAGCAATATGTCCGATAACTGGCGGTCCCATTAAGAAACCTAGAAAACTAACACTTGAAACGATTGTTAATGCTTCTCCCGGCGGAACAGTTGGATTTTTTCCAGCCATACTGTAAACTGTGGGAACAATAGTTGCTACACCTAAACCAACTGCCATAAAGGCAATTGTACACGGAATAATATAAGGAAGAAAAACTGCTGTAAAAAGTCCCGCAGAAATTAAGATTCCGCTAATTTGCATTACACGTTCACGTCCAAATTTATTGATCAATCCGTCGCCTAGAAACCTTCCGCCGGCCATCATAATCATAAATGAAGTATATCCTAAAATAACTAATGGTCCAGGTGCTTTTACTATATCTTTAAAGTAAACGCCACTCCAGTCAAACATTACTCCTTCGCTTGCCATACTGCAAAATCCAATAACACCAAGCCAAATTAATGCGCTGTCTGGTTTTGTAAACAGTTTTTTCTTTTCGGCAGTATGTTTAATTTTTTCTTTGGCTTTGACCAAATATTTAAAATTAAAAACGACCATTAAAAGTACTACGCCGCCAACAATGAGAAAATGATGTAAAGGTGTTAAATTTAGTGCTAACATTCCCAATCCTACTAATGCTCCTGTAAATCCGGCAAAACTCCACATGCCATGAAACGAAGACATGATTGTTTTTTTAAAAAGAACTTCGGTATAAACACCTTGTGTATTAACAGCAATGTTTGCCAAGTTCCCGAATAATCCAAACAAAAACAGACCTAACGATAACTGCAGAGCTGACGTTGCTAATCCTAAATTTGCCAAGCATAGAACATACATAATTAAAGAAAATACCAAAATACGGTGACTTCCAAATTTAGTGACCATTTTACCTGAAAATGGCATGATAACTAACTGTCCCATTGGTAAGGCGAAAAGAATAGAACCTAAATCACCTTCGGTTAAGTGCAAAGCGGTTTTAATATCTGGAATCCTGCTTGCCCAAGTTGCAAAACTTAATCCCATTCCAAAATAAAACATTCCAACAGCAAAGCGAATTCGGTTCAGGTAAGAAGCTTTTGCTTCTCTAAAAACTTTCTTGATTTTTCCTTTTGTCTGGAATAGTTGTAATGGATTGAAATTTATCAAAATGGACGCTTTTTTAGGTTTGACAGTATAAAAGTACAAAAAAGAGATTTTATTGACTGCCAAACCCTACTAGTTCTACAAGTTATAACGTTGTAGTTTTATAAGTTGAAGCTATAAAATGTTTTTAACACATAAAAACATTCATTTTTACTAGACTCAAAAACAAGATTCGATGCATTAAAACGAACCCGTTGGGTATAAATATTTTTAACACAATAGGAACATAGATTTGTTTCTTATTGTTTCCTTTTTAGACATAGAAATCAATGTTTCTACGTGTTTAGTATGTTTACAAACTAGATTAAATCTTATAAGTTAATCGCTTTTTTCTCTGCATTACTTGCAATTGCAGCTTCGATGATCTGCATTACTTTTACACCGTCTTGCGCTGTAACCGGTTCTATTGTATCATTTGATATTGAATTAAAAACGCCATCGAAAAAAGAGAAATAATTTCCTTGAAGAGTTGGTACTTTTTCGCGAATCACTTTTCCGTTAATTTCAGTATGAAGTATTCCTTGTAAATCTTCAGATTCAGTTCCCCATGTTTCTAAATTGGGTTTCTTTCCTATTTTCAATTCATCTTCCTGAATGTCACCACGAGATTTTAAGAAGCTTCCCTTTTTTCCATGAATTGTGTATGCCGGATTAGCTTCTCTAACAAAGAAACCTGCTTTTAAACGCACTCTAAAATCTTCATAAATCAATAATAGATCAATCCAGTCATCTACTAAAGAATTTTCTCTTGTAATTCTGATATCTCCAAAAACTGATTTGGGAGAGCCAAATAAACAAACTGCCTGGTCTATAATATGGGGACCTAAATCTTTTAGAACTCCTGCTCCATCATTTGCAGTTTCTTTATGCGCTTTTGGGCTCAATAAAGGATTGTATCTGTCAAAATGAATTTCGGCTTCTACCAAATCTCCTAAAACTCCGTTATGAATTATTTTTTGGACGGTTTTAAAATCGCTGTCCCATCTTCTGTTTTGAAAAACGGCTAGTTTCAGTCCTTTTTCTTTTGCTAGTGCAGCAAGTTCTTCGGCTTCGGCAACAGTTGTTGTAAAAGCTTTTTCTACAACGGCATGTTTTCCCGCCAAAAGTACTTTTTTGGCATACTCATAATGAGTTCCAACTGGTGTATTTACAATTACCAAATCAACATCATCGGCTAATAAATCATCGATTGAAGGATAACTTTTTACCTCTGGATAATCTTCCTGAATGAGTTTTTTACTTCTTTCCCAAGATCCCAATAACTCAAAACCGGGATGAATATCTAAAAATGGAGCGTGAAAAACTTTCCCTGACATTCCGTATGATAATAGTGCTGTTTTAATTTTTTGCATGTTGTTTTAGTTTTTTGCCACAGATTAATGTGATTAAAAAGGATTTCTTTTTTGCCACGAATTATACGAATTTTTAAAGTTTTCGAACGCAGCGATTTGTAAAATTCATGTAATCTGTGGCCAAATAAATTTATAGTTTAGCTCTTTCGTATTGTTCCGGCCAGTGAATATCGTCGTTTAATGCTGCGGCAAAATCTAAAGGTAAGTTAGGGTTTCTTAATGATGCTCTGGCAAACAAAATTAAATCGGCTTGACCATTATTAAGGATTTCTTCGGCTTGTTTTGCTTCAGTAATTAAACCAACTGCGCCTGTGGCAATCTGTACTTCTTTTTTGATTTTTTCTGCAAAATGAACTTGATAACCTGGACCAACAGGGATTTTTTGATGTGAAACCAATCCTCCTGATGAAACATCGATTAAATCAACTTCTTTTTCTTTTAAAATTTTTGAAAGTTTTACAGACTCTTCAAGATTCCAGCCTCCTTCTGCCCAATCTGTTGCTGAAATTCTAACGATTAGAGGGAAATCTTTTGGCCATTCTGTTTGAACAGCTTCTAGAATTTCAAGCGTAAAACGGATTCTATTTTCAAAGCTTCCGCCGTATTCATCAGTTCTAACATTTGTTAAAGGCGATAAAAACTGATGTAACAAATATCCGTGTGCGGCATGAATTTCTAAAACTTTATATCCAGCTTCAACAGCTCTTTTTGTTGCTGTCTTAAAGTCAGTAATTACTTTTTGAATTCCGTTTTGGTCTAAAGCTTCTGGAAGAAATGGCTCGTTATCATGATAAGGAATCGCACTTGCTCCAACAGTCTGCCATCCGTCATGATCGACATCTAATTTTTTATTTCCAAGCCACGGAGCCGAAACACTTGCTTTTCGTCCTGCATGTGCCAATTGAATTCCTGGAACCGAATTTTGAGAACTAATAAATTCGGTAATCTGTTTTAGTTTATTAATATGTTCCTCTTTCCAAATTCCAAGATCAGCTGGAGAAATTCTAGCTTCTGGCGAAACTGCTGTCGCTTCCTGAATAATCAATCCTGCGCCTCCGCTGGCACGGCTTCCTAAATGAACCAAATGCCAATCGTTTGCAAAACCATCAACAGCCGAATATTGACACATTGGCGAAATAGCAATTCTATTTTTTAAGGTTATATTTTTGATTACTAAAGGAGAAAATAATTGTGATGCCATATTTGTAACTTTTAATGGTTTTGTGCTACCAATTGAAATGACAGCATCTTAAAACGTAAAGTTACGGCATCTTGTTAAAACGAGAAATTTAAATGTTTGTTTATTAACAAACATTTAAAACCTTAAACGTTATCTTGCGGTCTTAAATTAAAATGGAAAACGCTACTTTTGTGCGTTAAATACGAACTAAAATTATAAAATGGATATAGTTATCAAACTCTCTCAATTTCTATTGAGTTTATCTTTACTTATTATTCTTCATGAATTAGGGCATTTTATCCCTGCAAAATTGTTTAAAACAAGAGTCGAAAAATTTTACTTATTTTTTGATGTTAAATATTCGCTGTTAAAAAAGAAAATTGGCGAAACGGAATACGGAATCGGATGGTTACCGCTTGGAGGTTATGTAAAAATCTCTGGAATGATCGATGAGAGTATGGACAAAGATCAAATGGCTTTGCCTCCGCAGCCTTGGGAATTTCGTTCTAAACCAGCTTGGCAGCGTTTGATTATTATGCTGGGTGGTGTTACGGTAAACTTTATCCTTGCATTTATCATCTATATAGGAATGGCATTTGCTTTTGGAGATACGTATGTGGCTAATGCCGATTTGAAAGACGGAGTTTATATTGAAAATCCCGCAATGATTAAAGCCGGATTTAGAACGGGTGATAAAATTGTTTCGATTGACGGTAAAAAAGTTGAAAACTTTGACAACGACATGAACATAAATGTGATCATGGCTAAGAATGTCGTAATTGAAAGAGATGGAAAACAACAAACAATTAATATTCCAAGTGATTTTGTTGATCAATTATCTAAATATGAAAAAGGATTACTAATTGGTATCAGAATGCCTTTTGTTGTGGGTAAGATCACCGAAGATTCTGAGAACACTTCTTTGAAAGCAAAAGATTTGATTACATCCCTTAATGGTCAAAAAGTAAAATATTTTGATGAAGCTAAAGTTATTTTAGAGGCAAACAAAGGAAAAACAATTCCTGCTGTTGTTTTACGCGATTTAAAAGAAACTCCTATTACGGTAAAGGTTTCTAATGCTGGAAAGCTAGGAATTGGTGTGGGTACTTTAGGAATGGAATCTTTAGAGAAATTAGGATACTATAAAGTGAGTACAAAAGAATATGGTTTCTTGGAATCTATTCCTGTAGGAATAGAAAAAGGAAAAGATCAATTAGTAGGTTACGGAAAACAATTGAAAATGATTTTTAACCCTGAAACAAAAGCTTACAAACAAGTAGGTGGTTTTGCGGCGATTTATAACATTTTTCCAAGTTCTTGGAGCTGGGAAACTTTCTGGTCAATCACAGCTTTGCTATCAATTATGCTTGGAGTTATGAATTTATTGCCAATTCCGGCACTTGATGGCGGTCATGTGATGTTTTTATTATACGAAATAATTAGCGGTAAAAAACCAAGCGATAAATTCCTTGAAAACGCCCAAATGGTTGGCTTCGTACTACTTATAGCGTTACTTTTGTTCGCAAATGGAAACGATATTTACAAGGCAATTATGAAGTAGAAAAAAAAATTGAGAAAAAGAGTTAAAATATTTTTGAGAAACTAAAAAATCGATTATATTTGCACTCGCTAAAAAGAGCAACATCTTCCTCCTTAGCTCAGTTGGTTAGAGCATCTGACTGTTAATCAGAGGGTCCTTGGTTCGAGCCCAAGAGGGGGAGCAACTTTTTTTAGCAAACATATTTACCTTTAAGGTGATTCCTCCTTAGCTCAGTTGGTTAGAGCATCTGACTGTTAATCAGAGGGTCCTTGGTTCGAGCCCAAGAGGGGGAGCTTATTAAATACCACTTACAAACGTAAGTGGTATTTTTTTTTACAATTCTAGTTTATTAATTAGATCTCCAAAAACAAAGTTGGTTTTACTTTGTGTCAAAAATAAAGACTGCACTACTAATTACTTTAAAGTCCCAACTACTATTATCACTAAATGGCTTAAAAAAAAGACTATCATTTCGATAGTCTTTTTTTGTTTCAATACATTATTCTTTATTTTTTAGCGATTTCATTGTTCCCGTTTTTACTTTCGAACAACTTCATCATTTCTTCAGCCTTTTCTATTTCACTTATTGCTTTTAAAGATTGTGCATATCTAAAATAAAATACTGCATCTAAATTTGCCTCAAGCTCAATAAGCTTTGAATAGTACTTGGCTGCTTCTTCGTAATTATCTTCAAAATAGTACTTGTCAGCCACTTTTTTAAGCATGTCTACAGATTTGTATCCTTTATCCAAAACATGAGCATAAGTGTTTAAAATATTTATGTTTGCCGAGTTCTCCGTATATGCCGGCATAACAACGTCTACTTTTATTGGATTAATTTTTTGCGACATGGTATCAACAATAGCTTTCGACGGCAATATCATCTCTGTTTTTCTAACTTTTGCCTTTTTGTATATTGGAGTAACGGTTCTTGTATTATTTGGTCCAAGATCGTTCGTATATACCATATCAAGCTTTGAAACTTCATACTTTGTTGTTCTTTTTCCAAAAGGCATATTTATTATCTCTACAACCAAATAAGAATCAATAACAAGATCTTCATTTGATTTGCTATCAACTTTTGACTGCGTTTTTCCAGTTCCAGCATGAGCAATAGTCTGCTCTAAAGACTGAGCGTAACAACTAAAAGAAAAAACGCATACAATTACTCTAAAAAGTACTGCATTTGTTTTCATGATGATTTGATTTTGATTAAAAGGGTCGTAATACTATATAAAGGTACCGCATTACAAACTTTTTATTTGAATATGACTACGAACTGCGTCAAAAAACGTTTAAATGCAGAATCACGCTTAAAAGCAGCAACTAATTAGTACAAAAAAAGCACTGCAAATTGTATTGCAGCGCTTTTTTATTTTTCTAAAAATTTGAATCAAACTTATACTCCTATTTTTTTAACAGCTTCCAATTCATTTATAATTTAGTTTTCAATCTCTGTATGTGCGAAAAATTGTATTTTTGTTTTGTCCTGAAATCGCAGCAAATTGTATCGTACAAAAATATCTTGTATTTTATAGCACCCATCCTTTTTTCAGGAATTTTAAATATCTTTGAATTATGAGCACACTAACAAAACCAAATCATATAGGGCGAAAAATAAGCCGTATTCGTGAACTTCGCGATATGAAACAGGAAGCTTTGGCACAGGCTTTAGGCACAACCCAGCAGACTATTTCGATTATTGAAAACAGCGAAACAGTTGATGATGAAAAACTTCAGGCAATTGCCGAAATATTAGGCGTAACTGTTGAAGGAATTAAAAATTTCTCTGAAGAAGCGGTTTTAAACAATATTCAAAATAATTACGACGGTTCTGTTATTAATGGTGGACCAGTAGTAAATCATAATTGCAATTTCAATCCTCTTGATAAAGTCGTAGAACTTTTCGAACGTTTGGTTCAGGCTGAGAAAGATAAAGTTGAATATTTAGAGAAGTTGTTGAAAGGGAAATAGAACTTTCTTTTTAAAACACAATTATCATAAAAAAAAGCGCTGCAAATTCTATTGCAGCGCTTTTTTATTTTTCAAAAGTTTGAATCAAACTTACACTCCTAATTTTTTAGCAATGTCAGTTGGAATTCCTCCTTTATTTACCATTAAGGCAGTAGTTTTATATTTTACGAAATTCTTAGTTACAAATAAGAAACCTTTGTAGTCATTTGTTTCTCCCCAAGAATTTTTTACGATATAGTATTCTTTACCTGATTGATCTTTTGCAAGTCCAATAATATGCATTCCGTGGTCATCTGTTGTTGTGTAGTTATCAAACGCTGTTTGACGCATTTCTGGAGTGATTTCTGGTTCTGCTTTTGGTCCGTTAAACATATCTGCTTTTTCTTCGGCTGTCATGTCATCAAATTTCTTTGTTGCAACGTAAGCCACACCATTTTTCCAGCTGAAACTTTTCTCGCTCACATCTGTCGCCCATGCAACTGTATATCCTTTTTTCAAAGCATTGTCAATTACATCTGTCATATCGTTTACTTTTACGTTGTAAACTTGATCTAATGACCAGTTGTCTGGCACCATCATAGTTGTTTTTTGGTAATATGGAGATGTTGTAAAAGATGACATTTCGATATACTCGTCTGGATTAATTCCAACTACTTCTTTAGCGAAAGATTGTGGTGTATAATTTTTTCCTTTATAATTAAAATTATCCGGCACTTTTCCTAAATATGAATCAATAACGGCTGCATACGCTTTTTGCCAGTTTGGTGTTAATTCACCATTTGGATTTTTAACTACCGCCGCAAGAACTGCTTCGATTAAAGCTCCCATTTCACCAAATTTATTTTTGTCTGTACCGTAGTTTAATCCTGTATAAACTTCTCTAGGAACAGTTCCGTATTTTTTATACATATTGATTACATCATGCAAAGCACCACCATCACCTAGAGAAATCGCTCCATGCATACGAACATAATTCACTCCTTTTTCTACATAAACATTTCTTGCAGAAAAAATTTGAGACAACTCTACTGGTTGTTTTCCTAAACGAATCATTTCTGACTCTAAAAATGAGTTTGTTGAGTAACTCCAACAAGTTCCTGATGATCCTTGAGATTTTACAGAAGTTGTTCCTAAGTTAATTACTTCAGTGAATTTAAAGTTCTCTTTACTTTTATCACTTGCATTCAGCTTTAATGAATTTACCAAAATGTCCTGCGCAAAACAGCTGCTCACACCAACCAAAAATGCTGATGCAACGAAAACTGATTTCATCGTAATTTTATACATAATCAATGATTTAAATAGTTGACTAATTAGTAGCCTTTATTTTATTTTTGTTACAAAACAATTAAATATTAAAGTATTTGTGCGAAACACAACTGTTAATTTTTTCTTAATATCTCTTATTATCAAAGTATTTATTACAAAAAGCCTCTATAGAGATGTCTACAGAGGCTTTTGTATTATATTTTTAAAAAGTAACTTCTTACATATTTTTTTATCTTAACCAATTACTGCCAAAAACAATGTAATAAGCCCAATCTTCTGGACCTTTTGCAACATCAACTCCCATTCTGAGTTTAAACTTTCTGGCAACTAAGTATCTAAACCCTGTTCCGTAGCTGTAAACTACAGGTTTTGCAAAAGCTTTATCCCAATCATTAAATGCGCTTGCTACACCGCCAAATCCCATTAAACTCCATCTTCTGTACAAATCCCAACGTAATTCTCCTTCGGTTACAATACTGGTTTTACCTTGATATCGGGCTGCAGGAATTCCTCTTAAATTAATACCTGGACGAAGATAAAAAGGCGGACTTCCAAACGCCTGCTCTCCTTCTATCCTAAGTCCGCCGATTAATTTTTTTGTTAAAGGATAATAGCCTATTGCTGATAAATTAACGCGCCAAGCATCATAATCACTGCCTATTGCATCATCTGACCAAAAAAAGTCTGACTGTAGTCTTATCCCTTTATCTGGTGTAAATATATTATCGCGTCCATCAAACTGAATGGCGGCTCCAAGCTGGCTTACGGTACTTTTAATATCTCCTGGCTGAACAAATGGCGGAGGGATATTGATGTCTGGTAAATTTATTTTAGAATTTAAAAGAAGATATTGCGGCCCAGCACTCCATTTCGCGTTTCTAAACTGCTTTAACCATTGTGTATAAAAAACAGTAGATCTAAAATTGAGTTTGAATTCCTGATCTTTTCCATTTGGCAGATTGTTTTCGTAAAATGATAAGTTCATATCGCCATAGCCTGCCATAACGCGATATAGTATTCTGGGTTTAACTAAAGTTGCAGAACGAAAAGCACCTGCCATCCAGCTTTTATTTCCAGTATACATCCCAATTCCACCTGTTATATCTGGATTTATAAATCGTTTTTTTCCATTTTCATCTATTACCGGCGGGCGCTTTTTAAGAAAAATTGGTACCAATGCTCCTCCTATTCCTCCCAAAGCCGGTTCGGTAATAACAGTTGGCACTACAATAAAACCATGTGCATAAATGATATAATCACTCAAATCGAAAGCTCCATCTAGAGAATCTTTTACACTTATATGCTGTTTTTGTCCCATAATTGTATGACACGAAAAAAGACAAAATGCAAAAATGAAAATTAATTTCTGAAAAAAAACTCTGTTTTTTATCACTGGATCTGAATAGTTTTTTTTCATTTAAATTAATTTAAGATTTATTGATTTTATAAATAAGCATCAACCATTTAACCAGCGATTAGTTTCTTAAACTATTCTTTTGCAAAGCTGAAGACATGAGCCAATGTTAGAAAAAAAGTATTTCCTTGAAATCTGTTCACAGCACCAATCTCTGAAACCCATCGCAATCCTGCAGATGTTTTACAGCCAATATGAAAGTAGTTCACCTCAGCACCTAATGCTCCAACTCTATCTTTGCTTGGTTCAAGCACTAGAGTTCCCGCCGGAATTTCATCATGTGATACTTTATACTGCAAATAGTAAATTAATCCCGCATTAAGTATTCCTTTTGGAGCGGTTTTTTCTGCATTCATCATATAAAATGTTTTACCTAAACCGCCTTCAATACTTAAAATATCTCCTGTTTTTATATTAGTGTCTTTCTTTTTACCATTCATTTCGTAAGCAGCTAAAGCCGAAAAATGAAATGTTTTTTTATCATTAAAAAACAAAGTCGTTCCTGCCGAAAGTTCATTCATAAACATTCCAAGTCCGCTATTATTACTTGCTCCCAGTTCATATTTTCCTGTTGGAAGATATAATTGATAACTGAAAACAAAATCTGCTCTTTTATTATGCCAGCCTAATTGAATTGGCTGCACAAGCATATCTGTAAAAGCAAAAGGACTTTTTGAATCTACATAACTGCCCTGAATAGTATTTGATGCAAAAGCGAATAAAATACTTGCTCCGTAATTGGCTCCTAAAATTTTGAAATCACTTACATAATTAGCTCCAACACCCGTAATAAACATGTTGATATCTGGATTTGCAATTGATTTATCTCCATCAGAATTCCGTAAGGAACCGGCTTCATAAAAATACCCCGGCACATACAAACTTAAATTATTGGCTGGTGCTTGAGTTCCAGACTGTAATCCAGATGATCCAAGTATGTGCCCGCCTTTTAATTGCGAGTAGCCAAAAAAATAAGCGAATAAAAGAATTAATGTCAGTGTTGATTTTATTTGTGTGTAACTATTAAATTTCGTTGTCATAATCTCTTAATTTAAATTTAGTACTTCTTCAAATTCAATCTCTGCAGACAATTCTTTTTTAGTTTGGAGACTGTTTTAAAAAATAGGCAGTTGACTTTTCAGGACTAATTCTGATAACTCTAAAATATTCTGAAGGAGATTTTCCAGTATGTTTAATAAAAGCTCTAAAACAAGTTGTTCGAGACTTAAATCCTGAAGCCCAAGCCATTCCTTCTAAGGATAAACCTTTCCAGTCAGAGTCATTGATTTTTTCTTTAAAAAACTCAATTCTTTTTAAATTAATATAGTCTTGAAAGTGAAGATTAAATTCTGAGTTAATTAAATTAGAAAGATTGTTAACTGAAATTCCTGTTTCATCAGCTACATCACGAATTACTAGATCTTTTTTCAAAAAGAGTTTTTTCGAATCAAATATGCTTTCTAATTTAGTTATATAGATTTGTTTTTTTTCTGGAGTTAACTCTTTAACAATTGGCAAGCTGTTTTTTACTTCTCTAGATGCAACGGTAATCAGATTGTCCTCAACAAAATCGAGAGTATCAACCGTATTCTTGTCATGAAAAATATGAGGCGTAAAATAAAGCCATCCGACAGTAAAAATAAGAACTAGTGAAATTAAAACACAGCAGGAAAAATCGATAGTACCTGTTTTACTAATCAAAAAGAAATGCACAAAGAGAGTTGAGAATAAAAACAAGATCATCAAATTATAAATTCTGATCCATTTTAAAGTCTTTATTTTATGAAGATGATTGCCTTTAAATTTTTCTAAATCATAATTTAAAATCATCATAGTCTGGCAAAAAGCATACATCAACCAAGTACCCAAACTCAAGATAGAGAAAGGACTGTTGATTTTGGCAGAAACATAAGCAATAAAATTACTATCACTATAATTTCCTATCCAAACTAAAACTGTGAGCAAAAAGTAAACGACAAATGGTACAAAATGAAGCCAGTCAAATTTTTTAAAAACGATCTCCGGGAACAAAACACTTCTCACGTACAAAAATGCACTGGGAGCCGCTAGAAAAATAAATGATTTTGTAATCATAAATAAATCAGGAAAGGCTTTAAAAATATTTGCCGATAAATAGAAATTGTAAATACTGACAACGGTCAGGCTAAACAAAAATAGTCCTAGAAAAAAACTTTTTGAGTAGTTTTTCTTTGAAAACAGAACCATAAAAGAGGTTGCAAAACCAACAATTGCTGCTATAAAAAAGAAAATTGAAAGTACTATATCGGCCATACGCTTTAAGCTTAATATAATGAATATCTTCCTTTTTTATTGAGTATCTAAATACTTAAAAAAAAAAGTTACAGTTCACATTTTCATAACCGCTGCACTTGTTCTAAACGAAAAGTACAGCTGTTATGGAAATAAGTTTCAAAGCTATTTTTTTGCTAAGCCTGGAGGAAATCCTGCTAATATTTTTTTAATAGAACTATTAATAAATTCTTCAGGATTATCTGGTTTATTGTCTATTTCGGCATTTCCTATTCCTTGCCAAACCAGTTTGTCTGTTTTTGTAGAAACTATATCAATGACCAATGAGCCGTCAACATAATCATAACTATTAAATGTTGTGTTTGCGCCGCCCATCATTGCGCCGCCTCCCCAATATCCGTATGGACGATACATTCCGCCATATCCATAAAAATCTGTGTTAGCAGAAACTGAGGTTTTATTTTTTAAGATTGAAACAGCATTTACTTTTAAGTCAGGATTTGAACTTTCAGTAAATCCTTTTGAGATCATTTCAGCACGAATTGCTTTCGTAACTCGGTCAATATTTAGCTGGTTTACTTGACCTTGTTGTGTTTTTAAATCATAAACTGCAAAAGTTTTATATTCACTAAAATTTGCGGCATGATCATAATCAGTTGTAACTTTTACTGTTGGGGAGCAGCTATAAAGTAAGCCCAATACTATCATTGGGATTATGCGAAGATTTGTTCTTTTAATATTCATAGTGTGGTATTTAAATTAATGATTAAATTAGTTTAACTTCAAATTATTAAAATTCCGAAAAATCTGAGAATGAACGTCTATATAACTCTTAAACTGTATGTTACCAATGTTAATTTTTCGTAAACAGCTTATTTTTACACTCTCAAAGATAAATTATTTTATTTAATTTAACATAATTGTTTGCAAAATATTCTTACTTATTTTTATCAAACATTCCTTTTCTAAAACAAATTAAATTAGCAGTTGAACCTTTTCTATTTACCTTGTACAACTACATAACTATCTTGACCGTCTTGTGAAATTGGCTGATAGTAAACATTATTATAAATCATATATTTTTGCCCGTCTATTGTTTTCTCTTCAGATCCTTCCGGCAAATGTGTAACTATAGCTCCTACGGGCGCATTTACTACTTTATATTTTGAGGTATCTTTAGTATAATAAGTTCCTCCATAGTAATAATAGTCAACACCAGAGACATTAATGGTCACATAACCTTTTGGCAATTCAGAAATAGTTGCTCCCAAAGGTGCTGGAACTACTTTGTAACCGCCTGAATCTTTTACATAATAAACTCCATCATCATAATTGTATTGATTATCCTCAACTGAAATGATAATTGCGGCTGTAGTCAATGTGGCCGCAAAAAATCCTATCGGATACCATGTTGGTCCCCAATAATAAGGAACAAACGGATGATAGATGTAAGGATACGGCACCGGATAAGGATGAAACGGAGGCGGAGGCAATGGTCTAGGATAAGGATGCGGAGGTATTGGTCGCGGTCCAGGCGGAATTGGACGCGGACCTGGAGGTATTGGTCTTGGCGTAGGTGGAATTGGTCGTGGTGATGGCGGATGTATCGGCATTGGTCTCGGCATCACTGCGTGAGGTGTAAAATGACCAAATCGTTGTGCATTTGCAGATTCTGGAACAATCAGCATTATTACAAATACTACAGCAGCAACAAATACTTTTATATGTTTTAGTAAATCTAATTTCATGGTTGTAGAATTTTAGATGATTATTTTTTCGTTTCTCTTTCCTTAAGGGGAACTTTTACAGCCTTTGGCGGGGCTGCAAATTCAAACATATAATCGGGGAAATCTGGATTTACAACCCAATCTTTGTATACCGCTTCATATTGAGGCTTGTCTTTATCATTAGTATAAACTATTACCATTTTTACAGGCAGGAAAAAATCATCGCTTCCAATCCAGAATTGAAAACTTTTGTTTTTATCTGCACCAGCAATATGAAAACATTCTTTGTCGTCAATAATAGTTTTACCTAAATAAATTAAGTTTCCTTTTTCTGCCTTAAGATCATCTAAGAATGTTTCGTAAAAAAAATCAGCCGCAGGAAATTCAATTCCGAATTTTTTGCTGGTTTCGTCAATGGTTTCTATAACCGTTTTTGGTGCGGCTGCAGTTGCATATGTATTATTATCAAAAGAATAATAGTATAAACTCTTGCCGTTATACCATAAACTTCTGTTTCCTTTATCTCCAGTTGAAGTAATTTTTAGTTTATCTGGAAATTTGATCGAAACTTTTTCATTTATCGAGTGCTTAATTAATCCGAGACTTTCGTTAGAAATATCGTAAGTCATTATCGATTTAAAACTGCATGATTTTATGTATTGCAATGATTCTGTGGTTCTATGCAAAATATAAACTGCTGCAGAATCAATTCTTGTTGTCTGGCTTTGCATTGTAATTGTTATAATAGCAAAACCGATTAAAAACATAATTTTTTTACTCATACTTACAATTATTTAATTAACGAAAATTATATTTCTGCCGAAATAGGCAATCTTCCTTCTTTTACTGCTTCAACCAATTTATTATAATCCAATTCATTTTGATGGGCATATGAAATCGAAAATTTTGAAATTGCATTCGCAAACTCATCGTTGTTTCCTATGTATCCTGACAATATTGAAGGATCTCCTGATCGTGCATGAGCTCTTGCAAGTGCCCAACCGCAGGCTTTTGCATAATCAGCCATGTTTTCTGCTTTCATTATTTCGATAACCGGTTTTATTTTAGCATCTCGAAGCTGACGGATATAAAAAAACCTGCCTCGATCATCATTTGTCCATCCTAAAAACATATCTGAAGCCGACTGCATTAACTTTTGTCCCATTACAATTCGTTCGCCTTGATGCTTGTATTTTCCCTTAATTTTTACATTTGGTTCTAAAACACTTTGTCTGGCTTCTTTAAACTGTAAAAAAATAGGTTCACCGCTTGCCGACATTAATAAACTGATTCCGCAAAGAGTTCCAACACTTCCTACACCTACCACTTTTATGGCAAAGTCATGTATTGTATATCGGCTTAATAAAATCTGTTTATCTTCAGGAAGTGATTCTACATATCGTTTATGAATCAGCTTAGCTTCTCTTAAAGTATAATTTTCATCTGTTCCTGATGGATGATAAATCAATGGCGGATCATCTTTTATTTTTGCCCGAACCCCATCTAAATAAGTCATTTTTGCAAACTCTTTTTCATGCGCAGTAGATTCAGCTGCTTTTTTTATTCGTTTTTGCTGAAACTCTTTTAGCTCTTCATCTTTTCCTAATTCAATAAGTTCTGCCAAATCAATATCGGCATACCAAATTTGAAGTGCCGATAATTTACTGTATTCGAGCATGTGTCTTTTATAACTGTCTGCAACATGCCAGGCAAATTCTTTACTGGTTTTATTTGAGAACTTTCTCCATTTTCCAGCTATAGCAAAACTTGCCGCGAGTCTTTTTACATCCCATTCCCAAGGTCCTGGAAAAGTTTCATCAAAATCATTAATATCAAAAACCAATTTACGTTCTGGAGTAGCAAAACCGCCAAAATTCATTAAATGACAATCGCCGCAAAGCTGTAAATGTATTCCCGTACTTGGAGTATTGACTAAATCTGCTGCCATAATTGCTGCCGCTCCTCTATAAAAGGCAAAAGGAGATTCAATCATTCTTCTGTATCGAATGGGCAGTAAATCTTCAATTCGACCAATACTGGTTTTTATCAAAACAGCAATTGGATCTTCTCTATCTTCTGGTGCTGACCATTCGTGATGAGAAGAACGAGGCACATCTTTTCTAATCGCTGCTCCTTTATCGTAGCGTTCTGCTTTTGATGCCAAAGGATCAAATAAGTTCTCGTTGTTATCTGCTGCTTTTTCGGTCATAAGAATGATTTTTATTTCACTTCTTTAATATCATCCATTTTCCAGCTTTTATCAAAATACGCTGTAGTTGGACCATAGAAACGCATATACGTAAACCAATGTTTTCCTGGTAAAGTTTGAACCCAGTTCTTCTCTTTTCCTGCTGGAGCTTTTGGTCCGAAATATAAATCTACAGAGCCGTCACTATTTTTTATTAAATCCTTACGAGAAGATAAATCAGCATTTTGCTGCGGATTATCAATCAAACATCGTGTCGCAGAATCGTAAACGGTAATAGACCAAAAATTAACTGCGGGTGGATTTGCAGGAACATTTAAAGTGTAATTTTTACCTCCGTCTAACCATTTTCCTTCATTATCAAAGTAAGAACCTAAATACGCCTGACCCACATTTGGTGTTTTGGTAATCATAGCTTTTGAATAGGTAACAGCTTCATAAAAATAAGAAGCTCTTTCAAAAAACTCATCATAATTATCGGCATGCTGCGATGGATCTTTGATGATCATAACATAATCCCATTTTTTATCTGGCCAATGTTTTACATCTGCAAAACGTTTACTAAAAGAATTTGCCATTGCCATTTGCTCTCCCTTTTGTGAAGCAGCAATCAAAATTTTCTTCTGACGTTCATCTGGAGCAAAAGGTTTTCCTTTTTCTATTCCAAGATTTCTAAGCCAAGCCATAAAAAAACGATCCCTTTCTTCTACTGGTTCATTTTGCAAAATTGCATGAAGGCATTCCCAATATTTAATTCCAGAAGGCTGAATTCCGTACCATTTTTTATCGACGGGCGGACTCACTATTTTTGTTGGTGTTGGATTTGCTCTTTGAGCGTAAGGATATATTTTTACTTGTTTTACTAATGCCTCTGTGACTTTAGGATCTGGATCTAGAGTTCTAAAACCAAAAAACATATTTACAGTCGTGCAAGGAATTATAAAATATCCGTCTGCTTTAAAATCTTTCATTGTTGGCGGTACTAAAACATATTTTCCGCCTTTTCCTTTATCTGGCCCCATTTCTCCAATTGTAGCCTGTTCTCTTTGCCAAAAATCAGCTAATCCTCCGGCAGTACGTCCAGCCGGCATTTCGATAACTGTAGGTCCATTTGCCTTTAAATCAATAAATGACATGACATATGGAGTTGTAGCATTTGCTGTTAAAATTCCTAATCTGTCATGATAGGTGTTATACAATACAAGATCGTTACTTGTTGCTTTGAATGTTTGATAGTGCTGTTGCTGCCACTCGGCGAAAGCCACAATAGGCAATGCCCACAAATAAGTTTGAGTGGCCTGCTGAAAATCCATTTCATCAAATAATTCCGGAATTGATTCTTTTGAAGGCAGTTCGCCATCCATTTTAATCTTAGTTCCAACTTCTGAAACCGAAGCTGTTCCTTCATTTTTTGTCGTTGATTTTGTGCACGATATCAAAAAGGCAATTAGTACAAAAGATAAAATTTTCAATTTCATGATATGTTTTTTTAATGGAAGAAAAAAATATTCTATGATCCGGGAAAAACAAATGCCACAACAGCTCTTAATCCCCAATCTGGTTTAATTGACGAAGGACCTACAATTGGAATTAAAGGCATAACAGCAAATTGAACCATTTGCTTTCCTACTTTTGTAACGGCGCCAATAGACGGATTTAAAGTTATTAATGTGGTATTGGCTTCCCAGTTTTGAGTTATTTCGGCATTAACACCTAAACTTGCACCACTTTTATAACTATGTGAAAGAAAAATCTGTGTGTAAAACTGATTAAAATCTGCTCTGTCTTGATTTCCTGCCACAGACCAAATCTGATTGGCAATAAATCCCACCGAAAGTCCTTTGCCTTGATGCATAACTAAAGCACTCGGCCCAACTCCAAATTTTTCTGTGCCTAAAAATTTATCTGTTGCAGTGGGAACCAAAAAAGCAGGTCCAAATCCTAAAATAATTCCTTTCGTTTTAGGTGCAAAAAAAGCAGTTACAGTTGCATCACTCAATCCAAACTGATGCGTATTTTCTCCTGTAATATCTCTTTGATCTACAACTGGAAGTATATAACGAGTAATCAGATTTAAATTTTCATTTAATTTAAAAGGAACTACCGGCTGTATATTTATAGTATATTTTGATCCGTTATAAGGTCCAATGCCATAATTTAAATTATTCTGCAAAGGCACACTAATAAGACTTGCTACAGGATTTGCCAGTTTATCTGCAATTTCTTGCGCACTTGCTCCCGGTTTATCTGCTTCTTGGGCATTTGCACCATTGTAAGCCAAAGAAAAAACAAAGCTGAAAAACAACCATTTGAATCGTTTCATACTATTTAAATTAGAAGTTATTTGTCTGCAAATACTTTTTTCCAATCGTCTTTCATGCTTATTACATGATATTTGTATTTTGCAGCTGTGTTTAATGACAAATTATCTTTTTCCTGATAATTGTATTCTCTAATAGAATCGTTATGATTTACAATTAATTGAAAAGATGGGTATTTATTTCCTGAAGAATATCTAAGCATGGCAAGATCGCCGGCTCCGCCTTCATTTCCGCAGGCAAAAACAGGTCGTTGACCAATGTGCAATTGTATCCCGACAGGTTTTCCTTCTTTATCATTAAAATGATCTAAAGCTGGTTCTCTTAAAACTGTATTTTTAGCGTCATCATATTTATATTTGAAAGAAGTTCCAACTACTTGATCTTTTGGGATTCCATAAAAATCCTGAGATATTGCTCTAACAACTTCAACCGTTCCACCAGTTACAATGAAAGTTTTGAAACCATTTGCACGCAAATAATTCAAAAGCTCCAATTGAGGCTGGTATCTGATTTGTTTTAGCGGAACATTTTTACCAGGATATTGGGCGCCAGCAAAAAAATCTTTTGTTGATGCTTCAAACTCATCTTCTGTCATGCCAGTATGAGTTGCAGCAACTAACTCAATAAGAGCCTTATCTCCACCTTTTTCAAAATAACTTTTATCTTTTTCCACTACAGCTTTAAAAGGCTGTTTTTGCGCTAAAGCCGGATTAGCTTCAACCATTTTTTTTACGCGATAAAAAGCAAATAATTCCTGAACATAAGGCTTTTCAGCCCAAAGTGTTCCGTCGTTATCAAAAGTGGCTATTCTATTTTCTATCGGAATAAAATCTGGACTTCCTTCTTTAGTTACTTTTTCAACATAAGCAATAATATCTTTTTTTAAAGTTCCGTCGTTCCAGCTTGGCAGTGGATCACCGCTTGTAGCAACTGTTTCTGTATTCTCTTTTGAATTTACAGTTGTATTTTCTTCTGATTTATTTTTACAAGAAACAAACAAAAATAAAAACAGAGCTGTGAGATATAATTTTCTATACATAATGTGAGTCATTAAATAGTAAAGCCCAAATTATACCAATAACTCAGGCTTTACTTAAGATTATTACTTTACTTTTTCTTTTTGGATGTGGCTTCAGCTTCTTCTTTTACTTTAGGAAGAACATTTTTCTCAATGTATTTTTGAGCCTTAATATCTTTCATAGCCTCTTCCATAATCGTATAAGCAGAGAAACTTGGCGGAATTGATCTTGGAGGATATTCTTTAAACGTTTCTGCAAATGCAACTACATCTTGTAATGCCCCATATATTGACCCAACGTGATTCAACTGCCAGTCCCAAAATGTATTCGATGTTATATCGGCTCTTTCGAAAGGATCCTGATACAAATTGAATATTTTTTGTAAACGCAGTTTTGTAAAAGGCTCTGCCCAAACTCCCATTGTACCGCCCAAACGTTGTTCAGCAAAAACATATTTATAATCACCTTCTCTTAAACCTACCAAAAGACCATCATCATCTGTATAAAAGAATTTGTCTCTTGCACTTTTTGCTGATTTACCACGTAAAAAATTACTTTGATCAAAACCATCTAGATGCACTTTATAAGTTTTTCCGTTTGCATTGTATCCTTTCAAAAGTTTGTTAACGATATCTGGCTCTCCTGCAATTGAGGCAAAAGTTGGTATCCAGTCGTTATGACTCATTAACTCATTTGTAATTTGACCTGGTTTAATTACTCCTGGCCAGCGAACAATACATGGCACACGGAAAGCTCCCTCCCAGTTGGTATTTTTTTCTGAGCGGAATGGTGTCATAGCTCCATCAGGCCATGTATTCATATGTGGTCCGTTATCTGTTGAATACACTACAATAGTATTATCAGCAATTCCTAAATCATCTAATGCTTTCAAAATACTTCCGATAGTTTCATCATGTTCAATCATTCCGTCAATATATTCACTATCTCCATGAGTGTATCTTCCTCTATGTTCTGCTCTTACGTGTGTGCGAAGATGCATACGGGTAGCATTAAACCAGCAGAAAAATGGCTTACCTGCCGCATTTTGTCTTTTAATAAAATCGATTGCTGCTGCAGAAGTTTCATCGTCAACAGTTTCCATTCTCTTTTTAGTAAGAGGTCCTGTATCTTCAATTCTTTGTTTTCCAACTCTTCCAAAGCGAGGATCTGTAGTGGCATCATCAACATTTGTTGCTGTACATTTTAAAACTCCTCTTGGACCAAATTTTTTCAAATATTCTGGATCTTTAGGATAATCAGGCAATTCTGGTTCTTCCTCCGCATTTAAGTGATACAGATTTCCATAAAATTCATCGAAACCGTTTACAGTTGGTAAACTTTCATTACGATCCCCTACGTGATTTTTCCCAAACTGTCCAGTAGAGTAACCCAGACTTTTCATAATACCTCCAACTGACGGATCTAATTGGCTCATACCCATTGGAGCTCCCGGAAAACCAACTTTAGTCAGTCCTGTTCTAAGACCATGTTGTCCTGTTAAGAAAGCAGCACGTCCTGCAGTACAGCTTTGTTCTCCATAATAATGAAGAAAGCGAATTCCTTCATTTGCTAGTTTATCGATATTAGGAGTTGTGTACCCCATTAATCCGTCGCTGTAGGCACTAATATTAGTAGTACCAATATCATCGCCCCAAAGTACCAAAATGTTGGGCTTTTTACTGCTTTGAGCACTCATCTGAGCTGCTGCAAAGCATGTAAATGCAAACAATGTCATTGCATTTTTAAATTGACTTTTAAACTTGATTTGTTTCATGGTAATTGAATTCGTTAATAATTATGCTTGTCAAGAAGATTAAATAAATTCGTACAAAAATTATTTATAAAAATTAATCAGAAAAAAATATGTTTATTAGTGTAAGTCAAGTTTTTTAAATTATTGCGAGTGGGGGAATTTGCAACAATAATTTTTTAACTTTTTTTTAAGCATTTCAAATTTATGCAATAAAACACGAGATGTTTGTGTTTGTACGGTTTTACTTCGTTTCATTTTATAACTTGCAACATCAAAACTGTTTTAATCTGCTACTATTTGTTTCAAGTTATAGATTGCAACTTCCAAAAAAGTGTATAATGAAGCTGTTAGAATGTCATTCTTTTAAATCAGTCTCAAAAAAAAGAGCCTAAATTTCATGCGTTTTTAGATTAAGTAACTTTGAAATAATATAAATTCTAAGTTGATTTCGCCAAAAAAGTAACTATTTTCAGTTCAACTGGTCTATTTTGCAACATCAATCTGAAAGAAAAAACTTCATTTACTTAATTTACTGACAGTTATAACTTTAATTTTAAAAGATAAATCCTTGCTAAAAATTGCCTTTTTCCTGATTTAATATTCTAAAAAACTACGAATCAGAAAATTTTGCGCAAAAAAAAGCCATCAAAATGATGGCTTAATTGTATATAGTATGTTTTAAAAAACTATTCGATTTCAGAAACTCTCATGGTGTTAACCATTCCTTTGTCTTTAATTGGCATAGCAGCAAGATTAATCAAATAATCACCTTTTGCAGCATATCCTTTTTCAACAGCGATTTGATTTACGTCTGTAACTGTATCATCTGTACTCTCTTCGTTATCATAAAAGAATGATTTAACTCCCCATAATAAATTCAATTGGGTTAAGATTCTTCTGTTTGAAGTAAATACTAAAATGTGAGCAGTTGAAGGTCTCCAAGCCGAAATCTGGAAAGCTGTATAACCACTGTTTGTTAAAGTACAAATTGCTTTTGCCTCAATTTCATTTGCTAATAAAGCCGCTTGATGACAAACTGTTTTAGTAACGAAACGTTTTGTTTTGATTTGAGGTGTATTTTGTGGAACGTGAATAAGTTCTGAATTTTCTACAGCTTCACAAATTTGAGTCATTCTTTGAATTACCTGAACTGGGTAATTTCCTGTTGCAGTTTCTCCAGACAACATTACAGCATCTGCACCATCCATTACTGAGTTAGCAACATCGTTTACTTCTGCTCTTGTTGGTGTTAAACTTGTAATCATTGTTTCCATCATTTGTGTTGCAACGATAACAGGAATTCTAGCTGTTTTAGCTCTGCGAATTAAATCTTTTTGAACTAATGGCACTTCGTGAGCAGGAAGTTCAACTCCTAGATCCCCGCGTGCAACCATTAATCCATCGCAATATGCTACAATTTTATCCATGTTCTCAAGAGCTTCCGGCATTTCAATTTTAGCAATAATTGGAATTTTAACTTCTGAATGTTTCGCGATTAAGTCTTGTAAATCTTGTAAATCACGTGGTGTTTTCACGAATGAAAGTGCGATCCAGTCTACTTTTTGCTCAATTGCAAAAATCGCATCAGCGATATCTTTTTCAGTTAAAGCTGGTAAAGAAATTTTTGTGTTTGGAAGATTAACTCCTTTTTTAGATTTTAATTCTCCACCTTGAATTACTTTAGCAACTACTTCTGTTTTTTTATCTGTAGAAACAATTTCGAAAATAAGTTTCCCATCATCAAGCAAAATACGCTCTCCAACATTTACATCATTTGGAAAATTTTGATATTTCATGAATGCTTTTTTTGCATTTCCGATAATATCTTCTGCTGTAGTGAAAGTAATTTCGTCACCATCGTGTACAACAGTTCCTTCTTCCATTACACCTACTCTAAGTTTTGGTCCTTGCAAGTCTCCAAGAATTGCTGTTGTATAACCAAACTCTTCGTTAAGTCCTCTAATAATATTAATCTTCTCTTTTACTCCTTCGTAATCAGCATGCGAAAAATTGATTCTAAACACATTAACCCCTGCATCGATCATATCCTTGATAATCTCTCTTGTACTACATGCAGGCCCAAGTGTAGCAACAATTTTGGTTTTCTTATTTGTTAACATTTTTTTTAAAAAATTAGATTGTTTTTTGATTTTATTTTATTGGTATCCACAGCATAAACTGCTGCAATACTTTCTATTGAGTTTAAATGTTGTTGAATTTCTGAAAAATCGACAGCCTCTTCGCTGTTCTCAATTTTCAGGAAAAAATCTACTTTCTTGAATTCAGGAAGTAAATGAATTGTCGTAGAAACCTCACTTGTTTCATTAGAAAACAAATTCTGAAAATCATTTGAACTCACAGAAATGATCTCATTTTTATTCTGAATCAAATTCCATGAAACAGCCTTTTCAGAATCATAATAATAAAATCTCGAAAAATTTGCCTCGCCTTCTTTAGTTTGAGCATGGATCTCGTTTTTGCTCTTACTTAAGTTAATCGGAAGGTTTTTATTGATAAAATAAGCCAATCTATAATCTTCTAATGAAGTATGAATAGCCATTAAATAATAATCAATTTCGTCAAATTCGTCTAAATCCAATCTATGAATAGCCATGTCATGAAAAATCAAGTTGTAAATATACTACTTCTATCGGAGCATCTATACTTATGTGTCGCTTGTTTTTGTTAATTTATAAACGAAAACGATTTAGCTTTAAGAAAACTACAGCGACTTTGTAATCATTTCTTGTCAATTTTTTCTTGAAATGCAAAATAGGCTCTTTGGGAAGCTTTCTCTTCTGCTTTCTTTTTTGAAGTTGCTCGCGCTCTTGCGATTACTTTATCATCAATGCTTAATTTGACACCAAACAAGCGTTGTCCGTCAATACCATTATCTTCAAAAATGTCGTAATGAAAGATTCTCTTTTCTTTCTGACACCATTCAATAACTAAGCTTTTATAACTAATTACTTTTCCTTCTAATCGAGCAATATCGACATAAGGAGTAATTACTCTTTTTTGAATAAATCTCTCGCAATACGAATATCCTTTATCCAAATATATTGCACCAACCAACGATTCAAAAATGTTTCCGTGAATGTTCTCTCCAAAATGCTGCACAGGTACTTTGCTTTCAACAAATTGTACTAGATTCAGATCTTTACCTAATTCATTCAAGTGCTCTCGGCTCACGATTTTAGAACGCATTTTAGTCAAATACCCTTCATCTCCATTTGGTGCTTTATTAAATAAATGTGCTGCAATTACGGCACTTAACATAGCATCTCCTAGAAATTCTAAACGTTCATAATTAATCGGATTTCCTGATTCATCTAATTTATTTGAAGATCTATGCGTAAACGCTTTCTTATAAAAACCGATTGTAACAGGCTGAAAACCAACTATTTTTTGAATAGTGTCAAAAAAAATCCCGTCTTCTAGAGAACGGGATTTAGAAAATATTTTTTTGATAATATTCATATACGAAAATTAGTCAACTAATTTTTTAAACAATACACAAGCATTGTGTCCGCCAAAACCAAAAGTGTTACTCATAGCAACATTTACTTCTCTTTTTTGAGGTTTGTTTAAAGTAAGATTCAATGATGGATCAATGTTTTCGTCAACCACAGTATGGTTAATTGTTGGAGGAACAATACCATGTTGCATTGCTAAAATTGAAGCGATTGCTTCAATAGCTCCAGCAGCACCAAGTAAATGTCCTGTCATTGATTTCGTTGAGTTGATATTGATGTTTTTTGCATGCTCACCAAATACAGCGCTGATCGCTTTTAATTCAGCAACATCTCCTAATGGAGTAGAAGTTCCGTGAGTATTGATATGATCAACATCTTCTGGATTCATTCCTGCATCTCTTAACGTATTTTTCATAACTGCAATAACTCCAATTCCTTCCGGATGTGGTGCAGTTAAGTGATAAGCATCAGATGACATTCCGCCTCCGCCAATTTCGCAATAAATTTTTGCTCCTCTGGCTTTTGCATGTTCGTAATCTTCAAGAACTAAAGCTCCTGCTCCTTCTCCTAACACAAAACCATCTCTAGTTGCGTCAAAAGGTCTTGAAGCCGTTTCTGGACTTTCGTTTCTTGTAGACAAAGCGTGCATTGAACTAAACCCCCCCATACCAGCAATGGTAACAGCAGCTTCAGAACCACCTGATACAATAACATCACACATTCCTAAACGAATGTAATTAAAAGCATCGATTAATGCATTTGCAGAAGATGCACATGCAGAAACAGTAGTATAATTTGGTCCCATATACCCATTACGCATAGAAATATGCGCAGGAGCGATATCGGCAATCATTTTTGGAATAAAAAACGGATTGAATTTTGGAGTTCCGTCACCTTTAGCATAATAAATTACTTCATCTTGAAAAGTCTCTAAACCTCCAATTCCTGCTCCCCAAATAACACCAACTCTTTGTTTGTCGATATTATCATTAGTAAGTCCGGCATCTTTAATAGCCTCGTCACTAGCAGCAACAGCATATTGAGCAAATTTATCTAATCTTCGAGATTCTTTACGATCCATAAAATCTTCAATATTGAAGTTTTTTACTTCACAGGCAAATTTCGTTTTATGCTTTTCTGTATCATAATATGTTATAGGAGCCGCTCCGCTAACCCCATTCACAAGTGCATTCCAATATTCCTGGATATTATTCCCGATAGGAGTAAGTGCACCTAATCCTGTTACAACAACTCGCCTTAATGCCATAAATATGTATTTTGTACTTTAAACAAATAAAACCCACGCTTTCTTAACAGTTTTGTTACTTAAGAGCCATGGGTATTACAATATAAATATATCTTTTTGATTGAAAATCAATCGAAATTTAAATTTTAAAAAAATAATAACACCCGATTCTAAAAATTCCAAGTTTTAAAAAGCAAACTCCATTTTTTGGAATTTGAAAATTCAAGTTTGGAATTTTTAGAATTCGGGTGCGGTATTATTATTTTTTAGCTTCTTCGATATAAGAAATAGCTTGACCTACAGTAGCAATGTTTTCTGCTTGATCGTCTGGAATTTGAATATCAAATTCTTTTTCGAATTCCATAATAAGCTCAACAGTGTCTAATGAGTCAGCTCCCAAATCATTAGTGAAGCTTGCTTCTGTTACAACTTCGTTTTCGTCAACACCTAATTTGTCTACGATAATCGCTTTTACTCTTGATGCAATGTCTGACATAATCTTTAATTTTAGAATTTAATTTGTTGGCAAAAATAAAAAACTTTATTTTAAAACAACTATTTAGTTTATAAATGTGACACTAATTTATAAAATTAATTTCAAGAAAGCTGTTTTAAAGCTATTTATTTTCGTTTTTTATTCCGTTTTTTGCATTCTCAAAATAAGCACTATTATGAAAAAAATTATCGTTTTTGCCTCAGGATCAGGAACTAATGCAGAAAACATTATAAAACATTTTGCAAATACCGAAATTGCAAAAGTTGTTTCGGTTTTTACCAATAATGCCTCTGCAAAAGTTATTGAAAGAGCAAAAAATCATCAAATCCCAGTCGAAATCTTCTCGAAAAATGAACTTTTAGAACGAAATGTATTACAAAAAATACAAAAAATCGATCCGGATTTGATAATTCTTGCTGGCTTTTTATTAAAATTCCCAGAAAACATAATTGAGCACTATCCAAATAAGATAATAAATATTCACCCTGCACTTTTACCAAATTATGGAGGTAAAGGAATGTACGGGATGCACATACATAGAGCAATAGTAAATAATAAAGAAAAGGAAACTGGAATTTCTATTCATTATGTAAATGAAAACTACGACGAAGGAGCTATTATTTTTCAAGCAAATGTAGCCTTAACTGAAAATGATACTCCAGAAACAGTAGCCGAAAAGATTCACGAATTGGAACAAAAACACTTTCCAGAAATAATTCAGACTATCCTAGAAGATTCAAACTCTAATATTTAAACCATATAAGTCATATAAGAATATATAAGTTTGACGCTTAAATAACTATCTCCATATTGACAAAGAAATATAAGACAGTATTTTAAATGAACTTATAGTACTTATATGGTTAATCAAAAATTAAAATGACCCAACACGAAGTACATATATACACTGATGGTGCTGCCAAAGGAAATCCTGGAAACGGCGGTTATGGCGTAGTGATGGAATTAGTAGGAACACCGCACAAAAAAGAGTTTTACGAAGGTTTTCGTCTTACGACAAACAACAGAATGGAGCTTTTAGCTGTAATTGTCGGCCTTGAAAAACTAAAAAAACCAAACATGAAAGTTCTTGTAATTTCAGATTCTAAATATGTAGTAGATTCTGTTGAAAAGAAATGGGTTCTAGGTTGGGAAAAAAAGAAATTCGCCGGCAGAAAAAATCCTGATTTATGGAAGCGTTTTTTAGTTGCTTACAGAAAACACCAAGTCGATTTTAAATGGATTAAAGGACACAACAATCATCCTCAAAATGAGCGTTGTGACCAATTGGCTGTTATGGCATCAATGCAGCCTAAACTCTCTGTAGATGTTTATTATGAAACCATTGGTTCTAAGGAATAAAAAAAGCATCAATAGTATTGATGCTTTTTTTTTACTAACTTAATTTCCTGCTTATTCTTTATCTAAATCTTTTGCTGTTTTAAATCCTGTCAAAAGTCCAATTCCTGCCATTATAAAAATAATTGAAGGATAAACTGCTCCGTCCTGAAGAGATGTATAAGTAGTTATAAGTAGCGCAAGAAAAATTCCAACACCGCTTCCTATTAATAAGAAAGCAAAATTTACCACAAAAATTTTCCAAACCGGAACGCCGCTTCCTCTTCCCTGCAAAAAGATACTTGCATCTACTCCTTTTTCTATAAGAGCCAAACGCTCTCTATTTCTTGTTGAAAAGATTAAATAAACGATCCCGAAGATCATTAAGAAAAGACTAATTGGAATTAAAATTTTTTCGTCCATGATGTTTTATGTTTTTAATTGATTGATATACCCATATGACGAGGCTTTTTTAATTGAGGTTACAAGAAAGAGAAAAAAAAATCCAAATTTTTAAACACATCCTTCAAAACTCACTGATAATCAACTAATTTTGATTGTGTTTTTTACTACACAAACTTTGTCAAAAATTAAAACTTTGACAAAGTTCAAGACTGCAATTAGAATTTGAAATTTAATTATTACTTTTTTTTCTAAAAACGTGTAACCTAAATAAACAAACTGTCGTCCTATATAATATGAGCACACTAAATGATCAACATTATATCGATAAAATTCTGCATGGCGAGACAAAAGCTTTTGCCATACTTGTTGATCGTTATAAAGATATGATCTTTACATTGGCGCTCAAAATGGTAAAAAATCGAGAAGAAGCGGAAGAAGTTGCACAAGACACCTTTATTAAAATTTTTAGTTCTTTAAACAAATTCAAAGGTGATTCTAAATTCTCGACCTGGATTTACAAAATTGCTTATAATACTTGTCTAGACAGATTGAAGAAAAGCAAAAAAGAAGAATTAAACATTTCTATAGATGATTTTTCTTCGCATTTAATCAAAACAATGGATAATGCATTAAGCGTTTTAGAAGAAAAAGAACGAAAGCATACGATTCAGAAATGTTTAAATTTATTACCCAATGATGAAAATTTCCTTTTGACTTTATTTTATTTTGATGATCAAAATTTAGAAGAAATTGGAAAAATCATGAATATATCGGCAAATAATGCGAAAGTAAAATTATTTAGAAGCAGACAAAAATTAGCCGTAATTTTAAGACAGCAGTTAGAACCTGAAATAATAGAATGTTATGAGAGAGAGCGATAAAAACATAGAACAATTTATTGATAAAATGATGGCTGAAGAAAAACTGCAGTCACCATCATTCGATTTTACTTCTAAAATAATGGCTGAAGTTCATTTATTAGAAGAGAAAAAAATCAAAACATATCAACCATTAATTTCTAAACCTGTTTGGTTTTTTATAGGAACTGCAATAGTCGCTTTGATTATTTACATATCTCTTTTTTCTGTTTCAGAAAATAATCTAGAAATTGGAAAATTATATACGGACAAAATTGCAAATGCATTCTCAGGAATCCATCTTTCTAAAACTACACTGTATGCTGTATTAATAGTACCTTTTATGGTTTTAGTTCAGGTTGGGGTTTTGAAAAATTATTTTGATAAGAAATATCAACTATAGCTTTAAAAATGAAAAATAAAACAGCAATTTTTAAACACGTTCTAAGAGCAAAAAAAAGATACACACATTCTATCTTAATGTTTTTGTTATTTGTTACTAATTATACATCAGCAATTCCGCCAAACTTTACTACTAGGGAAATAAAATTTGTTAGTGAAGGAATTTCACTCGCGGGAACTGTTTTTACACCTAACAATATACAGGCTGCCGTTGTGATTGTTCACGGATCAGGGCAAGAAAAAAGAATGATAGACTTTGCTGCAAATCTAGCCAACAATGGAATTGCAGTTTTAACCTATGATAAACGCGGCGTCGGAGAATCAGCTGGTGTATATGCTGGACCTGAAGTTGGGACTAACAATGTTGATTTCTCCAATCTAAATCTTTTGTCTTTAGATGCGAGTGCTGCTGTAAATACTTTGTCCAAGCAATTACACAATGATCAAATCGCAATAGGTTTAATAGGAGGCAGTCAAGCCGGATGGATAATTCCATTGGCTGCTGAGAAAAATAAGAAAGTCAAATTTATGACCATATTTAGCGGAGCTCTTATAACCGTTAAAGAGCAATTGAGATTCCAATTTTATACAAATGGTGATAAAAATTTTTGGGATACACACTCTGAAGAAGAGGCAAGAAAACACGTTTTCAATGACCCAGACAAATATGAGTTTATTGATACAAATCCTAATGATATTCTTTCTAAATTATCAATTCCAGGAATCTGGATTTTTGGAAGCAAAGACATTCAGGTTCCAGTGAAACTATCCATTGAATATCTTGATAAATTAAAATCCACGGGAAAACCTTATGAATATAAGTTATTTCCAAACTTGGGCCACAACACAGCCTTTTCAGATGATCAATAGCCTATGAAAGATGCCATCAATTGGATTAAAAATGTAGATAAATTAAAGATTCATAAATAAAGTCACTATCACTAACAGTTACTAGAAGATATTTTGAAGTTTCTAAAAAATTCTTTTTATAAGAAGTATGTGTTGTAATTTTTATTTAAAAGAATCTTCTCTTTTTCTAATGAAATCTATCCCTAAATAGCAATCAGAACTTATATCGTATTTGTTTATATACAATAGATATTTTATTGTAAAATACTCATCTGTTTTTAAATCTGATGTATTAAGTTCAAGCCTATCTTTTCTAATTGATTGTTTTGAATGTTTTTTTAAAAATTTATCAAATCCCAAATCAAAATATTCTTTTTCGATTTTTTGATTTAATTTAAAATTATACCAATAATTCGGATTTCTAATCAAAATCAAATTTTCATTTAAAACATCATTTAAAAAAGAATCAAATGACTTATACTTTTTGAAATAATACTTTTTAAAGAAAAGAAATAAATCATGATTATTTGTTCTACAAATTTGTTTATCACTTGTCAAAATATATAAATCAAGTGTTAAATATTGAGATGGCAGTATATTTAATTCTTCATCTTCCTGCATCAATGATAATTTATCAATCATTTCTTCAGAAAAATCAGGTTCTTTTCTTTCGCATGAAATCAAAAGACAAAACAACATTGATAAGGTTATAATTTTCTTCATAAATAAGATTTGAAGTTTAAACAAATCTAACAAAAATATGCAGCGTTTTTTCCAAAATATATATTGCAATTTAATTCTGAAAATGATATTTTGAGCACTCAAAACAACCTTAGATAATTTACTCATTCCCAATAGTTTTAAGCTCGAAATCGTCCTCAATTTTTTATGAAAATTTTGAGAACTTAAACCATTGCAATATTGCAACTTATGAAGTATCTTTGCACCCTAATTCGAAATTCATAAAATGAATAAATTATTGATTGTTGGAACAGTTGCTTTCGACGCGATTGAAACTCCTTTCGGAAAAACAGATAAAATATTAGGTGGTGCTGCAACGTATATTGGTTTATCAGCTTCATTTTTTAACTTGCAATCGGCCATTGTTTCTGTAGTTGGCGACGATTTTCCTCAAGAACATTTAGATCTTTTAACTTCAAAAAATATTGATATCTCTGGTATCGAAATTGTAAAAGGCGGAAAAACCTTTTTCTGGAGTGGTTTATATCATAATGATTTAAATTCTAGAGACACATTAGTAACTGAGTTGAACGTTTTAGCTGATTTTCAGCCTAAAGTTCCTCAAAACTATAAAGATGCTGATGTTGTGATGTTAGGAAACTTACATCCGCTAGTGCAAAGCAGTGTTTTAGACCAAATGGAGAAAAAACCAAAATTAGTAGTTTTAGATACTATGAACTTTTGGATGGATTGTGCTCTTCCAGAATTACTAGACGTTATTAAACGTGTAGATGTTATTACAATCAACGACGAAGAAGCAAGACAACTTTCTGGTGAATATTCATTAGTAAAAGCAGCGGCTAAAATCCAAGATATGGGACCAAAATATGTGGTGATCAAAAAAGGAGAACATGGCGCACTTTTATTCCACAACAGAGAAGTATTCTTTGCACCAGCTTTACCTCTAGAAGATGTTTTTGATCCAACTGGAGCAGGAGACACTTTTGCAGGAGGATTTTCAGGATTCATTGCACAAAGCGAAAACATTTCGTTTAACAACTTGAAAAATGCAATTATATACGGTTCGAATTTAGCTTCATTTTGTGTAGAGAAATTTGGAACTGAAAGGATGGAAACATTAAGTAAAGCGGAAGTAGCGATTCGATTACAACAATTTAAGTCGTTAACTCAGTTTGACATAGAAATATAATGCCTAAGAGCCTCGATAAAACGGGGCTTTTTTATTACGTTAATACACACAACTTACAACAACACAAAATACAAAAACAATGAGCGACGCTTTAAAACACGAATGTGGTATAGCCTTAGTTAGACTTCTTAAACCGCTTGAATATTATAAAGAAAAATACGGAACTGCATTTTACGGAATTCAGAAAATGTATTTAATGATGGAAAAACAGCATAACCGTGGTCAAGACGGAGCTGGATTTGCAAGCATTAAACTTGATGTTGAGCCTGGACAACGCTACATAAGCAGAGTTCGTTCAAATCATTCGCAGCCAATACAAGATGTTTTTAAGCAAATCAATGAAAGAATCAGCGAAGAATTAAAAGCGAATCCTGAAATTGGTGATGACGTTGATAAAATAAAATCACAAATTCCATACGTTGGCGAATTGTTTTTAGGACACGTTCGTTACGGAACTTTTGGTAAAAACAGCATCGAAAGTGTTCACCCTTTTTTACGTCAAAGTAACTGGATGCACCGTAATTTGATTTTGGCAGGAAACTTTAACATGACTAATGTTAAAGAACTTTTCGAAAATCTAGTCGAGCTTGGACAACATCCAAAAGAAATGGCGGATACTGTTACTGTAATGGAAAAAATTGGTCACTTTTTAGATAAAGAAGTAATGCAATTATACCAAGACTGTAAAGCTGAAGGTTATTCAAAAAGAGAAGCTTCACCAGTAATTGCTGAGAGATTAGATATTGCAAAAATTTTAACCCGTTCAGCTAAAAACTTAGATGGCGGTTATGCAATGGCAGGTTTGTTAGGTCATGGCGATGCATTTGTTTTTAGAGATCCAGCTGGAATTCGTCCTGCATACTTCTATCAAGATGATGAAGTTGTTGTTGTAGCTTCTGAGCGACCTGTTATCCAAACTGTATTTAATGTTCCTTTTGAAAGTGTACAAGAAATCGATCCAGGAAATGCTTTGATTATTAAAAAAGACGGAAAAGTTACCATGAACCAAATCTTGGAACCAACCGTTAAAAAAGCGTGTTCATTTGAAAGAATCTATTTCTCAAGAGGAAGTGATGCTGAAATCTACCAAGAACGTAAAAACTTAGGGAAACTAATTTTGCCTGCCGTTCTTAAAGCTATTGACAGCGATACAGACAATACCGTTTTCTCATACATTCCAAACACAGCCGAAACATCATTTTATGGTTTAGTAGAAGCTGCTCAGGATTTCTTAAATCAGAGAAAAAACAATTATATTTTAGCTAATAGAAATACTCTTACTGCTGAAACATTGCAGGAACTATTGGCAGTAAAAATCCGTACAGAAAAAGTTGCTATTAAAGATGCTAAACTAAGAACCTTTATTACTGAAGACAGCAGCCGTGATGACTTAGTTGCTCACGTTTATGATGTTACTTACGGCGTAATTAAGCCAGAAGACAATTTGGTTATTATTGATGATAGTATTGTTCGTGGTACAACTTTAAAAATGAGCATCATAAAAATGATGGATCGCTTAAATCCAAAACGAATCGTTATTGTTTCATCTGCACCGCAAATTCGCTATCCAGATTGTTACGGAATCGATATGGCAAAACTAGAAGGCCTTGTAGCTTTTAGAGCTGCATTGACTTTGCTAAAAGAAAGAAACTTATACCATATCGTAGACGAAGTTTATGCTAAATGTAAAGCACAGGAAAATTTTGAAGATAAAGATGTTGTTAATTATGTAACAGCAATTTATGATCAATTTACTCCTGAAGAAGTTTCAGATAAAATTGCCGAAATGTTAAGCTCTCCTGAGATTAACGCCGAAGTTAAAATTATTTTCCAAAAAGTAGAAGATTTACACATTGCATGTCCTAAAAACCTAGGTGACTGGTACTTTACTGGAGATTATCCAACTCCTGGAGGAAATCGAGTTGTAAACAGAGCTTTCATGAATTTCTATGAAGGAAAAGATGCAAGAGCTTATTAATAAAATACTAACAAAAGGTTAATTTGTGCATTTCATCGGTTTTTTTGCCGTTCATCCTGTTTGTTTGGTAAAAATGAAAAGCTACAATACTTTTGAACTACCATAACATTAGTAGGTTAAGTTTATGGTAGATTTGGGGCAAAAAGGGTGGAAGCAATTCCACCTTTTTTATTGGAGTAAACTCAAATATCTCTTCCCGCACCTTTTATTCCATTTTGTCGAATATATTTACCATTCAACCAGAAAGTTTTTTTCACAAGAATAACTGCCATACATTTACTGAACCATAACATTAGTAGGTTAAGTTTATGGTAGATTTGGGGCAAAAAAGGCGGAAGAAATTCTGCCTTTTTTATTGCAGTAAAATCAAATACCTCAACACACTCCTCTTATTCCACTTTGTCGGATATATTTACCATTCAACTAGAAAGTTTTTTTCGCAAGAATAGCCGCCATACATTTACTGAACCATAACATTAGTAGGTTAAGTTTATGGTAGATTTGGGGCAAAAAAGGCGGAAGAGATTCCGCCTTTTTTATTTTCCTTTTTTTAGAAGACACAATAAAGACTCTGGATAAAGACATAAAATATAGAAACAAAAAAAAGACGGATAACTTTAAGTCATCCGTCTTTTTTCTTTACTCTTATTCTATTTTAGATTATTTGTCTAAAGCAAATCTTCTAGCAACTTCTGTCCAGTTGATTACATTAAAGAAAGCCTCAATATAATCTGGTCTTCTGTTTTGGTAGTTTAAATAGTAAGCGTGCTCCCAAACGTCCATTCCTAAAATTGGAGTTCCACCGCAACCTACTTCTGGCATTAATGGATTATCTTGGTTTGGAGTTCCACAAACGTCTAATTTACCACCTTTGTGTACACATAACCAAGCCCATCCTGAACCAAATTGTGTTGCACCAGCTTTAGCAAACTTCGCTTTAAACTCTTCAAAAGTTCCAAAAGAAGCTTCGATAGCAGCTAATAAATCACCTGTTGGCAATCCGCCTCCATTTGGAGCCATTACTGTCCAGAATAAATTGTGGTTGTAAAAACCTCCACCATTGTTACGAACTGCTGCGTTAGTTTTATCTAGGTTAATTAAGATATTTTCGATTGTTTTTCCTTCTAAATCTGTTCCTGCGATAGCAGCATTAAGATTTGTAGTGTATGCATTATGATGTTTTGAATGGTGAATTTCCATTGTACGTGCATCAATATGTGGTTCTAATGCATCATATGCATAAGGTAATTGTGGTAATTCAAAAGCCATGGTATTATGATTTTTATGGTTTATAAATAATTTATTCCAAATTTAGACATTTAACTTTGGAATTGAAAATAGTATTTCGTTATAATTCAATTTAATTAATTGATAAATTGATTTTTCATCAAGTCAAACACCTGATAATCTTTATTTTCCATTAAAGGTTGTCATCGTATTCTCAAGACCGGCTGTACCAAAAGATTTTATAATTTCTGATGCAACTTCTAAACGTTCTGTCAATTTTGCTTTTTCTTCTTCATCCCATTCCCCCAAAACATAATCAACCTGCTGTCCTTTTTTAAACTGATCACTGATTCCAAATCTAAAGCGGGTATATTGCTGTGTATTCAAAACAAGATTGATGTTTTTAAGTCCATTATGACCTCCGTCACTTCCTTTAGGCTTGATTCGGATAGTCCCGAATGACAGATTTAAATCGTCTGTAATGACTAGAATGTTTTCTAATGGTATATTTTCTTTATCCATCCAATATTTCACTGCTTTTCCGCTCAAATTCATGTATGTATTTGGCTTAAGAAGCAAAAATGTTCTTCCTTTAAATTTGTATTCTGCCAACGCTCCAAGTTTAACAGTTTCAAATGAAAGGCCTTCTTTTTTGGCTAAAAAGTCCAATACTTTAAATCCGATATTATGTCTTGTGTTTACGTATTCGGCTCCGATATTTCCTAAACCTACAATTAAATATTTTTTACTCACGTTTTTTAGATTGTTTTTTTGGTGTTCGTGAACCTCCGGTTTCATATTATCTTCTGTGTTCTCTTCTTTTGGTGTTGATGAAAACAGTTTTGTCATCCATTTTATCATGATGCAAAAGTAAGATTAATTAGAGAATGTGGCAATTGGTTAATTAGATAATTATTTACTGGTCGTGGTTTAACCGTAAAGTTCGCAAAGGTTTTACGCTAAGAATTGCACACGGATGACAAGGATTTAAATGGATTTACGCGGATTTTTTCTACCAAGCTTTCCTAAGTAAGTACAGGGATTATAAATACAAAACTTCTTGCCAGCCCTGACAGGAGCGGTATCCTTTTTCTTGCTTCTTTAGCAAGGAAAAGATATAGCGGATGGCAGGAACGTCACGTCTTGAAAAAACGGAGAGTTTCTGCTTCTAAAAAAACTGATTACAAAAAAGGCTTCGACTTCGCTCAGCGTGACATAACTAATATTTGTCAGACTGAACGGAGTCGAAGCCTTCTCCCAAAAACCTTAGTATCTCAGCATCTTAGAAACTTAGATGCTAAAAAAAAGCCCCAATCGTAAGATTGAGGCTTTTGTATTGATTTGAAAAAAATTATTTTTTCTTTCCTTTTGCAGGAGCTTTTGCAGCTTTTGCAGCTTCTTGAGCAGCTTTCATAGCAGCACGAGAAATTCTTACTTGAGCAACAACTGTGTTCTCTGGGTGCATAATTTTGTATTCTGGAGCACCAACTTTAGTAACATATAATTTGTTACCCATTTCAAGTGGAGTGATATCAGCTTCAACAAAATCAGGAAGATTTGCTGGTAAAGCTTTAACTTTTAATTTACGTTGGTTTAAACGTAAAACACCACCTGCAAGAACACCTTTAGATGTACCAACAATTTTTACTGGAACTTCCATAGTGATTTCTTTCTCATCAAATAATTGAAAGAAGTCAATGTGTAAAATTTTGTCAGATACAGGGTGAACCTGAATGTCTTGTAAAATTGCATTGAATGATTTTCCTTTTCCAAGTTCGATCACAACTGTGTGAGCGTTTGGAGTGTAAACCAAGTTTTTGAATGCTGTAACGTCTGCTGAGAAGTGTACTGCCTGATTTCCTCCGTATAAAACGCAAGGAACCTGTCCAGCATTACGTAAGGCTTTAGTTGACACTTTGCCCACGCTTTCTCTTTCTGATCCTTTAATTGTAATCGATTTCATTGTAAAAAAATATAGTTATTAATAAATATTCTATTTGCTGTAAGCTTTAAGCAATAGGCTTAAGGCTTATTTTGTAATCGTGAAATAGCTTATGGCTTAAAGCCTAAAGCGTATAGCTTTTTACATTATAAATTTTCCACTAATGGAATTGTTGTGGTGCACCATGTGCATAACTTCTGCAAAAAGCGGTGCACAACTCACTACTTTTATTTTCTTTGATTTTTTCTTTAACGGAATTGAATCTGTAACGATTAATTCTGTCAATTTTGAATTTTCAATTTTCTCATACGCACTGCCAGATAATATAGCGTGTGTACAAATTGCTCTAACGCTTAACGCTCCTTTTTCGATCATTAGGTCTGCAGCTTTTGCTAAAGTTCCACCTGTATCGATCATGTCGTCTACTAATATTACGTTACGACCTTTTACCTCACCAATCAATTCCATAGTGTCGATAACGTTGGCTGCTTTTCTTTGTTTGTAACAGATTACTACATCTGATTCTAAAAACTTAGAGTAAGCATATGCTCTTTTTGAACCTCCCATATCTGGAGATGCAATGGTTAGATTTTCTAATTTTAAACTTTCTACATACGGTAAAAAGATTGTAGATGCGAATAAATGATCTACTGGTTTTTCGAAAAATCCTTGGATCTGATCTGCATGCAAATCCATTGTCATTACTCTTGTCGCTCCTGCAGCATCTAATAAATTAGCTACTAACTTAGCTCCAATTGGAACTCTTGGTTTATCTTTTCTATCTTGTCTTGCCCAACCAAAATAAGGCATAACAGCTGTAATGTGTCTTGCTGATGCGCGTTTTGCAGCATCAATCATTAATAACAATTCCATCAAATTATCAGCAGTTGGAAATGTTGAGCACACGATAAAAACGCGTAATCCTCTAATTGACTCTTCGTAAGACGGCTGAAATTCTCCATCACTGTACGTTGACATCGTTACTTTTCCTAACGGAATTCCGTATTGTTCTGCAATTTTTTCTGCAAGATAAACACTTTGTGAACAAGCAAAAATTTTAGCTTCTGGTTCTAGGTGCGACATTATAATTTGTTGTTTTTGCTCCGCTGCGCTCTGTACAATTTGGCTTTATCATTTTTGGTAAAGCAAAACCTGCATAAATGCCTCGGGTGTAGTTAGTTGTGTGTGCGTCGTTTTAACGAGGTGCAAATTTATAAAATTTATTGGACACTGAAAGGAAAAATTTAAGTATTTTTAGTAGTTGGTTTAAATTTATTTTTTACATTTGCACCGTGTTAAAGGAATGACGCCATTTATGACTTCATTCTATTGCGTTAAAACAATTGATTTATTAGTTGTTTTTTCGTCTGCTAAGCCCGGATGGCGGAATTGGTAGACGCGCTGGTCTCAAACACCTGTGGGAAACCGTGCCGGTTCGACTCCGGCTCCGGGTACTTAAAACCTCTGAAATCAATTGATTTTCAGAGGTTTTTACTTTTTAGGGTGGTCGGAAAGGTGGCTAAATTCTAAACCACTTATCCTTAATTTTAGCAAATCAATATAAAAAATACTAGCAGAGGGTTAATTCATATATAATTTTTTAATTGGCTTTAATTCCATTTCAGGCATTAATGCTTCTGCTATTAAATATGCCAAAGGAATTATATAGGTTTTCTTTTTTGATAAAACATATTGCAATAGACTTCCTCTCACATTTATTGCAAGAGGGGCTGAATCCCTATAAGGCTCGGCTTCGCATATTTCTGGATTTTTTTCTACAACATGGATTCTACATGCCAATGGTCTTCCCTCGTATATACTACACTTATTTTCTATTAACAAAGGACATTTACATTTTGAAGTGTTAGCAATGTCTTGAAAATGGTTAATTAAATCATGTTCATCTAAAATTTTATTATTGGGAGTGTTTTTATTAAAAAAAATGAAATACTCTTTTAAGTTTTCTTTTATTTTCTCTTTTGTTATTTCATCAATTTTATTGACTAAGAAATCTTTGATTGCATCAATTTCAATATCTATTACTTCAATTGTCTGATAACAACAAAATGCACAACCAATTTTACAACAATTTTTTTGTTGCAATATAAATCGGTCAATTCCAGTCTTAACATCTTCGTACATATCTTTCATAATACACTTGTTAGCCCCTCTCTTGGGATTATTTATCTTGTACCTACAAATTCCAAAAAACAATCAGAACTATTTTTTAGGCACTTAGCTATATGTTTTCAAAAAAATTTAGATCAGTTTTTAGCTCAGGACTATGATCGAATACATTTTGTGAAAATAGAAATTTATATTCGGCAATCTTTATTTGCGGTATTTTATCAAAAAGCGATTTAGACATTGTCCAAAATTCTAATCGCAAAGTCAATAAATCACTAATTTCTTTAAAAATTTCTTCTCGATTAGCTGTTTTCATTATTTCGATAAAATTACTGGTCCAATTACAAGGGTAGTCTTTATGAAACCCGATTATTACATAATTTTCATTTTCTTTCGGAAATAAATTGATGAATGAGGTTGGAACAATTTTATTTTCATTTCTCCATTTTTCATAATCGTTATCTTTTGGAATTTCAAGATTTCCAATATTTAGAGGAACTGAAACACATAGATCTATTTTAGGAATTTTTATAGTTTCAAAAATAAATTGATCATAATTGGAGGAAATTATGCATTTTTCTAATTCAGTTTTAAAAAAAGTTAAATTGCTTATACCATCAATAAAGCCATCAGACAGTGAAGTAATCAACGACAAATATTGATAAGGAAAATGTGGTTTTAAATCAATAATCCATTCATTTGCAATCTCTTTTCGCCTAATCTCTTGGCATAATCCACGATAACAAAACAATGCTTGTTGAGCTTTATTTTGAAAATCAATTTCATTTTCATTTTCGATTGATTTAAATACTTCCGAATCATGGTCACTACAAAATCCCTTAAAAGTATAAACATCATTTATACCAACTAATTTGAAATCTGAAATCCCTTTTTCTTGCATTTCAAATGGATTTGCTGAGACCAATTGTATTAAATGATTGTTTTCAGAAATTTCTCGAAGAATTCCATTTTTTTGCAATACGTGGGATTTGATTGCTTGATTAGAACAATTATCAAACATGCATTTGCGTAATTTTTTCTCCGCTTTTTTTTTGACTTCTAAAAGTATTTTTTGCATCATCTATTTTTAACTTGTGCATAAATTATTTATACGAACCATAAAACAGTATAATATTATACCCTACAAGCTTCGTGTCATAAATTTACTAATTCATTCAAGCTAATATAATAAATATCTTGGTTTCAAATAATTAATTTCAGACAAGTTAGAGAATATCTATTTTATTCTACGAGTGTAAATGTGCATTTTTAAGGATAATTCTATTTTATAATTCATTTAGAAAATCTTTAGCTGGAGTCGTTTTTAAATTTCCATTTTTAAAGAATTTCATTTCTTCCAACCCTGTTTTAATATTATCTAAAATGTTATCATTCTCAACTAAGTTAACATTTAGCGCTTTTAGAACCCTTTCAACCGTTAAATAATCTTTACTCTCAAAATCTTTAATCAATAAACCTAATTCATCATCTTCGAGTATGTCTGATTCTGCATGAAATATCTCCATATACTTTAGAAAAGAAGCCACATCGAACTGAAACTCAAAAGTTGTTTCGATAAACTCCTTCCCCTTTTCATTATAAAAATCTTTCATTTCCTGATATGAATTTAAAAAATCCTCTACAGCTTCTTTTACAGTTTTACCAGTTCCGTGTATACCGTAATTCAAGGTACTATTTTCAATATACACGCTATAAGTTCCGTCATTACCTATTTCAATAAACGCTTTTGTTTTCATAAAACTTGTTTTCATAATTCTTAATTGGCCAGCTGTAAACACTTTTTGTGTTTTCACGTTATTTTGTGTTTCTGCAGCTTGTTCCTGGTTCTCGTTTTAACGTTATTTTGCCTTCCTGAAGAAAAGATCCGGAATAGCTTTTCACGTTATTTATTCACGCAAACCATTTTCGCAATCATTAGAACTGACTATGAGATGCAAAAAATATCAATCTACTAATTTCTCTAAAATAATTTCTTTTCTATACGCATTAAAAGAGATTGAAAAAAAATCATTAAATTTTGTCATAAGTTTTTGCCTGCTATCTTCATCTTGATTTTGAGCATAGTAATTATAAAAACTCACTAATTCTTTGAACGAATTAATTTCGGAATTATACCCATACAATTGAATTAGTTTATTAATTTCAGATAATATAGGTCTAACATCATGCTTTATAGCAGATTGATTAGTAAACTCCCATAACTCTAATATTTTCTGAAATAATTCGAATCTATATTCAAGCCTCTTTTCCAATCGTTTTGATTTCAAAGCTATTTTTGGGGAAAATAGTAGGCTAACAATTGAAATTATAAAGCCTATTCCTCCTAATACTAATGCTATAATATTTGAATCATCCATAGATCTGTAAAATTGTGATTTTTTTTAGGTTAATGTTGTAAATATAAATTATAGTAATTATTTATACAGTATATTTTAAATAATCATCTTTTAAGAATATGATTTAATACTTCTTCGGAAGTAAATGTTTTCGCTATTCCATTTTTCACAGCATCAATACGATTTTGTATCTTTTCTTTATATTCAGAAACAGTTAAAGGAGTTCCCCTTGTAGTATATCCAACGATTTTTTCATCTTCTTTTGAGGTTAAAAAACTAGTACTGTTTTTTAAATCTTTATTCATTATAATAATTGATATAAGTAATCAGAATTTTATTTTTTTAATCTTACGAGTGCAAATGTGCATTCACTTTTGGCAATCTTGTATGGTGCAAAAACTCAATATGCCTTTTCAATTAAAAGAGTTTAATTGAAAAAGCATATTTATTAATTATCCTGTTTATTCAGATTCAAGATAGTACGTTACTATTCTGTTAGTATAACGTTCGTCGTAGAAACTAAATTTAAGTGTTTGTCTTCCGTCCTTGTAGCTGACAAAAACGTCTGTAAGTTCTAAAAACTCACTTTCCTTTTGTCCTTTGTGAAATATTTCCATAGAAATAGTTTTTTTTGCCTTGTCATAGATGTAATTAAAATAATCGTCAGAAGGCTCTAAGGCATTGCTACAAATATCAGAACCATCAGCCCAAATTCCTTTATTACCATTATTAAACGAAAAAGTATCATCAAAACGACAATAGCCACGGTCTTTTTCTTTACTCATATCTGTATTAGCAACTCCATCGTTGTCTAAATCAACAGGTAAATCTGTTATAATTGATTTAATTTTGTAAGAGCCTGCTAGTTTTGGCTCTAAAACATCTACTTCTTTGGTGCAAGCCATTAAAGAAAATATTATCATTAATATTCCGATTTTTCTAATATTTTTTTTCATCTTTATTATATATAATTATATTGTTTACTTAATCTATTTAATTGGTATAATATCTTAATCCAATTCCTGCAAACGGAACAAATTTTCCTAGATCTGAATTAGCATGATAATACTCGTTTACTTTTATGAAAAGCGTTGTTCTATCATTAATAAGGTAGTCAAAGTCTAATCCCATATAAGCCCCGTAAATGAATTTTGATTCGTCCAAAATCAAACTTCCATTGCTTAAATTTAAATCTTTGTTACCGTTCACTATTTCGTAGCCAAGTACTACACCGCTCCCGAAGACAACCCCAAATTTTCTGTTTTGAGTAAGATACAAGGGAACAGAATACCCCAAATTAAGCGTAATGTCGTTGTAACCTATTTTATCTTCTCCGACTTTGTATTTAGCATCGGTTGCAAGAATAGAAGCCGAAATTGAGTTTCTATCGTTGATGAAATAATTATGACTAAGCATAACACCGTAACCATCCTGTGTTGCCCCAATGCTAACACCAAAAGCATTTTTGTAGGTCTGAGAATATCCTACAGCACTTATTAATAGTGCTCCTAATAACAATTTCGTTCTTTTCATTTTTCTGATTGTTTTTAATTTATAATTGATTTAAAAATTTTTAACTTGAAATTATTTCTTTGCATTCTGCAATGATTTTAAAGTAATTCTCTTGCATTATGCTTTCGCTTATTGGGATTTTCTGATTGATATATTTCCCTTTTATCTCGTCTCTTAAAAATTGAGTTTTTAAAAATTCTCTCGGGCTTCCTTCAGCTATAATACCGTAGAACTCTCCTTGCGCTAAATTGACTATGTCGCTAATTTTTACACGATTTCGTTCTTGTATATTTTCGCTAGTACCTGAACTGGTATTACTCCCCAAATGGACGAATTTGCCACTGGTGCCATCGCCTGAACTTTTTGATGTAAATACTTCATCTTTTTTACTAAAAATATTTTGAACTGCTTCCGCTGTTTTATAATTGGTAGTCCTACCAAAGAACTGATTCCCTAGGTTTGAAATAACAACTTGAGCTTTTCCTTCGCCGTATTTATCTGCTAATTGAGCATAATCTTGGACTCCAAATATTGTAGAGATTTTATTGCTCCTTGCTGTAGCAGGAATTTGTTCAATATTTGGAATGAAAATTGTTGGAGCCTCGTCTAATAACACAACTGATTTTTGCTGATTTGGTTGATTCATTTGCCTAAGTGCTACAGAAATAATAAGCGAGATTGCAGGAGTGTAGACGGTAGGTAATGTACTGTCATTCCCAATACATAGAAATTGAGGGTTCTTGGGGTTATTTAAATGCAAATCAATATCGTTGCTTGACAGAATCCAAAAAACATCAGGAGCATTAAGAATAGATAAAGCATTTTGAAGGGTTGCTAGCATTCCTGCAATTGTACGGTCTGCATTTCTATCAATAGATTCCTGCAATGCAGCTAACATACCTTTTGCTTCGGGGTCTTCCGATATCTTCTGAACTAAAACATCAAATGAAGTTTGTACTATAAATGATATCACATGTGGTAGCGTACATATATCGGGATGCTTTTGTCTTAACCACCAAATGACAGATACTAAAATATTCTTGGCACTACCAAGCCAAAAATCCATTTTCTTAATTGATTCAGGCAAAAGATTGTTGATAATAACCTGACTATACTCATTTGCGATCGCAATTTTGGTTAAATATTTTGGATGTATGGGATTCACTCTGTCACTTAATAAAGGGTGCTTAAAATCGATATTTTTGACTTTTATTGAAGTGTTTTCATAACTTAAGAAAATTTTTTCGGTGAGTTCGGGACTTTTAAAATCATACAATACTCCTGTAAAGCCTTTTTCTCCAATCTGCTGAATGACAGGTTCAAAAATACTAGCTGATTTTCCTGAACCTGCTCCACCCTGAATATAGATTCCCCTGTACGGATTATCTAAGTTTATTTCACCTTTATTTGTTTTGAAAGTGAAGCCGTCATCTTTTTTGGACTTTTCTTTAACCTTATTAAATTTTTCGGTTTGAGATGTTTTCTTTAGGTTTTTAAATTTTAATAGATAAATCGCATAAAAAACAGGAGTTATACAGATTAGTGCCCCAGAATCTCCAATAAGTGTGCTCAATAATTTTCCTGACATTGCAATCAAAAAAATGATTAAAATATTGTTGATTATAGTACTGATAATCACTCTTGGAAATCGCTTTTGTTTGGCATGATAAAATGAAACATAAACTATCGAGGGAATACATAAAATCACTCCAAAATTTGCCCAATATGGCATCTTACTAGCTACAAATTTTGAAAACAGATACAAGAAGTTATTATATCCATTTGCAAAGTAATTTGGCTTTAATTCCTTTAATTGAAAATTATAAGAATCAGTCCACAAATTAGTTATAGAGAACCCAAATAAATGGGTTTCCAAAAGTATTACACTTGACACTACAGAAATAAGAAAAATTGCTTTTAAAATTTTACCAATAATACCTACAAGTGTGTTTACTTCCCCGATGCTAAACCCGTGATCTGCCATGTTATATCGTTTTAAATATTAATATTAATAGAATTGAAAACAGTAAGATTATTGTCAAAATCAGTAAAATGTATGTTCCTAATCTTTGTTTTTTGTTTTCGTTATCTTGATTATGCTGTAACTCTTGAATTTGATTTTTTTGAGCTGTAAATAGCTGATTCCAGTGCGATATAATTTCTTCAAGACGCTCAGTTCTTGGCTGTATTTCAATTTTTTCCGCTTTGTCCATACAGATAGAAAACTCCTGTACTAAACTTGATTGCTCCGAAACTAATTTTTCTAGTTTTTTAGTTTCATCAGCGATGATTTCCGCAACTATTTCTATGTTTTTCATCTATCTAATTCTAATTTTAAATTATTGTTTGGTTTTTCTATTAGAGAGTCTTCAAGTTTTTGAAGGTTTTTTGCGTATTCAATGTCTTTTGAAATTGAGTCTAAACGTTCTTCTTCAGTATTTTTCATCTCGACCTTTATCAGTGGATTCTGTACATCTTTTATATATTTAAATTCCTCTTTAGTAATTTTCTGTTTTCCTAATACTTGAGCAACTGATTTAGTTCCATTCCTACTGAATTGACTTATTTCTTTTTTAATTTCTTTCGGAATTGTGTTGACTAAGTTTTTATTGGAATGGCTTTTTGATATCTTGTTTCCTTGTACACGTTTCAGGGTAGTATCGAGATTGTGATTTAAGTCGTTTTTTAAGCCACTTTTTATCAAATTGCTAGCTGACATAGAACGGTGTATTTCACTAGCTTTAAAATCATTTTTTGTTTCCTTGTCTAAAATCCTAAAACCTTGAATCTGCCCTTGTTTATTTATGGTTGGTTTTACTTCTAATCCTTTTAAATCCATTTGATTAATCCAATTTTGAAAGCTTTGAGGGTTTTGCTTTAAAACTTCCTGATGCTTTTTATAGATTTCCACTTTGATTTCTTTTAGCTCATTTCTGTTTTTTTCAATGTTTTGAAACATCCTGTCCCTTGCTGAAATCAATCCTTTTTCTTTCGCTATTTCATTAGCTTTTTGAGAAGTCTTTTTCCCGATAAAGGAGTCTTTATAGGCATTGCCTTTGTTGTCAATTCGGTTTACATATATATGTAAATGGTTGTGGTCTCTATCTTTATGAACGTAGGCAATATGCTGGTGCTCTTTTAAATTCATTTTTTCAAGATAACTTTCGGTGATTTGCTTAAAATCTTCGTTTGTTAATTTTCTTCCGTCTTCAGGCTCTGGACTTAGTACAACTGAGATAGTATTTAGTCTCGTATTAGAATTTAGATTTTGATATATCTTAAACTCATTTTCAATTTCTAATCCAGTACTACCAATTACATTGTGCCTAGTGATTTCTTCGGCATTCAATTTGTCTTTTCCATAGTCAATTGCATTTGATGTGTGTCCGATGCTTTTAGCTTTGCCTACCATCACTAAAAATTTTTAAAACTGAATCAGTTTGTTTAACTGTTTTCATTACCTCAGAGGCAAACAAAGAATCTTTATCTTTTAGAAGGTTATTAATTTTGACAAAACCATTTCGTATGTAATGTAGATTTTCAAAAGCTTTTAATTCTTCCTCCGTAAAAACAGATTTATTTTTACGTTCTAAGGCTACCATTCTGCAAAAACTAGCAGTATTCATTTTTCGATTTTTTGCTTTTTTTTCAATGATTTTCTTCTCAATGGTTGTAGTTCTGAACATTATAATTTTTGTTCTTGCTTGACTCATAATCATGATTTTAATTGTTGTGTTTTTCATTTGCGACCATCGGGAGAAAATGCAAGATATGTTTGTAGCGATAGCGGAAAACACATCTTGAAATTCTAAACTTTGCGTATATCACTATGTGCATATAAATTCGGTCAAATCTTGGAATTAGATTATTTTCCTTTTGGAAAACCTCTTCGTTTTAGTTCATTTTTTAAAGCTCCAATGAAATATCCAGCGGGGTTTTCAATTGCTTTTTCATCGACAGTACATTGCACATCAATAATAAATTTTAAAAAGTCATCCCTCATTACATCATTAGCAAATCGAATCAATTTCTCATTGTTTTTGAGCCCCTCATTCGTGAAGTTTAAATTCTCAACCAATAAAGTTTGGATGTAAATATTTATGTTCGCTAGTTCCATTTTTTCTAATATTTGATTTCTAATTCATATATTGAAAACCACTCATTCAGGTCTTTGTATCCTTTATATTTTCCTCTACAATCAATTGAATTTGGAAAAGCTTCTTTGATAATTTCTGTGTATTTATTTCCTGTAGTGTCATTATCTAAATACAATTCAATTGTTTGGTAGTTTTCCAAAACTGATAAGTTTTTAGTTATCAATGCGACAGAATTTAAAATGAGATAATCCGATTGCTCCAGCTTTTTATTAACTCTGATTTGACTAAAGGAGAGGTAATCAAAAAAGCCTTCATGCACTCTTAATATTTGAGATTGGTTTGGAATTATAGTAACATCTTTTTTACCTAAACAGATTTTCGCATACTTTGAGCGAATTTCAAAACCACCACTTCTGTTTTCAAATCCTATCGCAAAATATTTCTTGTGGTTGATGGTATAATGAACCTCTTTTAAATTGTTCTCTGTTTGAAACTTGGTAATGCCTCTGCTTTTTAAATATTGAATTAATGCCAAATGCTTAATTGGGATTGTTTTTTCGATATTATTCTCATTGTTTTGCTCTTTAGTTGGAGTCTCAAAAACTTGCTTTTGAAAAGAAAAAAATGAATCAAACTTTTCTAAATAACACAAAGCTTCAGTAACATTAAATCCGAATTTTTCAATTACAAAGTCAATTACATTACCTCCTTTTTGTTCGCCGTGGTCAAACCATCGATTAATCTTTCTATTTAGTTTAAAAGAAGCTGTTTTCTCAATCCTAAACGGACTTAGATACCAAGATTCATTTTCATTAGATTTTGTCGGCTCACAGCCTAAATTTTGAAGAACTTTTTCTATTAATATTTCTTTTGCTTGTATCGTATTCATGGCTGTAATTTTATGAGTTAAACTGATATTGATTAGTTTTTTTCTTTTCAAAAGCTAAAAGGCTAACCTGTTTTTTACGTTTTCTTCTTACCTACTTACCTAAACCAGTATTAACAAGGGCAGTAAGATGATTTGAGCTTTTTTTATGATCTTACCTATCTTACCCAATAACCTCATAAATAACTGATTATTATTGCATTATCATTTTAGGTAACTTAGGTAACTTTAGGTAAGATTAAACTTTATTAAGTTACCTAGAGAATGCTTGTGTTTATAAGGTTTTAATGAATTTTAGGTAACTAGGTAAGATATAAAGAGTCTTTTCTGTTGGTTTTAATTCATTGGAAATAGAGGTAAGGGTATAACCATATAGCCATAAATCTGTCTTCCTCTGTCTTTAACTCTTTCAAAGCCTAATCCTGTCATAGCTTTGCCTATATTAATATGATTGAGTTTAGGGTATTTAATTGATAAATAATGCAACACATCACTTGAGGTCATAAACTGAGCTTCCTTTGGATCTTCGGGTATTTTGAAATACTTACTTATAATTTCGTGTTCTGCGGATAACGTTTTATATTTAGAATTTCGTTTCTCGTTATCTTCAATGTCTTTTTTTGACAATTCGCAATTAAAATCTGTTTTCAACAGAGCATAAGCTTGCGCCCAAACTTTATTGATGTCAATATCTTTACTATATGCAAAATTTATTTGTTCTGTGAGTTCAAAGCATAACCAACGCACGCTTCCAGATTCGTCGTTTAAGAAAGTAGCTTGATTGGTGCTCCCAATGAATGAACATATTCTTGATAAAATGGTGTTTTTGCGATCATAGGGTAATCGTTCATTAATAACTGTTTTTGTGAAATAGGCTTTTAGATGGTTAATTTCTTGTTTTGATAAAACAGCTAGCTCATCTAAGTTTATTAGAAAGTTCTTTGCTAATAGAATTCGAGCATCTTTATCGTTTGAAATATCTTCTGCTATATAATTTTTTAAGGCGGGTGGGCAGATAAATCTACAAAACGATGTTTTTCCACTGCTTTGTGCTTTTTGTACTATTACAAAAGCTTGTTTGTTAAAATATTCTTCATCAAACACACATTTTACACAACGGACCAACCATTTTATAAAATGATATTCAAATTGTTTTTGATCATTGGTAGTTAGATAGCTACATAATTTTTGAATGTGTGGTTGTTTATCCCATTCAGGCAAAGTCAAAAAATATTCTTTGATAGGGTTGAATTTTGCCACATAATCACTTCGTAGAAGTGCTAAAAGATTAGAAATAGATATTTTTATACCTGCCTTTTGTAACTCTATGTACAAGGAGTTTTCGTTTACAGATTTAAATTCTTTATCTTTTTTAGATTTATACTCAACATCTAATGCGATTTCATTATATCTAAACTCATATCTTTTGAAGTAATTTTCAGTCATTTCGAAAATGTTCGATACAAAATCACCATCTTCTTCTTTTTTATTTTCCATTTAACTATACTGATATGGAAAACTTTGCATAAATTTGCATCGTCTTCAATTAGAAAAATTATCATAGACGTAAAAAGCTTTTAGCGAGGTGTTTTTACGTCTTTTTTCTTTTACTAGTTTTCTTTTAAATTGTTCGTTATGGCTTTTTAATAAAGGATAATAACAATGCTGTTTAAGATTGCAAATGCTGGCACTAAGGGAAAAGGCTTATATTCATAGTTAAACAAGAAGAAAATTTGAACTATTGCAAGTGAAAGAAATACGCTTACAAGTACTAACAATTTGATTGTTTTAGTTTCCATAAAAAATGATTTTAGATTAAAAATGAGGTAACAGGTAAACAAAACCTTACTTGTGATTATGTTTTTTGCCATATTCTAGAAGCTCTTTCTCAGAATAGAAATATCTTCCGTTATAATTGTAGTGTGGTAAATCTTTCTCTTTTCTCCAGGTAATAATAGTCGGAAGGGAAATATTTAAAAATTTGCAAGCTTCTTTTTGGGAAATTAGGTCTTCTTTCTGAGACTCATTTGAAGATTTTGAAAGTTGAAGATTCTGTACTTTACTAAGGATTATTTCTACAACTTTTTCTAAATCTTGTTTACTGTGGGAATACAATAGTACCGACATAGCTTTACTTATTTTTAGTTAGTATTAATGATTTTATTAACACTGTAAAATTCCAAATAAGAAAAGGCTTAAATTTTAAAATCTTTAAAATTTAAGCCTAATCAATTAAAAATAAGTAAGTTATATTGTAGTTTTTAAGTTTTAGAAAACTCTTTTTAATTTAAATTTTAGTAATTTTCAATGGTTTTTAGTTCTCCTAATTCGGGAAGAGTTTTGTTTATTATTCTTGCAATGTCTTTTCGCTCACATCTAAGTGCTTTCCTATTAGCAATTAGAATATTTTTGAATAATTTTATATGAAGATTGAAAAAAGATTTATTTATTATTTCACGATGTTTTAAGCTTTTACCCGCTGAATTTTTAAAATTCTGGCTTACAAAAGCTCTAATGTCATTTTTTTCATCATTACTTAATTTGATATTTTTAACACCAAATCCTTCAAAAATCTTATTAATCAATTTTCCTTCATTAAAATTTCCTGTCAAACTAATTTTTTGAGCGTTTATAACAGTATGTTTTTTAATTAGTTCTTTAACAACAAGCTCAGGAGATTTTGATTTTCTAGCAGTTTCAAACATTCTGCTTCGGATCAAATAAAACAACTCATTTGCTGACATACTTTTTTTATTCCATCCATAAAGACAAACAAATTCTTCTTTATCCAATCGAAACAGAGCTTCTTCTAGATTATTGGTAATCATTTTTTCAACATTATATAGATTCGTTATACGATATCCACTCTTCTTAATTTCATTAATAATTACGCATTCCCATTCGAACTGGTCAAATAAAAACGGAGAAATTCCTAGTAGTGAAGGGTTGTCGAAGATCGTTGTTTTTCTATTATTTAAATAACTTGAAAAGGAATGCAGTCCAAAACAATATTTTATCTTATTAATAAGGTTTATTCTTAATTCAGAGAAGATATTTTCAATCTCTTTTAAAATATCATTTTTTATATTTTTGGTTAAATCCTGTTTATCGATATTCTCTAACATTTTTATTTCTTCTATTGAATAATGAAAAAATCTATCTATTAGATTGTATTTTCTGCCATCACGAACAATATTTTCAAATTCAATCAATATTTTAGGATATTTTTCTTTCAATCCTAATTCATTTTCATTGTTTTTACTATTTCTCATAATTGTTCCATTTGTCCATTTGTTCATCAGTGTACTCTTCTGTAATCTTCATATATTTATCTAAAACAGCATCTTTTTTAATATTCGCAATCTTTTTAATTGCTTTCGGTTCCATGCCAAGTAATAAAGAATTTGTGATAAAGGTTTTTCGGGCTGTATGACTAGTAATTAATTGATATTTAGGTAATGTATTCTGAATTTTCTTTGTTCCTATGAATCCTGTTATTGTTGTCGGTTTATTAATTCCAACTATCTGACAACATTCTTTAATGTAATCATTAAATTTTTGCATTGATATAGAGGGCAATGGTTCATAGATTGTTCCTTGATATTTATCTAATATCTCTTTAGAAAACTTATTCAGTCTTATAATGTGGTTTTGAGTTTTTGTTTTTTGAATTGAGATATTAATATGAGTTTCCGTAATATTTGCTTGATGTAACTGTGACAAATCGGAAAATCGAAGTCCAGTAAAACAACCCATACAATAAAAGTCTTTAGTGTGGTTTAGTCTTGAATTTTCGAAGTCATAATTATACAACTGCATTAATTCATCATGCGTAAGATAAATAATATCAACATCATGCTCTATTCCTTTAAACTTCTCAAATTCTCTAAGATTGTTGTAACCTTTGTCTGTACACCACTTTAAAAAGGACTTTAAAACGGCTATTATCTTTGCGAAATAGTTATTCTTAATCTTCTTCTCGAAAAAAGAATATTTCATTAATTCTTCATAAAAAATATTATCAATTTTATTAAATGAAATTTTGAACCCTGTTTCATTCTGAAAAGATTGTAAATAACCTTTTATTGTTTTCTGCGCTTTTATTGTGTTATAGGCTTTGGATAATGAACCCGACAATAAATATTCACCAAAACATTCAAAAAAATCAAATTCAGAGTTTATTTTGGTTTCTTTGGATTCATACTGCTCCAAGAATTTTTCTTTTGAGAAAGGTATCTTATTTGCCCTGAAAAAGAAAAAAACATCATTTACTTTCGATTCAATTCTTTGTAATTCATCATTAATGAATTGATAATTATTATTTTCTTCCTTTTTTAGATTAGGTTTTATTCTTGAGCCTGTCCAATAGATTTCTTTGGTACTAACACCTACATTCTTTCTTATTCTAATTCCTTCAGCTCTAACAACAAACTGAATTGGGATTAGTCCATTTGATGTTATTTTCTCTTTCCTTAGTTCAAAAATCACTTTCATTCTAGCTAAAACGGATTAAATTATAATAAAGGGTGGCTAAAAAGGTGGTTTATTTTGATTTTAAAAGTTGAAAAAACTAAGAAAAAAATCCTTTCCGCACTATATCTATCTCAAATATAGCAATAAAAAGAACACTAAAGACAGGTGAAAATAACTAAAGTATTAACGGACTCCGGCTCCGGGTACGTAAAACCTCTTCAGCAATGAAGAGGTTTTTTTATGGTATTTTTTAAACCATATAAGTCATATAAGAAAATATTACTTCACGTTTAAAGCTCTGTATTTAAATAAACTTACATCACTTATATGGTGAAAACCTCACAACTCGCATCATGCAAAACAGGAAAATTGCACGAATTTGCTATAAAACACAATTGGTTTGCTTTAAAATGCAACTCTAAAGCCAATTCAATTTGACTTGGATTTGAGATTTTTACTTTTGGCTTTAAACAAACCTCAACAAAACGTCCTCTTCCATCTGTAGAAACTTCAAGCGTTGCTTCGGCGTTGTCTACATACTCGAGAACTTCTATTCCGTTTTGAGAACAAACATATAAGTACGACATCATGTGACAGGAAACCAAACTGCTTAACAATAAATCTTCAGGATTATATAATGCGGGATCTCCTTTGAATGCTTTTGCTGCAGAAACATCCAAAACTGGCTTGCCTTCAATTTTAATTTGATGACTTCTGCTGTAAGTTTTTGAAGTTGGATTTTCTTCTTTTTTTGAAGTCCAGTTTAATTCTGCCTTAAATAAATGTTTCATTTTGCTTTTTATTGCTAAGTTAAGTTTTTTCTTTTTCGAATCAATTAATCTCGCAATCCCAATAGTTTATCGGGAACGAAGTCACAAAGTTTCATCCACAATCTTATCATTTCGATCCCGAAGCCTCGGGAGAGAAATCTTCATAAGAAGCTCCGCAAAGGAATTCTCAAATCTTTGGCGAGTTACTCGCGGAGATTTCTCTCCCGAGGCTTCGGGATCGAAATGACAAAAATGAGCAAATTCTTTGTTTCTACTAGTACTTTCATAAAAAAACCTCGAAAGCAATACTTTCGAGGTTTTTAGAGAACTGAACTAATTAACAAATTCCAAAACTATTTCTTTACTGAAAATTTAAAAGTAGTTTTAGTTTTATAATTTTCTCCCGGGTTTAAAACCGTTGTTGGGAAATTTTTCTGATTTGGAGAATCTGGATAATGCTCTGTTTCCAGACATAATCCCGTTCTGTGTCCGTATGTTTTTCCGTCGCGTGTTGGCAAAGTTCCGTCAAGGAAATTCCCTGAGTAAAACTGAATTCCAGGCTCATCAGTTGTCATTTCTAAAACTCTTCCGCTTGCTGCGTGATATACTTTTGCAATAATTGTTTTTCCTTTTTCAGGATTATTCAATACCCAACAGTGATCGTAACCTTTTCCTCTTTCTAATTGTTCGTTTTTAGCTTCGATGTCTTTACCAACCAATTTTGGTGTTCTAAAATCAAAAGGTGTATTAGCAACATCTTCCAATTTTCCTGTTGGAATTAAAGTCGCATCAACTGGAACAATTTTATCCGCATTTAATGTCAATTCGTGATCTAAGATTGTTTTAGAAAAATCTGCAGATAAATTGAAATACGAATGCTGCGTTAAGTTTACAACCGTTTTCTTATCAGTTGCTGCTTCATACAAAACTTCTAATTGATTATCATTTGTCAATGTATAAGTCACAAAAACTTGTAAATTTCCTGGATAACCTTCTTCCATATCTTTACTTAAATATGATAATTTTAAAGAAGCTGTTTCTCCAGATTTAACCTCATCTGCCTTCCAAACCACTTTAAAAAAACCATTCGGTCCTCCGTGCAAAGCATTTGGCGCATTATTTATAGCTAATTGATACTCTTTTCCATCCAAAGAAAATTTTCCTTTCGCAATTCGGTTTCCATATCTTCCAATTAAAGCTCCAAAAAACGGATTCTCTTTTTCGTACTGTGCCAAAGAATTAAATCCAATTACAACATTTTCAGAAACACCTTCTTTATTAGGAACTTTCAAATCAGTAATAATACCACCAAAAGTGATGATATCTACTTCCATTCCGTTTTGGTTTTTCAACTTATAACTGTCGATTTTTTCCCCTTTTGCAGTTGTTCCGTAAGATGATTTTTCAATCGTTACTGCTGCTTTTTGATCTGAAACTGTAGCATCCATTTTTTTATCGCTTTTGCATTGAACTGAAACTAAAGCCAGACTTAACAGGCCGATTCCAAAAACACAACGTTTTAATACATTCATAAATATTTTTTTTAATTGTAAAAGTGAAATGTAAGATATGAAAAAATCAAAAACAACAAAATTAAAACCTCTGAACCTTTGCCTCTTTGAACCTTTGTACCTTTAATTAAAGTCCATGTTGAAACAAATGAAAATAAGCTTCATTCGCATTAATCTTATCTTTAAACTCCCTAACAGTCGTTTTTTCATCAATAACCAATAATTCGATTCCTGCGATATCCGCAAAATCTTCCATATATTCAGTTGTTATCGATTGGCTGTAAACAGTGTGATGAGCTCCACCTGCTAAAATCCAAGCAGTTGCTGCAATATCAAGGTTTGGTTTACAATCCCATAAAACTCTGGCAACTGGTAATTTTGGCAATTCAGCTAATGGTTTAATCGCTTCCACTTCGTTAACAATTAAACGGAAACGCGTTCCCATATCAACCAAAGAAACATTGATTGCATCTCCGGCAGGAGAATTAAATACTAAACGAGCTGGATCTTCTTTTCCGCCAATTCCTAAAGGATGTACTTCACAAGAAGGCTTTCCGTCGGCAATAGAAGGACAAATTTCTAACATATGTGATCCTAAAACATATGATTTTTGTGGTGTGAAGTGGTACGTATAATCTTCCATGAAAGAAGTTCCTCCTTCAAGACCAATATTCATAACTTTTAAAGCTCTTACCATTGCAGCCGTTTTCCAATCTCCTTCACCTCCAAAACCATAACCGTCGGCCATTAATCTTTGTGTTGCAATTCCTGGTAATTGTTTCCAAGCTCCAAGATTTTCAAACGTATCTGTAAAAGCGCCAAATCCTCCTTCTTCAAGGAAAGCTCTCAAACCTAATTCGATTTTTGCTGCTTCAACCAAAGAACTTCTTTGTGCTCCGCCCTCTTTTAAAGAATCAGTCAAAGCATATGATTGTTCGTAAACCGCTAATAAATCAGCTAATTCTTTCTCTGTTATTTTTTCGATATGTTTTGTCACATCTGAAGAATCGTATCCGTTTACCGACATTCCGAAACGAATCTGAGCTTCTACTTTATCACCATCTGTAACGGCAACTTCACGCATATTGTCTCCAATACGAGCTACTTTTAGATTTTGAAGTTCATCCCATCCAAGAACGACTCTTGACCAAATTCCTATTTTTTTATGAACTCTTTCATCTTCCCAATGCCCAACTACAACTTTACGCTTTTTACGTAATCTAGACATAATGAAACCAAATTCACGATCTCCGTGAGCCGATTGGTTCAAGTTCATGAAATCCATATCGATGCTTCCCCACGGAATTTCAGCATTGTATTGTGTATGTAAATGACACAATGGCTTTTTCAAAATACTCAAACCGCCAATCCACATTTTAGCTGGAGAGAAAGTGTGCATCCAAGCAATAATTCCGATACAGTTTTTCTCTGAATTCGCCGCCAAACAAACATCTAATATTTGAGATGGTGATTTTACCACATCTTTGTAAACCACTTTTACAGGAATTGAAGACGAAGCATCTAATCCTTTTGCAATGATTTGCGAATGTTCTGCTACTTTTCTTAATGTTTCTTCACCGTATAATTCCTGGCTTCCTACTACAAACCAAACCTCCTTTTGAGAAATGTCTATCATTTTGTTATTTATTTTGTTTCAAGTTTTCTTTGTTTCAAGTTTCATGTTCTTAAAATGCCGAAAACTTTTGTTATTTATTATTTGTTTCAAGTTTCAGGCTTCAGGTTTCAAGTTACGTTCCAACAACCTGAAACAAAGAAAACCTGAAACCTGAAACAAAATTTCTATTGTCCGTAATACGAATCTTTTCCGTGCTTACGATTGTAATGTTTCTTTATTAATGAATCTTTTAATCTTGGTGCATTTGGGTTTATTTGCAAAGTCAGGTACGCCATTTCGGCTACAACTTCCAGAACTTTACTGTTATAAACTGCTTTTGCTGCATTTTTTCCCCAAGCGAATGGACCGTGATTTCCAATCAAAACCATTTCTACTTCTTCGTATGAAAGATTTTTTTCTTTGAAACAATCCAAAATCTGAATTCCGGTATTGTGTTCGTAGTTTCCTTCAATAAGCGAATCAGCCATTGGCGGAGCGCACGGAATATCTGCTGTTAAGTGATCTGCATGTGTTGTTCCGAAAATTGGAATATCTCGCTGCGATTGTGCCCAAGCCACAGAATACGTTGCGTGTGTATGCGCAACTCCTCCAATATTTGGCCAATTTTTATACAAGTAAGCATGCGTTTTGGTGTCTGATGACGGACGCATGGTTCCTTCGATAACATTATTGTCAAAATCAACAATTACGATATCTTCGGGTTTTAAATCTTCGTAGGGAACGCCGCTCGGTTTAATGGCAAAAACACCATTTTCTCGATCAACAGCACTCACATTTCCAAAAGTATAGACAACCAAATTCAATGCATTTAATTGCATATTGGCTTCGTAACATTCCTGTTTTAAATCTTTATATTGAGAACTCATTTTCTTTGATTTTAATAGATGGATCTTCAAAAGCACTTAATTGATCGTAAGCAATAAGTAATTTGTTATACGCAGCCACTTTATCTAATTGAGGGAAATATTCTCCATCAAAATCGCTTCCTATTTTTTGGCTTGCTTCGATTACATTTGGATAAATTCCTGCTGCAACAGCTGCGTAAATCGCCGCTCCTAAAGCCGGAGTTTGGTCTGAAGCTGCAATTTTAATTGGCTTGTTTAAAACGTTTGCCAAAGTCTGCATAATAAAAGGAGATTTACGAGCCACACCGCCAATTCCGATTACGCTGTCTATTTTCACACCTTCTTCTTCAAAACGATCTACAATTTTCTTGGCTCCAAAACAAATTGCGTTTACTAAAGCTTTGAAAATATGTGGTGCTTTTGTTCCTAAAGAAAGGTTTGAAATCGCACTTTTTACTTCTTGGTTTGCATCTGGAGTTCTGCGTCCGTTAATCCAGTCCAAAGCGATTGGAAGACTTTCTGAAACTGGAATTTTTTCCGCTTCTTTCGTTAATTCTACAATTAATTTATCGCTGAATTCTTCTCTTAATTGTTCTTTTTGAGCATCATTTAAAACAGTTGAAGCTGTTAATAAATGTTCTGTCGGCCACATTAATAATTCCTTGTACCAAGCCAATAAATCTCCAAAAGCAGATTGTCCTGCTTCAAGACCAATAAATCCTGGAATTACAGAACCATCTACTTGTCCGCAAATTCCGCGAACAGTTTTTGTTCCAACTTCATCATAAGAACCAACTAGAATATCACAAGTTGAAGTTCCCATTACACGAACTAAAGTATTCTCGCCAATTTTAGCACCAACAGCTCCAGAATGTGCATCAAAAGTTCCAACGGCTACAACTGTATCTGTTGAAAGTCCTAAACGATCTGCCCATTCTTTGCTTAAATTTCCTGCTGATAAATCTGATGTATAGGTTTCATCGTATAAATTACCGCGAAGCTGCGCTAAATACGGATGTAATTTTTCCAAGAATTCAACTGGCGGAAGTCCGTTCCAGTCTGTATGCCACATGGCTTTGTGACCCGCAGCGCAACGGCTTCTTTTGAATGTTTTTAAATCTTTATTTTCGATTAATAAATACGTCATTAAATCGCAGTGTTCCATCCAAGTGTATGCTGCATTTCGAACCGCTTCATCTTGTCTTGCAATGTGAAGAATTTTTGCCCAGAACCACTCTGATGAATAAATTCCACCCACATATTTTGTAACATCCTCTCCGCCCCAGCTTACTGCCAGTTCATTGATTTCGTTTGCTTCATTTATCGAAGTATGATCTTTCCATAAAACCATCATAGCATTTGGATTTTCTTCAAAACCTTTTGTTAATGCTAATGGAGTTCCGTCTTTTGTAACTGGAACTGGAGAAGATCCTGTTGTATCAATACAAATTCCTTTCACTAATGAAGGATCAACTTTACTTTCTTTTATAACAGTTTGAATCGTGATTTCTAATCCTTCGATGTGATCTAAAGGATGCTGACGAAATTGATTTATAGAGGCGTCGCAATACTGCTTATTTTTCCATCTTTTGTAATGAGAAACATTCGATGCTAGTTCCTGCCCATTTTCAGCATCTATAAGCACCGCTCGAACAGAATCTGTTCCATAGTCTAATCCTATTACGTAATTTTTCATTCGAAATTTATTTTTAATGGTGACAAATATACTTATAAATATTTATAAGTGTACAAAAAACACTTAATAAAAAAGATACAGTCTTTTTTTACGGATATTGCACTAAAACAGTTCTTTAGAAGAAAAAGACAAAATAAACGTTCAAATAACATTTATTCTATTGCGATTATCTCATCTTAAAACCTAAAACTGCAAAGCACAACCTGCTTTTCTAACTCTATTTTATCCGATTTTTTTCTTTTTTAACTTACTTTTATTCTAAAACCAAAACCTAAAAAGACAGAAAAATTGATTTCTATTTCTTCTTTTTTACAATCGAGATCATTTTTAGTTTTGTCTTTTTTTCACTTGAAATCTTGAATAAGTGTTTCTTTGACATTTGTAAATTTAAATAAAAAATAGTCTCAAAAACAAATTAAAATTCTAAAACAACTGGTTGCAAAAAACAGATTTCGTAATTATGCTTTTGAAAACTATCCTAAACAAACGGCTTTTTTACTTTAATTCAGCTTTCATAAAAAGTTTAAAAATTATAAATTCCACAAAAAACTAATAAATACTGGGGGTTTGCAGCTTTTTTTGACGGTTTGAATTTTTAAAAATAAAATATCCATCTTGATACGAATTCTCTTTTAAAAATGTTTTTACCTTTGATCCTGATTTTGGTAATAAAAAGAATAATAAATTGAGAAATTGTATTCTATTTATAGATACCAAAATAAATTATAGTGATTTCATACTTTTAGTACTATTTTTACATAAGTGTAAATGTTACATTAATAAGTTATGAAACAATTTAGGAAGTTTATATCTTTACCAATAAATTATTAAATATGCTAAACAGTTATAGCTCTGCCGATAAGGTTTTACTAGCGGTAGATTGTATTATTTTTGGATTCGACAGTGAAGGTCTAAAAATACTTTTAATCAAAAGAGATTTTGAACCTGAAAAAGGAAAATGGTCCTTGATTGGAGGGTTTTTAAAACGTGATGAAGTTTTAGATAATGCAGCTATTAGAATATTAAATACGTACACTGGTTTAAACGATATTTATATGGAGCAGCTGTATGCTTACAGCGAAATTGATCGTGATCCTGTCGAAAGAACCATTTCAGTTTCTTATTTTGCCTTGATTAATATCGAAAACCATAATGCTGAACTAATTAAAAATTATCATGCCGAATGGTTCCCAATTAACGATGCACCAAATTTAATTTTTGACCACAACGAAATGGTTCAAAATGCGATAAAAAGACTGCGATATAAAACTTCGATAAAACCAATTGGTTTTGAATTGCTTCCAGAAAAATTCACCATGCGTCAGCTTTTAGAATTATATGAAGCTATTTTAAGTAAGGAATTAGACAAAAGAAATTTCATTAGTAAAATAAACTCTCTTGAGATTTTAAATAAACTTGAAGAGAAAGACATGCAGTCGTCCAGAAAAGGATCGTATTTGTACACTTTTAATAAAGAAAAATACGAAGAGAAATTACTTAATGATTTCGTTCTGAATTTATAAAAAAAAACAAAACCCTGAAATTCCACAATTTTCAGGGTTTTTTCTTCAATAAAACTACTATTAAAAAAAATAAACAAAATTATTATCTTTTAACCTTTGTATTTAGCTGTTATTATGAACACTAACTGCTAAAACATTAATAAGTGTAAAATTTACATTTGCAAATGTAAGCAAAATAATTCTTCAAAAACAAAAAATAACATCTTTATTTTTTTTATTAATTAATAAAAGAGTTTTTAATCAAATGAAGGATTTAACTATACAATGAATAACTACACGTTAAATTCATTAATAAGTTACTACAAAGAATTTCGCATTATTAAAGAGGACTTGTTTTCGATTTGCTCCTTTTTTCCTTTCAAGACCATTTCTGCCAAAATTTTTCCCATCGCTTCAAAATGAGTAGAGATTGTTGTAATTCCGCTGGCTACAACTTTTTTCAAAGGAGTTTCATTATAAGAAATAATTCCGAAGTCTGTTCCCAGTTTTAAATTTTGATCTCTGGCGCTTTCTATTACCCGAACCAAATCACGATCATTAGGTATAATGTACAAATCTCCTGCATTTATCTTTCTATTTGTAAATTCGGCAATAACTTCAGATTCAAAATTATGTGCCGTACAAAAATCTTCAAAACCCATTTTCATTCCTATTGGTTCTCGGAAACCTGGAAAAATCAAAATCAATTTCTGATATTTAGCCAAACGTTCTTTTCCCCTCTCTAATCCTTCAAAAATATCCTTTTGATGATTCTGATAAATTGCAGGATACGATTTTAAGTCTGCGTTTGTCTGATCCAGTATAATAACATCACCCACTGGTAGGGTTTTTATAGAACCAACTATATCTTTTAAATTTGTTGGCATTAAAATGTATTTCGTATAATTCCCATTGCTGTCATTAATCAATTTCTGAAAAACAACATTATTAAAATGATGAAAGTAAATATCCACCTGAACATTTTTTCCAATATTGTTTAAAAAGGAGTTGTAGATATCTTCCTTGAAAATATTCAATTCATCAAACAACAAAAAAATCTTCTGCTTAATCGTGATTTCTACACTCTTAACGTAGTATCCTTTTCCAGGAATAGCATAAATAATACCTCTTTTTTTGAGTTCTTCATATCCTAACAAAACGGTATCTCGGGATAATGAAAATGCCAGACAAACTTTATTTACAGAAGGCAGCCTGTCACCTTTAACCAGTTTTTCGTCTTCAATTGCTTTTTCAATTGAAAGAATAATCTGCTTATATTTTGGCAGACCAATGTTGTTTTGAATCGAAATAATGTTCATATAAAATAAAGATCTTTAAAAATTTACACAAAAACTGGTAGGTACCGGTATGCAAAAATAAAGAATGTTTTTATTTTTGACTTTCATTTTTCTAAAATTTTAATGAAAACAATAAACAAATCACATAGTAAAGAAACTTCTAGTGCCGATTTTTCTGATTTTGGACCAGAGATCGAAAAAATTCGTTCTTTCGAATTATCAAATAAAAACGGAATGAAGGTTGAGATTTTAAATTATGGTGCAACTGTAAGTTCTCTTCAGATTCCAATTTCTGAAGGCGAGATTGTTGATGTTGTTTTGGGATTTGACTCTCCAAAGTCTTATTTAGAATCTTATAATTTACCAAGTGCTCCTTATTTTGGAACAACGGTTGGCCGTTATGCGGGACGAATTCATAAAGGACTTTTTTCTTTAAATGGAAAAACATATCAATTAACAAAAAACAATAACGGAAACTCTTTACATGGTGGAAATATTGGTTTTGGAAAAAAAATATGGAATGTTACCAGTCAAACTTCTAATGAAAATCCGTCGATAACATTTAGTCTTTTAAGTGAAGATCTTGATGAAAATTATCCCGGAGAATTACAAGTTGACTTAACTTACACGCTTACAGAAAATAATGAGCTGAAATTAAATTATAAAGCAATTTCTACAGAAGATACTGTTATAAATTTAACGCATCATAGTTATTTTAATCTAGATGGTCACGATGGCAGTGTTCTGGATCAAAAAGTTTTTATTGCTGCCGAAAAAATGCTGGAAACTGACCAAGAGAATATTCCAACTGGAAAATTTATTGATCTTAATAATCATGAATTTGATTTTAGAAGTGAAAAAAAATGCCCGGCTTCAATCGATAATTCTTTTGTTATCAATCAAACCAATAATCCCTCAGCATCTTTATTTAGTTCAAAAAACAATCTAAAAATGAGCGTTTATACAAATCAGCCAAGTGTACATATATATGTAGGCGGTAATTGTTTTGACATTTTAAAAGGAAAAAACGAAGCTGTTTACCATAAAACAAGTGGTATTTGCTTTGAGACTCAAAATTTTCCAGATGCCCCCAACCAAGCACATTTTCCTAATTCGGTTTTAAGGAAAGGTGAAATATATAATCAAGAAACCGTTTATAAATTTGAAATTTTGAACTAAAAACGGTAAACCAATTACATTATAATGAATGACATTTTAATACAAAACACCACTGCTTTTTTTGAAAAATCTTTTGGGGCTAAACCAGAAAAAATAGTGCTTTCTCCAGGAAGAATCAACATTATCGGCGAACATATTGACTATAATGATGGTTATGTTTTACCTGCTGCAATTGACAAAGTAATTTGCTTTGCTTTGGAAAAAAACAATTCCAAAAAATCAAAAATAATTGCCATCGACTTAAACGAGGAATTTGAAATTGATTTAACTCAGGAAGTAAAATTAAACGACATTGTCTGGACAAATTATATTCGAGGCGTTATTAAACAGCTGCAGGATAATGGCTTTTCATTTGAAGGTTTTAACTGTGCTTTCAGCAGTAATATCCCTGTTGGTTCAGGATTATCATCATCTGCAGCTTTAGAATGTGGAATGATTTTCGGAATTAAACAGCTTTTCGATTTAAAAATTGAAAAAGTAGACATAGCATTATTAGGACAAAAAGCTGAACACTGGGTGGGAATTAATTGTGGTATAATGGATCAGTTTTCAAGTGTACTTGGTCTTGAAAACAAAGTTATTCAATTAGACTGCAACACATTAGATTATCATTATCATAATGCTGATTTTAAAGATTACTCTTTGGTTTTATTTGACAGCAATGTTAAACATTCTCTTTTTACATCTGAATATAATACACGCAGAATAGAGTGTGAGCAAGGATTGTCAATAATTAAAAGTCATTTTCCTGAAGTAAAAAGTTTTAGAAATTGTACCGAAGAACAACTTTTAAGTATTCAGGACAAAATGAATGAAACTGTTTTTAAAAGAGTTCATTATGTCGTAAAAGAAATTAATCGCGTTATAAAAGCCTGCGAAGCGCTGGACAAAGGTAATATAGAAGAATTAGGACAATTGCTTTTTGAAACACATTATGGTTTATCTCAAGAATATGAAGTAAGCTGTGCCGAATTAGATATGCTTGTTGATACGGCAAAAGCTGACAATAATATAATTGGTTCTCGCTTAATGGGCGGCGGTTTTGGCGGATGCACCATTAATTTAATTAAAAAAGGTCATGAAAATGAGGTGAATAGTAAGTTTTCGAATCTTTATTTAAATACATTTGGGATTGAATTAAAATTTTACGACGTAAAAATCTCAAACGGAACAACATTACTTTAAATACCACACCAACACAATGAAAAATTTTGACATTAACGAAGATCCTCACAGACGTTTTAATCCTTTACTCAATGAATGGGTTTTAGTTTCACCTCATCGTGCAAAACGCCCTTGGCAGGGTCAAAACGAAACCATTTCGACTGAGACACTTCCTAAACACGATTCAACTTGTTATTTATGTCCTGGAAATGTTCGTGCAAACGGAGTAAGCAATCCTGCGTACAAAAGCAGTTTTGTATTCGACAATGATTTTGCCGCTTTAAAACAAGATGAAATTATTTTTGAAGAAGATATTAAACATACCTTTTTTAAGGCAGAACCTGAACAAGGAATTTCGAGAGTGGTTTGTTTTTCACCAAGACACGACTTAACGCTTCCTGAAATGGAAGTTGCCGATATTGAAAACATTATTAAAACTTGGCAGAAAGAATATGCTGATTTAGGAAGCATTAAATACATTAACCACGTTCAGATTTTTGAAAATAAAGGAAGTATTATGGGGTGCAGCAACCCGCATCCTCATGGACAAATCTGGGCACAGTCATCATTGCCGACTCAGGTTGAAAAAACACACAAAAGCTTAAAGTCTTATTACGACAAAAATCAAAGAACACTGCTTGAGGATTATGTTAAGGCTGAATTAAGAGTTGGAAGCCGAATAGTAATCGAGAACGAACATTTTGTTGCATTAGTTCCGTTTTGGGCAATCTGGCCTTATGAGACTATGATTGTGAGCAAAAACCCAATTAGCAAAATCACGGATTTTAATGCCGAAGAAGTTACTGCTTATGCCGAAATTTTAAAACAGCTGACTATTAAGTACGATAATTTATTCAGCACATCGTTCCCTTATTCTTCAGGAATTCATCAAGCTCCAACAGATAATTTAGATCATCCTGAATGGCATTTTCATATGCATTTTTATCCGCCGCTGCTTCGTTCTGCAACTGTAAAAAAATTCATGGTTGGTTATGAAATGATGGGAGAATCGCAAAGAGACATTACACCAGAGAAAAGTGCTGAAATTTTAAGACAACAACCAGACGTTCATTACAAAACAAAATAAAAATTTAGCTGAATTTTTCTTGCAAAATAAGTTCTGAATCGAAAATTTAACATAATAATTTATTTATAAATGTAAATAATACATTTACAATGATAGATTTATAACTTTTTATTTTAAATTTGGCTTCCGTTCTTGTTTTAATAAAAAAATAACAGAATAAAAACACATTTTTCATTTTTTAAACAAATTAAACCACAAAAAACAATCGCTATACTAATTATCTAATATACCATTATCAATGAACCAGAACCTCACTATTGCAGATTATGCAGTATTTATTATCTATTTTCTCGTAGTATCTATCTATGGATATACGATTTATCGCAAACGCGAAAAAAACGAACACGATGCCAAGGCTTATTTCCTTGCCGAAGGAACACTTACATGGTGGGCAATTGGAGCTTCATTAATTGCATCAAACATTTCGGCTGAACAATTTATCGGAATGAGCGGTGAAGGTTTCTTTTTAGGAATCGCAGTTGCTGCTTATGAATGGATTGCTGCTATTGCGTTGATTATTGTTGCAGTTTGGTTTATTCCAGTATATCTTAAAAATAAGATTTACACGATGCCTCAGTTCTTAAAAACACGTTACAATGAATCTACGGCTTTAATCATGGCGGTTTTTTGGTTGTTTTTATATGTATTTGTAAACCTTACATCTATTCTATATTTAGGAGCAGTTGCTATTAATGGTCTTGCAGGCGGAGAATATCTTCATGCAATTATGATAGGTTTAGCTGTTTTTGCATTAATTATCTCTTTAGGAGGAATGAAAGTTGTTGCTTATACCGATGTAATTCAGGTAGCGGTTTTAATCATTGGAGGTTTAGTTACGACTTATATCGCTTTGACTGTAGTATCTGATCATTTTGGTTTTGGAAAGGATGCTCTTGCAGGTTTCAATCTATTAATGGAAAAAGCACCTGAACATTTCAAAATGATAATTGACAGACCTACTGCTTCTTCATCTCAACTTGAAATTGATAAATATTTAACTTTCCCTGGTTTAATGTCTTACTTAGCAGGTATCTGGATTATCAACCTTAACTATTGGGGATGTAACCAATATATCACACAAAGAGCTTTAGGTGCCGATTTACAAACTGCGCGTAATGGTATTTTGTTTGCAGGATTCTTAAAATTATTAATGCCTCTTATCGTTATGCTGCCTGGTATTGCTGCTTATGTTTTATACCAAAATGGTGGTTTACCACAATTGATCGGCGGAAAAGACGGAGCTTACTCGGCGATGTTAACTTTCCTTCCAACAGGTTTAAAAGGATTATCTGTTGCTGCATTAACTGCTGCTATCGTAGCATCATTAGCTGGTAAAGTAAATAGTATTTCGACAATCTATACTTTAGACGTTCATAAAAAATACATTCAAAAAAATGCAAGTGACAGACACCAAGTAAATATCGGAAGATATGCTGTTTTTGCTGCTATGCTTTTAGCCGTATTATTTACGTGGAATGACATATTAGGAATTGGCGGTGTTGGTGGATTTACTTACATTCAAAAATATACCGGCTTTATTAGTCCTGGAGTTTTTGCGATGTTCTTCCTTGGAATGTTCTGGAAAAGAACAACTGGAACTGCAGCAATTGTAGGTGTAATTTTAGGATTTGTATTGTCTGTTTTATTCAATGAATATGCTCCAATGCTTTTCGGAAATGAAACCTTATTATATACTGCTTATTCTAATGGAAAAGGTGCATTCGAAATTCCGTTCCATATTTGTATGGGATTATCATTCTTCTTTACAATGCTGGCAATGATTGCAATCAGTTTTGCTGGACCTAAAGTAAACCCTAAAGCATTTGAAATTGATTCTGAAATGTTTAAAGTTAAACCACAAACTACTGTGTTAATCGTAATTACATTATTGATTATTGTAGCATTATATGTGAAGTTCTGGTAGCAGAATTTTACAAAATAGTATTTAAAAGAAAAGAGGATTCTAAATTTAGAATCCTCTTTTTTATTATAGTGCAACAATAGGAATAACCAAAAAACCAGATTATTCCGAGCTTTGTTCTTTTTGCATATTTAGCAAATATGCCATGTTTGCAATTACGTGATCATGCTTTTTAACAAACGAATTTTCTTCGTTCCAGACATAACCAGCCAAAACAGCGCATATTTTTTCTTTTACTTCAGGATTTTCCGGCTGATGAAAAAATAAAGTCTGCAGATTTCCGGTGTACCATTCTTGTACATAAGTCGTAAATACTGCAATTCCTCGTTTCATATACTGCGTAAACTCAACTTCCCAATCAACAGGAGTTCCTTGTGATTCTTTCAAATATAATTTTGCCGCCAGCATTCCAGATTCAGTTGCAAAAGCTACACCTGATGAGAAAACAGGATCTAAAAATTCTGAACTGTTTCCTGTTAAAGCAAAACCGTCGCCATACATTCTTTTTACAGCTCTCGAATAATTCTCCAATTTTACAGGCTCAAACAAAAATTCAGTTCCTTGAAATCTTTTAATATAAAAGTCTGACAGCTGAATAGCATTTTTCAAAGCCTCGGCATTATCTTTATTTTCAGAAAGAGAATTGATAAAATCTGTTGGGCCAACAACTCCTAAACTCGTGTTTCCGTTAGAAAATGGAATTACCCAAAGCCATACTTGAGTTTCTAGAATATCAAATGAAATTTGAGTTCCTTCTTCACCTTCTTCTCTATTAATATCTTTTACGTGTGTAAATATTGAAGAATGCGGATCTAATTTCGAAGGCGTATCCAAATCTAAAAGTCTTGGTAAAACGCGTCCGTAACCACTTGAATCGATAATAAACTTCGCGTGAATTTCTTTTAAATTCCCATCCTTATCTTTTACAATAGTTTTAGAATTTTTCCCTTCAAAAGAAACTTCCAAAACCTCAGTTTCAAATTCTAGATCAACACCTTTACGAACGACTTCCTGAGCCATTGTGTTATCAAAATCAGCACGCGGAACCTGCCAGGTCCAATCCCATCCTTCTCCAAATTTCTTGCTGAAATCAAAAACACAAATTTCTTCACCTCTTATAAAACGCGCTCCCAGCTTCTTTTCAAAATTCATTGCATCAAGAGCATCAAACAATTCTGCCTCAGCAAAATGATCCATTACTCTAGGAATTAAGCTTTCGCCAACAACAAGTCTCGGGAACCTTTGTTTTTCTACAACTTTTACCTTAACATTGTTTTTATGAAGATACGATGCCGATACGCATCCAGAGGGTCCGGCGCCTATCACTAAAACATCTACAAACTCCTTTGTCATAATAAAAATATTATCAATTATTACCTTACATTTGCCATCATCAAAATAACTACATTTATTTTGATTAATAAAATTAAATTAGCACAATCAAAACCGATTTAATGAATACAATTAATGAATATTTAAGTTTAGCAGAATTCGAATCTATTATATTTGGAAATAATAAAATTGCAATCAGCGATGTCGTTCTTAACCGAGTAAATGAAAGCTTTAATTTCCTAAAAGAATTTTCTGGAAACAAAGTAATTTACGGCGTAAACACTGGCTTTGGTCCAATGGCGCAATATAGAATTAAAGAATCTGATCAAATTCAGCTTCAATATAATTTAATCCGAAGCCACTCATCTGGAACCGGAAAACCTTTAAGTCCAATTTGCGCAAAAGCAGCAATTTTGGCACGATTAAATACGCTTTCATTAGGAAACTCAGGCGTTCATCCGTCAGTAATCAACCTAATGTCTGAACTTATTAATAGAGATATTACGCCATTAATCTTCGAACACGGCGGTGTTGGTGCCAGCGGTGACTTAGTGCAGCTATCACATTTAGCTTTAGTTTTAATTGGTGAAGGCGAAGTTTTTTATAAAGGCGAAAGAAGACCAACTCCAGAAGTTTTTGAAATTGAAGGCTTGAAACCAATTCAAGTAGAAATTAGAGAAGGTTTAGCATTAATCAACGGAACTTCGGTAATGACCGGAATTGGTGTTGTAAATGTATATCACGCTAAAAAATTATTAGATTGGTCATTAAAATCTTCATGTGCAATCAACGAACTAGTTCAAGCTTATGACGATCACTTCTCAGAAGAATTAAACCAAACAAAACGTCATAAAGGACAACAGGAAGTGGCAGCGAAAATGCGTCAAAATCTTTCAGACAGTACTTTAATTCGTAAAAGAGAAGACCACTTATATTCTGGTGAAAATACCGAAGAAATCTTCAAAGAAAAAGTACAGGAATACTATTCATTAAGATGCGTTCCTCAAATTCTTGGACCGGTTTTAGAAACCATTAATAACGTTGCTTCAATTTTAGAAGACGAATTTAACTCGGCAAACGATAACCCAATTATCGACGTAAAAAACAAACACGTTTATCACGGAGGAAATTTCCACGGAGATTATATTTCACTTGAAATGGATAAACTGAAAATCGTTATTACAAAATTAACGATGCTTGCAGAACGTCAATTGAATTATTTATTAAATTCAAAAATCAACGAACTGCTGCCTCCTTTTGTAAATTTAGGAACATTAGGATTTAATTTCGGAATGCAGGGCGTTCAGTTTACTGCTACCTCAACAACTGCCGAAAGTCAAATGTTATCGAACCCAATGTACGTTCACAGTATCCCGAACAACAATGACAATCAAGACATTGTAAGTATGGGAACAAATGCTGCTGTAATTACCTCAAAAGTTATTGAAAACGCTTTTGAAGTTTTGGCTATCGAAATGATTACCATTGTTCAAGCAATTGATTATTTAGAGCAAAAAGATAAAATTTCATCTGTTTCTAAAAAATGGTACGATGAAATTCGAAATATAATTCCAACATTTAAGGAAGATCAAGTGATGTATCCTTTCGTTCAAAAAGTAAAAGATCATTTGATCAACAATTAAATCTTGTTTTACAGTATTAATATTGAATCTTAAAATCATGAAAAAACCACTTATTTTTTTGTTGCTAGTATTTCAATTTGTTAATAGTCAAGAATTGGCATTAGTTAGAAAGAATTCAAAAATTGGATATATTTCCAAAGATGGATCTTTTAAAATTGAGCCTCAATATAAATCTGCCAAAAGTTTCTCTGAAGGTTTAGCCGCAGTAGAAAATGGCGGAAAATGGGGTTTTATTGATACAAAAGGAGAATGGGTAATTCCTGCTGACTTTAAAGATGCTAAAGATTTTAACAACGGAATTGCTATAGTACAAAAAGATAAGCAATGGGTTTATATTGACAAAAAAGGTGAAATTCAAAAAAATCCCGCGTCAGATAAATTATTCGATTTCAATAATGGCGTTGCTTTTATCAGACAAAACAATAAAGTTGGATTGATCAACAATAAAATGACTGTCATTTTAGAACCAAAATACGATCAGATCAAGCCTTTTGAAAATGGTTTCGCAAGAGTGGAACTGAATAAAAATTGGGGAATCATAAATGCCGAAGGAAAAGAATTAGTTGAGCCTGCTTACGCAGAAATTGGAAACTATTTTAAAAATACAACTTGGGCTAGAAAAGATAAAACTTTTGGACTTGTAAGCGCTGGTAAATTTATTCCAGTTGATGGAGCCGAAAAAATTTGGGATTTTGAAACTCAAGATTTGACGTTTGCTAAAAAGAATGGAAAAATTGGATACATTGACTTAAAAGGAAACTGGACCATTTTACCTATATATGATAAAGGAAAAGCTTTTTCTAAAAATTTAGCGCCTGTTCTAGTTGGAAAAAAATGGGGATACATTAATCCAAAAGCAGAATTTGTAATTGAGCCTACTTATAACGATGCAGAAGTTTTTAGTGCAAATGGTTTAGCTCCGGTTAAAGAAAGCAATTGGGGATTTATTAATGAATCTGGAAAACTAGTTATTCCAACTCAATATGGCATTACTACCAATGCGATTATTGCTATGTTTACCCAACAAGACAAAGGTTTCATAGATGGTGTTGCACGAGTAAAAAATGAAGGAAAATGGGGTTTTCTTAAACCAGACGGAACAGTATTGAGTAATCAATGGTTTGAAAACGCTGAGCTTTTTTCAAAATCTGCTGAAAAACCTCAGGCTGCACCAGCTCCAGTTGAAGCTCCAAAACAAGAAACAAAAACAACAAAACCTGCTGCTAAATCGACACCGAAACCAGCAGCTAAGAAAAAGAAATAAATTTCACTTATGAAATGTGTATTAGTAACAGGCGGTTCAAGAGGAATTGGAAGTGCTATTTGTAAAAAATTAGCCGTTGAATCTAAGTATCATATTTTGATCAATTACCATTCAAACAAAACCGCTGCTGAAGCAACACTTCAGGAAATACAAAAATTAGGAGCAACAGGAGAAATCTTAGGTTTTGATGTTGCCAATTTTGAGCAAGTACAAGATGTTTTAACAAAATGGCAGGAAGCTAATCCTGAAGCTATTGTAGAAGCTATTGTAAATAATGCTGGAATTACAAAAGATGGTCTTTTTATGTGGATGACTCCCGAAGACTGGAACGGTGTTGTAAACACAAGTTTAAACGGATTTTTTAATGTAACACAGTTTTTCATTCAAAAAATGCTCCGTAATAAATATGGTCGAATTGTAAATATGGTTTCCGTTTCTGGTGTAAAAGGAACAGCAGGACAAACCAATTATTCAGCAGCAAAAGGTGCAATTGTTGCCGCTACAAAAGCATTGGCACAAGAAGTGGCAAAACGTAACATTACTGTAAATGCTGTTGCACCGGGATTCATTAGAACTGACATGACAAGTGAGCTGGACGAAAAAGAATTATTAAAACTAATTCCTGTAAACCGTTTTGGCGAAGCCGAAGAAGTAGCAGATTTGGTAAGCTTTTTGATTTCAAAAAAATCGAGTTATATTACCGGCGAAATTATCAATATAAACGGAGGAATATATTCTTAATTTTTTTAAACACATAGAAACATAAATTTTATGTGCAAATAAAAGAATACAGAGAGAACACATTTCTTTCACATAGACAGCTATATTTTTACAAAGAAGTGAAACGCCTTTTTTGAGATACAAATACTATGTTTCTATGTGTTTAAAAAGACACTTTAAGGATAAAAATTATTTTGAAAGACGATGAATAAGAGAGTTGTAATTACTGGAATGGGGATTTATTCTTGTATCGGAACTTCTTTAAATGAAGTAAAGGAATCATTATATAACGGAAAATCAGGTATTCAATTTGATTCTGATCGAAAAGAATTTGGTTTTCAATCAGCCTTAACAGGAATAGTTCCGAAAGCTGATTTAAAAAATTTATTGACACGAAGACAACGTATGAGCATTGGTGAAGAAACCGAATATGCTTATATGGCGACTATCGAAGCATTGAAAAATGCTAATATTGACGATGCTTTTTTTGAAAATCGCGAGGTTGGAATTATGTACGGAAATGACAGCGTTTCTAAAGCTGTTATTGATGCTACAGATATTGTACGTGAAAAAAAAGACACTGCATTAATTGGTTCTGGAGCAATTTTTAAATCCATGAATTCTACCGTTACAATGAATCTTTCAACGATTTTTAAACTGCGAGGAATTAATTTAACTGTTAGTGCAGCTTGTGCGAGTGGTTCACATTCTATCGGACTTGCGTATTTTTTAATAAAAAGCGGTTTTCAAGATATTATTATTACCGGCGGCGCACAAGAAATTAATAAATATGCGATGAGCAGTTTTGACGGATTAGGCGTTTTTTCTAATAGAGAAAATGATCCCGAAAAAGCTTCTAGACCTTTTGACAAGGATCGCGACGGATTAATTCCAAGCGGCGGCGGCGCAACTTTAATTCTTGAAAGTTATGAATCTGCGATTGCACGCGGCGCAAACATTATTGCCGAAGTTTCGGGTTACGGTTTTTCATCAAACGGCGGACATATTTCTACTCCAAATGTCGAAGGACCTGCCACAGCAATGCAAAGAGCTCTTGACGATGCAAAACTAAAAGCATCAGACATTGAATATATAAATGCACATGCAACCTCTACTCCCGTTGGAGATGCCAATGAAGCAAAAGCTATCTTTGAAGTTTTTGGTGAGAAAAACCCATACGTAAGTTCTACAAAATCAATGACAGGTCATGAATGCTGGATGGCTGGAGCTAGTGAAGTCATTTATTCTATCATAATGATGCAGCACGATTTTATTGCGCCAAACATCAATTTAGACAACCCTGATGAAGATGCTTCTAAATTAAATTTAGTTAAAACTACGTTAAACAAAAAATTTGACATATTTTTGTCCAATTCTTTCGGTTTCGGAGGAACCAACTCTGCGTTGGTGGTTAAAAAGTTTAAATTAAACAATGAATAAAGAAGAGATTATAGCACGAATTAATGGTTTTTTAGTTGATGAATTTGAAGTTGACAATGACGACATTGAACCAAATGCTAATTTAAAAGACACACTTGGGTTAGACAGTCTGGATTATGTTGATTTAGTAGTTTCAATAGAATCTAACTTTGGTGTAAAACTAGTGGAGGCAGATTTTGTTGGAATTTCTGATTTTCAAAGTTTCTACGACCTTATTGAAACCAAATTAAAAGCCAAAACAGCTTAATGAGTCAATGGGATGGCAAATCAAAAGGAACTGTTTTAGGCTATAGAATATTCGTTTTTTTAATACAAAAAGCGGGTATAAAGTCTGCTTATGTCCTGCTTTATTTTGTTGCCTCTTATTACTTTCTGTTTTTAAGAAAAAGTAATCGAGCTATTTTTTATTACTTTAAAGAAAGACTCAACTATTCTTATTTCAAATCAAAAAAAATGGTTTTCAAAAGTTACTATACTTTTGGACAAACCATCATTGATAAAATTTCCATTTCCGCAGGAATGCGAAACAAATTCACCTATGAATTTGACGGAATCGAAACGCTGAAAAAACTCTTAGCCGAAAAAAAAGGAGGTGTTTTAATCAGCGCGCATGTTGGAAATTTTGAAATTGCAGAGCATTTTCTAGGCGACATCGATCTTAATTTTCAAATTAATTTAGTTACAACAGACTTAGAACATTCTGCTATTAAAAATTATTTAGCAAGCGTTACTCAAAAACCAACCGTAAAATTCATCATCATCAAAGAAGATTTGTCTCATATTTTTGAGATTAATGCCGCTTTGGCCAATAATGAATTAGTCTGCTTTACGGGAGATCGTTACTTTGAAGGAACAAAATCACTTTCAGAAAACATTTTAGGCAAAGAAACCAGCTTTCCTGCCGGACCATTTTTAATCGCTTCAAGATTAAAAGTTCCCGTTGTTTTTGTTTATGTTATGAAAGAGCCAAATCTGCATTATCATTTATATGCAAGAGAAGCTGCAGTTAAACATCGTGACGAAAAAGCACTCTTGAAAGAATATGTAACCAGCGTAGAAAATATCTTAAAAAAATATCCGCTTCAATGGTTTAATTATTTTGATTTTTGGAATGATTTACCATAATTTGTAAAAAATCACACAGGTTTTTTCTCATTTTTGTCCTTTAAAGTGTTCTGCGGGATTAAAAACCCGCCATAAATCCACATCCAAAAAAACGTATAAAACGAAACATTAAACAAGAAAATTCGTTTAAATAAATTTACTTATTTTTGTTCGCAACCATAGTCAATAAACCCAAATGAAAAAAGTTCTCGTTATTTATTATACTCAATCCGGACAATTAGAAAACATTGCGCAAAATATCGCAAAACCATTTTTAGATTCAGAGGAAATAGATGTAACTTTTTACCAAATACAGTTAGAAAAGCCTTTTCCTTTTCCTTGGAGTAAGGATGCTTTTTTTGATGCTTTTCCCGAATCATTTTTACAAATTCCAACCGCTCTAAAGCCAGTTCCGGAAGATATTTTAAATACAAAATTTGACTTGGTGCTTTTCAATTATCAAGTTTGGTATTTATCGCCTTCCATTCCAATTAATTCTTTCTTGAAAAGCGAGGAAGCAAAAAAAATTCTAAACAACACACCCGTAATTACAATCAGCGGTTCACGAAATATGTGGATAATGGCGCAGGAAAAAATCAAAACCCTGCTTAAAGAAGCCAATGCACAATTAGTAGGAAACGTTGCTCTTGTAGATCGTGTAGGAAACTTAATAAGCGTTATCACAATCGTAGAATGGATGTTCTCTGGTGTTAAGAAGAAATATTTAGGTATTTTTCCACTTCCAGGAGTTTCAGAAAAAGACATTCAGGAATCTCCAAAGTTTGGAGAAATAATACTTACAGATCTAAAAACGAACAGTTTGAGTGATCTACAACCAAAATTAGTCGCAAACGGCGCAGTAAAAATCAGTCCCTATTTAGTGACTGTAGACAAAACAGCTAATAAAATTTTTAATAAATGGTCAAACCTTATTTATAAAAATCAAAAAAACCGAAAACAGCTTCTAAAAGTATTTAATGTTTATTTATTCCTTGCGATTTGGTTAATCTCGCCAATAGTGTATATATTGCACCTTATTTCCTACCCATTTAAGTTAAAAACCATAAAAAGAGAAACTCAATATTATCAAGGAGTTTAGCATACTAAATTAGATTATGTTTGAAGTATATATCACCAAAGCTGCAAAATATTTGCCAAATGAAGCTGTTTCGAATGATGAAATGGAAGCCTATTTAGGCCTTATCAACGATACTGCATCAAAAGCAAGACGTATTATTTTGCGCAACAACAAAATTATAAGCCGTTATTACGCTGTTGATAAAACAGGAAAAAGCACACACAGTAATGCCGAATTAACACGAAATGCTATTTTACCGCTGTTCGACGAAAACTTTACATCTCAGGATTTAGAAGTACTTTCGTGCGGAACCTCAACTCCTGATATTTTCCTGCCTTCGCACGCTGCGATGGTTCATGGTCTCTTAAAAAACAAATCGGTAGAACTAAACTCTTCAACAGGAGTTTGCTGTGCTGGAATGAATTCATTAAAATTTGGTTTTCTTTCTATAAAATCTGGAAATTCAAAAAATGCAATCTGTACAGGATCAGAAAAAGTTTCTACCTGGCTGAATGCTCAAAAATACAATCACGAAGCCGAAAACTTAAAAAATCTAGAAGAACAGCCCATTATTGCTTTCAAAAAAGACTTTTTAAGATGGATGCTTTCTGACGGTGCCGGCGCTTTTTTATTAGAAAATAAACCAAGAGGTCCAATTTGTTTAAAAATAGAATGGATGGAAGCTTTTTCGTATGCATACGAACTAGAAACATGCATGTATGCAGGAGGTGATAAACTAGAAAACGGCGAAATCAAATCATGGAGTGATTACGCACCAGAACAATGGTTAAACGAATCTGTTTTTGCCATCAAACAAGATGTCAAATTATTGGACGAATTTATCCTTTCTAAAGGTGCAGAAAGTATGAAAGATGCCATGGATAAAAACAATATTAAATCTGACGATATTACTTATTTTATTCCTCACGTTTCTTCTAACTTTTTTGTTGAAGGATTAAAAAAAGGATTAAATGAAAGAGGTATCGGAATGAGTGATGATAAATGGTTCATGAATCTTTCTCGAGTTGGTAACGTAGGTTCTGCCTCAATATATTTAGCTTTAGAAGAATTAATGAATTCCGGTAACTTGAAAAAAGGAGACAAAATTCTTTTATCAGTTCCAGAAAGCGGAAGATTTTCTTTTGCCTACGCTTATTTAACCGTTTGCTAATGGAAACAATCATACTTTTAGAAAAAGAAACGGTAGAAAATTTATTGCCTCAAAAGTTTCCTTTTGTAATGGTTGATGCTATGTATTCTTATACCGAAACTTCTTTGATTTCGGGTTTAAAAATACAGAACGATAACATTTTTACCGAAAACAATATTTTTCTAGAAGCTGGTTTAATTGAACACATGGCGCAATCTGTTGCCTTGCATACCGGTTATCAGTTTTTTTTAAGAAACGAAACTGCACCAACTGGATATATTGGTTCAATTAAAGAAATTGAAATTAAAAAACTGCCTGAAATTAACGATTCAATTCAATCTGAAGTTACCATTTTACAAGAATTTGCAGGTATCACTTTAGTGAATATTGTTACTAAATTAAATAATGAAGAAATTGCAAACGGGCAAATGAAAACCGTTTTAGCTAAATAATATAAAAATTGAATACTGGAGTTGACATACAAAATTATTTACCGCACCGAGCACCAATGCTTATGGTAGATTTGATTTTGGATATAGATGCCAACTTTGTAGAAACCACTTTTTTGATAAAAGAAGACAATATTTTTGTTGCCAATAACATTTTTATTGAAGCTGGTTTAATTGAAAATACAGCACAAACCTGCTCCGCAATTGTTGGAAAAAAATATTTTTTTGAAGAGGACGGAACAGAAAATGAAAACGTAAATGTAATTGGATTTATCAGCGCTTTAAAAAACGCAAAAATTCATTCACTGCCAAAAGCCGGCGACACTATAATTACCAGAGCAAACTTAATTTCGAAATTTGCCGGCGACGATTATACTTTATGCACAATGAGCTGTCAAAGTTCTGTCGAAGACCAGATACTCTTAGAATGCGAAATTAATTTATTCATTCAAAAAACAATTTCGGTTCCAGAATAAATCCCAATAGAAACGATAAATGTCATGGAAAAAGAAAATGTACCACAAGATAAAAGCAACTTAACAAAAAACAACGTTAAAGAGCTTTTATACGCGACTGATGAAAACGGCGATTATACCACAACCTTAAGTACAGGCTGGGAACCCAAAACAATTGCATTATCAAATTCTATCGACGAAATAAACGAACGTATTGCTGAAGCAAAACAACAAGTTAAATCTGGCGAAGTAAGTCCGATTTCTTACTATATGGAACTTAATAAAATGGATCTTACCATTTTGTCAAGCTACGTAGGAATGTGGAAATGGCGCGTAAAAAGACATTTTAAACCTGCTGTTTTTGCCAAATTAAGCGATTCTATTTTGAAAAAATATGCTGATGCTTTTAGTATTTCAGTATCCGAATTAAAAAACTTTAAAACAGATTAATGCAAGTCACTTTTACACATCACCAATCTGCTCACTGTGAAAATGGAGTAGCATCGAATCTGTTAAAAAACAACGGACTCAACATAAGCGAACCAATGGTTTTTGGTATCGGTTCGGGGCTTTTCTTTGTGTATTTACCTTTTATAAAAGTCAATTACGCACCCGCAATCAGCTATAGAACTTTACCGGGACAAATTTTTAATAAAGTCGCAACCCGTTTAAATCTTAAAATTAAGAGACAAAAATTTTCATCAACCCTAAATGCAAATAAAGCACTTGACGAAAATTTAAAAAATAATATTCCAACCGGCTTACAAGTCGGCGTTTATAATTTAAGTTATTTCCCTGACGAATACCGTTTTCATTTCAATGCACATAATTTAGTTGTTTACGGAAAAACCGATAAAGACTATTTGATCAGCGATCCTGTTATGGAAACCGTAACCACTTTAACGCATGATGAATTAGATAAAGTACGTTTTGCAAAAGGAGCTTTTGCGCCCCGCGGACAAATGTATTATCCAATTCAAATTCCAAATGAAGTCGATTTAAAAAGCGCCATCATTAAAGGAATAAAAAACACTTGCAGAGATATGCTTGCGCCAATGCCCATTGTGGGTGTTCGCGGAATCAAATTCGTATCTAAGCAAATTAGAAAATGGCCTGTAAAACACGGTACCAAAAAAGCCAATCATTACTTGGCGCAAATGGTTCGTATGCAAGAAGAAATTGGAACCGGCGGCGGAGGTTTCCGTTTTATTTATGCGGCATTTTTACAAGAAGCTTCAGTTATTTTAAACAATGAAGAACTTAAAACGCTTTCTAAAGAAATGACAAAAATTGGCGATTCATGGCGCGATTTCGCTGTTGAAGCCTCACGAATTTATAAAAATAGAAGTGCCAAAGAAGACGCTTACAATACTATTGCCGACGAACTTCTAGACATTGCCAATAGAGAAGAAATCTTTTTCAAAAAACTAAAAAAAGCCATCACCTAAGATATTTTGCAATCTATAATTAAAATAGAATCCCTTTCGAAAAAGTACAAAGATGCCGACCAGTATTCTTTGAACAATGTTTCGCTGGCTATAAATGAAGGTGAAATTTTTGGTTTACTAGGTCCAAACGGCGCCGGAAAAACAACCTTAATTTCAATGCTTTGCGGATTAGTAAAACCAACTTCGGGACATTTTACAATTGATGGTTTAAACTATGCCAATCATTCTTCAAAAATTAAAAAGATTATAGGCGTTGTTCCTCAGGAATATGCCTTATATCCTACTCTTACGGCAAGAGAAAATCTTCATTACTTTGGAAGTATGTATGGTTTAAAAGGTTCTGATTTAAAAGATAAAGTAATCGAAACTTTAGACCTTTTGGGTTTGTTAAAATTTGCCGATAAACGAGTTGAAACTTTCTCTGGCGGAATGAAACGCCGTGTCAATTTAATTGCCGGAATTCTGCATAAACCAAAAGTTTTATTTCTAGACGAACCAACCGTTGGAGTTGATGTTCATTCTAAAAATGCTATTATAGAATATTTGAAAGTGTTGAACCAAAACGGAACAACTATCATTTATACTTCACATCATTTGGCTGAAGCCGAAGATTTTTGCAGCAACATTGCTATTTTAGACCAAGGTCAAATTTACGCACAAAATACACCTTCAATTTTAATTGAATCGACAAAAGATGCCCGAAATCTCGAAGACGTTTTTATTTCATTAACCGGTAAAGACTTGAGAGATGATATATAAAATTTGGATGTCAGTCGTAAAAGAATTTTTACTCCTTAAACGAGATTTAGGCGGGTTGATTATTCTATTTATAATGCCATTAGTTTTGGTCATTACCGTTACATTAATTCAGGACAGTACTTTTAAAAAAGTCAGCGATTCTAAAATCCCAATTTTATTAGTCGATAATGATAAAGGTTCAGTATCAAAAACCGTTTTTGACAATTTAGAAAAAAGCGATTTATTCAGCGTTGTTACACAAATCGACAATAAAACAATTACCGAAGATATTGCCAGAGAAAATGTTTACAAGGGGAAATTTCAATTGGCTATTGTAATTCCGAAAGATTTGAGTTCTGATTTACAAGCCAAAGTAGATCAAAATGTAGAGAAAATTGTGAGCAGTTTAGGCATGACTGATAGCACTGCAGCCAGTGAACCTAAACGAATAATAAAAGAAAAAGAAATAAAACTGTATTTTGATCCAGCGGTTCAAATGAGTTTTAAAAATGCGGTCATGAGTTCGATCGACAAAATGATTTCGCAAATCGAAACCAAATCTATTTACACCACTTTCCAAAATCAATTAGGAGGAAATGCCGACTTTGAGCAAAAAAGTTTCATTTCTTTCAAAGAAATAATTCCAAGAATAAACAACAAAGAAGTTCGTCCAAATTCTGTACAGCATAACGTTCCAGCGTGGACACTTTTTGCGATATTTTTTATTGTAATTCCGTTATCTATAAATATTGTAAAAGAAAAATCGCAGGGAACTTTCGTTCGATTAAGAACCAATCCTGTTTCTAATTTGGTTGTGATAATCGGAAAAACCATTACCTACTCGATCATCTGTATGATTCAGTTTTATATGATGGTTGCCGTTGCCGTATTTTTATTTCCATCCATCGGATTACCTTCTTTAAACATCGAAGGTCATTTAGCATTAATGAGTGTCGTTGCTTTATTTTCAGGTTTCGCCGCCATTGGATTCGGAATTTTATTAGGAACAGTTGCCAGTACACAAGAACAATCAGCTCCTTTTGGAGCAACAAGCGTTATTATTCTCGCTGCAATTGGCGGTGTTTGGGTTCCGGTTTTTGCTATGCCGAAAATCATGCAGATCATTGCCAAATCATCACCTATGAATTGGGGATTAGAAGCTTTTTATGATGTTTTATTGCGCAGCGTTTCATTCCTGGAAATCATCCCAAAAATAAGTTTGTTATTTTTGTTCTTTATTATCACAACATCCATTGCCTTATTTTATGACAAAAAGAAAAGAACAGTTTAACGAAGCCACAGATTTAACCGTTTCTCACGAAATCAGAATTCGTTTTAACGAAACTGATCCGCTTGGAATCGTTTGGCACGGTAATTATATCACGTATTTTGAAGATGGACGTGAAGCGTTTGGTCGCGAACACGGACTAACTTATTTAGATATTGCAAAAACGGGTTACACAACGCCAATTGTAAAATCAAAATGTGAACATAAATTGTCTTTGCGCTACGGCGATGTCGTAACAATTGAAACAACAGTTGTTGATACACCTGCCGCTAAAATGATTTATCGTTTTAAAATTATTGATGCTAAAGGTGAAATAGCCTGCACTGGCGAAACCGTTCAGGTTTTTTTGGATAAAGAAGGTAATTTAATGCTGACAAATCCTCCTTTTTATGAGGAATGGAAAAGGAAAGTTGGGTTATTAAAGTAAAAAAATGAAGTTGTTTAAAACTCGATTCAATTATTTAATTCTTGTTGGAAGATTTATTTTGATGCTTTTTTTCGGAACGCTTTCTGTCTTTTTAATGTATTTAATCATTGAAAAACTGAAATTACAAAGTTACTCAAATGAAGTTTTACAGCTTGTACTATTCAACTTCATATTGATGTACTTAACTTATCATTTTGTTGTTATTATTTGTAAACAATCATACAATTTCGAGTTAGAAGAAAGTAATATATTTAAAATTTCTATTTTTTCGGATAAAAAAGAACTACTTAAAACAGATCAAATAAAAGGCTTCAGTACTTCAATATATCCTATAAAAGTTTGGAATTTTAAATCAATCATATTGTATTTAAAGAACGGTAAGAAATTAGAACTGCCGCAATTCTTATATTTTAATTTTAACGAAATAGAAAATAAGCTTATTGAAAATTCAGTCATAAAATTGGGTCACGAAAAATACAAATGGAAATTCTTTGACTCTAGACATTATCAATATGAATAGTAATTATTAATACTAGAAAAAGCATTAAAAAAATATATCCCTTTTTTTAAATTAAACTTATCTTCAAAAATAACAGATGAAAAAACTAATTTTATTTTTATTAATAATTCTCTCATTTAGCAAAATTCATGCGTCAGAATATTATGGTTTACTAGTGGGATATGACAAGGCAGGAAAAAGAATAATGAAAGGTACTTGTCGAACTTATCCGCTGAATACATTTCTTTATATTTTGGAGAGAAAAAAGGATCTCGTAAAATACTTTCCTAAAGAAAAAATGGATTACATAACTTTCAGAACATTAGATCAATCTGCTAACGATGATTTTTATTTTGAAAACAAAACACTTAATTCAAAAGCCGATTTTAAAGATCCTGAGATATTGCGAAAATATTTATCCAATTTATATTACGTCATCAGAACGAAGAAAAAAGAGCTGTTAAATGATCAAATTTTTGAAGATGAAGATCAGATTGAAGACTTTGCTACTCCTTTATTAACTTTAATAGGAGTACTCGAAACAATGTGCGAAAACAAATGCATTAAAGTTACGTGGATCGCAAAATTATATTAATTAAACCTAAAAGGTTTTAAATCCTTGCAGGAGAAAATGACCATAAAATGCTAAAAGAAATATACATCACACAAACGAATTGTATCACGCCTTTAGGTTTTGATGTTGAAGCGAACATCGAAGCGATTCTTCGCGGCGATTCTGGAATTCAACTTCACAATGATATTTCTTTAATGACAAATCCGTTTTATGCTTCAATTATTTCTGATGAAAAAATAAACAGTGCTTTTGCAAAATTCAGCACTGAAACTAAATATTCTCGTTTAGAGAAAATGATGATTTTGGCTTTAGAGCCGATTATCAAAAACGCAGAAGTTGAATTCAATTCAAAAACTGCCTTTATACTTTCAACAACAAAAGGAAATGTGACGGCTTTAAAAGACAATACTAGCCACAGTTTCAATAATGCACATTTAGATGTTTTAGCGAAAAACGTTGCAGATTTCTTCGGATTTACGACACAGCCAATTGTGGTTTCAAACGCCTGTGTTTCTGGAATTCTGGCAGTTTCAGTTGCCAAAAGAATGATTCAATCTGAGCTTTACGACAATGTTTTTGTAGTGGCTGGTGATGAAGTTTCAGAATTTGTTTTATCTGGTTTTAATGCTTTTCAAGCAATGAGCGATCTGCCTTGCAAACCGTATTCAAAAAACAGAACTGGAGTAAGTTTAGGCGAAGCAACGGCAGCCGTTTTAGTTTCGGCGGAAGCCAAAAAAGCCAAAATAAAAATAATCGGTGACAGTTCGATAAACGATGCCAATCATATTTCGGGTCCGTCAAGAACGGGTGAAGGTTTGTTCAGAAGTATTCAGAATGCTTTAAAAGAAGCTCAAATTGAAACTAATAAATTAGATTATATTTCAGCACATGGAACCGCAACTCCGTTTAACGACGAAATGGAAGCGATTGCTTTAAATCGTTTAGATTTGCAAAATGTTCCTGTAAATAGTTTAAAAGGTTTTTACGGTCATACATTAGGCGCTTCGGGATTATTGGAAACCGTAATTGCTATAGAATCGGTAAATAAAAATATGCTTTTTGAATCAAAAGGTTTTGACGAAATTGGGGTAAGCGAAGCAGTAAATGTTATTGAGAAAAATGAAGAGAGAAATATTGAGTATTTCTTGAAAACGGCTTCTGGATTTGGAGGTTGTAATACGGCTGTGGTTTTTGAGAAAGTGAAATTTAATTCATAATAAAAATGAAAATAATTACTTTTTTCTTTTTGTTTTTTTGTTTAAGTATTAGTGCACAAATTCAAGATGAATTTTTCGTTAATGATGTAAATTCTATAGAATTATTGACAGTGAATTTTTGTGTTGATAATCTTGGAAAAACAAGTTCTGTTGTAGTAATTCCAGAAAAAACAAGTTACAAAAATCAAGAAAATATTGCTCAAGTTGTAGCTTACAGAAAAGGAATAGAGTATTATCCTGACAGTAAATTAAGAAACAATTGTTATGACTTTATATTTAGATTTATCAATGCAAGATTTGAAAATAAAAAACTTGAAGAATCTAAAATTTCAAAGTGTAAAGAATTCAAAAAGGGCATATTTAAATATAATGACGGTGCCTATTCTGATATAATTATAGAGAGAGACGAAAAATTTCAAGTAGAAAAAAATCAGAGTGGTTTTTCAAAATACAAAATCGATTGGATAAATGATACCAATTATGTACTTACTTATTTAGAAGCAAGTGATAAGAATTTAGAATACTTAATTGGTGAAAAAATGTATGTCGAAATTATCGAAATTCTAGAAGATGGAAGTTATGTTTATAAAAGTAATTTATTAGATCGAACACGTATAACTGGGATTATAAAACGAATAAATTAGCACCTGATTTAACAAAATGACTCAAAATAAAACCTACATACAATCCTACATCACAATCCAAAACAACGAAATTGTTTTGAACGGAACTTCTGTATTCAAAATTGAACCAACAGATTTTGCTGATTTCTCTAAACAAGCGTATCGCAATTTTGAAATGCAATATCCAAAGTTTTTCAAAATGGATGCTTTGAGCAAACTGGCTTTTTTAGGATCAGAATTACTTTTGAGTCCGATAACTTCAACAGAAGAAGAACATAATATCGCTTTAGTTTTGGCCAATAAATCGTCGAGTTTGGATACGGATGTAAAATATCAGGAATCTATTTCAGACAAAGAAAATTATTATCCGAGTCCGGCGGTTTTTGTTTATACGCTGCCAAATATTTGTCTGGGCGAAATAAGTATCCGTCATCAGCTGAAAAGTGAGAATTCTTTCTTTATATTTGATGCCTTTAAAACAGAATTCATGTCGAATTATTCGAATATTCTTTTGAATACAAATAAGGCAGATATGGTTTTGTGCGGCTGGGTAGAATTTTTTAATGACAATTATAAAGCTTTTCTCTGTACCATCAGCACAGCAGAAAATACAAAATATACAAACGAAACTATCAATACATTATATAATAAATAATCATGGAAGCATTAAAAGAAGAATTGAAGAACAAAATTATCACGACTCTAAACCTTGAAGACATCACAATTGAAGATATTGCTGATAACGATCCTTTGTTTGGAGATGGTTTAGGTTTGGACTCAATTGATGCGCTTGAATTGATCGTGATTTTAGATAAAGATTACGGAATTAAATTAGTAGATCCGAAAGAAGGAAAAACAATTTTCCAATCTATCGAAACTATGGCAGCTTATATCAGCGCTAACAGAACTAAATAATTTTACATTTTAGACTTCAGATTTTAGATTTTAGATTTCCTATTGGAATCTGAAATCTAAAATGTTTTAAAATCCGTCAACTTTGTCAAAGTTTGAAACTTTGACAAAGTTCTAGAATCTAAAATCAAAACTCTAAAATCTAAAATGGCAAAAGGTGTTGCAATAACAGGAATGGGAATTATCTCTGCAATCGGTAATTCGGTTGAAGAAAATTATCATTCGTTAATCGAAAATGAAATCGGTATTTCTCGCATTTCTAATATTTCTACAGTTCATGCAGATGTTATTAAAGTGGGTGAAATTAAAAAAACCAACGATGAACTTATCAGCGAACTGGGATTAAACAGCGATAATAATTTTTCGAGAACCGCTATGATTGGTACTTTGGCAGCAAAACAAGCTGTTGAAAATGCCGGTATTACATCTATCAACGAATTTAGAACTGGACTCATTTCGGCTACAAGTGTGGGCGGAATGGACATGACGGAGAAACATTATTACGATTATTTCGAAAAACCAGAATTAGTTAAATATATTACCTGTCACGACGGCGGTGATGTTGCTGAAAAAATTGCTGAAGAACTGGGTTTAAAAGGAATGGTTACAACCATAAGCACGGCTTGTTCATCTGCAGCAAATTCGATTATGTTAGGTGCAAGATTAATCAAAACTGGAAAATTAGACCGTGTAATTGTTGGCGGAGCTGATGCTTTGGCAAAATTCACCATCAACGGATTTAAAACTTTGATGATTTTATCTGATGATAATAACAAACCTTTCGACAATAACAGAAAAGGATTGAATCTTGGAGAAGCGGCCGCTTTTTTAGTTTTAGAATCGGATGAAATTGTTGCCAAACAAAATAAAAAAGTACTGGCAAGAGTTTCGGGTTATGGAAATGCAAATGACGCTTTTCACCAAACGGCTTCTTCAGAAAATGGAGACGGCGCTTTTCTAGCAATGAAAAAAGCGTTTGAAGTTTCAGGTTTAAAACCTTCTGAAATAGATTATATCAACGTGCACGGAACTGCAACTCCAAATAACGATTTATCTGAAGGAAGAGCTTTACGCCGAATTTATGAAGAGGAAAAAGTTCCCGATTTTAGTTCAACAAAACCATTTACAGGTCACACTTTAGCAGCTGCAGCAGCAATTGAAGCTGTTTACAGCGTTTTGGCGATTCAGAATAATGTCGTTTATCCAAATTTGAATTTCGAAACTCAAATGGAGGAATTCGATTTGACACCGCAGACTACTTTAAAAAATAAAAACATCGAACACGTTTTATCTAACTCTTTTGGGTTTGGAGGAAATTGTTCAACCCTTATATTTTCAAAAAGCTAAAATGAAAAAAACATATATAAATGGAGTAGGCTGTATTTCGACTCAAAAAACATTTGATACTGTTTTTTTAGAAGAAGCTGTTGTAAATCATGATGAAAATGTACTGGCGATTGTTTCGCCGGCATACAAAGAATATATTTCGCCAGCTGCAAGCCGCAGAATGGCAAAAGGTGTAAAAAACGGAATCGTAGCTTCGGCTTTAGCAATGAAAGATGCTAATGTTGAAAATGTTGACGCAATCATAACCGGAACTGGTTTGGGCTGCATCGAAGATTCTGAAAAATTCCTGAAAAGCATATTAGATAATAAAGAAGAGTTTTTAACGCCAACTTCTTTTATTCAATCTACTCATAATACTGTTGGGGCACAGATTGCACTTTTACAGCAATGTAAAGGTTATAATTTTACGTATGTAAATGGTGCGGTTTCTTTTGAATCGGCACTTATTGATGCCAAAATGCAAATTGAAGAAGACGAAGCCAATTCGATTTTGGTGGGCGGTGTTGATGAAAACGGAGAGTATACTACTTCACTTTTCAAATTAAACGGACGTATTAAAGCAGATAATTCTGCACCTTACGATGTTTTAAATGCTGCAACCAGCGGTGCGGTTTATGGTGAAGGAGCCAGTTTTTTTGTTTTAGAAAACGAAAGAAAAGATACTACTTACGCTGAACTTCTGGATGTTGCTATTGTAAATACATTGGAAGAAAACGAAATCGAAACTGAAATTAAATCTTTTTTAAAATCTAATAATTTAGAAATCGATGCCATTGACGCTTTAGTTTTAGGTTTTGACGGAAATGTCGATTTTGAAAATTATTATAGCAATCTGGCTGAAAATGCTTTCGCAAAAACACCTGTTTTGTATTACAAACATTTGAGCGGCGAATACGATACGGCTTCTGCATTTGCTTTTTGGATGGCCTCTAAAATTTTGAAAACACAGGAGATTCCAGAAATTATAAAAGTAAATTCGATTACAAAACCAGCTTACAAAACCATTTTATTATACAATCAATTAAGCGGAAAAAATCATAGTTTTACGTTACTTTCAAAATGATAACGCATAAAAACATCTCGATATTTTTTATCTTTTTATTGCTTTTACTGCTTCTTCTGAATCTCTATATCGCAATAAATATATGGTGTTTTTTGGCTCTAATTTTTCTTTGGATTGGAATAAATGCTTTTGGTTCTTCGAGAATTTCATCTAATTATCATGTAAAAGCTTTCTGCAATAATCCCTTGGAAACAGAGAAAAAAATTGCATTGACTTTTGATGACGGACCAAGTGAATTTACTTTGGAAGTTTTAGCACTTTTAAAAAAACACAATGCCAAAGCGACTTTTTTCTGCATTGGTAAAAATGTAGAAACACATCCTGAAATCGTAAAACAAATTATTATCGAAGGTCATTTGGTTGGAAATCACTCCTATTCGCATTCTAATTTTTTTGATTTTTATAATGCGAAACAAATAAAGGAAGAAATCGAAAAAACAGATGCACTTCTCGAAAAATTCACTTCCAAAAAAATAAACTTCTTTCGTCCGCCTTACGGAGTTACGACGCCATCGATTCGAAGAGCTTTAAAAGTAACCGGACATAAAACTATTGGCTGGAATATTCGCTCGCTTGACGGAGGAACAAAAAATCAGGAATTGATTTTGAATCGAATTATAAAACGGGTTTCTCCGGGCGGAATTGTACTTTTGCACGATACAGGTTCACATTCCGTTTTAGTACTGGAACAGTTTTTGCAATTTTTACAGCAAAATAATTATACCGTAATTTCAATTGAAGAACTTTTGAATCTTAAAGCTTATAAAATGGAACGCGGATGAAACAAATTCGCTATCGCGAAGACACGGATAAAAACGGATTTTATTAAATCAAAAAATCTTGAAAACTGGTGCAATTCGTGGCAAAATTATTAAGCACAATCTTAAAAAATATGAAAACTAAAATAGCTCTACTAATTCTTTTTATTTCAGGCAGTTTGTTTGCTCAGGAACAAAAAATGACCGATGCTGAGATTGCTTCTTTTAAACAAGATGTAAATGTTGTGGCCAAAAAAATCAAAACTTTAAGTACCGATTTTGTTCAATACAAACATTTGGATTTTTTGTCAAAGGATATTGAAACTTCGGGAAAAATGGTTTTTAAAGAGCCTGCACTTTTGCAATGGCAGTATAAAAAACCATACAATTACAGCATTACTTTCAAAAACGGAAAAATCCTGATTAACGATGAAGGAAAGAAAAGCGCTGTTGATATTGGCAACAGCAAAATCTTTGCGCGAATTAATAAATTGATTGTCGGAAGCGTAAGCGGCAATATGTTTGATGACAAAGAATTTACGATTTCGTATTTTAAACTGAAAGGGCAAAATCTGGCAAAATTTGTTCCTAAAGATGCTGCGCTGAAAAAATACATCAAACAAATTGAACTGACTTTTGATAAGGAAGAGGCAACTGTTGTTCAGGTAAAATTATTAGAATCATCTGAAGATTATACTAGAATTGTACTTAAAAATAAAGTAATCAATGCAAAAATCGACGATTCAGTTTTTACTAATTAATTGCTTTCTGGCAATTGTTTTAGTTTCGTGCGGCTCGGTCACAAAAAACTATACGCCCAAAAAACTAGACAAAACGTCTTATGAAGTTCCGTATTTTTCAGATTCAAAAACCGACTATGTTTATAAAACCAACATAAGCGTTTACGGAAATGAATTATCGGGGATTTTTATTGCCAAAAAAATAAACGATACGACACATCGAATTGTTTTTACAACAGAATTCGGAAATAAATTAATGGATTTCGAAATTTCTGAAACTGATTTTAAAGTCAATTCTATTGTTTCGGAATTAGATCGAAAAATATTGATCAATACTTTAAAAGAAGATTTTAGACTGCTTTTGAAAAAACAATATTTGATTCAGGAGCAATTTGAAAATGAATCTAATAATATCTATAAATCGGCAGATGGAAAACGAGACAATTACATTTTTGTTTCCAAAAAAGATCAAAAACTGCAAAAGATAGTTCACGCATCTAAAACAAAAGAAAAATTTACGCTGTATTTCAATTCAGAAAACAATATTTTTGCCGAAAATATTCAGATAATTCATCAGAATATTAAATTGAAAATTGAGCTGAATTATTTTAAATCAGAATAAAAATTTAAACTAATCCTAAAACTAACCTAATCTAATGATGAAAAAAATAACCTTAATTGCCTTCGTTTTATGTATTGGAATTCAATTATCTCAAGCACAAGTAAAAGTTAGTCCTGGACTTCGAGGAGGTTTAAATGTGTCAACATTGACCAATATTGATGATAATCAATCTAAAACAGATTTCTATGTTGGTGGATTAGTGAATATTAAATTTAATAAATATTTTTCGCTGCAGCCTGAAATAACCTATTCTAGACAAGGTGATGAAGGAAGAGAATATTTTGGGAACGGCAATAATTATCGTTATGTAAATTATGAACTAAATTATTTAACCCTTGGTGCGGTTGCAAAATTTAACATTGGCGGTAAAGGCTTTCACATTTTGGGCGGTCCGTCTTTAGATTTAAAAGTTTCTGATAATTATATCAACAGCAATCCCGAAGGTTTTGACCTTGCCATTGTTGGCGGAGTTGGCTATACATTGCCAAACGGGTTAACGTTTGAAGCCCGAATTAAACAAGGATTAATTGATATTTATGGTTACGATGGAATTGATTACGATAATAACGATTATTACTATAATGATGTTATCTTAAATCAAGTTTTTCAAATTGGTATTAGTTACACTTTTAAAGTAAAATAAATGTATAAAAGTAAAATAGCAACTGCCCTATTTCTTTTTTTTACGGTTTTAACGATGCAAGCTCAAGTAACTTTTAAACCGGGTTTACGAGCAGGTTTGAGTCTTTCGACGATTTCAGAAATGCATGCAGATTACAGACCTGATTTTTATGCAGGCGGTTTTGGAGAAATAAATCTAACGAAACGTTATGCGCTGCAGCCCGAAATAAATTATATCAGACAAGGATCTAATAATGTTGCTCGAAATTTTATTGACCCAAATACACAAACAGAAAAAATCGTTTATCAGGATTTGCAAATGAGTTATTTGTCTATCGCTATGCTTAATAAATTTACATTTGGACAGGGTTTTCAAATACAGTTTGGACCAGCATTAGATGTTCTTTTGAATGATAATTTAGCTTTTAGAAAAACATATAATGATATTTCGTTTGTAACTGGTCTTGCATATAAAATGCCTTCAGGGCTTACTTTTGAATTTCGATTTAAAAAAGGACTTTTAGATGTTTTAGACAGCGATTACTATTACAACAATTCTAATAGTCATTATCTTTTTGGTGACTATAACACTAATGTAAATTTCCAAATTGGAGTTTCTTACTCTTTTGAGGTGAAATAAAAAAATAAAATTATGGTTTTAAAAGACTTCTATAAAGTACTTTCGGAAGAGAAAACAGGTGACGCTAAATATAATATTCGTATATTAGTTAATGCCAATCATGAGGTTTTTAAGGGGCATTTTCCTGGAAACCCAATAATGCCGGGCGTTTGTATGATTCAAATTATTAAAGAACTTACAGAATCTATTACTAAAAGTTCGTTGATGATTCAAACATTGACAAATGTAAAATTCATGGCGTTGATTAATCCAGAGACAAATCCGGAGTTACGCTTAGAACTTGATATAACAGTCACAGAGGATGATTTGGTAAAGGTGAAAAACACCACTTATTTTAATGATACTGTTGCTTTGAAATTGAGCAATACGTATAAAAAATTATAATTATGAAATTACTTATATCATTACTTCTTTGGATAAATTTTGTTGGAACACCTGATCTGGCTTCAATCCGAAAAATGTATTCTGACGTTGCAAAATCAGAAACTAATGCAAAAGAATTTACACAGAAACTTTCTAGTGTTACTAATGACGATGATAAAATTTTGGTGGCTTATAAAGCGGCATCTATTTTATTAGATTCAAAATTCGAGAAAAAATTAAGAAACAAAATGGATCGTTTTAAAGAAGGTGCCAAATTGCTGGAAGCGACCATAAAAAGTGATCCAAACAATATCGAAATTAGAATGATTCGCTTAAGTATTCAGGAAGATGTTCCTGGAATTACCGGCTACAAAAAAAATATTAAAGAAGATAAAGCTTTTATTACCGCTCACTATGCAGAGCAAAATACTGCTTTGAAACTATATCTAAAAGACTTTGTTTTACAATCTAAAAGTTTCTCTGACAAGGAGAAGCAGTTTGTAAAATAAGCTCAAGAAAAACTCCCAATGAAACCTATATTATCTCAGCAAGACCTGCTCAGTTCAACTTCTTTTTGTGTTATTGTACCTACTTACAATAATCAAAAAACATTGAAAAAAGTGCTGGATTCTATTTTAGATTTCACTTCAAATGTCATTATTGTTAATGATGGTTCGACTGACCAAACAAACGAAATTCTAAAACAATATCATCACCTAACTCAAATTCATCATCCTAAAAATATAGGAAAAGGAAGAGCGCTGCGTAATGGTTTTAGAAAAGCAATCGAACAAAATTTTGAGTACGCAATTACGATTGATTCTGACGGACAGCATTTTGCTTCTGATATTCCTGTTTTTATTGAAGCAATTCAAAAAGAGCCCAATTCACTTTTAATTGGAAGCCGAAATATGACTCAGGAAAATGTTCCTAAGAAAAGCAGTTTTGGAAATAAATTTTCGAATTTCTGGTTTAAGTTTGAAACTGGAATTGTGCTTGAAGACACACAATCGGGATTTAGATTATATCCTTTAAAATTAATTCCGAAACAGTTTTACACCAATAAATTTGAATTTGAAATTGAGGTAATTGTTCGTTCCGCTTGGAAAGGAATTGTAGTTAAAAATATTCCGATACAAGTTTTGTATGATCCTGCAGAACGCGTTTCACATTTTCGTCCATTTAGAGATTTTACTCGAATCAGTATTTTAAATACGGTTTTGGTAATCAACGCTCTGTTGTATATTAAACCGAGAGATTTTTTTAGGAGAGCAAAAAAAAAAGGTTTTAAAAAATTCTTTCTTGAAGATATTTTAGAAAGCAACGATTCTAATTTCATAAAATCGGCTTCAATTGCTTTAGGAGTTTTTATTGGTATCTCGCCATTTTGGGGTTTTCAAACCGTACTGCTTTTTACCTTTGCGGCATTATTCAGGCTCAACAAAGTCATTGCCTATCTAGCTTCAAATGTAAGTTTTCCGCCTTTTATTCCACTTGTCATATATGGTTCCTTAAAAATGGGAAGTTTTTTTGTAGCGGGAGATGATACTTTGGTTTTAGATAGTTCTGTTACGTTTAATGATATTCAAAAAAATGCTACACAATATATCGTAGGAAGTCTTATTTTAGCATCCGTTTCGGCGCTTATTACTGGTTCTATAAGTTATCTGCTTTTAAGCACTTTTAGTTCTAAGAAAAAAATACAATAATTAAAATGTTTTGCCACAGATTAAAAGGATTAAACAGATTTTTTTTCGCGAATTTCACGAATTAATTTGTGCTAGTTCGTGAAATTCGTGGTAAACCAACACAGATTAGAATCCATTTAATCCTTTTAATCTGTGGCTAAAAATAAAAATAATGCATCAATACTTTTACGCCATTCATTTATTTGTAAACCGACGAAAATCTTTATCGGTTCTTTTGGCCGTTTTGCTGCTTTTAGTATTTGGTTTCTTTGCTTCACAAATTAAGTTTGAAGAAGACATCAGCAAACTTATTCCGGCAAACGACAAAGCCGATGCAACTGCAAAAGTTTTAAAACAATTAAATTTTGCTGATAAAACAACCGTTATTTTTAAACTCGAAAAAAATGGTTCTCAAGATGATTTAAAAGAAATGGCTGCTGTTTTTTCAGACAGTGTTTCTAAATCCTGCAAACCATACATTACTGGAATTCAAGGAAAAATAGACGAAGAAAACATTCAAGAAACTATTGATTTTGTTTACAATAATCTGCCTCTTTTTCTAGATGACAACGATTATAATGCCATTCAAAACAAACTGCAAAAAGACAGCATTGCGGCAACTGTACAAGGAAATTACAAATCGATTATTTCTCCATCTGGATTTATTACCAAAGATTTTATTCTGCAGGATCCACTTGGAATTTCTTTTATTGCTTTAAAAAAATTACAGCAATTAAATATTGGAGATGATTTTACACTCGATAATGGTTTTGTAATGACAAAGGATAAAAAGAAATTACTGCTTTTTATAACCTCAGATATTTCATCAAGCGAAACGGAAAAAAACTCCATTTTTGCAGAAAAACTTAAATCAATTCAGGAAAACTTAAATCAGCAGTTTAAAGGAAAAACTTCCGTGAGTTATTTTGGTTCTGCTTTAATTGCGGCTGCCAATGCAAAACAAATTAAAAGCGACATTATTTTAACAACATCAATTGCGATGTTTACCTTAATGTTGATTCTGATATTGTTTTATAGAAAAATATTAATTCCTCTTATTATTTTTCTTCCAACCGTTTTTGGAGCTTTATTCGCAGTTGCCTTTTTATATTTTGTCAAAGAACAAATTTCAGCTATTTCACTCGGAATTGGATCAATCTTATTGGGAATTACGATCGATTATTCGCTTCATATTCTTACGCATTACAAGCATAACAGCGATATTAAAACATTGTACAAAGACATTACAATGCCAGTGATTATGAGTAGTTCAACAACTGCCGTTGCATTTTTATGTCTGCTTTTTGTAAAATCTGATGCCCTAAATGATCTTGGAATTTTTGCCGCTGTAATCGTTATGGCAACTGGAGTTTTCTCTCTTTTGATTATTCCGCATTTGTATAATCCAAAACAAGACAATTTCGAACATAAAAAAAATGCGATTGATAAACTCGCGCATTTCTCCTTTCATAATAATAAAATCCTGATTGGCCTCTGTATTATAATTACAATTGTTTGTTTTTTTACTTATAATAATGTTGGCTTCAATAACGATTTATCGCAGTTAAATTTTGTTCCGAAAGACATAAAAGCGGCTGAAAAACAATTGGAAGAAAGTACAAGTTTAACTTCAAAAACCATTTATGTTGCCTCGTACGGAAAAAGCATGGAAGAAGTACTGCAGAACAACAACAAGCTTTTTGGAGATTTATCTGCAGCAAAAGAACAAGACAAAATATTAAATTTTAGTTCAATTGGCGGCATTGTACTTTCGCAAGAAGCGCAAAAGGAGAAAATTGAAAAATGGAATTCATTTTGGAACGCTGAGAAAAAAGAAAATTTAAAATCACAATTGATTTCCGAAGGTTCAAAACTTGGCTTTAAACCAACAACCTATTCGATCTTTTTTGATCATTTAGATTTTGATTTTAAACCAATCTCTATTTCAGATTATTTAAAAGTTCAAGCGCTGCAGCTGAAAGAATTTGTAACCGAAAAAAATGGTTTTTATACAATTTCAACTTTAGTAAAAGTCACCCCAAAACAACGTGATATTTTTGTAAAATCAACTTCTGCCAAAGACAACATCATTGCGATTGATCGTCAGCAAATGAATGAAACCTTTTTCAGTACTTTAAAAACTGATTTTAATTCGCTTGTAAATTATTCTTTTGTTGCCGTAATTTTGATTTTATTTTTCTTCTTCCGAAGAATCGAATTAGTGATTATCAGCTGTATTCCAATTGCTTTAACGGGAATTGTTACGGCTGGAATTATGGGAATATTCGGCATTCAAATGAATATTTTCAGCATGATTGTCTGCACCTTGATTTTTGGTCATGGTGTTGATTTTAGTATTTTCATGACAAGCGCTTTACAAAAAGAATATTCATCAGGAAAAAATGAAATTGCCATTTACAGAACTTCAATTATTCTGGCGGTAATTACAACTATTTTAGGAATTGGCGCGATGATTTTTGCAAAACATCCAGCATTGCGATCTATTTCTTCTGTTTCTTTAATTGGAGTTTTTGCAGCTTTGATTATTACATTTATTTTTTATCCTATTCTGTTCAAATTATTTTTGTCAAATAGACCAAAAAACGGAAATCCTCCTTTTCAATTACGCACTTTTATTCATGGTGTAATTTCGTTTTTCTATTATGGTATGGGCGGCATTTTAATGTCGATTTTCAGCTTTACGATAATGCCGATTTTACCGCTGAGCAAAAAAACAAAAATGAAAGCTTTTAGATATGTGATTTCAAAATTCATGAAATCTGTATTGTATTCAAACCCGTTTATCCATAAAAAAGTCATCAATAATTTTAATGAAACTTTTGATAAACCAGCCGTTATAATTGCAAATCATTCTTCGTTTATTGATATTCTGGCAATGGGAATGCTGAGTCCAAAAATTATTTTTCTAGTAAGCGACTGGGTTTACAACTCTCCTATATTTGGCGGAACAGTTAGAAAAGCAGGTTTTTATCCCGTTTCTGAAGGTCTTGAAGGCGGTGTAGAACATCTGAGAAAAAAAGTTGAAGAAGGTTATTCCTTAATGGTATTTCCAGAAGGAACACGTTCTGAAAACAATGTCGTAAAAAGATTTCATAAAGGCGCTTTCTTTCTTGCTCAAGAATTTAATTTAGATATTATTCCAGTTGTAATTCATGGAGCCTCAGAAGCGATTCCAAAAGGCGATTTTGTAATTCATCGCAGTACGCTTACCCTTTCAATTTTAGAGAGAATTACTCCCGAGAATAATTCTTTTGGAAATAATTATGCCGAGCGTACAAAACAAATCAGTTCTTTCTTTAAAGCAGAATATCGTAAAATTCGCCAGCAGCTTGAAGGTCCTGCTTATTTCAAATCAATGCTCATTAACAGCTATGATTATAAAGAACTTGAGATTGGCAAAAGTGTAAAAAAAGATCTAAATCAGAATTTAGAAACCTATTACAACTTAAATAAATACATTGATTCTAAAGCTAAAGTATTACATCTTGCAAATGATTATGGGCAGCTCGATGTTTTATTGACTTTGCAGGAACCACAGCGAAAGGTATTTTCATTTATAAATGATGAAGAAAAATTGGCTGCTGCAAAAACGAATTATTTCCTTAAAAAGAGAAAGATATTTTATTCTGATCAATTAGAATCAGCATTTGAAAATCAACATGAAATTCTTTTAATTTCTGAAGAAAGTTATACTGCTGCTTTTGAAAAAATCATTTTAAGCACTGCAATAATCTTAATTAACTGCTCAACTTTAAAAACTAAATTGATTGCTGCTGGTTTTGAAATTATTGCCGAAGAAAATACTATAACCGTATTAAAGAAAAAATAGAATGAAGGAGCATTACGATGTAGTAATTGTTGGCAGCGGTTTAGGCGGATTGGTTTCGTCTATAATTTTGGCTAAAGAAGGCTACAGCGTTTGTGTGCTCGAAAAAAACAATCAATACGGTGGAAATCTGCAGACTTTTGTTCGTGATAAAACTATTTTTGATACAGGAATTCATTATATCGGAGGTTTAGATAAAGGTGAAAATCTCTATAAATATTTTAATTATATCGGTATTATGGAGCATCTAAATTTGAAAAAATTAGATGATAACTGTTACGATATGATTTCTTTTGAAGATGATCCAAATGAATATCCGCATGCGCAGGGATATGAAAATTTTGCGAAGCAGCTTACAGTGTTTTTTCCTGAAGAAAAAGACAATATTAATAAATACTGCGAAAAACTAAAAGCGATCTGCGATTCTTTTCCGCTTTACAATTTAAACTGGGAAGGAAAATATGAAAATGAAATTCTTGCGCTCAACGCAAAAGAAACAATTGACGAATGCACGCAGAATGAAAAGTTAAAAGCAGTTCTTGCCGGCTCTAATTTTTTGTATGCCGGAATTCCGGATAAATCACCTTTTTACGTTCATGCACTTTCGGTAAATTCATACATTCAAAGTTCGTGGCGATGTATTAACGGCGGAAGCCAAATTACAAAGCAACTTTTAAAACAGCTTAAAAAATACGGCGGCGAATTTTATAAATACAAAGAAGTTACTCGATTTAATGTTGAAAACAACAAAGTTGAATTTGTCGAATTAAAAGACGGAACAAAAGTTTTTGGCTCCATGTTTATTTCAAATATTGAACCTAAAACAACTTTGAAAATGGCTGGCGAAGAAAACTTTAGAAAAGCGTTTGTTAATAGAGTTCAAAGTCTTGAAGGTGTAATTTCGGCTTTTAGTTTGTATTTGGTTTTTAAACCTCAAACTTTTAAATATATCAATCATAATTTTTATCATTTCAAAAAAAGCAGCGAGGTCTGGACTGCGCATGATTATGATGATGATTCGTGGCCAAAAGGTTTTATGGCTTCGATGAATGCTTCAAAAAAAGAGGAAATCTGGGCTGACGGAATGACGTTTATTACCTACATGAAATATGAAGATATGATTCCTTGGATCGATACTTTTAACACAACTGCTGAAAAAAGTGATCGAGGGGAAAGTTATGAGGAATTTAAAGCGAGAAAAACAGCTAAATTTTTAGATGAAATTGAACTGAAATTTCCTGGAATTAAAGATTGTATAAAATCGATTCATTCTTCTACGCCGCTTTCATATCGTGATTATATTGGTGGTTACAACGGAAATATGTACGGATATGTTAAAGATTCTAATAATCCGATGAAAACATTAATCCCTGCAAAAACCAAATTGGATAATTTGTATCTTACGGGTCAAAGTATAAATATGCACGGAGTATTGGGTGTAACAATTGGTGCCGTTTCTACCTGCTCTGAAATTATTGGTAAAGAATATTTGGTTACCAAAATCAACAAAGAATCTGAATAAAAAGTCATGAAAAACCGAATCTCGTTTTTTTTATTTATCGGTTTTCTGCTAACGCTTGTTTCTTGCGGAACATCAAAATCAATGCACCATCAACCTGAAATTTCGGGATATAATTCGGAAAAACCAGTTGTTAAAAAAATCTCTGATTCTGTTTTTACCTCAGGAAAAAATTCACTTTTAAAAAACAAACAAGGTCTTTGGGAATTGTATGCTGAAGGCGATCCGCTTGAAATTGGTTTAAATACCGGCGCCTTGACAGATTCGCTTTTAAAAAAACAACAACAGATTTTTTTCTCTAAAATAACCGATTTAATTCCGTCAAATTTTGAACAAAAAATGCTTCGCCATTTTTTAAAATGGTACAATCGAAAATTATATTTGAATGTTCCTGAGGAATATCAAACAGAAATTTTTGGCGTTTCAGAATATACTTCGCATGAGTTTGACAATATCGCATCCAAATATCAACGCGGCTTATATTTACACGCTGCACACGATATTGGCCACGCTCTTCAAGATTTAGCTTTAGTTGGCTGTTCTTCTTTTGCTGCATGGAATGAAAAATCGGAAGACGGAAGTTTAATTCTTGGGAGAAATTTTGATTTTTATGTAAATGACGCTTTCGCCGAAAATAAAATTATAGCATTCATAAATCCGAAAGAAGGTCATAAATTTATGATGATTACCTGGCCGGGAATGATTGGTGCGGTTTCTGGAATGAACCAAGAAGGTTTAACGATTACAATTAATGCATCAAAATCAAAAATTCCGTTAATTGCCAAAACGCCAATTTCAATTCTTACTCGAGAAATTTTACAACACGCAGCAACTATAGACGAAGCTATTGCGATTGCAAAAAAAAGAAAAGTATTTGTTTCTGAATCTATAATGGTAGGAAGTGCAAATGATAACAAAGCAGTTTTAATCGAAGTTTCTCCCAAAAAAATGGATGTTTACGACGTTTCAAATAATAATGAATTAATTTGCTCGAATCATTTTCAAGGCGACGCTTTTGCAACTGACAAAAGGAATCAAGCTCAAATCGCCAACAGCCATTCTGAATATCGATTTGAAAGAATGCAGGAACTTTTATCTGAAAATCCAAAAGTAAATCCTGAAATTGCTTCTGAAATTCTTCGAAATAAAAACGGTTTAAAAAATATTCCGCTTGGTTATGGTTCCGAAAAAGCATTGAATCAGCTTATGGCACATCACGGAATTATTTTTAAACCTAAAGAAAAATTAGTCTGGGTATCTGCAAATCCGTATCAATTAGGCGAATTTGTCTGCTACAATTTAGATGCTGTTTTTAATAATCGAAAAATGGATACTTTGGTTTCGTTTCAACTAGAAAATTTAAATATTGCCAAAGATCCTTTTCTAGAAACTACAGCTTACGAGAATTACAAAAAATTTAGAATTGAAGATCATAAAATAGATTCCCTGCTTGAAAAAAAAGAAAGTATTTCGGCTGCATTTATTCAAAATTACCAATCCTTAAACCCTGATTATTGGGTTGTATATTATAAGCCAGGATTGTACTTTTACCAAATAAAAGATTTTCAACAAGCAAAGCTTAATTTTGAAAAAGCTTTGACGAAAGAAATCACCACTGCACCCGAAAAAGAAAAAATTGAAAAATATTTAAAAAAGATCAAAAGAAAACTACAATGATTCCAGCAATAGAAAAAGATTCTTTAGAAGAAATTAAAATTTTTCAAGAAAAAAAACTTACAGAACTTTTAGAATATATCAGTCAAAATTCCCCTTTTTACAAAAGACTTTTTGCGGGACAGAATATTGATATTTCGAAAATTAAAACGCTCGAAGATTTACAATTTTTGCCTGTTACTACAAAAGAAGATTTACAACAGTATAATGATGATTTTGTATGCGTACCGCAAAATAAAATTATCGACTACGCCTCTACTTCTGGTACTTTAGGCGATCCTGTAACTTTTGGTTTAACTGATTCTGATTTAGATCGATTGGCTTATAATGAAGCAATTTCGTTTGCCTGCGCAGGAATTGCTGAAGGCGATGTTTTACAGTTAATGACTACAATCGACAGAAAATTTATGGCAGGTTTGGCTTATTTTCTGGGATTAAGAAAATTAAAAGTAGGCGTTATTCGTGTTGGTGCCGGAATTCCTGAAATGCAGTGGGATTCGATTTTAAAATACAATCCGAGTTATTTAATTACTGTTCCTTCATTTTTATTGAAGTTAATTGAATATGCCGAAATTCACGGAATCGATTATAATAATTCAAGTGTAAAAGGCGCCATTTGCATTGGAGAATCGCTGAGAGATCAGGATTTTTCTATGAATACTTTGTCTCAAAAAATCACTGATAAATGGGATATTAAGTTGTTTTCGACTTATGCTTCTACTGAAATGAGTACGGCTTTTACAGAATGTGAACATGGAAAAGGCGGTCATCATCATCCGGAATTAATTATTATTGAAGTGTTAGACGAAAATAATCTGCCTGTTAAAGATGGTGAAACAGGCGAACTCACTTTTACAACTTTAGGTATAGAAGCGATGCCTTTACTGCGTTTTAAAACGGGCGATGTTGTACAGCTTCATAATGAACCTTGCGCTTGTGGAAGAAACACTTTGCGTGTTGGTCCAGTTTTAGGACGAAAAAAACAGATGATCAAATACAAAGGCACAACGCTTTATCCGCCGGCAATGAACGACGTTTTAAGTGGTTTTGATAATATCGAAAATCATATTATCGAAATTTCGACAAACGATTTAGGTACGGATGAAATCGTGATAAAGATTGCTGTAAAAAATCAAACTCCAGAATTTTTGCAAGAAATAAAAGATCACTTTAGAGCCAAATTAAGAGTAACTCCAAAAATAGAATTCGCTTCAAAAGAAACTTTAAACCCTTTGGTTTTTAACCCAATGAGTCGAAAACCAATTCGGTTTTTTGATTATAGATAACTTTTAGAGTTACAAAGCGGCAAAGGTTCAAAGAGACAAAGGTTTCTTAACCTAAACACGTTTTGTTTGTCATTTCGACGTAAGGAGAAATCACACGCGAAACTCTGCAAAGATTAGCGATTCTCTAACTGGAAATACTAGTTGGATTTCTCCTTACGTCGAAATGATAAAAAACTGATTTCAAACGCTTTAAAATTTATTTAAAAACCTTTGAGTCTTTGCCTCTCTGAACCTTTGAACCTCAATTTGGTACAAATTGAACTAAATGTTGTAATTTTGCAAAAAATTATGAAGATGGTCAAGATTGGCAACATAGAATTACCCGAATTTCCTTTACTGCTTGCTCCGATGGAAGATGTGAGTGATCCGCCGTTTCGCAGATTATGCAAAACGCACGGCGCTGACATGATGTATTCGGAATTTATTTCATCAGAAGGATTGATTCGTGATGCGATCAAAAGTAGAATGAAGTTGGATATTTTTGATTACGAACGTCCTGTTGGAATTCAGATTTTTGGTGGTGATGAAGAGGCAATGGCACTTTCGTCTAAAATTGTTTCTACGGTAAAACCTGATTTAGTCGATATTAATTTTGGCTGTCCTGTAAAAAAAGTAGTTTGTAAAGGTGCTGGAGCCGGCGTTTTGAAAGATGTTGATTTAATGGTTCGTTTGACAAAAGCGGTTATTAGAAGTACTGATCTGCCTGTAACGGTAAAAACTCGTTTGGGCTGGGATGAAAACTCTATTAACATTGATGAAGTTGCTGAAAGGCTTCAAGATATAGGTGTTCAAGCTTTAACGATTCACGCCAGAACTCGTGCTCAAATGTACAAAGGCCACTCTGACTGGTCGCATATTGCACGTGTAAAGAACAACCCAAGAATTACGATGCCTATTTTTGGAAACGGTGATATCGATAATCCTGAGAAAGCTTTAAAATATAAAAACGAATACGGAATTGACGGCATCATGATTGGCCGTGCTGCAATTGGTTATCCGTGGATTTTTAATGAAATTAAACACTATTTTAAAACGGGCGAGCATTTACCTGCTCCAACGGTTATTGATCGTGTTGAAGCCGCAAGAAATCATTTGCAATGGTCTATGGATTGGAAAGGCGAGCGTTTAGGAATTGTAGAAATGCGCCGTCATTATACCAACTATTTTAAAGGAATTCATTCTTTTAAAGAATTCAAACAAAAACTGGTTACAACAGATGCTCCTGAAGATTTATTCGCAATTATGAAAGAAATTGAGCAGGTTTACGCAGGATATGAATTTGTTTAAAGATGTTTAATCTTTTCAAATTTTAAGACAAAGTCTGTAAAGAACTTTAGTTTTAAACCAAATAACCGCAATCATTGTCCTTTCGACGAAATGACAAAAATGCGAAAACTAACATTAACAAAGATCGTGATACAAAAAAGACCTTCAATATTGAAGGTCTTTTTTTGAATGTATAGTCATTCTTTACTTTACAGCTTCTAAAATGTTAAGTGCAATCTCTGTCTGTCCTTTTTCACTGGTAATATAATCGCGATCTTTTTCATTCGATAAAAATCCAATCATTAATGTCATTACAGGACAACTAGCATTTTTTAGAATATAGAAAGGTGCTTCTGCAACTTTTCTTTTTTTAAGATTTCCAGTTTCTGTTATTTTATCAATTACAATAACTGCGCTTTCTTTTGATTTTTCATGAAACGTCTCATTTGAGGGAACATAGGCCTCCGCCCCATTTGCACTCATATTCATATTTGCAGTAATATGCAGAGAAACAACCAAATCTGGTTTTAGATTATTGATAATAGAAACTCTTTCGCTCAATTCCATCTCACGATCACTATCTCGAAGCAAAACAATTTCGACGTTATTATCCTTATTTAATGCTTTAATTTTTTTTGCGATTGTCTCTGTAATCACTTTCTCTTGAAATCCATACATGTCGACACCAAGATCTTTTCCTCCATGACCGGCATCAATTACAATTGTTTTTTTCTCTTCTAGTGTTTTAAACGAAAAAATCACTGCTAATCCTAAAATTCCTAAAAGCGTTGAAAATTTAATTCGATTTTTCATAATAAAGTTTTTGGCTACAAAATTCCAAACGTCTTTTTTTAAGAAAAATTATACAAATAAATTTTAAACCTGAACACTTTTCCACTTTCCTCTTTTATAGAAAAAGATTCCAGCTAATGTTATTGCGGTCTCAGCAACTGGAATTGCGATGAAAACTCCTGTTGGTCCCATATTAAAATGTTTAGCAAGTATGTACGCTAATGGTATTTGAAACAGCCAGAATCCAAAGAAATTAATTCCTGTCGGCGTCCAAGTATCTCCTGCTCCATTAAAGGTATTTATTAAAACCATTCCAATTCCATAAAAGACAAAACCAATGCACATAATCTGCAAAGCTTCGACTGCAACCGTTTTTACTATTTCGTCATTGGTGAAAAATGAAATTATATACTGTCCAAAAACTAATGTTATAATGGTAATAGAAGCCATAAAAACCAAATTGTATTTTGCAGTCGTAAAAACTGATTTTTCGGCACGTTCAATTTGTTTGGCTCCTAAATTTTGTCCTACCAAAGTTGCCGCTGCATTACTCAATCCCCAAGCAGGCAGAATAAAAAACATCATTATTCGCAATGCAGTTTGATAACCTGCAGAACCATGATCACCTCCTGTTGTAGCGACTAATTGTGCCAAGAAAATCCAACTGCAAGATGCTATTACAAATTGTAAAACTCCTGGAGCAGCAATTTTAACTAAAGCTTTTATCTGCTTGAAATCTGGAATCAAATAGGAGATTTTAATTTTTAAGACTCCATTTCCGTAGAACAAATGATAAATTTGATACAAAACCCCAATACTTCTTCCTAAAGTTGTGGCGATAGCCGCACCAACTAATCCGAAAGCAGGAATTGATCCGAAACCATTAATTAAAATTGGACATAAAATAATATTACAAATATTGGCTATCCAAAGGCTTTTCATTGCGATTGCTGCATTTCCAGCACCTCGAAAAATTCCGTTTATCAAGAATAAAAGTGTAATACATAAGCTTGAGCCAATCATAATCTGAGTATATCTAAAACCATGTTCGGCTGCATCTGCAGAAGCTCCCATGAATAAAAGAATATCTTTAGCATAGATAATTCCAAAAATGCTCATAAAAACACTCAGTACAAATGCAATAACTATAGCCTGCATTCCAGCTTTTGCAGCGGCGACTGGATCTTTTTCTCCAATTCGTCTTGCCACAACTGCTGTTGCTGCCATACTTAATCCGATGTCTATAGAATATATAATTGTTAAAACAGACTCTGTTAATCCAACTGTTTGAATTGCAAAACTGCTGTGTTCTAAATGTCCAACGAAATACAAATCGACTAAAGCAAAAACCGATTCCATCATCATTTCTAAAACCATTGGTATGGCTAATAGAATTACGGCTTTCTTAATGCTTCCTGATGTATAATCGAAAGATTCATCGCCTTGTAAGGCTTGTTTTAGGGTGGTGAAAATTTTAGAAAATAAACTTTTCTTTATAACTGTTTCTGTCATGATATTTAGGATAAATGATAAAATTTGCCCAGATGTAATAATCTGAACTAAGAAAGTAAAACGTAAGTATCCTAATTATTCTAAAAAAATAAAATTAGGATTAGGCAGAAACAATCATATGCTGTAGATTTTTAAAGCAATAAATGTAAGTAATATTTTTTAGAGAAATATATTAATCCAACAACTTTTTGCTTACTCGGCTGCTGGCAATTAATGAGGCTACAAAACCAAGAGAAACAATTGTACCCAAAACAATAAGTACATTTTCTACGGTAAATACTACTGGATATGCCAAGGTTGCTGTAAGCATAATAAGCTCATATTTTTGTTGCAGCACCACTAGAATAATACCTAAAACCAGCCCTAATATTCCGCCAAAAATACTTAGAAGCGTTCCCTGAAGCAAAAATATTTTTCGAAGACTGTTAATTTCTGTTCCAAGATTAAAAAGGGTTTTTAGATTTCCCTTTTTCTCTAAAATCATCATAATTAAAGCGCCTACCAAATTAAAAAGTGCTACAACAATTACGAGAGTAAAAATTAAATAAACTACAATATTCTCCGTATTGAGCATTCTATACAAAGACTCGTTAAGCTGTGCTCTGTTTTTTAAAGTGACTTTATTATCGAAAATCTTTTTTAGTTGATTTGTGATGGCACTTTCATCTGCATTTGGTTTTAGTTTAAACTCAATTCCTGAAATCTGATTGGGTTTATACATCAATAATTCCTGAGTAAGACTTAAATCAGCAAAGACATATTTCGAATCTAAATCTTCGCTGATCGAGTATATTCCAACAGGAAGTACATCTGTTTTTGTAAAGGCTTCGTTTGGATTTTCTATTGCTCCTGTCCCTGGTTTTGGTGCAAATATCTGCAGCGGATTTTCAAAATCAAGAATTCCCATCGAGAAATCCTGCGCCATTCTATATCCAATTACTACCTGATAAGAGTCTCTTCTAAGCCACTGCCCATTAAATAATTTTTTCTTGATATCGTTTACTACAGGATAAACACTGTCTACACCTTTTAAATAGGTAACATGCTGTTTATCTTTGAATAAGAACAAAACACGTTCTTCGATAATTTTGGTGTAAGAAGCAACTCCTTCAATTTTTTTGAGCTGATTTTCTTGTTCTTTAGAAATAAAAAATGATTTTCCTAAAGTACTTGTCATTTTTAAATCGGGATCTATTTCGTTTGTAAACGAAAGACTAAAAACTTTTAATCCGCTAAAAACGGACAACACCACAAACAAAGCCATTGTGCCAACAACAATTCCCATGCTGGCAATACGATTGATAATATTGATAGCGTTATTTTTACTTCGGCTGAAAATATATCGTTTGGCTATGTAAAGGGGGAAATTCAATTTATGATTTTCTTCTTTTTTCTAGTAGATCACGGTTTTCAATTGGATTTTCTCTGTTTGCCAAAGCGTTGTCTATTTTTTCAATATAGTCTAAAGAATCATCAATAAAGAAAACTAGATTTGGCACACGGCGCAATTGTAAGCGAACGCGCTGTGATAAATCATGTTTGATTAAGGTCGTATTTGATTTTATTCCTTCTAAAGTTTCTTTTGCTTTTTCTTGTGGAAAAATACTTAAATATACTGTCGCTACAGATAAATCTGAAGTAACACTAACTTTGGATACTGAAATTACTAAGTTGCTAATTCCATTTTTTCTCACTTCACCTTGCAAAATATCAACCAGATCTTTCTGGATTACACTGCCTATTTTTTTCTGTCTATTTGTTTCCATAGTGCAAAAATACTATTTTTAATTTCAATCGATGCAATTTCAAATTAACTTAAGAATGAATTTACAAATCTATTGATCAAAAAACTGCCTCTTTTAGTTTTTACTTCATACTATTCTCATATTTCCACTATTATAAGTAATCATTTGTTTTGATTTAAATGCTGATAAATGTCACAAATATTATCGGAATTATTTTACACATTTGATATAAATTTAACACTTATCTATTATGAAAAAAAGAGAACCAATTAGTCACATTATGACTAAAAGCGTAGTGACTGTAAATCAAAAAGACGATTTAAGAAAAGTAGTAGAAAAACTAAAATCGAATTCGATTAGACATATTCCTGTTGTTAATGGCAAAGAGGTAGTTGGTATTATAAGCCGAACTGATGTTAATCGACTGACTTTTGGTGCTTTATTTGATGGACAGGAAGGTGTTGATGAAGCGATCCTAGATATGCTGAGCATTTCGCAGGTTATGACTTCAAAACCAAGAACTCTTCCTTCTGATGCTATTATCAAAGATCTGGCTGAAGTTTTTGCAAAAGAAGATTTTCATGCTCTGCCTGTTGTAGACAATGGAGAACTGAAAGGAATTGTAACTACAACTGATGTTATTAAATATTTTTTAGAACAATATGATTAGAAATATCTAAACAAATAACATCAAAAGTAATATTGCTATTTGATTTAAAAAATGCTGTATTTGAAAAAACAAATACAGCATTCTATTAAAATTGTTATTCTTTTCCTTTTACAGAATCTAAAGGTTTAGGACCTTCTGGACCATTTACCCATTTTGTCAAACGCACAAAACACTTTTTGTCTTTAATTTTATAGTGATAATATGAAAGTAAAATTTCTTGGTTGCTTATTTTTTCTATTTTATATTCTTCATAATTAAAAACAAACGTCGAATCATTTTTTATTGACCAAGAAGATCCTATAAATTCATCATCTCCATCATTATTGTACAATACAAATCCTTCATGAGTATATAATGCAAACTTATCGCAGGTGCCATTTTTATTGTATTTATAATAATTACCTTTAGAATTCCAGCAATAGTCACGATATGCCCAATATTCGTTTTCACTAGTTATAAAAATAGATTCTATTTCACTCTTTTTACTACATGAAATACATAGCAAAACGAAAAACGTTATAATAATTTTGAGTTTATTCATGATTTGAAAAATATGCTGTATTTGAAAAAACAAATACAGCATTCAATTAAAATTGTCATTGCTTTGCTTTTACAGAATCTAAAGGTTTAGGGCCTTCTGGGCCATCTACCCATTTTCTCAGACGGACAAAACATTTTTTGTTTTTAATTTTATAGTGATAGTAGGAGAGCAAAATTTCTTCATCGCTAATTTTTTCAATTTTATATTCTTCATTATCAAAAACAAATGTTGTATCATTTTTTATTGACCATGTTCTTACATCATTCCCACCTCCCATATCAGTATTAAACAAGCTAAAACCATCATCAATATGTAATAAATATTTATCATGAGTCCCATTTTCTTTAAATTGAAAATAAATACCTTTTGTTCCTAAACAATCATCTTTATAAGACCAATATTCATTTATACTGGCTATAAATATTAATTCTATTTCACTTTTTTTACTACATGAAATAGATAACAAAACAAAAAGTGCTATAATAATTTTTAATTTATTCATGATTTGAAAAATATGCTGTATTTGAAAAAACAAATACAGCATTCTATTAAAATTGTTATTGCTTTGCTTTTACAGAATCTAAAGGTTTAGGACCTTCTGGAGCATCTACCCATTTTGTCAAACTCACAAAACACTTTTTGTCTTTAATTTTATAGTGATAATATGAAAGTAAAATTTCTTTGTTGCTTATTTTTTCTATTTTATATTCTGAATTATCAGAAACAAATGTTGAATCATTTTTTATTGACCAGGGAATATTTATATCTTCAATATCTCCATCAATATTAAACAAAACAAATCCTTCATTTGTACGGAGACGATACTTATCCCTAATACCATTTTTATTATACTTATAGTAGTTCCCTTTAGAATTCCAACAGTAATCCTCATATTCCCAGTATTCATTTGCATTGGTTACAAATATGGATTCAATTTTACTTTTTTTGCTACATGAAGCGCAAAGTAAAACTAAAAGCACAAATACAATTTTGAGTTCATTCATCGATTTTTTCATATTCTATAGGTTCAGATATTGTATTTTTATATAGTACTCTTAAGGTTAGTGTATCTGTTAACGATTTGAATATCCTTTTAGGCCAAGAAAAACAAAAGAAACCTCCAAAACCAAATGCTTTGGAGGTTTTGTTTGAATTATTTTATCCCATCTTTGAAAATCTTTTTTTTGTAAAAACCCATATTCCATTTTCTTTTTTAAAATAATAAACTTCATTAACCATCCCTATTCCCCTTACTTTTTCAACTACAACATAAGCTTTTTCGTCGTTTATACTTAACTCTGAAATAGTTACAAACACGACATTAATATCATTATTATTTTCCTTAACCAAATTAAGTTTATACGGAGATTTGAATTTAATTAAATCTTCCTTTTCTAACTTAAATGAAACAAATGTATGCCCATCTGTTCTGCCTAGATTTGATTCTTCTCTTCGCTTAGGTATAGAATCAATCAAACCAATTGTTATTTTTGGTGCGTCATTTTTTTCTTTCTCTGGTCTTACATCAAATTGTTCCACTGAATCAATTAGTATGTTACTATACTGCCTGATTAAACTTCTTCCTTCAGAAATTAAATCAATCTTTTTAACCTTTGGTTTATCTTCATTCTTACAACTTAGAACTGTTAAAAAGAAAAAGAAAAAGATCATTTTTTTAAAAATACCATCCATACTGTCTCCATAAATTTATTACATTACTACTACCTAATACTTTTCCAAAAATATTAGTTTCAAATACTTGTCCTGCTTCGTATATACCAACTCTTTGAGGCAAATTATTCACATGTCTACCATAATGAATCAATTCATGCAATATTATTATAGCTATAAAAAAAGAAGTGTCATTTACAGTCAAATTATTACCTGATGTTTTAAACCCTCCTGTCTCTAAAGAATCAACTAAATCTTTTCTGACAAAAAAAACATTAGGAGTTACAAATCTTTCATACAAACCCCAATTAGAAATATCAGCAACTCTCATTTTAGCTTTTAAACTTTCCTCCCACAATACAAACTGTACTTGCTCCTTATTATACCCTGTTAAAAGCATAAAATTCTTTAATAAAATTGGGGTATTTAATACGATTGACTGTATCCTCTGTAAAATACCTGCTAATTTAGTAAATTTTGGATTGTCAATTCTCTCAATTTTGGTGCATCCTTCACAATAATCTTCCAATCTATTATCATTTTCAGAAAAATACCCCCCAATATTCCCGCTATTTGACATTATATTATAAAAACCGATAGGCATACCTTGCCAGTCTACTGATCCTGTTGCATTTGAATTAGCTGGTAATGAATTACTACCAGGTTCAGGTATTTTATATTGAAGTCCTTCCTTAAATATTGTATCAGTACTATATGGCATAAAATAATACAATGAATGTCCAATTGATGAATCATAAAGTCTAGTTATTGTACCAACATGAGTTACTCCATCAGATGTAGTAAGAACATAATTATATTTTGAAGTTACAGTATAACGACCTGCCAGATCTGCTATCAATTTCACTAGTTCCGCTGATGTTATAATTGGCTTATCTATTATATTCTGAACTTGATTATTTTCAGATGATGAACTTCCAGATGAATTATTTTCAGATGAATCATTATTATTCGAATTATTATTATAATTGTCAGAACCATCGTCAGAACTTGAAGGATAATTACCCCATTCCGTATCCCAATAAAGTGAAGCTTGATCCCAAGAGTTATCAGGTGCTTCATATGGGTCCATACGTACTTGATCTAATTGTTCTCCTAGATCAAAACCTTCTGGCGGGTCATTTTCACCTCGCTGCGCGTTTATTGTTGTATTAAAAAATAACAGCAAAAAAACGATTTGTATTCTAAACTTTATTATTTTATTCAACATGGCTTATTGTTTTATAATGGTTCTGGTATGTTGTTTTTCATTTTCCTGTACCTGTACGATATAAAATCCTTTGGGCAAATTACTGGTGTCTACCGTAAATGACTGTATTCCTGCTTCTAGATTTGCAGCGACAACTTTCTGGGTTTGAGCTGTCATTACGTTTGTAAGTGTCAGGTGTATTTTTGCAGGTTCTTTCAGATCAAAAGCAACATAGAGCTGCTCATTAAACGGTACGGGATATACTTTGATAAATTCTGCTTTTTGCGAGGCTAACGCGAGTAAAACAGCATCATCATCTGTAAAAGCAGCATCGTTTTTTGGCCTGAGTATTACTGAAATTGGTGTTCCGGGTTCTCGCCAATAAGCAATAAAACTATCAACATCTGCTAATAGATAACGTTTGTTATTATAGCTTTTTTGACTCAGGTTCATTCCTAAAACAGCATATTCTAGCTGGTCATTTTTAAAATCATGAGGATACAACTGGTCGAGTTTAAACTTAAAATCATTTAAAAAAAGAGTATTCTCGTTAAGCTGGGCGGAATTTTCAAAACTTTTACCTTCAAAATTTATTTTAGCTTTTAGAGCGCCTTTATCATTTTTACTAAAACTAATCTCTATTGGTAAAACACGAATTGGTGTCGTTCCAGACCAGTCATACTCGATAAAACGACCTGTCCATTCGCCTAAAATTGTATTTGTTTTAATGTTTTGGTTTTGGGCCTCATCGGAGGTTACTATTTCCCTGCTTTCGTTAATTAATTCTGGATCTATTTTTTTTGCTGCTTTATTAGCTTCATTTATTGCATTTTCAGTTTGAGCAATAACCAAATCTCGTTTTTCATTCTTTAAGTTTCTTAAAAAAGCAACGCTGTTTGGTGTTGTGTTTCCTTGCAAATATTCTAAGGCTTTATTGGTGTCTTGAGGCACACCATAACCAAGATAATAACAAACGCCCAGCCAGTGCTTTGCCATTGCATAATCACTTTTTTTAAACCAGGCAATTGCTTCTTCATAATTCTGCTGTACACCCAAACCTTTTAAATGCATATAGCCTAATAAATAGAGGGCACGCGAATTTTGTTTATCGGCCGCTTTTTTATACCATTCAACAGCTTTATTCATATCGAGCGTACAACCTCGTCCGTCATTGTATAAATTTCCTAAATTGCATTGTGCAACAGCACTGCCGGTTTTAGCTGCTTTTTCTATATAAGCAAATCCTTTGGCTTCATCTTTTTCTATGCCAAGAGCATTTACATACATTAGACCAATATAGTTTTCGGCTAATGGATCACCTGATTCTGCACAAGGCAGGATATCCTGAAAAAGCGCACCATAATCTTTGTACAGCTTATTACCATCTAAAATTTTTTTGACCTGCCTGATTTTTTGTTCACAATCTGTCTGCGCACTAACGCCAATGACAACAAGTGTGAAAAGGAGAGTTAATTTTTTTTTCATAATTTATGGTTTTAGTTAGTTTATCTTGATTTGTCCGGTCTAGTTTAATTCCATTCGAAGCCATTTTTATATACATTACCAGATGAAGAAGTTTTTATATTGTACTCTTCACATGTTTTTTTAAATTCTTTTTCAAAACTGTATCTTAAAATTCCAAGCTTTGGTTTTTGTTGTGTTTTATCGAAACTATAATACGCTGTTGTCAAAAATTGATTTAAATGATAATGATATAGTAAAGCATAAAGTGATTTTTGCTGACTTTCGGTCAAACCTGTATTATTAGCAATCAACAATTGATATTCACTTTTTGTATTTTCTCTGGCTTCATTGCGATAGTCTTCCATGGCAAATTCGCTGTACTCTTTGTAAGTAAGAAAATCGTTGATTTTTTGAGCATAATAATTTCGGGCTGTATTAATTTTAAAATTATAAAGTGTTCCTGAATCTTGAATACTGTAAGGCGCATCTGCTTGTTTTTTTTTTGTTTCCAAATCTTTTAAAATCATATTTCTCTCTTCGATTATTTTTAAAAGTTCTTTTGTTTTTGCCTCTGTCAAACCTGCTCTTTTTGCACTTTCATAAAACCTGTCTTTTACATTTTTTTCTACTGCACTATCCATAAAGTCATTGCTGTTTTGCGCTTGCAGTCCAAACACAAAAAGGAACATCATGAGGATTTCAAATACTTTTTTCTTCATCTCAAAATTGTTTAATTGTTAAATACTTAATACCATTCTATTTCTTTTGTGTCACTGTTAATTCTAAAAATGCGTTCGTAACTATTACTTTTGGGGCAAATGGCGAGAAACAATCCATTATCGGGAACTTTAGAAAATTTCACAAAATCTCTCTCTGCTTTAGCTTCTTCTAGTTTTTTCCAACCATTGTCCCATACATAAAGCGAAAACAATTCATTTTCAAAAACTTCAAAAGAATTAAAATCAAGTCTGTTAGTCTTCTTTTTTTTGTCTCTGGATAAATTAAATGAGAAAGTTTTAGTGTAATTTGGAACTAAAACATGTTGTTCTTTTTTGTCATCCAAAAGAACTGGATAAGGAGCGTAGTTCATTTTTTTTGAGGTCGATTCGTAAAAACTTGGCAGATAAACAATGTTTAAACCTAAATTTTGATATTCAATAATACCGTCTGAATTTCGCCCCCAGTCAGTAACCCTCCATTTTGCGAGATTAAATACATTTAAAAATCCCACGACTGATTTTTTTGTTTTAACTGGATAATTAATTTTTCCTGTAGCTGTATATTCTTCTGTTACATCTGCAATATTTTTCTCCCTCAAAAAGCCGCTGGGTATTAATACAGTATCTTTTATCGCTGCCAGCGAGTTCGTTTGGATAGAATATGTTTTTCTAAAAACTTTTGCTAATCTTTTTTCAACAGCGTTATAGGCATATGGAAGCCCTTGTGGGTTTCCAAAACAGTTTCCATTAAAAGGAATATGCTTTCCGTTTTCATCAATAATTGTATCCCAAAAATGTCTTTTTGACGAAGCACCGTATTCTGGTGTAAAATCGAATGTTACGGCTAAACCTATTGATCTGCACGCTAATAATGTAAGATTTGCTAAGTCATTACAGGCACCTTCTCGTCTAAAAAGAAGTTGTTTAGGGCTCAAATAAGGTATTGGATCTGGACGCCCATCTAAAAATCGAAAATTTTTGAGTTCCTGAATTGCTAATATTGCCGCATCAACCGGCTGATCTTTGTTGGCTTTTTTAACTGTCTGAAATACTAATTGTGAATATTCATCTCGCCAATCCTCCAAAGGTTCTGTTAAACTTCGATACGGAAGAATGTATTCACAGAATGTTTTAAAGTCATACGATCTAGACCAAGGATTACTTTTCCATGCCGCAAAAGCAAGGTCAATGTTTTTAATTATTAATTCAGGTGTAATTGTTTCTAAATCATTAACTACAAAATATTGAGGTTTTAATTTAGTACTGTCTTGCAGTTTTTTAAAAAAATTAGCTGCTAACTCTAAATTCGGAAAATCCAATTCATTAAACTCAATTTTATTGTTATTACTATCTATCCATCTATAATTTTCACTGTAGTGAATGCCCATATTTGATATTAAAAAATCAGCGGCCTCCCTTTTTTCATCATCAGATTGATAATTCGCAAAAACAATCGATTTTAAGCGTTCTTCTGCGAATTTTTCATTCGAAATCGATTGCGAAAAAAGAGGTGAAAGTGCAAGAATAAAGAGTAAATATATTAATTTCATAATAAATTTGTAAATATTATAATACAATTATATGTAAAATATGTAAGAAAATAAACTTATAATTGTTAAATTTGAAAATTATTCAAAAAACAGATATTAACACATAACAAATGAAAAATCAAGAACTCTCTATTTTTTTAACAGTTCTGTTACTATCTTTAATGACTCGCTTTAATACGACACTTTTACCTTTTATAAGTGGAAAATACCTTTATTGGTTACCTGTCATCATAATTGGAGGCAGCTTTTTTTTATTGAAAAATATCAATCGAAAATGGAGTGTAAATCGATTTGATATTTGCTTGCTGATACTATTTTGTATTGGTCTTTTCAATTTCATTTATCTATCAAAAGCGACTGTTTTTAACTTAAAAGTATGGTTCTTTACTGGTTATTTATTTCTCTATATGATTTTAAGAAGATCACTAGATACAAGAGAAAAAAATTTAAATCTTTTAAATACAGCACTATATTTGATTTTTTTTGCAGCAGTACTAAATGCAATAATTGCCATCTTGCAAAAAAATCAAGTTCTTTCTTCTTCAAATGAATATTTTCAATCTACAGGATTGTTTTTTTCACCAAACCAATTGGCTCTATTGCTTGCTTTAGGTTCTTTAAGTTCAATTGAGTTAATTAAAAAAGCATATGGCTTTCGCAAAATTTTATTTTTCACTGGTTTTTTAATTTTGATTTATGGCTTATATTTATCTAAATGTAAGGGGGCCTATATTGCATTAAGTCTTACATTATTCTTTACTATTAATAATCTGTTTATCCAGAATAAAAGCTTTGCGATTTTAAAGAAATCTCTTTCTGCCTCAATGTTTCTAGTTGGTCTATTTTTTGTTATTTGCAATATCGATTCCTTTAAATCTGAATCGGTTTCTGGAAGAATATTTATCGCAAAACAATCTTTACTTCAACTTAAAAATCAACTTTTGACAGGATATGGTTTTGATTCATTTTCGCTGCAATATAATATAGCAAAGGCAAATTATTTTTCCTGTGAAAGGCCTTGGGCAGAAATCAAAAATGCAAGCTTTATATACAATGCTAATAATGATTTTCTAGAATTAAGTTTTGATTTAGGCATAATTTGGATTGTTACTTTTTGTTTTCTTCTTTTAATGCTGTTTGCTAAATCAAAGCATAACAATGTAACAAAGACAAGTAGTTCTATGCTGCTCTGTCTAATTGTTTTTATGTTAACAAATTCAATTTTACCTGTACCCCTATTCATGGTTTTAGGATGTGTTTTTACTGTTATTATCATCAACGAACTAAATGCGAAACCTATTTGTTTTTTTGAAAAAAATATTTTATTTCAAATTATCCCAATTACTTTCTTACTTATTTTTTTGGTAATTATTTTTTTAAGAGTAAATGCTGAATATAGATTAATGAAGATTTATAATGACCTAGAAGTTTCAAATTTGAAAAAAACGATAAATTATACCTCGAAAATTGATGCAAACGGCGAACAATTTTTTATGACTGGCATAATTTTTTTAAAAAATAGTAAACAGGAAGAAGGAATTCGTTACTTGACCAATGGATTTGAGCAGTCTGGTAAACCCAGTTTAGGTAAAAGTCTAGCAAGCCTTTTAGAACGAATGAGAAGATATGATGACGCAGAAAAAATTTACATTTACAATAAAAATGTAGAGCCCTTTAGGTTTGATGCTCGAATAGATTTGTTTTATTTATATTTAAAAACCAATCAAAAAGCAAAAGCAAAAACGATGGCTATAGAAATTGCCAAACTGCCAGTTAAAATTCCTTCAAATAAAGTTGATAAATTCAAAGAAGAAGCTAGAGGGTATTTAAAAAAATAAAAAAAACCTTTTCAACGTTACACCGTTGAAAAGGTTTTTTTTAAGTTTCAATCAATTAGATTGCTTTATATTCTAAAACTTTCTAATTGCTGTATTATCTATTTTGAAGCCATCCTTCTGGATTATTATTTGTTGTATTTTGAAGAATCAAAAACTTGATAATTGTTTTTCCTGTGTCTCCACTAGTTCTAACTTTTCCGATAACTTGTTTCACTTTTACTTTATCACCTTGTTCAACAGATACTGAACTTAGATTTTGATATACGGTAAAGAAATCTCCATGCTGAATAAAAACGGCCCTGTTTACAGGAGACAATGCTATAACTTTTGATACCACTCCTTCAAAAACTGCACGTGCACTTGCTCCTTGTTCAGTAGTAATCTCTACTCCTGAATTATGAACATTTAATGTTGGATACAATGGATGCGGTTGATCTCCGTAACCAAGAGATATAAATCCTTTCTCTACCGGCCAAGGCAATTTTCCTCTGTTTGCTTTAAAATCGGCAGCTAAAATTTTACCTTCCGGCGTTAATGCAATTCTATCTGATGAATAACTTTTAGGTGCTGCTGCCTCTGCTTTTTCAGCTTCACTGGCTTTACCTTCAGCTATTCTTCTGCGTCTCTCTTCTTCGGCTCTTTGATTGGCTAATCTAATTTGTTCACGAATAAGTTCTTTAATTTTAGCATCGATTCTTCTCGATTCTTGTTGTTTTGCTCTTGTATCGGCAATAATTTTATTCTTATCCTTTTTAATAGAGTTAACTAATTTTTGCTGTTCTTTTTTCTCTACTTCTAAACTTTGTTTCTCCTTTTCATTCTCAGCAATAATTTTTTTCTTAATCGTTCTCTGACCATCCAATTTGGCATTATAATCAACTAATTGATTGGTTTTAGACTGGATTTCTAAACCTTGATTTTTTCTAAAATTAGTATATTGTTTTAAATATTGTGCTCTTTTATAAGCTTGTAAAAAACTTTCAGAAGACAAAATAAACATTGCTCGACTCTGCTCAGAACGGCTTTTGTATGATTTTAAAATCATCTTAGCATAATCTGCTTTTAAAACCTCAAGCTCCTTTTTTAATTTATTAACCTTAACTTGGTTAATATACATATCATTGCTTATCAGTTTTTCCTGCTTTGCAGTAGTATTGATTAATTTCTCTTTTAATTTGATTTTATTCGCCTGGATTAAAAATACATTTACAGCTGATTTTTCTTTTTTCTTTACGGATTGCAGCATTTTTTCATTATCTCTAATTTCTTGCTGAATCTGCGCTTTACGCTGTTCAAGTTTTTCTTGCTGTGAATCTTGCGCCCACATAAAAGTTGTGGCACAAATAAAAATTAGGCTGAGGAGAAATTTTGGCATGTTTCTTTTTTCTTTTTGCAAATTTACTTAATTAAAACTTTTTTATAACCGCTTGGTACACTATACGGAAAAGAAAGTTCCTCGTTGAACGAAATATTATTGTAATTTAAATTAATGTTAGTCGTTCCTTTAGGCTGAACAGCATTAATTGTAAGTGTTGTTGGAATTGTTCCTTGAGCAAAAGTTTTACTATCAGAATAATTAATTTCTAATTTTCTATTTTCAGATGCTTGTGTGATTTCTTCTTTCTGAAGCAAATATTTTTCAGGATCTAAATAGAATGCCTTTTTTATATTTTGATCCTTTTCATCTTCTAAGCGATAAAGATTTTCTACAATTGTCTGTGTATATTCTCCTTTTCTTAAATCATCAAAAGCTTCCCCTATTAATAAATTCTGTACCTTATTATAATCTAATTCAGTTCCAAGCCATTTACTCAAACTGCTAAAATCGCCTTCATAATAAGTACTGTTTATTTTTTCGTAATAACTTACTGCTGTTGGTGTAATCAAGGCTTTTGCCATTGTAATTCCTAAAAATCGAACACTTACTAAAATCTGTTTGTCCTTTTCAATTTTTATTTCAGCAGTTACATTTTGGCTTTGTTTATCATCTACATATCTTGCGCCGGCTTTTATATAAAGTGTCGAAAAATCAAGTTTGTTTTCGTAGTGCTTCTCTATTGCCTTTTTATCTTTTTTTGTAATCGTTTCGACTACGGTGTTGTTTTGTACTGCTGCCTGTTTTGATTTACATGAAATCACAAAAATGGACATTAATACTAATACAATATATTTTTTCATTGTAATTCTCCTTATTATTTTTGTTTTAATAACTCATTTGCTTTCAAAAAGTATTCCTCTTTTTTCTTAGCATCTCCCAATCCATTATAAGCCTCACCAAGTTGAATATTAAAATTTGCTTCCAGCTTTTTATCATCAACAACATAATCGAGTCCCATTTCTAAAACGGTTTTTGCGTTTTTAAATTGTTTCAACTGATTATTTCCCAATCCTGCATAATAATAAAATTGAGGCTGACTTGGATAAACTTCTATCATATTCATCGCTCTTTTTGTCATTGGTGCAAATTGTTTTGCTTGTGTATAAGCATCAAGCAAAAGCAGATTAGTCTCACGATCTGTCTCTGAATTTGTTTTTAGATCTTTCTCGTAATATTTAATTGCGCTTTCAAATTGTCCCTTGCCATGATAAAATTTACCAATTTCTTTCGCTACATCAATCTCTTTATCATTATCAAAATAAGCAATTGCCTTTTCTAAATCAGGTGCATACTGAGGATTTTTATTCACGTAAATCAAAAATTCATTTAAAGTACGATGCTTAATTTTTGAGTCAATTTTTGAACTTGACAAAACTATATTCATCGACTTAATTGCTTTATCAGCTTGATTCGCATCTAGATAAACTTTAAATAAGCTTACCTGCGCCCATTCTGAATCTGGAATTTCTTTTGATAATTGTTTTGCGATTTCTAATGCCTTCTCCGTTTCCTCTGCTTTTGAATACAAAAAAATCAAATTAACGTAATTGGATTCTTCTTTTGGATTTTTCTTAATCTGATCTATTAAATTGGTAATGGCAGCATCCTCATATTTTCCTTGTGATAAAATCTGAATTTTATATCTTTCTCGATCTTCCGATTTGCCAAACTTATCGTTCATTTCATTAATGGCAGTCAAAGCTTTATCAAATTGATTTGTGATCATATACAACGATATTAAATCGTCTTTATACTCTTCATCAAAAACCATGATTTTCTGAATCGTTTCAATTGCCAGCGGATAATTTTTGGTCTCATAACTTACATCGTAAATTCCTAACCAATACCATTTGTTTTTAGGATTCAATTGCGTGGCTTTTTCAAATGCATCCTGTGCATTTTTATAATCTTTCAGAGCCAGATAATTTTTCCCTAATTCAAAATAGGCAACAGCATCATTGGGTTTTAGTTTGATACATTTATCTAATGATGCAATTGCTTTATCATAATTTTCGATTCCTTTTTGTTTTAAAGATTCATAAAAAGCATCCTGATAATCATCTGTCGCCATAGCAATATCTTCCGGTTCAGTTTGAGCCAAAATCGTATTTGAATTGCCAAGCAAAACGAAAAATAAAATTATTAAAATACCTTTTTTCATTCTTTTTATATTTTTATTTTTAAACCAAAAAGAATCTGTTGAAACTTATTTTTATTCTAAAACAGAATAATCTCCAATGCTGATGCTGGTAAATTTACCATCATAACTTACATGATTTCCAATCATTGCATTGTCTAAATTTGCGTTTTTTATTTGAGAATAAGTCTGCACTAAACTGTTCTTAATCGAACTATCCGTTATGTGACATCCTTTACCAATTGAAACGTTTGGACCAACTGTTGTGTTTTTAAGCACTACATTTTCACCAATATAACATGGCGGAATAATCGTTGAGTTTTCTAGTTTTACATCATAGTCAACTAAATGTTCACCATCGTTATGTAAAAATCCAAGCATTCTGGTATTTGTTTCAACGGTTACATCTTTATTTCCGCAATCCATCCATTCGTCAACGCTTCCAGTTTTAAAAACTTTTCCGTTGGCCATCATTGCTTTGATACCGTCGTTAATTTGATATTCTCCTCCGTTTTGAATATTATTATCTAAAACGCCTTGTAATTCCTTTTTTAAATCACCGACTTCTTTGAAATAGTAAATTCCAATAACTGCTAAGTCGCTTACAAACTCTTTAGGTTTTTCAACCAATTCTATAATTTCGTTGTTTGCATTTAACTTTACTACACCAAACGCTTCTGGCTGTTCTACTTGTTTTACCCAAATTACAGCATCTGCTTCAGGATCTAATTCAAAATCGGCTCTAATTAAAGTATCCGCGTAAGCAATAACTGCAGGGCCTGAAAGAGATTCTTTTGCACACATAATAGCATGACCTGTTCCTAAAGGTAAATCTTGACGATAAATAGATGCTTTTGCTCCTAATCCTTTTGCCAAATCTTCTAAACTTGCTACAAGATCATCTCCAAAAAAAGCAGGATCTCCTAATATAAAAGCAACTTCTTCTATTGGCTCCTTTAAAATTTTGGCAATATCCTCGACCAAACGATGCACGATTGATTTTCCTGCAACTGGAATTAATGGTTTTGGAACAGTTAAAGTATGTGGCCTAAGTCTAGATCCGCGGCCAGCCATTGGAACTATTATTTTCATTTTTGTTTTTATTTGATTCGAGAAGATTTAAAAATCTTCATTGATTTGGTTTCTTTTCTTATGACAAAGTTCGCGAAGACTCTTTGCTATTTTTTTTATTTCACTTTAAAAGCACTAAAAACTAATATGTTTCTAGATTATATTAATGTAAAACCGAAAACTATTTTACTCCTGTACTGCCAAAACCACCTTCACCTCTTGACGTTTCAGAAAGTTCTTCTACTTCGATCCATTCTGCTCTTTCGTGTTTAGCAATAATTAATTGTGCAATTCGTTCTCCGTTTTCGATTACAAATTCTTCATTTGATAAATTTACTAAAATTACCCCTATTTCTCCTCTATAATCTGCATCAACCGTTCCTGGAGAATTTAGAACTGTAACTCCTTTTTTAGCCGCCAGTCCGCTTCTTGGCCTTACCTGCGCTTCATAACCAATTGGTAATTCAATAAAAAGTCCTGTTTTTACAATCGTTCTTTCTAAAGGTTTTAATGTAATTGACTCTGTTAAATTAGCACGTAAATCCATTCCTGCAGAAGCAATAGTTTCGTAGTTAGGTAAATCGTGCTGTGATTTATTGATAATTTGTATTTTCATTTTATATTTTAAATAATTAAAAAAGCAATTTCTACTTTTTCATGATTCCTTTAATAGTCTCTTTTTCATTATGATAAACAAAGTACATAAAGCCTAAAAGTAACGGGATGCCAACGAAATAATTTTCTCTAAAGCCATAAAAAGAAATTGCCGAAAATAAGATCGAAATTCCTAAATAAGCAGATATTTTATTCATATCATATGGTATCGGGTAATATTTATTTCCTAAAACATATGAAATTAACATCATGCTTCCGTATGCTGAAATGGTAGCAATTGCCGATCCGTAATAACTGTATTTTGGAATTAAAAGATAGTTTAAAACCAATGTTACGATTGCTCCAACTATTGAAATGTAAGCTCCAATTTTTGTTTTATCTGTAAGTTTATACCAAACAGATAGATTGTTGTAGATTCCTAAAAAGAAATTTGCCAAAATAATCAATGGCACCACTTTCATTGCTTCCCAATAGGATTTATTATCTAGCAAAAGATACTTTAAAACATCTGCAAAAACAATTACACCTAATAAAATTAAGGATCCTAAAATCACAAAGTATTTTGTAATAACAGCATATGTTTGAGGAGCATTTGCATTTTTTGCATGGCTAAAAAAGAACGGCTCAATTCCTAATCTAAAAGCTGTTGCAAACAAGACCATAAACAAACCTAATTTGTAACATGCAGAATAAGCTCCAACTTCAGATTTTGCTAAGTTCTCGGGTAATAAATAACCTAACAGAATTTTATCAAAATGCTCGTTAACAGCAAATGCTAAACCGGCAACTAAAATTGGAAGACCGTATTTCATCATTTTTTTCCAAAGTACAGGATCGAACTTTCGACCAAGAGACAAATAATTTGGCGAAAGCACTACAAATGTGGCTAAACTTGCCAGTAAATTGGCAATGAAAATATAAGCAATCTGGAAATTTTCTACGTATAAATTATCCCAAACTGAATTTGGATTTGAAGCCGCCAGTTTTGGTAAATACATCAAAAAGAAAATATTAAGCAATAAGTTAATAATAACATTCCCTATTTTAATAGCTGCATACATCATCGGACGCTGATTGGCTCTTAACTTAGAAAATGGCACTAAAACCAAAGCATCTAAAACTAAAATCCAAACAGAATAGGTAATATACTGTACATCAACTTCTGCCCAAGCTGCCAAAGTATTTCTAAATATTAAAGCCGCAAATAAAAAGATAATCGACGACCAAAATATTGATATTGTAGATGTTGCAATTACATTTTTCTTGTCTTCTTCTGCGCTGTAAAATCTAAAAAAAGCCGTTTCCATACCGTAGGAAAGTACTACGTTAAAGAAAACCATCCAAGACAAAACAATCGAAACCTCACCATATTCAGCCGTTGGCAAAATACCTGTATATAATCTGACCAGTAAAAAACTAAGCATTCGGGGTAAAACCGTTGCCAGTCCATAAATTGCAGTTTGTTTGAATAGATTTTTATATAATCCCAAAATAGTTTGTAATAAAGTTCGTGAAACAAAAATAACCAATTCTTTGGTTTAATAATGCTTTTGAAGGGGCAATAAGAGCTTAGCTATTATTTTATTTCGTTATTTTACTTTCGTCTAAGATTTTTACAAAATGAAACCCTTTTGGATTATATCCTTGATTATAATAAAAACGATGAGCACCAAAATTTCCAGTAAAAGCATCGAGAACAATACTGCTGCAGTCTAATGCTTTTGCCTTTTGCTCAATAAAGTCAGTTAATAATTTACCAATTCCTTTAGAACGGTATTCAGGGTTTACAACAAAATTGTCGATCTCAAGATATTTTCCTGTCCATAATTTAGTAGCCGACCAACAACCTGTAAGACCCACGCAAGTCTCATCTACAAAAACACCAATCTGAATATAATTATGAGGTACCATTTCAAGAAGAAACAATTTATACTTTTCCACCGTAATCATTGGGTATAAAAATCTCATCGTGTCGATTTGATCCAACATTTCTTCAATCGAAGTAAGTTCGCGTATTTGTAAATTCATAATATAAAAATAGACATCAAAAATACTTATTTTTTTTTCTCTCTGTATAATAAGATAAAAAGCAAACATGTTAAATCTATAATAAAGAGAAAAAATTTTGTAATTTTTTTAGGAGTCTTCTTGATAACTTTGTATCACAGGGAATGAGAAAAGCTACAACACAACCCTAAAAAAGCAAAGCATTGGGATTAATAAAGCTAGTTTGTTCCCATAAAAGACAAAGCAGACAGAGGTGATAAATCTGTTCAATAATTTTATAAAATGGTAATGGTTCTCAATTTGTAGGGTAAATTGAGAATCACCATTTTATAAGTTAAACCAGAGAACGCAAAACGATAATACAAAAAAAGAGCCGACAATTACTTGTCGGCTCTTTTCGTACTTTATATTAAATTATCCGTTCAAAGCTTCTGCTCCACCAACGATCTCTAAGATTTCGTTTGTAATTGCAGCTTGACGTGCTTTGTTGTACGTTAATTTCAATTGGTTTCTTAATTCTGTTGCGTTGTCAGTTGCTTTGTGCATAGCTGTCATACGTGCTCCATGTTCTGAAGCAAATGAATCGCGAATACCTTTGTATAATTGTGTTTTTAAAGACTTAGGAATCAAAGTCAAAACAATTTCTTCTTTTGAAGGTTCGAAAATATAATCTCCACCAGAAACTGGCGCATCAGATTTAATTGGAGCTAGCGGTAAAAATTGTTCTGTTTGAACGATTTGTGTCGCAGCATTTTTAAACTGATTGTAGATTAATTCGATTCTGTCATATTCTCCTGATAAAAATTTCTCAGTCAAATTATCAGCAATTCCAGCAACATTATCAAAAGTTAAATGATCAAAAATTGCATTATGGTGACCGTGTGCTTTAAAAGATTTACTTAGTACATCATTTCCTTTTTTACCAATAGGAAAAACATCTACTTGTTTTCCAGCATAAAAAGCGGCACGATTTTTAACTTCTTTAATAATATTTGCATTGAATGCTCCACATAAACCTCTATTTGAAGTTATAGCAACAAGTAATACTTTTTTTACTTCACGTTGTGTTGTGTAATCTCCTCCAACTTCACCATCAAGTGTAGCAGAAAGATTTTGCAACAACTCCGTTAATTTCTCGGCATAAGGGCGCATCGCAGTGATTGCATCTTGTGCTTTCTTAAGCTTTGCTGCAGAAACCATTTTCATTGCCGATGTAATTTGCATCGTCGATGAAACGGAAGTAATTCTATTACGGATTTCCTTTAAATTTGCCATTTGTCGATTAAAAAAATGTGACAATTTGAAAATTAGATAATTAGAAAGTCTCCTAAGATGTTTTCTAATTATCTAATTTACGAATTCTCTAATTAGATATATTTTGCTGAAATTTCTTTTGCTGCTTTTTCGATAACATCAGTAATGTTGTCATCTAATTTTCCAGCTTTCAACGCGTTAAGCGTATCTTTATGTTTACTGTTTAAGTAAGCTAAGAAATCTGCTTCAAATTCTTTTACTTTATTTACAGGAACGTTTCTTAATAAGTTTTTAGAACCAGCGTAAATAATAGCTACTTGATTTTCTACTGTGTAAGGATCGTTAAGACCTTGTTTCAAGATTTCAACGTTTCTTTTTCCTTTTTCAATTACGTTTAATGTAACTGAATCTAAGTCAGAACCAAATTTAGCGAAAGCTTCTAATTCACGGAATTGAGCTTGATCTAATTTTAAAGTTCCAGAAACTTTTTTCATTGATTTAATCTGAGCATTACCTCCAACACGAGATACAGAGATACCTACGTTAATTGCAGGACGAACTCCAGAGTTGAACAAATCTCCATCAAGGAAAATCTGACCATCTGTAATCGAAATTACGTTTGTTGGGATATATGCAGAAACGTCACCAGCTTGAGTTTCGATAATTGGTAATGCAGTTAATGAACCACCACCTTTTACGATAGACTTGATAGAATCTGGTAAATCATTCATGCTTTTAGCAATACCATCATCAGCAATTACTTTACAAGCACGCTCTAACAAACGAGAGTGTAAGTAGAAAACGTCTCCAGGATAAGCCTCACGTCCCGGTGGTCTTCTTAATAAAAGAGAAACCTCACGGTAAGCAACAGCTTGTTTAGATAAATCATCATACACAATAAGTGCTGGACGACCTGAATCTCTAAAATATTCTCCAATTGCAGCACCTGCGAAAGGAGCATAAACTTGCATTGGAGCTGGATCAGAAGCATTAGCAGCAACGATAACTGTATAAGCCATTGCGCCTTTTTCTTCTAACATTTTTGCGATTCCTGCTACAGTTGAAGCTTTTTGTCCAATTGCAACATATATACAGAATACAGGTTTTCCTGCATCGTAAAATTCTTTTTGATTTAAGATTGTATCGATACAAACAGTTGATTTACCTGTTTGACGGTCACCAATTACAAGCTCACGTTGTCCACGACCTACTGGGATCATAGCATCTACTGCTTTTACTCCAGTTTGTAATGGCTCAGTTACTGGCTGACGAAATACAACACCAGGTGCTTTTCTTTCTAAAGGCATTTCATATAATGTTCCGCCAATTGGTCCTTTTCCATCAATTGGAAAACCAAGAGTATTCACTACACGTCCTACCATTTGCTCACCTACTTTAAGAGAAGCAATACGTTGAGTTCTTTTTGCAGTAGATCCTTCTTTAATTCCTGTTGATGGTCCTAAAAGTACCACACCAACATTGTCTTCTTCAAGATTCAATACGATACCTTCCATACCGTTATCAAATTCTACTAACTCACCATATTGAACATTAGACAGCCCGTAAACACGAGCAATACCATCTCCAACTTGAAGTACTGTTCCTACTTCCTCCAGCGTAGCACCAGATTCAAAACCTTCTACTTGCTTTCTTAATATTGCTGAAATTTCAGCAGGTTTGATTTCCGCCATCTTAATTTATAATTTAGACACTTTTATGTGTAATAAAACTAATTACTTAACTCTCTTTTTAATACTTGTAATCTGTTTGCAACAGATGCATTGTATTGATTATCACCTATTCTTAAAATAAATCCACCAATAATTGAAGGATCTACTATATTTTCAATTGTAATTTTTTTGTCTGACAAAGTTGCAATCTTAGCTAAAACTTTAGCTTCTAATGCAGCATCCATTGGAATTGCAGTTGTAACTTTTGCAGTTTCAACTCCGTTGCTTTCGTCAAATAATTTATTGTATTCTACTGCAATTGCATCTAGAATTTCAAATCTTTTGTTTTCGAATAATAAATGAAATAAACCTTTTGTTACACCATTTACATTAGCAAAAACTTCTAAGAGAGCACTTTCTTTAACTTCAACTTTTGTAGTTTGGTTTTGAATAAATGCACTTAATTCTGAATTATTTTCAATCGCTGTTGCAATTGATTTCATATCGTTATTTACAGCTTCGGCAACACCTTTAGAGTTTGCTAAGTCTAGAATTGCTTTTGCATAACGAATTGCTGCTCTTGTACTTGCCATAATCTTAGTTTAACTTTACGTCACCTAACATTTTCTCAACTAATTTAGTTTGAGATTCTTTGTTAGATAATTCTTCTTTCAATAATTTTTCAGCAATGCTTAAAGATAGACTTGAAACTTGTGATTTCAATTCTGCCATTGCAGCATTTTTTTCACTTTCGATAGCCGCTTTAGCTTGCTCAATTAATTTTTGACCTTGCTCTTGTGCATCGTTTTTAGAATCAGCAATAATTTGCTCTCTCATTTCACGTGCTTCTTTCAACATAGCATCACGTTCTGCACGAGCTTCTTTTAAAATACGCTCATTATCTGCAGTTAAGTTTTCCATTTCTCTGCGAGCAGCTTCTGCTGAAGCTAAAGCATTGTTGATAGATTCCTCACGGCTTTTTACAGCTCCTAAAATTGGTTTCCAAGCAAATTTTGCTAAAAGAATAAAGAAAACAATAAAGATAATTGTTGTCCAAAAAATTAAACTTTCCGGTGAAGTTAATTGCATAACATTATATGTTTAAAAATTGTTTGTCGTTTTTTTTAAAAAAACTTCCTGGAGCCAACCGCTGCAGGAAGTTTTAAGTTTTAATTATGCGTTTGTAATTAACGCAACAACTACTGCGAAAAGAGCAACACCTTCAATAAGTGCAGCAGCAATAATCATAGCAGTCTGGATTTTTCCAGCAGCTTCTGGCTGACGAGCAATAGCGTCCATTGCAGAACCACCAATTTTTCCAATACCAAGACCTGCACCAATTACAGCTAATCCAGCTCCGATTCCAGCTAATACCATAATAATAAATTTATATAGTTAATAATTAATAAAACTCTGATTAATGATGATCGTGCTCTTCAACAGCCTGACCAATAAATAATGCTGAAAGCAATGTAAATACATATGCTTGTAATGCAGCAACTAACATCTCTAAAACACTCATGAACAATACAAATGCTCCTGCAACAGGACCAACTGCAATACTTTTGAAAATGAAAATCAAAGAAACTAAACTCAAAATGATAATGTGCCCAGCAGTGATATTTGCGAATAAACGAATCATTAATGCAAATGGCTTAGTCAACATTCCAATAATTTCTACAGGAATCATAATTGGAGCCAACCATACAGGAACTCCCGGTGTGTTGAAAATATGTCCCCAATAAGATTTGTTTCCGCTTAAAGTTGTAACGATGAAAGTAATAAACGCCATTACAAATGTGAAATAAATATTTCCTGTTAAGTTAGAACTGAATGGGAAAAAAGGAATTAATCCGATTAAGTTGTTAATCCATATAAAGAAGAAGATAGTCAAAAGATATGGCATATATTTTCCTGCCTTTTTTGCACCAATATTTGGAACTGCAATTTCGTCTCTAACATAAGTAACCAACGGCTCTAAAAATCCAGCCAATCCTTTTGGCGCATTTGGATTTTTCTTATATGATCTTGCTACAGCAAAAAATAACAAAAACAAAATAATTGCCGACATTAACATAGAGAAAACATTCTTTGTAATAGAGAAATCTAAAGGTCTTGCATCAAAAGCAAAAGCTCCGTTATCTTTTACATCTTGTGGCAATCCTTCAAATTGGTCAGCGTAAAAAATTATTTCTTTATAACGAACAAATTTTTGACCGTTAATATCAACTACATGTTCTCCTGAATTGTCGTGGTGAAATTTTGCAGATGAAAAAATCTCTAAACCATTTTTAGTCCATAAAATAACTGGAAGACTAAAAGAGATTGGATGACCATCCCAGTCCGCAATATGAAAATCGTGAGCGTCTCCAATATGAGAATTGATTAATTCACTAGCGTTAAACTCTTCTTCGATTTTATGAGCAACAGTTTCTCCGTGGCCATTTGCATCTGCGTGACTTCCTTCTGCTAATTCTACATTTTCGTGTGCTGCAGAAACACTGTCAACAGGCGTTGATGCGAAATTTATCGACGAAGTAAGTGCTAATAAGGTAACTAATAAGTACTGAACTGGTTTATTGGAAATTATCATTATTAAAACTGTATCTAATTTTAGGTTTCAAAAATTTTTTGCAAAGGTACATTTTTAATTTAAAACTGAAAATATATCGATATAATTTTTAAAATTTCCATTTCAAAATGCGATATATTTAATAATGAGACTATTACCCCTTGTTTATAAGCCTAATTGTAAAGACTGTCTCAA
>NZ_MUHD01000028.1:94110-94479 GCF_002217395.1 Flavobacterium plurextorum | reverse complement strand
CACTAAAGATATAATGAAATCAAGCGACCTTTTTATTTTTTTCTTATACATCTCTATATTATCTAAAATTTAACATATTAAGAATCATAAAAACTATCTTTTTTTTGTTATCTCTCATTAAATCCTTATTATACCTCCAGATAACATAATTTCTTTGAAAATAATTCCCTGAAAACAATTTATAAATTTTATATTCCTCGGAAGAAACGTCTAAATATTTAATAAATTCTCTAACCTGACTTTGATAATATCCATTTAAGACTTGTTTGGATTTTTCTTTAATTGTCGCAATTGAAAGTTTATTTAGATGTCCATGAACATTTGAGTCATGTAAACGATAATGAATATAACTTTTAGAATCTATATAAA
>NZ_MUHD01000028.1:0-93854 GCF_002217395.1 Flavobacterium plurextorum | reverse complement strand
GTATCCCATTTTGTTAAATTAGAGCAATACATGCTTGCTTGCTCAGTGTATAGCTTCTCAACAGCATTTTTCATTTTTTCTGGTAACCAAATATCATCCTGATCAGAAAAAGCTACATAATCAAAATTTTCTGTAAAATTTAGATTACTAACCATATTTAAAAAATTTTTTGCAGCTGAACCACTACCAGGAATATTTATTTCAGTACTTAAATTTGGAAAATCGTTCCCTATAACTTGTAATGTATTATCAGTGCTTCCATCGTCACTTATAAGAATGTCTAAATCAACATCTTTCTGATTTAAAATAGATTGTAATTGCTCTGAAATATATTTTTCCCCATTATAAGTAGCTACTAAAATTTTGACTCTCTTCATAAAATCTCTTACTTTTTCTGTGCTTTAAATCTAATTTAACATACTAATCAACTGATCAATTTGATTATAGGTTTTTAGTTTTGATTTTGGAACCGAGGTTTGCAAGCTTACCTCTAGAGCCAAAAAAATTGAATTTATATCGTCTGGATCAAAAACGATTGATGGTTCACATACTGCATATGTATAAGGCAAATCAGATGCTATTACGTTACATCCTAACTCAATTCCTTCAATAATCCCTAATCCAAAGCTTTCTGCTAAAGAAGGAAAAATAACATACTCGGATTTCTGATAAATTTCTATTAATTTCTCTCTTTCAATAAATCCTAAATTTTCTATCGGATAATTATTAGTTATTTTTTCCTGAATTAAACCAAAGATATCGCTGTACTTTTCACTAACTGTTAATATTAATTTCCCTTTATGATGTTTGTCATAAAACTTGCAAAATCCTTCAATAAGTCTTAAATGATTTTTATTTTCCTGTGCATTACTTACATACAAATAGGTATTTAATTGCTTCAGTTTATCTTCCATTTCATTTTTCAACCTCAACGGTGGATAAAATGGTAAAACAATAGTTTTTTCTTTTTGTCTAAATTTATGAATAAACTGCTCTTTCAGAGTGTCTGATTGAAGCAACCAATAATTTGTGTTCTTTTTAAGAAAATTTATTAAAAAGACCTTTAGTTTATATTTTACTTTTTCTATAAAAGGAAATTCTTTAGGTACATTAAAGAAAATCGAATTATGAAAATAAGTAAAAACGATAGCATTTACTTTTATCGGTGGAGGCACATTTCCTAACACGAAAACTTTTGTAAACTTACTTTTGTTTTTTTTGTAAAATAGAAATCGCTCTGATAAGGATGACTCGCAATATATCATTCTATTACTTTCTTTAATTTGAAAAAGACCTTCTTTAATTCGACTATCAATTAAATAGAAAACTGTAATATTTGCCTGCTCAAGTTCCTGAATTAAATATTCTAATAAAATTCGTCCTCCTCCATTATGAATGTATATTCCGTCTATAAGTACCATAAATCAAATTTTGAATGCATTAATGCATCTCTCTATGTAGATCAGTATTAATAAATATTCCTTCATAAGGAATAAATAAGTCATCATATGCCGAAATTGACTGATAAAAAAGTAAAATAGAATATAAGGAAATAAAAAATAACACGTATCCTCTATCTTTTGGAACAAATAAAAGTAATTGACTTGTAAGTAAAAAGGATTCCATGATATTAAAGTACAAACTACCTCTATTTACTAAAATTATAAGCGTGTCAGCAAATAAGAAATAAAAGGCCAGCCCAAATGCAAAACCATTAAACAATAATCTATAAGATTTAATTTTCCTGGTTAACTTATCATAATTATACAGGAACAGTGCAAAATAAATTATTCTTCTGATGAGTCCAATCAAACTCAAACTAGCATCTGGTATTTTATCCGTATTCGAATAAATTTCTGCTTTCATTGCGGCTGTTCCTCCCAACATGCTTCCAAAACTAGAGAACATTAAGCTCGGTAATGCTGTTTTCCCAATAATAAATGATAATCCTAAGACTAGTATAATTTGATATTTTTTAAAATCTCTATCCAGAAAATAGTAAACAACAAAAATAATTGCTGTAGTATGAAAAAGTGATGCAAAAGCCACTAACAAAAAAAAATAGAATGGCTTTTTATTAATAAAAACATACTGCAACGAAAACAAACAAATTGCTAATGCCATTAATTGCCTGTTAGATCCAAGAACTCCCATAGTTCCAGCATAGAAAATTAGCAAAGAGATAATGGGATATGGACTTAACTGCTTATTTGCCTTTAAAATAAGAAGATAATATATGACAGCATGGACAAAAAGAAAAACAGCATAATTGTCTGTAAAATCTCTTATTAGGTAGACAAAGAGACCATATCCGATTTCAAAACCATCTAAGACTCCCAATAAAACCATTTGAATAGATGTAGTATTCTCAAAATTATCTCTGTATACAATCCAATCAGTTCCAGTTTCCCATCTTAATCCTACTTGAATTACAAGTATTAAGAATAAAATTCCGTATAAGAGATTCTTCTTTTTTACATTCAAATCAACGCAAAAATCAAGGTAACCAAATATTAAGAATAATAAAAAAGTGATTATATAAACTATCATGTTAAAGAGAATTATACAATTTTACCATCTCCTCAGCATTTATTTTATTTGAAAATCTTCTTTCATAGTAGTCTTTATAATTTTCTTTTTCGCCATTCTTAACAAATTTTATTTTTTGCAAGAGAGACTCAACATTGTTTTCAAACAGATAAGCATCTGAAAAAATAAATTCTGGTATTGCACATTTATTAGATGCAATAACAGGCTTATCAAATAAATATCCTTCTATCATTGGCAAACCAAATCCTTCTCCAAATTCTGCTGGCATAACAACTAAATCACATTGACTATATAACATTAACAGTTTTTCATCACTCACATATCCTAAAAGTTGAATGTTTGTGAGCTCCAATTCTTCTATTTTTTGTTTATAATAGTTTAATAAAGGCCCTTTTCCGCCAATTATTATTTCTACATTTTCATCTACTAATGCTAAAGCAGTTTCTAATATTAAATCAATTCTTGCTCTCTCTTCAATACTTCTAACTATAAAGATTTTAAATTTACCTTCATTAAAAAATGAATCAATATTCTCTTTTGATTGCAAGTATTCTAAAGCCATACATTCATAATGACTTGTGTTAGGTATAACAACAAATTTTTTTGATTTTAAAGGGAATAAGCTTTGCGACTTTGAATAATTTGAAATAAAATGAATCATTTTACTTCTTTTATACATAAAGTTTTCTAAAACATAAAACACATCTTTAAATTTATGTTTTACTGATTTAGCTAGATAATAAAGCCCATCATGTACTGTAAATAAGTCTGTTTGAAATTTGCTCACAATACTCATTAATGGGTTATGAGAATGAATCAAAATTTGTTTGTCTCTTTTCTTTATTTTACTGAGAACACTATTCAATACTAATATCCACGCAATGGCGTCTTTTTTTACAGCTATACATAGAAGGTTATTATAACGATAAACCTTTGTCCTTGTATCCCAATGAATATAATAATGAAAGGATCCTGCATAAGCTTGAGATTGAATGTCAATTACATTTTCAACCCCTCGCTTATGTTTGTACATATTATTATATCCTAAATATGTTATTTTTATTTCTTTTTTATCAGTCCCCATTCATTTATTAATAAATTTAGATTACAAATTTTGAAAAATTTGGTTAATCCTATGCTCGTATGTATGGTTATTGTGAAAATGTTCTCTTTGTTCATTTGCTAGTTGATATCTCAATTCTGGTTTATCGATGTAATGCTTAATTAAATCGCAAGCTTCATTTATTGACTTAAAAGTGAATTTTTCAACATCAATTTTTGAATACTCTGGCAGTGTTTGCTTATAATCACATACCTGAAAACCTCCAATACCAGCAATTTCAAAAAATTTGACATTTGCAGATTGAACTTCTCCATAATGAAAATTATTAAAAACAATTTTTGAGCCTAAAAGCACTTCTGCTTTGCGAGATCCTGTGATAAATTCATTTTTAAAGTTTCCTACAATTTCTTTTTTAGGAAATCTTTTATCTGGTGTTCCGAATAATGTAACCTCAATTCCATTCTTAATCAATTCACTTACCATTTTTGCTCTATATGGATACATGGTACCAAAACATACAACATCAATATCTATTTTACGCTCCAATTCAGACCTATCAATGTCAATTGTTTTATGAACTCTTGGATTGAATGCTTCCGGCAAATAAATGGTATTTAGATTCATCTTATTTTTCATAAAGTCTACCATGAATGGATCTTTTGTAAAATAAGCATCATAAGGTGACGCAAAAATCTGTTGATGTTCTAATGTTGTTAGCTGATCAGGGTTGATGTGGATTACTTTTGTATCTTTTAAATTTCTTTTAATATAATTAATACAATCTGGATGTATAAAACGATATGTACAAATAACTAAATCGGGAGTTTGTTCAACAATCGCTTTGGCTATTTTATCAAAGCTGTATTTATCGTAGCTCGGAAAAAGTTTCATCCCCCAATAATTGAATCTGTAGGGAATTTTAAATAAATCTTTAATATCAATATGAAAAACATCATGTCCTAAAAAAGTCAGCGAATCATTAACATGAAATTCTAAACTATCATAGTCTTTACTCCCTAATATTGCAATCTTCATTTTAATACGTTTTTCTTATTTCAGATTCAAATTCTTTTTTTTCTTGTAAAGAATAATTTCTACTAAATTTGCTCAGGCATATGAAAAATTTATCCCATAATTTATATTTCTTAAAATTATCAGAGTCATTTTTCTTCAAAAAAAGATTTTTACTTGTATGTGCTATTATTCTTTTCTTGTTACTATATTTTTTTATCTGTTTACCACTAGCATCTTCCAAATGAACAATTTGAGTTTCAGAATAGATGTAAGATTCGTAACCTTTTTTTTTCATTCTTAACTGTAAATCACTTTCTTCATAATACATAAAAAAAATTGGATCAAATCCTCCTAAATCAGCAAATAAGGTTTTTCTTATCATCAAATCGGCTCCAATTACATATCCAATTTTATAATAACCTTCATTAATAAAGGTTCTTACGGGTTTATCTTTTTTTAAGAAAAATTTTAAAACAGGTAAATTTTGCTTGTAATTATCTATCTCCGTTTTACAAGAAGGAATTACGCTACCATCTCCATTAAAATTACCATCTTGATCTATTAAAACACAACCAAGACTTCCAATATTTAACTGCTTTTCTTTTTTTACAAAAAAATCAAGCATTTTTTTAATAGAATTTTCTTTAAGTAAAGTATCTGAATTCAATAAAAATAAAAACTCGCCCTGCGCTTTTTCAAATCCTAAATTGTTCGCTCTACCAAATCCTAAATTTATAGGTGATTTAATAAAAACTATATTCTCAACATCCGAAAAAAAATTAACTGACCCATCTGAAGATCCATTATCTACTAATACAATCTCATATTCAACATGTTGAGTATGCTCTTTTATAGATTTTATACAATTGTTTGTTATTTCAAGAGTATTATAGTTAACTATAATTATAGAAACCTGCATCACAATATTTTTTTGATTGAATTTATTACATCTAAATCCAAAGTTTTATATAACACATCAATATTTTTCTTTATAGGCTCTATTCCTATATCTGACAAATTAATTTTACTACGTTCTGCAATTAATTCTTCAGGAATTCTCCATCTAATAAATTTGGCAGGATTACCTCCAACAATTGAAAACGGCACGACATCTTTTGTTACCACGCTTCCGGCTGCTACTATTGCTCCTTTACCAATTTTAACTCCTGACATTACAGTTACATTACTTCCCAACCAAACTTCATCTTCGAGTATTATAGCTCCCTTAGTCTGTGCATCAATCTCTGAAAAATTTTCAACAAAATGTGCCTTGATCGGATAGGTTGTAAAAGTATTTATTTGATGATTACCTCCAAGAATAAATAATACATTAGAAGCTATACTAACAAAATCACCAATATATAATGCTTCCTCTTTATTTCCAAAGGACTCAACATTCAACACTCCGTATGAATGCATTCCTACTCTGATTATTTTGGGCTTTTTTACATTTATGGAGAGTGAAGTGAAATTATGTTTATTATCTAGCCTCCACTGTACAGCTTGCATCCTTCCTCTAAAATTATTACAAATTTCTATTCGAATAAAATTTAGGAATTTCAAAAATTTTAACATGTTTTTCTAGATATAGTCCTAAAGAGTCTGCAAACTAACTTTGCTTTCTTTTAATAAAAAATATATTATAATATATTCCTGCAATTCTCTTTAGAACTTTAATTTTTATGTAGGCACCAGGAATATTTTTTAATGTCCTTAAATATGTACGAATTACTGTTTTAGATAATTCTGGATTAACTCCAGAAGTGTTACTTGAATGAATTCGGTAATTACAAACTTTTTTATCAAAAAATATTACTTTATTTAAGCAGGCAGATTTGATATAAAAATAAAGGTCCTCTGCCTTAAGATCTTCAGGATATTTTCCAATTAATTTATAAATATTTTTATCAATAAAAACTACGGGACCAGAGATGGCAAAGTTGAAAATTATTTCGTTTAGAATATCTTTATCAGACTGATATTTCTCTTTTTTTGATTTATGAAAGTCTTCTATCATACTTTCATAAATCAAGTCACCATTATTATCTATCACTCTCGCATCGCTAATAATAACCATTTTAGAATTATCATTTTCTAAAATATTTACTCTTTCTGAAATAGTGTTATTAATTAATAAATCATCACTTGCTAAAGGGATTATATATTTTCCATTAGTTAAACTTATTAACTCATTAAGCGTTGCTGTAAAACCTTTATTTTTTCTATGTTTGAAAATTATAGGAATTGTTGAATTATTTTCTTCTACCCATTTCTCTATACATTTAACACTTTCGTCCAGGGAACCATCATCTATTATAACGATTTCTTTGAATGGATAAGTATCCTCTAAAATACTTGATAATGCAGTCGTAACATATTTTTCATGGTTATAACATGGCACTATAATCGAAACGAGTGGATTATCTTTATAATTTTCAATTTTCATGCTTTTTTTTTTAATCTATTTTGAAAAAAATTATATATAGTATTCTTTATTCCTATACGTCTATCTAATTCTACATAGGAATAGTAAAACGAAATAATTATAAATATTATTCCAACACCATACGAGTACGGTTTTTCAATTAATTTCACTTCAATAAAGCAACCTATCGCTAATAAAAATTGTACTGTGAAAATTTTAATAAAGGAGTAATCAAAAGAAAACGAATATTTTATCTTGCTTAACATTAATATTTGGATAAAATACAAAGTATATCCCACAAAAAAAGATATTCCAAGTCCTGTTAATCCCCATAAATAATATCCTAAAATATCCAAAAAAAGCATATACAGATTTCCTGCCAAATCATTCCAAAAAAAGACCTTTGAAGCTCCTTTTGCTAACAAAATAAATCCTATTGACCAAGCAGCTGCTTTAAAAAAAACGGCAAGAGCCAGCCATAAAACCATTTCTTCTATAGGAAAAAATTTATGAGAGTAAAGAAGAAGAATAACTAATTTAATAAAAACCAAAAAAACCATTATAATTGGGCCAAGAATTAAAATAGAAATTTCTGCTTGTTGATTAATAACTTTTTTACATAATTCGTTTGAATGAGAGACACTCGAAAGCCTTGGGAAATAATCCGTTGCCATTGCCGTAAAAATTAACCCAACATAAACATTAATAATTGAAAATCCTGCGGTAAATAATCCAACCTGCTCAACACCACCTCGACTATTAATAAAAATCTGAATCAAATATGCAGTTGCGCTTACTAATAAACCATTTAAGCTAATCATAAAGCCCATTTTAAGCATGTGCTTCCCTTCTGAATAAATTTGATTTCTTGGTAAAGTGACTGATTTAATTGTATTTTTATTTGAAAAATGCCATGAAATACAAAATGATATTATTGATGCAATAATCATTGCTGGCACAATGCCCTTAACTCCAAAAAAATAATATAATGGTAAAGTTGTAATTAATCCTAAAAAATTACCACTTAAACTCGCTTTAGCTAAGTATTGTAATTTTTGCATTCCTTGAAGAATAGCTAATTGACCAGTATTCAATTGATTAAACAAAAGAGTAACTGAAATTAGGATAAAGGGATAAATATAACTACTGTTGCCAAAAGTAACTTGACTCAATATAGGAGATAACAGTATAACCACTATCATTCCCAAAATTCCTGTTACCCAAACCCAGTACTTTAAAACAGTTGTAATTATAGAAATCCGTGTTTTATCTTCTTCGGCATTAGCTGCTGAAACATCTCTCACAGCACTTGTTCCCAAACCGAAATTAGTTATACTGGCCACTACCCCAATTGTCGATGTAAGCAAACCAACAATTCCAATACCGGCTGAACCAATAAATAAAGCAATAAATTTAGATCTTATGATTGAGATTAAAATTGTAAAAATTTGCACACCTCCAAATATTGAGGTGGCTTTCATAATATTACGATAAGAAGATTGCTGATTACTCATTAAAGTGATTTTATTATTCTCGCAGGTATACCTCCGATAATAACATTTGCAGGAAATTTCCCTGATACAACTGCTCCGTTTGCAACAATCGTATTATCCCCTATTTCAGAGTTTTTTAGAATTGTGACATTATTTCCTAACCAGGCATTCTTACCAATAATTATTTTACCTATTTCTCCAATCTCTTGCCTTCTAGCCGGATCAGTATTATGAGCTTCATGATCCATAATTGTTACATACTGACCAATTAACGTTTTTTCACCAATTTCAATATAATTAGCAGAACACATCATTATATTATTGTTTGTTGAAACATTATTTCCTATTTTGATTATTGAATCTTGATATCTTGCTTGCAGTTCTATACTTCCTCCTTTGTGAAATCCTCCTAAAATATACCCAAAAGAACAATTTTCTCCAATTTCAACCCTGCCTACTCCTCTACAAACGATAATTTGTTGCACTGAAATTTTTGATTTAAAAACTACTCTTTTGCATAAAATTGATATTAGATTGGGTAAAAAAAAACAAAATATTTGTCCATAGTAATGAAAGAAAACAGCATTAATGGTTTTCAAAACCCTAAATATCAATTTAATCATTATAATTGTTTAAAACCATAACAATTTTCTCTATCTCGTCACTACTTATCACAGGACTAATTGGCAAACTTAGCACTTCATCATGGATTTGTTCTGTTACTGGTAAAGAAAGCGAATTCATTTCACGATAACATTCTTGCTTATGAGGTGGTATAGGATAATGAACCAAAGTCTGAATTCCATTTTCAGTTAGATAATCTTGTAATTTATTTCTATTGTTTGTACGAATCACAAAAACATGCCAGACATGTTCGTTGATTTCACCTTTACTTGGTAATAGAATTTTAGAATTTTTAATGTTTTCAATATAATAAGATGCTATCTCTCGACGTATCTTAGTTTCTGAATCAACATATTTTAATTTTACATTTAAAAAGGCCGCTTGAATTTCATCCATACGGCTATTTAATCCTTGATATTGATTTACATATTTCTTTGCTGATCCATAATTAGCTAAAGCTCTAATTGTAGTCGCTAATTCACTATCTTTTGTAGTCACTGCACCTGAATCACCTAAGGCTCCCAAATTTTTCCCAGGATAAAAGCTGAAACCTGCAGCATCACCAAGATTTCCAGTTTTTTTATTTTTCCAATATGCTCCAATGGCTTGTGCATTATCTTCAATCAATTTTAAACTATACTTTTTTGCCAAAAATTCTAACTTTTCACTCCAACAAACTCTGCCATACAAATGTACAACCATTATAGCTTTTGTCTTTGGTGTAATACTTTTTTCAATTATTTCAAGATTTAAATTAAAAGTATTTGCATCAGGCTCAACTAAAACAGGAGATAATTTGTTATCCGTAATGGCTAAAATTGAAGCTATATAAGTGTTTGCAGGTGCTATAACTTCATCTCCCTCTTGCATTAATCCTAATTCTATATAACCCTTAAATATAAGTCTTAGAGCATCGAGACCGTTAGCAACTGCAATCGCCTCTCCTCCTTCTTGAAAAACTTCTAAATTTTTTTCAAAATCTTTTACTTGATTACCTAATAAGTACCATCCACTCTCTATTACTTCAGCCGCAGCATTCTTAAGTTCTTCTAAATACTGCTTATTTATTTTTTGTAAATCTAAAAATTTAATCATTATTTATATATATAAATTAATTATAGAACCGAAACCTGCCTTGTTAACATATTAACCAAATCATAACCATCCCAAATTAAAGAAAAATCGGTAGTTTTGCCTATAGGAACAACTCTATCTATTCCTGAAAGTGATTTATCATTAATAAATAATAATAATTCCTCCTTATCAAAACCATAGTATCCCATTGTTTGATATTTTTTGTTAACTACTTTAGATATAAAATTTAAGTTATCTGCATAAAATTCTGAAAAATAACCCGCAGGACACCTAAAATTTTCAATATCCTCTGTCAAAGCATTTATATTAACTCTCCATAACAGATTATCAGAGCCTACTTCTTTACTAACATCCATAAAAACAGCTTGCTTATAAAAATTAGTTAATTTATCAATTGCTAAAACTGCTGACAAACTATACTTAATTTTAAGAAGGTTGTTCATTGCTGACCAAAACGTTTTTTTTGCCTCTTCAACCCTTTCTATATTTCCTACCCAAACAATTAAATGAGGGGCAGTACATGCATTTTGATCAAATAGATAAGTATCGTTATAAAAAAGCTCAGCTATTTTATTGGCAAATTCTTTCCCATTGATATTCACATCGTTTAGATAACTGGCTGCATTAATTGCACAAATTGAATATCGATCCGCAAATGTTATATCAAAAGCTCTAGGTGCTAAAGGATTATTATTTCTTATCAAATTAATAGTCTCATCACCTCCCCATATTATTCTCACATCACAAATAGCTGACAAATATTTAGTAACATCACTATCTCTATTATACTTAATTAACAAAATTTTCTTTTCAAAAAGCTGAAAAGATATATCTTTCGTCACTTTTTTTAAAGCTTTTAAGATAATATCAACTTGCTTAAAATCTTTAGATGGCAGACGGACTATATTCGAATTACCTGATAATAAGCCGCATACAAGTGAATACGCAAAATTCACTGGCACATTGGAAGGCGCAATATGAAATAATAAACCTCTACCAAATCGAATATTATCTGAGTGATATTTTTTTTTCAAATTAAGAATGTTCGCTTTTCTGCAAAAAAAAGCAAAAGTAATTACATCAGGATACGCTCTTGATTCAGAATCTTTCATCAAAATAGAAGAAAGTTGATTTAAAAAATCAACAACTTCATCTGAATATGGAACATTTTTATCTCCATTTGTTAAAGCTTTAATATCCAAAAAATCTGGAAATAATATATCTAGATTTTTAAAATTGTTCTGCATAAGTATCACTGCATCCTCGTATTTCTGCATCCTTTATTCTTCCTAAAATTTTAAAATATTTACCCAAACGCCCGCAAGGGCAATTATCTTCCCCTAATAAAATACCTTCATCTTCTGTTAAAAGAAGATGTCCCGGATAACTTTCAGGCAATATTGAAATTACTTGAATTATACCCACTTCTCCTATTTCTGCAATAGAAAAGTCTGTTGGTCTCCTAATGATAATATCCGAAAAAATGGATGCGTGCAAATGCCCATGTTCACATTCCATATAGATAGAGCCTGTCTGCTCAACCATACCATAGTAGTCATAAACTTTATTTATGCCACATACATCATACAAAGCTTTTTTAAATGACTCTGTTGAAACAGATTCACTAATTAATTTTTTCCAACCACCGCCATGAATTAAAATAGCCTTGGATAAATCAGGTTTGTAGCCTGTTTTAACCAATTCCTTGTAAAAATGTTGCCAAATCATAAATGTAAAACCAAAAACGAAAATAGGCTCTCCTTTAAACTCATTCAAGAAAACATCAATTTGATCTATGTTCAGATTCATTTTATCATCTAAAGCATAGAGTCTTTTAGATCCAAACATTGAAAAACCTAAAACGCCAGCACCTCTGGCTGAAAACATGGTTCTATTCCTAACAACCTCTGAACTGTCTAATATTAGCATTGGTATTCTCTTCTTACCAATAAAAGAAGAGATTATCTTTGTTAATACTTTGGTCTGATTAGATGCGGTCTCCTTATTTAAAAAAATTTTAGAAACTTTTTGCCCTGAAGTACCAGATGAAGTCATTGTCTTTATAATATCATCAGACTCTATGCTTAATAAATCTAATTCTTTAAACAATCTAACTGGTAAATAAGGTAAATATTCATAGCTAGGCAGTTCTTCAATGTTAACATTAGAAGCATCTAACATTTTTTTATATTCCAAACACGAATTGTAATGATTTATCGTTAATTCTTTTAAAATAGAATTTAATATTTCTTTTTTATTTTCGTTTGAAAGAGAATATGGATCAAGTCCCTCCATTTTTGCAATTCCATTCATAATGAATCTAGCTTAAAATTGAAATAACATTCATCTCTTTAATTTAATGTTAGAGCTGAATAAAGAATTTTTCCTGAAGAATTTAACGGTATTTCGTCAATTTCTTTGACTAAAAAAGCACTATGATTTAATCCTGTTTTTAAAGATATAAAGCTTCTTATCTCCTGAGCATAGTTTTTATGCGTTGTATATATAATCATACTATCATCTTCTCCTACACAAGCCACATCATCAACAATAGTTTTAATTAATTGCTCGACTTCATCAAGATTAATTCTATTACCAAAAATTTTGATAAATCGCTTTTTTCTTCCTACTATATGATAAAAACCATGCTCATCCCGTTTAGCCAAATCACCTGTAAAAAGTACACCCTTATTTTCATCTCCTTTTGATAAATCATCGTAAGATTCAGCATAACCAAGAGTAACATTATCTCCTTTATAAACCAACTCTCCTAAAACGTCTGCTTGGTCAACATCCTTTCCGTTTTCATCGACAATATGAAATTCTCCATTAGGTATTGGAATACCGATACTTGAAATATTATCCAAGACACTTTCACTAGGTAGATAACTCATTCTTGCAGTAGCCTCTGTTTGGCCATACATTACAAAAAAATTTTTATTATTGCTTTTACAATAATTCGCAAATTCAAAAACTAAATCTTCTGAAAGTTTACCTCCAGCTTGTAATAATGTCTTAAGGGATGGCAATTCCATTTTGAAAAATCGCAATTTTTTCAAAACTTTATAAGTAAAAGGCACTCCCGCTATAGAAGTAGCTTTATGTTCATTTAAAAATTGCCAAAATTCTTTTTCCATAATACTCCGATTAGTAAGTAAAATGGTAGCTCCCTTTAAAATATGACTATTAATAACAGATAATCCGAATGAATAATACATTGGAAGGGAAGTTATTGGTTTTTCATCCTCCGTTATTCTTAAATATTCACCAATTGAACTAGCATTAGATATAATATTTTTATATGTAACCCTAACTAATTTAGGACTTCCTGTTGAACCTGAAGTTGTAAGTAGTAATGCCAATTCAGGAAATAATTTATGTTTTATGTCAAAAAAAGCGCGCAATAAAACAAAACCATATTTTTCAAAGACAACATCATATTGAGAAATTATATCATCTCTATTAGCAGGAACCCATAAAAAATTAGGTTTATATTTTCCCATCAATTCTTTAAACAATTGAAAATCAATTGCCGCATCTAATAATAATGGAACATTTTTAGTATGATAAAAAGAAAGATAACCACACAAAGATCCTATAGTGTTGTTGGATAACGAAAATAATAATTTCCTTTCTCCAATTATAACTTTGAATTTCTCATTAAGGCAATCCAAATCAGAATTAATTAAATGATTACCCGAATCATCAATTGCAATACTTTTATCAAAAAAAATTGAAGTCATTAATTAAATTTTAAAAAGACATTGAACCATCTATACCAATAATTTGTCCACTTACATATCTAGATAAATCGGAAGCAAGGTAAACAATAGTATCAGCCACTTCTGAAGGACTCCCCATTCTGCCCATACCAATTTGAGAGATTTTTTTTTCCATTATAACATCCGATATATTTTTTATCAACTCTGTTTCAATTACTCCAGGCGCTACTGCGTTAACGCGAATGGAATATATACTTAATTCTTTTGAAGCAGATTTTGTTAAAGAATTTATAGCTCCTTTACTAGCCGAATAAACCGACTGTCCTCGATTACCATGGATACCCATAACTGAAGAAATATTAATTATGGAACCGCTTTGTGATTTTTTCATTAATTTACTAGCATACTGCATAAAATTAATAACAGCAAAAACGTTAACTGAAAAAGTTTGTTGAATTTGTTTTTCTGTAATCATACCTAGTAAGGCATCCTGCATTATTCCAGCATTATTAACAAGAATATCAAGCTTATTCTCTTCCTTCTTAATTTTTATAAATAATTCTTTGACTGCCTCTTGATCAGTCACATCTAAATAACATGGGATCAGTAATTCATTACTAGAGTATTCTGACAGACTATTTATTGTTTTAGTAACAGCGTACACTTTTGCACCCTCTTTAAGGAAGTTATCAACAATTGCCTTACCTATACCTTTTCCAGCACCAGTAACCAATGCTACTTTTCCACTAAGCAATCTAGAACTGAATCCCATATTTTTTCTTTAATATTTCCATCCCTTTTTCGAATGAAGAAAAGTCAACAATATCATCTGTTTCCAACATAATATCAAAGCATTCTTCTAATTCTGAAATTAAATTCATATGACCTATTGAATCCCAACCCATTACATCTTGATATTTAAGCCCTTCAAGATCTTTATCTTCAACTTCTAATGCTTTACAAAAAATAGCACTATACTTTTCTATATTATTCATAATTTTAATTCGTTAACATTCTTAAAAATTTAACTTTATATTTTTCAAAATCTGCTTTATGTAATTCGAAATAAAAATTTTCAGCATCTTCATCAACAACCTCTGGTTTAAACATATGCTGATACTTTAAAACATTCCTATTTCCTTTTCTTACATCAAATTTTAACTTTTTTTGCGGAAATAAATCAAATCCAATTTCTCTCGTGATAATATCACCCAAAAGTGCAGTTCCTTTTGGTGCATCACTAGAAAATATCCAACTCCCAATAGTAAACGACAGCGCCTCAAATTTGTATAAACGACAAAGCCCTATTGGTAAATCTTCATTTAAAAACACAAAATAGTATTCTTCGCCTCTCGATTCACGAATCTTATATTGTGTAATCCATTTTTCTTGGTCATCTATATTAGAATTTGTTTCATTTAAAAAAAGACTTAATTTTTCATCAGTCCGTAATTTCATAATAAATTCAGCGTCCTTTTCAGTCACTAATCTAGTAGTCAAACCGTATTTTTTTAAAATAAACTCTTTTTCAATCATAATACATACCTTAAATATCCTCCATAATCCCTAATATAATCTGCCTCATCATACTCGTGTGACGCAAGTACTAAGCAAATAGAACCACTCGAAAAGTTAATTTCCGAAGCCCATATACCTGGTGCTATATGCAGACCCAAATCTGGTCTGTTTAGCATAACTTGCCTTTTTGTTTGTCCATCATCCAATAAAACTTCAAAACTACCACTAACTGCTACCAAAAATTGATGACATTCTTTATGGGCATGTGCCCCTCTCGATTCTCCTCCAGGAATATCATATAAATAAAAAATTCTTTTAATAGCAAAAGGAATTTCAACATTATTATTAATGGGAGTAATATGACCATTGCGATCACCTAATTGTTTTAAATGCAAAAGACTGCAATCAAACACACTATTCCTAGTCCTCATTTATTTTTTTTTTATAATCCTCAAAATCTCTTACATAATCCTCATTAGAAAATGATCTACTTGAAACATGCAAAGCAAGTGCATTAGTAGAAAAATTCTCAATATGTCTCCACGTTTTAGCTGGTAAGTAAAGACCATAATAACTTCTATTTAACGAAAAAATTTCAGTACTATTGTCTAAATTTGTAACTACAACATCAAAACTACCACTTAATGCAATAACAATTTCTTCTTGTTCGTAATAAGCATGCCCCCCCCTAATTTCACCGCCAGGAACATCATAAGTCCAAAAAGTTCTTTTAATTTCGAAAGGAATCTGATTAGGATATTGTAAAAAAGTAAGGTTACCCCTTGGGTCTTGAATTTTTGGAAAATCAATAATTGCAGGTTTCATCTAAAGGAAAAATTTAAATTATATTAACTAAGATTGATTTGTTTGATGAGCCTTATCAAAATAAAATAAAACATAACAAGAAAAGAAGTTATAAAACCACCTATAATTATACCTTTTGCTTTTCCTAATCTTGTTTTTACAAGTGGCAAAATAGGTCTATCTATAACTTGGATTAATGGCGTCTCTTTTCTTAATGTAACTTTTGCTAGTTCAGCTTGTTTAACTAATTCCGTTAAAATAGCTGTATTTGCCTGAACATCGACCTGCCTTCTGGCCGAAGGGGCTCTTCGTATATTAAGAGCCGGGTTTAAATTAAAAGTATTATCATTTGCAACAGCCACTCCAGTTATCGCTCCATTGAGTTCTCCTCTTATAGAATCTACTTGACGATCTAAAATCGACATATTCATTCTAGCTTTTTTACTTTTTGTTTCTATAAAAAAGCTTCCTACCTGTTTTGCCAAAGCTTCACAAAAATATTTAGCAAACAATTCATTATTAGAAGAAACATCAATAGTGATAATACTTACCTTTTTATCTCTTTGACCTACCGACAGCCCACCTTGAGATAAATTTCTATATATAACTCCAAGTATGCTATCTTGGGCACGTGTAAATTTTGTACGATTAGCATTGGGTAAGAACTGAATGGTTTTAAATTTTGGATTTTTATTCCAATTTTCCCTCCATTCATTAATTTGAATGTACATTTCGGCTAAAGAAACTGATTTTCCGTCTACGTCAACAGGTGTTAACAGAGTTTTTTCTACCATTGACCTAGATTTAAACAACTCAGTTAAATTAGACCCAGCAAAAATTCCACCACCACTTCCTCCAAGATCTAGACCAAATGAACTTGCCAGTCCTAAAGCCCCGCCTAGTCCACCACCTGCTGCTTTATCATCCTCTAAAGCAAACGAAAGGGTTGCAGTATAAATAGGCTTCTTAAGTATTGAATAAGTTAGCCCTAAAACACCACCAAAGATCATAGCAAAAAAAATAATTTTCCACTTAGAGAACAAATATAAACTCCATTCCTTTAGTTTGCTTATTAAATCTTTTAACGAGATTTCATCATTTACAACATTTTTATTATCCATCGTAAATTATTTAAAAGCAGTAACAATTAACAATGCCAAACTAGCAAACGCAGTTCCTAAACCAGCCCATTCTCCCGCGCTCATTTTTTTCTTTTCAGGCCTTTCAGGTACAATAATTTGCGAATCTGGCTCTACTTTAGGATATGATCTAAAAAACAAAAATGAACTTGTTACTGCCGCTTTTCCATTTGGATAGATTATATAAGCCTTTCTCTTCCATCCTTTATTATCGACACCACCAACAGAATTAATATAATATTTAAATCCTTTACCATTTCTATAAGGAATCTCAGACGTTAACAATACATTACCCATAACTTTTACGCCTTCATTATATACAGCAACTTCAATTTCATCACCAGGAAATAAGGTCACATTAGAATAGTGATTTTTATCATCCACAATTTTTTCCCAATTAACAGGGATTGTTGTATATTTTAATTCATCTCTAAGTTTTTTTGATAATTTTGATTTAAGAGTATCTTTTTGTTTTAAATTGACTTCTTCTTCTGAAATGCTTTTTTTGTCGATGTTAAGATTTACGCTTTCTAATTGTTCTATTTGCTCTTCTTTAATTGGTCTTTTAATTTTCATCCCGTCTAAATTCGCGATAGAAGTTAGCCCTCCTGCTCTCATTACAACATTATAAACTCTTTCTTTTTTATTAGCGAGCACATACTTCCCTGGATACGTAACTGCGCCGCTTACTTTAACCATTTCTGGCTTCTCATAAACTGCCATTCGACGAACATTTATAACATCAAAAGGTTTTAAAACAAAATTCTTAATTTGCTCATTATTATCAGCTGTTATCTCTAACTCAACTAATTCAATTCTTTTAGGATCCGCATCATCTATAGCATCTGATTTAATCATTCTAGCGATTTCGACTCTTTTCGAAGCAGAACCTGTTAATCCTCCTACTTGAACTACTAAGTCATTTAATGTCAAATTCTCAAAATATTCATATTCACCAGGATTCTTTATTTCACCATCAATCGTAACTTTATATTCTTCTCTAAAATCTAAAATAGAATATACTGTAACTATATCTTCTCTTTTTAATTCAATATCTGCATTTAAATCTCCTGATAAAGCAGCACTTAAATCTACATTTACAATTTCAGTGGTTAAATTTGTTTTTAAACGAATAATTCTAGCCCTTTTGGTATAAGCATCTTCCTTAAGACCTTCTGCTCTAATAATCAAATCTGAAATTCGCATTCCCTCATTATACGAATAATAATCAGGTCTAAAGACAGCTCCTACAATTTTAATACGATTTTCAAATCTGTTTAAAATTTTGGTCACCCTAAAAACATCTCCAGATTGAGGTAAATACGTATTATATTCACTCTCGTTGATGTCATGCACCTTAAATTCTTTTCCCGTTTTTTGCAATACATTTACTGAGGCCGTATAAGCAAATTCATTAAATCCTGAAGCAAAACTCAATAAATCAGAAAATTTTTCTCCTTTCTTCATCTCAAAAATTCCAGGTCTTTTCACCTCACCCTCTACTGTCACTCTTTGCGTGTAAGCTGGAATTCTAATCACATCATTGTCTTTTAAGCTCACATTATCTGACTGATCTCCTTTTACCAAAAACTTATAGATGTCTATGTTTCTATATATTTTGTTATTACGAATTAATTCTATATTTCTATAACTTCCATTTTTTCCTGGTCCTCCAGCCAAATGCAGTGCATTATAAACAGAAGCAAGAGAAGAAATAGAATAGTTCCCTGGTTGTTTTCCTCCCACAATGGTGATCTTAATCGTCCTTATATCACTTAAACTAACACTTACCTGAGATTGTCCAGACCTAACCGTAGTGTACACTCTTGCAATGGCTGCCTTAATTTTTTGAGTAGCTGCTTCAATTGACATTCCCCCAACCGCAATTTGCCCAACATTTTGAATGTTTATTTTACCTTCATAATTTACTGAAACAGTATCATCGAATTGTTGGATCCCATACACACTTACTTCTAATTTATCACCAGAACCTAAAATATAATTAACAGGTGTTGCCATTTTTAAGTCAGGTTCAAAATTCAGAGTTGGATTATCAAACAGTTCGGACCCGAAAATCAATGCATTTAAAGAATCTTTTATTTTTTCATTTTTAATTTTTTCCTGTTTCCTGCCAAACTCCGTATCCTTATCTGTTTTTTTGGACTTATCTTCTTGATCCTTATTTTTGTTTTTGTCTTTATCTGAACTATTCTTCTTTTCGTAAGCTGTAATACGAGCTCTCAACTTATCAAACTCTGCTTGGCTCATTCCTTTCGATATTGCCATAGATTCAACATCGTTAATAGTTGCGTTGTTACTTTTTAGTTGCGAAATAACTTTAGCAATTTCATCATCAGATAAATAATCTACTTTAACTGTGCTCAAATCTTTAGACTTTACAATGTCTTGAGCATTAACATCAATAGTTAGCAACAAAATAAAAAACAATGCAAGAACGTATACTATCTTTTTCATATTAGGAATACAATTTAACCTTTGATTGGTTTAAAAAAATATTTATGGTTTAAGAATATTGTTTTTGATAATACTCCTTGTAAGAACCTGAGGTAACATTTTCCAGCCATTCTTTATGAGTCAAATACCAATTAATGGTTCTTTCTAATCCTTCTTCAAAAGTAACAGATGGTTTCCACCCCAACTCTTGATTAATTTTCGAAGCATCAATTGCGTAACGCAAATCATGACCTGGTCTGTCTCTTACATACGTAATTAATTCTTGAGAAGTTCCTTCTTTTCTGCCTAACTTTTGATCCATTATTTGGCACAATAGTTTTACCAAATCAATGTTCTTCCACTCATTAAACCCTCCAATATTATAGGTTTCATGATTTTTTCCTTCGTGAAAAACCAAATCAATAGCAATGGCATGATCTTCTACAAATAACCAATCACGAGTATAATTCCCATCTCCATAAACAGGTAATGGTTTATTATTGATAATATTATTGATAAAAAGCGGAATTAATTTTTCAGGAAAATGATAAGAACCATAATTATTGGAACAATTCGTCAAAACATAAGGCAGCCCATAGGTTTCTCCATAGGCTCTTACAAAATGATCAGAGCTTGCTTTTGACGCTGAATAAGGAGAGTTTGGATCATAGGGAGTTGTTTCTGTAAAAAGCCCCTCAGATCCAAGCGAGCCATATACTTCGTCAGTACTAATATGATAAAAACGCTTACCTTCAAAATTGTCTTTCCATTGTTTTTTTGCAGCATTGAGTAAATTCATAGTACCAATCACGTTCGTTTTTACAAATGCTAATGGATCTTCAATAGAGCGGTCAACATGTGATTCTGCTGCTAAATGCAAAACTCCATCAAAATTATGTGTAGCAAAAAGTTCATTTATAAAATGCTCATCAACAATATCTCCTTTCAAAAAAGTATAATTCGACTTATCTTCAATATCTTTAATATTTTCCAGATTTCCTGCATATGTTAATGCATCTAAATTAAAAATTTTATATTCTGGATATTTGTTCACAAAACGTCTTACTACATGGGAACCAATAAAACCAGCACCGCCAGTTATTAGAATTTTTTTCATTTTTCAAATGCTTTTTATTAATTTAATAAATCTGAGTTTTCTCTTTCTAATTTGTTATAAATATCTTTTACATCTTGCGAATTTTCTTTTTGTAAAATCAAATTAGCATTGTTTGTATGTACAAAAATAGTATTTCTTAAACCTAAAAAAGTGGTATAACTATCACAACCTATCACCATATTTCCGTTAGAATCTACTGGATGCCCTTTTAATACTAAATATTCATACACTGATTCAAAAGATCCTAAATCTGACCACGAAAAAGAAGCAGGCACCACTTTAATTTTTTTACTGCGTTCCATTACCGCATAATCAATACTTATTGAAGGAATTTGCATTGATAGATCCAAATCTAAAAAACCGTCTTTGTTAGAATCCCAAGCAAATTTAGATCTTTCATACACTTCAGGCTGAAATTGTTTTAATTCTTCTAAAAGAACTCCTGCTTTAAAACAGAACATACCACTATTCCATAAGAAATTACCTCGTGCAATAAATTCTTTTGCAGTTCTTTCATTTGGTTTTTCACGAAAAGAAATTACTTTATCTCCTTTTGATTCTATATAACCATATCCCGTTTCCGGTTTAGTTGGAATAATTCCGAAAGTAACAATGAATCCTTCTTTAGCTTTTAAAATTGCTTCATTAATCGCTTTATTGTAATTTTCCATTTCATCAATAATATGATCTGAAGGTGTTACAATTAATATATCATCTGAATTTGATGCAAATGCTGCGAATGCAATAGCAGCAGCAGTATTTCGTGGTGTCGCTTCTACTATATTAAGATATGTTGTTTTGGTCTTGTCCATAACCCTACCGCTCAAATGATGGTTATCAACATTCCCAACCACCATCACTTTATCTGCTAAATGACTGTTACGATCGACTGTCATTTCAAATAGAGATTTATTTTCAAAAATTTCTAAATATTGTTTGGGCTGACTTTTCCTTGACAGCGGCCATAATCGGCTTCCTACTCCACCAGTTAATATTACATGCGTTATGGACATTCCCTTTGTTAATTATATTCTTTTTAATTGCTTTTCTGCAACTTCCTTTCTAAGATTACTACTTGAAAAACGGTGATCTCTCCCATTAAAATACAAGATTATCCCTTTTTGTTCACAATAAGCACGTCCTGTGAAATTTTTATCACGATACTCATCACCTATAATACGAACATCAATCTTAAACGAACGTAAAATATCTTCCAAATCCTGCTCCGATGCATAAGGCACAATTTCATCAACAAACTTACAGCCTTTTAACTGTATGTATCGTTCCACTACGGTTTGAGAAGGACTATTTTTTTCAGGACGATCCAATGTTGGGTCCGTTTGCAAGCCTACAATTAAATAATCACATTCTCTTTTTGCTTCTTCTAACATTTTAATGTGTCCAGCATGTAGTAAATCAAATGCACTAAAAGTTATTCCTACTTTCATAATTTAAAATTATAGTCTATTATCAGCAAAAGTCCCTAAAACTCCCTTTACATCATAAATTAAACTTTTTTCTTTTTGCAAATTTGAAAACTCTATTTGAAGAAACTCAGAATGAGATACCCCTAATACCAATGCATCAAATTTTTGCTCAGGAATATAATTAATAGTCTTTAAGCTATATTCTCTATTAACTTCCTCTGGACTAGCTAAAGGATCAAAAATAGTAACCACTATTCCGTATTCTTTTAATGCTTTTATTACATCAACGATCTTTGTATTCCGAACATCAGGACAATTTTCTTTAAACGTAATTCCAAGCATTAATAACTCTGCTCCGTTAACAGAAATGCCTTTTTTTATCATCAACTTCACTATTTGTGAAGCCACATATTCTCCCATGCTATCATTTAAACGTCGTCCAGCCAAAATTATTTCAGGATGATATCCAAATTCTTGTGCTCTCTGTGCTAAATAATAAGGATCTACACCAATACAATGTCCACCAACAAGTCCCGGTTTAAATGGTAAAAAATTCCACTTTGTTGCAGCTGCAGCCAATACTTCTTGCGTATCAATATTCATTAAGTTGAATATTTTGGCTAATTCATTAACAAATGCAATATTAATATCTCGTTGAGAATTTTCAATAACTTTTGCGGCTTCTGCAACTTTTATAGATGGAGCTAAGTGTGTCCCTGCCGTAATTACAGATTTATACAAAGCATCAACTTTTAAACCTATTTCAGGAGTTGAGCCAGAAGTTACTTTTAAAATCTTTTCAACCGTATGTTCTTTATCTCCTGGATTTATTCTTTCTGGTGAATATCCTGCAAAGAAATCTTCATTAAATTTTAATCCTGAAATTTTTTCTAAAACCGGAACACATTGTTCTTCGGTTGCACCAGGATAAACTGTCGACTCATAGATTACGACATCTCCCTTTTTTAATACTTTACCAACTGACTCGCTTGATTTATATAATGGTGTTAAATCTGGACGATTGTTTTTATCAACTGGGGTAGGAACAGTTACTATGAAATAGTTACAATTTGAAATATCCTCGAGTGAGTCTGTGCAGAATAGACCAATTTCATCAGAAGGCTTATCTAAAAGTACTTTTTTTAACGTATCAATATCGACTTCTAAAGTTGTATCAATACCGGAGTTTAAGCTTTCAATTCTTGATTTGTTTATATCAAACCCGACAACCGAGTATTTTGTAGCAAATAATCTAGCAAGTGGCAAGCCAACATAACCTAAACCGATAACAGCTATTTTTATGTTTTCTTCCAATTCTACTCCTTTTTTATAAGTTTCATTCATTACAAATCACGGCTTCGCCACTCTGAACCACATAGTTTTGGCACAGATACTCTAATTTCATTTTCGGCAAATATAAGATAATAACTCAATTTATTCAATACGGTTTCCCGTAATACTAATAAATCTGACAAATAAAAAGTTACTTGTCTTTTCAATCAACTACTAATCAACCTGTAAGAAATTATATTTCAAAAAAAGCAGAAGATAAAACTTCATTTTTGAAGTTTTATCTTCTGCTTTTCAATATTCATTACTCAATTTAAACTCTTCTCTATTTATATTTAATCTTCAGTACACAACCTAAAGATTCAAGAACTAAAATATAATGAGTATTTGATACTTCTTGCACTATTGCATTTTGATTACTAAAAGCCCCAGATTCTAACTTTATACGATCTCCAACTTGAATCGAAGTTACAGAAACTTCTGCAATATTAGAAGCCTTAAGACTATCTTTAATACTTTTTATTTCTTCGTCACGAACGATTGCTGGCTTTCCCAGCCAAAACAGATACCTTACTACTCCTGCAATCTGAAAAACAGAATTCCGATCAGAGTCTTTTAACTGCACAAAGACATACGAATTAAAAAGTGGTACTTCAACTTTTTTCTTTCTATCAGACCATTGTTTTACTTGAGTAATTATAGGACAATAACACTCAATTCCAATTTGAGTAAGCTTTTCTGCAACCTTTTTTTCCCATTTAGGTTTTGTATATACTACGTACCAATTCATATTTTTTCTTTAAACCGAAACAAAACATTCAAAACCAACATTTATATTCATTTTCTTCTATTCTTACTTCAATTCCAATATCCAATTATGAACCAATTCCTTTATATATAAAACCGATTGCTTCTAATTCTTTTGCGTTTAATATATTTCTACCATCAAAAACAAAAGCGGGCTTATGCATAGAATCATAAATCCTCTTCCAATCATAAGCAGTAAACTCATCCCATTCGGTTAAAACCGCAATTGCATGTGCGCCATTGCAAGCTTCATAAGCATCGTCAAACACATTTAAAGCGGTACTGTTTACTTCTGCAGTTCTTGTTTCTAAATAATTCAAGTCACTCAACATTTTACTTTCTGAAACTTTAGGATCAAAAACTGAAATTTTAGCTTGTTCATTAATTAAGTCATCCGCAACATAGATTGCAGCTGATTCACGAGTATCATTGGTATCTTTCTTAAATGCCCAACCTAAAAATGCTATCTTCTTATCTGCAACCGTATTATATAGTGTTTGAACAATTTTATTTGAAAATCTTCTTTTCTGATGATCATTCATAATAATAACCTGCTCCCAATAATCAGCTACTTCATTTAAACCGTATGATTTTGCAATATAAACCAAGTTCAAAATATCTTTCTGAAAACAAGATCCTCCAAAACCTACTGATGCTTTAAGGAATTTTGGTCCAATTCGGCTGTCCATTCCAATTGCTCTCGCAACTTCATTAACATCTGCACCTGTTTTCTCACATAATTCAGACATTGCATTTATTGATGAAATACGTTGCGCCAAAAATGCATTTGCTGTTAATTTAGATAATTCTGACGACCATACATTTGTCGTTAAAATTCTATCTTTACTTACCCAATTTGCATAAACATCAACAAGAGCATTAATAGCTGCTTGACCCTCTGTAGTCGTATCTCCTCCAATTAAAATTCTATCTGGATTTAACAAATCTGTCACAGCTGTTCCTTCAGCTAAAAATTCAGGATTTGACAATATTTGAAACTGAACTCCATTTCCTGTATTATCTAAAATACTCTTTATTGCTTCAGCAGTTCGAACAGGCAAAGTAGACTTTTCTACAACTATTTTATTCTGTTTAGCAACTTTTGCAATTTGTCTGGCGCATAATTCAATATATTTTAAATCTGCCGCCATTCCTTTACCTTTACCATAGGTTTTGGTTGGCGTATTTACTGATATAAAAATAACCTGAGCTTCATCAATTGCTTTTTCAACTTCTGTTGAAAAGAAAAGATTTCTTCCTCTAGCCTCCGCAACAATTGCCGAAAGTCCAGGCTCATAAATTGGAATATTATCTGTATTTGGATCATTCCAATCTTTAATTCTTTGTTCGTTCAAATCAACAACTGTAACTTGAATATGTGGACATTTTTGAGCAATTACAGCCATTGTAGGCCCTCCTACATATCCGGCACCAATGCAGCAAATTTTCGTAACTTCCATTTACTATTCTATTTTCTAAATTTTATTTTAAATTATTCCAATACCAGCTTACCGCTTCCTTTAATCCCTGTTGCAAAGAGAATTTCGGATTATATCCTAATATGTTTTTTGCTTTTTCAATACTAGCTAATGAATGCGGAATATCTCCGGCTCTATTAACTCCATACACAATTTCAACATCAGCAATCTTGGCATCAAACTCAGACAAATATTCTTTTAAATATTTAACCAAATCATTCAATGTATTACGATCTCCAAAAGCAGTATTATAAACTGTATTTATAGCCTTTTCATCCTGAGTCGCCATAGCCAATTCGTTCATCTGAATCACATTGTCTATATATGTAAAATCACGTGAATAATTTCCATCACCATTAATTACCGGACTATCATAATTCATTAACTGTGTCACAAATTTAGGTATAACAGCAGCATATGCGCCATTTGGATCTTGTTTTCTTCCAAAAACATTAAAATAACGCAATCCTATAGTTTCTAAACCATATGATTTACTAAAAATCTCTGCATATAGCTCGTTTACGTATTTAGTAATTGCATATGGAGATAGCGGCTTCCCAATGACATCTTCAACTTTCGGAAGACCTTCAGAATCTCCATATGTAGAAGAACTCGCCGCATAAATAAAGCGTTTTACTTTTACATCACGTGATGCAACCAACATATTTAAAAAACCTGAAACATTTACATCATTTGTTGTAATTGGATCATTGATTGACCTTGGAACAGAACCTAGTGCTGCTTGATGCAATACATAATCAACCCCGCTGACTGCCAGATTACAATCTTCAATATTTCTAATATCTCCTTCGATTAATCTGAAGTTTGGATTCTCTAAAAAATCTTTTAAATTATGACGATGGCCTGTTGAAAAATTATCCAAACAAATGACTTTATGTCCCAATCCTAAAAAATACTCAGACAAATTTGAACCAATAAAACCAGCTCCACCAGTTATTAAAATTGTATTTTGACTTGAAGTTTTCATATGCTGTAATTATTTTTTCTTGATCTTATTAGAGATTGCACTCAAAATTCCATTCTTTTTATCTTCATCATGATATCCATTCGCATAAGCTCCATAACCGTAGCCATATCCATATGTCGAGCCATATTTTGTCTTATTCTCATAACTATTCAAAATAATACTGGCATTACTTATCTCACCTCTTTCAATTCTATTATTCAGCAACGTAATCATATCTTTTTTAGTATAATTCTGCCTCACTATATACAAGGTAACATCTGCATACTGAACAAGTTCTAATGCATCTGATACTAAACCAACAGGTGGAGTATCAAGAATAATGTAATCGTACTTTTTCTTTAATTCATTGATTAATTCTGTCATTGAATCACTTAAAATTAACTCAGAAGGATTTGGAGGAATAGGCCCTGAAAGAATTACATCTAAATTTGCAATTTGCGTTTTATTTGTAATTTCATCTAAAGTATTTTGTTTTATCAAATAGCTTACTACACCTAATTCACAATTCCCTAGATTGAATTCATCAGATAATTTAGGTTTTCTCAAATCCAAACCAACAATAACTGTTTTCTTTTCGCTTAATGCAAATACGGTAGCAATATTTATCGAGCAGAATGTTTTTCCTTCACCACTTATAGACGAAGTAACCATGAGAGTTTTTGAACCACTCACCTGCTGTCTTTTATACAAAAACTGTAATGATGAACGAATTCCCCTAAAAGCTTCTGAAAGAGCTGATTTGGGCTTATCAAAAACAGCGAGATTTACAGCATCTTTATTAATTCCTATAACACCAATTATTGGAATCTTAGTCAGTTTAGTAATATCTTCAATATTTTGAATAGAATTATTCATAAAGAAAATCCCCAAAACAAATAACAAAGGAATCAAAATACCTAAGAACAATGCCAATATATAATTTGCAGAAGTTTTTGGACCAATTAATCCGCCTCCAATATCTTTTGCAGGATCAATAAAATGAATATCTGATAAATTTGATGCTTTTACAATTTCTGCTTCATTCCTTTTCTGAAGAAATTCAGTATAAATATTATCATTTAAATCGTATTTCCTTTTAATTTTTAATAGCTCTTGCTGCTCTTCTGGAAGTCGTTTCACGGTACTTTCAGCTTGGCCTAATTTAGCATTTACTAAAGATAAATCATTTAACAACAAAGCTTTTGCGGATGAAATATTTTCAAGCAAAACACTTTTAACAGCCTGCATTTGGTTATCAAAATCTTTAAAAATCTTATCACTTTTTACCGCATACGCCATTTCTGAACGCTGTGTCGAAAGCATAATAAGCTTTGATATATTGGCAACAATGTTAGGATCTTCGATTCCTGCCACAGATGGAGCCGGAAGCCTCGAATAATCAACACTATTATTTAAATACGATTTTAGAGAATTATAATACGATATTTTTCTAGTGACTTGATCTTTTTCAACATCAAAATCCATCATTTTATCAGAAACTTTTGTCCCGCCATCTTCAATATTTAAGATGTTTTTATCTTTCCTGAAAGTTTTTAATTCATTGCCGGTTTCTTTCAATTGAAGCTCCATTGTAACAAGAGTACTATCAATAAAAGCTATTGTATTGTTCGCAAATTGATTCTTACCATCGAGCTGCATTTTGATTAGCATTTTCACGGTCGAATTTAAATACTCAACCATTCTGGCTTTATTTGTGCCCTGCATCCCTAAGGTCAGTATAGAACCACCATCTTTATCACTATCAATACTTACTTCCTTATAATTAGAAACCGTATTATCAAAATCATTAAACTTTACAAAATACTCTTTCCCTTTATAAAAACCTGGATTGTCATTAATTTGTAATTTCCAATTTAAAAAAGGCAAAGCTACCTGCTCTCCAACTTTATATTTTTTTACAAACGTAACTGGTTGCACAGAAGTAGTTCCGTAAGAATTATTAGAGTACGTAATAAACGAAACTGAGTTATTTTCAAAAGGAATCTCAATTTGATATTCAGTCTCACTTAAAAATTTAATTCCTATTAAAGCATTTGCAAGCTGTCCTTTTGTTTTATCAATACTTACATAAAAAGGAACCGCTCCGTAAGAATCTATTAAATTGTATTTTCCCTGTTCTAAATAATCGATGTAAAACTGAAGCTTATCGACAACCAGCTCATTATGTGATCTTGATTGCAGGACAGTAGAAATTCCATTTATCTGATCTGAAATGCCTCCCCAATTAAACACCAAACTTGTATTTGAAGTAAAAAAAGGATTTCTCTCTTCTTTAACAGATATCATTGTCTGTAATCCGTATATTTTTTCTTTTCGAATATTAACCTGATATGCAATTGTGAAGGTAATTATCAAACTAGCTAGAAACCATTTCCAGTAACTAGCAATTTTTAATAAAAAATCTTTAAAGTCAAAACTTGTATGATTCTCAAAAATGGAAAAATCTTTAATATCTAACATCTACCGAATTATGTTTTTAATTTTTTATAATTAAATATACCGTAGTTGCCAATGACAACAAAGTAATAATGGTTCCAATAGACTGTATTCCTGTTTGACCTGTTCCCCAAGTTTTCTGTTTTAACGGCTTAACATATATATAATCATTTGGCTGCAAATAGTAATATGGTGACTTCATTACGTTTTTATCTGTCAAATCTATATCATTCATCTGAACACCCGTTGGAGTCTGACGAATAACAGTTACTGACTTTCTATTTCCAACAGTTGTAATATCTCCTGAATTAGCAATAGCTTCCATAATGTTTACATGATCCTGAAACAATGTTTTTGTTCCCGTACTAGCCACTTCACCGTTTATAGTATATCTAAAACCAGCTAGTTTTACTGTTACAAAAATATTTGCTCCACTTTTAAAATATTCTTCAAGCAATTGCTTTTCAATTTTAATACGAACTTCTTCTAAAGTATAACCTATTACGTTAATTTCTCCCAATAAAGGCATTCGGATATTCCCATGATCGTCGACCGTAAATCCATCAAAATACAATGATGATTCAGATTTCACAGCATCGATAGGATTCTCGGTTGTATTAAAGATTGATACCAATTTAGGATCTATTGCTTTTATATTGATTTTTAAAATATCATTTGCTTGCAGCCTATAAGGTTTTGATTGTACAACCGCAACATTACTTTGTTCAATTGATGTATTTTTATCTTGCAGATAAGTAAGATCTTTCACTGGAATACAGGATGTAAATAATACACAAATTACTAGAATACAAAAGATGTTTTTTGTCATTATTAAATTTTTATCGCAAATATAGTTTTTACCTTTAATTTTGAAAAATCTACGCTGTAATAGACTCAGTTTAATTGTTTTTGAAAGTTTTTTCAAACGGAACTCGATGTATAATACTTCTGCCAAGTGTAATTTCATCTGCATATTCTAATTCATCTCCAACCGATATTCCTCTTGCAATAGTAGACAAAACAATTTCCGAATCGGCAATTTGTTTATAGATATAAAAATTCGTGGTGTCTCCTTCCATCGTGGAACTTAATGCAAAAATAATCTCAATTACTTTTCCAGATTTTACCTTTTCGACTAAACTAGAAATGTTTAACTGACTAGGCCCAACTCCTTCAATTGGAGAAATTTTACCTCCTAATACATGATAAATCCCTTTATATTGCCCCGTGTTTTCAATTGCCATTACATCCCGAATATCTTCGACCACACAAATAGTTTGGTGATTTCTCAATTGATTTGCACAAATTTCACAAACCTTTGTATCTGAAATATTATGACAACTTTCGCAAAACTTAATATCCTCACGCATATTTAGCAAAGCTTGTGACAAAAAACCTGTTTGTTCCTTAGGCTGTTTTAATAAATGAAGTACCAATCGCAATGCCGTACGTTTACCAATCCCTGGCAACTGAGACATTTCATTGACTGCTTTTTCTATTAATTTTGATGAAAATTCCATGATGACAAAAGTAATGTTTTAGTAATCTTTGAAAAAACTAAGTTCGAAATTTATCCAATGCCTTATTGGTTCTCTAATAACTCCTAAATCTTAGATAATAAAAAATTATAGAGCAGTATGAGTTAACTCAAAACACAAAAAAGACACTATAAACAACTAGATTAAGCTCTAAAAGAAACTAGTATTGATTTGTAGCCAATAAAACTAACGTACAAGCAATTTCAGCTTTTATATTATTTAATTCTAATAATTGATACAACTCAGGATTTTCCGTTCCAGGATTAAAAACTACTCTTTTCGGTTGAGCTTCGATAATATAATTATAATAATCGCGCTGGCGAGCAGGATTTAAATAAAGTGTAACTGTATCTATATTCTTAACAGGTATAGCTTTAGTGTGAATTTTCACACCTGCAACTTCACCTGTATTTTGACCAATTGCTAAAACGGTATGTCCTTTTTGAACAAGCATATTTATTGCTTTAAAAGCGTAACGATCTGGTTTTGTAGTTGCACCCAGAACTAATGTTTTTTTGTTTTTCATTGATTTTTAAATATGGCACAAAAGTAGTTAAAAAGAACGAGCTTAGCTTTATGATATTGATTTAGAATTACTAATATTAAATACAATATCATAATATTAATATGCTTCAAAATACCAAATTTTGATTATTTTTACTCCACTAACCCAAACTATATGGATTTATTCATTTATTTATTTGCTGCTCTTTTTTCTGTATTAAACCCAATTGGCACTGTTCCTATATTTGTTGGACTAACACAGCATGACAGTCAAGAGGAGCGTTCTCGAATTTCGCTATGGACAGCTATAAATGTTTTTATTATTTTAATTGTTTCCTTTTTTATTGGCCAATATGTCTTAAGCTTTTTTGGAATCAGCATTGATGCACTTCGAATTGCAGGCGGCATTGTAATTGTAAACTCTGGATTTTCATTACTTTCTGGAAAAATCAATAAAAAACGAGGAATCAACAAAAAAGTTGAAACTGATGCCCAACAAAGAAACGATGTTGCACTTACTCCATTAGCAATTCCAATGCTTGCAGGCCCTGGTTCTATTTCGTTATTGATTGCATTTTATCAAGAACATCATGAGGTGACAGAAATTATTATTTCATGTCTAGCGATTTTAGCAATTGCCGTTGCCATTTTTGCAATTTTAAAAAGCGCACATTATTTAGCCCGAATACTTGGTGCATCTGGAATTGTAGCGATCTCAAGAATTGTAGGTTTTATAGTTATATCGATTGGAATTCAATACATTGTCAGCTCTATAATAAACATCGTAAAAGGAAATTTGATGTAAATCATGATGCTGAGAAGCCATAAAAAAAAGGGATAAAAACAATTTTTGTTTTTATCCCTTTTTTAAAACTTTAAAACGATTATTTTCTTGGCAGAAAAACTTCAGCCATCATACATCGTGCACTTCCGCCGCCGCAAGCTTCAATAGTATCTAAACTAGAACTTAAAATCTCGGCATGTTTTTCTAATTGCTCAATTTGTTTTGGAGTTAAGCTCTGATGTGCTGAAGCACTCATTACAATATATTTTTTATCGTTTGTTCCTCTAACTTCCAGCATATTTCCAGCAAAATTATTCACTTGAGCTTCTGTAATTAATATGACTTCCTTTTTATCAGCTTTCAAATTCTCAAGAACCATTTTGCGTTCTTTTTTATCATCAATCGAATCTGCACAAATCACAGCAAAGGTTTCTCCCAAACACATCATCACATTAGTGTGATAAATCAATTTTCGTTCACCATCAACAGTTTGAAAAGCTTCAAAAATTACGGGTGCATAATCAAAATCTTCACAGAATTCTATAAACAATTCTTCATCAGCACGAGGAGATAAAGCGCAATATGCTTTAGCATTAGCACGATCTAAAAGTAAACTTCCAGTTCCTTCTAAAAAATAGCCATCATCTTCTGCAGAAGTATAATCCATTATATTAGAAATCTCAAATCCCTTTTCTTCAAGGATATCCAAAATATCTTCACGACGTTCCTGACGACGATTTTCAGCAAACATTGGATAAAGTGCTACATCACCATTTTCATGAAACGAAACCCAGTTATTCGGAAAAATACTATCTGGAGTATCTGTTTCTAAAGTATCCTCTATAACAGTAACATCAACGCCTACCGCTCTAAGTTTTTCTACAAAAGTGTCAAACTCTTGCTGTGCTTTTGCATTTACAGTACTTGGCAAAAGTCCGTCTAGTACTTTTTGGTAATAATTATTTACGGCAGTTTGCTCATTCATTCTAAAAGCAACTGGCCTAATCATTACGATTGCATTTGTTGTTTGTTTCATTTTGTATGTTTTTTTTTGTTTCAGGTTTAAAGTTTCAAATTACAGCAACGTGAAACTTGAAACTTGAAACAATATTTAATCTCTAATTAATGGCAAAGTTGAACATCTTAACAATCCTTCTTGTTTTGCAATTTCAGCATAAGGTATTTCTTCTACAATAAATTCATTTGCTCGAAGCCAATTGTTTAATCGAGTAAAGTTTTTCTCGGAAACCACAACATTTTCATCAATTGAAAACACATTCGAAAACATATTATACATTTCGTTCCTTTCGATATGAAATAAATTCTCCTTCCCAAAAAGATTTACCAAATAAGTATAATCGGCCTCTTCACGAAAGCCTCTCTTGTAGATAATTCCTTTATCTTTTCCAACAGGTTGAAAACAGCAATCTAAATGTAATGCATTGTCACGTGCTTCTAATTTTGATTTCACTAAATCAAATTCCTTAACAATTTTATTTGGAAACAATTCTTTAATAAACTTTACACCTTGCATATTAGTTCTTGCAGTAATGTAATCTTTGTAATCACTTCCTTTATAAGTTCCAATAAAAATATGATCATTCCATAACATAACATCACCGCCTTCTATATGAACTTCTTCAGGCGGACGAACTACTTTTAAAGGATCCATTTGATCAATTATGTATTGAATAGCATCTAACTCACGCTCTCTATCAGGTAAAATATTTGACTTAACAAAAGTATCATCAATAACAAAACCAATATCTCTCGCAAAAATCTGATTGTAATTTTCAATCATTTCTGGGCGATAAACTTTTACATCATACTTTTGAAAAACAGCATTAAAAGCATCCATCTCAGCAACCATATCTTTTTCAATTGGATATGTCCCTGCTTTAATATGTTCCAATGATTTAGGATCATAGGCTTCATCTAAAGTTGGAGTTGGCCCATTATGAACCGCAGAACCCAAAACTACGGCACGCAGTCTTGAAGTTTCGTTCTTTATATTTAATTGCAACATAATTCTATTATATTTTAAACAAAGATAAAAAAAGCTTTACAGTTAAGTAAAGCTTTAGTTTTTTTATTTATTAGACTTGAAGTCTCTTAAAGGGTGTCCAGTATAAATTTGTCTAGGCCTTCCAATTGGTTCTTTGTTTTCACGCATTTCTTTCCATTGTGCGATCCATCCTGGTAATCTTCCAATTGCAAACATTACCGTAAACATATCTGTCGGGATTCCTAATGCTCTGTAAATAATTCCAGAATAGAAATCTACATTTGGATATAAGTTTCTTGATTTGAAGTATTCATCTTCAAGAGCTGCTGCTTCCAGTTTTTTAGCAATTTCAAGAATTGGATCTTCAACACCTAAAGTTTCTAAAACTTCTTTAGCAGCTTTTTTAATGATTCTTGCTCTTGGATCAAAGTTTTTATAAACTCTATGACCGAATCCCATTAAACGGAAAGGATCATTTTTATCTTTTGCTTTAGCTAAGAATTTATCAGTATCACCACCATCTTTATTAATTTCTTCTAACATTTCAAGCACTGCTTGGTTTGCACCACCATGAAGCGGCCCCCATAATGCTGAAACTCCTGCAGATATTGAAGCAAATAATCCTGCATGAGACGAACCAACCATTCTTACAGTTGAAGTAGAACAGTTTTGCTCATGATCTGCGTGAAGAATAAACAATTTATCTAATGCATCAACTACAACAGGATTTGCTGAATAAGGTCCTGTAGGCAATTTAAACATTAATTGCATAAAGTTTTCTACATAACCTTGTGTATTATCGTAATAATTCAATGGATACCCCATTGATTTTCTGTAAGTCCAAGTAGCAATTACAAGGAATTTACCCATTGTTTTGCAAATTGCCTCGTACATTTCTTTCTCATTCTCAACGTTTACTGCCTTTGGATTAAATGCTGTTAAAGCACTTGTCAATGCAGACAATACTCCCATTGGATGCGCTGTTTTTGGAAAACCATCAATGATATTTTTCATTTCTTCGTTTACCAAAGTATGTTTTTTGATACCATTTTCAAACTGCTCCAACTGTTGAGCAGTTGGTAATTCGCCAAAAATTAAAAGATAAGAAACTTCTAAAAAATTAGCTTTCTCTGCTAAGTCTTCGATTGAATACCCTCTGTAGCGTAAAATTCCTAATTCTCCATCTAAGAAAGTGATTTCACTTGTACAAGATCCAGAATTTTTATAACCTGGGTCAATTGTAATAACACCAGTTAAATCACGTAATTTGTTAATATCGATAGCAGATTCATTTTCGCTTCCAGTAATTACAGGAAGTTCAATTTTCTTACCATCTACTTCTAATGTAGCTATTTTTGACATAATATAATCGGAAATAATTCTTTAAAATAATAATTTATCAAATCTAAGGAATTTAACACTAATTAAAAAAAGAATACTGCTATGAATTTGTTAAAACTCCAAAAAAAAACCATCCGCCGTGGCGGATGGTTTGAAATCAATATATAACTCTTACAATTATTTAATCTTGAAAGCGTTTAAACCTGGAAAATAAGCAGTACTTCCTAATTCTTCCTCAATTCTTAATAATTGGTTGTATTTTGCCATACGATCTGAACGAGAAGCTGAACCAGTCTTAATTTGACCACAGTTTAATGCAACAGCTAAATCAGCAATTGTATTATCTTCAGTTTCTCCTGAACGGTGAGACATTACTGAAGTATATCCAGCATTTTTAGCCATATTTACAGCAGCAATAGTTTCTGTCAAAGTACCAATTTGGTTTACTTTAACTAATATTGAATTTGCAATTCCTTTTTCAATACCTGTAGACAAACGAGCAACGTTTGTAACAAATAAATCATCACCTACTAATTGTACTTTATCTCCAATTTTTTCAGTTAAGTATTTCCATCCATTCCAGTCATCTTCATACATACCATCTTCAATAGAAATAATTGGATATTTAGCAGCAAGTTCAGCTAAATAATCAGCTTGTTCTTCAGATGTTCTGATTTTTCCAGTTTCTCCTTCAAATTTAGTGTAATCGTATTTTCCGTTTACATAAAATTCAGAAGCAGCACAGTCAAGAGCAATCATAATTTCGTCTCCAAAAGTATAACCTGCTTTTTCAACTGCTAATTTGATAGTATCTAAAGCATCTTCAGTACCACCAGCTAAGTTTGGAGCAAAACCTCCTTCATCACCAACAGCAGTACTTAAACCTCTATCATGTAACACTTTTTTCAAACTGTGGAAAATTTCAGTTCCCATTTGCATAGCATGTGTAAAAGAAGTTGCTTTTACAGGGAAAATCATAAACTCTTGAAATGCGATAGGAGCATCAGAGTGAGAACCACCGTTGATGATATTCATCATCGGAACAGGTAATGTATTAGCAGAAACCCCACCTACATATCTGTATAATGGCAAACCAAGTTCATTAGCAGCAGCTTTTGCAGCAGCAAGAGAAACTCCTAAAATTGCATTAGCTCCTAGTTTTGATTTATTTGGAGTTCCGTCTAAATCAATCATTAATTGGTCAATTGTATTTTGTTCGAAAACAGAAGTTCCAACTAATTCTTCAGCAATAACAGTATTTACATTGTTCACTGCATTCAAAACTCCCTTACCAAGATAAGCTTTACCTCCATCACGTAATTCAACAGCTTCATGCTCTCCAGTTGATGCTCCAGATGGAACAGCAGCTCTACCTAAAACTCCATTTTCAGTTACTACATCAACTTCAATAGTAGGATTTCCTCTAGAATCAAGAATTTGTCTTGCGTGAACTTTAATTATAATACTCATTATTTTTACTTTTTTATTAATAAATTATATTTTTTTTTCGAAATTATAAAAATATTTAATACTTAAAACGGATTTAAAGTAATAAACACCTTTATTTATTAACTACATCGTTTTAGATAAAGCTAATTCTATATTCTCGACAAATTGATCGAACAAATAAGACGAATCATGAGGTCCAGGACTAGCTTCTGGATGGTATTGCACTGAAAAACAATTTTTATTCTTCATTCTCATACCTGCAACTGTCCCGTCATTTAAATGTAAATGTGTTATTTCTAAATCAGGATGATTATCTAATTGCTCTTTCTTCACAGCAAAACCATGATTTTGAGAAGTAATTTCTCCTTTACCTGTAATAATGTTTTTCACAGGATGATTAATCCCACGATGCCCGTTAAACATTTTATAAGTTTCAACACCATTTGCCAAAGCAATAACTTGATGTCCTAAACAAATTCCAAATAAAGGTTTATCGTCTGCAAGGATTTTCTTTGCAACTTCAATTGCTCCAAAAAGCGGATCAGGATCACCAGGGCCGTTTGACAAGAAATATCCATCAGGATTAAATGACGCCAAATCTTCATAAGTAGAATTGTATGGAAAAACTTTCACATAACAATCTCTTTTAGCAAGATTTCTTAAAATATTCTTTTTGATTCCAAGATCTAAAGCTGAAACTTTATACTTAGCATTTTCTTCTCCAAAATAATATGGCTCAGTTGTTGACACTTTAGAAGCCAACTCCAATCCTTCCATATTTGGAACATCAGCTAATTCTTTCTTCAAGTCTTCTACAGAAGTTCCATCAGTACAAATAACAGCATTCATAGCACCATTATCACGAATGTAACTAACAAGAGCTCTTGTATCAACATCAGAAATGCATATTAAATTTTGTTTCACGAAATAATCTTCTAAACTCTCAGAAGCTCTTTCTCTTGAAAAATTAAAGCTAAAGTTTTTACAAACTAAACCTGCAATCTTGATGCTCTCAGACTCAATCTCTAAATCATTTACACCATAATTACCGATATGTGGATTAGTAGCGACCATTATTTGGCCAAAATAAGAAGGATCTGTAAAGATTTCTTGATATCCAGTCATTCCAGTATTAAAACATACTTCTCCGAAAGTTTTACCGCTTATACCGATAGATTTTCCATGAAAAATAGTTCCGTCACTAAGTAATAAAATGGCGCTTTGTCGTGTTGTGTATTTCATTCTTTAATTTGTATTGTTTTTAATCGTATTATGAAACCGAAAGTTTCACTTGTAATTAGATATTTTGCAAATTTACTTCTTTAAAAGAGTGCTGCCAAGATTTTTTAAAAATTTCATTGATAAAAATAAAACCAAGACATTTAAAAAAGTTAAATTTTAATTTCCTCTAAAAAAATCAAAAAAAAAGGATAAACTAAAAATTAGTTTATCCTTGATTTCTATAGAATCATTACTTTCATAATTATTCAGAAGCTTCAGTAGTCGTTTCTGATTCAGCAGCAGGAGCTTCAGGAGTAGTCTCCTCAGCTTTTTTAGCTTTACCACCACGACGGCTTTTTGCTTTTTTAACTTCTTTTTTACCACCATTGTAAAGTTCATTGAAATCTACAAGTTCGATCATTGCCATATCAGCATTATCTCCCAAACGATTTCCAACTTTAATGATACGAGTGTATCCACCTGGACGGTCACCAACTTTAGCAGCTACATCTCTGAACAAGTCAGTTACAGCATATTTGCTACGTAAGTAAGCAAAAACAATACGACGATTGTGAGTCGTATCTTCTTTTGATTTTGTGATTAAAGGCTCAACAAATTGTTTAAGCGCTTTAGCCTTAGCAACAGTAGTGTTAATACGTTTGTGCTCAATAAGAGAACAAGCCATATTAGCTAACATAGCTTTTCTATGTCCAGTCTGTCTGCTTAAGTGGTTGAATTTTTTTCCGTGTCTCATGACGTGTTTTTTTTATCTTCATCTTGCTACAATCCGCTATGGAGAGCAAAATATGAAGTAAATTATTCTTTATCTAATTTGTATTTAGCTAAATCCATTCCGAAAGTTAAATTTTTAACCGCTACAAGTTCATCTAGCTCAGTTAAAGATTTTTTACCAAAATTACGGAATTTCATTAGGTCATTTTTATTGAACGATACTAAATCACCAAGTGTATCAACTTCAGCCGCTTTCAAGCAATTTAATGCTCTCACAGATAAATCCATATCAACAAGCTTAGTTTTAAGCAATTGTCTCATATGCAATGACTCTTCATCATACGATTCTGTTTGTGCAATTTCGTCAGCCTCAAGTGTAATTCTTTCGTCAGAAAACAACATGAAATGGTGAATTAAAACTTTTGCAGCTTCAGTAAGAGCATCTTTAGGATTAATAGATCCATCAGTTTTAATTTCAAAAACCAATTTTTCGTAATCTGTTTTTTGCTCTACACGGAAGTTTTCAATTGCATACTTTACATTTTTTACCGGAGTAAAAATAGAGTCAGTAAAAATTGTTCCAATTGCAGCATTCTGTTTTTTGTTCTCCTCAGCAGGAACGTATCCTCTACCTTTTTCGATTGTTAAATCGAAGTTCAATTTGATTTTAGAATCTAAATTACAGATAACAAGGTCTGGATTCAAAACTTGGAAACCTGAAATAAATTTTTGAAAATCACCTGCTGTCAATTGATCTTTACCTGAAACAGAAATAGTAACTGATTCATTATCGATATCTTCGATCTGACGCTTGAAACGTACTTGTTTTAGATTAAGGATAATTTCGGTAACATCTTCAACAACACCTGAAATAGTAGAAAACTCATGATCTACACCTTCGATACGAACAGATGTAATTGCATAACCTTCTAATGCTGAAAGCAAAACTCTTCTAAGTGCATTACCAACTGTCAATCCATAACCAGGTTCTAAAGGTCTAAATTCGAATTTACCTTCAAAATCGGTTGAATCGATCATGATAACTTTATCGGGCTTTTGAAAATTAAATATTGCCATAAATTTCGACTAAGTCAATTATTATTTGTTGTACAACTCTACGATTAATTGTTCTTTAATGTTTTCTGGAATTTGAAGTCTTGCAGGTACAGAAACGAAAGTTCCTTCTTTAAGATCATTGTTCCAAGTAATCCATTCATAAACATGACTTGAATTTGATAAAGAACGTTCGATAGCTTCTAAAGATTTAGATTTTTCACGAACTGCAACTTTATCACCAGGCTTAAGGTGGTAAGAAGGAATATTTACAACCTCACCATTAACAGTAATGTGTCTGTGAGATACTATTTGACGAGCACCTCTTCTAGATGGAGCAATTCCCATTCTAAAAACAACATTATCTAATCTTGCTTCACATAATTGTAATAAAACCTCACCAGTTACTCCTTTAGTTGCTGATGCTTTTTCGAATAAATTTCTGAATTGTTTTTCTAAAATTCCATAAGAATATTTAGCTTTTTGCTTTTCCATTAACTGAACAGCGTACTCAGATTTTTTTCCTCTTTTTTTAGCCATCCCGTGTTGTCCAGGTGGGTAATTTCTTTTTTCGAAAGATTTATCATCTCCGAAGATTGCTTCGCCAAACTTACGAGCGATTCTTGTGCTAGGACCAGTATATCTTGCCATTTTAAATTGTTTAAGATTGAGATTATGAATTCAGGTCTTATCCTTCGATAATCTATATTCAATCTAGGTTATACTATAATTTTTGAGTATTAAACTCTACGTCTTTTAGGAGGACGACATCCATTGTGAGGCATTGGAGTAACATCGATAATCTCTGTAACTTCAATTCCACCGTTATGAATAGAACGGATAGCAGACTCACGTCCGTTACCTGGTCCTTTTACATAAACTTTTACTTTTTTAAGTCCTGCCTCAAGAGCTACTTTACTACAATCTTCTGCCGCCATTTGAGCTGCGTACGGAGTGTTCTTTTTAGAACCTCTGAAACCCATCTTACCTGCTGAAGACCAAGCAATAACTTCACCTTTCTTATTTGTCAAAGAAATGATAATATTGTTAAAAGTCGAAGAAACATGTGCTTCACCCGTTGATTCAACGATAACTTTACGTTTTTTTGCAGTTGCTTTAGCCATATTACTTATTATTTAGTTGCTTTTTTCTTGTTAGCAACAGTTTTTCTTTTTCCTTTTCTTGTTCTAGAGTTATTCTTAGTTCTTTGACCTCTTAAAGGAAGTCCAGATCTATGACGAATACCTCTATAACAACCAATATCCATCAAACGTTTGATGTTTAAAGAAACTTCAGAACGTAATTCTCCTTCAATTTTGTAAAATGATACAGCGTCACGAATCGCTCCGATTTCGTCATCATTCCAATCTTGAACTTTTTTATCTTGGCTAACTTGAGCTTTCTCTAAAATCTCAATAGCTCTACTTTTTCCTAATCCGAAAATATAGGTAAGTGCAATAACACCTCTTTTGTTTTTTGGGATATCTACCCCTGCTATTCTTGCCATAATTATCCTTGTCTTTGTTTAAATCTAGGATTTTTTTTGTTTATTACGTACAATCTCCCTTTTCTACGCACGATAATGCACTCGGCACTTCTCTTTTTTACTGATGCTCTAACTTTCATAGTGAATATCCTTTAATATCGATAAGTAATTCTTGCTTTTGACAAATCGTAAGGACTCATTTCTAGTTTCACTTTATCACCAGGTAATAACTTGATATAATGCATTCGCATCTTTCCAGAAATATGAGCAATTACAATATGTCCATTTTCTAACTCCACACGGAACATCGCATTTGATAATGCTTCAATGATTGATCCGTCTTGTTCTATTGCTGATTGTTTTGCCATAAATATATTAAGCTACCGCTTTTCTATTTTTACCAGTCTTCATTAAACCATCATAATGCTTGTTTAACAAGTATGAATTGATCTGTTGAATAGTATCTATTGCAACTCCAACCATAATTATTAATGAGGTACCTCCAAAAAACATTGCCCAAGATTGTTGTACATCCATAATACTTACAACAATAGCTGGGAACACAGCAATCAAAGCAAGGAATAAAGATCCTGGGAAAGTTATTAAAGACATCACCTTATCAAGAAATTCAGAAGTTTCAGCTCCTGGACGAACGCCCGGAATAAAACCACCGCTTCTCTTTAAATCATCAGCCATCTTGTTAGTAGGTACGGTAATTGCAGTATAAAAGAATGTAAATACAATAATTAAAGTTGCAAAAACAAAGTTATACCAAAAACCAAACATATTACTAAATGCACCAACAATTGATTGTGATGTATCTGATTTAGACAATCCAGCTACAGCTGCAGGGATAAACATAATTGCCTGAGCAAAAATGATTGGCATAACTCCAGAAGCATTAAGCTTTAAAGGAATCCATTGTCTATTACCTCCTGCCAAATCTTGCTCATAATCACCAGTTGTAGTACGACGAGCGTATTGAACTGGGATTCTACGTACGGCCATTGTAAGCAATACACAAGAAATGATTACCAATAACCACACAATAATTTCAATAACTAATAACATTGGACCTCCATTGTTATTGGTAACTCTCGTTGTAAACTCTTGTATAAAAGCTTGCGGTAAACGAGCTAGAATACCAACCATAATTAATAATGAAATTCCATTTCCAATACCTTTATCTGTAATTTTCTCACCAAGCCACATAGCAAAAATAGTACCAGTTACTAAGATGATAACAGACGAGAACAAAAATTCAGGAGAATTAAAGCCTAGTAGAAATGCACTACTAGGCAATGTTCTGTATAAATTATAGATATAAGTTGGACCTTGAACCAGTGTAATAGCTATAGTCAACCAACGAGTGATTTGATTAATCTTTTTTCTACCACTTTCTCCATCGTTCTGAAGTTTTTGCAAATATGGAATCGCAATTCCCATTAACTGAACAACAATAGATGCAGAAATATAAGGCATAATACCTAAAGCAAAAACTGAAGCTTTAGAGAAAGCACCTCCTGTAAACATGTCTAGGATAGATCCTAAACCATTTTTAGTTTGTCCCGCTAATCCTGTTAATTGAGTTGCGTCAATTCCAGGAAGCGTAACGTGTGCACCAAAACGATATACTAAAAGCAACCCTAATGTAATTAAGATTCTGTTTTTCAGTTCTTCGATTTTCCAAACATTACTTATTGATTCAATAAATTTCTTCATCTTAATAGATAAGTTATATAGTTACAGCTTCTCCACCAGCAGCTTCAATAGCAGCTTTTGCAGTAGCAGTAAATTTGTGGGCAGTTACTTTTAATTTTGCTTTCAATTCTCCTCTACCTAAAATCTTAACGATTTCATTTTTAGTAGCTAGACGATTTGCTACGAAATCTGTCATAGAAACAGAATCAGTAATCACACCATTGTCTACTAACAATTGAAGCGTATCTAAATTAACACCTTCGTATTCTTTACGATTGATGTTTGTGAAACCAAACTTAGGCACACGTCTTTGAAGTGGCATTTGCCCTCCTTCAAAACCAATCTTTTTAGAATAACCAGAACGAGATTTTGCTCCTTTGTGACCTCTTGCAGCAGTGCCACCTTTTCCAGAACCTTCTCCTCTACCTAATCTTTTATTTTGATTGTGTGTAGATCCTTCAGCAGGTTGTAAGTTACTTAAATTCATAACAGTATTTGTTATTTAGCTTCTTCAACAGAAACTAAGTGTTTAACTTTGTTTATCATCCCAAGGATAGCAGGATTTGACTCATGCTCCACAACTTGTCCCATTTTACGTAGACCTAAAGCTTCCAAACCTCTCTTTTGAGAAAGAGGACAGTTGATCTTGCTTCTTACTTGTTTTACTAATAATTTAGCCATAATTTCCTTGATTAACCTTTAAAAACTTTTTCTAAAGAAACTCCTCTTTGTTTTGCAACAGTGTGAGCGCTTCTCATTTGTAATAAAGCATCAAAAGTTGCTTTAACTACGTTATGTGGATTTGATGATCCTTGAGATTTTGATAATACGTCGTGAATACCTACTGATTCAAGAACCGAACGAACAGCTCCACCAGCAATAACTCCTGTACCATGAGAAGCAGGAATTAAGAATACACGTGCACCACCAAATTTTCCTTTTTGTTCGTGAGGAACAGATTGTCCATTCAAAGGAATTTTTACTAAATTTTTCTTAGCATCTTCTACTGCTTTCGCAATTGCTTCAGAAACGTCTTTAGATTTTCCTAATCCATGACCAACTACTCCATTTTCATCACCTACAACTACAATAGCAGAAAAACCGAAAGCTCTACCACCTTTTGTAACTTTAGTAACACGATTAACACTTACCAGACGATCTTTAAGTTCAAGACCACTTGGTTTTACCAATTCTACATTTTTGTATTTAGACATAATATATTAGAATTTAAGTCCAGCCGCTCTTGCGCCTTCTGCTAATGATTTAATACGACCGTGATATAAATATCCACCTCTATCAAAAGTGATGGTATCAATCCCAGCTTTTAACGCTTTCTCTGCAACTAATTTTCCAACAGCAGCAGCGATTTCAACGTTAGTACCTTTTCCTATTTCTTTTTCTCTTGAAGATGCAGCTAATATAGTAACTCCATTTACATCATCAATAAGTTGAGCGTAAATTTCTTTATTACTTCTAAATACAGATAGTCTTGGGTTAGCAGCAGTACCACTAATCGATTTTCTAATTCTGAATCTAATTCTCTGTCTTCTATCAGATTTTGTTAATGACATAATCTTATTTTTTAAGCTGATTTACCTGCTTTTCTTCTTAATACTTCACCCACAAATTTAACACCTTTTCCTTTGTATGGCTCTGGCTTACGGAAACCTCTGATTTTCGCAGCAACTTGACCTAAAAGTTGTTTATCAAATGATGTTAATTTTACGATTGGGTTCTTACCTTTTTCAGATATCGTCTCTAAAGCTACTTCTGGAGCAATTTCTAAAACAATATTGTGAGAATATCCAAGAGCTAAATCTAATTTTTGACCTTGGTTTGAAGCTCTATAACCAACTCCAACTAATTCTAGTTCTTTAGTAAAACCTTCATTTACTCCAACAATCATGTTATTGATTAATGATCTGTATAATCCGTGTTTTGCTCTTTGGTCTTTATGATCAGATGATCTTTCAACTGAAACTTGATCACCTTCAACTTTCACAGTTACGTCCGAAAACTCCTGAGTTAGTTGACCTTTTTTTCCTTTTACTGTAATAATACCGTCTTTAACTTCAACAGTTACACCAGCAGGGATTACAATTGGGCTTTTACCTATTCTTGACATCTTATCTAGTGTTTAAAATTAGTATACGTAACAAATTACTTCACCACCTACATTCAACTGCTTAGCTTGTTTTCCAGTCATCAAACCTTTTGATGTAGAAACAATAGCAATTCCTAATCCGTTAAGGATTCTAGGTAATTTGGCAGCACCAGCATACTTACGTAAACCTGGTTTACTAATTCTTTGGATATCTTTAATCACAGGCTCTTTAGTATCTTTATCGTACTTTAAAGCAATCTTGATAGAACCTTGAACAGTGTTCGTCTCAAATTTGTAACTCAAGATGTAACCTTGATCAAATAAGATCTTAGTTATTTCTTTTTTTAGATTAGAAGCTGGAATTTCAACAACTTTGTGGTTTGCAGCCACAGCGTTACGAACTCTAGTCAAATAATCTGCAATAGGATCTGTATACATATGTATTTGATTGCGATTATGGTTTTCGGGAGACACCCGTCTCCCGAACCTTTAATCAATTAAAATTATTTTTTGGTTTGCAAAAGTAATAACTTATTGCGAGATTACCAAGATGCTTTTTTTACTCCAGGAATTAACCCATTATTAGCCATCTCACGGAAAGTTACACGTGAAATACCGAATTGACGGATATAACCTCTTGGTCTACCTGTTAATTTACAACGATTGTGCAAACGAACTGGTGAAGCATTTTTAGGTAATTTTTGTAAGCCTTCATAATCTCCAGCTTCTAATAAAGCTTTTCTTTTTTCAGCGTACTTAGCTACCGTTTTCTCTCTTTTAACCTCACGGGCTTTCATTGATTCTTTAGCCATGTCTTAATTCTTTTTAAAAGGTAATCCTAATTCAGCCAATAATGACTTTGCTTCCTTGTCTGTTTTTGCAGTAGTAACAAATGTAATATCCATTCCTGAGATTTTGTTTACTTTGTCAATATCAATTTCTGGGAAAATGATTTGCTCCAAAACTCCAAGATTGTAGTTACCTCTTCCGTCGAAACCAGTAGCTTTGATACCACTAAAATCTCTAACGCGTGGTAAAGCAGAAGTAATAAGTCTATCTAAAAACTCATACATTCTTTCACCACGTAAAGTAACTTTTGCTCCAATAGGCATCCCTTTTCTCAATTTGAATGACGCAACGTCTTTCTTTGAAATTGTAGATACTGCTTTTTGTCCAGTGATCTTTGTCAACTCATCAACTGCATAGTCAATAAGTTTTTTATCAGATACAGCTGCACCAACTCCACGGCTCAAAACGATTTTTTCAAGTTTAGGAACTTGCATTACGTTTGTATATCCGAACTCTTCTTTAAGAGCAGAGATTACTCTACTCTTATATTCTTCTTTTAGTCTAGGTGTATATGCCATTACTATAGTACTTGATTAGATTTTTTTGAAAATCTTACTTTCTTATCTCCTTCTACTCTAATACCTACTCTAGTTGTTTCCTTAGTTTTAGGATCAATTAGAGAAATGTTAGAAATTTGAATAGAAGCTTCTTTCTTAACGATACCACCTTGAGGGTTTTTAGCACTTGGTTTTGTATGTTTTGAAACCATGTTTACACCTTCAACTATCGCTTTATTTTTCTCACGGTAAACACGTAAAACTTTACCTTCAGCACCTTTATGGTCTCCAGCAATAACTCTTACGATATCTCCTGATTTTATTTTTAGCTTTATCATCTTAAAACGAATTAAAGCACTTCTGGTGCTAATGATACAATTTTCATGAATTGTTTTTCACGAAGTTCTCTTGCTACCGGACCAAAAACACGAGTCCCTCTCATTTCACCTGCAGCGTTCAAAAGAACACATGCATTGTCATCGAAACGGATATAAGAACCATCAGCTCTTCTCACTTCTTTTTTGGTACGCACAACAACTGCAGTTGAAACAGCTCCTTTTTTCACGTTACCGTTTGGAGTTGCATCTTTAATAGATACTACAATCTTGTCACCAACAGAGGCATACCTTCTTTTGGTACCTCCTAAAACACGGATAGTTAAAACTTCTTTTGCTCCCGTGTTATCTGCTACTTTTAGTCTTGATTCCTGTTGTACCATAATTATTTAGCTCTTTCTAAGATTTCAACTAATCTCCAACATTTTGTTTTACTTAAAGGACGCGTTTCGCTAATTCTTACAGTATCTCCAATGTTACAGTCGTTTGTTTCGTCGTGTGCAACATATTTCTTAGTTTTCAACACGAACTTACCGTATAATGGGTGTTTTACTTTTCTTACTTCAGCAATAACAATAGATTTATCCATTTTATTTGAAGTAACAACACCTATTCTTTCTTTTCTTAAATTTCTTTTTTCTTCCATCTTTCAGCAGAATACAATTATTGTAACTCTCTTTTAGTTAACTCTGTAGCCAATCTTGCAACTGTTCTTCTAACACTTCTAATTTGAAGCGGATTAGCAATTGGAGAAATAGCGTGAGCCATTTTTAGGTCAGCATATACTTTCTTAGTTTGACTAAGTTTTTCTTGCAACTCCGCTGCAGAAAGATCTTTTATTTCTGATTGTTTCATAATAAATATTAATTATGCTTCGAAATCTCTAGCAACGACGAACTTAGTTTTTACTGGAAGTTTTTGAGCTGCAAGACGTAAAGCCTCTTTTGCAACTGACAATGGAACTCCTCCAACTTCAAACATAATTCTTCCTGGTTTAACAACAGCAGCCCAATACTCAACTGCTCCTTTACCTTTACCCATACGTACTTCAAGAGGTTTCTTAGTGATAGGTTTGTCTGGAAATATTTTAATCCATAATTGTCCTTCTCTCTTCATGTAACGAGTTGCAGCAATACGCGCAGCTTCGATTTGACGAGAAGTTAAGAACATTCCATCTTCATGTACAGATTTAATACCAAACATTCCATTAGAAAGTTCATGCCCTCTTTGAGAGTTACCTTTCATTTTACCTTTTTGTACCTTACGGTATTTTGTTCTTTTAGGCTGTAACATTTTTCTTTAGTTTAAAAATTTACTTTCTTTTACGAGCGTCTGGTTTTCCACCTTTATTAAAGTTAGATTTACCTCTAGGGGCATCTCCACCTTTACCACCACCAGTTCCAGATTGTTTTTTATCCATTCCTGCAAGCGGAGAAAGATCTCTCTTTCCATAAACTTCACCTTTCATGATCCATACTTTGATCCCCATTCTACCATAAGTAGTATGAGCTTCAGCCAAAGCATAATCAATATCAGCTCTGAAAGTTGATAGAGGAATTCTACCTTCTTTGAAACCTTCTGAACGCGCCATCTCAGCACCATTCAAACGACCAGAAATCAAAACTTTGATACCTTCAGCGTTCATACGCATAGAAGCAGCAATAGCCATTTTGATTGCACGTCTGTAAGAAATACGGCTTTCGATTTGACGAGCGATGCTTGTCGCCACAAGATAAGCATCTAACTCAGGTCGTTTAATTTCAAAGATGTTAATTTGAACCTCTTTGTCAGTAACTTTCTTAAGTTCTTCTTTCAACTTGTCTACCTCTTGTCCACCTTTTCCGATAATAATACCAGGTCTAGCAGTAGTGATAGTAACGGTTACAAGTTTCAAAGTTCTCTCAATGATTACTTTTGATACACTAGCTTTTGATAAACGAGCGTGGATATACTTTCTGATTTTGTGATCTTCGGCAAGTTTATCACCGTAGTCATTTCCACCATACCAGTTTGAGTCCCATCCTCTGATGATACCAAGTCTATTTCCAATTGGATTTGTCTTTTGTCCCATGCTGCTTAAGAATTGCTTTGTGTGTTATTGATAGCTCCAAGCACGATTGTAACGTGATTAGAACGTTTTCTTATTCTGTGTGCGCGACCTTGTGGAGCTGGACGAAGTCTTTTCAACATCATTCCACCATCTACTCTGATCTCTTTAACAAATAATCCAGCTTCTTCTAAATTACCTTCACTATTTTTTTGCTCCCAGTTGTTGATTGCAGATAACAATAGTTTCTCTAATTTTCTTGAAGCTTCTTTAGAACTGAATCTTAAAATGTTAAGTGCTCTTTCTACCTTCTGACCTCTTACCAAGTCCGCTACTAAGCGCATTTTTCTAGGTGAAGTAGGGCAGTTATTCAATTTTGCGAAAGCAATAGACTTATTAGCCTCTTTTCTCGCATCTGCTGTTTCTCTTTTACGAACTCCCATTGCTTCTTATTTTTTACCTTTATTTTTTGCTCCAGCATGACCTCTAAAAGATCTAGTTGGTGAAAACTCTCCTAATTTGTGACCTACCATGTTTTCTGTTACGTAAACTGGTACAAATTGACGACCGTTATGAACTGCGATAGTTTGTCCAACGAAATCCGGAGTAATCATAGAAGCTCTAGACCAAGTCTTTACCACACTATTTTTACCACTTTCTACGTTTTCTTGAACTTTCTTGTCTAATTTATAATGAACGAAAGGTCCTTTTTTTAATGAACGTGCCATATCTTATTATTTCTTTCTACGTTCTACGATATACTTGTTACTCGGGTTTTTCTTAGAACGAGTTCTGTAACCTTTAGCTGGCAATCCGTTTCTTGAACGTGGGTGCCCTCCAGAAGAACGTCCTTCACCACCTCCCATAGGGTGATCAACTGGGTTCATCGCTACTGGTCTAGTTCTAGGTCTTCTTCCTAACCATCTTGTTCTACCTGCTTTTCCAGACACAACTAATTGGTGGTCAGAATTAGAAACAGCTCCAATTGTAGCCGAACAAGTCAACAAGATCAATCTTGTTTCACCAGATGGCATTTTAATAGTAGCGTATTTCCCGTCTCTTGCCATTAACTGAGCAAAAGTTCCAGCTGAACGAGCAATAACAGCTCCTTGTCCTGGACGTAACTCAATACAAGATATAACAGTTCCAAGAGGAATTCTGCTTAAAGGTAATGTATTACCAATTTCAGGTTGAGATTCTGGACCAGAGACTAATTTCTGACCAACTTTCAATCCGTTTTGAGCAATTACATAAGTTTTCTCTCCATCAGCATAAGCTAATAAAGCGATAAATGCAGTACGATTTGGATCGTATTCGATTGATTTCACTGTAGCTGGAATTCCATCTTTAGTTCTTTTGAAATCAATAATACGATATCTCTGCTTGTGACCACCACCCGTATAACGCATGGTCATCTTTCCTTGACTATTTCTACCTCCAGAGTTTTTTATCGGCGCTATCAAAGAGCGTTCCGGCTTATCAGTTGTAATGGCGTCATAACCATTCACAACTCTAAATCGCTGACCTGGGGTAATAGGTTTTAATTTTCTTACTGACATTTTTCTATCTTAGATATTGTTGTAAAAATCAATTGTTTCTCCTTCTTGTACTTGAACAATTGCTTTTTTGATTGCATTTGTCTTTCCACTGATTAAACCACTTTTAGTGTATTTAGTAGATCTATCTGGTCTCACATTCATTGTGTTAACAGAAACGATAGTTACTCCATAAGCAGCCTCAACAGCTTTCTTAATTTGAACTTTGTTCGCTTTTTTGTCAACAACAAATCCGAAACGGTTTAGAACTTCACTTTCTTTGGTTACTTTTTCAGTTACTATAGGTCTAATTATGATACTCATACTCCTATTATTTACTTAAATTTTCTTCAATTAACTCCAAAGAACCTTCTAAAAGCACCAAGTTATTAGTGTTTAATATTGCGTAAGTGCTTAATTCTGAGCTAGTTACGACATTAGAAGCCTTTAAATTGCGTGACGACAAATATACATTTTTATTTGACTCTCCCAACACAAATAGAGATTTTTTATTTTCTAACCCTAAAGCTTTCAAAACGTTAATGAAATTTTTAGTGTTTGGCGCTTCAAAATTAAAGTCTTCAAGAACGATAATATTCGACTCTTTTGCTTTGATTGAGAAAGCTGATTTTCTTGCCAATCTTTTTAAGCTTTTATTCAATTTAAATGAATAACTTCTTGGTCTTGGTCCGAAAATTGTTCCACCACCTTTAAACAATGGATTTTTGATACTTCCCGCACGAGCCGTACCAGTTCCTTTTTGTTTTTTAATCTTACGTGTACTACCAGTCACTTCAGCTCTTTCTTTAGCTTTATGAGTACCTTGTCTTTGATTAGCAAGATATTGCTTAACATCAAGATATACAGCGTGATTGTTTGGTTCAATTGCGAATACTGAATCAGAAAGTTGAACTTTTCTACCAGTATCTTTTCCGTTGAAATCTAATACTTTTACTTCCATTACTTCTGAATGATTACATAAGAGTTTTTGTGACCAGGAATACACCCTTTAACAACAAGTAGATTCTTTTCAGCAACTACTTTTAAAACTCTAAGGTTTTGAACTTTTACATTATCTCCTCCCATTCTTCCAGCCATACGCATTCCTTTGAATACTCTAGATGGATAAGAAGAAGCTCCCACAGAACCTGGCGCTCTTAAACGGTTGTGCTGACCATGAGTAGCTTGCCCAACACCACCAAAACCGTGACGCTTAACAACACCTTGGAAACCTTTACCTTTAGACACACCTTGTACATCTACAAATTCTCCTTCTTCAAAAATAGAAACATCAATAAGATCTCCTAATTTTTGTTCAGTTGCAAAATCTTGGAATTCAACGACTTTTTTCTTAGCAACAGTTCCAGCTTTTTTAAAGTGACCTAAAGCCGCTTTAGTAGAATGTTTCTCGTTTTTGTCATCGAAACCTAGTTGCAACGCTTCGTACCCGTCAACACCTTTGGTTCTGACTTGGGTAACAACACACGGCCCAGCCTCGATTACTGTACAAGGAATGTTTTTCCCGTTTTCGTCGAAAATACTAGTCATGCCGATTTTTTTACCAATTAACCCAGACATAAATATTAATTATTAATTACTAAAATTCCCTTCAATTTGAAAATAACAGAAATTTCCAAACAGGGAGTGCAAAAGTAGACATTAAAATTGAATATACCAAACAGTTACAAAAATTAAATCGCTCATTATCAAAATCCAAGGATCTAACTCGCTAAAAACAGACTATATTTCAACAAAAAAAATACACCTCAAAACACAAAAACAAAATAAAGTTATCAACAAAAACAGGCCCGGCAATTAAAGAAAAAACACTGGCAAGTACCTAAACAAAAGACCTTTCAATAAAAAACACAACATTAAATCAAAACTCAAACAACAAAAACACAACGAGAAATTAAAGAAAACTGCAACAAAAAAAGCGAGACATTTCTGTCTCGCTTTTTATATATAAAATATAATAAAATTATACTTTTATTTCTACTTCAACTCCACTTGGCAATTCAAGTTTCATTAAAGCATCAATAGTTTTCGATGAAGATGAATAAATATCAATCAATCTCTTGTATGACATTACTTCAAATTGCTCTCTCGCTTTTTTGTTTACGTGCGGAGAACGTAGCACAGTGAAAAGTTTTTTGTGAGTTGGCAACGGAATTGGACCTGTTACAACTGCTCCAGTAGTTTTTACTGTTTTTACGATCTTTTCAGCAGATTTATCTACCAACATGTGATCGTAAGATTTTAGTTTTATTCTGATTTTTTGACTCATTTTCTTAAAATTAAGCGTTACCTTTTGCTTTTTTGATTACCTCTTCTGAAATATTAGAAGGTGTTTCTGCATAGTGAGAAAACTCCATTGTTGAAGTAGCTCTACCAGAAGATAAAGTTCTTAACGTAGTTACGTATCCAAACATTTCTGACAAAGGCACATCAGCCTTAATAGTTTTAGCACCATTTCTATCACCCATGTCATTAACTTGACCTCTACGACGATTCAAGTCACCTACGATATCACCCATATTTTCTTCTGGAGTAATAACTTCGATTTTCATGATTGGTTCAAGAATAACAGCTCCAGCAGCACGTCCTGACTCTTTATAACCCATTCTCGCAGCTAATTCAAAAGATAATGCATCAGAATCCACAGGGTGGAAAGATCCATCAGTCAAAGTAACTTTTAAACTATCCACAGCATAACCTGCTAATGGACCAGTTTTCATAGCCTCTCTAAACCCTTTTTCAACAGCCGGGATATATTCTTTAGGAACGTTACCACCTTTTACAGCATTGATAAATTGTAATCCAACTGGAACTTTACCATCAACTTCATCAGCAGGCTCAATTGTAAATACGATATCACCGAATTTACCACGACCTCCAGATTGTTTCTTATAAGTCTCTCTATGTGTCGCAGATCTTGTAAACGCTTCTTTGTATTCAACTTGAGGCTCACCTTGGTTTACTTCAACTTTAAATTCACGTTTCATACGATCTACTAAGATATCTAAGTGAAGCTCACCCATACCTGAAATAATAGTTTGCCCAGAAGCCTCATCAGTTCTAACTGTAAACGTAGGATCTTCTTCAGCTAATTTAGCTAAAGCCATACCCATTTTATCAACGTCAGCTTTTGTTTTTGGCTCAATAGCAATACCAATTACAGGATCAGGGAATTTCATAGATTCCAAGATAATTGGATTCTTTTCATCACATAAAGTATCTCCTGTTTTAATATCTTTAAATCCAACAGCTGCACCAATATCTCCAGCCTCAATAAATTCGATTGGATTTTGCTTATTAGCGTGCATCTGGTAAATACGAGAAATTCTTTCTTTGTTTCCAGAACGAGTATTTAAAACATAAGAACCAGCATCTAAACGTCCAGAATATGCACGGAAGAAAGCTAAACGACCTACGAATGGGTCAGTAGCAATTTTAAATGCTAAAGCAGCGAACGGCTCTTTAACATCTGGCTTACGTAAAATTTTAGTCTGATCTTCTTCTAATAAATCAGCATCATCAGGATGAATACCTTCGATACCTTCTTTATCCAAAGGAGATGGTAAATATTTACAAACTGCATCCAACATAAATTGAACACCTTTGTTTTTGAAAGATGAACCAGCAAGCATTGGAATAATTGCCATATCAATAGTGGCAGCTCTTAATGCATTATTGATTTCTTCCTCTGTAATAGAGTTTTCATCTTCCATATATTTATCCAAAAGATTCTCATCATAAGTAGCAATCTCTTCGATAAGAATTGAACGATAATGCTTCACATCATCAATCATATCTGCAGGAATCTCAACAATATCAAAAGTAGCTCCTTGAGTTTCATCATGCCATACAATAGCTTGATTTTTAACTAAGTCAACGATACCTTTAAAATCAGCTTCATCACCAATAGGCAAAGTAATTGCAACCGCATTCGATTTCAACATATCTTTCACCTGCCCACAAACTGCCAAGAAGTTAGCCCCTTGACGGTCCATTTTATTTACGAATCCCATACGAGGAACTCTATATTGATCAGCAAGTCTCCAGTTAGTTTCCGATTGAGGCTCAACACCATCAACAGCACTAAATAAGAAAACTAAACCATCTAACACACGTAAAGAACGATTTACCTCTACAGTAAAATCAACGTGCCCAGGAGTATCAATAATATTAAAGTGGTACGGTAATGATTCTGGAAGAACTTTACCTTGCTCAGTTGGAAAATTCCAAGTACAAGTTGTAGCCGCAGAAGTAATTGTAATACCTCTTTCTTGCTCTTGTGCCATCCAGTCCATTGTCGCTGCACCATCGTGCACCTCACCAAGCTTGTGTGACTTTCCAGTATAAAAAAGAATACGCTCTGTTGTTGTTGTTTTACCAGCATCAATATGAGCAGCAATCCCAATATTTCTTGTATATTTTAAATCTCTAGCCATTTCTTACGAATTAAAATCTAAAGTGAGAGAATGCTTTGTTAGCCTCTGCCATTTTGTGAGTATCCATTCTTTTCTTAACCGCAGCACCTTCTTCTTTAGCAGCAGCTAAACATTCTGACGCTAAACGTTGTGCCATAGATTTTTCATTTCTTCTTCTAGAATAAAGTATTAACCACTTCATTGCCATAGAAATTTTTCTATCTGGACGAATCTGCATTGGAATTTGAAATGTAGCTCCACCAACTCTACGACTACGTACTTCTACGTGAGGCATAACATTTGTTAAAGCATCTTTCCAAATTTCTAATGAAGTTTTCTCTGAATCTTGTTTCTTAGACTCAATAATGTCAATTGCATCATAAAATACTTTGAAAGCTGTAGATTTCTTACCATCCCACATTAAGTTGTTCACAAAACGCGTTACTAATTGGTCGTTAAACCTCGGATCTGGTAAAAGTGGTCTTTTCTTTGCCGCTCTTTTTCTCATGTCTTTTTCTTAAAAGTTTTTAAATTACTTTTTTGCTTCTTTTGGGCGTTTAGCACCGTACTTAGATCTTCTTTGCGTTCTTCCTGCAACTCCTGACGTGTCAAGCGCTCCACGAACGATATGATATCTAACACCTGGTAAATCTTTTACCCTTCCGCCTCTAACTAATACTATCGAGTGCTCTTGTAGATTGTGTCCTTCTCCAGGAATGTAAGCATTCACCTCATTACCATTTGTCAAACGCACACGCGCAACTTTACGCATTGCTGAGTTTGGTTTTTTTGGTGTAGTAGTGTAAACACGCGTACAAACCCCTCTTCTTTGAGGACAAGAATCTAAAGCAACCGATTTACTCTTCTTAGTTATCTGAGTTCTTCCTGTTCTTACTAATTGTTGAATTGTTGGCATAATTAATACTAAAAATTATTTATGTATATTAAATTCCCGCTTTTTACGGGGTTGCAAATGTATAAAATATTTTTCACTATACAAACGTTAATCCATTAATTTTCAACAACATTATTTATCGCTATGTTTTTACGAACAAACAATAGATATTTGTAACGCATTTAATCAACACAAAATAACACTTGAAACAATTTATCCTTATATTTTTCTTCAGCCTAAGTTTTTCTTGTTATGCCCAAAGTCTTCACTTAACCATTAGTGGATCAAACCCTCTCGAAACTCAAACTATTGACTCAACAAATTACTCAAAAACCCACAAAAACACAAAATCCCTTCTTAACGAAATAAGAATCACATCGCAGAAATTATCAAAAAAAGGATACATAGACAACCAAACAACAACAGCCACAAAAATAAACGACAGCACCTATAACACCTTAATAATCTTAAAAAAACAAATCACCAGCATACATATAAATATAAAATCAAACAATTCCATTTTCAATTTAGAAACAAAAAAAAACGACAGTATATTCATTCCATACAATGAAATAGAAAACTTTTTAAACAAAGCAACACTTGACGCCGAAAAACAAGGCTACGCATTAAACAAACTTAAACTTGAAAACATCCAACGAAAAAACAAAACAATATACTCTGACTTAAAATTTGAATCAGAAAAAAAGCGCACCATAAACTCGATCATCATAAAATATCAAAATACCACCAAAGCAGATTATTTCCCAAAAGGACATCTAAAACAGCTAAACAAAAAATACACAAACAAAACCTTCAATCAAGAAACACTAAAAGAACTTTACACAGATATTAACAACTACGAGTTTCTTAATCAAACAAAATATCCAGAGATTCTATTCACAAAGGACTCTACTAAAATTTATACTTATATAGAAAAAAGAAAAGCCAACAGTTTTGATGGCTACATTGGTTTCTCAAATGAAGAGAGCAAAAAAATCAGACTCAATGGATACCTTGACATCACCCTGTTAAACACATTACACTCAGGAGAGCAATTTTCGCTATACTGGAAAAGCGACGGCAACCAACAACAATCCTTTAATACAAAAATTGAAATACCATACATTTTCCAAAGCCCACTTGGAATAAAAGCTCAATTAAACATATTCAAGCAAGACAGTACTTTTCAAAACACCAAAACATCTATTGATCTAGGTTATTTTTTAAAATACAACTCTAAAATCTACCTAGGCTACCAAGCCACAGAATCAAGTAACATTCAAAATGTAAACAATTCAATCATTAGCGATTACAAGAACTCCTTCACAACACTAACCTTTGATTACAAAGAAAACGACAACAGTAATGATCTTTTTTACAAAAAAGCTACTATTTATTCCACAATTGGTTTTGGAAAAAGAAACACACCTAACTCACCAACAACAAAAACAACTCCACAATTACTCCTCAACTTAAATCTATCTTACAACTTTGAACTCAATAAAAAAAACTACTTCTACGTAAACCTTCAAAGCCAGTACCTAAAAAGCAAAAACTACATACCAAATGAACTATTCCGCTTTGGAGGATTAAAATCAATTCGAGGATTTGCAGAAAACAGCCTTCAGGGCAACAATGTCAACCTACTCCTAACAGAATACAGATACCGAACAAGCCAAAACTTATATATACACAGCATACTCGACAGCGGACTATACCAAGACCAAACCTCTCAAACAAATCCAAAAAAAATCAACACATTATTCTCTGCCGGTATTGGACTAGGGCTATTAACAAAAAACGGACTTTTAAAAATCACAATAGCTAACGGAAGCACAAACAAAACAGAAATAAAACTAAACAACAGCATGCTAAACATAAACTACAACGTTAAATTCTAACAACAACCCGCCCTTTAAAAACTTAACCTTTATTTCACATTACTCAAAAAACAAACCCACAAAAGCACCCAACACTAAACAAGAAATACCCAACTTTTAACCGCATTATAAATAGCTTAACACACAACAATTCAGTAATTATCCTAATTTTAACAGAAAACAACAGACCAAATACTCTCTTTTTTAAGACAAAAGTTATAAAAAAAACATTTAAATAGTCTGCTTGAATAAATTTAACATTTACCCCATTGTTGATATTTTTAATTATTCTCAATTTTAACACAAAAAAATACGGATTTGCAATTTTAAGCATGTTTTTTCAAACAAAACAACAAATTACGTGTTCAAAATTATAATTTAACTAAAAAAAAAACGCCTTATATTAGGTAGATTAACAAATTATTAAGATTTTTGTCAAACTAATTCAAAATATTTAAAAATGAAACTAAAGTTCAATGGATTCTTAGTACTTTTATTAGTACTAGTTGCGCAACTTTCTTTTGCGCAAGAAAGAGCTGTCTCTGGAACAGTTTCTGACAATGCAGGAATGCCTTTACCAGGTGTTAGTGTATTAGTTAAAGGAACTAAGACAGGAACGCAAACAGACTTTGATGGTAAATTTTCGATCAAAGCTTCTTCAAGCCAAGTTTTGGTATTTAGCTACATCGGGATGAAAACCCAAGAAGTAGCTGCGACTTCTGCGAATGTTAATGTAAAACTAGCTGATGCTGGCGCACAAGAACTAGAAGGTGTTGTTGTAACTGCCTTTGGTATTAAAAGAGAGAAAAAATCTCTTGGTTACGCAACAACAACCTTAAAATCAGAACAACTAACAGCGGTAGTAAACACTAACCCATTTGAAACACTTTCTGGTAAAATTGCGGGGGTAGATATTACTGCCCCATCTCAACCTGGAGCATCAACTAAAGTGATTATTCGTGGTTTAAACACTATTACTGGAAACTCTGGCCCTCTTTACATTGTAGATGGATCCCCTATTAACAACACAGCAACAGGTACAGGAAACGATGGAATTGGTACTGTAACAAGATCATATGATGCTGGTAACGGTATTAGTGACCTTGATCCTAACAACATCGAAAGCATGACCGTACTTAAAGGAGCAGCCGCATCTGCTTTATACGGTTCAAGAGCTGGTGGTGGTGTAATTCTTATTACCACTAAAAAAGGAAAAGCAAACACTGGAATTAAAGTTGACATGTTAGCATCAACAGAATTCAGTGAAGTAGCAAGAGTTCCTCATCTACAAAACCAATTTGGTCAAGGATGGAATGGAGCTGGTTATTCAAACCCAAACACTTTCAGCAACGAAAACGGTTCTTGGGGACCTGCATTCAACGGCGAAGTAAGACCTTGGGGAACTATATACAATAACACTCAACAAATCAAACCTTATGTTGGATTAAAAAATAACGTAAGAGATTTTTACAACACTGGTTCGTTAGCTACACAATCTGTAAACTTAAGCGGAGGTGGTGACACTTCAGATTTCTCATTAGTTTTCTCTAATGTAAACAGTGATGGAGTTGTTCCTTCTGATGCTGATTTGTACAAAAAACAATCTGTAGGTTTTAATGGTGGATTAAAATCGAACAAATTCACTTTAAGAACATCTATAAACTATGTTTACAAAAATCAAGCAGTTGTAAATACTGGACAAGGTGATGATGCTGGACAAGGATCCACTTTACAACAGGATTTACTTCAAATACCTAGAGATGTCAGCATTGTAGACTTACATGATTACAAGAATAACGTTTTCAACACACCTGATTACTATTTCACTCCTTATGCTGCAAATCCTTATTTTTCAATAAATGAAAACAGTACTAAAATTTATGGTAATAACATTTTTGGAAATGTAAACTTAAGCTACAAAATTACTGACAAACTTACTGCATCATGGCAAGTCGGAGGTAACTTAAGATCTGAGAGATTAAAAAGTTACGGAGCTGTTGTAGATTATGCCCCAGGCACTCCACAAGCTATTGCAGCAGCAAACAGAGTAGTTGGTGGAGTTACAGAAGGAAGATCAGAGTTCAGCGAATTCGACACCTTCTTTAACCTTAACTATAACACAAACTTAAGTGAGGATTGGACATTAAATCTTTTAGGAGGTCTAAATTACAACAAAAGAGAATCTGATGAGTTAACTAATACAATTACACAGTTAGGTATTAAAAACTTCTACGAACTTTCAAATTCTGCCCAAAGACCAGTAATCACACAGAATAACTCTGTAAGAAAAAATGCCGCTGTTTATGCTTCTGCTGAATTTGCGTACAAAAACAGATATTTTGCAACTATTACAGGTAGAGAAGATGTAACTTCTACATTGCCAATTGGCAATAATGCTTACTTCTACCCAGCTTTATCTCTTGGTGCTATAGTAATTGACAACGGAAGTACTTTCTTAAAATTAAGAGGAGCTGCTTCTAAAATTGCAAATGACACTCAACCTTACGTTACTGAAAATTCATATATCCCAGGTTCTGCTGCTGCAAACGCTGGTATAATTGCATCGCCAATTGGAGGAGTAAGCTATTATGAAGCATCTGGAAGACTTGGAAACCCAGAATTAAAACCAGAATCTACAGTTGAATATGAAATTGGAGCCGAAGGGTCTTTCTTGAAGAACAGAATCAGCTACGATGTTGCATTTTATCACAAAACCACTTCTGACCTAATTGTTAACTTACCTTTAGATCCTTCAACTGGATTTGTAAGTAAATACATTAATGCTGCAGAAATTATAAATAAAGGTATTGAACTTTCACTTACTGGAAGCCCAATCAAAAACAAAGACTTTTCTTGGAGTATTACCTATACTTTCACTAAAAACTTAAATGAAGTTACAGAATTAGCACCTGGATTCAAGGATATTGACCTAACAAGTTCATATGGAGTGACTTACAGAGCGACCAAAGGACAACCTATCGGAACATTCTATTCTCAAGCGCCAAAAACAAATGCGGCTGGACAATATATTGTAAATCCAGCTTCAGGAATGTATGAAGTAACTGATGACATCCAACGTTTAGGAAACTCACAACGTGATTTCGTTATGGGACTACAAAACACTTTTAAATACAAAAACTTTAACTTAGGCTTCTCATTAGACTGGAAACAAGGCGGAGAATTCTATTCTTACACTAAGAGACTTTCTCATTTCGTAGGAAACGGTATCGAAACTGTATTTAATGATAGAAACCCATTTATCATTCCTAATTCTGTTAACGAGCATGTTGACTCAAATGGCGCTGTAACTTACACAGAGAACACTACACCAATTGCTTATGACAAAGTTGCATCTTTCTACAATACTACAAATAATCCTGGTATTGAATCCACTCACGTAATTGACAAAACTTTTATAAGATTAAGAGAAGTTAATTTTAACTATGATTTCCCTTCTTCAGTAAGCAAAAATATGGGAATAAACAAAATTACACTTGGAGTTTACGCAAGAAATCTTTTCATGTGGACTCCTGGATCAAACCCATATACAGATCCTGAAACTGGAACATTCGGAACAGGTGTAATTTCAGATTTTGGAGAATTTGCATCTAACCCATCACAAAGATCAATTGGTGGAGTCTTAAAATTATCATTCTAATAATAAATATAGAAAAATGAAAAAAATAGCAACATTAGTAACAGCTCTTTTCTTATTAGTGTCATGTGACGATACATTTGACATTAATAGAGATCCGGATCTATTACCTCCGGGACAAGCATATAGCACCATTCTACCTGCTGGTATTGCAGGAGTAGCAGGAGCTCAAGGATCTTACTATGCAATTATAGGCGGATTTTGGTCACAATTCTGGACACAAAATAATACTTCTAATCAATACAAAGACGTAGATCAATATAGTATTGGAACCAATGATTATCAACAAGGTTGGACAGCAATGTATGATGCTTTAAATGACATTAGAGTTGTAAAAGCAAAAGCAAAAACTGAAGGCAACTGGAATTACTTTTTAATCGCGACGGTTCTTGAAGTACAAGCTTCTCAAGTAATGACAGATTTATATGACGACATTCCTTATGCAGAAGCAAACAACCCACAAATACTTCAACCTAAATTCAACACAGGAAAAGAAGCATATGATTTAATGATCGCAGATTTAAAGTTAGCACTATCAAAAGATCAAAGTGCATCAGTAGGTGATGTTCCATCTAAAGATGATTTCATCTTTGGAGGAAACATGGAAAACTGGACAAAATATGGTAACACTTTACTGCTAAAATTACACTTGAGATTAACTCAAGTAAACCCAGCACTTGCCGAATCTGGAATTAAATCTTTAATTAATTCAGGAGCTCAATTTTTAGATGTTGATGCCGCTATGACTCAATTTGAAGATGCAGCTGACAGAAGCAATCCTTTGTTTGAGTCAGATAGAAGACAATTGAATACAACACAAAACTTGAAAGCTAGTAAAACTATGTACAACTATCTTCAAGGTAAAGCTGACCCGCGTCTTGCTAAGTATTACGGAGCTGGGGTACCAAATAACCAAGGAGATTTTGAAAATACAACACCAGGACTTTCAACAGTAATCCTAAATGCGAAAACTCCAGTATATTTCATTAGCGCTGAGGAAAGCTACTTTTTACAGGCAGAAGCTCTTACAAGATATTATGCTGGTGCTGGAGCAAAAGCAAAATATGATTTAGGAGTAGCAGCAAACTTCACTAAATATTCTCTTGATGGATCTACTTTTACTGCTGCAGCTGGTAAATATGAATTCCCTGCAACTGGAACAACTGCACAGATCGAGGCAATTATTACACAAAAATGGATTTCAAGCTTCCCTGGTAATGGATACGAATCATTTGTAGAACAAAACAGAACTGGTTTCCCTAAAGAATCATCTGTAGCTCAAACTGATCCAGCATATATTGCAGGTCAATTAGCTATGTCTGTAGAAAATGTAACTGGAAACAAATTCCCTAGAAGAGTGGTTTTACCTAATACCGTAAAATCAAGAAACCCTAACGCTCCTACTTTAAAAGCGATCACTGTACCTGTATGGTGGGATGTTAATTAAAAAAAATAAACGATGAAAAAAATACTTATATTAGCAATAGTAGCTTCAGGGTTATTATTTACATCTTGTGAGGCAGATAGCGATAATGTTTCAAAAGTTACAAAGTACGCTAACATGTCTATTAATGGTGACGCACTTGTTGTCATGACACAAGGAGAAACCTATACAGAATTAGGTGCCAAAGCCGAAGCTGGAGGACAGCAACTTGAAGTTAAAACTGCTGGAACCGTAGACACTAGTAAACCTAGCATGTACAAAGTTAACTACTCTGCAGTGAATAGTGACGGATTTCCAGCCACAGTAACACGTACAGTTGTTGTTTTAAGTAACAAACCAAGCACAATAGACCTAACTGGTACTTTTCTTAGAAATGGCAACCCTAACGTCGTAAAAAGCTTAGGAGGAAGAAAATATACCTGTGACAATGCAACAGGTTACAATGTGGCCGATGACATGTTAACTATGGTATTCTATAACATAGATGACAAACAAGTATATGCGCCATACAACCCTAACGCTTCTGTATCTGGAATTTCAGCCGAAAGTAACATTGGAACCATTACCGACAAAGACAACTGGAGATGGGTAATTTATGCTTCAGCTGTATTTGGTACTGCGGAAAGAATATTTAAAAGATAATTTAATAAAATGAAAATGAAAAAATTAAAACAAAATATAACACGTATACTTGCTGCAATGCTAGTACTTACGTCATTTTCAGCTTGTGACGAAGTTGGAAACACCGATGCTGGAGGAACATCGACACAGGCTCTTGCCGGGGATTGGTTTGTCCAAACATCACTTAATGGCAAAGTAGTAATTGGTTATAAACGTATTTCTACTTACAATACATCAGCAAATGATGGAAAAGATATGTGGATTGATGATCACGGTACTATTTGGTTGTTTAAGTGCAAAACACCTGTAAATCTTGGCGCATCGACATTTGCAGGAAATAAATTAGTAAGTAGCGTTGTAGACGACGATCCTGATACAAAAGACGTTGTTGAAACATATGACATTACTGTAAACATTACAGACGGTAAAGTCGTTAAAAATGGAACAAAATCTACTGGAGGTCACACTGTTGACGCCATCTCTTTTAAAGCTGAATTCTCAGATGATCCAGGAAAAATCTATGAAATAGCAGGTTATAAGAGAACTGGTTTCGCTGAAGACGAACACTAAGCTAAATAAAGATTTTTATTTCAAAACCATCCCATTCATTTGGGGTGGTTTTTTTTTATATAAACAATATACCTATATTTGTCCTATGGAAAAAGAACATCAAATATTTGGCATTAGAGCCATTATAGAAGCAATACAAGCAGGTCAGGAAGTAGATAAAGTATTTATACAAAAAGATATTTCTGGTGAATTAATGAAAGATTTAATGAAGGTAATGAAACGTGCCAACATTAATTTCTCTTATGTTCCTGTTGAAAAACTAAACCGACTAACTCCAAACAATCACCAAGGTGCAGTAGCTACTATTTCACCGATTGGTTTTATCGATATAGAACACCTTGTAGAATCAACAATTGCTTCTGGTTCTAAACCATTATTTTTAATACTAGATCAAATCTCAGACGCTAGAAATTTTGGTGCAATTATTAGAACAGCTGAATGTACTGGTGTAAACGGAATTATAGTACAAAAAGCTGGTTCTGCTCCCGTAAACGGCGATACTGTTAAAACATCAGCTGGTGCTGTTTTTAATGTGCCTATCTGCAAAGTAGAACATATTAAAGATGCAATATTCTATCTTCAGGGATCCGGAATTAAAACTGTTGCAGCAACCGAAAAAACGGATCAGAACATTTATGATTTAGCATTAAATGAACCCGTAGCAATCATCATGGGATCTGAAGACAGAGGAATTAACCCATCTGTACTTAAGATCGTTGATGAAAAAGCAAAATTACCAATGTTTGGATCAATAGGATCTCTAAATGTATCTGTTGCCTGCGGTGCTTTTTTATATGAAGCCGTTCGCCAAAGAAGCTAAAAAATTTTGAAATAGGGTGGCAACTTAATACAATATTGAATGTCTTTAAAACCTGTTTATAAAATAATATTTAACAAACGTAGCTTAATCGTTGCAGCACTTTTCACTGCGACGATTAACTATGGACAAACAACAAAGTACAATCAATTTTGGGGCGAAGTTCAATTTAACAGAACTCTCAGCGAAAAATGGTCTACCGAATTAAACATTGGCACAAGCTACAGCAGTACCGAATCTTCTCCCAATATATTTGACGAAAACACACAAAGATCTCTTCGCGGATGGGCACATTATTACCTATCACCACGCTGGAAATTATCCTCTTTTGTCGCATTCTACAACAACAAAGATGTGCCTGAAATAGGTCAATTTCAATCTCCAGAATGGAGATTTGCTTTACAAGGCATTTATTATTTTCATAAAACAGGATATACACTCAGTACACGATTAAGAACTGAGCTTCGCCATATGAAAAATCAAGATGATACCTTTGAAAATGTACTACGATATAGACAGCAAATTAAATATATCAAACCAATAAATAGTAAAATTTTAAGAGAAGGAGTTGTCTACGCCATCGCATCTGATGAACTTTTTTTCAAATCTGGCACAAAAGTAACCGGACAAAGTTTCTTCGACAGAAATAGATTAAATATAGGAGCAGGATACTTATTCACAGAAGACACACAAATTGAACTAACTTATGCCAATGAATACTTGCCAAGAAATGACAATAATCAAATTGTAAATGCAGTATCATTAACCTTAACGTTCAACAACCTCCTGAAGAATATAGATAAAAAGATTTTACATAAACCTGAAGCTCCACACGAAGATTAACCTCACTTCTCCTCTTTTTTCAAAAAGCATGCAAGTTGTTTCATAATTGCATCTTTATGAAGTTTAAAGTTATAATCGCGCACAAATTCCGTCCCCTTCATATTGATTGCTGCGACAACAGCTTCAAACTTAGAAAATGCCTCTAGATCTTTATTGTCTATTAAATACAAAACCTGCATAATCGAATCATTTTCTAAATACTGTGTGTCATAATGAGTTAACTTATACTCTTTATGATCTGCCAGCTGAATAACTAAATCGTCTTTAATTTTTTTTCCTTCTTTTTTTTGAGGAAAAGGAGTTGGCTGAAGCGCCACAAAATAATTCTCTTTGTCAGTAACAATATTAATTTTTAGAGATTTAGACTTTGTTGTATAAAAAACAGCAGGATCAAAATAATATACCATAGATCCATCAGCCAGCACCCTATTTTTAACATCACACTGTGCATAAAAACTAGAACTGCAAAACAACAAAACCAAAACAGCAAATAATACTTTTCTCATAATCTCAAATAAATAAATGTGCCAAACAAAAATAACTAAATTTCCACGAAAACTAATTATTATTCTCCTGATTATCTACTGATTCAGTTTTAGTTACGATATAACGCACACCAATATCCGAGCTAAAATAAGAGCCAAACTCATCAATCTCATCTTCATTCTTTTCAGTATTTACAAAATTTCCATTCTCATCAAAATGCTTCATAAATGGATCTTCAAGAGGATCAAAATCAGGCTTCTGCCATTCATAAACAATAGGTCTTGAATATTCAGGTGTTTTATAAAATAAACTAAGCGCAAATCCCGTTAAAAGACCCGCTAGATGACCTTCCCAGGAAACTTTAGCATCGACATCAGGAAAAACATACCAAATCATTCCGCCATAAAGTAAAATCACCGACAATGAAAGCGCAACTAACCGATAATATTTTGTTTGAATTCCTTTAAAGAAAATAAAACTAACCAAAACATAAATTAAACCACTTGCCCCGATATGAAAATTTTCTCGGCCAATAATCCATGTAATTAATCCCGAAAACAAAATACCATAACCAATAACAGGAATGGTTTGTTTGGGATAAAAATATTGCAACGCTGCCAACAGAACCAAAAGCGGAATGGAATTGTTATATAAATGCTCTAAATTTTCATGAATAAATGGACTAAAGAAAACGCCCTGTAATCCATAAAAATCACGTGGATAGATTCCATTCTTATAAAAATCGAAATCAAATCTAATCTGAACCCAATAAACAATCCACAATAAGAGGACAAAAATTACTGGAAGGCCAATAACAGCATTAGAAAACTTAAAGTGGTTATCATTCATCTATATCAAATTGTAGTCTAATAATTCACATCAAAAAACTATCCAGTTACAATTTACTGATAATTTGTCAGTCAGCAAAAATTTCTTAAATCTTACTTCTTACTAAGTTCCGAACCTCTAAATAATAAAAAATACATTTGAAAATAGTAATTTTACAAAATGGAAGCACCGTTAGCCGAGCGTATTCGCCCACAGAAACTAGAAGATTATATTAGTCAAAGCCACTTAGTAGGTCCTAATGGTTCATTGACACAACAAATTTCTAAAGGAATAATTCCCTCTTTAATTTTATGGGGCCCGCCGGGAACTGGTAAAACTACCTTGGCACAAATTATAGCCCAAGAATCAAAACGCCCGTTTTATATTCTAAGCGCTATTAATTCTGGTGTTAAGGATATTCGTGATGTAATTGAAAAAGCCAAGCAAAGCGGCGGCTTATTTACAGCCAAAAACCCGATCTTGTTTATCGATGAGATTCATAGATTTAGTAAATCTCAACAAGACTCTCTTTTAGCGGCTGTTGAAAGAGGCTGGATTACTCTAGTTGGTGCTACTACCGAAAATCCAAGTTTTGAAGTTATACCTGCATTACTGTCACGTTGTCAAGTTTACATTCTCAATGCTTTTACAAAATCAGATTTGGAAGCACTATTACACCGTGCACTAAAAAATGATAAATACTTAGCCTCAAAAAATATTGTATTAAAAGAAACAGAAGCATTATTACGTCTTTCTGGCGGTGACGGCCGAAAATTATTAAACATTTTCGAACTTGTCATCAATGCCGCAGCCACCGAAGAAGTTATTATTACAAACGACCGAGTATTTGAGTTAGTCCAACAAAACACAGTCTTGTACGATAAAAGCGGTGAACAGCATTATGATATTGTTTCAGCCTTTATAAAATCAATTCGAGGAAGTGATCCAAATGGAGCTGTTTACTGGCTGGCAAGAATGATTGAAGGCGGTGAAGATGTAAAGTTTATTGCACGCAGAATGTTGATTCTTTCAAGTGAAGACATTGGAAACGCAAATCCAACAGCGTTTATTATGGCAAATAATACCTTTCAAGCAGTAACCACAATTGGATATCCTGAAAGTCGAATAATTCTTAGCCAATGTGCCATTTATCTTGCTACTTCTCCAAAAAGTAATGCATCCTATATGGCCATAGGAAATGCACAGCAATTGGTAAAACAAACAGGCGATTTACCTGTTCCAATTCATTTGCGAAATGCTCCAACAAAACTTATGAAAGAGTTAGGTTACGGTGACGATTATAAATATTCACACGATTATGCAAATAACTTTGCTGAACAAGAATTCCTGCCTGATGCCATAAAACAAACGGTTCTTTATAATCCAGGAAACAATTCGAGAGAGAATAGTAACCGTGAATTCTTAAAGAACCGTTGGAAAGATAAATATGGCTATTAAACCATATATTTATTTAAAATTTTACTGAAATCTTTTCAGAAACTAATTTGTCATTTTGATAATACTCAAAATACCATTGATTGTCTTTTGCATTCAAACTTCCTTGAACACCGTCTTTAATTGCAATAAACGAATCTGGACGTGAAGTTTTCAAAAGCTTCATAACAACTTTTGGAGTTTTATCAATTAACTGATATCCGTTTTCCATTGGCTGCGCGTATAATAAATTAGGATCAGAAACATCTGCCGTTGGCGTTGCTGCAATTCGTACAGCAGGAACTAAAGCTGTTGCGGCAACAACATTCTGCGCATTATTAGAAACAGGCGCAGCAGTTTTTCCACTGTATTTATATTTCAAAGCATTAACCGATTTAAAAGCATCTTCTAAACTTTCCTTATAGGCTGCCTCATAATCTTTTTCTTTACTTCTTCCTGTTTCAGATGTATAAATTACTTTTCCATAACAATCTTTAAACTCAATAAAAAGTTTAGTTACTAAAAATGCGTTATCTCTTTTTACATCAATATATAAAAGATCACATCTATCGCTAAAACCTGCAGGAATTTCTTCATTTGCATAAAAAGCCTGAAATCCAGCCTTAACTAAATTCGATTTAGTAATCGTTGCTAATCTATACTGATTATCTGTTTTTATAAAATCATATTTAAGCGGTATAATAACAGCCTTATAATCGTTAATCGATTGTGCAAATCCAAAGACTGAACAAAGAAGCAAAGTCAACAAAACTTTTAGTTTCATAATTATAAATATTTTTTAAGTTCTAATAAATGATTAATTTGTTTATATTTTTGAGGCACCTCAATGTTTTTAATATTAAAAAAAATAGCATCCAGACCTGCATTCAAAGCACCATTTACATCAGCATCAAAATCATCACCAATCATAATACTGTTCTCTTTTGATGTTTGTGCCAAATTGACTGCATAATCAAAGATAATACTATTTGGTTTTTTGACACCCGCCGATTCTGAATTTGTAATAGTAGTAAAATAACTGCCTAAAGCTGCATTACTAATCTTTCGATCTTGCACGTTTGCAAAACCATTTGTTATGATGTGAAGCTTATACTTTGGTCTCAAATACTCTAAAACCTCAATAGTTCCATCAAAGAGATAATTATTGTCCGGCAAAAAATCTATATAATCATTAGCAATCTGATTGATGCTCTCATCAGAAATGGTATAATTTAGAGCTTCAAAAGAAAGCTTCAATCTATTGTAACGTAATTCTTGATGTGTAATTTTATCTTCTTGATATAATTTCCAGCAAGCTTGGTTAATAGGAGCATATTTTTCGATAAAATCTCCAATTCTAACTTCAGAATACTTCTCGCTAAAAATTCGGTCAAAAGCCATTTCTGAGTTTTTATCAAAATCCCAAAGCGTATGGTCTAAGTCAAAAAAAATGTCTGTAATATTGGTATTCATAAATTAAAATATTCCTTCATCTACAAAACTATAATATTTTGTTTCAGTAATAATCAAATGATCTAAAATTTTAACATCTAAAATCTCTCCAGCCGCTTTTATCCTCCGAGTTATTTCTTTATCTGCCTCGCTTGGCAGTAAATTACCTGAGGGATGATTATGACACAAAATCAAGCCAGTAGCTCGATTTTCTAATGCTAGTCTAAAAATTAATCGTGCGTCGACAATTGTCCCTGAAATTCCACCTTTACTTAACTGTATTTTAGAAATCACTTTATTTGAATTATTCAGAAAAAGCACCCAAAATTCCTCGTGAGGTAATTCTCCAATAATAGGCCGCATAATTTCGAAAGCAATTTTACTTGATGTAATCTTTTTCAACTCAATGATATCCTCTGCCCTGCGTCTGCGACCTAACTCTAAAGCCGCAATAATAGTAATCGCTTTTGCCTCTCCAATACCGCGAAAGTTAATTAACTGAGAAATATCCAACTTTCCTAATGAATTAAGATTGTCAACACTCGCTAAAATACGTTTACTCAAAGCTACAGCAGATTCATTACGACTTCCAGAACCAATTAAAATGGCCAACAACTCGGCATCACTCAAAGCATCCCTCCCTTTCAGCATTAATTTTTCGCGTGGCTTATCATCATCTGACCAATTTTTAATAGGAAAATGATTTGATTTCATAAAAAGCATTATTTATCAATTAACTGAAAAACTAAATCAGCTTATTTTTCAGGAGGACGAATATATTAAAAAATAAGAAAAATCATTCATAAAAAATCTATTCTATTTATTTTATGTGTAATTTTAATTCGCTTTAAATAAAAAACAACTGTATTAAAAATGAGATCAATTTATACCATCATAATCTTACTTACACTCTTGTCTTGCAATCAAAAACAAAAAGATTCTTTAAAGACTCAAAATCTACAAGAAACTGCGAAAACTTTTGATCAAAAATTATCAAGCGCAGCTATATCTATAATTGATTCATCAATAGATTATGATCCTGCCTATTTTGCTATTCAATATCCAGATGGAGATGTGCCAGCAAATAAAGGAGTTTGCACTGATGTAATAATACGTTCGTATAGAAAACTAGGAATTGATCTTCAGAAAGAAGTACATGAAGATATGATTGAAAATTTTAAAGCGTATCCTAATTTAAAAAAATGGGGAATGACTAAAACAGATACTAATATTGATCATAGAAGAGTACCCAATCTTGAAGTGTTTTTTGAAAGAAAAGGTATAAGTCTGCCAGTAACTCAAAATCCATCAGATTATAAAACAGGAGAAATCGTAACATGGATGATCAATAACAAATTGCCTCATATTGGAATCATAACCCATAAAAAATCAAAAGATGGAGAACGAAATTTAATCGTTCATAATATTGGCGGCGGACAAGTTCTAGAAGACTGTTTATTTGATTATAAAATTGTGGGACATTATAAATTTCAATTAGAAAATTAGATAATATGTCAAATTGATTATTCAAAAATAAATTCAAAAAAAATGCCGATTGTTTTACAATCGGCAAAATATCTCATTATCAAATTAACTAATTGACATATTATCTAATTAATCAAACCTTTTACTTCATCAAAATTCAAGCCTCCGTAATTTCCAGAACTCATTAATAAAAGTGCTGAATTATCAAGATTTAAGTTAAATAAATACTCCTTAAATTCAGCTGGGTTAGTGTAAATAATTAAATCTTTTCTATTAAACGAAGTTGCAATCTGCTCATAAGTTACTTCTTCCAATTGTTTAATTTTCACCGCATCTGGAGAATAAAAAACAACAGCAACATCAGCATATTCAAGTGCTCCCTCATATTCTTTTAAGAACTCTGCATTAAGACTGCTGTAAGTGTGTAATTCTAAACAAGCAACCAAAGTTCTATTTGGATATTGCTCTTTTACTGCTTTTGTTGTCGCAGCCACTTTACTTGGCGAATGAGCAAAATCTTTATAGGCAACTTTTCCTTTTCCTTCTGCAATTTTCTCCAAACGTTTAGAGGCGCCTTTAAAACTTGCAATTGCTTCGTAAAAATCAGCTTCGTCCACACCCATATTTTGACAGATCCATTTTGCTCCAGCCAAATTATTTAAATTATGTGCTCCAAAAACTTCAATAGGCATATCGCCTTCTGGTGTTTTCAAAAGCGTTACACCATCAGCAACAGAATATTCTGGAGTATGGTAAGCCATTTTACGAATTGGGTTTGTCGCAGCTTCTGAAACTCTTTTTACTTCAGGATCATTTTCATTATATACTAAAATTCCGCCATTTGTTATCTTCGAAATAAAAATCTCAAACTGCTCTACATAATTTTCATATGTTGGAAAAACATTAATATGATCCCAAGCAATTCCAGAAATTAGAGCAATATTTGGCTGATATAAATGAAACTTCGGACGACGATCTATTGGAGAAGACAAATACTCATCACCTTCTAAAACCATAAAATCATTCTCTTCAGTTAAATGAACCATGGTATCAAAACCTTCTAACTGTGCTCCTACCATATAATCTACCTCAATATTATGATAATGCATTACATGCAAAATCATCGAAGTAATTGTCGTTTTTCCGTGTGAACCACCAATAACAACACGAGTTTTATTTTTAGACTGCTCGTATAAAAACTCCGGATACGAATAAATTTTCAATCCTAATTCCTGCGCTTTCAACAATTCAGGGTTATCCGCTTTTGCGTGCATTCCTAAAATGATGGCATCAATATCAGAAGTTATTTTCTCAGGAAACCAGCCCATTTCTGCAGGAAGAATTCCTTTCTTTTCTAATCTTGATTTTGAAGGTTCAAAAATAGCATCGTCACTTCCAGTAACCTGATATCCTTTATTGTGTAATGCCAATGCAAGATTATGCATAGCGCTCCCGCCAATAGCGATGAAATGTGTTTTCATTTAAAATGTTTAATCGTTAAACTGTTTCATTGGTTAATCGAAATAGCAAGTAACTAACAAAACTCAATTATTATTCTTCAAAAATAAGGAAATATAGATTGTATAATTTGGTTTTGAAGATAAATTGCTAATTTGTGCGAAAATTATCTTTAAATAATTTGAACTATTAACAGGCTTAAGTAAAATTTGAATCTTTATAGATTAAAACTCTTCCATGAAAAACATATTATTTGTATTCTTATTAATTTCTACGATTCTTTTTGGACAGCAAAATGACAAAAAATGGGATAAAGTTATTGCTCTTGAAAAAGAAGGTAAAGTAAAATCTGCCAACTCGATCGTTAACAAAATTTACAAAAAATCAGTTACCGAAAAAGATGAAGTTCAAATGATAAAATGCTTTTTCTATCAATCTAAATTTTTACAGGTCGTTGATGAAAATGCACAAACCAAAATTTTAAACAATCTTAAAACAGATATTAATCGTGTTTCAACACCATCAAAAGCAATTCTGAATTTGGTATATGCAAAATGTCTGAGTGATTTTCACAAAAAAGAACCTTACTTTTCGTACAATAGGACAGATACTACTTTTCAGGATGACAATTTTAAAACTTGGACCGACGCTTTTCTTATCAGCCAAATTATAAATTGCTACAAGAATTCTCTTGAAAATGAAACCATTTTAAAAAGCACTCCACTTACAGATTATGAAACTATTTTTGATTATTCGATTATAAATGATTTTAAAAATCAGACTTTATATGACTATGTTTTAACCGAAAATATAAATTATTTTTCATCAAAAATTTATGTCGGAGAAATTTCAAAGAATGAATTCTATATTTATAAAAAAGACTTACTTGGCAGCTCAACCGATTTTGTAAATCTAAATTTCGATTTTATAAAAAATACAGAACTGAAAAATGTATTAATACTATATCAAAAACTAGAAAAAACAAGTCCAACACTAGAAAATCAATGGAATAGAATACGGTTTTGTAAAAATAACATGATTACTTACAATACTGATTATCTCTATTTTTTAAACAATTTTCAAAAAAACACTGACAATCAAAACTTAATTCAAAAAATTCAATTAGAGAAAGCCTTGTTTTATTCTAGGTTTGCTTCCAAAAAAAAACATCCTGATTATAAAATTAAGGCCGTCGCTTTACTTGACAGTATTTTGGCTTCAAATATTCACTCGAATACATACAAACTTGCTTTACAAGAAAAAACGCAAATACAAGCTAAGTACTTATCCGTTCAACTTCAAAAAAACAGTTATATAGGCGAAAACACCAGAGCGCTTATTTACTACAACAACATCAATAAATTAAAAATATCCTTCTACAAAATCAATCAAAATCAATTATCAGAATTAAAAAGTTTCCCTTATAATGTAGACATTCGTTCGCATAAAATACTCGAAAATAAAAAACCAGTTGTTACTCAAGATTATATACTTCCTGAGAAAAAAGATTATTTTCAGTATTCAACAGAAGTCCTTTTACCAGCATTAGAAAAAGGCTCTTATGTAGCATTTATCGAAAGTGATTCTGACACGAAAACACAAAAGGCTTTCTCTGCAGATTTCATAAACATTACCAATATTGCAGTTTCAGCCCAAAAAGGAGCTTCAAAGGACTTGTTGCAAATCTTGAACAGAAAAACAGGAATGCCTTTAGAAAATGTAACTATAAAACTGCCAACCCAAACTCTTAAAACCGACAAAAATGGTTTAGCATTTGCCGAAAAAACAGAACCAAATTATTATGTCGATGATTATATACAATTTGCAACCTCAAACGACACACTTTCAATTAACAAAAGATCGTTAAACTACCTCTATGGTTCAAATAATCAAGAAGAAAAGCCCAAAGGAAATGTAAAACTATATTTAGACAGAGCAATCTACAGACCTGGACAAACGATTTATTTTAAAGGAATTGCTTTTCAAAAAGAGAAAAACATAACTTCTGTTGTAAAAAACACGTTTTTTAAAATTGTAATTATTGACCCAAACTATAAAAAAATCAAAGAATTTGAGGTTACAAGCAATGAATTTGGTTCTTTTTCGGGTGAGTTTCTTTTACCAAAAAATGGAAGAACTGGTAATTTCAACATAAAAATTGCTTCTCCTAAAGACTATCAATATGGTTTTGAATATGATATAAAAAAGCAAGAATATGCATTTTGGAACAATGCTGATTTTGAATATTCCCAAACTGATTTTAAGGTTGAAGAATATAAACGACCTAAATTCGAAATTAAATTTGATCCTGTAAAAGAAACCTATCAAATTGAAAAAGAAGTCAAACTAACAGGCTTAGCAAAAGCATTTGCAGGAAGTTCTATTTCTAATGCCAAAGTTGAATACCAAATCAGCGCAAAGTCTTTCGTTTTTGAACATGGCGGTTATTATCACAAAAACGGAAGAATTGAACCAATTTCTGAAGGAAAAACACAAACAGATTTGTCAGGGAAATTTGAAATAAATTTTATTGCTAAAACTTTTGAAGCTCTTTCTAAAGAAGATTTACCAATTTTAGAGTATATCATTAAAATTACTATAACAGATATTAATGGCGAAACTCAAACGGCTAAAACAGCGATAAAAGTAGGTTATCATGAACTCGTTTTAAATGCTTCTGTACCCAACTTTATAGTAACTAAAAACGAGAATAAAATTAAGATAACAAGTACCAATTTAAATGGCGAGTTTATTCCTGCCAATGGTGATCTTAAAATATATTTAACCAACTCATTTTCAAATAAATTCAAAGAAAGAATATTTCAACAACCAGAAATAGAAACAATCTCAAAAGAAGAATTTGAAAGATTATTTCCGTTTGAAAAAATTGAAAATATAAAAACCGATGAACTTGGGACTTTAGTTTACAGCAGAAAATTCAATACCGAAAAGGACAAAGAAATCGCTTTAGATTTTATGTCCGAATATAAATCTGGAGATTATGTTGTTGTTCTAGAAGCCTTCGATACTTTAAAAAACAAAATCGTATCTAAAACAAAATTGTCACTTTCTCAAAGTAAAGACAAACCTAATCCTTGGATGCTGATTACTGCACAGCAAATTAATAAAGATGCTAAAAAAGATGGTTTTGCAATTGTAAAATTAACCTCGACAGTGCCAAATCTTTTCATTAATATCTACGGCAGTTATCATAATATCTCTTATTATGAAGACAATATCAATTTGCAAAACAATCAATACACTATTAAAGTTCCTATAAAAAATTATTTTGAAAACGCAATGAACATAAGTTTTCAAAGTGTTTATGACAATCAGCTGCACAGCGGTCAAATAGATATTCCTTTAAAAACAGAAGAAAAAAAATTAGAAATAGATATTGAAACTTTTAGAAGCAAAATAGACCCTGGAAAAAATGAAAATTGGTCGTTTAAAGTAAATGCTGTTAGTACTTCAAATGAAGCTGAAGTTTTAGCTTCGATGTACGACAGTTCTTTAGATCAATTTAGCGAACAGAAATGGACGCTTCTACAATTTTACCACTTAAACTACAGCAGCGGTACTTTTAAAAGTGATATCGCTTCTGGAATCACAATAAATACTTTACAAAATTTAAATCCAATTGATGCAAAAATTCAATTGAACAACGAAAGTAATCCCAAATTAATGTGGTTTGGTTTTAACTTTAATGATTCGTTTACAGCTTACCAGCAAAGGGAATATCAAAAAGAATTGAATAAAAAACTAAAGAAACCATCAAATACTAAACTGGTTTTTGGAGTAATTACTGATGCTAAGAATTCACCAATTCCAAAAGCATCAGTTCAAGTAAAAGGAACGCAACGAATTCAAATCTCAGATAATGATGGTTATTATGAAATAGAAGCTGGATCAAATGAAGAACTAGTCTTTAGCAGCATTGGTTTCAAAGAACAATCTATCTTTCCTGAAAACAAAAAAAACATAAACATTAAACTTATAGAAGATGTAACTAATTTAAACGAAATTGTAGAAGTTGGATATGGAGCATTACGATCAAAAAAACCATTACCTAATGAAACTCTTGTAGAAGAAGATAACAGCGTTTACAATACTGCTGGAATTGATATAGCTTTAGAATTTGGAAAAATAAAAGAGAACAAAATTAAAGGCTTTGCCTCTAGAAATGCCCCGGCACCTCTATACATTCTTGATGGAGAAGCAGTAACACAAAATGATATTCAAAATCTCGATTCAAATGATATTGTTGAAATTGAAATTGTAAAAGATAAAGATGTCAGAGCGCAATATGGAGCTAAAGGCGCAAACGGAGTAATAATTATTACTACCAAGAAAGCTATTGAAGCTCTAAATCAAGTAAAAGCTAGAAAAAACCTTTCTGAAACTGCGTTCTTTCTGCCTAATTTAAAAACAGATTCTAAAGGAAAAGTAAGTTTCAATTTTACTTCGCCTGAAGCTTTAACAGCTTGGAAACTTCGTTTATTGGCTCATAATAAAGAAGCCGTTTCTGCTTATTTGGAGAAAAATGTAATTACGCAAAAAGAGCTCATGATTCTGCCAAATTTCCCTCGCTTTTTTAGAGAAAAAGATACTATTGTAATCAGCGCTAAAATTTCGAATATTACTGCCGAAGCAAAAACAGGAATTGCCAGTTTACAATTTTTTGATGCCGTTACCATGACACCAATTGATGTTAAGATGAACAATGCAAAAAACATCAAAAACTTCACTGCCGGTGCTTTTGGAAACACAACAGTAACTTGGAAAATTTCTATTCCTGAAAACCTGCAAGGTATTCAATATAAAATATTAGCAAAATCAGGCCGTTTTTCTGACGGAGAAGAAAACATTATTCCAGTTCTAACAAACAACATGCTCTTTACAGAAAGCATTCCAATTTGGGTACGCGAGAACTCCACAAAACAATACACGTTCGAGAATTTAAAAAATAATACTTCTTCGACTTTAAAAAATCATCAACTTACTTTAGAATATACTTCAAATCCAACTTGGATTGCCATTCAATCTTTACCGTATTTAATGGAGTATGAACATGAATGTTCTGAACAGACTTTTGCTCGTTTCTATGCAAATGTTTTAGCTTCAGAAATCATTTCAAACAATCCGAAAGTTGAGGCTGTTTTTGAAAATTGGAGAAAAAATGGAACACCAATCTCTAAACTAGAAGAAAACGAAGAACTAAAATCAATACTTCTTGCCGAAACACCTTGGCTAAATGACACGCAAACCGAAGATCAAAAGAAAAAAAATCTGGCTCTTTTATTTGATTTAGAAAAAATGAAAACTTCTCAGGAAGCCACTTTCGAAAAATTAAAACAAAAACAAAAACCTTCAGGAGGGTTTTCATGGTTTGACGGAAGCGAAGAAAGCGAATATATAACCAGACATATTCTGGCAGGTTTTGGGCATTTATCAAAATTGACTAAAACCAGCGATGTCAATAATAAAACGGACCAAATTGCAAAAAATGGAATTCCTTTTCTAGACACTAAATTTTTAGAACACTATAAAAACAAAATCAAAGACTTAAAACTTTCGGAGAAACTAATTTGGGTCAATCCATATTCTGATCTTCATTATTTATATACAAGAAGTTTTTATTTAGAAAAATATCCTCTATCAGATACGTTAAAAAAGACTGTCAAACTTTATTTGGAAACCGCCAAAAATGATTGGATAAATTATTCTATTTACGAGAAAGGGTTAGCAGCATTGACTTTGAATCGTTTTGACGAAAAAGAAACCGCTAAAAAAATCATTGAAAATCTAAAAGAAACATCATCAAACAACGAAGATTCGGGAATGTACTGGATTGCTAATAAATCAGGCTGGTATTGGTATCAGTCTCCAATAGAAACTCAGGCATTATTAATTGAGGCTTTCGCCGAAGTGAATAACGATAAAAAATCCGTTGATGCGATGAAAGTATGGCTGCTAAAAAACAAACAAACGAAAAATTGGCCAACAACAAAATCGACAACTGAAGCTGTTTATGCTTTATTAACACAAGGTACTGACTGGCTTTCTGTAAAAGACAACACGGTTATAAAATTAGGAGATGAAAAAATTGTAACTAAAAAACTGGCAGAAAATGAAAAAGAAGCCGAAATGGGTTACATCAAATTAAACTGGAAAGCCGAAGAAGTTAAAAAAGAAATGGCATCAATAAACATTCAAAACAAATCTAAAGTTCCAGGATTTGGAGGCGTTTACTGGCAGTATTTTGAAGATTTGGATAAAATCAAAAGCAATTCAGGATCTGTTTTATCAGTTTCGAAAGAATTGTATTTAAAGAAAAGCACATCAAAAGGAGATCAATTAGAAAAAATCACTTCAAAAAATCCTTTAAAAGTTGGCGACATAGTTACCGTTCGATTAATTATTACTTCGAAAGAAGACGCAGAATATATTCATCTAAAAGACATGCGCGCTTCTTGCTTTGAACCTATAAATGTACTTTCTAAATATCAATACAAAGATCGCTTAGGATATTACACCAGTACAAAAGATGCTGCAACACATTTCTTTTTTGATCAAATTAACAAAGGAACCTATGTTATAGAATATGATATTAGAGTAAATAACGGTGGAGAATTCTCTAACGGAATTACAACAATTCAAAGCATGTATGCTCCCGAATTTGCAAGTCACACTAAAGGAATTCGAGTAAAAGTTCAGTAGAAATTCTAAAAAAACAGGCATAAAAAAACCCGACAGATTTAAAATCTGTCGGGTTTACTTTTATAAATAAATTGAGATTATTTCACAATCGTCAATTCGTCAATAATGTTTTTAGCTCCAGCGTATTTATCAATAATCCAAAGTACATAACGAATATCAACATTGATAGTTCTTTGTAATTTAGGATCAAAAATAACATCTCCAGCCATCGCTTCGATATTTCCATCAAAAGCAATTCCAATTAGTTCACCTTTTCCGTTTAATACAGGCGAACCAGAGTTTCCTCCTGTAATATCATTATCAGTTAAAAAGTTTACTGGCATATAACCTGCTTTATCAGCATATTGTCCGAAATCTTTTTTCTTGTTCAACTCTAACAAACGAGCTGGCAAATCAAACTCTTGATCTCCTGCTTTATACTTTTTCACCATACTTTCCATGGTAGTATAATTATTGATCTTAGCATCATTACGAGGATCTGCAGGTAAAGCACGAACTTTTCCGTAAGTCAATCTCAAAGTAGAGTTTGCATCAGGATATTGAATCGCATTTAGTTTTGATTCTCTTAAGCCTTCAACTAATTTACGGAAAGCAATTGCAAAACCATCATCAGCTTTAGCCTGATCGTCAGTTTTAGCACGGTATTTTGTCAATAAATCATTAGAAATGATATACAAAGGATCATGTACAATCGCTAATGGTTTTGGATTAGCCATAAATGCTAATACTTTTTCTTTAGTTGTAAAATAACTAATTTCAGTTGCTTTTGCTACATCCTTAGTAAAGTCTCCGTTATTTTCAGATTTCATTTTAGCTATTTGTGGAGCTAAACCATATTCAGCCGCTTTAGAAGAATATAAATTCAATTGAGCAGTCAATACATCTTTCTCTAATGGAGCATAAAATTCGCCATAGATATTATCAATCATTGCGTTAATCTTAGGAAGCATTTCCGCTTTTTTCGCATCATTTTCATTGTAATATGCAATTAAAGCATTTCCTAAATTAGCTGGTCCAGTTGCATAGCTTGAAGTACGCAAAAGTTGTGTAAGATAATTATCATGAGTCGCTTTTAAATTCGTTTCTCTGTAATAATCGTTGATAGTAGGAATTACATTCTCATACTTTTCTTTATTAGCAGGTTTAGTTGCCCATTCGTAGAACTTATCTTCTTGTTCTGTTTTTGTTGCTACTGTTCCAGCTTTTGTCAAAGCATCAATCATACCTTGACGATTTTTCCAATAGTTGGCAGTAGAAGCATATTTAGACGCATATTGCAAACGAACTGTTGCATCTTTGTCCATATACTTTTTCATTACATCCATTCCAGTTTTAGCACCTTCAACCCATGCCGGATAAGCAAACTTAATGTTTTGCTCGATTCCGCCAGCAGGCATCCAACGGTTTGTACGCCCAGGATAACCTAAAATCATAGCAAAATCATTCTCTTTCACACCTTTAATACTTACAGGTAAGTAATGTTTAGGTTGCAATGGCACATTATCTTTTGAATATGCAGCAGGATTTCCGTTTTTATCAGCATATACTCTAAACATAGAGAAATCTCCTGTTTGACGAGGCCATTCCCAGTTGTCAGTATCTCCACCAAATTTACCAACACTTTCTGGCGGCGTTCCAACTAAACGAACGTCTGTATAATCTTGGTAAACGAAATAGTAATATTCATTTCCTTGAAAGAAAGGACGAACAGAAACAGTGTATTTTCCACCTTCGTTATTTTCCTTTTCAATCAAAGCGATTTCTTGCTGAATGATTTTGTTTCTTTCAGCTTCAGTCATTTGATCATTTACTTTTGACAAAATCCTTTTTGAAACATCATCCATACGAACAAAGAAACGAACGTACAATGATTTTGGTTTCAATTCGGCACTTCTTTGCTTTGCCCAAAATCCATTTTTCAAATGATTTTGTTCTGCAGTCGAAAGTTCTGCAATCGCACTATACCCGCAATGGTGATTTGTTAACACCAATCCTTCTTTAGAAACAATCTCAGCTGTACAACCTCCATTAAATTGTACAATAGCATCTTTTAAACTATGGTGATTAATACTGTAAATTTCTTCGGCTGTTAATTGCAAGCCCATTTTTTCCATATCTCTATGGTTCAATCTTTCGATAAACATCAAAAACCACATTCCCTCATCAGCTCTTACAGGAAAAGCCATTAGGCACATGGTCAAGAATAAAACTACTTTTTTCATGTTATTTTGTTTAAGTTCTGCGAATATAATTCATTTTGACAATTATTTCATCCTAAAGAATATCAAAATTGAACATGATATCAATTTTGCACTCGTTTATTACGAATTTAACATTCTAAAAACAAAAAGGCGTTCTATTTCTAGAACGCCTTTCCTATTATTTAAAAATGTAGATTATTCATTAAGCATTTTCCAAAGTTTATCCTTTAAATCGGTTAAACCTTGTTGTGCAACAGATGAAATAAACATATATGGAACGTCTTTAAAAGACACGTCCAATTCTGCTTTCAATTCAGCCTTAAGTTCATCATCCAGCATATCACATTTTGAAATCACTAAAAGACGTTCTTTATCTAACATTTCAGGATTGTATTTTGTTAATTCATTTACCAAAATATCGTACTCTGCTTTAATGTCTGGCGTATCAACTGGAACTAAAAACAGCAATGTTGAATTACGCTCAATGTGACGTAAGAAATAATGTCCAAGACCTTTACCTTCAGCAGCACCTTCAATAATTCCAGGAATATCAGCAATTACAAAAGATTGAAAATCTCTGTAAGCTACAATTCCTAAATTCGGTTTTAAAGTTGTAAAAGGATAATCGGCAATTTTTGGCTTAGCCGAAGTCAAGACAGACAACAATGTTGATTTTCCAGCATTAGGGAAACCAACTAAACCAACATCTGCCAAAACTTTAAGTTCTAGAATAACATCCATCTCAACACCCGGTAAACCTGGCTGAGCATATCTTGGAGTTTGATTTGTAGAACTTCTAAAATGCCAGTTTCCTAAACCTCCTTTTCCACCTTTTGAAAGAATTCTTTTTTCTCCGTGTTCAGTAACTTCAAAAAGAGTTTCTCCAGTTTCTTTGTCTTTTACAACAGTCCCTAACGGCACTTCGATAAATTTATCATCACCATCTGCTCCTGTACTACGATCTCCTCCACCGTCTCCACCGTGTCCAGCTTTAATATGACGCGCAAACTTTAAATGAAAAAGTGTCCAAAGACCTTTATTTCCAACTAAATATACGTGTCCGCCACGACCTCCATCACCACCATCAGGACCGCCTTTTTCAATAAATTTCTCTCTATGTAAATGCGTAGATCCCTTTCCTCCTTTTCCGGAAGAAACATATATCTTAACGTAATCTACAAAATTCCCTTCTGTCATTTTTTTGAATTTCAGATTTTAGATTTTAGATTTTAGATTACACTAAACTCTATTTCTAAACTCTATTATTTTAAATACTTAGTCTCGCTTTTCAGTACAAATTACAGCCGTACATTGCAACTGAAAGCTATTTTTATTTGTGTTTCAGACTTTCAGACTTCAAGTTATGCGTTACACAACTTGAAACTTTAAACTTGAGACTTGAAACAAATTTCCTTACTCTTTAAGCGTTTTTACAAGCACTTTATCAATCTTTACTCCATCCATGTCGATGACCTCTAAGACAAATTTCTGCCAAATCAGTTTCTCACCTTCTTTCGGAATATGAGAGAGTTCTGTCATAATCATCCCGCTTACCGTGTTTACTTCGTAATCATTTGTCAACTCATCCAGTTCAAAATAAGTTAAGAAATCATGCAATGAATAATGTCCGTCAACCAGCCACGAACCATCTTCTCTTTCTATAAGCTGAAACTCATCTTTATAAAACTCTGATGCATCACCAACTAAAGCTTCCAAAATATCATTCAAAGTAATCAATCCTTGAAAAACTCCGTATTCATCTGAAACTAAAGCATAGTGAACTCCTGTTTTTTTGAAATTCTCTAATGCTTTGTATGCAGTAGTTTGTTCCATTAAATATGGAGCATCTGTCATTATTGCTCGCAAATCGAAATTATCCTTCTCAATATTGGCAAAAATATTTTTCAAAGTAACAACTCCGGCAATATCATCATAATTCTCATTATACACTGGATAAACAGCATGCAAATCCTGAACCACCAACTCTTTAACTTTGATTTTATCAGCATTCAAAGGCAGCATATCAACAGATTTTCGGTGTGTCATTAAAGAACTTACTTTTCTGTCTCCAATATGAAAAACACGCTCCACAATATCTTGTTCAATCTCTTGAACTTCTCCAACCTCTGTTCCTTCTTTTATAATCGCCTTAATTTCTTCTTCCGTAACTTTTCCGTCAGCTGTTGGTTTTATCTGCAAAACATTCAATAAAAAATCAGTAGACGTTGTTAAGAGCCAAATAAAGGGCGCCGTGATAATAGAAACTATTTTCATTGGCATCGCAACCATTTTTGCAATCGCCTCTGGATAATTTAATCCAATACGTTTTGGTAACAACTCACCAAGAACTAGAGAGAAAAAAGTTAAAACAACAACTACAATTCCAACTGCTATAGAATGTGCATAAGGTTTTAAAACTTCAAATCCGCTTACAAATACTTCTACATCCATTGTGATTTTATCCCCGCTGTAAATACCCGTCAAAATTCCAATTAAGGTAATTCCGATTTGTACCGTTGATAAAAACTTATTTGGAGAATTCGCCAGATCCAGAGCAATTTTGGCACTATTGTTCCCTTTTTTCGCTGCTGTTTCCAGTCTGTTTTTTCTAGCCGAAATCAATGCAATTTCTGACATCGAGAAAACTCCGTTTAATAGTATTAGAAAAAATATTATTAGTATTTCCAATGTTTTAGTAGATTCGTTACTTGTTTGGTTATTTAATTTTTATTGTAATCTTGGTATTCTTTTAGCCCGAAGCTAAAAAAACTAATTTTTCCCGCCAGAAAACAGTTAACTCCCAAAGCGTCGGGAGAAGCTCGTTTTATAGAAAAGAAAAATAGTTTTTTTAGTGTCCCGACAACTATCGGGATAAATCATCAGTTAGTCCCGAAATCTCGGGAAGTTTCTACAAATTATCTATAACTGATGTTAAGCGCTCTGTAATTCCTTCAATAGTTCCAATACCATTTACGGCGTGGAATTTATTTTGTTCTTTATAATAACCAATTAATGGAGCTGTTTTTTCATTGTACTCCTGATATCTTACACGAATTTTTTCTTCGTCCTGATCATCTGCTCTTCCGCTTGTTTTTCCTCTTTCAAGTAAACGTGCTACCAAAATCTCGTCATCAGCCTCTAAAGCAATTGTAGCTGTTACGCTTGAACCAATAGTTGGTAAAAACTTATCTAAAGCCTCAGCTTGATCAATTGTTCTTGGGTAACCGTCGAACAAAAATCCTGCTGTATTAGGATGCTTATTTACTTCATCTATTAACATTGCAGTAGTAACTTCGCAAGGAACCAATTCTCCATTGTCCATAAATACTCTTGCTTTTTTACCTAAATCTGTATCATTCTTTAAATTAAAACGAAAAATATCTCCAGTCGAAAGATGTGTTAAATTGTATTTTTCTTTTAAAAATTCTGCCTGAGTTCCTTTTCCTGCTCCCGGCTTTCCAAATAAAACAATGTTAATCATAATAAGTGTGAGTTGTGTGACTTCTTAATTTTCGAAGAAGTTTAAAATGAATATATAGTTGTGTGTCTTTTAAATTATTCTGCTAGTTTGTAAACTTCTGCAAGATTTCGTCCTAAACCATCATAGTCCAATCCGTAACCTACAATAAATTTATTCGGAATTCTAATTCCGATGTAATCTATTTTTATATCTTTTTTATACGCTTCTGGCTTAAAGAACAATGTTGCCACTTTAAAGTGTTTTACATTTTGTGCTTTAAACAAATGTTTTAATTCTTCCAGCGTATTTCCTGTATCGATAATATCCTCAATGACAACAACACTTCTACCAGTCAAATCCTGATTGATTCCGATTAATTCTTTAACCGAATTTGTTGTTTCAGTTCCCTCATAAGAGGCCATTTTAATGAATGAAACCTCGCAAGGTTTTTTATATTTTTTCAAAAAATCGGCTACGACCATAAAAGCGCCATTCAAAACTCCAATAAAAATTGGAGTATCATCTCCAAAATCATCCTCTACCTGCGCAGCTAATTTAGTCAAAGCAAAATCAATTTCTTTAGCCGAAATAAACGGAACAAATTGTTTATCGTGAAGTTGTATCATTATTTTTAAATTTAAAATAATGGACAAAGATACAGATTTCGAATTTGAGAACCGAAAATTGAGCCTAAATTTGTATTTTTAAATCAAATTCAAAAAAATGCTTTCCGAACTGCAAGAAAAACTGGATTATGTTACGGCTCATAGAGAAAATCGCTTAAAGTGCGCTCAGTTCATTCTTGAAAGCCCTCAATTTTTTAACGAATTAGTTTCTATTTGTTTTACGCCCGAAGACAAAAACAATCACAAAGCCTGCTGGATTCTCGAATTTGTGTCTTATGAAGAGCTGCTTTGGCTGCAGCCTCACCTTGATTTTTTCTGTTCAAATTTGAAAGTCCTTAAAGACGAAAGTTCCATTCGTCCAATTGCAAAAGTGACACAGCTTTTAGTAAAATCACATTATAAAAAAGATGAAAACAGCATTTTTATGTCCGAAGAAAATCTGCAAAATTGTATTGAAGCGAGTTTCGATTGGCTGATAAATGATGTAAAAGTGGCTGCAAAAGCATATTCAATACGAACTTTATATGTTCTGGGAAATCATTATGATTGGATTCATCCCGAACTTCAGATTATTTTAAACAAAGATTACGGAGATCATTCCGCAGCTTATAAAGCCGTCGCTCGAGAAGTTTTAAAGAAAATTGAATAGTTTTTTTAGCCGCGAATTACACCAAATTTTCACTAATTAATTTTAAAACTGAGTTATAAACAAATTCATGAAAATTTGGTGTAATTCGTGGCCGACAAAAAAATCCTTTTTAATCCTTTTAATCTGCTCCTAAACTTTATTAATTCGTGGCGAAAAAAACTAAATTTTGGCTAAAAAAAGATTAAAAGGTATCTTTGCAAAAACACAACACAAAATGAATTATTTTTCTTCTGATTTTAAATTAGGAATCTTAGGCGGAGGACAATTAGGCAAAATGCTTTTGTTCGACACCAGAAAATTTGACATACAAACTTATGTTCTTGATCCAAGCGACGAAGCGCCGAGTAAAATTGCCTGCAACAAATTCTTTCAAGGTGATTTAATGGATTATGAAACAGTTTATAACTTTGGTAAACAAGTTGATGTTCTTACTTTTGAAATCGAATTAGTCAATCTTGAAGCATTGACACAATTAGAGAATGAAGGTTTAAAAATATATCCTTCACCAAAAACTCTAAAAGGAATTCAGAATAAAGGCGTTCAAAAAGAATTTTACGCTAAAAATAATATCCCAACTGCTCCATTTGAAAGATTTGAAAATTTAGACGAACTGAAATCTGCTGTCACATCGAGCGAAGTCGAGATGCCGTTTGTATGGAAATGTACTGAATTTGGTTATGACGGAAATGGCGTAAAAGTTATTCGTCAGGTTTCTGATTTAGATACTCTTCCAAATGTTGAATGTATTGCAGAAACTATGGTTCCGTTTAAAAATGAATTAGCGGTAATCGTGGTAAGAAATCCATCAGGAGAAATAAAAACATATCCGGTTGTAGAAATGGAATTTCATCCAGAAGCAAACCAAGTTGAATACGTCATCTGCCCAGCTAGAATCGACGAAAAAGTAGCCGAAAAAGCCAGAGCAATTGCTTTGAATGTTTCTCAAAACTTTAATCACGTTGGACTTTTGGCTGTTGAGATGTTCCAAACTCAAGACGATGAAATTTTAGTAAACGAAGTTGCTCCTCGCCCGCACAATTCAGGACATTATTCGATCGAAGCAAGTTACACTTCACAATTCGAAAATCATTTACGCGCTATTTTAGATCTTCCGCTAGGAAACACAGACAGTAAAGTTGCCGGAATTATGGTAAATTTAGTGGGTGCCGAAGGATTTTCTGGAGATGTAGTTTACGAAAATATCGAAACTATTTTAGGCTGGAATGGCGTTACACCACATATTTACGGTAAAAAACAAACACGTCCGTTCAGAAAAATGGGCCACGTAACTATTGTAAATCAAGATATGGCCGAAGCAAGAAGAATTGCTGAGGAAGTTAAGAATACTATTAGAGTGATTAGTGCATAGTAAATTAGTTATTAGTCTCAATTTACAGCTTAAAACAAAATAAACAGTTTTCAATCTCAGCAGAGCTTGAAACCTGAAACAAAACAAACAAAAAACTCATGAGCAAAGTAGCTATTATAATGGGAAGCATCTCAGACATGCCAGTTATGCAGGATGCGATCGACATATTAAAACAATTTAATGTAGAAGTTGAAGTAGATATCGTTTCGGCACACAGAACGCCGGAAAAATTATTCGATTTCAGCAAAAATGCACATACTCGCGGAATTTCGGTAATTATTGCCGGCGCTGGCGGTGCAGCACATTTACCTGGAATGGTCGCTTCAATGTCTCCGCTTCCAGTAATTGGAGTTCCTGTAAAATCAAGTAATTCTATCGACGGATGGGATTCAGTATTATCGATTCTTCAAATGCCAGGCGGCGTTCCAGTTGCAACTGTGGCGCTAAACGGAGCAAAAAATGCGGGAATCTTAGCAGCACAAATCATCGGAAGTCACGATAAAAAAGTCCTTGAAACTATTATTTCTTATAAAGAAGAATTAAAAGCGGCTGTTAACAAAGCTGCTGAAGGTCTTAATAAATAAATTTAGTGATCAGTGGTCAGTTTTTTAGCGTTCAGTAGTTGTCTTTATGAGAACTGAACACTAAAAACTGACCACTGACTGCTTTTAAAAAACTTTACTTATGAGCGTCTTAACTCAATATTTCAATACCAAACATAATACTGCGCCTTTTTCGCAAATAAAAGTCGAAGATTATGTTCCTGCATTCAATGAAGGAATTGCTTTGGCTAAAGCCGAAATTGATGCAATCGTAAATAATCCAGATGCGCCGACTTTTGAAAATACTGTTGTTGCTATGGACTTTTCTGGAGACATTTTAGATCGTCTTTCGAGTATTTTCTTCAACTTAAATTCGGCTGAAACGAATGACGAAATGCAAAAAATTGCTCAGGAAGTTTCGCCTTTATTATCTGAATTCGGAAATGACATTACACTAAATGCAGCTTTATTTGCTAAAATAAAAGCCGTTTACGATCAAAAAGAAAGTTTAGGTTTAAATCCTGAACAAACAACTTTATTAGATAAAAAATACAAAAGCTTTTCAAGAAACGGAGCCAATTTGCCTGAAGACAAGAAAGACCAATTGAGAGAAATCGACAAAGAATTATCGAAATTGAGTTTACAGTTTGGTGAAAATGTTTTGGCAGAAACGAATGCTTTTGAATTGCATTTGACAAACGAAAAAGATTTATCCGGTTTACCAGAAGGAACAATCGAAGCGGCAAGATTAATAGCCAAAAATCAAGAAAAAGAAGGCTGGATTTTCACATTAGATCATCCAAGTTACGTTCCGTTTTTAACTTATGCTGATAATCGCGAATTACGTAAAAAAATGGCGATTGCTTTTGGTGCAAAAGCATTTCAAAATAACGAATTCGATAATCAAGAAAATGTTCTAAAAATTGCTAAACTGCGTTTTGAAAGAGCTAATTTATTAGGATATAAAACACATGCACATTTTGTCTTAGAAGAAAGAATGGCCGAAAGTCCAGAAAAAGTTTTCTCTTTTTTAAATGATTTATTGGCAAAAGCAAAACCTGCAGCTCAAAAAGAATTTGCGGAATTGACTTCTTTCGCAAAAGAGCTGGACGGAATCGAACAACTTGAAAAATGGGACGGTGCTTATTATTCTGAAAAATTAAAACAACAGCTTTTTAATTTAGACGATGAAAAACTGAAACCATATTTTCAATTAGAAAAAGTTTTAGACGGTGCATTTACAGTTGCAAAAAAATTATACGGTTTAACTTTTACCGAAGTTTTTGATATCGATAAATATCACGAAGAAGTTACAACTTATGAAGTAAGAGATGCTGACAACAATTTGGTTTCGATTTTCTACGCCGATTTCTTCCCAAGAAAAGGAAAAAGAAACGGTGCCTGGATGACTTCATTTAAATCTCAATATGTAAAAGACGGCGTAAACGAAAGACCACACATTTCGAACGTTTGCAACTTTACAAAACCAACAGAAACAAAACCATCTTTATTGACTTTTAATGAAGTAACAACTTTATTCCACGAATTTGGTCACGGTTTGCACGGAATGCTGGCCGATACAGTTTATCCGAGTTTATCTGGAACATCTGTTTTTTGGGATTTTGTAGAATTACCAAGTCAGATTATGGAAAACTGGTGTTACGAACCAGAAGCTTTGGCTTTGTTTGCGAATCATTATGAAACCGGAGAAATTATTCCGATTGAATATGTACAGAAAATTAAAGAAAGTGCCAGTTTCCAAGAAGGTTTAGCGACATTGCGTCAATTAAGTTTTGGATTATTAGATATGGCTTGGCACGGACAAGATCCAACTAATATTACCGATTTAAAAACTTTCGAAACGGAACAATTTGCCAATACACAATTATATCCTGATGTAAAAGAAAATGCAATGAGTACTGCTTTTTCTCATATTTTTCAGGGTGGATATTCTTCAGGATATTACAGCTACAAATGGGCAGAAGTTTTAGACGCTGATGCTTTTGAATATTTCCAAGAAAAAGGAATTTTCAATGAAGAAGTAGCAAAAAAATTCAAAGACAATGTACTTTCAAAAGGAGGAACAGAGCATCCAATGATTTTATACAAACGTTTTAGAGGACAAGAACCAAAACCAGAAGCTTTATTAAAAAGAGCAGGATTGGTTTAGACTTCCTACCCGATTAGATATTTTGAAACCGAAGCAGAAACGCTTCGGTTTTTTTATTTGGTTTTACTTTAACTATCTTCGTGTTTTTAAATCTTAATCTTACAAATACAAGCCGTGAAAAAATATTTTAAAATAGCCCTTTATCTTGCAATTATTGGACTAATTGCAATTATTTCTGTAAATTACTATGTAAAGTCTTCAACAAAAAAGAACATTTATTATTCGATTAAAAAATTCCCAAAAAATGATGTTGGAATTATTTTTGGCGCAGGAATAAATGGAGATCAGCCAAGCAAATATTTAAAAGATCGCTTAGATGCAGGAATTATGCTTTGGAAAGCAAAACGTATCAATAAAATTCTACTTTCGGGAGATAATGGCCGTGATGAATATGATGAATTAACCGTTATGAAAAACTACTGTTTTAATCACGGAGTTGACACAACAAAAATATTTATTGATTATGCAGGTTTCGATACATATTCTACAATGTATCGCGCTAAACATATTTTCAAAATCAAAAAAGCCACTTTAATTTCGCAGGAATATCATTTAAATCGTGCCATTTACATTGGTCAAAAATTGGGAATTAAATCAGTTGGATATTCCGCAAATAAAGGAGAATATCTTGGGTATAAATATGTAACATTTAGAGAATACGGTTCTATATTCAAATCCTTCTTTGATGTTTTAAGAAATCGTGAACCTCGCTTTTTAGGCGGTGAAATTAATATTAACGGAGAATCCAATTATTCTAAAGAAGATAAACGATAAGGAACGAATAACATATCGCTCCGCTGGAGCTTTTTGATATTTGAAAATCATATTTTCTATAAATATTCTGCTCCACCGGAGCAATAAAAAAAATGGGCTGAATCATTTCTGAAACAGCCCATTTTTTAGTAAATAATCTAAAAGAAAAATCTTCTTCTCTTTTCTTTTTTCTTTACTCTTTACTCTATATTCTCTAATTTACTCTATATTCTCTAATTTACTCTTTCTCCAAAACTCTCTTTGCTAATTTCCCAACAGTCAATCCTTGAACTACAATTGAAAATAATACCACAATATAAGTTACTTCCAAAAGCAGGTTTTTATATTCGCCTTCAGGCATAGAAAGTACCAGTGCGATTGAAACTCCTCCTCGAATTCCTCCCCAAACCAAAACCATTAAAGAGCCTTTGTTGTAAGCCGATTTAATTCCAAAGAACTTAAATATATCAAAGAATTTCCACGGCAATACTATTGATGTCAATCTTGAAAAAAGCACTATAAAAATCGCAACAAAACCTGTTAATAATTGTTTGTTCAAATCTGGCAGTAATAACAATTCAAAACCAATGAATAAAAATAGAACAGCATTTAAAATCTCATCGATAAGTTCCCAAAACTTCTCTAGATAATCTTTTGTTTCTTCGCTCATTGCCACTTTTTTACCGTAATTACCAATAATTAATCCGGCAACTACCATTGCTAAAGGACTTGAAACGTGTAAACTTTGAGCGATCAAAAAACCTCCCATTACAATCGAAAGTGTTATCAAAACCGAAACCTTATAATCATCAATTTTCTTTAAAACCCTTGATGCCGTAAATCCTAAAACAGCTCCCAATAAAAGTCCGCCAATACCTTCTTTTGCAAATAACCAAGCAATAGAACTAAAACTCATATCAAATGCTGGATCAGTTGCCATTTTCAAAACAACAGCAAACATTACTACCGCTACTCCATCATTAAACAAAGATTCGCCAACAATTTTAGTTTCTATTCTTTTAGGAACTTTGGCTTCTTTTAAAACCCCCAACACAACAATTGGGTCTGTTGGTGAAATTAAAGTTCCAAAAACCAAACAAAATATATAAGGAATTGTAATTCCCAAAAGAGGTGCTATATAATAAAGAAGCATAGAAATAATCAAAGCCGACAATACTACACTAACGGTAGAATAAATCATAATTGGCACTTTCTGCTCTTTAAGATCAGACATATTCACATGAAGCGCACCTGCAAACAAAAGAAAGTTTAACATGGCTCCCATTAAGATTTCATTGAAATCAAATTCCTTTATTAACTCAAAGAAATGCTTTGTGGTAGCAGGAAAATAAGAGTCTCCTAAAAGGCGAATTCCAACCGAAACCAACATCGCAATAATCATAATTCCGATGGTTCCAGGAAGTTTTAAAAATCTCAAATTTAAATAGGCGAAGAAAGAAGCGAGTACAATAAGTACTGAAAAAGTGTAGTATAATTCCATAAAAGTGATTTTTACAAAAATAGCTGCAGCATTATTTAATCAAAATTTAATGCCTTGAATTAACATAACTTTATAATTCGTTAAATAACTTTCAATTATTTTTGAAAGTTTAAAAACTTTTGCTTACATTTGACTCATGGAATTCAAAGAAGCAAAAAATAAGTTTGTACAAACCTGGGGAGCATTAGGTTCTCAATGGGGAATTAATAAAACGATGGCACAAATCCATGCTTTATTAATGGTTTCAAACGAACCTATTTCTATGGAAGACATTATGGAAGAACTGCAAATCTCTCGTGGAAACGCCAGTATGAACTTAAGAGGCTTAATGGATTGGGGAATTGTTTATAAAGAATACAAAACAGGAGAAAGAAAAGAATTTTTTACTGCCGAAAAAGATCTTGACGAATTAGCCGTAAAGATTTCGAGAGAAAGAAGCAAAAGAGAAATAAAACCAACTCTTAAAATCTTAAAAGAAGTTTCGACAATTGAAGCAAAAGATTCTGCAGAAGAAAAACACTTTGTCGACCAGACCACTAAACTATATGATTTTGTTTTAAAAGCAGATAATATGTTAGATAAAATGACGGAATTTAATGAAAACTGGTTAGGAAAATTGGTTATCAAAATGATGAAGTAAAAAAATTTAATTAAAACTTTCATTTTTTTCTGAAAGTTTAAAAAAATCAATAACTATGAAAACTATAAATTACATCAATTCTTTTCTTCTTGGAATACCTCTAATCATTTTTATATTAGCTTTCTTAAAAATTATAGATTTAACGGTATACGGTTTATTGTCTGTCATATTTATCGGGCTATTTCAAATTATTGTTAGTGGATATATGTTATTTAAAGTGAAAAATGAATTTCGTAAAAGCAGAGTGGAAAAATTTAGCCTTATTTAACATTGAAGTTAATAGCGGAATTTTAGAAA
>NZ_MUHD01000027.1:224491-255337 GCF_002217395.1 Flavobacterium plurextorum | reverse complement strand
ACATTTCACATTTTACCTTTTTAATTTTAAATCTCAACCATTTTACATCTCACATTTCACATTTTCACATTTTCCCTTTTTACAACTTACTGTTTTTTAAAATAATTCCTTAAATTCGCAATCACAAATAACAAAAGAAAAAATCGGCAAGTGAGTTTCGGAATTATAAACCTCCTTTTCGATAGTAAATACTAAAAACCAAAAAAATGAAATACGACGTTATTGTTTTAGGAAGTGGTCCTGGCGGATATGTTACAGCAATTAGAGCATCACAATTAGGCTTTAAAGTAGCTGTAGTTGAAAAAGAAAATCTTGGTGGTGTATGTTTAAACTGGGGATGTATCCCAACTAAAGCATTATTGAAATCAGCTCAGGTTTTTGATTACTTAAAGCACGCTTCTGATTACGGATTGAAAGTTTCTGAATTTGATAAAGATTTCCCTGCAGTTGTTCAAAGAAGCCGTGGTGTTGCTGAAGGAATGAGCAAAGGAGTTCAATTCTTAATGAAGAAAAATAAAATTGACGTTATCGAAGGTTTTGGAAAACTAAAACCAGGAAAAAAACTTGACGTTACAGATAAAGACAATAAAGTTACTGAATACAGCGCTGATCATATTATCATCGCAACTGGAGCTCGTTCTCGTGAGCTTCCAAACTTACCTCAAGATGGTGTAAAAGTAATTGGATACCGTCAAGCAATGACGTTGCCAACTCAGCCAAAATCTATGATCATTGTAGGTTCTGGAGCAATTGGAGTTGAGTTCGCTCACTTCTATAACTCTATGGGAACTGAAGTTACTATCGTAGAATTTATGCCAAACATTGTTCCTGTTGAAGACGAAGACGTTTCTAAACAAATGGAGCGTTCTATGAAAAAAGCAGGTGTAAAAATCATGACTAACTCTTCTGTAGAGAAAATTGATACTACAGGAAACGGAGTTAAAGCAACTGTAAAAACAGCAAAAGGAGAAGAAATTCTTGAAGCTGACATCGTACTTTCGGCAGTTGGAATCAAAACAAACATCGAAAATATTGGTTTAGAAGAAGTTGGAATCGCTGTTGACAGAGATAAAATCTTAGTAAACGCTTACAACGCAACTAACATTCCTGGTTATTATGCAATTGGAGACGTTACTCCAGGGCAGGCTTTAGCTCACGTAGCTTCTGCTGAAGGAATTAACTGTGTTGAAAAAATCGCAGGTTTACATGTAGATCCAATCGATTACGGAAACGTTCCTGGTTGTACTTATGCAACTCCAGAAATCGCTTCTGTAGGTTTAACCGAAAAACAAGCAAAAGAAAAAGGTTACGAATTAAAAATTGGTAAATTCCCATTCTCAGCTTCAGGAAAAGCAAAAGCTGCTGGTGCTGCTGACGGATTCGTAAAAGTAATCTTTGATGCTAAATACGGAGAATGGTTAGGATGTCACATGATTGGTGCTGGTGTTACTGATATGATTGCTGAGGCAGTTGTAGCTCGTAAACTAGAAACTACAGGTCATGAAATCCTTAAATCTATCCACCCTCACCCAACAATGAGCGAGGCAGTTATGGAAGCTGTTGCTGATGCATACGGCGAAGTAATTCACTTGTAAAAATAACCAGAGACGCATTTGCATCTCTTTGGTTACATATTATTTTCAATTTAAAAAGGTCCGGTTTGTGAAAGCAAACCGGATTTTTTTTTAATACCTATACAAACACTAACATTCAGCTCTTTTAAAAAATAATTTATAGTGTTATAAAAAAAACTTTTCCTAGCATATCCCAACAAAGCGATACTCTAATTTTGGCATTATTTTAAAAAATGAAAAAATGAAAACTAAAATTGCTATCCTTTTAATACTCTTTTTATCTATTATTGGATGCAAAAATACTGAAGAACAAAAAAAAGATTCTAGTGAAAATAAAGATTTAACTTCTTTAGAAAAACTTACTGAAGGAAACAAACGCTTTTTAACTGAAAACTCTGTACATCCCCATCAAAACAAAAAAACAATTCTAGAAAATCAAGATGGACAAAAACCATTTGCAGTTGTTATTACCTGTTCAGACAGCCGTGTATCACCAGAAATACTTTTTGATCAAGGAATTGGTGACTTATTCGTAATACGTAATGCAGGAAATCTAATTTCAGATATTGATATGGGAAGTATAGAATATGCCGTTGAGCATTTAAACACTAAACTAATTGTAGTTCTAGGCCATACAGAATGTGGCGCAGTAAAAGCCTACATTAATGACAAAGATGGAGCATACAAAAAACATTTTAGCCATATTGATAATATTGTAGAAACAATCGCTAACGAGACCGAAGAAATAGAAGCTGATAAAGTAACACCAAAAGCTGACAATTATTTAGGCGCCATAAATGCAAACATTAAACATTCAAGCAAACTTGTACAAGACAATTCTATTGTAAAAGAACACAAAGTTCAAATTGTTTCAATGAGATACGATGTTCATACAGGAAAAGTAGTTAAACTATAGTTTACACTTTATCAGTAAAAAATCAAAATCCGGTTTGTGAAAGCAAATCGGATTTTTTTTATGCCCAATTTAAAAACCCTCCTCTATTGTTTTTTTCTTCAATCAAAAGAACAATAACTTTGTCTAAACAACTCACTTCATAAGATCAGGTCGGTTTTTTTATTGTTAAAATTTAAACCGTTTATAAGATTTTTTTTATCTTGGAGTTAAAATATATTTACAGCCCGCAATTACAATTAAAATAACACAGAATGGAAAATACATCAATATTCTTTGCCGACGGAGAAAATCCAAAAATGATCGAAGCACACAAAAAAGCACAAGAAACCTTTAAATATTTCTGGAGAGAATTATCTTGGGAATACCGCCGTATAATTCCAGGACTTGATGTTGCTTGTGTAAAATTGGCTTTTACTCAAGAAATAGATGACGATATCCTAGTCGAACATATGTGGATCAACGATATCAATTTTGACGGCGATACTATTTATGGAACTCTAGTAAATCAGCCCGATGAATTAACCAATGTAAACAATGGAGACGAAGTACAAATACCAGTTAACCAAATAAGCGATTGGTTATTTGCTATTCAAGGTAAAACCTACGGAGCCTTTACGATACACGCAATGCGTTCAGAGATGAGCGAAGACGAAAGAAAAGAACACGACAAAGCCTGGGGTTTAGAATTTGGAGATTACAGCGATATTCAGGTTGTTTCAGATCAAAAAGAAAAACCAGAAAACCTTGTAGAACATCCAATGAGCAAAAACATGAAAGACAGCCTTGTTGATTTCTTAAAAAATAATCCTAATGAACTTACTTCAAAAGATGAATTAGGGTATACTTTTCTTCATCTCGAAACAATCGCAGGAAATCAAAGCTCAGTTGAAATTTTGCTGCAATCCGGAGCAGATACTAAAGCTAAAACTAACAATGGAAAGACTGCACTAGATTTTGCAAAACAGCTAAACTGGGAACATTTAATTCCTCTATTATAATGTAAAACAGTTAAAAATCCGATTGTTATACACCAATCGGATTTTTTTATTCCGCGAAAATAAATATTGACTTAAGGTAACAATTTGGAAACCGATTTCAATAATAAAGTACTAATTTTGCAGCTCCCAAAACAAAACCTGCAATGAAAAAATTATTATTCCTACTAACAATTTCTCTTTTTCTACCTCATTACATTTTTGCACAAACAAAAACTGATACTAAAAATATTTTTGCATCCTCGTATGATTATGTAAATGATTTCGAAAAAATTCTAACGCCAAATCAAATCAAGGATTTAACTACATTTTTAAAATCCAGTGAAACAAAAACTAAAAGTAAAATTGTAATTGTAACAGTATCTTCCATAACTCCGTATACCGATTTAAGCGATTACTCATTAGATTTAGACAAATATTTACTTTCTAAATTAAAAACAGATACGTCGCTTTTAATTATTATCAGCAAACAATTAAGACAAATTCAAGTTCAAGGCACCAATAAAATACAAGTTAAAATGAACGACCAAGAAATGAAAGATATTGTCTCTGCCTATTTTATTCCAGAATTAAAAAAAGGCGATTATTACAAAGCTCTAAAGGAAGGTACACTTCAGCTCGTTAAACAACTAGAATAAAATTTCAGCTATAATCCGATTTGCAAAAGTAAATCGGATTATTTTTTATTAGAAACTAAACCTGTTTGCAATCACTAAACTCCATCACTCCTCGGCAAACAAAAAAACATAAACAATTGATTTTTAATGATTTTATTTTAAAAAACAACTTACCTATACTTTTTTTTCATAATTTTAACAATAAATTTAATTCAAAAAAGATCCCTAAACTAAGTAATGCGCTTGCTAGATTACTAAATAAATTACAACTATTACCTCTTCATAAGAAACATTGATTTCTTATAAATATTAAGCAGAAAGATTACTTTCAACTTCTAAGTTTTTTAGAACCAGCTTTAGCTAAAACTAATCTGCAGGATGTTGAAAATTAAAATAATAAAATTTATATCCACTAAATAAATTAATGTTATGAAAAAAATCCTTCTTTCGTTCTTGTCAGTACTTCTCCTGACAGCCTGCAATAATAATCAAACCAGTAATACAGAGAAAAGCGACAGTTCAAATACTGCAGGAACAGAATTTAAACCTGCAAATATTAAGGAACAAATTTTGTATCAACGTGCAGTTGAAGCCGCAGTATGGGGCATGCCAGCGGTTAATTTTCAATTGATGTACAATGCACTTGCAAAAATAAACGGCAGTTACAATCAAGTTGTTATTTGGCCAAAACTGTTAGATTGGAAAAATCAAACTCTGACCCCAAATCCTGATGTAATTTATTTAATGCCTTTTTTCAATACAGAAAAAGCGGGTCCTGTTGTGCTCGAAATTCCACCAGCAGACAATGGAATTTTTAATGGCAGTATAATGACCTACTGGCAAAATGCACTTGAGGATGTTGGTCCCGGCGGAGTCGATAAAGGAAAAGGCGGAAAATATCTTTTTTTACCTCCTGGTTATGATAAAAGTAAAATACCTGCAGGTTATATCCCTTTGCAATCTGATACTTATACAGGTTATGCCCTTTTACGTTCTGTATTAAAAAGTGGCAGCGCTGCCGATGTTGCAGCCGCAGTAGCTTACGCCAAACGAATTAAAGTTTATCCGCTCAGCGAAGCTTCCAAAAACCCAACAACTGTTTTTGTCGATGCCAGTAATGAAATATACGACTCAAACATTCGCTATGATCATACTTTTTATGAAACATTAAATTCAATTGTACAAACAGAACCTTGGCTCACAAGAGATCGTGTAATGATCGATCCTTTAAAAACACTAGGTATTCAAAGAGGGAAGTCTTTTGCTCCTGACGCTCGTACTAAAGAAATTTTAACACAAGCCGTAAAAACAGCAAAAGAATGGCTTTTATATAATTACGAAATCATACCTCCTTTTTACAAAGACACGCATTGGTTTTTTCCTGCAGACGAAGACAATATTAAAAGCGTAAAAAGTGAATATTCTATCTCCGAAATTTATCCTATCGATAATAGAGCAGTTTGCTACATGATCGCTTTTTTTAGTGCCAAACATCTTGGAGAATCACAATTTTATTTAATGCAGATTGTAGACAAAGATGGTAACGATCTAGACGGTAACAGCACCTATAAAGTAAATGTTCCTGCAAATGTTCCTGTAAAACAATACTGGTCAATGACCGTTTACAATAGAGACACGCACACCTTTATTCGAAACCAAAAACGTGCAGGACGCTCCTCACAAAGTCCAGGATTAAAAACAAATAGCGATGGTTCTGTCGATTTATATTTTGGTCCAAATCCGCCTGCAAGCGGTGAGTCAAATTGGGTTCCAACAGATCCTAAAGGCAAGTTCGAAATATTAACTCGCTTCTATGGGCCAACACCTGCCTTACGTGATCAAAGCTGGAAATTAACTGATCTAGAAAAAGTTAAATAACGAAAACTAAAATATTCCCTGATCAAAATCTGATCTGTTCAAACAGATCAGATTTTCTTTTAGTACATATTTGACTCACGTACCGTTTTTTTTCTTTTATTTGATTTAAAAAAACTGTCTTTCAAGTCTAATAATTTTTATTGAAAACCTAGAAATAAAAGATAAAAATAAGTGACCCGCTCAAACCTGAAAACATTAAATTGAATAATGAAATCTAAATCTCAAATCATGATAAAAAAAATAATTTTATTGACAGTTTTAGTATTGGGAACAAAAGCTATTGCTCAAGATCAAGGATTCAAAATTCCGGATTACAAAGCCATTGAAAAAGAAATTCAAGACAAAAAATCGGCATTTTATTATCCTCAATTAATGGAGCGATTAATGAAAAACGATACTTTGCTAACGCATGATGATTTTAACCATTTGTATTTTGGTTACGTTTTTCAACCCAAATACAATGCTTTTTGGAAATCTCCAAATGAAAAAAAACTAAATGAAATTTATGGTAAAGAAAAGTTGGAGAATAAAGATTATGATGAAATTATCAAACTAATTAATAATACTTTAAGCGAATTTCCATTTGATCTTAAACAGCTTAATCTTCTCGCCTATACTTATCACTTAAAAGGCGATGAAGTAAATTCAAAAATTGCTTCTTTTAAGTTTCACAGCATCATGAATACTATTTTATCTTCCGGTGACGGAAAACAATGTCAGACAGGATTTCATGTCCTTCTTGTAGAACATGAATATGTATTGCTTAATGTTTTCGAACTAGAAAGCAAATCACAATCTTTAATCGATCATTGTGATTATTTGAGCTTTGAAAAAGGCAAATATCAAGTTGATGGCATTTATTTTAATATCGAAAAAATGCTCGAAAATGAATCAAAAGTTTTGAGGTAAAAGCGTGAATTTACAATAAAATGGAAATAATAGAAGTTCGAAACAAAGATTATGAAGCACTAAGAAACTTATTTTTAGAGGAAAGAAAACTAACTTTTACATGGCTTAATACCTCAGATTTTCAACTGGACGATTTCGAAAAACATACGCAAGGCGAATTAATTTTAGCGGCGCTTCACGAAGATATTCCTATAGGATTTATTTCGATCTGGACGCCTACTAATTTTATACATCATTTATATATCCATCATAAACATCAAAATAAAGGTATTGCTTCCAAGCTGTTAAAAGCAGTAATCTCAAAAACTAAAATTCCCCTTACTTTAAAATGTTTAGAAAATAATCTAAAAGCCGTTGACTTTTATAAACGAAAAGGCTTCATCGAAAAAAGAAAAGGACAATCTGAAAACGGAACTTATATTTTATTTGAGCTGAAAAAATAAACAAAAAACAATGAATCCAGAAATTCAATCCTATAATGATTCTCAAAACATCGAAGACAAAAAAATAAGTGATCTTTTATATGCAGAAATTAGTTCCTGCCTGATTGAAGCCGAAAACAAGATCTGGCATCGGCATCCCGTTTGGTTTTTAGACGGGAATCCAATTGTAGGGTACAGCAAACTAAAAGATTCTGTAAGGCTTTTATTTTGGAGCGGACAATCATTTGAAGAACCTGCACTGCAAAACGAAGGAAGTTTTAAAGCCGCCGAAGCTCGATATACGGACGTCACGCAAATAAATCTCGATGACTTAAGACGATGGCTCGAAAAATCTAAAGACATTCAATGGGATTATAAAAATATCGTAAAACGCAAAGGAGTTTTAATTCGTTTAAAATAAAACGACAAACAACCACTATCACTAAACATGAACTTCAAAAAAATAAAAGTCTATCATCTATTTTGGATCGTTTCCTTGTTAATTTTAATTATCGGATTCGTTCAGAATAACGATAATCCTACTTCTAATCTAGATATCAATATTCACGATACTTATTATGTAGTACGTAATTTTGACAGTACTATCTTTTTATTTATTTGCTATTTTATAATGGGATTTGGTTATTGGCTTGTTCAAAAAGTATTCAAAAAACAGCTTGTAAAATCTTTAACTATACTTCATTCTCTAATTTTTATTGGGAGTTTTGTAATTTATTGGATCGCTTTAATCTATGGTAAATTGTTTCTGCAAAAACCCGAATTCCCTTCATTCCTTAGTGATTATCAATTATTAAACTCGACTTTAGTTCTAGAATTATTGGTAATTACTTTTGTTGGCATACCTGTATATATTATCAACTTATTAATTGGACTCATTAGAAAAAAGTAAGCAGAAGTACTTTCAAAAATCTAAAACACCAAAATCTAAAATCTAAATCTGCTCTGTCTGAAACACCCCTTAAAAATGTCTTTTAAACACCCTAACATATTGATTTTTAAACAATAACTTTGATGTTCAACTTTTTAAAAATTAATAATTATGAGTGCAGCAGATTTTACCACAACAATAGCAGTCGATCAATCTCCAGAAGAAGTTTTTAACGCTGTTACCAATGTTCGTAATTGGTGGTCGCAGGAAATTGAAGGAAATACAGCAAAATTAAATGATGAATTTGACTATCATTTCGAAGATATTCATCGTTGCAAAGTAAAATTAATTGAAGTAATTCCCAATCAAAAAATCGTTTGGCTGATTGAGAAAAACTACTTTAAATTCACGGAAGACAAAACGGAATGGACGAACACGAAACCTACTTTTGAGATTTCAGAAAAAAATGGAAAAACAGAACTTCGTTTTACTCATTTTGGTTTAGTTCCAGAATACGAATGTTTTGAAATCTGTCAAGATGCTTGGACAAATTATATACAAAACAGCTTAAAAAAATTAATCACAACAGGCAAAGGCGAACCCAATGCAGCGGGAAAACCTCAAACTGAAAACGAAAAGAAACTATCATCTAAATAAATTTCATAAATTCGTGATACAAAACCTGAATCTATGAATCCTATTTTGAGAAATATACTTGCCGTTATTGCCGGCCTTTTTGTTGGAAGTGTTGTTAATATGAGTATTATTTTAGTCAGCGGTTCTATTATTCCGCCTCCAAATGGAGCAGACAATACGACAATGGAAGGTCTACAAGCCACCATGCATTTATTTGAACCCAAACATTTTCTATTTCCTTTCCTGGCACATGCTCTTGGAACCTTTGCAGGCGCATTAACAACAGCTTTAATCGCTGCAAATCATAAAACAAAATTAGCCTTTGTTATTGGAGGTTTCTTTTTATTAGGAGGAATTGTAAGTGTTTGTTCTTTACCATCTCCAATATGGTTTACAATTGTCGATTTAGTTTTTGCTTATATCCCAATGACTTATTTAGCATTAAAGTTAGTTTCTAAGAAATCCTAAATTTGAAGAAATGAGCGAGAAAACAACGCAAATAAAACCAGCAAAAATGTGTTACGAACATATTGGTGGAAAACTCGGTCAATTGGTTGCTGTAACCTTTGCAGAAAAAGGCTGGATTGCAAAAAAGAATCCAGCTGACAAACATTTCTATATTACAGATTTGGGCTTAACCGAATTTGCAAAACTAGACATTGACCTCAGTCAGATAAAACCTGAAAACGAATAGCACGTTCTTTAAAATCCGTTTTTATTTCCTTTAAATTATCTTTCTAAATTTCATAACTTAGTTAGCTGTTAATCAAAATATCATGACTAGGAAAGAAATCGCGCAAAATTTTTTAAAACTTGCGGCTGGCGGTCACTCACACGAAGCATTTCGACTTTATGTGGACAAAAAATTTAAACATCACAATGCTTATTTTAAAGGTGATGCCGACACTTTAATGCTGGCAATGGAAGAATCGGCAAGGACAAACCCTAACAAAATTTTTAAAATTCATCATATTTTAGAAGACGAAAAATTAGTTGCGGTACATTCGCATTTAAAACAAACTCCAATAGATATAGGTTTTGCAGTAGTTCATATTTTAAAATTCAAAGCTGACAAAATTATCGAACTATGGGATTTAGGACAATCAATTCCCACTGAAACTATTAACGAAAATGGAATGTTTTAATTCGCTTACAGTTGCAGTTTTAAGTAAATCATAAAACGGAAACTTAAAATAAAGTTCAAAAAAAGAGACAATGGCAAAAAATAAAACTACAGAAACTCAAAGCAGCGTTACTGATTTTATAAACACAGTTGAAGACGAAGCAAAAAGAAATGATGCTTTTGAGCTTATTAAAATAATGCAGCAAATAACTGGTTTTGAACCTAAAATGTGGGGACCAAGCATTATAGGTTTTGGATCGTATCATTATAAATACGCCAGCGGACATGAAGGCGATGCTCCTTTGGCCGCTTTTTCTCCAAGAAAATCCGCAACAACAGTTTATTTTTTCTTATCTGAAAATACCGAAAAAGAACTCACAAAACTAGGAAAACATAAATCATCAAAAGCATGTATTTACATCAAAAAACTAACTGATATTGACATCGAAATTTTAAAAAAGATTATTCTGCTTTCAATTAAAGAAGTTCAAAATTTATATCCAACAAAATAGAAAAAATGAATCCCGTTTTACCCGAAAACAGTTCACAGCATCTAAATGATCGTTTTGCATTTGAGAGTATCGTTTTTGTAAGTATCATTATAACCTTTGTTTACTGTTTTTATAAACGCAAAAAAATATACCTGCATCTTAAGGAATCGAAAGATTATAACGGTTTTCCAAATATTAGACTTTATTCCAGTTTATTATTAGTATTTATTATTGCCATAACCTTAGTTTTTAACTATATCATGAAACTACTATTATAAATATATCCGTAACCAACAAATACCGCAATTCTTAAAAAATGGTAACACTCATAATTCTACTTTTTGTATTAGCACTTCTAGCATATAATTTTCTGCGGCATCCAAAATTTGGAAAAAAGCCTTCAGGAGAAAGACTGGCTTTAATCCAAAAATCTCCACAGTATAAAAACGGAAAATTCGAAAATCAAAACTTTACGCCAGATCTTGCTGAAGGAGCTAATTACTTTTCGGTTTCTTATGAATTCTTCTTCAAAAAAGTAGAGAGAAAAATTCCTGCCGATTTAATCCCTTCCATTAAGACTAATTTACACCAAATTCCAGTTAATCAAGATGTATTAGCTTGGTTTGGACATTCCTCCTATTTTATTCAATTAGAAGGCAAACGTTTTTTGATAGATCCTGTTTTCAGCGGAAACGCCTCTCCTATTTCGGGCACAACAAAAGCTTTTAAAGGAACAGATATCTATACCGTTGACGATCTGCCGGAAATTGATTATTTATTGATTACACACGATCATTACGATCATTTAGACTACGAAACGATTCTAAAATTAAAAGCAAAAACAAAAAAAGTAATCACAGCGCTTGGTGTAGGTTCGCATTTTGAATATTGGGGATTTCAGAAAGAAAATATTATTGAGAAAGACTGGTATGAAAAAATAGAACTTGATGAAAACATAATACTTCACACCACGCCATCCAGACATTTTTCTGGTCGAAGTTTTACGCGCTGCAACACGCTTTGGACTTCTTTTGTTTTAGAAACCAAAGATTTCAAAATATATTTGGGCGGTGACAGCGGTTACGATTCTCATTTTGCTGAAATTGGTCAAAAATTCGGTCCTTTTGACATTGCTTTAATCGATAACGGGCAGTACAATAAAAACTGGAAATACATTCATAATATGCCCGAAGATGTCATAAAAGCGATGCACGATTTAAAAGCAAAAAGAGTTTTTCCTGTTCATTCTTCAAAATTCGCCTTAGCGCTTCACGCGTGGGACGAGCCTTTGAAAAAAGTAACAGAATTGAATCGTTTACATAAAAATCCAATTCCGTTAATTACACCTATAATTGGAGAAATAGTGGAATTGAAAAATGAAAAGCAAGAATTTAAACAATGGTGGCACGGAATAAATTAAATTAGTATCAATTCAAAAAACATGAATACCTCAAACTATATAATTCGAAATGCCGTTCCTTTAGAATTTGAAAAAATAGGACAACTATTAATTCAGGTTTATTCACAACTAGAAGGTTTTCCAAAAGAAAATGAACAGCCCAATTATTATAAAATGCTGGCCAATATTGGCGATTTCACAAAATACCCAGAAACTGAACTTCTTGTAGCTGTTGATGAAAAAAATACAATTCTAGGAGCTGTTGTTTACTTTAATGATATGCAATATTACGGCTCTGGCGGAATTGCAACTCAAGAACAAAACTCGGCAGGATTTCGTTTGTTAGGCGTTGACAATAATGCACGCGGAAAAGGAATTGGCAAACTTTTGACACAGGAATGCATAAAAAAAACTTCTGAAAACAATCGAAAACAACTAATAATTCATTCTACTCTTTCCATGAAAACAGCTTGGAAGATGTATGAAAATATTGGTTTTAAAAGATCTGAAGATTTAGATTTTATGCAGGGAGAACTAGCTGTATTTGGCTTTAGATTACCTGTTATTTCATAAAATCCTGTCCAACTTAATTAACCTCCTGAAAAAAACTAAAAATGACAACATCAAACTTCAATTTACAACCCGATATTTTAGAAAATGAACTCACAAAATTGATTCCGCTGCAGGAAAATCATTTTGAAGCATTATTTGAAGCTGCTTCTGACCCGCTGATTTGGGAACAGAATCCTGTAAAAAACCGATACGAAAAAGAAGGTTTTAAAACTTTCTTTGAAATCATAAGTACAAAAAATCCGTTCTTAATTCTTGATAAACAAACCAATGAGATAATAGGAACTACTAGCTTTTATGATTACAATCCCGAAAAATCAAACGTTGGAATTGGCTATACTTTTATTTCAAGAAAATATTGGGGAAGTTCTTACAATAGCTCAATCAAAAAATTATTGACAGATTATGCTTTTCAGCACGTCGATTCAATTCTTTTTCACGTTGGAGCAGAAAATTTCCGCTCTCAAAAAGCCGTTTTAAAACTAGGAGCAGAAAAAATAAATGATATCCTATTTAACATTAATAATGTAGAAGTACCGTATTTTGAATATGAATTGAAGAAAAGTAAAATATGAGATGTAAGATGTGAGAAGCAATATATCAAACATAAAATATCTTCCTAATCAAGTATCTTACATCTTGCTTCTTGCTTCTTGCTTCTCACATCTCACATTTTCACATCTTACATCTTACATCTCACATCCTCACATCCTCACATCTTACATCCCACATCTTCACTTTCAAAAAAAAAAAATACAATGAAAAGAATTACCGTTTTCTGCGCTTCAAGCTTTGGCACCGAAAAAAATTATGAAGAACAGGCGAATGCTTTAGGAAAAACTTTAGCCGAACAAAATATAGAATTAGTTTACGGCGGCGCAAATGTAGGCTTAATGGGTGCTGTTGCAGATGGAGCTTTAAACGCAGGCGGAAAAGTAATTGGAGTTCTTCCAAATTTTTTAAGGTCTAAAGAAATCGCTCATCATGGTTTAACCGAATTAATTTTAGTTGAAAGCATGCACGAGCGTAAAACAAAAATGAATGATTTGTGTGATGGAGTAATTGCACTTCCAGGTGGTTTTGGAACTCTAGAAGAGCTTTTCGAAATGCTGACTTGGGCACAATTAGGCCTGCATAAAAAACCAATTGCAATCTTGAACATTAATGGATTTTATGATAGTTTAATTGAACTTCTGAAAGGCATGGTCGAAAAAGGTTTGCTAAAAGATGTAAATCAGAAAATGCTTTTAGTAAGCGATAATATTGAGGATTTATTAAATAAAATGAGAAATTACGTTCCGCCAACAGTTGGTAAATGGATTGACAAAGAACAATTGTAAATTATAAGCTAAATGCTTTTAAAATCAATCAATACTCGTCAATCTATTATTCGTGCACAACTCGCAGCTTATAACTTCAAAAAACATGAAAACAGAACATAACAACTTCGCAAAAGCCGAAATGCTGATTAGAAAACCTATTTCAGAAGTTTTTCAGGCTTTTATTGATCCAAAAATCACAAGTAAATTTTGGTTTACAAAAGGATCTGCCAAATTAAAAGAAAATACTGAAACCGAATGGACATGGGAAATGTATGACTTTTCACTTTTTGTAAAAACTCTTATTTTAGAAGAAAATAAAAAGATCGTTGTCGAATGGGGAAATTCTGGAGAAACAACTTTAGTCGAATGGATTTTTACGCCATTGAACGAAAATGAGACTTTTGTAAGTATTACAAATTCAGGTTTTGAGGGAGATACTGATAAAATAATCGATCAAGTTCGCAATTCAACCGAAGGTTTTACGTTAGTCTTAGCTGGAGCAAAAGCGTATTTAGAGCATAATTTAGAATTGAATTTGGTTTTGGATCGTTTTCCAAAAGGATTGGCATAAAACTTTATTTAACCGCAAAGTGCGCAAAGGTTTAGGCAAAACTTGCTGCAGTTTTTTTTATAAACGAAAAAAAATAACGCCCAATTATGTCATTTCGACGAAGGAGACTCGAGCGATAGCGAACTGGCGAAGCAAGCCATACTCGAAACTCGACAACGATTGGTGAATATTGGAACGGAATCTCTTTTACGATTTCTCCTTCGTCGAAATGACAGAAAATGAGAAAATCTTTGCGGCTTCGCAAGATTAAAAAGAAAACAACTTTAAATTAATTTCACTCCAAATGGAAACAAAGAAACCCGAGAATATCGACGAATATATTGGTGGATTTCCTAATGATGTTCAGGAAATCTTAGAAAAAGTTCGAATGACAATTCAGAAAGCAGCGCCGGATGCCAAAGAAAAAATCAGTTATTCGATGCCTGCTTTTGAGCAAAATGGAATCCTGGTTTATTTTGCCGCTTTTAAAAATCATATCGGTTTATATGCATTACCTAGCGGACATGAAAATTTTGCATCGGAACTTTCAAAATATAAATCAGGAAAAGGTTCTGTTCAGTTTCCTTTAAAAGAAAAAATACCGTACGATATGATTGCTAAAATTGTAAAATTTAGAGTAAAAGAAAATCTTGAAAAAGCGAAAAAGAAATAAATCTAAATGAATTTAGCAGAACACTACAATCAACTTTACAAAACAGCTGCAGAAGCAATTTTAAGCGGGAAATATAATCTAGATTCTCATATTAAGGACAGTTCAGATTCTAGATTTGGAATTACACTTCTTGCTCGTCCAAGCAAAAAAGTCAATGCCGAAATTCAGCAGTTTTTAAACCATTTAAAAGCAGTTGAACCAGCTCAGTATTACTATCCAAACTCTGATATTCATATTACTGTACTCTCTATTATTTCATGCTATCAAGGTTTCAATTTAGATAAAATTGCAGTTGAAGAATACATCAAAACTGTTCAGCAAAGTATAATAAATTTAGACGAAATCACCATCGAATTTCGAGGCGTTACAGCTTCAAATTCAGCAATAATGATTCAAGGTTTTCCTTCAGATGAATCTCTGACTGCTTTAAGAAATAAACTTCGAGAAAACTTCAAAAACACAGCTTTAGAGCAAAGTATCGACAGCCGATATTCTATTTCTACAGCACATTCGACGGTAATGCGTTTTACAGAAAAACTTGTAAATCCCGAAAAACTAATTGAAGTTACAGAGGAGTTTCGCGATTACAATTTTGGAATATTTAAAGTTGAAAAACTAGAATTAGTCTTTAACGATTGGTACCAAAGAGAAAGAAACACAATTCACTTGAAAGACTTTGACGTATAAAGTTTTTTACTGCTGAAAACCAAGTTGTTTTCGCAATTCTAAATTTAAGCTGTACTGTTCTTGAATTGGAATAATTTTTCGTGTGCTTTTATTGATATCACTTCCTTCAGCTGTCCAAAGAAAAGGGTAAAAATTAAATACCTCGTCGCCTTTTAATTTCGAAACATCTTCACGCCATCCATTCCAGCGATTTCCTTCATAGAATTTATCCAAATCATTATTAAAACAAAAACCTAAAAACTCTGAATAAGTAATATCGAGCGGTTCATATTCTAAATTATCAGGCGAAAAATAATAAATCTTCCCTAAATCATTTCCTAATCCGCCGCCATTCAATAAATAAAACCCGCCAATTGCATCATCAGCAATTAATAAAAACGAAGGCGTTTCGCCAAATTCATTAAACGATTTTCCTTTATTCCAATCTGGTAATGTTCTATTAAATCTTGAATTTCCCGAGCCCAAAATTCGAATCCAGCCATTGTCAACTAAAATACCGCCAGTCATAAAAACAACCGCTCCCATAGTCGAACGCGTAGTAACTTGAGTTTTATATAAAGTTTCTTTAGCTTTTACGGGATCGACTGGTAAAATCTCCACTTTATTTTTTGCCGTTTTAATCCAATCTTCAACAACCACCCAGCCTGGATCTGCTTTATCTATAAGTTCTTCTGCTTTTTTCATTTTGTTCTGTGCACTTACCATGTAAGTAAAACCTATCATTATAATTAATAGAAAATTTCGTGTCATCTATGTGATTTATAACTTTAAAAATTGCCTAATTTTTCTTCAAAATACTTCCCAAACCACGTCCAATCTGCTCAATTGCTTCCAAACTTTTGGTTAACGGAGTTGCAGTAAAATCTTCGTAAGCGTCCATAGAACTTTCTTTTCGATCATCCTGCGGATAAACTAAAATAATATTATTGTCTCCGAAGAATTTTTCGAATTTCTGAGGAAGTCTCTCAAAAATAGACTGATACGATACAGAACCTTTTCTAGACAAATTAAAAACAATTAAGTCGTTTGGTTTTATTTCGTCTGAAATCGCTTCAAAATTATCCCAATCTAAAATACTTTTAAAGCCGAATTTAGCATTTAGCTTCAAACTATTGGCTATCTGCTGAATGGTTTGATGCGTTTTATATTCCGCGTAAATTACAATTGGAATACTTAGTTCTTGCGATAATCTTGAAATTTTCTGTAATAAAAGCTGAAAACCTACACCTCTTTCTGAAAATGGCGGACAAATAAATACCAATCTTTTATCTTCTATAAATGTTTTTTGAAAACGGCAGATGAATAGACTTTTATCGACATTATTGATAATTGAATCTACATTTTCTCCAAAAATTTTATCTAAAAATCCTGTTTTTCTCGGCCAGCCCACAATCACAATATCCGACATAATTTCTTTAGAAGTTCTTGCAATACCACTTGCAGGATTGTGATCAATTCTGGCAATCGTATTAATCTTAACCTCAGAAGCTGAACCCTGAATTACAAATTTATCTACAGCTTTTCGATACTTTAAAATATTTTTTTCGGCTTGATCATTATTAGGAACAATGGTTAAAAGTGTAACTGGATTAGCCGATTTTTTGTCTTTTATTAAAAGTGCAAAATCTAATAAACTGGCTGTCGCCGAAGTTTTAGCGAGCGGAATCAAAATATGTTCGTCTAATATTTGATCTTTATCTGCATCTTCAGTAGAAACTTCTTCTTCGCAAATGGCAATTTTCTTAGCTGCTTTTTCAGTGGCAAATGAAGCAACGATGCAAGTAATTAAAATTAGAATAATGGTTCCGTTCAAAATATTCTCATCAAGAATTTTAGCTTTAAAACCTACTAAAATTACGGCCAGAGTTGCGGCGGCATGTGCACTGCTTAATCCAAAAATAAGCTGTCTCTCAGTCTTTGTATATTTAAAAACAATTTGAGTAAAAAAGGCGGCAATCCATTTTCCAAAAATAGCCACAACACTCAAAGTTGCTGCAACAATTAAAGCTGTTGGTCCACTTAAAATCACGCTTATATCAACAAGCATTCCCACAGAAATCAAGAAAAACGGAATAAATAATGAGTTTCCAATAAATTCAATTCTATTCATTAAAGCGGACGAATGCGGAATTAAAGGATTCAGTGCCAAACCAGCAACGAAAGCACCAATAATAGGCTCTACTCCTGCTACTTCTGCCAAAAATGCCGCAAAGAAAACTACTGAAAGTACAAAAATATAATGGGCGTGTTTTTCACTTTCTAATTTTTTGAAAAACCATTTCGCAATTCTCGGAATCACTAAAAACATAATGGCTGAAAAAATGGCCAGCGAAACTCCAAGTTTTATCCAAAAAGCTTGATTTAAACTTCCTTGAGCGCTTCCCATAATTACCGCAAGAATAATTAAAACGGCGGTATCTGTTAAAATCGTTCCTCCAACTGTTATGGCAACTGCTTGATTTTTTGCAATGCCCAGCTTACTTACAATAGGATATGCAACCAAAGTGTGTGTTGCAAACATACTCGCTGTTAAAAAACTCGCATTAAAATCATATTTTAAAAGGTAAAAGCAAACGGGAAAACCGACTGAAAGCGGCAGAATAAAAGTAAAAAAACCAAATAATAAACTCTTATTACGATTGGCTTTGAACTCGTTCATATCCAATTCTAAACCCGCAATAAACATAATATATAAAAGTCCTATGGTCGAAAACAAATCAATTGCTGAATTCTTTGCAAGTATATTAAGTCCGTGCGGCCCAATGATTACTCCAGAAATGATTAGACCTATGATACCCGGAATATTTATTTTTTTTAGTAAAATGGGAGACAACAGAATAATAAAAAGTATCAACGAAAAAATCAATACTGGGTTACTGAGCGGTAATTCGAATTCTTGTAAAAAATGCTTGAAAAATTCTATCATATTGTAATTTTAATCTTCATTGTGGTATTTTAATTTTTTTGTAAAAGGAGTCTTTTAAATTAGAATAATTTTACCTGAAGTTATGCTTAATTTTATTTTTTTTGAAAGTGAAAACATATTGTTTTTACACCTGCAGCTATTACAAAAATACCTAAAAAAAATTACTAAACTCTTTAATAAAGTCTTATATTAACTAATTAAATTTAGTTCCTTGTCAAATTATTAAAATTTAATATCTTTTTTAACAAAATCGCAAGATTTCTAATTGAAAGTAAAACTTCATTGCATTATTCAATTATCTTTGTCATAACAAAAATTGAACAATGGAAGAATGTATCTCTGTTTTTGATATGCTTAAAATTGGTGTCGGCCCTTCAAGCTCACACACTTTGGGGCCTTGGAGAGCCGCCGAACGCTTCTTAGAAGAGTTAAAAAATGAATCGCTTTTAGATCAAGTTACTCGAGTAAAAGTCGATTTGTATGGATCACTTTCTTTAACTGGTAAAGGACACGCTACTGATTTGTCAGTAATGCTGGGCTTAAGCGGTCAAGATCCTGAATATATTCCGGTAGAAAACATTGCTGGAATTATAAAAAACATTGAAGATACAAACGAGATAATTCTCGCAGATCAATATAAAGTTCCTTTTTATTTTCTTCAAGATATTGTTTTCAATAAAGAGTTCCTTCCTTTTCATGCAAATGGACTGAAATTTACGGCTTATAAAGCTGATAATTCTGAGTACGAATCTACATTTTACTCTATTGGCGGTGGTTTTGTTGTGAAAGAAGAACGCGAAAATGCCAAAATTAATGAAGTTATAAAATGTGCTTTCCCGTTTCCAATTCAAAATGCTGTTGAGCTTCTAAACTATACCGTTACAGAGCAAAAATCAATTTCGGAAATTGTTTACGAAAACGAAAAATCGATGCGTTCTGAAGAGGAAATTCACTCAGAACTTATGCGTATTTGGAATACTATGCTTGAATGCATGTATATAGGCTCCCATACGGGAGGAATTCTTCCCGGCGGATTACATGTACGCAGAAGAGCTTTTGATATGCACCAAAATTTAATTGGTTTATCCAACTATAACGATCCGCAATCGTGGCTTGAAGAAATAAGAAAAACGGAAGTAAAATTTCGTCAAATCTTAAAATGGGTAAGCTGTTTTGCACTTGCTGTAAATGAAGTAAATGCGTCGTTAGGACGTGTTGTTACAGCTCCAACTAATGGAAGCGCCGGTGTAATTCCAGCTGTTTTAATGTACTACTTAGTAATTGAAAACCACAAAGCCGGCGAAAAAGAAATAAAGCAGTTCTTAATGGTTGCTGGAGAAATTGGAAGTATTTTCAAAAAAGGCTCAACTATTTCTGCTGCAATGGGCGGTTGTCAAGCCGAAATTGGCGTTTCGTCATCAATGGCAGCAGCTGCACTATGCGAATTAATGGGCGGAACTCCTGCTCAGGTTTTAATGGCTGCTGAAATCGCAATGGAACATCATTTAGGTTTAACCTGTGATCCTATTGGCGGATTAGTTCAAATTCCGTGTATTGAAAGAAATACAATGGGTGCCATAAAAGCTATAAATGCAGCCGAATTAGCACTTGAAACGGATTCTAAAAATGCAAAAGTACCTCTTGACAAAGTTATTAATACTATGTGGCAGACGGCAAAAGATATGAATTCAAAATATAAAGAAACCTCTGAAGGCGGATTGGCTGTTGCTGTAAATATGGCCGATTGTTAAAATTTATAAAGTCTGCCACCAATTTCACCAATTTACACTAATTTCTATCCTTCTTGGTTAAAAACTATTCGTGTAAATTGGTGAAATTCGTGACGAACAAAAAAACTTCATGAAAAACCTCAACTTCATAATTGCCCTATTCTGCTCTGTTTTACTGCATTCGCAGCAGCGCTATTTTCTTAACTCAGATACAAGACTTTATACTACAACAAATACTGCTGCTGAATTTTTAGGTTATTTTAAATATGGTGCCGAAGTTCGATTATTATCAGAAAATAAAAATGGCTGGTATAAAGTACAAGCCGATAATTTTAACGAAGGTTATGTTCCTGATAAGTTCGTAGCAAAAAGTTTAAATGCTAGAGATGTTAAGATTAAAGATAATGAAAATCCAATTCTAGAAGGCGGCGATGCTTATTATGGCGGTAATCATTTATTTGTTTTAGCCGCAGGTTTAAAAGCAAGAGTTTTACCCGATAAAAATTCAAAAATCAGAGAAATTTTATTTACTGGTGATGCGGTGCCTGTAAATTATCTTCCTAAAAGTTCCGAAGAATGGGTAAATATTAATGGTAATTTTGATGAAGAGTATACAAAATTCACTTTAAGAAAGTTTCTTGGTGCAAGACCAAACTTTGACACTTTATTGAAAGATTTCGACAAGCTTGATGTTAATGCTGTAACCGAACGAAAAACGATAAGCGAAAGAATTGTTGAATTAGCTTGGAATAGTGAATATGACAAATTAACGCCGGCATATCAACGATATTATGAAGTTGTTAAACAGCTAAATGATCCAAAATTAATCGCTGATACTGAATTAAATATAGCTCTCACAAAAGGTTTAACCAAACATAAGCTGCCGGAACAAATTACTGCATTTGTCAAAAAAGCCGAATTTTCGTTAAAAGGAATCAAAACAAAATCGCTTTACTTAACTCAAAAAGAGCTGGTAAAAACATTTGGAGAGCCCGCTAAAAAAGCAAGTGTTGGCGACGAATGCGGTATTTATTTAAGCGATTTATTTTATTATTACCCCGATTTACAATCATCTGTAGATGAAAAACAAAATCAAGCCGAAATCGTTAAGGTGTTTATCAATGAAAACAACAAATTTATTATAAACGCAAATTCGGTTTTAGACCACAGCGTGTCCGAAAAAGCTTTCATTGAAAAATATGGAACTTATATTGAAGCTTCGTTAAAATCGCCTCATATCTATTCTATACTAATGGAAGACAGTCAATTTAGAATAGAATTTAAAGAAGGTAAATTATACAGCATCGAAATATTCTTTTATTGCTGATTCTCAATTTACAATTATTCAATACTTTTACATCATCAAAAAAAAATAAAATGTCAGTAGCAAAAAAAGATTATAAAAGAATCACAACAAAGTCATTAATAGAAATGAAAAGCAACGGAGAAAAAATCTCTATGCTTACTGCTTATGATTATACAATGGCTAAAATTGTTGATACCGCAGGAGTCGATGTGATTTTAGTGGGTGATTCTGCATCAAACGTTATGGCAGGTCACGAAACGACTTTGCCAATTACTTTAGACCAAATGATCTATCATGCTTCGTCTGTAGTTCGTGCTGTTGAAAGAGCTTTGGTTGTAGTAGATTTACCTTTTGGAAGCTACCAGTCTGACCCAAAAGAAGCTTTACGTTCTTCTATCAGAATCATGAAAGAAAGCGGCGGACACGCAGTAAAACTTGAAGGCGGAAAAGAAATTAAAGAATCAATTAAAAAAATACTAAACGCAGGTATTCCAGTTATGGGACATTTGGGTTTAACTCCACAGTCAATTTATAAATTTGGAACTTACAGCGTTCGCGCAAAAGAAGATGCTGAAGCAGAAAAATTAATTGAAGATGCCAAAATGCTGGAGAGAATTGGTTGTTTTGGAGTTGTTCTGGAGAAAATCCCAGCCGATTTAGCTAAAAAAGTAGCCGAAAGTATTTCAATTCCGGTTATAGGAATTGGTGCCGGAGGAGGCGTTGACGGACAGGTTTTAGTTATTCATGATATGTTAGGAATGAACAACGAATTTAGCCCGCGCTTTTTACGTCGTTACTTAAATTTATACGAAGAAATGACAAAAGCTATCGGTCAATATGCAGCTGATGTTAAATCTAGTGATTTCCCTAATTCTAATGAACAATATTAATTTTTTTTGAGAAGTTAAGGTTTCTTTTTTAGAAGCAAAGACTCAAAGAATCAAAGGTTCAAAGTTTTTTTTAAAATTAAAAATCAATTGCCTCCAGCTTTAACTGGAGGTATATTTTTTAAGCTCATTTATTGGGCTTTAGCCAAACTTTTTCAATTCAAAATTTCAGGTTACAAATGAAAATTATTTCCAACAAAAACAATCTCCAAGTTCTTCACGAAGACAATCACATTATTGTGGTTAATAAGCGCGTAGGCGATATTGTTCAAGGCGATAAAACGGGAGATAAACCATTATCTGATATTGTAAAAGAATACATAAAAGACAAATACAATAAACCCGGAGATGTTTTTTTGGGTGTGATTCATCGTTTAGATCGTCCAACAACTGGTATTGTTGTTTTTGCGAGAACCAGTAAAGCATTGTCACGAATGAACGAATTGTTCAGTAATCGTGAAACTCAAAAAACGTATTGGGCAGTTGTAAAAAATAAACCTCAAGAAGCATCTGCTAAATTGGTTCATTATTTAAAAAGAAACGAAAAGAATAACACTTCAAAAGCACATTTAAAAGAAGTTCCAGACAGCAAACTAGCTAGTTTAGATTATAAAATAATCAAAGAACTTCAAAATTACACTGCACTGGAAATTAATCTTCATACGGGACGTCATCATCAAATTCGTGCTCAATTAGCAGCAATTGGATCTCCCATAAAAGGAGATTTGAAATACGGTTTTGACCGAAGCAATCCTGACGGAGGTATTCATCTTCATGCTAGAAAATTGGTTTTTATTCATCCTGTATCAAAAGAAAACATAACTATCATAGCGCCAACACCTGATGAAACGGTTTGGAATGCCATTTGATTTTTATGATATAATTGTTAATTTTTTAAATTTTATCGATTAACTTGCATAGAGAAAAACAAGCTGATCATAAAATGGACTATAAAAACGACATCGGGTACAGAAAAGAAACGCTCAAAAAGTTATTGTATAACATTCAAAAAAGCGAAGATTTAATTGTACAAGCTTTGTATGATGACTTTAAAAAGCCTGAATTTGAAGCTGTTCTGACTGAAACAAATTATGTCATTTCAGAATTAAAAGATACGATCAAAAACATTAGTGCTTGGGCAGAACCAAAACGAGTTTTTCCTTCTCTGCTTAATTTTCCATCTACAGATTACATTTACAAAGAACCTTACGGAAATGTATTGGTTATTGCTCCGTGGAATTATCCCTTTCAATTAGCTTTATGTCCGCTTATTGCAGCCGTTGCAGCAGGAAACAGAGTTGTTTTAAAACCCTCAGAACTTACTCCTCATACTTCTGCAATAATTGCAAAACTTATTGAAAAAACTTTTCATATTAACCATGTCGAAGTTTTTGAGGGCGGCATAGAAGTTTCGAATAAATTACTAGCCAAACGCTGGGATTATATTTTCTTTACCGGCAGTGTTACTGTTGGAAAAGTTATTGCCAAGGCTGCAGCCGAAAATCTCACTCCCGTAACTCTTGAACTAGGCGGAAAAAACCCTTGCATAATTGATGAAACTGCCAATCTAAAACTTGCAGCAAAGCGAATTGTCTGGGGGAAATTTATTAATGCAGGACAAACTTGCATTGCACCAGATTATATTTTGATTCAAAAAAATATGAAAGTAAACTTTATTACTTTCTTAATGGAAGAAATCATAAAAGCTTACGGTAAAAAAATGGACAAATCTCCAGATTTTGCTCGTATAATTAATACAAAAAACTGGGTACGTTTAGATCAGATGATTGAACGTGACAAAGTCATTTTTGGAGGCGAAACAAATGCAGACAAACTTTACATATCTCCTACTCTAATTGAAGAACCAAGTTTAGACAGTCCGGTAATGAGCGAAGAAATTTTTGGCCCAATTTTACCAATTCTTGTTTATGAGACTGAAGACGACATTCATAACGTAATCAGCCGTTACGAAAAACCTCTTGCGTTTTATGTTTTTAGCGACGATAAATCTTTTGCAAAAAAAATGATCACAAGCTATTCTTTTGGAGGCGGATGTATCAACGATACCGTAATTCATTTTTCGAACAAAAGACTTCCTTTTGGCGGTGTCGGACACAGTGGCATCGGAGCTTATCATGGTCAAATGAGCTTTGATACTTTTTCTCATCATAAAGCAATTGTAAAAAAAGCAAACTGGCTTGATTTACCTATGCGTTACGCTCCTTACAAAGACAAACTAGCTTCAATAAAAAGGGTATTAAGCTGGATTTAAGAGGCAAAAACAATTCTAGGAATTTTAGACGAAATTGATTAAATATATTATATTTACCATTAACTATCATGGTACCAAACACAAAATATATTTAACAATTTTACTATTAAAATGAAATCTACACTTGACCAAATTGAAGACATCAAAAAAAATGGCTATTCAATAGATTTTTCAACTATTTTCAACTACGCCCTAGAAAATTTCAAGAAAATAGCATTGTATTCCGGACTTATAATTCTCGTATTTTCAGTCGTAGTCGTAATTGTAATTATGGGATTGGCTGTAACCTTTTACGGCGTTAAAAGCCTGTCTGAGAATTTTCTAGAAAATTTTCAAATTCAAAACTTAAGCTACATTCAACAATTAATAACTGCTGTTTCACTTGCGGCGGTTACCGCTGTATTTGCTCCTCTAGGCGCAGGATTTTTAAAAATGGCTGATTGTGCAGATAAAGACGAAGAATTTAATGTTTCAACAATTTTCACTTATTATAGAGCTCCTTATTTCCTTCAATTGTTTGCAGTTGCTTTTATTATAGGACTTGTTACTAATGGAATTTCTTACTCTACAGAAAGTTTAGGCTTAGGATATTTAGGAACAGGAGTATCTTTATTCATCAATTTCTTCACATTTTTTACAATTCCTCTGATCATTTTTGGAGATTTAAAAGCCATAGATGCGATCAAATCAAGTATAATTCTGGTAAGTAAAAACCCTGTTATAATATTCTGTTTATTTATAATTGGATTTCTTGGATCATTAGTAGGTCTTGTAGCTTGTTGTGTTGGTGTGATTTTTACAGCTGTTTTCAATACATCGATCACATATGCTACTTATTTTTCGATTTTTAGCGAAGAAGAAGAACCAGATTCTATTGATTCTATCGGACAATCAGATTTCTAATAAAAAATTCAAAAATAAAAAGAGTTCAAGCAAGTCTTTTTAGAGTTTTTTTTATGCTGTTTACGAAAACTAACTCTCTCAAAATCTATGACGGAAAGCTATAGTTTTTTCAATTTATTGACTTCAGGAATTACCGCTTTTGGTAATTCTCTGAAATCAATTATGACAAAATCATATGCTCTCAGTCCGGATATTATATTTTTCAATAGTCCAAAACTTATTATACTCGGACTTTCATTGGCCGCTTTTTTGGCTTTATTAATTTACCAGTTTTTTAAAATTAAAACTAAAATTGGGTATTTTATTGAAAAAACAAAAGAAGCCGAAACTGCTAAAAAGGAGTACCAGCTTTACATTTTATTTTTTGGAATTGCGGTTATTGTAATTGAGATCATAAATGAGATCTTCAAAATTCGTCCAAAAAGCTTATTAGTAACAAATGTTTCGATTGGATTCTTTGTTCTCTTCGTTTATCTGCTGGTAGACAAAATAAAATGGCTGCGTGACAAAATTCAAAACATATTTATTACTTGTTTTTTTATATACATAAGCTATGTATGTTATAATATCGTCCACCTCAGCAACGATGTTGTTCCCGTTATTGTTTTTTTAATCTCATTTTTCTTCTCATATAATATTTTAAAACCAATAAAAATATATTGGTTTTTTGTGGGTCTTACGTTCATATTTCTTCTTTCGACTGTTTTATTTCATTTAATTCCAATAAAATCTTCTGTTTTATTAATTAATTTTTGCATCCTGATTTTCATTGTAAATCATGTAAAATATGCTGTTTTATCAAACAATGATGATAACTATAGATTTGCAAATGAAATTGTTCAAAAAGGAAGTTCACTAACAATTGCAACAAACCAAAAAGGCAAAATACTATTTTGCAGCGAAACCATTTCTTCTATTTTAGGATATCAGCCAGAAGAAGTTATTGGCTTAAACTTTTGGCACTTTGCAAAAGAAAATGAGCATCCTGAAAAAGAACCAACACTTGGTCGTGAAGAAAACAAAACTTATACATGGAAGCTGAAAAGTAAAAACGGCGAATACAAACACATTCAATGGAAAGATAAAAAATTTACTGAAGATTTAATTATAAGCATCGGACAGGACGTTACAGAACAATTTAATGTACAAGACCAATACAAAAACTTAATCCAAACAGCGAGAGATATCATTTTTGAAATTGATGCCGATGGTAATTTTACATTCATAAATGAATTTGCTTACACACTTCTAGGCTACACAGAAAATGAAATATTAAAACATCATTATTCCAATTTTATTCACGAAAGTTATTCTATTGGCGCTGTAGATTTTTATGAAAATATTGTCGTCAACGAAAACAAATTCCCAACAATCGAGATCCCTATTTTAAAGAAAAATGGACAAGAAATATGGATTTCTCAAAATATCATTATCCGTAAAAATGATTTAGGTCAAACCACTGGTTATGCCGGAATTGCAAGAGATATTACTGAAACGAAAAATGCTGAAAACGAGAAAAAAAGGCGTCTCGAAAAAATTGAAGCATATAATAACTCAACAAAAAAACTATCAACTGCTGACTTTAGTAAATATGATAATTTAAATGCAATTCTTGATTACATTATCAAAGAAGCATCAATCGTAAGCAAATCAAATAGAGTAAGTTTTTGGAGATACCGAAAAGACTTAATTACTTGCAAAAACTTATTCAGCAGTGACAATCAAAGTCCAAGTGATAAGAATATTTTAGATCAGGAATCTTATCCGATCTATTTTGAAACACTCAAAAATAAAATTGTCATAAATGCTCCAGATGTTTTTAACAAATTAGAAACGTCAGAATTTCAGCGATTATACTTTACAAAAAACCACATAAAATCAATGCTGGACGTTCCGATTTTCTTGAACGGAAAACTGGTTGGTGTAGTCTGTTTTGAAAGCACAGAGGAAAAAAGAGATTGGGACAATGAAGACATTAACTACGCCAAAACCATTTCGGATGTAATTTCACTTGCAATTTCATCACAAATGCGATTAGAAGCAGAACGCAGACTGGAATTTAAAAGTCAATTACTCTCTGCTCTTTCACTTTGTACCGAGAAGTTTTTACTTAGCAAATCGACCGAAGAAATGTTTCAAGAAACGTATGATCTAATAGGAAAAGCCTCAAAAGCAGATCATATGTTTTATTATGAAAAAGATTTTTCGACAAATACTTTTACTCAAAAATACAAATGGTCAAGAAACGGTGTCGAACACCAAATAACAGCATTAAGACAATTAACAGAAGACAATCTTAAAGAAATTCATAAGGCCGTACTTAACAAAAGTATTTTAAAAACATACACGCGCAAACTCAAAAAAACCTTTTTCAAACAGCTTTTACTAGACAATCAAATAAAATCGATTCTGGTTCTGCCATTATATATTAATGATGTTTTTACAGGATTTATAGGCTTTGATGATTGCACTACTGAGCGAAAATGGTCTGAAGAAGAAATTTACATCTTTCAGGTTTTAGCCAATAATATTTCCTCGGCTCTCGAACGAAACCAAAATGAGGCTAAAATTCTAGAAAGTGAAGAGAAGTTTAAATTAATTGCGAACAATATTCCAGGAACAGTTTACTTGTCAAAATTTGAAGCAATATCTACCAAAATTTTTCTAAGCGACGAAATAAAAAATTTAACGGGATATTCTAAAACCGAATTTATAGAAAACAACTTATCCTTTTTATCCCTTATTCATCAAAATGATCGCGAAAAAGTAATTAAGAATCAAATCCACAATCTTCAAAACGGAATTCCACTTCATAATGTTTACCGAATTAAAAGAAAAACCGGCGAATATATTTGGATCGAAGAATTTGGTGATGTAATAAAAAAAGGAGACGAAATTGAATTTGTAGGCGGTATTTATTTTGACATTACAAACAAAAAAGTCACTGAAGATGCCATAAAAGCAAAACAATTGGCTGAAGCTGCAAACAAGTCAAAATCAGATTTTCTTGCTAATATATCACATGAAATCAGAACACCGCTAAATGGTATAATTGGTTTTACACATTTATTGATGCAAACTGAACTCGAAGGAATTCAGGAAAAATACACCACAACTATCAATCAATCTGCCCATTCCTTATTAGAAATCATAAATGACATATTAGATTTTTCTAAAATTGAAGCTGGAAAACTTGAGCTCTTTATCGATTTATACGACATTAAAAAAGTACTGGGACAAGTTTTTGATCTAATTATTTTTGAATCTAATCAGAAGAAACTTCAGCTGGAGTTAAATATTGATCAAGAAGTTCCTAAATACATTTGGACAGATATTGTCCGATTAAAACAAATATTAATTAATCTGCTTTCAAACGCGGTAAAATTCACCAATGAAGGCTCTATCAGACTAAATGTTTCTGTTGTTAAAAAAACGAAGAACAACAATTGCATTATTCGTTTCTCTGTTATAGATACTGGAATTGGAATTCTTGAAAAAAATCAGAAAAAAATATTCAAAGCTTTTTCACAAGCAGACAGCTCTACAACTAGAAAATTTGGAGGAACTGGACTGGGATTAACAATATCTAATCAACTATTAGCTTTGATGGACAGCCGACTGCAGCTGGAAAGCAAAATTGGCGAAGGAAGTAATTTTTTCTTCGATTTAAATTTAAAAACCAGAAACCAGAGCGGGACAGAAAAAAATAATATTGAACTTAAAACTTTAAATTCAGAATACGATCAAATTAACAATAGTCCAAACAATGAGAAAATTAAATTTTTAATCGTTGAGGATAACAAAGTTAATATGCTGCTGCTAAAAACCATAATTTCAAATTTATACAGCAATTCTCTTATTTACGAATGTGAAAATGGCTACGAAGCTGTAAAACAATTTGAAAGTATAAATCCGACAATTGTTTTTATGGATATTCAAATGCCAATTATGAATGGATATGAAACCACCAAAGCCATAAGAAGCACTGTAACAGGAGAACACACGCCAATAATTGCCGTAACTGCAGGCGCCGAAAAGGAAGAACGTAATAAATGTATAACAGCAGGAATGAACGATTATATCTCAAAGCCTATTATGAAAGGTATTGTAGAAGAAATTTTGGCAAAATGGCTGAAATAAAAAAAGTAAATCATATCTAACATCATGTAATTCCTAAAAAATATATAAATTCGTATAACAAACATAACTTTTTAAAAAACAGCAAAGTATGAAATGGAAAGGAAGCAGAGAAAGTGATAACGTTGAAGACAGAAGATCAATTTCTGGCGGAAAAGTAGCCGTTGGCGGTGGAATTATCGGTATCATTATTTTGTTAGTGAATGTTTTTGGCGGTGAAAATGCGCAGTTTATCACTCCAGTTTTAGAACAAATGCAAGGCGGACAGCAGACACAAACGGAAGCAGCTGCTCCATTAAGCAAGGAAGATGAAGAAATGGGACATTTTGTTAGATCTGTCTTAGCCAAAACTGAAGATACCTGGGGCAAAATATTTGCCGAAAATGGTATGACCTATAAAAACCCAAAATTAGTGCTTTTTAAAGGTTCTGTAAATACTGCTTGCGGTGGAGCTTCATCAGCATCGGGACCATTTTATTGTCCAGGCGATCAAAAAGTATATATGGATTTAGGCTTCTTTGAAGAACTAAAATCTAAATTTGGTGCTGAGGGTGGTGATTTTGCCATTGCGTACGTTATAGCGCATGAAATTGGCCATCACGTACAAACATTACTAGGAACCTCTGAAAAAATGCATCAAGCACAAGAAGGTAAAAGCCAAGCCGAAGCCAATAAGCTTTCAGTAGCCTTAGAACTACAGGCTGATTTTTATGCCGGAGTATGGGCACATGACAACCAAGAAACGCTGGATGAAGGAGATATTGAAGAAGCATTGAGCGCAGCTAATGCTGTTGGAGATGATGCAATACAGAGCAAAATGCAAGGTCAGGTAGTTCCTGATTCATTTACACACGGTACATCAGAACAAAGAATGTACTGGTTTAAAAAAGGTTTTAGAACCGGCGATATTAAGCAGGGAAATACATTTGACGAAATTCGATAATACACCAACCAAATATAATAACCAACCAAAAAGCATGATGTAATTATCATGCTTTTTTTTTGTTCAAACCATATAAGCGATATAAGTTCAT
>NZ_MUHD01000027.1:207356-224373 GCF_002217395.1 Flavobacterium plurextorum | reverse complement strand
ATGAACTTATATCGCTTATAGGTTAAAAAAAATTAAACGCACAAAAAAAGCCTTGAATTTCTTCAAGGCTTTAAATCTGGGTGGCTGACCGGGTTCGAACCGGCGACCCGCGGCACCACAAACCGCTACTCTAACCAGCTGAGCTACAACCACCATTTTTGCTTAGCGAGTGCAAATATAGAACAAAGGTTGAGTTCTACAAAGAAAAAAATGAAAAATTTACAATAAATTTTCTAAGCTATTGACTGCCAAACACCTTTCAACAGTAAAACCTTCGGCAAAATCCTTACCAACTAGACGTCCTAAGTCCTGCGCACGATATTTTACACTTTCTAAAAAGTTTTTACTTGTAATTGGCGTAGCAGGTTCATTTGAATTTGGATCATAAAATTGCGTTTTATAAGCCAAAATTGATTCAATCTTCTTTTCTTCAAAACCCGTAATATCAACTACAAAGTCTGGTTCAATATTTTTCCATTGAATATAATGATAAACTACTTTTGGTCTCCAAGCTTCTTGCTGCTCTCCATCTATAGAAGTTTCTATTTTCACCAATCCTGATAAAAAACAAGCATCAGAAACTAATTTACTTCCTTTTCCATGATCGATATGACGATCGTCAACAGCGTTGCATAAAACAATTTCAGGTTTATACTTACGAATCATTTTAATGACTTCTAATTGATGTTTTTCATCATTTACAAAAAAGCCGTCACGAAGTCCTAAGTTTTCACGAACAAGTACTCCTAAAATCTTTGCTGCAGCTTTTGCTTCCTCATCTCTAGTTTCGGCAGTTCCGCGCGTTCCTAACTCGCCGCGTGTTAAATCAACAACACCAACTTTTTTACCTAGAGAAACTTCTTTTAAAATTGTCCCTGCACAACCCAATTCTACATCGTCAGGATGCGCGCCAAAGGCTAATATGTCTAATTTCATTTTTTTTGTTTCAAGTTTCAAGTTTCAGGTTTCAAGTTGTCAACAGAACTTGAAACCTGAAACTTGAAACAATTTATAAACTATTTTTTTAAAACTCTTTTCATCGTCATTGATTTATTGACGCTTTCCTCCCATTCTTTCTCTGGAATACTTTCTTTGGTAATACCGCATCCCATATACAAAATGGCTTTATTTTCCTGAATCTGCATGCATCGTAAATTTACAAATAAATCAGAACTCACATTATTCCCAGTAAAACTTCTATTAAGCTCTCCGAGAAATCCGCTGTAAAAAGTACGATCGTAATTTTCATTTTCAGTAATAAAAGCTTTTGCTTTTTTCTTCGGTAAGCCACAAACTGCAGGCGTTGGGTGAAGTGTATCAATAACTTCTTCTAAAGTCGACTTATCCTTTAAAACTCCCGAAATATCAGTTCTAATATGCCAGATTGATCCCGCTTTTAAACTATATGGTTCAGAAACCACAACCGAAGCCGTAAATTCTCTAAGCCTTTTTACAATAAAATCAGTCACAAATTGCTGTTCCTCTTTTTCTTTTTGCTGCCAGACAATCTCAGTTTGCAAATCATCTTTCTGCGTTCCCGCCAATGCCATTGTTTCAAAAACATTTTCATTTGCTTTTAGCAGTTTTTCCGGCGTCGCTCCCATCCAAAGTCCAACTTTCGGATGAAAAAAACAATAACAAAAAGTCGCTGGATATAATTGAACCAAATGCTGAAAAGTTGCGACAAAATCAAATTCAATCAAAGGCACTTCTTCACTTCGTGATAAAACTACCTTTTTAAATTCTTCATTTTTGATGGCTTGGATTCCTTGTGCAACCAAATATTCGTATTGAAACTTAGCTTCAGAATCAAAATTCAAATCATCACTTTCGATTGATTCAAATGAAGTTAACTCTTTTTCTGCAGTAATAATTTCCGATTCATTTTCAGGAATCAGAATCAGTTGTTTTTCATCAAAAGAAGCGAACACAAACCCTTTCTCACTATAATCTGAAACGGTATATAACGTATTATTTTGCTGCAAAATCCCAATCAGATCTGTAGTATTGGGTTTAGAATAAAGTACAAAAGGTAAATTCAGTTCTTTATGCTTTTTAATTTTCAAGAAAAATGGATTCATAATTTATTCACTTTTCTTTCTGTCCAAAACCATATTCGTCAATTTGCAAAGCGAAATCAAATTCCCTTCTTCATCCGTAATTTTAATTTCCCAAAGATGAAGACTTCTGCCTTTATGAATAATTCGTGCTGTTCCAAAAACAACACCTTCACGAATACTTTTTAAATGATTTGCCGAAATTTCGATACCACGAACTTCTTGTTCCTTTGCATTAATAAAAAAATGCGAAGCGGCACTTCCAACACTTTCTGCCAAAGCTACCGAGGCTCCGCCGTGCAATAATCCCATTGGCTGATGAACACTTGGGTTAACAGGCATTTTTGCCGTTAAAAAATCTTCTCCAGCATCGATATATTCTATTTTCAGCGTTTCCATCAATGTATTTTTAGAAAACTCATTGCAGTACGCTAAAATCTGTTCTTTTGTATAATTCATTAAATAAACTTTAAAATCGTAAAATTAAAGAAAGATAAGACACAAATTGAAAAATCAGATTCTAAAATTAAAAATTCAACTTCAAACGTGTAAGTTTTTTGTTATTTTTACAAAAACAATCAAAAATTAATCTTTGGCCAATTTTTTTTTGCCACAGATTACACAGATTTACACAGATTATTTTTTTCTGCATTTAAGCAAAAATCTTTTTTAATCCTTTTCAATCTGTGGCTAAAAAAACTATGTAAATGCGTCAATACTTTGCAATCTTCGTTCTGGGTTTAATTTTAGTTTTCAGTTCATGCCGAACTGACTTTGATACCGTTGCCAGTACTGGAGATTTAAAGTTTTCTAAAGACACCGTTTATTTGGACACCGTTTTTAAAAACATTGGCTCAAGCACTTATCAATTAAAAGTGTATAATCGAAGTAAAAACGATATTTCGATTCCTGTTGTGCAATTCAAAAAAGGTCTAAACTCAAAATACCGCATGACTGTTGATGGTATGAGTGGCAATAATGGTAAAATTTTTAACAATGTTACACTTCTTGCAAAAGACAGTTTGTACATTTTTATTGAAACCACTGCAAATATTGCAGATGCAGATCCCGCAGATTTTTTATATACTGATGAAATTCAATTTGACAGCGGCGCAAATCTGCAGCAAGTAGCTTTGGTGACTTTAATTCAGGATGCTGTTTTTTTATATCCGAATCAAAATCCGAACGGAACAAAAGAGAAAATCAAAATCGACGGCAAAGATGTTGACGGATTTTATCTCAACGAAAATGATCCTGTAAACGGAAATGAATTACTTTTCACCAAACAAAAACCGTATGTAATTTATGGTTACGCTGGAGTTCCAGAAAACAAAACAGTCACATTCGAAGCCGGCGCAAGAGTTCACTTTCATACCAACTCAGGATTATATGTTGGTAAGAATGCTTCTCTTCAAATTAACGGAACTACTTCAACAACAGAAAAACTTGAAAATGAAGTTATTTTTCAAGGCGATCGACTAGAATCCCTTTATTCGGATATTCCTGGACAATGGAAATCGGTTATTCTTGAAAACGGAAGTAACAACCATTCAATCAAAAATTTAACTTTAAAAAATGCGATTACAGGATTAGATATTAGAAATTCAGTTAACACAATTCAAATTAAAAATACCCAAGTTTATAATTGTGCTGAATATGGAATTTTAGCACAAAACACCCGAATTAATGGAGAAAATCTAGTTATAAATTATGCCGGCCTAGCCAGTTTATCATGTGTTTATGGTGGAAATTATAGTTTTACGCATTGCACTTTTAATAACAATTGGCAAAGCAGCTCACACTTTGCAGTTAATCTAAGCAATAGTTTGGCAGGTAAAATGCCAGAAACGAATGCGCTGACGCAGGCAGCTTTTAATAATTGCATAATTTATGGTTCAAATACCAACGAGTTTAATTTAAACAAGAACACAAACGCACCATTTATTTATCAATTGAACAATTGTCTTTTAAAATTCAGCAGTTCAACCACAAATCCTGATTATCAATTTAAAACGGATACGCAGCATTACAGCAACATCATTCTCAATGAAAATCCGAAGTTTTATAATGTCAATCAGAATAAATTCAATATCGATAAAACTTCTGCCGCTTTCGCGAAAGGAAATCAGTTGTATATAATTCCGTTAGATATTTTAGGAATCACAAGAACTTCTCCACCAGATTTAGGAGCTTATCAGAGTGCAGTTTTTCCAAAATAGTTTTCACACAAAAGACATTTTTTTTCCACCATATAAATTATAGAAGAAATTTAAGTTTTGTGAGATTTGTTGCTCGCAAAGTCGTAAAGTCGTAAAGTTTTTTTATCAATTAGGCTTAAAAAATAGGCTTTGCCTCTTTGTGCCTTTGCGAGATTAAAAAATAAACTTCTAAAATGAACTTATATAACTTATATGGTTCAAAAAATCCTGTAATTTTTTTTCAAAAGAGTTTGTTATCAAATTTGCGCTTGCTATTTATTTACATTAAATTTGCACCTCAATACAACAAACTACACAAAACAATGATCCATTTCTTTGAAAACCAAAGCAAAACTGTTTTTGCCGTACAGACGCAAAACGAAATTTCAGCTCAAGACATTTCAAAATTAAACTGGCTTTTTGCCGACTCGAATAAGATCGAAAAATCCGCATTGACGGGTTTTTTTGTTGGTCCTCGCGCCACTATGATCACACCATGGAGCACAAATGCTGTAGAAATCACTCAAAACATGGGTGTTCCGGGCATTATCAGAATTGAAGAATTTCATCCAGCAACGGAAAATTTCACTGATTTTGATCCGATGCTTTTTCAAAAATTCAACGAATTAGATCAAGAAATCTTCACTATCAACATTCAGCCGGAACCAATTCTGGAAATTGATGATATTGCAACTTACAATAAAGCTGAAGGTTTAGCTTTAAGTGACGAAGAAGTAGAATACTTAAACAATCTTGCAACAAAACTAGGAAGAAAACTAACTGATTCTGAAATTTTTGCTTTCTCACAAGCAAATTCAGAACACTGTCGTCACAAAATCTTCAACGGAACTTTTGTTATTGACGGTGAAGAAAAAGAAACTTCTCTTTTCAAGTTAATCAAAAAAACATCACAGGAAAATCCTAACGATATTGTGTCTGCTTACAAAGACAACGTTGCTTTTGTAAAAGGACCTAAAGTGCAGCAATTTGCACCAAAATCAGCTGACAAACCTGATTTTTACGAAATAAAAGAATTTGATTCGGTTATCTCCTTAAAAGCTGAAACACACAATTTCCCAACAACAGTTGAGCCTTTCAACGGAGCTGCAACAGGTTCTGGAGGAGAAATTCGTGACCGTTTAGCAGGAGGACAAGGTTCATTGCCATTAGCAGGAACTGCAGTTTATATGACTTCATATTCTCGTTTGAACGATGACAGAAAATGGGAAAACGCTCTTGAAGAAAGAAAATGGTTATACCAAACACCAATGGATATTCTGATCAAAGCTTCAAACGGAGCTTCAGATTTCGGAAATAAATTTGGTCAGCCGTTAATTACAGGTTCCGTTTTAACTTTCGAACATTCAGAAAACGACCGTAAAATTGGTTACGACAAAGTAATCATGCAAGCGGGAGGAATTGGATACGGAAAATTGGATCAATCCATTAAAAAGAAACCGCAAGAAGGCGATAAAATCGTAATTCTTGGAGGAGAAAATTATAGAATCGGAATGGGTGGTGCTGCAGTTTCTTCTGCAGATACTGGAGCTTTCGGTTCAGGAATCGAATTAAATGCAATTCAGCGTTCAAATCCAGAAATGCAAAAACGTGCTGCTAACGCGATTCGTGGTTTAGTAGAAAGCGACAACAATCCAATTGTTTCTATTCACGATCACGGTGCTGGCGGACACTTAAACTGTCTTTCTGAATTAGTAGAAGAAACTGGAGGTTTAATTGATTTAGACAAATTACCTGTTGGAGATCCAACACTTTCTGCAAAAGAAATTATCGGTAACGAATCTCAGGAAAGAATGGGATTGGTTATTGGTCAAAAAGATATTGATACATTACAAAGAATTGCCGACAGAGAGCGTTCGCCAATGTATCAGGTTGGAGATGTTACGGGCGATCACCGTTTTACTTTTCAATCAAAATCAAATGGTTCAAAACCGATGGATTATGCTTTAGAAGATTTCTTCGGAAGTTCTCCAAAAACGGTTATGAACGACAAAACTATCGATAGAAAATATGCTGATGTTGCTTACAACGCTGCAGATTTTGAAAGTTATTTAAAAGACGTTTTACGTTTAGAAGCTGTTGCTTCAAAAGACTGGTTAACTAACAAAGTTGACCGTTGCGTTGGAGGAAAAGTAGCTAAACAACAAAATGCAGGTCCGTTACAATTGCCTTTAAATAATGTGGGCGTTATGGCTTTAGATTATTTAGGTAAAGAAGGAATCGCAACTTCTATTGGGCACGCTCCTATCGCTGCTTTAATTGATCCAGTTGCAGGATCTAGAAATGCAATCGCAGAATCGTTATCAAATATTATCTGGGCGCCAATTAAAGATCAGTTAAAAGGAATTTCATTATCTGCAAACTGGATGTGGGCTTGTAAAAACGAAGGTGAAGATGCTCGTTTGTACGCTGCAGTTGAAGGTTGTTCAGAATTTGCAATCGAATTGGGAATCAATATTCCGACAGGAAAAGATTCACTTTCGATGAAACAAAAATATCCAAACGACGAAGTAATCGCGCCGGGAACGGTTATTATTTCGGCTGGAGGAAACTGTACAGATATTAGAAAAGTAGTGGAACCAGTTTTACAGAAAAACGGAGATTCTATTTATTATATCAATTTATCTCAGGATGATTTCAAATTAGGAGGTTCTTCTTTTGCACAAATTAGAAACACTATTGGAAACGAAACTTCTACTATAAAAGATGCTTCTTTCTTTAAAAATGCATTTAATACGATTCAGGAATTAATCGGCGAAAACCAAATTTTAGCAGGTCACGATATCGGAAGCGGTGGTTTAATCACTACTTTATTAGAATTGTGTTTTGCTGATGTAAATCTTGGAGCAAAAATTGATTTCTCAGCTTTCGCAGAAAAAGACTTATTAAAAATCCTTTTCGCTGAAAATATCGGAATTGTTTTCCAAGCTAAATCTGATGCAGCCGTTGAAGCTAAATTGAATGCTAATAATATCGAGTTTTTCAAATTAGGAAAAGCAACAACTACTGAGACTTTAGACCTTGGACTTTGGACTTTAGACATAAAAGCTTACAGAGACGTTTGGTTCGAAACTTCTTATTTATTAGATCAAAAACAATCTAAAAACGGAAGAGCTCAGGCACGTTTTGAAAACTATAAAAATCAGGTTTTAAATTATACTTTCCCTGCACATTTTACAGGTAAAAAACCGGAAATCGACAATTCTAAACCAAGACCAAAAGCAGCTATTATTCGTGAAAAAGGAAGTAATTCGGAGCGCGAAATGGCAAATGCAATGTACTTAGCTGGATTTGATGTAAAAGATGTTCACATGACCGATTTAATTTCGGGTCGTGAAACTCTTGAAGATATTCAGTTTATTGGTGCTGTCGGAGGATTCTCTAATTCAGATGTTTTAGGTTCTGCTAAAGGTTGGGCGGGAGCATTTTTATATAACGAAAAAGCAAAAACAGCTTTAGACAATTTCTTTAAAAGAGAAGATACTTTATCTGTTGGAATCTGTAACGGATGCCAGTTGTTTATGGAATTGGAAGTTATTAATCCAGAACATGAAGTTCACGGAAAAATGCACCATAACGAAAGCCAGAAACACGAAAGTATTTTTACTTCTGTAAAAGTTCAAGAAAACAATTCGGTTATGTTATCGACTTTGGCTGGAAGTACTTTAGGAGTTTGGGTTTCTCACGGAGAAGGTAAATTCAATCTACCTCTTGCTGAAGAAAACTATAACATTGTTTCTAAATATGCTTACGAAGGATATCCTGCAAACCCAAATGGTTCTGATTACAACACAGCAATGATGTGTGATAAAACAGGAAGACATTTAGTAATGATGCCTCACATTGAGCGTTCAACTTTTCAATGGAACTGGGCACATTATCCAAAAGACAGAAATGACGAGGTTTCGCCTTGGCACGAAGCTTTTGTTAATGCCAGAAAATGGATTGAGAAAAACTAAGAAATATATTTTTACTAAAACGCCCGAATTTTATCGGGCGTTTTTTTTATAGCCACAGATTATCACAGATTTTTCTTCTATCAATTAGAAAATCATTCTAATCCTTTATCCCGATAGCTATCGGGAGTGGCAAAAAATCACTTTCCCACAATCTTATCATTCTGAGAAACGAGGAATCACACTTGGGATTCGACAAAGATTATCCATTTAGATTGTGGAGTTGCTTGTGTGATCACTCCTTCGTCGAGATAACAAACTATGCATATTTGTGGTTAGAATAAAAACAAAACTATTTAAAACTATTCTAAGATTAATTTAATGGTATCTTAAGACAGCTTAAGCAAGCGTAAACATTCTGGTAAATATCTTTGTTTCATGAAAAATATGATCCAAAAATTATTCTTGCTAATTTTCTTATTTACTATAAGCCAGTTTTCTTTTGCTCAAAAAACCGCAGCTATAAAAGGAAACATTACTGACGGAAAACTTCCTGTCGAATTTGTTGATGTGGTTCTAAAAAGCGCCAGCGATTCCACCAAAATAGCCAATTACGCAGTAACTGATGTTTTAGGAAACTTTGCTTTAGAAAACATTCAATCTGGAGATTATCAACTTCAATTTAAAATAATTGGGTTTAAAACTATATCTCAAAAAATAAAGGTTTCTGAAAGTCCAATTTCTATTGGAACCATAAAATTGCAAACCGACACCAATTTACTAAATGATATTGTTGTAAAGTCTCAGAGAAAACAAATTCAAAGAACAGATGAAGGATTTGTTTTTAATGCCGTTTCAAACATTTCACAGTCCGGCGGTACAGCAACAGATATGTTAAAAAGTATTCCGACTGTTGCAGTTGATGCTGAAGGCGGAATAACACTAAGAGGGAAATCGCCAATGATTTTGATTAATGGTAAAAATTCGGCCATTACAAATATGGATCAAATTGCGGCAAGCAGTATAGAAAGTATCGAAGTCATAAGCAATCCGACAGCAAAATATGACGCTAATGCTGAAAGCGGAATTATAAATATTAAGCTTAAAAAGAACAATCAACAGGGGATAAATGGAGCGGTAGTTCTAGGCGCTGGTTTTGGTGCTAAAGGAAGAATGAACAGCTCTGTGATCTTAAATCATAAAACTGAAAAATGGAATTTTGGTTTAGCCTATGATAATCGTTTTGCCGGCAGAACTAAAAAGATAAATGCTGACCGAACCAATTTTTTCATAGACGACGAACATTACATTCATCAAAATAGAGATGATGCTCGTACAGAAGGTTTACAAAACTTAAAATTTAATGTCGATTTTACTCCAAACGACAAAAACAGCTTTTCATTTGAAGCACTCGGAAATTTAGAAAATCAAGACAACGACGAAACTTTATACACACAGGTAAATACAAGTACAAATCAGTTTTTTTCGAGCAACAAACGTCATTCTTTAGAATTGGAACGTACAAAAGTGGGGGAATTTGCTTTTAATTACGACCGAAAATTTTCTGACGACAGAAAAAGTCTAAACGCAAGTATTACTTCTTCTTTCAACAAACACAAAGAGAACACCGATATTGATACTTATAATTATGACGCTTATAAACAACAAATAGGTGATGCTGCATGGCAAAGAACTCATAATTATACAAATGAAAATATCTCGAATGCTATTCTAAATTATACCATTCCTGTATCTGAAAAATCAATTGTAGAAACTGGATATAAAGGAACATTTCGTTTTTTTGACTCAGACTTTGAAAGTGCCGATTTGACAAACGGCGAATATATTGTTAATCCTTTGGCAAGCAATACTTTTAAATACAACGAACAAATAAATGCTGTTTACGGAATGTTGAATTCGTTTATTGGCGAAACTGACAATCCTAAGTGGAAATATAATTTAGGACTTCGTGCAGAACAAGTTTCAAACAATGGTGAAACGCAGAAAAACACTGATAATTTTTCAAATCATTATTTAAAATTGTTCCCTTCCGCTTCTTTACAAATGAATTTAAAACCAGATGAGTTTATCAAATTTGGTTACAGCAAGCGTATTAACCGTCCAGATCTAGACGATTTAAATCCGTTTATTGATATTACTGATGCGCTGAATCCTCATACTGGAAATCCTTATTTAAAACCTGAGATTATTCATATTGCTGAAGCAAGCTACAATAAAAACTGGGAAAACTATTCTTTTTCTACCAATGCTTTTTACCGAAATGCAAAAGACGCGATTAGACAGTATGCAGAATTGCAGGATAATGGTGTAATTTTGCAGCAACCAAGAAACATAGGAAGTACGGTAACTTATGGTTTAGAAACTATTTTCACCTTAAAACCATTCTCTTTTTACGATGCCAATATTAGTTTAACCGCTTTCGAACAAAAAATAGATGCTACAAATCTAACTCAAGATGTGGTAAAAAATGCTTTTAGCTGGTACGGAAAAATCATCAATAATTTTGTTCCTTGGAAAGGCGGAAAACTTCAGATTATCGGAAATTACAATTCGGCTTTAACAACAGCACAAGGAAAACGAATTCCGGTTTATAATGTCGATATGGGTTTTCAGCAGAAACTTGGAAAAGGAAACGCACGTTTAGGTTTGGTTGTTACCGATATGTTTAACACGCTCGAAAGCGGTTACAAAAACAACACTTTACTATTTAGCAATAATAGAACTAACAAATCAGATACTCGTGCATTTATGCTGACTTTTGCTTATACTTTTAAATCTGATTTTAAAGAAAAATTATTAGAAAATCAGTTCTCTACAGAATAGTTTTTTACACAAAAATAAAAATATTCATTCTTATAATTTGGATTCTAATTTCTACTGAAATTTGAACTATATTCGCCAAAAAGTTCGAGCCCAAGAACTTTTTGGCCCATTCCAAAAACAAATTAACCTACATAGAATGAAATTTTACAAAGCACTCCTTTATGCGCTATTTCTAGTCGCAGCTCAATCGCATGCACAAATTAAGATTGACAAAATAAGATATAAAATTCACGATCATTTTATTACAACAAAAATTGGCTATCCAATTGAGGGAACGTTTTTATATGAAGGAAAAACCGAGCCAATTGTACAATTGAATGCTAACGGAACAGGAACTTTTCAATACGAAGATCTATCCAAAAAAAGTATAAACTGGGGAATTGAATGTTCTGAAGACGGCATTCCAATTTTTAAAGAAGGTTACAACAGCGCTTCATATACCATGTGGTACAAACCAAACAATGAAGAAGATTGGATTTATGTTCAATTTTCAATTCATTTCAACAAGAAAAAAATGTTCATAATGGGCGAACGAATCAAAGATTATTCTGAAGATTCTGAATCGAAAAAACGCTCTTAAAAAATAAATAATTCTTGTTTTTTCTAAAATTTACTACAAAAAAGAAAACGTTTTCGTTGATTTTTAAAAGTACCTATAAATTTTCCCATAAAATTCCATAAAATTAAAAATTATACCTATTTTTTATTTAATTTGCGATAAAATTCAATATATTAAACATGGTTTCAATCACACGCCTTTTTGATTTTCCCTATTATCAACAAGAAACTTACGATCTTCCAGTTGCGTTAGCAACTAAAAAAAATGGAGTCTGGGAAAAAACATCTAGCCAGGAATATATTGCAAAGGCAAATGCTGTTTCGAGAGCATTATTGCGCATGGGCGTTCAAAAAGATGATAAAATTGCCCTAATTACCTCAAACAACCGTACCGAGTGGAATATTATGGATATTGGTATCCAGCAGACTGGTGCGCAGAACGTACCTATTTATCCAACAATCTCTGAGGAAGATTACGAATATATTTTGAACCATAGCGGCAGTATTTATTGCTTCGTTTCAGATGTAGAAGTACTTGAAAAAGTAAATCTTATCAAAGCAAATGTGCCGACTCTAAAAGAAGTTTATTCTTTTAATGAAATTGAAGGCTGTAAACATTGGTCTGAACTATTAACTCTTGGTGAAGACCAAAGCAATCAAGCCGAAGTTGAAGCAAGAAAAGACAGTATAAAAACAGATGATTTAGCCACTATTATTTATACTTCTGGAACTACAGGAAGACCAAAAGGTGTTATGCTTTCGCACAGAAACATTGTTTCTAATGTTTTAGACAGTGCACCAAGAATACCATTTGATCCAGGAAAAAGCACTGCTTTAAGCTTCCTGCCTATCTGCCATATTTTTGAAAGAATGATTTTGTACATCTATCAATATTATGGTATTTCAGTTTATTTTGGTGAATCTATTGAAAAAATCAGTGACAACTTAAAAGAAGTTCGTCCAAACGTAATTACAGCTGTACCAAGACTTTTAGAAAAAGTTTATGATAAAATTTATGCTAAAGGAAGTGAATTAACAGGCATCAAGAAAAAATTATTTTTCTGGGCTATTGATTTAGGATTAAAATACGAACCATACGGAGCCAACGGTGCTTGGTATGAGTTCCAGTTAAAAATTGCTCGTAAACTTATTTTCAGCAAATGGAAAGAAGGTTTAGGAGGAAATTTAGATTTAATGGTTTCTGGAAGCGCCGCTTTACAGCCACGTTTAACAAGAGTTTTTGCTGCTGCAGAAATTCCAGTTATGGAAGGTTACGGTTTATCTGAAACATCGCCTGTAATTGCTGTAAACGATCAAAGAAACAGAGGTTTTAAAATTGGAACCGTTGGAAAACCAATTCGTAACATCGAAGTAAAAATTGCCGAAGACGGTGAAATTCTTTGTAAAGGACCAAATGTAATGTTAGGTTATTTTAAAGATCCAGAAAAAACTGCCGAAGCTTTACAAGACGGTTATTTCCATACTGGTGATATTGGTGAAATCGACAGCGAAGGTTTCTTGAAAATTACTGACCGTAAAAAAGAAATGTTCAAAACATCAGGAGGAAAATACATTGCACCGCAAATCATTGAAAACGCGATGAAACAATCTCGTTTTATTGAACAGATTATGGTAATTGGCGATGGTGAAAAAATGCCTGGTGCTTTTATTCAGCCAAATTTTGAGTTCGTAAAAGAATGGGCTAAAATTCATAAAATTACTTTAGGAAATACAGATGCCGCAATTAGTGCCAATGCCGATGTAATTAAACGTATAAATGAAGAAGTCGAAAGCATCAATGAAAAATTTGGAAACTGGGAAAAAATCAAACGTTTTGAGCTTACTCCAGATGTTTGGTCTATCGACGGAGGTCAGCTTACTCCTACTCTAAAATTAAAACGTAAAATCATTAAAGAAATCTATAAAGATCTTTACGCAAAAATCTACGATCACAATTAAAATTCCAAAATAATTAACCAAAGAAAAACGGCTGTCTAAATTTTAGACAGCCGTTTTTTATTTAATGAAAATCTCTTCAATTTACCAATTTCATTTTGGCAGTTTCGAACTTCTGTTTACTAGAAGAACATACTTTTAAAATCGTGAAAAAAATTCCTTCTCTTAGACTTTTTCTCAGCCTTTTCTTTTTTCACAGAACTCTTTTTTTCAAAAACTGCTTTAGCTTTCTCAATCCGTTTAACTGGTTTTGTTTCTTCAGTTTTAGAATTTTCGTAAAACTTTTTGAAAGGACGCGGCTCAAAATCAACCAAAATTGCTGCCATATTTATAGCATCTATATTTGATGGATCTGTTTCACCTTTAAAGAAAGTTTCGATAGGTCTAAACTTATCTTTCTTCTCCTTAAACTTATTCTTTTTGGTGTGATCGAAATCTAAGCCCAAAAGATTACTAAAAACATTCGAGTCATCTTTTGTTGGGTTATTTTCGAAAATCAACCAGCATAAATCACGAAGTTTTCCACGAGAAGGCTTGTACAAATAATCAAAGTATTTACCTTCTTTTTCTAACTCGTATTTTTTTCTAATTGCTTTTTTATATTGTTGTAATGTATTGTTTTGCATGATATTTTGATTTTGTAATTCTTGGGAATCTCAGGAAATCGAAGGCTTTTCTAAGAAATCCAATACCACAAAAGTTCAAAAGCACCATTGCTTTAACAGAGAAATATCTCTAAATGATATATATAATTTCCTTAAAATTCACCTTTCCATTCCATAGGTTAATAAGCTCTAAATCCATCTTTCTTCTCGAGGCAAATGGCGGCTCACTAAATTCCACTTTATCTGTTTGACCACTATAGTCTGACCTAAGTCCTATTTTTTGATTCATCCTTAAATTTTTATTATTAAACTTTCTTTTTTAAGCTTCTGAGATACTATCCCGAAGCTTCGAGACTAAGCAGTTACGCTTTTTCTTTTTGAACTCTGAACCTTTGTCACTTTCTGTCTTTGCCTCTAAGGCAAAAAAAAAGCACCCAATAAAAGGTGCTTCATAACAAATACGATATAATTATCCTATTGTCTATATTGATGCACCAACATGTAAAAGCATTCACTATTCGAAGTCGCGGCTGCTAGTCTTGGGTTGTATATGTATAATTTAAAACTCATTTTGTTTTATTTTTTAAAATTGTTGTTGTTGTTGTTGTTGTTGTTGTTGTTGTTTGAAACTCGTTGCTTCAATTTTGTCAGGCAAAGATAATATCGAAAAAATCATATTTCCAAATATTTTTTAAGATTAATTTTCTGACTATCAATCAATTAACCCTAAAATTAAAACAAAGAAATCCCTGTCCGCAAACTGGTGCAGATTTATCTTTTTATCAAATGACTGTTACTCATCAGATTACTTTCCAAGATTATATTTCGCTATTTTGATTAATCATTAAACATTTGGTCAATTATTTTTTTAAAATATTTTTGGTTAAGGTTTATTTTTCATCTTTTTGTTGTCATATTGAGCAAAGTCGAAACATTTTTCTTGTCACACTGAGCGATTTTTATTGTCACACTGAGCGAAGTCGAAGTGCTTTTTAAGCGAAGTCGAAGTGCTAAAAACAAAAAAAGCGCCCTGAAATTAGGACGCTTTTCTATTTTATGATGAGTTTAACTCTTAATTTTACATTATCCTTTCATAAAAATACATACGCATCCAAACATCTCAGCTGGAAAATCTCCGGCTAAATGTTCAAAATTTTTGCTTATTGAAAGTATCATATGTATTTTTCTGTTTTTTAATTACAGATACAAATGTAGTATATTTTGTGATAATTTAACAAATTTTACAAAAATTAAGTTATTTGCAACAAACCAGCTCGAAGATTTCTATTTATAAGTTTTGCATTTCTCTCTTGTTCGAACGAGTCTCCCGATTGTGAATTCAATTAAAAATCAAAATAATTAACCAAAGAAAAAGGCTGTCTTTTATTAGACAGCCTTTTTTATTTCACGAAGATTTCCTTTAATTGACTGATAACGTTTCCACCGCCTGAAATTGTGATTTCACCAATTTTATCAGCGATTTTCTCCACATATTCCATTTCTTTCAATTTCCACAACATTTCGTTTTCTTCCATCAGCTTTGCAGTGTTTAGCAAACTTCTGGTTGCGGCGGTTTCTTCTCTTCGCATGATACTGTTAGCTTGCGCTTTTTTCTCGGCAACCAAAACCTGATTCATGATTTCCTTCATATCTCCTGGCAAGATTACATCGCGAATTCCGGCATCAGAAATTACCAATCCCAACTCGTTGATCTTAGTCGTTACTTCATCCAAAATCGCTTCGGCAATGGTGTCCTTTTTGCTCAATAATTCATCCAAAGTCAATCCACCAACAAAAGCTCTCAAAGCCAATTGCATGGCTACATACAATTGTTTATCAAAGTCTTTATTATCGACCAAAGCTTTCATGATATCAACCACTTGGTATCTCACAAAAAAGTTGATTCGTAATCCTGCTTTATCCTTCGTTAACAATTCCTGACCAGAAATCTCGACTTGTTGTTGTCTTGCATCAACAGTTTTAACTTCGATCGTGATAGCGTTGTTCCAAAAGTAGTGTGTTCCGGCTTTTAACTCTTTTACAAAAGTTCCGTTTACAAACAACAATGCTTTATCATTGCTTGAAACAATATACTTTCTTGTAAAAAGTCTCAATTGAGTATTTTCTAACAAATTGACAGCAACATTCTCTGTAATTTCAATTTTAGAAACATCCACTCTTGTGAATTCATTTTTCACAATACCTTTCCAAAAAGCAAATCTGCCCGCAGGCAAAACACCTTTAAAGTTTCCGTTTACGAATTGCAAAACAATCTCATTATCGGCAACCTCAACAATTTGCAACATAGAAGCCAATTTTTCGTTTTGCAACAAAATATTCAACTCAAATGGCGCCTGAAAAGCTGTATTCATATGGTAAGTCATTACATTTTTGTCTCCTAAAATCCAATGCAAACCCGCTTCTAATACATTCACTAATTTTCCGTTCTCGAATACCAAACCCACTTGGTAAGCTTCGATTTTAATTCTTTTTATCATAATATTTTTATTTTGTTTCTTTTATCTGTTTTGTTTCAAGTTTCAAGTCTCAAGTCTCAAGCTTCAAGTTTCAAGTTTAACACTACCGAAATCTTTCTTCTATCCTCTTTCTTCTATAATCTTTCTTCTATAATCTTTCTTCTATAATCTATTCTCTATCTTCTATCTTCTCTAATCTTTCTAAATAAAAAAACTTCATTGTCTCTCTCCTCCGAGAAAAACGGACAAACAGCTTGCGGTTTGTTTACTCCTATTGTTTTGCGATTCTATTTTGTAAAAGCGATTCTAAGAATCCTTAAACAATCAAACCGAAAAGAAAATGAGTATTTCAAAATACATTTCTGTTCGCACTGGTTTTATCATGAGTGTGAAATTTAGTCCCTCCCT